>CAWFID010000033.1:0-219239 GCA_963815765.1 uncultured Bacillaceae bacterium
TGGAGCTTCTCCACATGGAATTCCTGGTCTTTCAAAAGTAAAGAAAGGCGACCTTGTTCTATTTGATTTAGGGGTCGTTGTAGATGGATACTGCTCAGATATTACAAGAACAGTAGCCTACGGTGACATTAATGAAAAGCAAAAAGAAATATATGATACTGTTTTGAAGGCCCAATTGGCAGCTATTGAGAAGAGCAGACCTGGAGTTTCATGTGCAGATGTTGATCAAACAGCAAGAAAAATCATTCGTAATGCTGGTTATGGAGAATTTTTCCCTCACCGCCTTGGTCATGGTTTAGGGATTGGTGTTCATGAATATCCATCACTGACCGAAACCAATTCATTAAAGCTAGAAAAAGGAATGGTTTACACCATTGAACCTGGGATCTATGTGCCCAATGTCGCAGGCGTTCGAATAGAGGATGATATCCTTGTCACAGAAAATGGAGTAGAGGTATTAACGAAATTTCCAAAAGAACTTCAAATTATTTGATTAAGGAGCCTCCGGTAGACTTTTTCCGGAGGTTCTTTCGTTATAAACAGCTTTTCAGAACTCTATTCAATAGATGGTTTACTGTCTTTCCATGCAAATTCTCCGTTTTCTTGATCCATTACTCCGAAATTGTAAGCGTCCATAATCTGTTGGCTCACAATATTTGTTCCTTGATCATCATAAATTAGATTTAATGACTTAATAGCTTCGCTTTTTTCCATTTGTCTACCCCCTTTATTACAAAAAAATATCTTTCTTTATATATATTTCGAAATTTTTCCACAATTATACCCATCTTTTATAGTATAATTAAAAAAAAGGGAGGGATTTATTATGAGTCTTACATACAAAAAAATTCTTGTTGCCGTTGATGGATCAAAAGAAGCTGAATGGGCATTTAGAAAAGCAATTAGTGTTGCGAAAAGAAATGATGCTACACTTGTTTTGGCACATATCATTGACACTCGTACCTTTGCAACTGTAGAAGCTTATGATCGCACGATTGCAGAACGAGCTGATATGTTTGCAACAGAACTAATGGAAAACTACAAAAAAGAAGCACATGAAGCAGGAGTAGCTGATGTTGAATATGTAGTTGATTACGGTTCTCCTAAAGTGAAAATCCCGAAAGATATTGCTAAAAAATATGATATTGATTTAATTATGTGTGGAGCTACTGGTTTAAATGCTGTTGAGCGTTTCTTAATTGGTAGTGTTTCTGAGCATATTACTCGTTATGCACGCTGTGACGTCTTAGTGGTTCGCAGTGACGATACAGACGAATAAATACAAAATAAAACCATGCTGTCAAATCAGCATGGTTTTATTTTTATATTCGATCTTAAGCCTTTAAACAGCCTTTTGCTTTTTCAAGGGCGATCTTAATTTGGTCAAAACCTGTTCCTCCAGCACTATTACGGCGAGCAACCGCTGTTTTTGGAGCCAGCACCTCATAAATATCGTTTTCAAAAAGAGAACTGGATTGTTTAAATTCATCCATAGACAAGTCAACCAAGAAACACTTTTTCTCGACACATTGAAGGACAAGCTTCCCAACCACCTCATGTGCCTCCCTAAACGGCATTCCTTTACTGGATAAATAATCCGCTAGTTCTGTTGCATTAGAAAAATCTTGTTTTGTTGCTTGTTCCATATTTTCTGTACGAACCTTCATAGTACGAATCATACCTGCAAATATTTTTAATGAACCTGTAACCGTCTTAACCGTATCAAACATACCTTCTTTATCCTCTTGCATATCTTTGTTATAGGCAAGTGGCAAACCTTTTAAAACGGTTAATAGACCAAATAGGTTTCCGTAAACTCGACCAGTCTTTCCACGAATTAACTCTGCCATATCTGGATTTTTCTTTTGCGGCATAATACTGCTTCCCGTTGAAAAACTATCATCAAGCTCGATAAAACGAAATTCCTGGCTTGACCATAAAATAATTTCTTCACTAAAACGGGAAAGATGCATCATTAAAATAGAACTAGTAGAAAGAAATTCAAGAATAAAATCTCGATCACTTACGGCATCCATACTATTTTCGTAGATCCCACTAAAGCCCATCAATTCTGCACTATAGGCACGATCAATTGGAAAGGTTGTACCTGCAAGAGCACCCGCTCCAAGTGGAGAAATACTGATTCTTTTCATACTTTCGTTTAAACGTTGTTTATCACGTTCAAGCATCCAGAAGTAAGCCATCAAATGGTGTGCGAAAGAAATCGGCTGTGCTCTTTGCAAATGAGTATAGCCTGGCATAAGCGTCTCAATATGATTTTCAGCTTGTTCTAATAAGGCATGCTGCATCTCAGATACTAATTCAATGATGTCAGCAACTTGCTTTTGTAAGTACAAATGCATATCTGTTGCCACTTGATCATTACGGCTGCGTCCTGTATGAAGCTTCCCTCCAACCGGGCCGATCAAATCCGTTAACTTGCTTTCCAAGTTCAAATGAATATCTTCTAATGCCACAGAAAATTCTAATTCATCATTAGAGGCCTTTTCTTTTAATGTTTCCAAACCTTTTTTGATCTGATCCGCTTCTTCATCTGTTAAAATTCCAGTTTTGGCAAGCATCGTCACATGGGCGATGCTGCCAGTAATATCTTCTAGTACTAATTCTTGGTCGAAGGAAATGGAAGCACCAAATTCATCAACCCATTCTTCTGCGGATTTTGTAAATCTTCCGCCCCAAAGTTTTTTCACGCTTCCACCTTCTTGTTTTTTTGCACGATGCTTTGAACTTTTGTAGGTAGACCCCAAAGTTTAATAAAGCCTACAGCAGCATTATGATCAAATTCGTCATCAGATGTATAAGTAGCTAATTTTTCATCGTATAGTGAGTACTCAGATTTTCTACCTTCTACAATGGCATGTCCTTTGAATAGCTTCACTCTAACAGTACCTGTAACATATTTTTGTGTTTCTTCTAAAAATGCTGTTAAAGCATCTTTTAAAGGTGAGAACCAAAGACCTTCATAAATAAGTTCAGATAATTTCTTCCCAATTACGGGTTTGAAATGGGCCACTTCTTTCACTAAAGTTAAATCCTCTAACTCTTTATGAGCAGTAATGAGTGTCATAGCAGCAGGACATTCATACACTTCACGTGATTTAATTCCTACAAGACGGTTTTCAACGTGGTCGATTCTTCCAACTCCATGCTTACCAGCAAGAACATTTAGATCTAGAATAAGCTGTGATAATGAATCATATGCTTTGTCATTTAAGCTTACTGGAACACCTTTTACAAAAGAAATTTCAACGTAATCAGGTGTGTCAGGAGTGTCTTCAAGTGCTGTTGTTAATTCATATGCATCATGTGGTGGTGTAGCCCAAGGGTCTTCTAAAATACCACATTCATTCGCTCTACCCCATAAATTTTGGTCGATAGAGAACGGACTATCTAAATTAATTGGAATTGGAATATTCTTTTCTTTTGCATATTCAATTTCTTCTTCTCTTGACCAGCCCCACTCACGAACAGGTGCTAATACTTGAAGATTTGGATTAAGCGCTTGAATGGAAACTTCAAAACGTACTTGGTCGTTCCCTTTACCTGTACAACCGTGTGCAATAGCAACCGCACCTACTTCTTCTGCTATTTCAACAAGCTTCTTAGAAATAAGCGGTCTTGAAAGTGCAGAAACAAGCGGATATTTCTCTTCATATAATGTATGTGCTTGTAGTGAAATTAAAGCATAGTCACGTGCAAACTCTTCTTTTGCATCAATTACATAAGATTCCACCGCTCCAACAGTAAGAGCTTTTTCTTTAATAAAATCTAAATCTTTACCTTCACCAACATCTAAGCAACACGCAACAATATCATAACCTTGATCCTTAATCCAATTTATCGCTACTGAAGTATCTAATCCTCCAGAATAAGCAAGTACTACTTTAGGGTTTGACATATTATTTCCTCCTCATATATACATTAACAAACTAAATAAATATACATTCATTTAAATTTTTATACATTATTTATAAACTATACTTTAACAATTTTTCGACTAAACTTCAATACATATTCATGATTTTCAAAAAAATATTTTTACCATATAGAATAATTCCTGCTCACTTGAGCTCTACCACTTGTTCAAAGTAGCTTCAAAGTAGGTTCAAATGGAAAATACATAGAATGGAAGATATCGATTCAATATAGTAGAATATATAGACAAATCATTTGTTACATAGGGGTGGCTATATGGAAGAATATTTTTCTCACGATGAACGATTAGGAATTCTAATTCCTACATTAGATCAAGATTGGACCCATTTATCAGCCGATATACAACAATCCATTCTCATGCAATGGGAAACGATTAGAGGAAGTATCCCGGACCGTATTGCAGATCTTGAAAATCATATTAATCGAAAACAAGCACAACTTTCCGTAGAGAATAATTTTCAACTTTCCTGTCAATTAAATAGTGAGATTGCTGAACTTGCATCCATTATTAATGATTTATGGCTTTGGTTTCGAAAAAGCCAATATGTTACACAGAAAAAACATTTTTAAAAAACGGTGACTTAAAGATTTCTTTACTTTAAGTCACTTTTTTCATTCATTCCTCGTTACCTATATGATTGATTCTTTCCTTATAACCCTTTGGATGGAGGCAAATCTTTTTGTAATTCCCCCACGACATGTCCCAATTCAGGTAAGATTAATTTATTCATGGCAAGTTTTACTGCACCTGAAGAGCCGGGTGTAGAAAAGACAGCTTTATTTCCGATCACTCCTGCACTTGCACGAGAAAGAATGGCCGCAGAACCAATGTCTTCCTGATAACTTAACATTCTAAACAATTCCCCAAAACCACTTATTTCCTTGTCAAATAATTTAGAAACCGTTTCGATCGTAACATCACGCAAGGCAATTCCCGTCCCTCCATTTGTTAATATGGCTTCTACATCTTGACGGTCACAACCGCTTAGAATAGCCTCCCGAATGGATTCCTCTTCATCCTTCACTAGACAATAGTCCACAACCTTATGTCCTGCCCCTTCAAGCAATTCCATCATTAACTTTCCGCTTTTATCATTTTCCTTATTTCTCGTATCACTTACTGTCACAACTTTACAATTTACACTTTTAAGTGCTTTTCGTTTATGTTCTTGAATACTCATAAAACATCTCCCTTTTTCGATAGAAAATATCTCATTTGATAGTATTTATGAGCAAAATCTGTAACTTTCCCAGTTAATTGATAATTAGTCCCAGCTCCAATTGCCATACTTATAAGAGGAATTCCCTGGATCAGTTTCTTTTTAAAGAATAGAATAGCTAATCCTTTCATTCCCTGTTTTAGTAACTGTTCTACCCAAGCAATACTCGAAATGTCCTCGCTACCCTCATAGAAATAAGTATCGTCTGCATATTGAATATCATTCATCAATTCTTCCCATCCCTGACTTTGTAATCGTTTAGGGAGTGTTGCCATATTAAAAACCTTTAATGCCGTTACCATTTCAAACGGTGTATTTACTTCGATTCCATAAGTCATCGCGATTAATTGAACAACTCTTAAATTAATGACTGCAATCCCTGGAATATCGGTTCCTAGAAAAACGGCTCCACCCATTCCAGTCAATCCGCCTTGGGCAAATGAATATAGCTTGTGACGCGATATTTGCTGTTGTGCTATGTATTGTAGCTGTTCAATAGATAGCAACTTCATCTCATCAATCGATTCAATATGGTATTGGAAAACTCGGGCATTTGCTAAAATCCTCTCTTTTGCATCCATTTGCAGTTCAGACCCATGAATAAAAGTTTGGAGATGCAACATCCAGTTATCAATAGAAGAAAAAAATTGTTCTCTTATTTTAACAGGTAAAAGTTGAAATGACCGCTCAATATATTTGTCATAAACCTTTTGAAAATCATTTGATTCATATTTATACAAACGACTTTCCCACTCACGGATTTCATGTAAAACATACTTTTCCCGATTTGTTAACGTCATAGTCATTCCTCCTGTTAACCTAACAGTTGTTGAAACATTCAAAATCCACCGCTTATTATGTTACATTATAACATAGTCACTTAACAAAATCTTACGTCCCGCAAGTCCCCTAAATTACGAAAAGACAAAGGTGTTAGCCCTTGTCTTTTCATTCTATTTATTATTATTTACTTAATCGAACAACGTCACGAGCAATCATGACTTCTTCATCCGTTGGGATGACCATTACTTTAACAGGTGAATGAGGGTAACTAATAAAACGCTCATCTCCACGAAGTGCGTTTAGTGCAGGATCCCAGTATACGCCCATAAATTCAAGTCCAGTTAATACACGTGCACGAATGGTGTCACTATTTTCACCGATACCTGCTGTAAAAATAATCGCATCCACACCTGACATACGTGCAGCATATGAACCAATATATTTATGAATATGACTGGCAAATACAGCTAGAGACATCTCTGCTCTTTCATTGCCTTCTTCTGCTTTTTGTTCAATATCACGAAGGTCGCTTGAAAAGCCAGAAAGACCAAGCATACCACTTTTTTTATTTAATCCTTCTAATACTTCTTCTGCTGTTTTGTTAATTTTTTGCATAATATAAGGAATAAGCGCCGGATCAATATCACCAGAGCGTGTCCCCATTGTTACACCTGCAAGAGGGGTGAATCCCATCGATGTATCAATTGATTTTCCGCCTTCGATAGCCGTAATACTTGCTCCATTACCTAGATGACAAGAGATCAAACGAAGTTGCTCAATTGGTCTTCCAAGCATTTCAGCTGCTCGTTCTGACACATATTTATGAGAAGTACCATGGAAGCCATATTTACGGATACCAAATTTTTTGTAGTGTTCATATGGTATGCTGTATAAGAATGAACTTTCTGGCATCGTTTGATGAAAAGCAGTGTCAAACACAGCAACTGCCGGTACGTTCGGTAGTACGTTTCTAAACGCCTTAATTCCAGTTAAATTAGCTGGGTTATGAAGTGGTGCCAGCTCAGAAAGCTTATCAATTTTTTCAATGACTTCGTCCGTAATTAAAACTGAATCTGGGAATTCTTCTCCACCGTGAACAACACGATGTCCAACTCCTTCAATTTCGTCTAATGATTTAATAATATTTAAGCTTGTTAATTTACTTAATAATAGCTCAACCGCTACTTCATGATTAGGAATATCAGTCGTTTCAGTTTGCTTTTCACCATTTACCGTAATGCTGAAAATCGAATTATCTAAACCAATTCTTTCAATTAGTCCTTTAGTAATTACTTCTTCATTAGGCATTTCAAATAATTGAAACTTTAGTGACGAACTCCCTGCGTTAATTGCAATAATTTTCGACATATTTTTTATTGCTCCTTTATATAACTATTCTCTATTAATAAAATCTTCTTGGATGCCACTCAGGCTTAACCAATCAATATTATTAACCCTCTCAATTCTTCATTTAATCATGGTCTGCGAAGGAATTCAAGAACTAAGTTCATAATTAGCAATTCTACAAGAAAGTAATTATATTCTGAATTTTCGACAATTATCAACAAAAAGAGCAACGAGCATTTAGGTTCTCACATTTTATTTTCAGTAATCCACTGATCGATCTTATCTAGCATTTTTTTCATTGCCGAAGCATTTGATAGGGTGGGTAAATTCACCAGTAATACTTGTTTCGGTGGTTTAAGTTCAGTCTCTTTTTTCTGAAGAATTAAGATGCTTTTAGCGGCTTGTTTATTTTTAAACATACTCTCGGGCAATTGAATGATTCCTTGAATAAAGACCGTTTCTTTAAAAAACTCATGAAGTTTTTTTGATTGTTCACTCTCAAAAAGTCCATTCGGAATAATAAAAAATAAATAACCACCGGATTTAACATGTCGTATACTTTGCTCCATAAATAAATGGTGTGCATAAGAATGTCCTTCATCTGCTTTTAATTGGTAATCCGCTGCTCTAATATCATTGGGATAAAATCCAATAGGCAGATCACTAATGACAGCATCGACCGGTTCAATAAAAAGCGGCTCAAGGCTATCTTGATTGAAAAATTCAATGGGATGCTCCTGTAAATTAGCACTTATATAAGCAAGCTTAATTAAAAGATCATCAATATCCACGCCAATCCCTTCAATGGATTTATTGATTTCTTGATTCATGACTGTCGTTAATAAATTTCCTGTCCCAACTGCGGGGTCCAATAATCGATAATTTGTTTGTTTGACAAACTTATGTAATAAATACCCAACTAGCATTCCAATTGAATCTGGTGTCATCTGATGGTTCGGTTGAGCACTTTCCTTCATTCCTTTTAAAATCGCTAATTGAAATGATTTGCGAATGTCTTCCTTTGTGTATTTGGTAATCTTTATCTCCTCATATATTTTTTTAAGCCTTTTTACGGTTAATTCGCTAAGGCTGTCTTGTATAACAGATTGGTGAAACATATTTTCACCTGTTTCTGCTAATGCTTCTAAGTAGCTGTAATTCAATTCTTCTTGTAATAATGTAGCTGTTTCATTTAAAACGGTAAATAATTCTTCAACCGGACTGGTTTTCACAATAACTCCTCCTGCATTTTGTCTCTATTCCTATTCTAACGAGGATTATCCCATTGTACAAGAAATCCGTAGTAGAGGAAACATTCTAAAGAAAACTCGTCGATTGGCGAGCCTGCAAGGCGAAGACAGAGGCGTAGTTGCACTTATACTGTTTTCCTAAAAATTGCCCCTACGTCGATCTGCTCCAGCGTTGCAATTTTATAATTTCCTAAGAGTGTAAAAAAATAGAAAGCCAGCGCATAGTTGATACGCTAGCTTTCTATTTTTAGATATACCTCTATAAGGAATACTTATTATTTTGCTTGTTTTGCTGCTTCAAGAGCGGCTTCATAGTTAGGATGTTCAGTTACTTCACTTACATATTCTGCATAGACCACTGTATCATTTGCATCAACGACAAATACTCCACGCGCTAATAAGCGAAGTTCTTGAATCGCAATTCCGTATGCTTCTCCGAAAGAAAGGTCACGGTGATCAGATAGTGTTTGAACCTTATCAATTCCAGCCGCTCCACACCAACGTGATTGCGCAAAAGGAAGATCCACGCTTATTGTTAAAATTTTTACATCCCCAAGTTTAGCAGCTTCCTCATTGAAACGGCGTGTTTGTGCATCACATACACCTGTATCTAATGATGGAACAACACTAATAATACGCACACTACCCTTTGAATCTTCTAAAGTAACAGGTGACAAATCATTTGATAAAACAGTGAAATTCGGTGCTTTATCTCCTACTTTTACTTCATTCCCTACTAAAGTTACTGGACCTCCAGCAAATGTTACAGATGCCATGAAAAATTCCTCCCAAAGTAAAATTATGTACATTTGAAACTATATTTCTACAAGTGAAATTATGTACATTAAAACTATATCGTTCCCTTTGAGGTTTTGCAATTTTCACGCTTGCAAAATGCTAAGAAAATGTAAAATGACCGATTAAGCGTTCATCATGCTTCACACAAACGAAAAGATTAACTTCTATAAGAAAGTTAATCTTTTCGTTATGACCTATACGTTATTTATAAATCAAGATTCTGCTTAGGGCCATCATATTCAAAATTTTGCCCATCTGTTTTCTTTTTATCTTGGTTTTGATCTTTAGGACTTTGACTATCTTCTTTATTCGTAAACATTTGTTGAATTTTATCTACTGCTTGCGGAGCCAGATCCAAAATCCGTTCATATAAATGAGTACTTTCGTCAAGATGAACCATTTTGACTCCTTGAGAATTGACAATTAAAAAGGCGATTGGTGTAATCGATACTCCACCACCACTACCACCACCGAATGGCATCTTTGGTTTCTCCGCTCCTTGGCTTCCGCCATTAGAACCCTCTACCACAAATTCGCTGCCGCCTGCAGCAAATCCAAAGCCCACTTTTGAAACGGTGATAATGACACTCCCATCTGGAGTTTCAACGGGATCTCCAATAATCGTATTTACATCAATCATTTCTTTCAAATTTTCCATTGCGGTTGTCATTAATCCTTGAATTGGGTGATCAGACATGGTACATTTCCTCCTCGTTTAGATTGATTTCGTTTTATCCTTAGAAGTCAAACTAGAAAACAACTTAGATTTAAATTGCGGAAGGCCACCTTTCCAAAATTTCAACAGCTTAATTCCTGCTATAATAGCATGCCCGATTCTAAAATGAAGCATACATTTAAATGAGGTTTGTGAAACGGCCATCTGAAACTGTGGTTGGACTGACATATTGGGGTTGTCCAGAAGTCTAAAATAATGACTGAATATTCCGATTACACTTCCCTTTATCGACCACAAAGCACCTGTTAGCATTCCGGTAGCTGCAGCATCGCCAACGCCCATTATGGTATGCCACTCCACCTTTGTTATATGTATTTTTTTCAGGAAATGTCGAAGGATGTGATGAAAGGAAACGACATGTTTCAAAATTTTTTTAATATCCCTCACACTATTTAATAGATCTTCAGTAGAGAATTGTTTCGTATTCTTTTTTTTGGTTTCTTCTGTATTACCTGATTGAACCTCTTCTTTAATGACAATAGTTGGTGAATTATCATCCACTTTGATCAGAGGAACCTTGAGTTTGTATTTAATAAGTCCGAGCCAAGCCTTACACTCTATTGTTAAAGAGTCATCATCTTGAAGATGAAAATAGTAAATGGATACTTTTAACTTTGTCAATAAGATGGCTAGTATTAAACAGAATAAAAGAATACAAATCATTAAGATCCATTTCAATTTCGCCACAACCTTTCAGCCACTTATTATTGGCAAAAAAAGACATAAATAAACCTGTCATTTAATCGAGCATGACAGGTTTATTTATGTCTTTTAACCTATTAAGAACGTTCATGTATGACAGTTGTATCAGCAAATAAATCATGAATACCTTGTTTTTTTGGTAAAAAACCAACGACAACATACAGAATAAGAATCGTCCCGGAAATAAAACGGCCAATCCATTCACGGAACATGATTGCTCCCCAACTCAATTTTTGATCTTTAAGAGAAATAACTCTTAATCCGAACACCATTTTCCCTAGTGTTTGTCCAAAAAATCGAGTCATGAGTACAAAATAAGCATAAAAGATTAAGGCTGTTACAACAGAAACTGGGGCAAACATATTTGAATCATTTAAAGATAAATCCAGTACCCTAAAAACGGGGTAAACTACTATTCCATTGATACTAGCAATCACTAGCAAATCAAGTAGATAGGCCCAAAACCTCATCCAAAATCCAGCATATTTGACTTCCTGTGTATTCATTTCTTTATGATCTTGAATCAATTCCTTTTCCCCATCCATACGATCATTTTTTTCTACATTCTGTTGTTCTACATCCATTTTCTCCCCCCCTATTCTGCATACAGGTACATCAAACGTGGTGAATTTGCCTGAGACAATTGCTTCATGATTCCTGCAAGTTCAACATCATCCTGTCCCATTAATTGACGTGCGCCCATGCTAAATAGTGAACCAAAGCCAAGATTGTCTGTGTACTGAACGACCTGTGCATCACTTAGTTTATGATCCTTTTTCATTTCATCCACAACGGTTTCAAAATATCCGAAGTCGTCTATTAAATTTAACTCTTTCGCTTGACGTCCATCATAGATTCTTCCATCAGCAATCCTTTTCACTTCTTCTTGTGGAATTCCTCGGCCATCCGAAATGACCTTTACAAATCCATTATAGGAATTATTGATCATTTCTTGTAGAATTTTTCTTTCTTCGTCCGTCATTTCTCTAGTCGGACTCATGATATCTTTAAACTCACCGCTCTTAATGGTTTCAAACTTTACACCATACTTTTCAGCAAGACCTGCATAATTAATCCCTTGCAGGATGACACCCAACGAACCGGTTAATGTTCCAGGACTGGCAAAAATTTTATCTGCAGGTGCAGAAATATAGTATCCAGCTGATGCCGCCATGGATCCCATTGAAATATATACAGGTTTTTTGGCTTCCTTCTGAATTTCAACAATTTTATCATGAATTTGTGCACTTTCAACTACACCGCCACCAGGTGTATTCACCCGAATAATAATCCCCTTTACAGAAGAATCTTCCTTCGCATAATTTAAGTTTTTTAGAAAAGCTTGATGGTTATAACCCCCCGTAGAAAAAATAGGAGAAGTTTCACCCGTATCTTGGATCGTACCATTTACATCAAGAACCGCGATTTTTTTCATCGGATTTCCATCTTCAATCACTTCCTCCATTACGGTTTCACTAGTCGGATTCATAATTCCATCCAGCGTTGCTTGAAAATCCTTACTCATAAAAGAAGAAAAAGCATTCGTAACAATAGAAAAAATCAATAATGCAACGGCAATCCCAAGCGCTGCCCAACGTTTACCATTCACTTCATTATCCCCCTTTTTATTCCAATGTAAATCTATCATATATACGAATAAATGGCTAAAAATGTTTCAAAAAATTGTCTTATCTATTTTTGTAAACATTGTAGGTATTCTGATAATATAAAAAATAAGGAGGGATTAATTATGATTCAACACCAAAATATTTATTTTTATCACAAAGAAGAACCTGAAATTACTTCAAAACTTCATTCTTTATGCGATCTGGCCAGTGAAAATGGATTCACAGTAGTAAACAATACAAAGGATGCGCATATTATCATTAGCTTTGGTAATGATGGGACCTTCTTACAAGCTGTTCGCAATTCGGGTTTTCGCGATGACTGTTTATATGTATCTGTTTCAACTTCACAAAAGCCTGGATTTTATACGGATGTTCAATTACAGGATGTAGCAAAATTGATTGATGCTATTAGATCCGATCAAATAGAAGTGCTTTATAATCCCACCATTGAAGTGTCAATTGATGACCAAGTTTCTTATTATTGTTTAAATGAATTCAGTATTCAATCTGCCATTGTTAAAACCTTTGTAATGGAAGTATTTATCGATCAATTACATTTTGAAACCTTTAGAGGGGACGGCTTTATTGTATCCACACCAACGGGTAGTACTGCCTATAATAAATCTGTACATGGAGCCGTTGTAGATCCTATGATTCCATGTATGCAAATCACGGAGCTGGGTTCCTTAAATAACAATTATTACCGTACACTAGGCTCACCCTTTATTTTAAGTGATCAACGTGTGCTAACACTGATCGTGGTGAAAGAAGGAAACGAGCACCCAACAATGGGTATGGATAATGAGGCTCTTAGTATTGGTCACGTTGAAAAGATTCAAGTAAAACTGAGTGGAAAGAAAATAAAAACGATCAAATTAATCGATAACTCATTTTGGGAAAAGGTAAAACGGAATTTTCTTTAATTACTTTCAAGCAGCAAAGTCATTATTGTATTATTTCAGGAAAAGAGATGAATACATATTCGAAAAGGAGCAGGAAAAAATCGCCTGCTCCTTTTATTTCAACTTAATTCGAAATTCCTAATTCTTTATTTCTTAACTCAATTCTACGAATTTTTCCTGAAGCTGTTTTTGGTAAATCACTTACAAATTCTATTTTCCTTGGATATTTATAAGGCGCTGTCGTTTCCTTCACATGACTTTGAAGCATTTTCACAAGATCGTCTTCATTTTCCTTAATCCCATCTTTTAAAATGACAAATGCTTTTACAATATTTCCACGGTCAGGATCTGGACTTGCGACAACGGCACATTCTTTTACATATGGGTGCTTTACCAGAGCATCTTCCACTTCAAACGGTCCAATTGTATAACCAGAACTAATGATAATGTCATCGTTTCGTCCTTCAAACCAGAAATAGCCTTCCTCATCTTTTTTAGCGCGATCCCCTGTAATATAAAAATCTCCACGATATTGCTTAGCTGTTCTTTCTGGATCTTTATAGTACTCTTTAAACAATGCTGGAGTTTCTTTATGAACAGCAATATCACCAACTTCACCTGCTTGGCAAATATTACCTTCTTCATTAATGATTTCCACCCTATTACCAGGTGTAGGTTTTCCCATTGAACCTGGTTTCAACTCCATATCCTTTGTAATTCCGACTAATAACGTATTTTCTGTTTGACCATAACCATCTCGGACTTTGAGATTAAAGTGTTTATTAAAGATATCGATGACTTCTCGGTTAAGTGGCTCACCCGCTGAAACGGCACTATGAATAGCAGAAAGATCATATTCGTTCAGATGATCAACTTTGGCCATTAGTCGATATTCAGTCGGTGTACAACAAAGAACATTAACTTTGTATTTATTTAGAAGTTCTAAATATTTGATCGCTTCAAATTTCCCATTATAGGATACCCCTGTCGCTCCTGAACCTAATACAGCTAGAAAAGGGCTCCAAATCCACTTCATCCACCCAGGACCTGCTGTTGCCCAAACAACGTCCCCTTCATTAATACAAAGCCAATGCGGACCTGCCGTTCTAAGATGTGCAAATGCCCAACCATGTGTATGTACAACCGCTTTAGCATTTCCTGTTGTACCAGATGTATAAGATAAGAATGCCATATCATCACGACTAGTATCTGCGATAGCAAGTTCATCAGATGCCGTTTCCATTTCCTCTTCCAAAAGGTTCCAGCCATCCTTTTTCTTCCCAACGACAAACTTTACCATGTGATCCATTTGAGGAATTGATTCAAATTCACCAGTATACGGATAATAACTGATGACTCCTTTTACATCTCCATGGGTAATCCGATATTGAAGATCTTTAGTCCGAAGCATTTCAGAACTTGGAATCACAACAATTCCCAACTTCAATGCTGCCAAATAGACTTCATAAGCCTCAATTAAACGTGGAATGATGATCAGAACAACATCGCCTTTTTTCAAGCCCTTTTCTAACAAAACATTCCCTATTTTATTTGCATTTTTCATTAAGGTTTCGTATGTAATTTCCTTTGTTTCACCATCATGATTTTCCCATTTTATAGCAACTTTTCCTTTTTCATTTGTAAAACGTTCTATTTCCGAAACCAAATTGTACCTTAATGGTGCAATTAAATCTTCACGGTTCATCTGAATCGCCTCCAAAAAATTATCTGTTTATCATCATATCACATTATTTTACATTCTTTAAGAACCAAATACGTCAACTATTATGATCAAGTACTAATTGCAGCATTACTATTTTATGTAATCTGCACACAAAAAAGGAGCAGGGCTCTTAACCCTACTCCTTGTAGCCATCTATATTTATTTTTTATTTATATTACTGTTGGAATCCACCTAGTTGTTGTTCAGCCATTTGTACTAAACGCTTTGTAATTTCTCCACCAACAGAACCGTTAGCACGAGAAGTTGTTTCTGCACCAAGATTTACCCCAAACTCACTTGCAATTTCATATTTCATTTGATCAAGAGCTTGTTGTACTCCAGGAACTAATAATTGATTTGAGTTGTTGTTTGGCATGTGATTTTCACCTCCTTGTGAGTATAGATTGTGCAGAATCACATGCCTTCATACAGCTGGATTGCTGGTAATTTGTTCACAAAATGTAAGATTAGCGCAAGATACCTAATCAGTGGAAATTTCCTCTAAAAAAGCTCCTTGAATAGATCTTCTTTGACTGCCTGTTGTGGTCTAATAAGGATGGATTCAACCTTCTCAACCGCTTCTTGAATATATGGTTCAAAGTCAACGAAGCTCTCATAACGGGTTACCTTATCTCTTTTTGGCTTTGTTTTTGGAGAAGCTGGTACAAAGATGGTACAGCAATCTTCATAAGGTCTATTCGATATTTCATAGGTCTCAATGTCCTTAGCAATATCGACAATATCATTTTTATCCATCGCAATAAGCGGTCGTAATATCGGTGTATTGGTTACCTCATTGATTGCATACATACTTTCTAACGTTTGACTGGCTACTTGGCCAAGACTTTCACCCGTAACAATGGCTAATGCTTCACGTTTTTCTCTAATAGCATCTGTAATTCGCAGCATTAATCGTCTGGTCGTGGTCATTGTGTAATTTTCGGGTACCTGTTTTTGGATTAGTTGTTGTATATCCGTAAATGGAACAATGTGTAATTGAAAATGTCCATTCATATTCGCTAATTTCTCAGATAGATCTAATACTTTTTGCTTCGATCTTTCACTTGTAAATGGCGGGCTATAAAAATGAACCCCTTCAAGTTCTAATCCTCTTTTCATCGATAAATAACCCGCTACAGGACTATCAATTCCACCAGAGAGCATTAGCATCGCTCTACCACCGGAACCAGCCGGAAGCCCGCCAGCACCATAAATCGTTTCACAGGATATATAGGCCGCTTCTTTTCGAATTTCAATTTGTAAATTAATATCTGGTCGCTTTACATCTACTTTTAAATTGGGTACATTTTGCAAAACATGTGAACCGAAAACATAATTTAATTCATTGGTATCCATAGGATACAACTTATCTGCACGCTTTGTCGTAATTTTAAAGGTGTTCCCTTCCTTATATACTTTAATAAAAAGTTGCAGCACTGCTTCTTTCATTTCTTCTAGCTCTTTACTACTTTTAATCACCGGACTAAAAGATTGAATTCCAAACACAGACTTTAATCGTTCAACAATTAAATGTCCATTCTCACCATTTAGCAGGATATACGTTCGATCACGGGTCCCTCTAATAGCCACATTTGGAAAATCATGCAAAGCTTCTTTAATACTCCTCGTTAATTTTTGAATAAATTGGTTACGGTTTCTCCCCTTTGTGGATAACTCTCCGTAACGAATTAAAATGCGATCATAGTTCATATTCATTTCATAACCTTTCTTAACTCTTCAACAGTTTCTTCTACAGCTGAAAGAACCCTTTTTATTTCATCTATTGTATTGTCATAAGATAAACTCAAACGAATAGCACTCCCTGAACGTTCTTCTGAAACTCCCATTGCTACAAGCGTATTGCTTATTGTTTTTTGTTTTGAAGAACAAGCAGATGTGGTCGACACATATATATCTTTTTCCTCAAGCGCATGAACAAATACTTCTGATTTTACATGAGGGACGGAGAAATTTAATATATGTGGTGCAGCAAATTTCTCGGGAGTATTGATTACTACCCCGTCTATTTTCGCTAAACCTTTTCGCAATTCATTTGATACTTTTCTTATTTGATCTGTTTCGTTTTCCATCTTATCCAACACCAATCGTAAGGCTTTAGACATACTAACGACACCTGCCACATTTTCCGTCCCACTTCTTACCTTTCCTTCTTGACTACCGCCCGTAAATAACGAATGAACCTTAACTCCATCCCGTACAAACAAGAGCCCATTTCCTTTCAACCCATGAAACTTGTGGGCCGAAATGGTACAAAGGTCAATATTGCTCTCATTGAGATCGAGATGTACTTTTCCAATTCCTTGTACATGGTCCACATGAAATAAGATCTTTGGATATTTTTTTAATAATTGTCCAATTTCATGAATGGGTTGAATGGTGCCCACTTCATTATTGACATACATAACAGATACAAGAATGGTATCTGGTCGTATCTCTCTTGCTATATCCTCTACATGAACTCGTCCTTGTTCATCCACTGGGATCTCCGTTACTTCGAACCCCAAACTTTCCAATTGTTTAAAGGACTCACGTACTGAAGCATGTTCAATTGTTGACGTAATAAGATGTTTTCCTCTATCTTTATAGGCAAATGCAGCCCCTTTGATTGCCAAGTTATTTCCTTCTGTTCCACCCGAAGTAAAGTAGATCTCTTTTTCTTTTACAGATAAGAGCCGAGATACTTGTGATCTAGCCTGACTTAATAATTTTTCGGCTTGTCCGCCAATTCCATGCAACGAGGAAGGATTTCCAAAATATTCCTTAGACACTTTTACAAAAGAATCAATAACTTCTGGTAACGGTTTCGTTGTTGCACTATTGTCTAAATAAATCATCGTATCTCACCTTCTTCTAGAAATCTTTTCCTAACTAACTTAAAAATATTAACATACTCGATGTCAATTGAAAAACACAAAAGGTTTGCCTATTAAGCAAACCTTTCAGACTAAAACTTGTTTAAAGAAGTGTTTCAATTTTTTTCAATGCATTTGGATCTACTTTTTCAATAGAAGATGCCGCCTGTTCAAATGCCTTTTTATATTGAAACGAGCGGAAAAACTGTTCTGCCTCATACAAACCTTTATCAACTACAGAGTATTGACTCCTGTATCGGTTTCCATATTGAATGACCTTTTCAGCAAGTCTCACCATTTCAAACAGTTCATCTGTTGTATGGGTTACTTTATCAACGGTTAGAACAGCTACGTCCAGATATTGCTGAACAACTGGAATGTCTAACGGTTTTTCTTCTAGTTTGATAATCACCTGCTGGATGCTTTCCTGCGCATCTTCCATTAAATATTTATATTCAATAGGTACACCTGGTATATTACTGTTAGAAACAAGTCGAATGGTTTCAGCCATCTTCCTCTTTAGCTGTTTTAATTGCTCACGGGCCGTTAACTCATCCTTACGTAATGCATGTATTTTTTCCAAAAAGGAACTTTGCTCTAATGCGATTGATTCTAAAACTATTTTGATCGCTGACAATTCCTCGCATAGATATGTGTATGATGTGTGGTTCTCATTTATTTTAAACTCGATCAATTCAAACCGTTTAAATAGTTGATCTAATCGTTTCACTAGATTTCCTGTGATCCCTAGATCGCCGTCTTGAAGATGGTAAATTTGTTTGATTTGTATAATCTCATCATTAAGAGTTTTGTTTACTTCTCTTGCAGATTGAAGCATTTCTAAAATTTCACGATCACGTTCCTTAATTTCATGCTTAGATATGACTTCCTTTTCCAATAAATCATAAAGAATGTCAATGCTTTCTTTCCATTCATTAATCTTCTCTTGGACCTCTTCAATATCCGCTTGTTCTACTTGCTTCAAGTATTCCTCAAGTTCCTTGGCAATTCTCTCGGATTCTTTTTCAAGTTGAATATGTTCGAGATTATAACCTTGGGAAAGCATTTCTTTATAACCGTCTTTTAATTCAAGCAACTGAGCAGGAATCGTTGTTTTACATTCAAGTAAAAGATTAGGTATAAGATCCATATCCCTTTTAGTCTTTTCTAAATTCGCCTTAATGGTAAGAACAATTTCCCTAGCAGCTATGTAATTGCCGTTTTCCGTATTCTCATCAAAGTGACTGAATCTTCCCGAGACATCTTCTAGTCTTTTCTCTAGGTGCTTTTCTGTTTTTCCAAAGGAATGTCGATGAGCAAGGAGCATTTTTTTACATTCCCGATAGACATCCTTCAAGCCTTCAATTTCAACTCGGTTCATTTCCTCGCTGCCAATAAGCTCTTGCAATTCACCCAATAATAAATCGATTTGCCCATCTATGTTTGTTAATTCTTGAGCAATCGAATCCTGTACTTCTTTTGCTTTTTTAAACCGATATTTATCAATATGTTCTTCTGCATCGAACAATAACTCTTCCAAGTCTGGCAGTTGAACAGTCTGAATATCATCCCAGACACTACGCCAACGTTCGAATCTTTCCTCCGTTTGGCCGTTCATATTTAGCTGTTTAACCTTTTGCATCTCATTGAGGACAGGGCGAGTTGAGATTTCTATTTTACGCGCTTCTAACCGATCCATTTCCTTATAATACTTTTTCTTCATAAAAAAACCTGCTAGGAATATACAAATGATGATTGCAATTCCCCCGATTATGAATTCCATTTTAAGCCCCCTGTTCTGTAACGAGCCAATCATGTTGTCTTTCCTTTTAAAAATATTATCAAAGCATGTCTGCTATTTATATCCTATTAATACTTATTTTTCCAAATCTCAACATCCTCTTATATAGAGGATGACTTCAGGAATTATGAAAGATCCAAGGTACAGACCTTTTACATTAGATATAAAGCATTTTACATATTCTTTTCAATGTTATTATGATACCATGTAATCGATCATTTTTGACGAATAAATTCAACTTTTTGTGATTTATTGTAATTTTAATTTTCCATTTGATTTAATCAAGTCCACTTTATTTTCAGTATTTTACAAATTCAAAAGAACTGGAGAGAGCTTTAATATGAAAAGAGATGGTCATGTTCATACGCCTTTTTGTCCGCACGGAACGAAGGATCGTTTTGAGGACTACATTGAAAAAGCTTTAACACTTGGAATAGAGGAAATTTCATTTACTGAGCACGCTCCATTACCTAAAGGATTTATTGATACAACACCTTCCAAAGACAGTGCAATGAGTTGGTCTGATCTAGATGTGTACCTTGATGAACTTGAACGAGTTAAAAGGATTTACAAAGGAAAAATAAAAATTAATGCTGGGTTAGAAATTGATTTTATTGAAGGCTTTGAAAGTGAAATTAAAAAAACCTTAGATCAAATCGGTAACAAGCTAGACGATGCTATTTTGTCTGTTCATTTTCTAAAGAACAATCATCAATACGATTGTCTTGATTATAGTCCCCAGTTTTTTTCTAAAATGGTCGAATCCTATGGTTCGGTGGAGGCAGTTTACCAAAAATATTACGAAACCGTACAATTATCTGTAATAGCCGATTTAGGTATATATAAACCGACAAGAATTGGTCATATCACACTTGTTCATAAATTCCAAAATCGATTTCCCTTTAGTGGAGACGAGAAAACGGTCCTCACTCAATTACTAATGAGCATAAAAGAAAAAGGCTACTCTCTTGATTATAATGGTGCAGGAACAGCTAAGCCTCTTTGTCGCGAGCCTTATCCTCCTAATTGGGTAATTGAGGAAGCCAATAAACTAAGGATCCCTCTGGTATATGGTTCTGACGCACACCAAGTAAAAGAATTGGGACAAGGTTACGATCAACTTCTGTGCTAATCTGCAACCTTCATTACAATCATGGATCGAAATCATCTCATAGAACATGACGTTGTAGGACGAAATTGGTTTTCGTAATCGACTTTGAGGATAATATACTGTCTATCCAATTAAAAACTTCACGTAGATATTTTTCTGCAAAGTATGGTTCATTTGGAAGAATATAGAGAACCTCTGTCAAATAGTCGCTGTTGAGAAAGGGTGTTGATAAAAGTCCCTTTAGTTGAATAATAAAATAGTGAATATTGATTCTTCTATATTCTTGACGTAACATCCCATACTCTAAGATTTTTGTGAAGTAATATCGTTCTTGAATAAGATAGGTGGACATAATTTCACGTACTACCTGAGAATCTAGCGATAATTCTCTTAAAATGAAACGGGTTAGCTGCATATGTTCGCATTGATATTTCAACAGATTCTCGATCACTTTTTTTAAACAACTGCGAGCACCTAATTCAAGATCCGTCATGGCTTTTTCAATTTCATTAATATAGGACTCATAAAAATTCGTAAAACAGTGTTCTAATAGTCCACTTTTATTCTCAAAGTAATAGGAAATATTTGAAATGTTTACCTTAGCTTTGCCAGCAATGTCTCTCATTGTCGTTCCCTGAAACCCTTTTGCGTTGAATAATGATATAGCTGCATCAACAATGGCGTCTTTCGAGTTTTTCTTCATAATCATTACCTCACTGTTAAGGAGATTTTTATCTAATTAATTGATAATTCTATCTCTTCAACATTCGCCTTAAAGGTTTAAACTCCTTTAAGAAAAGCTCGACAAATTAGTTGTTATTTCAGCACAAATTGCAAATAAACTCCTGCAGTTCACCTAAACCATAATGAGCCTGCAGGAGTTTTTAAGTTTTCACTATAACGATCATTTTAGTCATTAAAGTTTTGTATAATAGCCTTATTCTTACCGGTATTCTTCGCCAAATACAATGCTTTATCTGCTCGTTTAAATAAAGAATGATAAGTATCACAATCTTCTTTTTTCCAATTTGAAATTCCGCAAGATATCGTTACAGACGGGTTTGAACTTTCTCTCACTTTTTCTACAAGACGGTTTGCAATTTGAAACCCTGTATCCACGTCTACTCTTGGTAGATAAACCGCTAATTCTTCTCCACCCCACCGAACCCCGATATCCTTTCCGCGAATGCTAGATTTAATAATATTTGCCACCTGAATGATCACTTCATCACCAACTTGATGACCATACGTATCATTAACCGATTTAAAATTATCAATATCGATTATGATAAAGGTTCCTTCCGCATCCACCCTCATCGATTCTTGTATCTTTTCATCAAGATAATTTCTTGAATACAACTTTGTTAAGTGGTCGGTCACAACCATTTTTTCAAGTTCTTCTCTCAAAATCGTATTGGTAAACGCTAAAGTAGAATGGTGGACTAGGGAAAGAAGCAGTTTAAACTTTTCAAATGAAAATGCGTATGGTTCACGATTCATAACAAGAACAAAACCCTTTAAAACATCCGATTGTATCATTGGTACTGTCATAACAGATTTATATAAATTTGACTTCTGATTCAGAGTCGGTAATTTCAAATCTCCGATAAAGAGAGAATCCTTTTCTTTCAGGATCTTTTCTTTAAAATAATCCACGTAACTTCGAGCATCTTCTGAGAAAAAGAAGCTCGTACTTCCACTTTGGATCGTGACGATCTCATAATCAGAACTAAATAAGAAAAATCCTACTTCTTCTGCACCAAAAGTCTTCACCATTTGTTCCGTCATATATTCCATCGTTTCATATAAAGGCAAATTAGAGTTTAAGCGATGACTTGTATCATTAATTAATTGTAAGTCCGAAACTAATTGTTTCGACTGTTCATACAGCTGAGCATTTTCGATGGCTCCACCTGCCGTATTCGCAAGCAAAGAAATAAATTCTACTTCATTCTTTGGAAAAACCAGCGTGTTAGGTGCAGCGACTTGCAATATTCCATAGACTCCCTGTTTTCCTTTTAACGGAGCATATAGAATCGACTTCCTCTCTAAAATACTATCTTCAAATTGCACCGAACCTGTCACATAGGATTGCATGATGGCCATATTTTCACCATCATATTGAAGTTCTTTAACAGGCAAGCCCGCGTAATTTTTATAATCCTGTGATAGTAAAAAAGTGTATGTGTAGGTTGGATAGATTTCTTTTAATGTTAAAAAGATCTCACCCAGTACTGATTCTGTACTCATAGTCGAGTGAACCTTTTCTGTCACACGAAATAACTGTTTATACCGTCTTTCCTCAAAAACCATTTCTTCTAGCTGCAGGACCTTTTGTAGAAAAGAACAACATTCCTCACTGAACCGAGTTAAGTCTTGTTCAGATAACTCAAGAAAAAATTCATTATTCCCTTTTAATAGGATGTAATTCATCGAATTTTCTTTTAGTTTTAACGGAAGCAATAAATCGGTCAGGTTCATGTCCTTAATCGGCTTGAACTGGCAATAAAGTGCGTTTGATTTAACACTTTCTAAATACTTTACAAAATCCTCATTAATAGGCACCCTACCCAGCTTATAATTAGGGTTTGTAGACATGACAAAAAACGCTTCTTTTTTGCATTCATTTTCACTAAATATCGTTACTTCTTCAACATCTATCAATGTTTTAATGATGAAAATCATTTTCTCCATTATTCTATCGATCTGATACAATCCATCATCCTCGACAAAAATGTCATAGAATTGACTCTTTAAGTTTAAAATAAAATGATCTTCATGAAATCCCATGATTATCCTCACCTAATTATTAATTCCTCTTTATTTTTGGCTCTGTTTCTATTATCAACGAACAAAGCAGAATGACTATTAATACTTTCAATCTACAAACGATAAAATCAGGACTATTTACTTATAAAATCATTATACATATAATTACCTTTTTTTACTAATCATTAGTCAATATAATAGATAATTCTTCGCCCTTCCAAAAAATGAAATAGGATATCATAAAAATATAATCAAACAATATTTTACCATAGGCCATTAATGGTTGCATAATTAATGGCAACCCCTTATTAGAAAGGTTGTTCCCATCTATATTCCTCCATCCATCAAAACCATGATAATATCCTTGACATACCTCTCCAAAAAATTGTATACTATTCCTTGTGTAAAATATTGCAGCTTATGTGAATACTTTTGGTCTCATTTTGTTCCTCAATTGATTGATTGATGGTGTACTGGGTAACCCTTGCTGCTGGGGCGAAGATACATGAAAACAAAATGTCCATGAGAGAGTCTCACATCTGTTTTTATTTTACCAAAATAAAAACATAGAGGAGGAGTCATTCATGGCTCGATATACAGGTCCAAGTTGGAAACTGTCTCGCCGTCTTGGTATTTCCTTGACAGGCACTGGTAAAGAATTAGAAAAGCGTCCTTACGCTCCTGGACAACATGGTCCAAATCAACGTAAAAAATTATCTGAATATGGTTTACAATTACAAGAAAAACAAAAGCTTCGCCATATGTACGGTGTAACTGAACGCCAATTCCGCAATCTTTTTGATAAAGCAGGAAAAATGGCTGGTATCCACGGTGAAAACTTCATGATTCTTTTAGAATCTCGTTTAGATAATGTTGTTTATCGTTTAGGATTAGCTCGTACTCGTCGTGCGTCTCGTCAGCTTGTAAACCACGGTCATATTTTAGTAGATGGAAAACGTGTTGATATTCCTTCATACCGTTTATCTCCTGGCCAAACAATCTCAGTTCGTGAAAAATCACAAAAACTTGATGTTATTAAAGAAGCAATCGAAGTGAACAATTTTGTTCCTGATTACTTAACTTTTGATGCTGATAAATTAGAAGGAACATTCACTCGTTTACCAGAACGTTCTGAACTTCCAGCTGAAATTGAAGAAGCATTTATCGTTGAGTTCTACTCTCGTTAATAATAGTCTTCAAAAAACCTTGCAATTACTGCAAGGTTTTTTTACTTTCTAAAAACAGTGTCAGGCACCCGAAAAAGACAAATGTCTTTTTCGGGTGCCTGACACCTTGTATATTAGTATTTAATTAAAGAATATTTCTTTTTACCGCGTCGAATAACGGTGAATTGTCCTTCGATTCGATCCTTTTCAGAGATAACATATTCAAGCTCTGTCACTCGTTCTCCATTGATGGAGATAGCTCCATTCGAAACATCTTCTCTTGCTTGTCTTTTTGAAGGAGCGATTTTTGCTGCGATGAGAAGGTCCACAATATTGATCTCTTCCCCTGATGTATGTTCATAAGAAGGGACATCTTTGAATCCTTGTTTGATTTCTTCAGCGGTTAGTTTTTGAATATCCCCATTAAACAACGCTTCTGTTATTTTAATGGCTTGGTCAAGCGACTCTTGTCCATGAATCATTTTGGTCATTTCCTCCGCCAATGCTTTTTGCGCACGACGTAAATGAGGTTCAGTCTGAACCGCCTCTTCTAATGCTTCAATTTCTTCCTTCGATAAGAAAGTAAAGAATTTCAAGTATTTGATCACATCAGCATCTGCCGTGTTGATCCAGAATTGGTAAAACTCATAGGGTGATGTTTTTTCAGGATCGAGCCAAACGGCACCACTCTCTGTTTTGCCAAACTTGGTTCCATCTGCTTTTGTGACAAGTGGAATCGTTAATCCATAAGCTTTTGAGCCTTCTGACGCCATTTTTCGAATTAATTCTAATCCTGTTGTAATATTCCCCCACTGATCACTTCCACCAATTTGCAGTTTACAATCAAACTTTTCATAAAGATGTAAAAAGTCCATGGCCTGTAAAATGGTGTACGTAAACTCAGTAAATGAAATTCCTGTTTCAAGGCGATTAGCAATTGTATCTTTTGCCAGCATATAATTAACACCAACATGTTTTCCGTAATCACGCAGGAACGTAACGATATCCATTGAACCTGCCCAATCATAGTTATTCACCATTAGGGCAGCTTGTTCACCTTCAAAGTCGAAAATTCGGCGCATTTGTTTTTGGATGCATTCAACATTATGTTCGATCACCTCTGTAGTCTGAAGCTTACGTTCTTCACTTTTACCACTTGGATCCCCAATCATTCCGGTTGCTCCACCAACAAGCACGATCGGACGGTGCCCTTTTTGTTGAAAACGTCGTAGAGTTAGGTAGGGTAATAAATGACCAATATGCATACTATCTGCTGTCGGATCGACACCACAATATAAAGAGATCTTTTCTTTTTCCAAAGTCTCTTTAATGCCTTCTTCGTCTGTTTGCTGGTAAATAATACCTCTCCATTGTAAATCTTCAAGCAAATCCATATTCTTTTCCTCCTCTAAGAAATTAAAAACGCCCCTGCAAAATATGCAGGGACGCAAAATATGCGCGGTACCACCCAAATTGAAGAAACTTGTCTTCCACTCAAAAAAGATAACGGATTACCCGTTCACAATTACTTGAAAGTTGAGCACGTGGCCATAGCCAGATAACTCAAAAGGGATAACCCTTACAATCGTTCACCGTGAAAGCTCAAGGATGTAATTCATACCTTCTATTTGCACTGGCTCACAGCAACCGCCAGCTCTCTTTAGCAGGGATAGAAGCACTACTTTTTTCCCATCAGTGCTTGTCATTTTATTAAACCTTTATTATTGCATTTTTATCATAAACAAGAAGTTATGTCAATAAACGATAAGAAGTTTCAACAAAAATCAACATTCTTTCCAGATACATACATATTTAACACTCTAGTTCATGTTATAATTTATAATGATTTAGGAGGTTGATTCCATGAAATTGGATTTATCTAATACGTATAATAAATTAAAAGCTATTATCAAGAGATTCCAAAATACGCAGACAGTAAAAAAAATACGCGTTACCTATCAGATTCTCTGGAATCTAGCACTCATTTTTATGGTATTTGTCATACTTGGCATTGGATTTGCAGGTGGTATTGGTGCAGGTTATTTTGCATCTTTGGTAAAAGATGAACCCGTTCGTTCCTATGAAAGTATGAAAAAAGAAATCTATAATTATGAAGAAACTTCCGAACTGTATTTTGCTAATAACGTCTACTTAGGCAAACTTTATACAGACCTCGAAAGAGAGGAAGTAAAGCTAACAGAGGTATCCGAGGATTTAATTAATGCGGTTGTGGCAACAGAGGATGAATACTTTTATCAACATGAAGGAGTCGTACCTAAAGCGATCATGCGCGCGCTCTTTCAAGAGGTAACGAATGCCTCTGTTCAATCTGGTGGAAGTACCCTTACGCAACAATTAATAAAGAATCAAATCTTAACAAATGAAGTTTCTTTTGAAAGAAAAGCAAAAGAAATCTTATTGGCACTGCGTCTCGAGAATTTTTTTGAAAAAGAGGAAATTCTTGAAGCCTATTTGAATGTTTCTACTTTTGGGCGAAATTCCTCAGGAAGAAATATCGCTGGTGTCCAATCGGCAGCTGAGGGGATTTTTGGGGTAAATGCAAGTGACTTAACCCTACCACAATCAGCTTTTATTGCTGGACTTCCACAAAGTCCATTTGGCTATACTCCCTATACAAATAAAGGGGAAATCAAACAAAATCTTGAACCTGGTATCAATCGAATGAAAACCGTATTAAAAAGGATGTATACGGATGAAAAAATAAATAAACAACAGTATGAAGAAGCCCTTGCCTATGATATTACGAAGGATTTCATCACGCTACATGAAAATCCGGTTGAAAACTATCCTTGGGTTACAGTTGAAATCGAGAAACGGGGAACCAAGGTTCTGTCTGTTATTCTTGCAGAGAAAGATGGATTTAGTGAAGAGGACTTAGAAAGCAACGACACATTAAATGAGAAATATATGATGCTTGCTGATCGGGACATCCGGCAAAATGGATACAAAATTCATAGCACAATCAATAAGGATATCTATGATTCCTTTAATGAAGTTGTCGCAAACTTTCAATATTACGGAAAAGATAAGACAAAGACGATCACGGATCCAGATACAAACGAAACGAAAACCGTCACGGACCCTGTTGAAACTGGAGCCATTCTGATTGAAAATAAAACAGGTAAGATCATTAGCTTTGTTGGCGGACGAGATTATAATAGAGAAAAAACCAATCATGCTACAATGGCTCTACGATCAAACGGTTCAACCATGAAACCACTGCTCGTTTACGCTCCAGCCTTTGAACTGGGCACTCTTGCGCCAGGTAGTATTTTACCTGACGTCCCATTGCAATTAAATCCTGCATCCAGTAAACCATGGCCATCCAATTACGGTGGAGGCTATCATGGCCTTGTAACAGCAAGACAAGCCTTAGCTAAGTCCTACAATATTCCCGCTGTAAAAGCCTATGTTGATATTTTGGACAAAAGGCCTGCAGATTACTTAACAAAAATGGGGATTACCTCATTAACAGAAGGGGATTACTCCAACCGTTCCACAGCACTTGGTGGTTTAACAAAAGGAGTTTCCGTTGAGGAAAATACAAATGCCTATGGAACTTTTGCTAATAATGGTCAATTCGTTGATGCGTATATGATTGATAAGATTACGGATAAAGAAGGAAAAATCATCTATCAGCATAAAGTAAATCCAGTTGATGTATTTAGTCCTCAAACTGCCTATCTCACGTACGATATGTTAAGAGATGTCATTAATGGAGGGACAGCCACATCCGTCAAAAACCGGCTTAAATTCAGTTCTGATTGGGCTGGAAAAACAGGAACAAGCCAAGATTACAAAGATACATGGTTTGTGGCTACAAATCCAAATGTATCCTTTGGGGTTTGGAATGGCTATGATGAACCCAAAATGATGTCAAGCAACAAAGGTCTGACTTATAGTCTGCAAAATATTTATTTATGGGCAGCCTTAATGAATAGTGCCTATGATGTAGCACCTGAGTTAGTCGATCCAAGTGGATCCTTGCCAATGCCAGATGGAATTGTTAGCCGCTCATTCTGTGCAATAACTGGACAATTACCATCCGATGCCTGTGCAAAGGCTGGTCTCGTTCGAACTGATTTATTTAACGCTAAATTTGTACCGACTAAGGCAGATAATAGTTTAATAAGTGGAAGATTTGTTACGATTGGGAATAAAAACTATATGGCCCTTGATACTACACCTGCTGAATTTACAGAAACAGGTTTAATCTTAAACCCTGATGCCATGCGAAAATTATTTAGTGTATCAGCCAATGTGAGTCAGTACTTACCCAATAACAGCAGCTTAGGCAACGCTTTAGTTCCAAATGCAAAGATGGCAGACAACGGCAAAACACCTGCATCATTTGCTGTTACAACATCCGGTAGTACAATTAGCTGGGGAAGTCATCCTGAAAGTGATATTATTGGCTACCGAGTTTATAGTGGTGGCCAAAAGATTGCTAGTATCAAAGCGGGTGGATCTCTCTCCTATTCAGGCGGAAATGGATCCTATTATGTTACAGCAGTAGATATCGCTGGAAGAGAATCAGCACCATCCAATACCGCATCGGTCGGTCAACCTGTCGAACAACCTGTTGAGGTACCACCTGAAAAGACTGATCAAAAGGTTGATAAGGCACCCGAGAAAACGGAAGAAGTTCCAGCAACACCTAAAGCGCCAACTAGTCCACCTGTAAATTCGGAAAAGCCGCCTACTCCAGAAACCAATCCAGAAAAAGCAGTGGAATAGGAACCCACCAAACCAGCCCAAAACCAAAGATTTAGCCTACAAGAAAAAACCGCTGATCGCGGTTTTTTCTGTTTTCAATCACCCTACCTATTAATCCTCCATGGAGGAAAGATCTCCTGTCGGAAGCTCAAGTTCCCAAGCTTTTAAAACCCTGCGCATGATTTTACCACTTCTTGTTTTTGGTAATTTTTCACGAAACTCGATTTCGCGTGGTGCAGCATGTGCAGCAAGTCCATTTTTAACAAACTGACGAATTTCTTCAATTAAACGCTCTGAAGGTTCAAAGCCTTCACGTAAGGAGATGAATGCTTTAATGATTTCACCCCGAACAGGGTCTGGCTTACCAATGACACCTGCTTCTTGCACAGCAGGATGTTCCACCAGTTTACTTTCTACCTCGAACGGACCCACTCTTTCTCCTGAAGTCATAATCACATCATCAACTCTTCCTTGAAACCAAAAGTATCCGTCACCATCCCTGTAAGCGGAGTCCCCTGTCACATACCAATCCCCCGGCATGAAATAGGATTGATACTTTGGCTCGTTCTTCCAAATGGTATGCATCATGGAAGGCCAGCCTTTTTTGATCGCCAGATTTCCCATTACATTAGGTGGCAATTCGTTTCCTTGATCATCAACGATTGCAGCTTGTACACCTGGAATAGGTTTTCCCATTGATCCCGGCTTTATAGTCAAACAAGGATAATTACAAATGAGCTGCGCACCTGTTTCAGTCATCCACCATGTATCATGAATCCGTAAATCAAAAACCTTCATCCCCCAGCGAACTACTTCCGGATTTAACGGTTCACCCACACTCAAGATATGCCGTAAGCTCGATAAATCAAAATTCTTCACGACTTCATCTCCTGCTCCCATTAACATTCTAAAAGCAGTAGGAGCACTGTACCATACCGTTACACCATATTCCTCAATCATCTTGTACCATGTTTCAGGATTAAAACGGCCACCAACGATTAAATTAGAGGTACCTGTTAACCAAGGACCAAAAATTCCATAAGAGGTTCCTGTCACCCATCCTGGATCAGCTGTACACCAAAATACATCGCTTTCTTTTAAATCCAGCACCCATTTGGCTGTTTGATAATGCTGGACCATTGCGTTATGAACGTGTAAGACACCTTTTGGATTCCCAGTTGAACCCGATGTATAATGAAGGATTAATCCATCTGTACGTTCTACCCACTCTATATCAAGTTTTGTAGACGCTTCCTTCATTTTGGCATTAAAATCTATGTTATATTCATTTTCCTTCACTTCTTCATCGACAATAAAAATATGTTCCAATAGAGGAAGCTCGTCAACAGGAACCCGCTCTAACAGTTCTTTCGTTGTAACCAGCACTTTTGCCTCGCTATCCTCTAGGCGATCACGAACAGCACCTTCCATGAAAGCCTCAAATAACGGCCCTACTATTGCACCAATTTTAATAGCACCTAACACCGCAAAGTATAGTTCAGGTGACCGAGGCATAAAAATAAAGACGCGGTCCCCTTTTTTCACATGCCCAAACGTTCTCAATACATTTCCGGCCTTATTCGACTTTTCCTTCATTTCCTTGAACGTATACTTTTCATTTCTTACACCATCATGATAATATAACGCCACTTTGTTTTTTCTAAAACCTTCAGTATGTCGATCAATCGCTTCATATGCCAAATTCACCCTACCTGTTTCATACCACGAAAATATTTTTTCTGTTTCTTTCCAATCAAATTGACTATAGGTGTCTTCATAATTGGTTAAATTATAATTTCCCGACACGGCAGGCAGCGCTTTCAATTCCATCTCACAATGTCCTCCTTTTTGTTATATAGAACAATTATAGTCTATAATGTTTATATTCACAATTTTTAAAATATTTAAATTAATTAAATTTTCCATAAATTAAACGTTCCAGTTCATAAAATCGTCTATAATACAATTATAGATTCTCTTATTTCGATTCCTAATTAGAACCATAAAGAAAACTCGTCGATTGGCGAGCCTGCAAGGCGAAGACAGAGGCGTAGTTGCACTTATACTGTTTTCTTAAAAATTGCTCCTACGTCGATCTGCTCCAGCGTTGCAATTTTATACTTTCCTAAGAGTGCAAATTGAACAATTCCTTTCTATTTTGCTAATGACTACCCGATCGTTTCATAAAGGATGAAAGCGGTGAACATAAAGATGGAACACAAAAAAACGTATTATAAAAAGAGTTTAATTACCTCGGAGGGCCCTTTAATTATTGAAGGTCCCATTCAGTCAGAACAACTTAAAGCCTATGATTTTCACAGTGATCTTGTTGCCTTTCGTTCCGCTTCCAAACAGTATCAAGCCTTATTAGAAATCGCGGAACTGCCTGAAGGAAGAATCATTATCGCTAGAGACGATCAAATGGTCATTGGGTACACGACTTTTTTATACCCCGATCCACTTGAACGTTGGTCAGAGGGAAATATCGATAATTTAATTGAATTAGGAGCCATCGAGGTGATCCCGAAATTCCGAGGCTCAGGAGTTGGGAAAAGCCTGCTGACTGTAGCCATGATGGATGATGCCATGGAAGATTATATTATTATTACAACAGAGTATTATTGGCATTGGGATTTAAAAGGTTCTGGACTATCTGTCTGGGAGTACCGAAAAGTAATGGAAAAGATGATGAACGAGGGTGGTTTGCAATGGTATGCAACAGATGACCCTGAAATCTGCTCACACCCGGCTAATTGCCTAATGGTTCGAATTGGGAAAAGAATAAACGCAGAATCCATTCAAAAATTCGATCAAATACGCTTTGTCAATCGATTTATGTATTAAATGAAATAGGGGTGCACTTATGATCGTTGAGGAAATTATGAAGACCAATGTAATCACACTTACTCAAAACCATTCAATTAATGATGCATACAAACTAATGCTCCACCATAAAATTAGACATTTGCCTATCGTAAACGAAAATAAAGGTAAAAAATTGCTTGGTATTATCTCTGATCGTGATATTCGAGATGCTCTGCCTTCTGTCTTAATTGATTCAAACGAACAAAGAAATGTACTAGAAAAGCCTATTAAAATGATCATGAAAACCAATATTATCACCGGACATCCCCTTGATTTTGTGGAGGAAATAGGGCTCGTTTTTTATAAACACCGGATTAGCTGTTTACCGATTATAAAAGAAGATCGATTAGTGGGAATTCTTACGAAAAGTGATTTATTATACACGTTGGTTGAACTCACTGGCGCACATCAACCTAGTTCACAAATCGAAATTAAAGCTCCAAATCGTGCAGGTGTTCTTAGTGAGATGATGACCTCTGTTTTTCTGAAAAGAAAAGCAAATATATTGAGTATACTGATCTACCCATGCAAACAGGATGAAAAGTATAAAATGATCGTTTTAAGAGTTCAGACCATCAATCCCACTCATTTAATTGCAGATTTAAAACAAGCTGGGTATGAAGTTCTTTGGCCCAATTTACCGGGGATTCATCTATGAAACAAGATTCTATTTTCATCTATTCACCTGAACTATTAAACTATAAATTTAGTGACCATCATCCTTTTAACCCATTACGTTTGAAGCTTACGCTGGATCTATTAATGAAAAGCCATGCAATCGAGCTCAATGATATCGTTCCACCCCGTTACGCAACAAAAGAAGAATTGAGTTTATCTCATGATCTAGATTATATTGAAGCCGTTGTACAGGCAGGTCGTGGCCTCCTGCCTATGGACAAGGCTGAAAACTATGGACTTGGTACAGAGGACACACCCCTTTTCCCAAATATGCATGAACATAGTGCTTTACTTGTGGGTGGGAGCTTAACGGCGGTGGACTATGTCATGAGCGGGAAAGTCAATCATGCCCTCCATCTCGGCGGAGGCCTTCACCATGGCTTTCAAGGTAAAGCTTCTGGTTTTTGCGTTTATAACGATTGTTCCGTTGCCATTCGATATATTCAGGAAACCTATCACGCAAGAGTTTTATATATTGATACAGATGCCCATCATGGAGACGGTGTACAGTGGTCGTTTTATGATGACCCTAGCGTATGTACACTGTCCATTCATGAAACGGGTCGTTATTTATTTCCTGGTACTGGAGATCTTAATGAAAGAGGTCATGACAAAGGTTATGGATTTTCCTTTAATATTCCCGTAGATGCCTTTACAGAAGATGAATCCTGGCTGGCTTGTTATGAAGAGGCGATTTCAGCGGTAGCGGCTTTTTTCAAGCCAGATGTTATTTTGACACAGAACGGGGCAGATGCACACGTCTTGGATCCATTGACACATCTATCGGTTACCATGAATACATACAAGGAGATCCCAAGGATAGCACATCGTATTGCTCATCAATATTGTGAAGGTAGATGGATTGCGGTTGGCGGTGGTGGTTATGATATTTGGCGAGTGGTTCCTAGAGCGTGGGCCCTCATCTGGCTTGAAATGACAGAGAACAAAGTTGACATGAATCACCTTCCACAAGATGGATATCTCATTGGCAAAGCAAGGCACCTGTCACACTCCCATCAAAATGGGAAGATGATCATGACTTATATTCGCCCATTCCAAGGAAAACAGAGATCACTGAAAAGAATGAGCAAACTCTCAAAAAATCATTATTTCCCATTCGTTAAAGACGCTTGCTAATCCATGAGTATTTCATTTCAAAAATACTCATGTAAAACAGTGCCACAAAACCATTCATCCTAAAGAAAACTCCAGCAGTCGTATCACGCCATACGTGATACGACTGCTGGAGATTATTAGGTCTTATTTGGTTGAACTTCTTTTTTCAATTCGATGCGGCAGGGTAACAGTCAGTTCCGTTACCTCTTCTTTATTCATCAATTTTGTTAATAAACGCATAGCAACTGCACCTATATCATATAAAGGCTGCACAATGGTTGTTAATTGCGGTCGAACCATTAGCGACTAATCTTGTATTATCTGAAGTGATGACTTCAAAATCTTCAGGAATCACAAAGCCTTTATCTTCTGCACCATGAACAACACCAAGTGCCATTTCATCGGAACCAACAAAAATAGCTGTTGGTTTATCATCTAATTCAAGTAATTTTTCAAAAGCTTCTATTCCAGAATCATACGTATAATCACCTTCAGCAACAAGGTCTTCATTAAATTCAATTCCAGCTTCGCTCAATGCACGTTTATAACCCGAAAGCTTCTTATCAGAATTTACAGGTTCGTGTAAAGGACCAATTACGAAAGCAATTTTTCTATGTCCATTTTGAATAAAGGTATTGATCGCATCGTATACGGCTTGTTCATGATCGATATTAACGGAAGCAATCTTGCCTGAATCTTCAACCGATCCTGCTAAGACAATTGGGGCGGGTGATTTAATGAATTCCTCAACAAGTCCAGAAGTAATATCCCCACCCATAAACACAAGACCGTCGACTTGTTTTCCGAGCATTGTATTTAATAGTCGGAACTCCTTTTCGGTATTTTGATCTGAATTACTTAAAATAATATTGTATTTATACATCGTAGCAATATCTTCAATTCCACGAGCAAGTTCAGAATAAACGACATTCGAAATATCTGGCATAATAACCCCAACTGTTGTCGTTTTCTTACTTGCTAAACCTCTTGCAACGGCATTTGGACGATACCCAAGACGATCAATCACTTCTAATACCTTTTTTCTTGTGGTAGGTTTCACATTCGGATTCCCATTTACAACCCTTGAAACAGTTGCCATCGATACATTTGCCTCTCGAGCAACATCATATATTGTGATGTTCATGTTTTACACTCCCTCTTCATAAATCCTTGAGTATTTATTCATTATCATTTATTAATTGGATCCATTCAAGCTGACTCCAAACTTTTCTCAAAAATGGCTCGGAATAATAATTAGTTAAACTTCAACTGATCAAATACTTTATGTACTAAATATACGATAGCCAACATAAAGCTGCAATGTCAAGTAGTTCTTTTTCAAAGATCGGTTATATTTATTTAAGGAAAGCTTTCATAAAATTAAAGAAACTCCCACTGAGTGGAAGTTTCATACGTATTCTCCATTATGCTTTAATGAAAGAAGAGGCTTGTAAGGCGTGATAGAATTCATCAAATTCCTTTATATTCATTTGTTGTGCTGAATCCGATAAAGCCACAGCTGGATCTGGATGGACTTCTGCCATTACCCCGTCTGCTCCAATCGCAAGAGCCGCTTTTGCACATGGAAGTAATAGGTCTTTTCTTCCTGTTGAATGCGTAACATCAACAAATACTGGTAAATGTGTTTCTTGTTTAAGAATGGGAACAGCTGAAATATCAAGCGTATTTCTTGTTGCTCTTTCATATGTCCGAATTCCACGTTCACAAAGCATGATTTGCCCGTTTCCTTGTGACATAATGTATTCAGCAGCATTAATAAATTCTTCAATGGTAGCTGACATACCACGTTTTAACAAAACTGGTTTATTAACGGAACCAGCAGCTTTTAATAATTCAAAGTTCTGCATGTTACGAGCACCAATTTGAATCACATCTATATATTGAAGGGCTGTATCAATGTCCGCAGGTGTCACAATTTCACTAATGACAGCCAAGTCGAATTCATCTGCCACTCTTTTTAATATTTTTAAACCTTCTAATCCTAGTCCTTGGAAATCATAAGGTGAGGTTCTCGGCTTGTATGCACCGCCACGAAGAAGTTTTAACCCTTTTGCTTTAACAGATGCTGCAACAGCTGCAACTTGCTCATAAGATTCAACTGAGCATGGGCCAAAGACAAATTGTGGTTTTCCTGCACCAATCAGCTCTCCATTTAAGTGAATGACCGTATCTTCTGCCTTTTTCTTTCTTGAAACAAGAAGAGCTTTGCGATGATCATCCTCTTGAAGTTCAAGCCCGGCTTTAAAAATTTGTTTAAATAAATGGAGGATGGTTGAATGTTCAAAAGGCCCATCATTATTTTCCTTTATTAAATCAAGCATATGACGTTCACGTACTGGATCATAACGATTAACACCCTGAGTCTCTTTCACACGCCCAATTTCTTGTACAGCACGTGCTCTTTCATTAATAAGAGAAAGTAGTTGCAAATTAATTTCTTCAACTCTTTGTCTTAATTGATCCAGTTCATTATTAGCCATTCTTTTTCGCTCCTTTAGATTGCCGATAATAAAAACTTATTTGTATATCCTTTATCAGCCTAGTAAAATATGGTACATTTTTTATGATTAGAGTAATTATAAATTAAAAATTTGGCAATGTCACGCACTTTATTAATTAAACGCTTTTAAGCTTTTATGTACTAAAATATGATAGGAACCTAATAAAAGAAGGTGCTTTATTTTGAACAAAACGAAAAAGCTTTTTGCTTTAGATATCGGTACACGCTCTGTAGTTGGGATCATTTTAGAAGAGCAAAGCAGTGAAACCTATTATGTTTCAGATATTGTTATAAAGGAACATACTAAACGGGCCATGATGGACGGGCAAATACACGATGTATTGGCCGTTTCAAAGATTATCTCAGAAATTAAAGAAGAACTTGAAACGAAACATGGTTCACTTAGTAAAGTGAATGTTGCCGCTGCTGGTAGGGCTTTGAAAACCGAACGGGCAAAGGTAACCGTAGAAGTTGCAGGAAAACCAATGTTGCAAAAACAGGATATCCTTCATCTTGAGTTAAGTGCTGTTCAACAAGCACAAGCCTCTGTTGCGGATAAACAAAAGAATGGAGAGAAACATCAACACTACTATTGTGTTGGCTATTCCGTTCTTTATTACAAATTGGATGACCAGGAAATCGGAAGCTCTAATTGATCAACAAGGAGATGAGGCATCGGTTGAAATCATCGCTACTTTTTTACCAAGGGTTGTGGTTGAATCATTAATTGCGGCACTTCACAGAGCGGATCTTGAAATGGACGCACTTACTCTTGAACCAATTGCCGCTATTAATGTACTCATTCCACCCTCTATGCGTCGCTTAAATGTAGCTCTTGTAGACATTGGAGCTGGAACATCTGATATTGCGATTACAGATTTGAGTACGGTTATCGCATATGGAATGGTCCCCGTTGCAGGTGATGAAGTGACCGAGGCAATCAGTGATCAATATTTGCTTGATTTCCCTTTAGCAGAACAAGCAAAACGAGATCTACATAACAATCAAATGATTACCTTAACGGATATTCTAGGTTTTGAAATAGATGTATCCAGAAATGAAGTCCTAACAAAAATCAATCCTGTGATCGAAAACCTTTCTAAATCCATTTGTGATGAAATCCTGCTTTTAAATAATCATCAATCACCAAAGGCGGTCATGCTTGTAGGCGGTGGAAGTCTGACTCCTGAATTACCAAAGAAAATAGCACAGCATCTTAACCTGCCAGAGAACCGGGTTGCGATCCGAGATATAAGTGCCATTTCTTCCGTATCGATTGCCGAACATATTGAAAAAGGACCAGAACTTGTTACTCCTATTGGAATTGCGATTGCTGCGCAACAATCCCCTGTACAATATCGAACCGTTTATATTAATGAGCAGCCCGTTCGCTTGTTTGAAGTGAAAAAATTAACAGCGGGTGATTGTTTACTAGCAAGTGGAATTAAGATGAATCAGCTTTATGGGAAACCTGGTCTTGCCATGATCATTACCCTTAATGGAAAATCCATTACCATACCGGGAGGGCACGGCAAGGCCCCTACCATTATGCGTAATGGTAAGGAATGCAGTCTGGATGATCCAGTCGAACATGAGGATCACCTTCTGGTTATTTCCGGCCATGACGGGGAACAACCAGAAGTATCAATAAAGGATTTACTCGATGGTTTGCCGCAAAAAACAGTCTATATTAACGGGAAACCCCATACTGTCGTTGCGAAGATCTTTTGTAATGGTGTACAGACTACCATTGATAAACAAATTTTTGATCGAGATCAAATTGAATTCAACCTGCCAGCAAGTATTGAAGACTTGTTAAAAGAGCTGAACCTGCATAATGAAATGAATCAGTTACATCCATTTCGAGTTAATCTAAATGGCAAGGAAACCTTTTTACCTCCCTTTTCCGGAAAAATATTTCGTAATGGAATAAGAGTAAAAGCTTCAAATAGCTATGAACATTTAGATGAAATAACCCTTGAAAACAAGAAACAACCTACTGTACTCGAGTTGGCAGAAATGAAACAAGTCATTCTTTCTCATAGCATTCCTGTTTCATTTAATGGAAAGCAAATCGTTCTGACAAAAAAGTTGACTGAATTTAGGCGTAACGGCGAAGTGCTTTCTGAAAATGATCTTATTAACGATGGGGATCATATTGAGTATGAACAAAAGAAAATAGAACCTTTTCTGTTTCAAGATTTATTTAACCATGTTCAAATTAACATGCCCGAGAAAGCAACCAGTCGTTTTATTTTATTAAAAAATAATCAACAAACTACCTTTTTCGGTAAAATCGAACCTGGTGATGACTTAAAAATTGATTGGCCTTCAAAAAATAGTTAAGCTCCTAATAAATTGTTACCTGTTCGAATTCAAAAAAACATCCAAATGAATGGATGTTTTTTTCAGCTTTCTTTATGAATTAATTTTACTTTCTGTTTCATCGAAAGCTTTTTTTGTTTCTTCTAGCTTTAGCTGGATATCACTATCAAGATCTGTTTCAAACAGTTGATCTATAGCATTTTCTCCCTCAGACAGCTCTTCTTCAACTACTTTTATCCGTTTAACTTTATTAACAAGACCTTGTGATTGCTCTGAAACTCTCTTAGAAAGAGCAGAAGTTTTATCTTTTACAGTTGAGGTTATTTCACTACCCTTTTCGATTGCCGTTTCGCGGAGATTCTCTGTTTTTTCCCTTAGTAAGTAAACCTGACCATTCAAATCCCCACGCAATTCTTTTCCAGACTTAGGTGCAAGAAGCAGAGCAGTCAGAGCTCCCACGATTCCCCCAACTAATGTTCCAATTAAAAAGTCTTTTGCATTAATATTGTTGGCGCCATGATCTTGTACAGATTCATACGAATTGCGTTCATTTCCAGCCATCAAAATCCCTCCTTATGGTCATTTAGTTTACAAAATCCCCTTACTTCAGAGATTGGAGATTTATTTATTAGTATTATTCAACAAGGAATGGCAAAATCCTTTTTTAATCCTTTGCTCGTCTTTTTTTCATTTCAGTTCCTTGTCTAAAGGATTGTGCAGTTAATTTATTTTGTTTTCTTTCTTGCCATTTATCCTTTAAATCCAACAAAATGTTACTCCATTGCAATACTTGGGCTATTTTATCCTTATTCTCATCAATCTGTTGATTAACAGTAGTCGTAATCCTCTGAATCGAACCATTAAAGTTTCGTACAGAATCTCCTACATCCTTAACCGCATCCACTACACTATTTAAGTTTTCAGCTTTTTGTTGAATATCACTAGCAAGAGCATTTGTTTTATGTAGTAGCATCGTTGTTTCACTTGTAACACCATCTAATTGTTTTTCAACACCTGATAACGTTTTTGCCACATTGTCCAATGTCAGTTGTAACGACTTTAATGTTTTTGATAGGTAAATGACTAAGATCAAAAAGGCAATAGCGATCAATGCGACACTCAAATATAAGATAATGATCAAAGTGTTCAACACCTCCATTTTCATATAATCTAACCTCTTGAATCACAAGGAAACAAACTCTTACACTCCCTTGTCATTATTTCCCTCTACCAAAATCTTACCACACAACAAAATACTTTCAATTCTAAACCAACCTATTACAATAAATTTCTGTGAATGAAAAACAGAAGTGAGAATTAGACGTTCGTCAAATACTCACTTCTGTTGGCTATGAATAATTATTTCCAATTTAACAGACTGTAATCCCCCACGTTAGGGAAGTTTCCATTATATTTTAGAAAGTCCTTTTTCGTAGGCTGCTTGGAATTTTTGAATATCCCCAGCTCCCATGAAAATAATCACACTATGATCATGTTTCTCCAATGAAGACATATCTTCTTCCTTAATCATTTCGGAACCGGGTATTTTATCTTGTAAATCTTGAATCGATAATTTGCCATGATTTTCACGGGCAGAACCAAAAATATCACATAAATAGGCTTTATCAGCCAGCTTTAGACTTTCAGCAAATTCATTTAGAAATGCCTGCGTCCTTGAGAAAGTATGAGGCTGAAAAACCACTACTAACTCCCGTTCTGGGTATTTTTGTCTTGCGGCACTTATCGTTGCTTTAATTTCAGTTGGATGGTGTGCATAATCATCAATCAATATTTGGGCGTTAATCTCTTTTTCTGTGAAACGTCTTTTAACCCCTTCAAAACTTAATAGCTGACGGCGAACATCTTCTGTTGAAATCTCTTCATATTGACAAAAGGCAATAACTGCCAAGGCATTCAAAACATTATGATCCCCGAAGCTCGGAATCGTGAATGTGTCATAAAAAGTATTTCGGATAAATACATCAAACGTTGTACCAGTTGTTGTTTTAACGATATTACGAGCTTGAAAATCATTTTGCTCACCAAAACCATAAAATAACACAGGTACATTTGCTTGTATTTTTTGTAAATGTTCATCATCACCACATGCAATAATCCCTTTATTGACCTGTAATGCCATTTCCTGAAAGGCAGAGCAAACATCATCAATATTTGAAAAATAGTCAGGGTGATCAAAATCAATATTTGTCATAATCGCATAATCAGGAAAATAAGAAAGGAAATGTCTCCTGTATTCACACGCTTCAAACACAAAGTATTCGGCATCTACATTGCCTTTACCTGTACCGTCTCCAATTAAATAGGAAGTAGGTTTTGAACCACTGACAACATGCGAAAGCAATCCGGTTGTAGATGTTTTCCCATGAGCTCCAGTAACTGCAATACTTGTAAAACGTTTCATAAAATCACCTAGAAAACGGTGATAGCGAATAATTGGAAGACCCAGTTTCATGGCCTCCTGTATTTCCTCATGTGTATCCGGAAAAGCATTTCCAGCAATAATCGTCATGCCTGGCTGTATATTTCCCTTTTGAAAAGGAAGGATCTTGATCCCTGATATCTCCAGTGCAATTTGTGTAAAGAAGCGTTTCTCCACATCGGAGCCTTGAACCTGAAAGTTCATATCATGAAGAATTTGCGCAAGTGCACTCATTCCAGACCCCTTTATACCCACGAAATGGTAATTAGTCATATAAAGAACCTCCAACCATCGTCTGTCAATAACAACAGTATATGATTTTAATCTATTTTTGCTCATTTCCTTTAGTAAATGAACAATAACAATGTTTGTTGCCTAAACATGTCATTACTTTACAGTACAACGCATTTATATTCATTCAAACATTATAACATCTTTAATATGTAAAAACTACGTAACTTAATTTTCTAAAGATTAGAAGAAGCTTAGAAGAAAAGGCAAGAAAAATGGTTAAGAATAAGTCAGAACTTTTTTCCACGCTTTCTTACCTATGATTTACAAATTTGAACAAGCTAATTCAACTTAACTTCCTGTAAGGTTTCAAGTTCTGCTTCTGTAATCAGCACATCCCTTGGTTTACTGCCACGTGCTTCAGAAATAAATCCTTGTTGTTCCATGATATCAATGAGCCTCGCCGCACGATTATAACCAATTTTAAATTTTCTTTGTAAAGAAGAAGAGGAGGCACCGCCATGCTCAACGACAAATTCACATGCCTCATAAAAAAGTTCATCTTCTTCTTCCACTATTTGCGTCTTTTTAAGCAATTCTTCTTGTTCAAACAAATAATGGGGTTCTGATTGATTTCTTACATGTGCTACAACCTCATCAATCTCTTCGTCTGATACAAACGTTCCTTGAAGACGCACAGGTTTTGATGAACCATTCTCTAAAAATAACATATCTCCTCTTCCCAGTAATTTCTCCGCCCCACTCATATCAATGATTGTACGAGAATCCACTTGAGAAGAAACTGAAAAGGCTATTCTAGTTGGAATATTTGCCTTAATTAGTCCCGTAATGACATCCACTGATGGTCTCTGTGTGGCAATGATGAGATGAATGCCACACGCACGTGCCTTTTGTGCAATTCGACATATGGCCTCTTCAACATCCGCTGGAGACATCATCATTAAATCCGCTAATTCATCAATGACAATAACGATATATGGCAGCTTGTCTGCATACTGCTTATGTTTCTCTGCTAATTCATTGAATCGCCCGATTTCCCTAACACCCGTATGAGCAAATAATTCATAACGACGATCCATCTCCTCTACTGCCCATTTTAATGCAGCTGTGGCCGCTTTAACATCGGTAATCACAGGACTAACCAAATGGGGAATACGATTATAAGGAGCCAATTCCACCATTTTAGGATCAATTAGTAACAATTTTAATTCATCGGGCCTGGCTTTATAAAGAAGGCTGACTAGTATCGTATTGATGCAAACACTTTTTCCTGAACCTGTTGCACCCGCAATTAATCCATGAGGCATTTTACGTAAGTCCGTCACAATTGGTTTTCCTGAAATATCAAGACCAAGGGCTGCGGTTAGTGGTGAATCCTGACCTGCAAATTCAGGGTTATTAATAATTTCACTCAAGAATACGGGCCTGCTCTTTTTATTCGGAACTTCGATACCAATTGTATGTTTTCCAGGGATCGGAGCCTCTATTCTGATATCACGGGCGGCTAAACTTAATTTAATATCATCGGACAAGTTCGTGATTTTATTGACTTTAACTCCTGGCTCTGGTTGAACTTCAAATCTTGTAACAGATGGACCTTGTGTGACATTGACAACTCGAGCGCCCACATTAAAATTCTCTAATGTCTGATCCAAAATGTCTTTCAATTCCTCAATCCAATTCCCGTTATCTTCTACAATGAAGGGTGGAGTCAAGAGTTGAAAAGATGGAAAGTCATAGTGTAGATCACTTTCTGGTTTGACTAAAGTGAGTGTTGGATTTTCCGTCTGTTCTGCCGCACTTTGAATAGAAGGATTTATGCTCTGTTTGGGTAACTTCCTCTTATCATGTTTAAGCATGATCACATTGAATGGGATTACTGATTTACGTACAGCGGGCTCTGCTTCTCGTTCATTAATTTGAGCTGCAGCAGATGGAATTTCTTCTGGATTTACGGTTTGATCTTCTGCTTCCAGCTCATTATCTAAGGTTTCTGCCCCAGATACTTCTCCTGCCTCTGTAGCTAGCTCTAGCGTTATTGCTCTTGGTTCTTCTTCTGACTCTGTTACTAGTTCGACCACTGTTGGTTCTTCTTCGATCTCTATTACTGGTTCGACCACTGTTGGTTCTTTTTCGATCTCTATTACTGGTTCGACCGCTGCTGGTTCTTTTTCGATCTCTGTTACTGGTTCGACTGCTGCTGGTTCTTCTTCTATCTCTGTTACTGGTTCGACTACTGTTGGTTCTTTTTCGATCTCTGTTACTGGTTCGACCGCTGCTGGTTCTTTTTCGATCTCTGTTACTGGTTCGACCGCTGCTGGTTCTTTTTCGATCTCTGTTACTGGTTCGACTGCTGCTGGTTCTTCTTCTACCTCTGCTACTAGTTCGACCGCTGCTGGTTCTTTTTCGATCTCTGCTACTAGTTCGACCGCTGCTGGTTCTTTTTCGATCTCTGTTACTGGTTCAACCGCTGCTGGTTCTTTTTCGATCTCTGTTACTGGTTCAACCGCTGCTGATTCTTTTTCGATCTCTGTTACTGGTTCGACCACTGTTGGTTCTTCTTCGATCTCTGGTACTGGTTCGACCGCTGCTGGTATTTCCTCTACCTCGGGTACTAATTCTTCTGTGATTAAAGTGTCTGCTAACTTTGTTACTAATTCTCCTGCAACTTTTTCCTCGTTCTCCATAGGTGGGGGCGTTTTATCTTTTTCCGGTCTCCCTTTAAACCCATATATAGGAGAAGGGATAGCCGTTGGTTTAAAAGGTCTTGTACCTCTGGTTTCAATACGAACTTTCTCTTTTTTATATTCAGGCTCCACTTTTACTTTGGAAACAGGAATGGGTACTTCAATTTCCTGCTCCTGCCTTCGAGTCCTTTCCCTGGATGATGATGTGTGTTTGATCGTTTCTCGAGTATCATCTGGAACGAGTGGAAAGCGGAATTCTCCCTTAGGGTATTGATAGGAAATACGAGTTTCCATTTCTCTACCTTTACTAGATTCCACCTTTCTAGCAGAAGTATGATGGAAATCATTCTCTATATCTATAACTTCCTCTTCATTACTTTTAAATAAGTCAATAAACCATTTCATTAAATTCAAAGATATCACTCTTTCTCAAATTCTATCATTCTTATTTTAACAGTATTTCTTAAAAATTCGATATAAATTAATAGAATGAATCAAATGTAAGACAAATTGGAAATATATTCAAGGTATTTTTACGTTTTCTAAAAGTAAGATCTCCTATGAAAACATCCTTTCATGAAAAAAAGGCCTTTCAATGGCCTTTTTTTACTTCGTTTTATTTTTCCCCAGAATAAAGATTGGCTCAAGTTCTCCATCTTCGTATAAAAAAGAAAGAGCTGTAATGGGAACATGTCCACTTGCAAAAAAGCTCATCGTCATTTGGGCTAGAATATCATAGCCTGTATCATTCATTATATCAGCTATGATTAGAACGTCTTGATGGGGAACCGCAACAGCCATTGTTCCACTCATTTTTTGATTCATTTCTTTTAAAAAAGCATCATTTAGAATTCGACTAGCATCATACCCATCATTCTTATTTAAAAAGTAAAAGGTATTTCCAGCCACTTCATCCTGTTTCATTTCTGTTGATAAAGAACGAACGTTAAATAAAGCCATTTCCTTCACTTTATTTTCATCCCACTGTTCTTTCTTGAGCAATTGTTCATCAATCAGACGATAGGTATTTCCAAGATCAAGAGCATAATAAATCCTCGTTTCGGCCGTATGCTCATCAACGATAAATGGAATTTCTTCTTTGCTTTTAAGTGGGAATGAAGTCGAGCGAATGACTGGATAGATCTTTTTTTCTTTCCCGGAAAGCTCAGCGTCTGATTCCATCGCTTGGAGTCCTTCTTCTACATAATAAACAATTTCATCAACGGCTTGATCCTTTTGTTCATGCCAATTTGCTACAACACCAGGAATCGAGACGGTCATGCCTTTTCCCGTTTGAATATGTTCAATTCGAAGCTGCTCGTTTTTACGATCATATTCTAAGACACGATTTGGATGTGCCAATCTTTTCTCCAGCTCTTTTCTCATTTGATTACTATCCATTTTCATCAAATCCCCCCTTATCAAATATTCCTTCACAATCCCATAGAAAGATCCCCCTATCTCTTGATAAGGGGCGATTTTTCTCTTATTTCAGACCATCAATAAACTGTTCAATATCTTCCTGTGTTTTACGATCCTTGCTAACGAAACGTCCTAATTCTCGCCCATCTTCAAAAGCGATAAAACTTGGAATTCCAAAAACGTTTTGTTCCACGCATAGATCAATAAATTGATCACGGTCGATATGAATAAAAGTATACTCATTATGGTTTGCTTCAATATCCGGCATAAACGGATCGATAAAACGGCAATCGCCACACCAATCAGCAGAAAACATAAAGATATGTTTTCCATTATTACGTAATTCATTAAATTGTTCTACGGATTCAAGATTTTTCAATTAGACCCCTCCATGCAATTTATAAACTGATGGTACCAAACATAGATTAGTAAAACCACTGAAATGCAACAAAATAATCTTCACTTCTTCTCGAAGAAGCATTCTAGACATTTTCTCTAATGGTAGCTAGGGTTGTACGATCAGAAGCTTTTACTAACTTCACGATTAATTCCTTTGCTGCTGCATAGTCATCAATATGAATGATACTAGCAGGTGTATGGATGTAACGAGAACAAATTCCAATGACCGCACTAGGAACGCCCTCATTTGAAAGATGAACTTTTCCAGCATCTGTGCCCCCTTGTGACACAAAGTATTGATAAGGAATGTGGTTCTGCTCGGCTGTGTCAAGGACAAATTCTCTCATTCCCCGATGGGTAACCATCGTCCGATCAAAAATTCTTAATAAAGCCCCTTTTCCTAGTTGACCGAACTCTGTTTTATTACCGGATGCATCGTTGGCAGGGCTTGCATCAAGTGCATAAAAAAGATCCGGCTTTATCATATTCGCAGCTGTTTGTGCCCCTCTTAAGCCCACTTCTTCTTGTACAGTTGCACCTGAATAGAGAATATTGGGCAGTGTTTCATTTTGAAGTTCTTCTAGAAGTTCAAGGGCTAACCCACAACCATAACGATTATCCCATGCTTTCGCCATAATCTTCTTGCCATTTGCCATTGGTGTAAAAGGACATACAGGTACAATGGATTGGCCTGGTTTAACACCAATATTCACGGCATCCTCTTTATCATCCGCTCCAATATCAATCAGCATATTTTTTATTTCCATTGGTTTTTTCCGCTGCTCATCATTTAATAGATGTGGCGGAATCGAACTTATGACACCTGAGATAGGACCATTTGATGTTATAATTTCAACTCTTTGCGCAAGCAAGACCTGACTCCACCAACCACCGAGAGTTTGAAAACGAAGCATACCGTTATCCGTAATCGATGTCACCATAAAGCCAACTTCATCCATATGGCCTGCAACCATAACTGTCGGACCGTTCACGTCGCCTCTTTTTACACCGAATATGCTTCCTAACTTATCTTGAACGATTTCATCTGTGTACTTACTTAATTGTTCACGCATAAATTTACGAACGGCATGTTCATTCCCTGAGGTACCAGGTAATTCAGTTAAGGTTTTAAATAATGTTAAGGTTTTTTCGTTCATAAATGTACTACACTCTCCTTTATTTTTTCTTATGTATATGATCTTCCATTCATTTTACATGACTTTCTCATACATAACCATTATTCTACACATGGAGAACTTCTTTCAGCAGGGGTTTTCCATTAGATGAAAACAGTTTCAGAATCTTCTTCATTTCTGATAATATAGTAAAAAGGTCAGTAGTTATTTTACCTAAAGGGGGTCCTTTTATGAATTGGAAAACGTTTCTCATTGGTGTTGGCTCAGGTGTAGCAGCTGGAGTTGCACTACATAAATTATTAGAGGAGAAACAAATCATCTCATCTGAACAAGCGTTAGCAAACGCAAAATCAGCATTTAAAAAACACGGTCCCATTCAAGGTTCCTGGATACACATGAAGAGAAAACCTTATAAAAAATCAATATTGCAATATGAAGTATATATCGGCGGTATTTCGAGAACAGTAGGTGATCAAACAAAGCAGTATGAATTTATTGTTGACGCACATACAGGTGCTATACTTGATGCTTATTTACTGCAATGAATACATCCACAATAAAGATCTTTTCCCTTTGTTGGATTTTAAAATCATATAGGATGAACTGCAAAAAAAGAACATATCCATCCAGGATACGTTCTTTTTTTACTCTTAGTTTTGAAATTGAACTTCGCAACGGAAAATACGATTTCCCTTTTCTGAGAATTTTTCCTCATATTCGGTCATAATATTGCCTTCAAAATCGCTTTGATGTAAGTCAAGACTGACAAACTTTAATAACAAACCATATTCAGAAAAACTTCTCAAGGAATATTCAAACAATCCTTGATTATCTGTTTTGAAATGGATTTCACCTTTATTTGGCAGAATATCTTCATAAAGTTTTAAGAAGCTTTTATAGGTTAATCTTCGTTTTTCGTGACGAGCCTTTGGCCATGGATCAGAGAAATTTAGATATACTCGCGAAACGTCTCCCTTAGCAAAATACTGAGGTAAATCAGAAGCATTTACATTCAATAGTTTTAAGTTTGGAACTTCTGCTTCAATGAGACGATCCAAAGCTGACACAATGACGCTTTCTTGTAATTCAAGGCCTAAATAATTGATCGTTGGGTTCGCCTTTGCCATTTCAGTGACAAAACGCCCCTTCCCAGTACCGATTTCGATATGAAGGGGTTGTTCCTGTTCAAAAGCAGTTCCCCAATGACCTTTAAATTGTTCCGGTGAAGAAACAACATATTGAGGATATTGCTCTATTTTTTCCTTTGCCCAAGGTTTATATCTTAAACGCATATTGACACCCCTATATTTATTTTTTTAAAAAATTTTCACCTAGTACTAGCGTTCCATTAAATACTAATTTACTAACACGTATAAATTAAAAAAGAACTCACAAAATAAGTTGTGAATTCTCCCTTAAAAATGGAGAGAAGATTTACAGAAAGGATGTTAATTATGCCGCTTCAGTATCAGGATCAAGTTAGTGTATTAAGAGATATTTTAAAGAATCATCAAATAGATTGTTGTGGCTCTGTGTCTGAATATGAACAACTCGAACGTTTAATCAAATCGTTGATGGTCAATTCGGACATGAATCAAGAGGCAAAACCAATCCTTGAACAAATCTATTTGTATAGCCAGGGTGGAATTAATTCCTCCAGCATGGACCATCACATTGAATCCCATCAAACTCAGCTTGGCCAGTGGGTTAATAAGATGAATTCTTTCTCATAAAGAAAGATACTTATCCAAATTTTGTATCCATTTATTCATTTCTGTAAAACGCGATTTACCTTTATGCCATTGAATGGAATTAAGGGTTTGAAGCATCACATACCATTTCATCCTTAACAATAAGCTTTTATCTAATTGAATACCATAAAGTCCCAGCCAGTTTTCCCAACCCTCTCTCGGTATATACCAGTATAATAAATTACCGATATCTATGGCAGGATCAGCCACCTTTGCCCCATCCCAATCAATTAAATACAACTGGTTGTCTTCTCCAAGCAGCCAGTTGTTATGATTAACATCACTATGACAAACAACCATTTTGTCATAGGAAATATCATATAGATTCCCCTCAAGAAATGCCAATGTGTCTTTCACAGGTCCAAGGCGACGAATATCCTCGTCCAATTCCTCTTTAATCTCTTGCCATGCGGTGACAGGTTGAAAAGGAGTCTTGCCAAGGCGCATTAACATACTAAGCAGGACGTCTGAACTATGAATTTTCTTGAGAAGCTTTGCTACATTTTCTTTTTCCATTTCTGCAGGCTGAAGTTCTCTACCATTTAACCATTGTTGTGCAGTAAATACATCGCCGGTTTCAAATCTTCTTGTCCATACAAGTTTAGGAACAATTCCTTCCGCAGAAAGGCTCGCCAAAAATGGAGAAGTGTTTCGTTTTAGAAAATATTTATTTTCTTCGTGTTGTGCATAAAAGGCTTCCCCGGTTGCTCCACCTGCGGGTACAATCTCCCAATCTTGTCCAAAAAGATGTTCCAATTTTGTTCACCTGCAATTTCAAATTACTGCCCCTCAAGAAGCATAAGCGCCTTGGTAGAAGAATATCGGATATAATCCGTCAAATTCTTATCTAGGTCCTCGAAAAGAACAAGACTTATTAGGCTCTCTAGAGAAAAAAGGCGCTTAGACTAGACTATTTTATAAGATAATAATTGTATTTTTTTAATCATTCAATATCGCTATTTAACGATAAAATGCACCATAACTATCTGTTAAATTTTATCGTCTCATTCAAGACGCGTCAAGACTATCCTGACGTTTTTAATATTCTTTTGAACTCAAGCTTTAATTAGGACGTTCATACTAATGGCTTCTAATTTTATTTTATGGTTCATTCTTTGGTTCATGGGATTAATCCCACTATCCTTGTTGTTTGCTAAAACACACCATTCTCCAACAGGTAAATCTACTACTTCTTCCGTCTTCGTCGGATTAATAAGGACAATAATCGATTTCCATGGACCATATTCTCCAACATTCTGAAGGTTCCAGCCAATTAGAGGCTTTTTGATTGGAAGAAAATGCATATGTTTTCGAATGAGTGCGCTTGAAGGTAAACGGAAGGCACGATGAGCTTTTCGAATAGAGATTATTCCTTTTATATATTCTACGGATTCATGATATTCACTTTTTTGAATCCAATCGAGCTGATTGATTTCATTTGGGGACTGATAACTATTTCCTATTCCTTTTTTTGTTCGAAAAAACTCCTGGCCACTATGAAGAAATGGAATACCTTGAGCAAGAATAACCATTGAGGTTGCTAGCAGATGATATTTTCGTCTAGTTTCACTACTTTCATCGGAAAGACAAACCGATAGTTTATCCCAAAGTGTATGATTATCATGTGACTCTACATAATTTACAGTTTGAATGGGCTCATCGAATAGCCCTTTCTCGTGATCACCACGACCAATGCTTCCGGATAGGACATGTATAGCATGTTGAAAATAATGTTCATTGCCTAAGGCATAGCCTAAGTCATAAAGGTTAAAGGTACTGCCTTTAATAGAATCACGAAATTCATCGTTAAACTGACCTATTCTAGGAATTTTACTTTGATTCTGTATGTTTGCCTTTTTCCCTGCGCTTAAAGGAGTGTTTAAATCCCACCCCTCTCCAATCATTAATACGGAAGGGTCCATTTCATCAATGGCCTTTCTGACCTCATTCATGGTTTCCGTATCTAAAATTCCCATTAAATCAAAACGGAATCCGTCCATCCTATATTCTTTTAACCAAAAAAGTACGGAGTCTATGATGAACTTTCTTGCCATTTTCCTTTCTGAGGCCACGTCATTCCCTACCCCAGTTCCATTGGCAGGCATCCCATGCTCATCATGCCTGAAAAAATATCCTGGGACGGTTTTTTCAAATGAAGATGTTTCTCTTTCATATACATGATTATAGACAACATCCAAAATGACTCGCATCCCATTTTGATGAATGGTATCTACTAATGCTTTTAATTCGTTAATTCTTTTATATGGATCAGATGGGTTCATACTATAGCTTCCGTCGGGTACATTATAATGCAAGGGATTGTATCCCCAATTGTATTCTACTTTCTGACCTAGCTCATCCACTCCAGCAAAATCATGTAAGGGAAGAAATTCTAAATGGGTAATTCCTAAATCCTTCACATAGGAAAGACCAGTTGGACTTCCATCTATTCCTTTCGTATTCAATTGGGCCACACCATTATAAGTACCTTTTTCGAGCAACTCCGCTATTTGGGTGAATCGTAAAGTCTCTAATATGAGTTTCATAGATCACACTATCAACCGCTGATTCTAATGGAGGCAATTCTCTCTTGGGTATTTTTGTTTTATTTAGATCAATAATAACGCCTTCTGTCCCATTTGCGGTTACAGAGACCGTGTATGGGTCAATGGCTTCCTTCCATTGTAAATTCACACAAACTAAATACGTATAACGATAATATTCAACATCTCTCTTAATAGATGCTGTCCAAACACCATTTTCGATTCTGTTCAAATCAAACAATTCTTGGCTAGCCCCATCAGGATTCAATAATTTAAGTTTCACCCCAGTAGCGGTTGGTGCCCATAATTTAAATAAGGTTTCTTCAGGTTTATATTGAACTCCCAACTCCCCATCATAATAAAAAATTTGATCAAAAGAATCTGTTCTCGTTACGGCACCAATTTGTAAATCCGTTTTCCTCTGTAAGGAATCCTTAACCCAGTATTGCCGACCTAGTTCAACATTCCCCAATGTTTTACATATATATTTTACGCTCCCATTAAGATGAATGATTTCCGTAATGGAAAGCGGCGTTCCTTCACCCTCACACTCCATGACAAAAGAGCTTATAATATTCTCTTCGAAAACATGGGGGACGATCATGGTCACCACATTCATTTCATCTAAATAAGCAAAATAAGCTCTTTCAATAGAAATCATCTTGATTCGTCCCTTCACTTTCTATTACGAAAAGCGCAAGATGCCCGCTTATCAGCTTATAACCTCTTAGCCGATGGCTCCTGTAGCTAGACGATTATCTAACTTCAAAAGTTTATACTATGCATGATGATTAACACTTTTTTAGTTAAAAATCATGGTTCTGATCACTTACTTCCCACTCGATTCTTCGAATGGAGCTTGTTTGGCAATATTCAAGCAACGCTTTGGCTCCAGTCAGCTGTGTATGCTTTAGAGGAGTTGGTATGCGACGCAAGGACTGAAACCATTCTTCAAACTTTCGCTTATCAATCAATTGCGTATCAAATGGTGCATTTTGAAAATCAATAAAGCCATTTCGAGACAAGAGAACTTTGTGTACAGGTAACTCAATTTCATGTAATTGAAAAATCTTTTGAACAATTTTTGATGTCCGATTCAACGCAAGCATCGGGCTAATCCTTTTTTCCTCTTTGTCCCTATATTTTACCTGCCAAAATCTTTCATTCGATCCCAAAAACACAGACTCATTCCTTTGCTCAAGAAAAGATATACACCATACAGCTGTTGGACTGATTAAAATGGTTTCGAGCTCGATTGTTGCTTTCTTTAATAAAAAAATAGGCCGATATAACACAAGATACGTATCAGGGAATCGTTGCAGAAAAAATTTTAGGTGCTCGTCATAGTAATAGTGCTTATCGATAAATGATTTTTCCTTTAACGTGGAGGTTGCCCATTTCATTTGAAATTCAAAAAGTTGGTTCAGAAACTGTTGTTTTAAATCGTCGATTGTTTCAGCACGATGAAAAAAGGTCGGAAAGGCTTCAAACATATCTGGATGATCTATCTCTATTTCCTCATGATCGTGACTTAATATTGCCTCGTACTCTGATTCTTTTCTTCTTGTGAATACAGATTTAATTTTCTTAAGATAAGGATGTTTTTCATCTTCATCCAAGTTATTATTTTGTTGTGTTATTTGCGTAAAAAAACTCATTTCATTTGGGTTTTCCCATAAGCTTCTCGATTTTTCCCACTGTTGCTTTTTAAGCAGTACAAATCGTGAAGGATAATGAAAGATATTTTGCTCATAACGTGAGACATAATCCTGTAGCTTAATCAACTGCCCCATCGTTCCATTCCTCCTCTCTTTCCCCGTACTTGCACAGGATGTGCTGACATCGATGTTCGCCACAGGACGTGGCGGTTTTTAGTCGATGCTCCTTGAGTCGATGCTCCTCGATATTCACCAAGAAGGCGCTTCCGCTATTATCTATAGTCTATTCAGCAAGTAGATTAAAGGTTGCAATTGCTTCATATTTTGGTATTTTTTCTATATTCGTTTTATATAATACAACTTCATCCACTATAAATGATATCGGTAAATGATTAAATGGATTGAAATTTTCTAACCAATCACGTTCAAATTTTTCCTCTCCATTCCAATTTCGGGCTATCGTGATATGCGGTAAATAGGGACGTGACTCTAATGTGAATCCTACTTCAGAACAAACTTCATATACTTGTTTTTGCAGTTCAAATAGTTGATTTTCTTGTTGAACGGATGCCCAAAATATACGTGGAGCTTCTCGATTTCCAAATACATTTATTCCTTGTATTTCAAGTGGGAAAGACCTTACACTTTTCACCACATCTCCAACTAATTTCGTCGCTACCGCTAACTTTTCTTCTTGTGCAGAACCTAAAAAAGTCAGCGTGATATGGTAATCCAATTCATGAACCCATCGTTTAAATGGAAAAGATCGTTTAATCTTCTCAATCTCCATAAACATTGTTTTTTTTACATCTTCAGATAGGCTGATTGCCCAAAAATAATGTGTATTCTTTTGCATCTAATCCCTCACTGTGCTAATTCGTAAATGGCCTGTGCATAGATAGCTGTTGCCTTTACTAAATCCTCAATATATATGTACTCGTCTTTTTGATGGGCAATATCCTCCCTGCCTGGGAACAGCGGGCCGAAAGCCACACCTGAGGTTAATGACCTGGCATACGTTCCACCGCCAATGGCTAACAGTTCTGCCTTCTCACCGGTTTGTTCCTCATAGACTTTCTTTAATATTTGAATGAGTTCATCCTTTTCGTCGACATGATGCGGCTTTGAGTCAGAGAAATTTCCCATTCGGAAGCCTGATTGATCGATTAATGAAATCAAATCCTCTTTTGTTTTCTCCATGTTGTTCGTAACAGGATAACGGAGATTAAGGCCGAGAATACCGCCTTTACCAGAATCATATGCCATTTTTCCCACATTGATTGTCAGTTCTCCAGAAATATCATCCGAGTAGTCAATACCGAGTTTCTGCCCTCTTGAATCTTCGTAAAGATATTTTGCGACAAAGTCAAAATAACGAGCAGCAGCCTGATCGGCCTTGTTTTCATAAATAAATTGAGCTAAATAAAGTCCCGCATTTTTTCCATGATCAGGCTCCATTCCATGAGCAGATACTCCTTCTATTTCAAGAACTAATCCACCATTATCCACATAATATTTTCCCTTTAGACCATGTAATGCTAGAAAGTCTTTAAATCTTTGTAAAACTTCTGTTTGCTGCTGACAAACGTTTAATACCACTTTTGCAAAATCCGGTACCATATTATATCTTCTACCAGACTGAAAATGTTCAACCTTAAACTTAAAATCGGTCATTTGTTCATGTTTCACTGCTTGGTTCAGTACCAAATCAAAGTCCGCAATTCCTTTTTCTGCAAAGATAATCGGAAAATCAGCATCTGGAGCAAAACCTAATGTTGGCATTTCCTCATGTTTAAAGTAATGCTCTACACATCTCCAGTCACTTTCTTCATCCGTTCCAATAATCATTCTGACTCGTTTATTTAGGGATAAGCCTAATTCCTTTACAATTTTCATAGCATAGAAGGCAGCCATGGTTGGGCCTTTATCATCGATGGCTCCTCTGGCAAAGATTTTTCCATCACGTATTTCTGCTGCAAACGGATCACTCGTCCATCCGTCTCCCTCTGGTACAACGTCTACATGGCAAAGGATTCCGACAGATTCATCACCTTTTCCAAATTCCACATAGCCAGCTAAATTTCCAACATTTTTAGTATGAAAACCTTGCTTTTCACCCATATGCAGTATATATTCCAACGCTTCCTTTACACCAGGACCTAGCGGGGCCTTTTCACAAGCATTATTCTCATCCAAAACACTTTTAATTTGCAGTAATTCTTGTGTATGCTGAATTAATTCGTCTTTTCTTTTTAACACTTCGTCCATCCAATTAATTTGAATCATCTTGATCCCTCCATTTCGAAAAGCGCAAGTCCATATCTTAGCCTTTTCTCTATACCCAATGATACCATACCCTTTTAGATCTACTTTCTATCACTTCAGAAATTATTCAATTCTATCCTACCTTTACAAACCATTTATATTTGCAAACTTATGACGATGAACACGATGGGTGTTATCGTATTAAAATAGACTTATAATCCATATTTTTACCCCATTTGTCATAAAATATTGAATCAATTCATAGGATACTAAAGAATAGAATCAAAATTAATATTTTGTAAATTTGATCTATATAGTGGAAATTTTATGAATTAATGGCTATTATATAGGTAGAGTTCATAATCATTTTTTTTACTAGATGTTGTAGAAAAGGGGTTGTCTGAGGAAAAGAAGGAAAAATTCTGAAGACTACGGTCTTCAATAAGATGTTGGAAATTGGCATTTGTCTTTGGTTTGAAAAAAGGATAGGGAGTGGTTTATTGAAACCTTCAACTAACCGGATGTTAAACCGTATCAAATCCGTCTACATGTTTATTAATCAAAGAGGAACCGTAACTACGCAAGAGCTTGTTGAAGAATTTGGAATTACTCCTCGTACAATACAAAGGGACTTAAATGTCTTGGCGTATAACGACTTAGTCAGTAGCCCTAGTCGTGGAACATGGACAACGACCAAAAAGAAAGTAAAATTATCTTCCTAAAACGAAAAAGATAGGAATAAGTCGCCAGCAGGTAAAGAGGCGATTTATTCCTTTTTGTGGTAATCCCTCAATTGGCTGAGCTCTTCTTCCGTCAATTCGCGATACTCTCCTAATTTCAAGCTCTCATCAAGTTCAAGAGATCCCATTGATATTCTTTTTAAATAGATCACTTTTTTTCCTACTGCTTCAAACATTCTTTTTACTTGATGAAATTTCCCCTCCGTGATGGTTAACTCAATTTCTGAACTTTCTCCCGAGTTTATGATTCTCAACTCTCCAGGCTTTGTCAAATATCCATCATCTAAGGTGACTCCTTGCTTAAAAGCTTCTATATCTTCCTCCGTCACTTCACGATCAATAACAGCGTAATACGTTTTAGGTACATGCTTTTTAGGTGATAGTAGTTGATGGGCTAATCCTCCATCATTGGTTATCAATAATAATCCTTCTGTATCTTTATCTAGTCGACCAACAGGGAACGGAGAGTATACCTGATCATCCATGTCCAATAGATCGACCACCGTTTGATCACGGGTATCTTCCGTTGCTGAAATCACACCTTGTGGTTTATTCATCATCAAATAGATATATTCCTTATACTCAATAACCTCATCCTTTAAGGTTACGATATCTTTTTCAGGATCGATATGCACTTTTGCACTTTTCACAATCACATCGTTCACTTTTATTGAACCGTCTTTAAGAAGTTGTTTGACTTCCTTTCTACTTCCATATCCTAAATTTGCAAGCATTTTGTCAATCCGCAAATAAATCAGTCCTTTCCATTTCCTTTAGGCTAATATCCCTTACCAAATCGTGAAACCTCCATAGACTATTAACGTGCAACTAAATGAATTGTTTTTAGATGCCTTATGTTTTTTGTTCCTCACTTGGTTGTTCAAATATGTTCAATCAACATGGACATGCAAAACAGAATAAATCATATATAGAGGAGATGACAATAATGACTTATTATTATCCACAAGATCAATTCCTTCCAGAATTTGACCAACGTCAGTTTGGTCAACCGGGTCAACAAGGTCAACAATTCTTTCCAGGGTTCCCTGGTGGTGGTGGCAACGTCAATCAACGACTTGATCGTCTTGAACGCCAAATCGAAAGAATAGATCGTCGAATTGACCAACTTGATCGCCGAGTAGATCGCCTTGAAAGACGATTTGGAATGGGCCAAGGAAGATAGTTTATAATCATCTTTACTGAAATGGGTCTCCTCATTTGGAGACCCATTTCATTATATCCTTAAATGTAGTTTTTCCTTCAAGCGATCTACTTTCTCACCAAATAAAAAATTCACCAACCTAGTTCTCAATCCTAAGTAGCCATAAATGACTACACCAACCAGCGCACTGATCAGAATGATGAATAGTGACTGCCAAACCGATTCAGGCGTTAGAAAGAGAGTAAGCAGTTTATATGTTCCCCCTGCCCCAGCAGCCATTAAGGACGTAAATAGAACAATTAAGAGACTTCTCCTCCAAACGAGTCTAAATGGATATTGAGCAAATGTCTTTATCACGATTAAGTTAATCATGATCGATGCCCCGTAGCCAAGTGTTGTTGCTAATATAGCCCCTTTTGTTTCCATTAATTGAATCAAAGGAATATTTAAAGTTAACTTGATTAATAAGCCTACTAATAAACTTAAAATGGTAAACCGCTGTTCATTAATCCCCTGCATAATCGCTGCCGTAACGGAATATAGAGCAAAGAGAATGGCTACTGGTGCATACCAGCGTAATACATCTGTTCCATATAAATCATGACCATAAAAGACTGTATAAATCGGTTCTGCAAGTAGGACCATGCCAACAACTGCCGGCAATGTTAAAAATAATAATACTTGGAATGTTTGATTAAGTTGTTGGATTAAACCTTGCCGATCCCTTTCCACATACATTCTTGTGATATTGGGAACAAGTGTTAACGAAAACGCTGTTGCAAGTGAGACAGGAATAATCACTAGCTTATGTGAGTAAAAGTTTAATGCACTAAAAGCAAAATCCGATTCCTTTGCTAGTCCAATCCCAACCATCGCACGATTAAACGTGATTTGATCAATAAACTGAAAAAGAGGATTCGCAATCCCAACAAATACGAACGGTGCCGCATAAAGAAGGATTTCTTTATACATATCTTTCAATGAAATATCGATTGTACCTTTATCATGCAAAAGCAATTCGTTTAAATAAGGTTTTCGTTTAAACCAATACCATAAAAGCACAGCTAAGCTCCCAATCGCTCCAACGAAAGCGGCAAATGTAGCCATACTGACGGCTTCCGCTATATTTCCTTTTAGAACATACAAAACAATATAGGCACCCGCAAGAAGAAAGACAATGCGGACTATTTGTTCTACGACTTGTGAAACGGCTGAAGGTCCCATTGATTGATGGCCTTGAAAGAACCCTCTAATTAAACTCATAAACGGGACAATGATAAGGGCAAAACTGACAGCACGAATAACTGTAATGACATCCCCCACTTTTGTAACCTGATCCTCATCCCTAATGATCATCTCACCTAGTAAAGGAGCTGATAAATAGAGGATTAAAAATGAAACAATTCCTGTAGCCAGCATAATGACTAATCCAGATTTAAACAACTTTCTACCTACTGCATATTCTTCAAGTGCATTATATTTCGATATAAACTTCGAAATAGCAAGTGGGATACCAGCAGTTGCAAGACTTATAAAAATAGTATAAGGTACATACGAATATTGATAAAGTGTGGTTCCTGCTTGACCTACGATGGCATCAAATGGGATCACATAGAATAAACCTAGCACCTTAGAAATCATGGTTCCTAAGGTCAAAATAAACGTACCTCTTAATAGCTTAGACGACATAAATTCCTTCTCCTTATTAAATAGGAATTTTCAGTGAAGACTTCTTTAAAATAGTGAAGCTGAACAATATTTTATTTTAAACGTTCTTGGACTTATATGCGATAAAAAATAACAAGTTTATAAAAAAATTCACAAAAACATTATTTGTAGTGTACTCTTAATTTTAAAAGAATGCTATCGAATGCTAAAGCTTACTCTAAAAAAATAGTTAGGAAGGTGTCTAAATTATATGTATGATGTGATTGTAATTGGTGGCGGTCCTTCCGGATTAATGGCGGCCATCGCAGCAGGAGAATCCGGAGCAAAGGTTTTGCTGATTGATAAAGGAGAAAAACTCGGTCGAAAACTAGCTATCTCAGGAGGCGGTCGCTGTAATGTGACAAACCGGCTTCCGATTGAGGAGATCATCAAACATATTCCAGGAAATGGCCGATTTTTATATAGCGCCTTTTCGCTCTTTAATAATGAAGATATTATCACTTTCTTCGAAAAACTGGGAATTGAATTAAAAGAAGAGGACCATGGAAGAATGTTTCCAGTTAGCGACAAGTCCCAATCTGTTATTGATGCCTTATTACAAAGAATTTCAAAACTTCATATTAAAGTTTTAACGAATCAACCCGTTAAAACCGTTCACTATCAGGATGGCCAGGTCAAATCCGTTCAGTTAAAGAATGGTGAAAGCTACGAAACCCATGCAGTAGTCATTGCAGTTGGAGGGAAATCCGTTCCACATACAGGTTCAACCGGTGACGGTTATGCATGGGCAAAAAAGGCTGGTCATACCATTACGGAACTTTTCCCCACAGAGGTTCCTGTTACTTCAGATGAACCTTTTATAAAAGAAAAGAAATTACAAGGATTGTCGTTACGCTCAGTGAATTTGAGCGTGTTGAATCAAAAGGGAAAATCCATCATTACTCATAAAATGGATATGATTTTCACTCATTTTGGCATTAGTGGACCTGCTGTATTAAGATGCAGTCAATTTATTGTGAAGGAGTTAAACAAGTCCTCTTCCAAAAAAGTTATGGTGAGTCTTGATCTTTTTCCAGATAAAAAAGAGGATACTCTCTATCAAGAACTGTCAGGGCTGCTAAAAGAAGAACCAAAAAAGAGTATTAAAAATCTATTAAAAGGTTTTCTACCTGAACGTTATTTGCTATTTCTACTTGAAGTAAATGACATTGATCCTACGATACAGGCAGCAACTCTATCAAATGAAAAACTGCGAAATTTTGTTGAGAGCCTGAAAAGATTTCGATTCTCTGTTAATGGCACACTTCCAATTGAGAAAGCATTTGTCACAGGCGGTGGTGTCTCCATTAAGGAAGTTGAACCGAAAACAATGGCATCTAAGCTTGTGCATGGACTTTATTTTTGCGGTGAAATACTAGATATTCACGGCTATACGGGTGGTTTTAACATAACTTCTGCCCTCGTCACTGGTCGCCTTGCAGGATTAAATGCAGGCCAATCTAGTAAAATAACTCATTAATGACTGACTAAGCTATTTTTTTCAAGAACAAAAAAATCGAGCCTATTCATTAGGCTCGATAAATAATCATTGAGGTGAAACAATAGATTTGCTCTTCATCTTCCTCAGGCATGGCTGCCACATTATATTTGATGTCTAGCAATTTTTGTTCGTCCAATGTTTCCAAAAATTGATTCATCTCATCCTCCAAATCCTTCTCATGTTCCTGATCAAACAATTTAACCTGGATCATGTTACCTTCTCCCTCACATATAAGTTTATTCATTATTATTCCCAAATATATATATTCTTAATCATCAGACTATTACAGATAAAACAAGGCAGTGATTTATGAATAAATCACTGCCTTGTTGACTCACGATAACCTATTTTTAGAAGGTTATTCCACTTTTCCCCTCCAATGAAAGCATTCCACCAACCATATTCCGCACTTTATACCCTTGCTCACGCAAATAATAACAAACATTTTCACTTCTGCTGCCTGAACGACAAATAATGGTATATTCTTTATTACGGTCAAAATAATCAAGATTCGCGGGAATTTCCATCATCCGAATATGTTTCGCACCCGGAATCATTCCTTCTGCCACTTCTTCATCTTCTCGAACATCCACTAGTTCAAACTTTTCCCCTGCATCAAGCTGTTGTTTCAATTCATCTGTTGTAATAAATTCTACTGGATCCATTAACCTACACCCCTTTTTCCCATTCCCTTTTAAAATAACAACATTCTTTCATAAAGAAAGAATGTTGTTATTTCTATTTTACAATTAAAACCCCTTAGTTGGCGACAATATTGACTAGCTTACCTGGGACAGAAATCACTTTACGAACCGTTTTTCCATCAATTTGAGCTTTTACCTGGTCATCCTCCATGGCAATTTGCTCAAGTTCATCTTTATTCGTACCCGCTGGCACCGTTAACTTCGCTTTGACTTTACCATTTATTTGAATGACAATTTCCACTTCATTGTCCACAAGCTTAGCCTCATCATAAGCTGGCCATGCTTCATAGGCAATCGTTCCACTATGTCCAAGCTTTTCCCAAAGCTCTTCAGCAATATGCGGACAAATTGGTGCCAATAATTTCACAAACCCTTCCATATAACTAACAGGTAGAATCGTCGCTTTGTAAGCATCATTGATAAACACCATAAGTTGTGAAATGGCCGTATTAAAACGTAAATGTTCATAGTCTTCCGTTACCTTTTTAACGGTTTGATGGTAGATCTTCTCAAGATTGCTGCCTTTTTCATTTTCTTGAATTTTAGAATTCAAAGTACCGTTATCCTCAATAAAGAGACGCCAAATTCGATCTAAGAATCGACGAGACCCATCCACTCCATTTTCAGACCATGCAATCGAGCCATCAAGAGGTCCCATAAACATTTCATATAAACGTAAGGTATCCGCACCATGACTATTCACAATGTCATCAGGATTCACAACATTGCCTTTTGATTTACTCATTTTTTCATTGTTTTCGCCAAGTATCATTCCTTGGTTAAATAACTTTTGGAAAGGCTCCTTCGTTGGAACTACTCCAATGTCGTATAGGAACTTATGCCAGAAACGAGCATAGAGTAAGTGAAGAACTGCATGCTCAGCACCACCAATATAAATATCAACCGGCAGCCACTCTTTTAGTTTCTCGAGATCAGCAAACACTTCATTATTATGCGGGTCAACAAAGCGAAGGAAATACCAGCAACTTCCACCCCATTGTGGCATAGTATTGGTTTCCCGACGGCCCTTTTTACCCGTTACAGGATCCGTTACGTTTACCCATTCAGCAATGTTCGCTAATGGTGATTCACCTGTTCCAGAAGGTTTGATTTCAGTGGTAACAGGAAGAATAAGTGGTAATTCTTCTTCAGGTACAGCTGACATCGTTCCATCTTCCCAATGAATAATTGGAATCGGTTCACCCCAATAACGTTGACGGCTGAACAACCAATCACGAAGACGATAGGTTACCTTTTTCGTACCAATTTCCTTTTCTTCTAGCCACGCAATCATGCGACTAATGCCTTCTTCTTTATTCAAGCCATTTAAAAAGTCCGAGTTTACATGCAATCCATCACCGGTATAGGCTTCTTTCTCTACCTCTCCACCCGCAACAACTTCGATAATCTCAAGATTAAATGTCTTAGCAAATTCATAATCGCGCTCATCATGTGCCGGTACAGCCATAATCGCACCTGTACCATAGCTTGCTAATACATAATCCGCAATCCAAATTGGGATTTTCACCTGATTAACAGGATTAATCGCATAAGCTCCTGTGAAGACACCTGTTTTATCTTTAGCGAGATCCGTTCTCTCTAGATCACTCTTACTTTTTATTTCTTCTAAATAACGCTCAACTGCCTGTTTTTGCTCAGGAGTGGTAATTTTTTCAACCAATTTATGCTCTGGAGCCAAAACTGCATAAGTTGCACCAAAAAGCGTATCTGGACGGGTGGTGAAAACAGTAAAGGTTTCATCATGACCATCAATTCGGAAATTGACTTCAGCCCCTTCTGAACGGCCAATCCAATTTCGTTGCATATCCTTAATGCTTTCTGGCCAATCTAATTCTTCAAGGTCTTCAAGCAAACGGTCAGCATAGGCGGTAATTCGCAAATTCCACTGCTTCATTGGTTTTCTGATAACGGGATGTCCTCCGCGCTCACTCTTTCCATCAATCACTTCTTCGTTAGCAAGAACGGTTCCTAACGCAGGGCACCAGTTCACTGCTACTTCATCAATATAGGCAAGACCTTTTTCATAAAGTTTTAGGAATATCCATTGGGTCCATTTATAATAGTTAGGATCCGTTGTATTGATTTCACGATCCCAATCATATGAAAAGCCTAACGATTTGATTTGGCGACGGAAATTATTGATATTATGCTCTGTAAACTGTGCAGGATCATTTCCAGTGTCTAATGCATACTGCTCAGCAGGTAATCCAAATGCATCCCATCCCATTGGATGAAGCACATTATACCCTTGCATTCTTTTTAAACGTGAAAGAATATCAGTAGCTGTATATCCTTCCGGGTGTCCTACATGAAGCCCCGCTCCCGAAGGATATGGAAACATATCAAGGGCATAAAATTTACGTTTTCCCTTATCTTCACTTGTTTTAAAAATTTTATTTTCTTCCCAGTACTTCTGCCACTTTCCCTCAATGTCATGATGATTAAAGCTCATCTCGTTTTCCTCCTACAGACTAAAAATTAAAAAAGAATAAAAAAACCCCTCATCCCATATTTGGGACGAGAGGATTATGTATCAATCTCCCGCGGTACCACCCACATTAGTGAACAAGTCACTCGCTTCATTTATCCTTAACGCGGTAAACGGCAGACATTACTAAGGTTTCACATCTGCAACTCCAAGGTGAGTTCATGATGATCCCGTCTGACTTACACCAACCGTCAGCTCTCTAATTTCGGGTTAAACACCATTACTAATCCTTGTCAATGTTATTTTAATTATTAGTATACATATATAGTGCTATTGTATATAATTTCTGGTCAGGATGCAAGTGTACGGATTATATCTGAAGGTACGATTACATTATGCAAAGGTGCCATTATTGTTTCTAAATCAGACATTTTTTACTTATTAGACATTATATCCACTTTCCCCCAAAAAAACTCTTGGATTCCATGGAACCCAAGAGTTTTTTATGATTATTCTGGATGGAATTTTGATTTGACAGGTTGTCCGCCACTTTTTTCATATACCTTTTTTGCTTTTTCTATAAGATCAACATCTGTCCCAAATTCGAAATTATGACTGTTTGCATCATTTCGTGTTTTTTGCTCTGGATTTTGTTGTTTGGATCGTTTTTTCACCTGTATTCCTCCTAATGGTCAAGAAGTATCATTTGATTTTGTGCCTGCTGTAATTGAAGCCGCATACGATGAAGCTGTTCTCTTTGCTGACTGTTCGCACTTTGCGCAAGTTTTGCTAAATCATTATAAGCTTCTTCCAGTTGTTGCAGGCTGCTCGTATAGTTATCATTATTATAGTTTTCTTGGAGGCTGCTTTCCCCATACTGTTCACTAGCATATTTAAGCGCCTCTTCGCATTGTTCGATCAGTGCATCAACCGATTGTCGAGTTGCCATAGAACCCCTCCTTTTGATATACGCATCTAGCAATAGGACCCGGAGCTAGACCATTTTCTAGTGCAAGGCTCCATCATTTTAGAGCCTTACCTTTCTATTTTGCTCCATTCTTTTTTTTCTACACAATCGAAACCTGCCAAATTCTAATGCTTCTTCTTTCCATTGGAAACTTACTCACTTCATGATAAAATGATTAAATTCGACCTTTAAGGAGGCATCTGAATTGAATCAGAATAACCCTTTTCCATATGCAAGTGATCAGAAACGTTATCATACATGGAATTACCATTTAAAAAATAAATTTGGACATAAAGTTTTTAAGGTAGCTTTAGACGGTGGATTTGATTGTCCAAATCGTGACGGTACCGTCGCGCATGGCGGTTGTACCTTTTGCAGTGCTGCAGGTTCTGGGGACTTTGCCGGAAACCGTGCAGATGATCTTATTAAACAGTTTGACGACATAAAGAGTAAGATGCATACAAAATGGAAAGATGGAAAATATATGGCTTATTTTCAGGCTTTCACAAACACACATGCACCTGTTGAGGTCTTACGGGAAAAATATGAAACCGTATTAAACCAGGAAGGTGTCGTTGGTCTTTCCATTGCAACAAGACCCGATTGCCTTCCTGATGATGTGGTGGAATATTTAGCAGAACTAAACCAACGAACTTATTTATGGGTGGAACTCGGACTTCAAACCATTCATGAATCAACAGCAAACCTTATTAATAGAGCTCATGATTTCGCTTCTTATGTTGAAGGTGTGGAAAAACTTCGAAAACATGGAATTCGCGTTTGCTCACATATCATTAACGGTCTGCCCCTTGAAACAACAGAAATGATGATGGAAACAGCACAAGCTGTGGCTAACCTAGACGTACAAGGCATCAAAATCCACCTTCTTCATTTGTTAAAAGGGACACCTATGGTCAAGCAGTACGAAAAAGGAATGCTTGAATTTTTATCATTTGAGGACTACGTAAATTTAGTATGCGACCAATTGGAGATATTACCTCCGGAAATAATTGTACATCGAATTACAGGGGATGGCCCTATTGATTTGATGATAGGACCTATGTGGAGTGTTAATAAATGGGAGGTTCTCAATGCGATTGACGACGAACTACTGCGTCGAAATAGCTGGCAGGGCAAACTCTGGAGTGTGGAAAAGGAATGAAATTAGAAAAAGTTCTCCCTTTTGCAAAAACGCTTTTAGAAAAAGCGATTACTCCTGGTCATATCGTGGTTGATGCAACACTTGGAAATGGACATGATACCGTATGGCTCGCAAATTTGGTTGGTGAACATGGACATGTTTATGGCTTTGATATTCAAGAAGCGGCCATCCAAAACAGTTCGCAGCGTTTAGAAGAACAGCATTTTATAAACCGGGTAACACTCTTCCAGAAGAGTCACGAACATATTAGTGAATGTATACCACTGGCTCATCACGGTAAAGTGACTGCTGCGATCTTTAATCTTGGCTATATGCCCGGTGGAGATAAATCAATTGTGACCAAACCAGATTCAACTATTTCAGCCATCAAACAACTACTCAGTCTCATGCCCCCAGAAGGATTGATTGTGATTGTCATCTATCATGGTCATCCAGGTGGAGAGGATGAACGCGATCAACTTCTGCAATTCGTAAGAGGCCTTGATCAGCATCAAGCAGATGTCTTGCAATATCGATTCATTAATCAAATAAATGATCCACCTTTTGTGATTGCTATAGAAAAAAAAGACTTAACTAAATGAATCGATCGTTTAAAGACCAAATCGCATATGATTTGGTCTTTACTGATTTTTCAGTATCAATCATACTTGAACAACTTGCAAAGTGGTCCATGTTAATCGATTCCGATTTCTGTACTTTTTTGGAATTTACGATAGCACAAGGCATTAATATAGAAAAAGAAACTGATAGGGCCACCTATTTTGATCATATTATTAGCCAGTCTTCGCACACTATGCTGTTTTCGAACTTTTTCATCTGATAAGTAAAGTCCCAGAAGTCCTCGATTAATTAAACGGTGAAAATGTCTATGTGGGAGCTTTTTCGTATGTTTATCTGCTTCCTTCATAAAAAATTTAAGGCGTTGAAACAGCTGCTTTTCATTTTCATAATAGAAACAAAAGTTTAAGTCGCCTCCCACTTTATCCTCTTCCTGATCAATTAAATAGTCCAACAATATATGCAATCCTTGAATATAAGGAAAATAGCCCTTACGGATTTGATCCGCATATTTCTTTTCAAAATCATTACTAAGAGCGTATGAAACAAGACAAAAAATACCAAGTGTTGAACCAGAACAAGCAGAAAACTCGTACCACTCCATTGTAGGTACATGCTCTTTATTCTCGTCAAACCAGTTTCGTAAACGCGGTACACGTTCATTTGGAGCCACATGCTTATGTACTTGCAGATCACAATAATAACGGCAAAGTTCAAGTAAATCTTCTTTAATTAGATCAAAATGTTTACAGCCTGCCAGCACTTCACGACAAGTGGATGCTAAATCATATAAGTAGTTTCCATCCTCACGTTCATTTCGGAACCGGTAATAATCATTCCTTCCTGGATCTTCATCATTAAGAGCATCACTCATTGCTTCATGAATGGCAAGAAAATCAGCTGGATCTTGAGAAGTACTCCGATCACAAAGATTATCTAAATAATCGCTGATCGTTTGATAGGCAACAATAAAACGGATCGCTTCTTGATAGTGCTCACTAGCCATGAAAGCCATAATAGCACCACCTTCGCAATGAAACGTTTTATGCTCAATACTAGACATTGCTTGCTTACGCAGCTCTGGGTCTGGAATCTTTTCAGCCCGTGCCTTCCAGTAAGAAAGTTCCTTATGGACACAAGGAAATATATGACGATATGCTTTTGCCATTAAACTAAATGGCATCGATGGAACAGACATGGAAAACCTCTCCTAAACAATATAGCCGATCGCTTTTAATTGACTGTTAAAGAAATCCTGTGCATATTCAAAAATTTCTTCGCGTTCTGGCTCATTAAATATTTCATGATAACATTTTGGCCATTCTTTAAATCGTTTTTCCGATAAGGGCACAAGATTAAACCAATTTTTCACTGTTTCTTTATTAACAATTTTATCCTCACCGCCCTGCATAACCAGCAAGGGGATATCCTGGGTACGGTTGTTATTTTCAAAAGCAAACCTGATGGCTAGAGTTAGCTCACGGTACCATCTAACAGAAACTTTGGTTAAATACAAGGTATCATTCATATCGGCTTCTCTTACCTCTTCATTACGAGTCGCCATGTCAATTGTTAGACCTGTGTTCAATCTAAAGCTTGGCATGATGATATTTAAGCCGTAAGATATTAAATTTAATAATTTAGGTTGTTTATTGACTAATCCCACACAAGGAGATGATAAAATAACACCCGCTAGATTCATTTTTTCTTCTTGTAGTAAACGAATAGAAATTAGACCACCCATACTATGCCCGATGAGAAATACAGGTAAATTGAATTGATAGGCGGCTTGAATCCAATCCTTTACTTCAAAAATATATTCATCAAAGGAATCAATATGGCCCCTTCCAGCTCTAGATGTCAATCCATGACCTGGAAGATCACCCATGATCACATGAAAGCCGGATAACCGCCATTTTTCAATTAACCAACCATAACGACGATGATGCTCCATTGCTCCATGAACGATCACCACAACTGCCTTAGGTTCTCCTTCCGCTTCCCATTTCCACATAGTCTCTTCCTCCTGATACTGAAAAATGTAGGATTTATGGCAACTCCTATACGAGTACGACCCATACATCCAAACTAGAATACATTACCATACGAACACTTCTTTAAAAAGTACATTCTATCCCTATTATGACGCAAAGTGAAAAACTTTTACAAATCTCTCGTCTTATCAGCTACAATGAGAAAAGAGAGTACCAAGCAACACATACTGAAATCCGTTTACTTACACTTAACAACTATTCAATCCATCTTTTTTGTTAGAGGAGGAAAATCATGATCTATCCATACAAGGGTAAAAAGCCAAATATTTCTAAATCGGCTTTTATTGCCGATTACGTAACCATTACAGGTGATGTCGAAATAGGGGATGAATCTAGCATTTGGTTTAATACCGTGATTAGGGGCGACGTCGCACCAACCATTATCGGAAAAAGAGTAAACGTGCAAGATCATTCAGTCTTACATCAAAGTCCCAACCAGCCACTTATTCTAGAAGACGATGTGACGATTGGACATCAAGTTATTCTACACAGCTGCATTATTAAAGAAAAGGCATTGATCGGTATGGGTTCTATTATCCTTGATCAAGCCGAAATTGGCGAAGGAGCCTTTATCGGGGCAGGAAGTCTCGTCCCGCAAGGAAAGAAAATCCCCCCTCATACACTCGCTTTCGGACGACCTGCTAAAGTCATTCGTGAATTAACTTTAGAAGATCAGAGAGACATGGAACGCATTCGTAAGGAATACGTTGAAAAAGGTATTTATTACAAATCTCTACAAAACTAATTCATTTTTAGGTGGTACACATGATTCTATTATATCTTGTTATTATTCTTCTCTTTTTATTTTTCATTCTATTACTTGCCAAATTAATGAATGGGAAGCGATTATTTAAAGCCATTATGATGTTCTTTATGGTAATGTTTGTCCTGATCGCTGCTTTTCTGCTCGATTTCTCAAGGATTGGACATGTAGCACAGGCCGTCAACCATATTAAATATTTGTTTCAAACACCCATAGTCAAAACCAATACGTTTTTACAAGATAATTTTGATTTTACCATCATCAAAATAAAAGACAGCGTTCTAATCGATGCACCGGTCATAAACCAATTGCCTGAACTTCCACGAGGTTGTGAAGTAACGAGCCTAGCTATGCTGCTTCAAGATGCCGGAGTCGAAGTGGATAAGATGACTCTTGCCAAAGAAATCAATAAAGAACCTACACCCTACCAGGTTACAAATGGGGTCGTGCATTTTGGCCATCCGAACGATGGTTTTGTTGGGGATATGTATTCCTTTCAAAACCCTGGGCTTGGTGTCTACCATAAACCCATTAAAGACTTGGCAGAACAATATCTTCCTGGTAACATCCTTGATTTAACAGGGGCAGATTTTCAAGAATTGGCCATCCATCTCTCAGATGAACGTCCTGTATGGGTCATCATTAATACTACTTACAAAAAGCTTCCTGCTAATTATTTTCAAACATGGCAGACCCCAAGTGGGCCAGTTGACATTACCTACAAGGAACATTCTGTCTTATTAACAGGCTATGACAAAGACTATATTTATTTCAATGATCCGTTAACAGGAGAGAAAAATAAAAAAGCACCCTTGAAGGATTTCGAGGAATCCTGGGTGCAAATGGGAAGTCAAGCTATTACTTATCTTTCTCGTTAACCTCTTACGGTTTGTCCAATCGGCCCTGAAGTGTATTCTGTTCCAAAAGAATAAATCTTCTCCACATAGATTTGATGCCAAACCATGAACATGAGTACAGTCCAAATTTTACGGCTATTATCCGCCTTACCTTGACAATGATCTTCCAAAAGATTCAAGATATAGCCTTTGTTTAGTAAATGATCCGTGTCACTTTCACGGATTATTTTTATTGCCCAATCATGCATTTCATCTTTAAGCCAATGACGGATCGGAACAGGGAAACCTAGTTTCTTCCGGTCCAGAACATGAGCAGGAACAATACCTTCAGCAGCTTTACGTAGAATGTATTTCGTTGTAGCATCTGCTGTTTTCAAACTTGTAGGGATTTTCGAGGCCACTTCAAATACTTCTTTATCTAAAAACGGAACTCGAAGCTCAAGCGAATGAGCCATCGTTACTCGGTCTGCTTTTAGTAAAATATCGCCTCTCATCCATGTATGGATATCAATATACTGCATGCGATCGACTGGATCATATCCAACGCTTTCAGCATATAACGGCTTCGTAATGTCTGTATAATGAAGGCCTTTTGTATAAACATTTAAAAGTTTTTGTTTTTCAGCTTCCGTAAACATTTTTGCATTTCCAATATAGCGTTCTTCCATTGGTGTCACACCACGTTCAATAAAGCTTTTTCCCTTCATACCCTCAGGCATTAACCGAGAAATCCATTTCAAGAAAACTTTTCCAAACTGTGGCATTTTATCAAACATTTGAAGCGACTGAGGCTCACGGTAAATATTATATCCACCAAATAATTCATCTGCTCCCTCGCCCGATAGAACAACCGTTACTTGTTTACGTGCTTCACGAGCTACAAAATAAAGTGGAACACATGCTGGATCTGCTAATGGATCATCCATATGCCACATAATTTTAGGAACTTCATTCATATATTCCTCTGGAGTAATAATATAGCTGATATTTTCAACACCAATTTTCTCAGCTGTTTCTTTTGCAACATCAATTTCACTAAAGCCATTGCGCTCAAACCCAACTGAAAACGTCTTGATACCAGGATGAAACTCTTTTGCAATCGAAGCAATAATCGAAGAATCAATTCCTCCTGAAAGGAACGATCCTACTGGAACATCACTGCGCATATGCATTTTGACAGAATCGAACATAACATCTTTTATTTCTTTAATAAACTCATTTTCTGATTTCTGTACAGGTTGGAATTTTGCCTTCCAGTACCGTTTGATCTCCATCGGTGAACCGATTTTCTTTGTAAAATAATGTCCTGGTTCAAGCTTATGGATTCCTTCTGTCATGGTTTCCGGCTCTGGTACAAATTGATAGGTTAAATAATGCTGCAATGATTGATAATTAATCACATCATTTTTCATGGCTAATAGGATGCTTTTTTTCTCAGAGGCAAAAAACGTTTTTTCTTCATCTTCAAAGTAAAAAAATGGCTTTATTCCGAAAGGATCTCTTGCCCCGTATAGGGATTGCTCTTGTTTATCCCAAATAACAAATGAAAACATCCCACGCAAACGTTCCACTGCTTTTTCCTTCACATGGCTATACAGAGCAATAATCACTTCTGTATCTGAGCTTGTTTCAAAGGTTAAGCCTTCTTTTACAAGCTCTTCGCGTAATTCAACATAATTGTATACTTCTCCATTAAAAATAATCCAATAGCGCTCATTTTCATACGTAAGTGGCTGATGTCCGCTTTCAATATCAATAATACTCAAACGGCGGAAGCCAAATTGAATATGGTCATCCATATAAAAGCCTTCATCATCTGGTCCACGATGCGTAATAAGATCATTCATTTGCTTAAATAATTGCTTGTCGGTCTCTTGAAAACTTTGTACTTTTTCATGTACACAACCAATAAAACCACACATTATGTACGACACTCCTTTTAAAGCGAAAGCGGCTATGCGCTGAAGCTGGATAATTATCTACTTTTAAAAAACATACTCTCTAATACTAACATTAATTTTTTTATCATGGCACGCATATGAAAAAAAATAATAAGTAATTTATGGCTGATATTTGAAGTGTACACTTGAAATTATGAAAATAAACACAAGGGAAGCTACATACAAATAAAATGAGAGTCACATGTCTATGCAACTCTCATTTTATTTATTCCCTCATCAATCTTGGAGTGCTTGTTTACGTAATGTCTCAGCTTTATCAGTCGACTCCCATGGAAGTTCAACATCCGTACGGCCAAAGTGACCATATGCTGCTGTTTGTCTGTAAATAGGACGACGAAGATCAAGCATTTTAATGATGCCGGCAGGGCGAAGATCAAAGTTTTTGCTTACGATATCAACTAATACCTCTTCACTCACTTTTCCTGTCCCAAATGTGTCAATTGCAATGGAAACAGGGCGTGCAACACCGATTGCATAGGCAAACTGAACTTCAACTTTATCCGCTAATCCTGCTGCCACAATGTTTTTTGCCACATAACGGGCTGCGTAGGCAGCTGACCGGTCAACTTTTGTTGGATCCTTACCAGAGAACGCTCCTCCTCCATGACGAGCATAGCCGCCATAAGTATCCACAATGATTTTACGGCCTGTTAAACCAGCGTCTCCTTGTGGTCCTCCAATAACAAAACGGCCTGTCGGATTAATAAAGTATTTCGTATTTTCATCAATTAGTTCTTTCGGTACAACTTTAGAGATCACAAATTGTTTTAAATCACGCTGAATTTGTTCAAGACTGATTTCTGGATCATGCTGAGTAGATATGACGATTGTATCAATTCGAACAGGTTTATCAGTTTCATCATATTCAACTGTTACTTGTGTTTTCCCATCAGGGCGAAGATAAGTCAGCAATTCCTCTTTGCGAACATCTGCTAAACGGCGAGATAGTTTGTGAGCTAATGAAATAGGCAGAGGCATAAGCTCTTCTGTTTCATTGCAAGCAAATCCAAACATTAAACCTTGGTCACCTGCTCCAATTGCTTCAAGTTCTTCCTCCGTCATGCTTCCTTCACGTGCTTCTAATGCTTGATCAACACCCATTGCAATATCTGGAGACTGTTCATCAATCGAAGTTAGCACCGCACAAGTTTCTGCATCAAAGCCATATTTGGCTCTCGTATAACCAATTTCCTTAATCGTTTTGCGAACAATTTTAGGAATATCGACATAGGTTGATGTCGTTATTTCACCAGCCACTAATACGAGACCCGTATTAACAGACGTTTCTGCAGCTACACGTGCATTAGGATCTTTAACAATAATAGCATCTAAAATAGCATCCGAGATTTGATCACAAATTTTATCTGGATGACCTTCCGTAACGGACTCCGAAGTAAACAAGCGACGTTTTACCAATATGATTTCCTCCTTTAATAAAGATAAGGTACTCGTGACGTTCAGAGACCCCCTATTGATACGGAACTCATTCCCTAAGTAGTATGGAAAAAATAAGGAGTTTTTATCCCATTCTAAATGGACAGCAACTTTTACAGAATAAAAACCTTATTTGTCTGAAAATACATTAAAAGTTGATTATCTAATTGCAAAATAAAAAACCTTCCCAATAAGTGAAAAGGTTGAAAGCAAAATAGATTCGCGCCTTTCACTCTTATCGTTCAAGGACTGTTGCCTTGCCTCAGGTTAGCACCTTTGCTTAGATAAAGTATCCATATTTTCATTTACATCATTAATCGATCGGATTAATCCCTCTACAGGGTTAATCGTCAAAATGAATAAAATATGTATATATACTTTTATAAAGCAGGTTGCTGGGTTTCATTGGGTCTGTCCCTCCACCAGCTCAGGATAAGAGAGTATCCGTTCAAGGTAAAATCATAACGTAGGATTACAGTTGCGTCAATGTTTTTGATCATTTGTTAGCGAAATGAAAAGAAATATGACTTTTTTTCACCAATAAATATTTTCAGTAACAGAATAAAGGATATAGATTATTCAGATAATTGTGATATACTATTTGTTATATTTATGATCTTTTCATTAAATCCAAACAAAGGAAGGTATCTGTCGGATGAATGTTGGTATATCGAATAATATCAATGAATTTCTTAAAGGAAAAAATATTCTTGTTCAATTATCTGTCCCTAAACTTGTAGAAAAAGTATTAACACGTAATGAAGGTGTATTAACCTCAACAGGCGCAGTACGTGCTACAACAGGTAAATATACAGGAAGATCTCCAAAGGATAAGTTTATTGTTAAAGAGGATTCCGTCAAAGATAAAATTGATTGGGGTTCAGTCAATCAACCTATTTCCGAAGCTGCCTTCTCTCGTCTTTACCATAAAGTATTAGACTATCTTACTAAAAAAGACGAAGTGTTTGTCTACAAGGGTTTTGCCGGGGCAGATAAAAAACACCGCCTTCCCATCCAAGTAATTAATGAATTTGCATGGCATAATCTGTTTTCCCATCAGTTATTTATTCTTCCTTCTGAGGAAGAATTAGTAGAACATGAAGCGGGGTTTACGGTCATTTGTGCACCAAATTTCAAAGCCGATCCAGCTGTTGACGGAACTCACTCAGAAACGTTTATCATCATCTCTTTTGAAAATCGTACCGTATTAATTGGTGGAACCGAATACGCAGGTGAGATCAAGAAATCCATATTCACCATCATGAATTATCTTTTACCAGAGAACGGAATCCTTCCGATGCATTGTTCGTCCAATGTGGGGCTTGAAGGTGACGTAGCACTTTTCTTTGGTCTTTCCGGAACCGGTAAAACGACTCTCTCAGCAGATGAAAATAGACAGTTGATCGGGGATGACGAGCATGGCTGGTCAAGCAATGGCGTCTTTAATATTGAAGGCGGTTGTTATGCTAAATGTATCAACCTTAGCTATGAAAAAGAACCTCAAATATTTGATGCCATCCGCTTTGGTGCTGTACTCGAAAATGTGATGGTGGATCCTGAAACTCACATTGCCGATTATGATGATGGATCGTTAACTGAAAACACTCGAGCAGCTTATCAACTAGAGGCTATCAATAATATCGTTATCCCAAGTGTAGCAGGTCATCCACATACCATTATCTTTTTAACGGCGGATGCCTTTGGGGTATTGCCACCTATTGCGAAACTTTCCAAAGAGCAAGCCATGTATCATTTTTTAAGCGGCTATACATCAAAACTTGCTGGAACAGAGCGTGGAGTTACTTCTCCCGAGGCAACTTTCTCAACCTGTTTTGGATCACCATTCTTACCTCTCCCTGCGACACGCTACGCAGAGATGCTTGGTGAAAAGATTAGCCAGCACAATGTTCGGGTATTCCTAGTCAATACGGGCTGGACTGGTGGGGCTTACGGAGTTGGCAGCAGAATGAAATTAAGCTACACTCGTGCAATGGTGCAAGCAGCTTTAGAAGGTGAGCTTACGAACGTTGAGACAACAAAGGATCCTATCTTTGGATTCGAAATTCCATTACATGTTCCCGGAGTTCCTGATCATGTATTACAGCCTAATCAAACATGGTCAAATCAAGAAACCTATAATGAAAAAGCAAAAGAACTTGCCAGAAAGTTTCGTAAAAACTTCACTAAATTTACGGATTTTTCCGCGGATATTATTGAAAAGGGCGGACCAGTCGCTTAAAGGACATACAAATAAAAAAACAGCATTTGTATTTGCAACAAGTGCTGTTTTTCTATTTTCTAATTGGTTGTATGGAGCGATACGAGATGATACGTAATCGTGGTTTGTTGGTTTTCCCATTCCAATTTTGTAATAACAGCTATTGAAGTGAGTTCACTGTCAATTGTTTTTCGTACTTCAAGCGGAACTTCAAGTGGATATAAGCGGTAATCCTTCTTAACTAGCTTAAAGTCATTTTCCTTTATTCTTATTTCATTCCCTTTTGTAACAATCATGGTATTTAGCTCTAAGGGCATCCCCATTCTTAATTCCTCCATTTTTACCACTATTTAAATTCGTTTATACACAGGAGAATATTCATAATTGTTCTTATCATTTTACCTTATTTCGATTGTTTTTTCATCCAAGAGGTCAAGTCAACTACTATTCTCCGATTAACAGCAGGTGGGAAATAGTGAGTATATTCATCAAAATACCAGTTTTCTACTTTCTTATTGAGTTCCCTAAGTCTATTTTCAAGTCGATAAGCATGTTCTACAGACACATTATGGTCTTTTCTGCCATGAATAATTAATACAGGAAGCTCTATTCTTTCTAATACATAAAGTGGTGTACGAAATTGATAGCGCTCAGGAAACTTTGTAGGTGTTCCACCAATCACACGCTTCATCATTCTTCGTAAATCATTTCGTTCCTCATATGTAAGAAACATATCACTGACACCACCCCATGTGACCAGTGAAGCTGCCTGCGGATATCGAATCGCTGTTAATAAGGCCATTACCCCACCACGAGAAAACCCAAAAATATGTACCTTCTTAACTCTTTCCATAGATTCTAACAGTTCAAAAGCGGAAAAGGCATCTTCCCGATCATCACCAGCAAAATCCTCATTGCCCTCCCCTCCTTGATTTCCACGATAAAAAGGGGCAAAAACAATGAAACCCTCTGATGCAAATTGGACGATCCGAGCTGGTCTAACCTTTCCTACATTTTTGATTCCGCCTCTTAGATAAAGAAAACCATCATAGAGTTCATTTCCTTTAGGTTCAGCCAGCAGCCCCTTTACCTTTAACCCGTTTGAGCGGTATGTAATGAGAGATAATTCAATATCAGGGTGTGGGGAAGGAAATTTTTGTTTATGGATCCATATAGCTGTCATTTTTATCTCCTTATTAAAGGTGTTTTTCCCTTATTATGCCTTTATTTCGAGTGAAATACAGAAATTGCACCAAAACCTGCGATTATTGCACCACTTTCTCTTATAATTTCACCAAAATAGCGATTATTGCACCATTTTTCCTCATAATTGCACCAAATTCACTACTAATTGCACACTCTTCCGTTAATTTCCAAAAAACAATAAAAAAAATTCCTGATGGAGAACAATCGATCAGGAATTTTTTTTATTTACTCTGTAATAATCATGGGTCCTTCTTTTGTCACGATGATGGTGTGCTCAATTTGAGCTACAAAGCTTTTTTCTTCTGTGGAGTAAGTCCAACCATCATTCTTTTGGTAAACTTCTTGAGCACCGGACGAAATAAACGGTTCAAATGCAATAACCATTCCCTCTTTTAAAAGTTCTTTATCCCAGGCATCATAATAATTCAATATATGATCAGGTGCTTCATGTAAGGCTTTCCCTACCCCGTGTCCTGTTAGATTCATGATCACGGTAAAGCCATTCTGTCTAGCCGTTTGATAAACTGCTTTACCAATCGTATTCTTTTTGCCGCCTACTTTGAATTTCGTTAGCCCAGCATCAAATGCCTTTTTTGCTACTTCACAAAGTTTCGTTAACATAGGATCTCCTTCACCAACCACGAAAGAGATCCCCGTATCCGCAAAATAACCATTCTTAGAGCCCGAAACATCGATGTTCACTAAGTCCCCTTCTTGAATCACACGTTTTCCTGGAATTCCATGTGCCACTTCATCATTCACACTGATACATGTAAACCCTGGGAAATCATATTCACCCTTGGGACCTGAGATCGCACCATATTTTTCAAATAATTCTCCTGCAAAATCATCAAGCTCTTTTGTTGTAATACCAGGCTGTGTTTTTCGCACCATTTCATCGCGAATCGTTCCCATTATTTTTCCAGCCTCTTTTAATCTTTGAAAATCCTCTTCTGTTTTAGCAATCACTATTTATTCCTTCTTTCTCAGAAAACTCAAACACCCTTGGAATCAAAATAACTATTCCATTGGGTATATTTTATACACTTTCTATTAATAACATATCTAAATGATTTAATAATTGATCAATCAATTTTACCATATGTCGTGAAATTCACAAACTGTTTCACAGCAAGACACAATTCCTGCATGGAAACCACAACTACAATCGGTTATTTTTTACCTCCCAATAGAGGCTGTTATTCCCACCTATACTTTTCAAAAAACAAGCGAAAATATGAGAGTAATAAATCATTTCAGAAGGAGGAATTTAAAATGTCAAAAAAGAAATTAAGCGGAGTATTGGCTTCAGTTTTACTTTTAGGACTTACAGCTTGTAATAATCAAGATGCAGCATTGAATCCTAGAAATAATGACAATATTACCAATGTAGCAAATCGGGACAACGAGAGAAACCACCTTTTCAATGTGAATAACAATAACAATCGTAATCTTGATGTTAATCATCGAGGCCCACTAACAGATACCAATAACAACGATTTCACAAAGGATTACACCAATGATTGGGACAAGACTCAAAATAAGAATGGTGCTCCCATTATTTCTAATTTTAGTACCCCAATGTCAAGTAATGAATATCCACAAACACAATCGGTCCTGACTCAAGATGCAAGATACCAGTTCCTTCCAGAAGATCCTAACCAAGATACAAGTTTTCAAGCACGGCTTCGACAAAGATATCAAGGATTTGCCTCAAGACCAGAGCGACAGCCAGAACAGCAGCCATTGGCTCAAGCTCCAACACGACAACAGCGCCAAGAGCCATCAACTCAGGCTCCAGCACAACAACAAGAGCAACAACCAATAGCTCAAGCTCCAGCACAATCGCAACAAAAAACAGCTCCAGCTACCAATAGTCAATTTGTCCAACAAGTAATTGATCTAACAAATGCGGAACGCAGAAAAAACGGACTACCTGCTTTAACTGCTGATGCAAAATTGAATAGTGTAGCTCAAGCCAAATCATCTGATATGCAGCAAAATAATTATTTTTCTCATGCAAGCCCAACATACGGCTCTCCATTTGATATGATGAGGGATCAAGGTGTATCCTATAAATCTGCCGGAGAAAACATTGCTAAAGGTCAACGAACACCACAAGAAGTTGTACAAGCATGGATGAATAGCGAAGGTCATCGCAGAAACATTTTAAATAGCAATTACAACCATATTGGTGTAGGATTTGATCCAAACGGTTACCACTGGACACAAATGTTTATTGAAAAGTAAATCACTTTAAAACGAAGTATAATAACAACTTTTTATTTACAACACTCCATCATCTGCGTTCTCTGCTAAAGAGAACCCGATTGATGGAGTGTTTTTTTATTTTGTAATTCCATATCAATTTATATTCGATTTTTTCTAATCTAAGCTAAAGAATGACTGTTGAAAAAAGGATAAAAAAATTCCGACCACCATCAAAGGTGCCGGAATTTTCATCAATTAAATCATAACTGTAATTAAATCTTCTTTCGCCTGAATGGTATTGCTTTTGGTTGACTCAACATTCACATATTCTGATGTGTTCGTAATCACAACAGGTGTCGTGGTATCATAGCCAGCCTCTTTAATTTTTTCAATGTCAAACGTAATGAGCAAATCGCCTGTACTTACTTTATCCCATTGTTTAACATGAGAGTTAAAATATTGACCATTTAGATGAATTGTATCGATGCCGATATAAATTAATATTTCAGCACCACCTTCAGAAGTAATCCCAATCGCATGTTCTGTTGGAAACAAAGTCGTTACTGTTCCATTTACAGGTGAAAGAATTTCGCCCTTTGTCCGGCTCAATGGCAATCCCTTTTCCAACTGTTTCTGTAGCAAATAGTGGGTCACTTACTTTACTTAACGGAACTAGAGCTCCACTCAAGGGACTTGATATCGTTTCTTTTTTCACTGAGGTTAAGCCCATTTCCTTAACTGCTTTTGAAGCAATTCTTGAGTTTTTATCCTCATACCCAAATATTAATGTAAGTACCGCTGCCAACACTAAAGCAACTAATACACCAATAACATAAGGTCCCATCGGTGAAAAGGCTGGGATCGACAAGAAGCTCGGGAGAACAAACGTAGTCATTTTCAACCCCAGTGTACCATTAATCGCTCCACCAACAGCTCCTGCTATTGCAACAATCACCATCGATCGTTTATAACGTACAAGAATTCCGTAAGTAATGAGTTCTGTCGTACCTGCCAATGCACCAGGTATAATCCCTGATCCAGCGACCGTTTTTAAGCCTTTATCTTTCGTCTTAAAAAAGACTCCAATTCCCAATCCAATTTGAGCAAAAGGTGCTGCTGCTGCCATCGGGATAATCGGATCTCCCCCAGCAGCTAGATTAGCAATCGCGATCGGAATCAATGCCCAATGAAGACCCAAAATGGTTAAAAATGACCAAGCAGCTCCAAGTACAGCTCCTGATATCAGTCCACTCTTTGAACTTAAAAATTCGATCCCTATTCCAAGTCCTTCCCCAACATAGGTACCAAAAGGGCCAAAAATAAGCAGTGTTAATGGAACAATCACTACTAATGAAATGAGTGGATTAATAAACATTTGAATCTCTTTATAAATCACTTTTTTCAGAAATTTATCCAATAGCTGCATAGATCGAAACAGCAATTAAAATGGGGAAAACGGTTGAAGAATAGCTCAATCACGATTACCGGAATTCCAATGAAATCTACACTTTTAACTCCATTTGCAATTAATTCCGTATAGTGTGGTTCTAAAAGGGCTGCCCCAATTGTCCCTCCTACATAGGCATTAGCCCCTAGTTTGATGGCTAGCGTAATGCCGAGAAAAACAGGAAAGAAATAAAAAATAGCATGTCCAGCTGCAGATAATATCGCATATGTACCACTATCTTTAGACATCCATCCTACCATTGTCAATACAGCTAATAAAGCTGACAACAACCCAGATCCAGCTAGTACGCCTAAAATAGGACCAAAACTCCCACCAATGGCTCCTAATATCTTGTTGAATACGTTATCTTTTTTCTCTGAAGCTTCTGTAGACTCATTGGTCATGGTTGTTTCCATTTGTAAATCCCCTTATCTTTCAAATTTAATCATAAGATGTTATAAAAAAAGCACATTTCCCACATTAATTGAAAATAAGTACCTTTGTCTAGATGCTATTTTAACCACCACAATCGTTGTAATCCCTTCCATTCCTTATCTTGTCCCATTTTAGGCATTCACACATTTTTTTTTATTTCATAAAATAGTTTAAGCATTTTATTAAGTTCTTTTTATTCTTAAGATTCACTTAAGGAGGAGTTTTTAACATGAAAAGATTATGGAAAAGTAGCTTATTCGTTCTCTTCATTTCCGTTTTAGCTATTTCCCTTGCTGCTTGTAACATGGAGGCACAAAATGAAGCAAATCAATTACAGAAAGTAAGGGTCGCTGAAGTAACAAGATCCATTTTCTATGCACCTCAATATGTCGCAATTGAAAAGGGCTTTTTTAAAGAAGAAGGTCTTGATGTAGAGATCACCACAACATGGGGTGGCGATAAAACCATGACCACACTAGTCTCAGATGGTGCGGACATCGCTCTTGTCGGTTCGGAAACGTCCATATACGTGTCTGCCCAAGGCTCAACAGATCCGGTTATTAACTTCGCTCAATTGACACAAACAGATGGGACTTTTCTGGTTTCCAGAAAAAGAATAGACGATTTTGAATGGAAACAGTTAAATGGCAGCAATTTTCTTGGTCAACGAAAAGGTGGAATGCCACAAATGGTCGGTGAATATGTGCTTAAACAACATGGAATAGATCCGCACAAAGATTTGAACCTCATCCAAAACATTGACTTTGCCAATATTGGGAACGCCTTTATTTCCGGAACAGGTGATTATGTACAATTATTTGAACCACAAGCAAGTCTGTTTGAAAAAGAGGGTAAAGGATATATCGTGGCATCCTTTGGTACTGAATCCGGCCATGTTCCTTATACAACCTTTATGACAAAAGAAAGCTTTTTAAATCAAAATGAAGCTACAATTAAAAAATTCACCTCTGCTATTTATAAAGCTCAACAGTGGGTGCAAGAAAATAGCTCAGAAAAAACCGCTAAACTAATCCAAAAGTATTTTGAGGATACGGACGTTAAACTCATTGAAACCGTAATCGAGCGCTATAAAAACCAAGGTTCTTATGCGACGGATCCCATTTTAGATGAAAAAGAGTGGAATAACTTACAAAATATTATGGATGAAGCAGGAGAATTACCAAAACGGATGGATTACCAAGAACTTGTCAATACCGAAATCGCAGAAAAAGTACTGGAATAGTGACTGGAGGAACAGCACCTAAAAACTTTTTATATAGGAGGGTAAAGTATGAATTTCTTAAAACTAAAGGATGTACACCACACCTATTTTACGAATTCATCTGCAACCACCGCCCTCACTGATATATCCCTTGAAATCGAGGAAGGGGAGTTTATCTCCTTTCTCGGCCCGAGCGGATGCGGAAAAACAACCTTGCTATCCATAATCGCAGGTTTATTACAACCAACTGCAGGGATTGTTACACTAGAGGGAAAACCAACGAGAAGCAATAAACAAGATATTGGCTATATGCTGCAACAAGACTATCTGTTTCCGTGGAAAACCATTGAAGAAAACATCTTACTTGGACTTAAACTAAATAAACTTCTTACTAAAGAGAAAAGAGAATACACGCTAAATTTACTTAAGAAAATGGGATTAAAAGGGGTTGAGGGTCAATATCCAAAACAACTTTCAGGCGGCATGCGCCAGCGGGTCGCTCTTGTCCGAACATTAGCAACAGAACCTAAACTTTTGATGCTGGATGAACCCTTTTCGGCACTTGATTATCAAACAAAATTACATTTAGAGAATCTCGTGTTTGAAACATTAAAATCATTTCACAAAACAGCCATTCTTGTCACACATGATATTGGAGAGGCTATCGCTATGAGTGATCGTATATTCCTCTTTTCAGCAAAACCGGGCGGAATTCATAAAACGTTTCTCATTCCAGAAGGCTTACGAAACCTATTACCCTTTAAAGCAAGAAATCATGAATTATTTCAACCCCTATTTCAAACAATATGGAAGGAGCTGGAGTCTCTTGAATCCATCGGATAGTATCACTCAACTACATCAACAGTATATTTCCTCACAAAAAAGAGAAAAACGTTGGGTTCGTTTTTACCAGCTCATCATATTGATCGTTTTTATCAGTAGTTGGGAGCTAGCCAGTCAACGACAATGGATTGATGCGCTTATATTCAGTTCCCCCACCAAAATCTATCATCTATTCATGGATAAGATTTTGGATGGTACTCTGCTTATCAATTTAAGTATAACGTTGTCTGAAACCATTTTTGGCTTTATTTTAGGAACACTAATTGGAACATTACTTGCTGCGCTTTTATGGTGGTCTCCCATCCTTTCCAAAATTTTGGATCCCTATCTCGTTATTTTAAATGCAATGCCAAAAATAGCATTAGGTCCAATCTTAATTGTTGCCCTCGGACCAAGCTTTACCTCGATTATGGCCATGGGTGCTATGATTTCAATCATTATCACGACCATTGTCGTCTACACAGCATTTCGCGAAGTGGATCCAAATTATTTGAAAGTTTTACAAACATTCGGAGCTAATCGCATACAAACATTCAAGGAAGTAATCCTGCCTGCCAGTTTTCCAACCATCATTTCTACCATAAAAGTGAATGTGGGTCTTTCATGGGTGGGAGTCATTGTCGGTGAGTTTTTAGTTTCATCAAAAGGACTTGGCTATATGATTATATATGGATTTCAGGTTTTTAACTTTACTCTTGTATTCCTGGCACTAATGGTTATTGCCATCTGTGCAACCATTATGTACCAACTCGTTGATCTTCTAGAGAAAAGATTAATTAAAAACGGTTCTTAATGAAAGTCGGTCTTAACTAAAAAAACAGCTACTATCAGCTGTTTTTTTAGATTACTGCTACTAGATCCATAATTTTATTGATGGAGATCTCAACCACTTTGTCTTTCATAATAAAACTATAAGGATCTTGGAAGCGCAGCGATAAAAGATCCCCACCAATCAAGATGGGCCCATTTGTCTCTAAATAGGTGTCTTTTATTAACATTGTATCCACTTCTGCATAGTAAATAGCTTTAACAAAGGAGCTTTCCTTGTTAGTAACCTCATATTCCCCAATAAAGTGTAAGGTGTTCAACTTTGCGCCAGTTTCCTCCTCAACCTCTCTTAGAGCGGCGGCTTCTATTGTTTCTCCTGGTTCCCTTTTTCCACCTGGAAACTCCCATCCTCTTTCCTTATGCTTTGTTAATAACCACTGATCAAAAAAACGACAAATAACGAGAACATGATCTGCCTGTTTAGAGAAGGAATTGTTCGAAAAGGAAAGTTTAACCGTTCCACCTTTTTCATCATTGAAAATTTCCATTCACTCACCCCGAATTTTATTCTAATATATTTTTCATTATAGTCTTTATTAGGGGAGATGACGATGGAAAAAACTGAATTCATATGATGAAATATACTTTTTAGTTTCCCTATCATTTAAAATACTCTATGCTAGAATAAGTCTTTATAATAAAAGCATTTTTCCACATAATACAGGGAAGAATTAAATATAATGTAAAAATTGCCTCAACCATATATACTAAGAATAGGAGGTGAAAAACATGAAGCTAGTAGATGAACTATACGAGCTTTATCGGAATAAATTAACAGGTGACGAAGAGGATATTGATATGTTAGCGTTTGCTTTTCTTGAAGAAATGTCACGCGAAGATTTACTCCATCTGATCCAGGATATGGATGAACAAGAGCTATATACACTCATGGGCTTATATTTAATTGAAAGCCTAAAAGGGAAATTCGCTAAAGAAGACTACGGTCAACAACGAATCCCGTTATCGAACCAAAGGAACCTTCATTAAAAACATTTATACATATATCCTATTTCATTTTAAGGGCTTCTTCCTTATGAAGGAGTCTCTTGTTTTGCCCATGTACATATACATAAAAAAAGAATGCCTTAACCCTAAGTTAAAAGCATTCTTTCCTTATTAACCTAAAAGGGCTGTTAACATCCAAACATGTTTTTGCAGACTTCCATTAATGGAGAGTAAAACATCACTTGTTCCTTGATCAGAAGCATCTTCTGCTAATTTCATCGCCGATTGTAACTCTTGAATGATTTCCTCGAAATCCGCACAAATTTCACGGACCATATCCTCTTCTGTTTCATTCCCCTTTGCCTCTTGTACAGTGGCCAGTTCTAAGCATTCTTTGAGTGTAGAGATAGGTCTTCCACCAATCGAAAGAATTCTTTCTGCCAAAACATCGATATAACCATTGGCTTCATCATAAAGTTCTTCAAATTTCTCATGTAACGTAAAAAAGTGATGTCCCTTCACAAACCAGTGATAATGATGCAATTTAACATATAGAACGGTCCAATTTGCTACTTGTTTATTGACTGCTTGAATTAATTCTTGTGTCATCTGATCAACCTCCCGATTTTAATATGCCCCGATTTATCATTAACACCTCCTCTTTCAACTGCCTTTTTAACCAAATAGAGGAATCTTTTTTGATTCATGTTAAAATATAGATATACATAATTTATATAAATACAGCTGTCAGAAAGGCTTATTAAATGATGGATATATACTCAATTATTATTGGTTTTACCATGATCATTAATATGGTTTTAGCAATCATTGTCATCTTTTTAGAGCATAAAGATGCAGGTCCTACATGGGCATGGCTGATGGTACTATTTTTTATTCCCATTCTTGGATTTATTTTATATATACTTTTTGGAAGAAACTTAAATAAAAGCCGTATGTTTCAATGGGAAGATCGAAAAAAATTAGGCATTGAAAAAATTCTTACTGAACAATTAATCAATTTTCAAACCAAACAGTATTTTCCATTAAGTGGGGTAGCAAAAAACAACAAAGGGTTAATTTATATGCTCCTTGCTAATAATGATGCGATTTTAACGGTTGATAATTCAGTGGATATCTATACGGATGGAAAAGAAAAGTTTGATGCATTATTTGAGGACATTAAACAGGCTGAAGATTTTATCCATTTGCAATACTACATTATCAATAACGATCAACTAGGAAAAAAGCTGATTCAATTATTAACAGAGAAGGCAAAGCAAGGAGTTAAAGTTCGCGTATTATATGATGATCTGGGATCCCGATCACTAAGAAAAAAGGCCTTTAGAGACTTAACCCAAGCAGGTGGAGAAGTCGAAGTCTTTTTCCCATCTTTTTTACCTTTAATTAATATAAGGATTAATTATCGAAATCACCGAAAACTTGTTATCATTGATGGAAAAATAGGATATATTGGTGGATTTAATGTAGGGGATGAGTATCTAGGGTTAAAAGAAAAATTTGGCTATTGGCGAGACACCCATCTTCGCATTACTGGAAGTGCTGTATATGCCATTCAAACACGGTTTATTTTAGATTGGAACCAAGCATCCTACCGTCACGACATTCAGTTTACGCCTAATTTATTTCCTGCATCTGAAAAAACCGGAGACATTAGTATGCAAATTGTATCAAGTGGACCTGATTCAGAATGGGAACAAATTAAGTATGGGTACATCAAAATGATCTCTTCAGCAAAAAAATCCATTTGGATCCAAACGCCCTACTTTATTCCAGATGCGAGTCTGCTTGATGCTTTAAAAATAGCCGCCCTAACAGGGAAAGATATACGAATTATGATTCCCAATAAACCCGATCATCACTTTGTTTATTGGGCAACTACCTACCATGTCGGAGAAATGTTAAAGGCGGGTGCCAAGGTCTTTATTTATGATAATGGTTTTATCCATGCCAAAACCATTATTGTGGATGAACAACTTTCTTCCGTTGGTACAGCCAATATTGATGTTAGAAGCTTTAAATTAAACTTCGAAGTAAACGCATTTATGTATAATGAATATATAGCTCAAAATTTAACGAAAAGTTTCCTAGAAGATATGGATGTATCGCGTGAGTGGACCATCGAGGAATACAATAAAAGATCTTGTTTGATCCGTTTTAAAGAGTCAATCTCAAGGCTTTTATCACCTATTTTATGAAAAGGATTCGATCTAATGCTAAAAGCCATTTTAATCGTCATCATTCGTTTCTATCAATTGATTATTTCACCCCTTAAACCACCTACATGTCGCTTTTATCCTACTTGTTCTCATTATGGACTGGAATCTGTTAAGCGCTTTGGGGGATTAAAAGGTGGATTTCTAGCTGTGAAAAGAATACTAAAATGCCATCCCTTCCATCCAGGTGGGTTCGATCCTGTACCTGAAAAATGGCCGGGGCTGACCCATAAAAAGAACCATTCTAAGTAGCCAACACTCATCATACCCGCTAAGTAAATAAAAGAAAGAGCACTGTTTTAATACTAAACATCGCTCTTTCTTTTTATTGCACTCCAAACGTATTAATTTTTATATCCATCAATAACTACATCTAATTTACCCGTCTCAGGGTCAATCACTAACCCGTGCACAGGTGTATTTTCTGGTAAAAGTGGGTGGTGCTTAATCACATCAACACTATGTGCTACACTTTCCTCTACGCTGCTGAAGCCTTTGAGCCACTTTTGTACATCAATTCCTGAATATTCAAGGGTATCGAGTGTTTTTTGCGTCACTCCACGTTTCTTCATATTCGAAATCATGTCTTCTGCCTTCAATGCACCCATTCCACAATCATGATGTCCAATGACAAGAACTTCATCTGCTTGCAACTGATAAACCGCTACTAATATACTTCTCATTACACTTCCAAATGGATGTTTAAGTACAGCCCCTGCATTTTTAATTAATTTGACATCCCCATTTTTTATATTTAATGCATGTGGAAGTAACTCCATTAATCGAGTATCCATACAAGATAAGATAACCATTTTTTTATTTGGCAGTTTACTTGTTGCAAATTCCTCGAATTTTTTATCTTCAACAAATTGTTCATTATACATTAATAGTTCATCTAAAATTCTCATTTACTAATCACCTTTCAAAAAAAGTTTTCCCCATTAGGGTACAGAAATTCGATATAATATGACAATATTTTATCTTGCTTTTCTATTATATATTTTGTATGATTACAAAAGACATAATAGGAATGATTCCGTATTAAAAATTTTTATTTTATAAATCGTAATTAATACGATTTATAATTAGGTTGGGGGAGAACATTTTTTAATGAAAAGATTTATAATATTAATCAGTTTTTTACTGCCCATTAGCTTATTTCTATCTGGATGTAGCGAGACAGAAAGCAAAAAGGGAAATGAACAATCTGATCAACAATTGACAATATACACAACTGTATACCCTCTGCAATATTTCACAGAATCAATCGGTGGTAATGTTGTCCAAGTAGAAACCGTATACCCGCCAGGATCTGACGAGCATACCTTTGATCCCTCTCAAAAGGATATGATGAAATTAGCTGATTCAGATCTTTTTATCTATGTAGGTCTCGGCTTAGAAGGATTTGTTGAAAAGGCTAAAAGCACATTGGAAAATGAAAAGGTTACTTTACTTGCAGCTGGGGAACATATCCATCTAGAAGAAGGTGGAGCGACTAATAAGGCTGAAGATCATGCACAAGATGAAACACATGCAGCTAAAGATGCTCATGCTAATGAGGATGAACATAATCATGGTGATATTGATCCGCATGTTTGGCTAGATCCGATTTATGCTAAAGAATTAGCAGAATCCATTAAAGATGCCCTAATTAAACAAATGCCGGAAAATGAAGAACAATTTATTCAAAATTATGAGGTATTGGTTCAAAAGCTAGATAGTTTAAATAATGATTTTACAGAAGTGATCAGTCAGGCGAAGCAGCCAGAAATCATTGTCTCGCATGCTGCCTATGGGTACTGGGAATCACGATATGGTCTTAAACAAATCAGTATTTCTGGTTTATCCACATCAAATGAACCCTCTCAAAAGGAACTGGAGTCCATTGTCTCAACTGCAAAAGAACATAACACAGATTATATCTTTTTTGAACAAAACGTTAGCTCCAAGCTTACCGAGATTGTGCAAGGAGAAATTGGTGCCAAGCCGCTTACCTTGCATAATTTATCGGTTCTAACAACGAAAGATATTGAAAACAATAGGGACTATTTTTCTATCATGGAGGATAATCTACAAGCATTAAAAAAGGCCTTATATTAAGAAGAAAAGCGAGGGGTTTGGGCCAATTGTCCAAACCCCTTTTATATTCATTCCATTACATCCCCCTTTATTCAGGTCAAGATTTTGAAGGTTCCTCTATATGGGTGCGGAGCTGCCTTCGCAATATTTTCTTAGATGCATTTCGTGGAATTTCCGAAATAAAATAGATTTCTTTTGGAATTTTATATTTAGCCAGTTTTTCTAGACAATACTCACTAATTTCTTCTTTTGTAATAGATCTGCTACTTACAATAAAAGCGATTGGAATTTCACCCCATTTATCATCCTTTTTCCCAATAACACCCGATTCAGTAATGGCTGGATGTGAATTGAGTACTCCTTCAATTTCGGCAGGATAGATATTTTCTCCTCCCGAAATAATGAGATCGGATCTTCTGTCTAGTACAAATAAAAAACCTTCTTCATCAAGATAACCGATATCACCGGTGTGCAGCCAGCCATCCTTTAACTCCTCACTTTTATTTAGATAACCTGAAGTTACATTTGGTCCTTTGACCAAAATTTCACCCGTTTCATGTGCTGCTGCCTCTTTTTCTCCATCTTGCATGATTTTTATTTGAGAAGGAAAAAGAGGTTTCCCCGCAGAACCGAGTTTTCTTAAGCTATCTTCAGGTGATAAGGTCACAATTTGGGAGGATGTTTCGGTCATCCCATAGGTTTGAAAAACGGGAATTTCCTTTCGTACACACTCTTCTAAGAGCGGAAGCGCTGCAGGACCTCCCCCGAGGAGCATACATCGGAAATACGCTGGAAGCTTATTCCCTTGTAATTGTTCGAGGATTCGAGTAAGAGTCGTACTAACTACTGACATGATCGTTACACGTTCCTTTTGTATATCATCAATAACCAATTTTTCATCAAAGCCCTCATGAAGGACGATTTTCATTCCATATATGATACTTTTCATTAAGATCGAATAACCACTTATATGAAAAAGTGGAACCGTACAAAGCCAACAATCAGCTTCATGTAATCCAAGGTTAAGAGCAGAACCGGTGGCACTCCACCAGTGATTACCGTAAGTTTGAATGACCCCTTTTGGATGGCCTGTTGTACCAGAGGTATACATAATTGTACAAATTTCATCTAAATCCAATTCTTCTAAAATAAGTGGCTCATTAAAAGGGGTATCTTCTAACTCCTCTTTCAATAAAAGTGGTAAGTCTCTTAGGCTTACTTATAATTTTCTCGGTCTTCTCTTGAAAAAATTCCTCGCTTATCAGAAAAACAGCCTTTGAATCTTTAAGCTGCCAAACAATCTCATCTGTTGTTAGGCGATTATTTAAAATAACCGCTCGGACGCCTAGTAATTGAAGTGCTAATAGAATGACAGCAGAATCAAGATGATTTCTTAGCAGGAGTGCAGTAAACTGACCTTTCTTAACTCCATTAAACGTTAATTTTCCGGCAACGTCATAGGCCTTTTCATATAATTCAGCAAACGTCGTTTGTTCACCCTTATAGATAATAGCTGGCCGGTTTGGTGTTAAAAAGGCTCTTTTCTTTAGCCAATTCGGCATCATTTGCATTTGATCATCCTCACCTTTCTAGAAGTCTTAATTGATTTGTATTGGGAAGAAATTAAAGACCAAATCATATGCGATTTGGTCTACTAATAAATGTACTATTTGTCATGTTTCTCCTCGAAATCAAGGGAATCTAGGGAATTTATCGAAATCTGGATCGCGTTTTTCTTTAAATGAGTCGCGTCCTTCTTTTGCTTCTTCTGTTGTGTAATAAAGTAGTGTTGCGTCACCAGCTAATTGTTGAATTCCTGCTAATCCATCTGAATCTGCATTAAAGGCAGCTTTTAAGAAACGGAGGGCCATAGGACTTTTTTCTAGAATCTCTTCACACCATTTAATCGTTTCTTCCTCCACTTGTTCAAGAGGAACGACTGTATTGACTAAGCCCATGTCCAATGCTTCTTGTGCATTGTATTGACGGCAAAGATACCAAATTTCACGAGCCTTTTTATGACCAATAATTCTCGCTAAATAGCCAGCGCCATAACCGCCATCAAAGCTACCCACTCTTGGACCCGTTTGCCCAAAAATAGCATTATCAGCAGCAATCGTAAGATCACAAACAATATGTAATACATGTCCACCACCAATGGCATAACCTTTTACCATGGCAATAACAGGCTTCGGAATAACACGAATTAAACGTTGTAGATCAAGGACATTCAAACGTGGAACTTGATCTTCACCTACGTATCCACCATTTCCTCGAACCTTTTGGTCTCCACCTGAACAGAATGCTAAATCTCCAGCCCCTGTTAAAATGATAACCCCCACTTTAGAATCGTCACGTGCATAGGCAAAAGCGTCCATCAATTCCATCACCGTTTTCGGGGTGAAAGCATTCCGCACTTCAGGTCGATTAATGGTAATTTTGGCAATTCCATTATATGTTTCATATAGGATCTCTTCATACTGACGTCCAGCAATCCATTCTACTGTCATTTTATAATTCCTCCTTCATTCATAAGCGTAATCGTTTGGAACATTTAAAAAATTCTACAAAAACTCACTTACTATTGTACCAAATTTTTCGGGTTGTTCCACATGAATTGCATGTCCACACCCTGCAACATTTACCCATTTGACCTTTTTGATCTCTTTTCGCATTTCTTGGGCAATTAGGCAAAACTTTTGATCAAGATCTCCTGTAACGAGTAAGGTATTTGCTTCAAGATGATGTAAATGTGGCCACCATGACGGTTGAGCACCCGTCCCCATACCGATTAAACTATTGCATAGTCCAATAACCGAATTTTGAAGACGTTGCTCTCGAATCTCTTCTTGTTTATGTATAGGAAGACTCCTTTGGGAAGAAAAAAGCGGGATATTCTCCCAATACTCAACAAACTGTTCAATTCCGTTTTTCTGAATGAATTCACATAATTTCCTATCTTGTACCACTCTGTTTGCTCTTTCCTGTTCAGTCATTAAACCTGGTGATGCACTTTCCAAGACCAATTTACGAACGGAAAGTGGGTATTGAATAGCAAAGCTTAATGCAAGTCTTCCACCCATAGAGTACCCTAATAAGTCTGTACTTTCAATTTTAAGAAGATCTAAAATTTGTTTTATATCTTTCGCTACGGACAGCATCTCGTACCGTTTAGAATCCTTAGGAGAATCGGATTGTCCATGACCAATTATATCGATCGCAATCAACCTTCTATTACTCCCAAAAGACTGTAAAAATGGGTCCCAAGTTTTTGAATCACCTGTAAAACCATGCAGCAAAACAAGCGGAAATCCGTCACCCTTCGTATTCACATGATAAGAAATACCATTAATATCAAAATTCATCAATCTTCGCCTTCTAATAAAGCACTTATTTCCTGGGAAACATAATTCCACAAATTATGATGTTCTTTTACATTTTGTTCACGGTTTGTCACCATTTCAATGACACGAAGTCCTTCTCTGTTTCGGTCCTGAAGAAGCGTTGAAGAGAAATTCTCCCAATTCGTAATAGAAGTAAAGCAGCCACCATACATTTCAACTGCCAGGCTGAAATCCAAATCCAAAGGAGTACCAAATAGTTTTTCAAAATGACCTGGATGAGAAGCTTGTGGAAGAAAAGAAAAAATCCCTCCACCATTATTATTGATTAAAAGAATGGTTATATTTAATTGTTCGAGCTTAGCGGCTACTAAACCATTCATATCATGAAAGAAAGTTAAATCCCCCAAGATGAGATAAAATGGTTGTTTAATCGTTGCTGCTCCTAGGGCAGTGGATATGATGCCATCAATTCCATTTGCTCCTCGATTTGCCATCACTTGTATCCGTTTCTGATTAAAATGGAAGAAAGAATCTAAATCACGAATGGGCATACTGTTCCCCACAAACAATGTCGCGTCTTCTGGAAGCAGCTCTTCTAATTGATAAAAGAGCTTTCCTTCGCTTAAATCTTCAGTTTGGTTGATGACAGTAAGCAGGTCCCGTGTTGCCAGATTTAACTTTTTCCATTGATTGCTATAATGAGATTGAGCAACTGGAGCCACTCTTCTCCCTATTTCCTCACAAAAAATAGATTCCTTACAATAGACCATTTCGGTGGATAACATGGCAGGATCCCGCCAACCCGCTCCACCATCTACCACGATTTGTCTAGTTGCAAAATTCTCTTTCAAAAAGAGGGTTAATACTTTAGAAACTGGCATAGCACCAAACCGAATAATGATGTCCGGTTGTAATTTCTTTTTAGCCTCTTCATTTCGTAAAAATGTACCGTATGTATCTATAATCATATTTCCATTATGATCACCACTACGCAATTGCGAAAGTGGATCCGCTAAAATAGGAAACTGTAATGTCTCTGCTAGTTCCACAACTTGTTTTGAAAAATCCTGATCATCGATCTGACCACAAACAATCATTCCCTTCTGAGACGAACGTAAAAGTTCTGCATACATATCAAATTCATAAGCCTCTAAGGAAAGGGTTGCTTGTTGAATTTGAACATATCTCTCCGGTCGTTCCTTTTGTTGAAATAACTGTTCACTATCTAACAACGGTATAAGCGGTTCTCTTAGAGGGAAATTCAAATGAACGGGTCCTGACGGTGCTTGAATCGAAGTCGCAACCGCCCTAGCACATACCGTTCTGGCATATCGGATTATTTCATCCGAATGTTCTGGAGGAGCCATTTCGACAAACCATTTTACATGATTTCCATATAAATGAATTTGATCAATCGTTTGTGGTGCCCCTACATCCCTTAGTTCATGTGGACGATCTGCAGTTAAGACCACTAATGGAACCCTTGAAATCTTCGCCTCGGCTATGGCTGGAAAATAATTTGCCGCAGCGGTGCCTGATGTACATAAAAGGACCGTAGGCTTTTTAGAGGCTTTGGATATTCCCAGAGCAAAAAAAGCAGCTGATCTTTCATCGACATGAATATGAAGTCGAAGTTCAGGATGTTCCGCCATCACCATGGCAATCGGTGTTGAGCGAGAACCTGGACTGACTACGACATCCTTGACACCCATTTGTACGAGTTCGGATATGAACGCTGCAATATAGAGAGTTAATGCCTCTTGATGATTCATGATTTTATACCTCCCAGCGCTGAAAGCATCGGTGTAAATTTTATATTGGTTTCTTGATATTCCATTTCTGCAATAGAATCTTCAACTACTCCGCACCCGGCAAAAATAGAGGCTTCTTCTCCTTGAATTAAACCAGAGCGAATGGCAACAGCAAACTCCCCATTTCCTTGATAATCAAACCATCCAATAGGGCCACCATATAACCCACGATCTAACTCTTCTACTTCTCTAATCTTCTCTATTGCCAAATTCTTTGGGAGACCTCCAAGAGCAGGGGTTGGATGAAGTTTATCTACCAGGGAAAGAAGTGTAGTATGTGGATTCACTCTACCCTTTACAGGTGTATATAAATGTTGAATATTCTTTAGTTTTAAGAGCAAAGGTTCTGTGGGAATCGTCACTTCTGAACAAGATTCTTCCATCGCCCCTTTAATCATATCTACTACATATTGATGTTCTATCATATTCTTATCATCATTTAGCAAGGTCTTTCCAAGCAGCTCATCTTCTACAGTGGTATTTCCCCTCGCCATAGAGCCTGCTAGACATGCTGAATACACTTGGTCATTTTCCTTATTCACTAGGCGTTCAGGTGAAGCACCTATAAAGCAATCCCCTTGTGATTCAAACGAAAATACATAGCTATCCTTCTGTTCAATTAGTAAAGTATTTAGAACCTGCTCAACTTGTATGTCGCTATCAAACAATAGTCTTAGTTCTCTTGCAAGTACGACCTTTTTCAGAGGTCCTTCTGCCAGATCGTGTACTACCTTATTTACAGTTTGTTTCCACTCTGCTGGTTTCACTTCCGTTTGCTTGATGAGTAAGGCCTGATGGAATGCTTCCTGTTTTTCTGCTTGAACAAGTAGTTTTTCCCGTTCCTCTTCCACCCTTTCTAAGAGTGAGAGGTCATCTTGCTGATTACATATAATATTCGTTGTTAAATAAGCTTGACCATTAAATAGACTCAACATAAACCTTGGAATATAAAATAAGGAAGAAGCAAAATTGGACCAAAGAACAGTCCGCTCTTTTAAAGGATCAAATGAAAAACCACCAAAAGCCGTTGGACCTGTCCCTTGTATTTGCTCATGATCTAGAATAATCGCTTCATCTATAAAGCGTTTCCACTCTTTTTCTACATGAAAAAAGCGGTCAGCTGCCTGATCCGATTCGATTCTTTTACATATCCCTAGTCCAATCATATATTTTTCCTCTGAAGGGTGTTTCCAAAAAAAACGTTCCTTCATATTGTTTTTTGTTCCTAGTGCAAAAAAAGAAAGTGGCGTGATGGTATCTATTTTATGAACTTCACTCACTAGTATGGAGGTAGAACTTTTTTTCGCCTTCTCTATTGCTTTCAGGATCCCTTCTTTTAGTTCCGTCTGTTGAATGGTAACCAAAAAAACCCCTCCAATAATAGTCGTTCTAATGTTGATATGATTATACCTTTTGTGGACTTCATTATCATATCATATTAACTTTCAGATGACTATTATCGAAGATTTCCAGAAAAAAAGGATGCTTTGATAATAAGAAAATACGAAAAAAATACATCTGATAACATAGATAAAAATACGATTTAATGTAGTTAAAATGATTGACACATTTAGAAACTTTACCTAAACTTAAAATTGTAACGAAATGTTCAAACTCGTGATTATTCTGAAATTTCATTCTCAGACTGTATAGTCGATTTAGTGAAATGATGATAAGTATAATTTCAACCAAGATATTGATATAGGGGGAGTTTTTAAATGGAGACACAAATAGAACTAGAATCCTCTCCAGCATATTATAAAAAGGACTGGAAAGTATGGTGGAGATTAACCAGGCCCCATACCTTAACGGCTTCATTTGTCCCTGTAACATTAGGAACCGTCATTTCAATAGGTTATGATTCCAGCTTCGATTTCAGCCTTTTCATTACTATGCTCATTGCAAGTATTTTAATTCAAATCGCGACAAACTTATTCAATGAATATTATGATTATAAAAGAGGATTGGATCATGCGGAATCTGTAGGAATTGGCGGAGGAATTGTGCGCGATGGCCTACAGCCAAAGACGATTATGCAATTGGCTCTAGGGTTATATGGGATTTCTCTTTTAATCGGAATCTATATTTGTATGAGTAGCAGCTGGTGGTTAGCCGCCATCGGACTAGGTTGTATGTTAATGGGGTATTTATATACAGGTGGCCCATTTCCGATTTCTTATACTCCCTTTGGGGAACTTGCTTCAGGGCTATTGATGGGAATGGGCATTGTCTTAATTTCCTTTTTCATTCAAACAGGCACTGTTACCATTGAAAGTGTTCTCATTTCCACTCCAATTATGATTTTAGTCGGATCCATCAACCTTTCAAATAATATTCGTGATTTGGATGGTGATAAAGAACACGGACGTAAAACTCTTGCCGTTCTTTTTGGTAAAAGAAATGCCGTTATCTTTTTAGCTTCCATGTTTATGCTGTCCTACGTTTGGGTATTTATTCTAATCGGCTTTGGTATTATTTCACCTTGGATCGCATTAGTTGTTCTTAGCCTGCCAAAAGCGATTGCGGCAATAAAAGGATTTATAAACAATAATGTGCCACTTCAGATGATGCCGGCTATGAAAGCAACGTCACAAACAAACACCTTCTTTGGACTCTTATTATCGTTTGGAATTTTCCTTAGCTACTTGATTTAACGAACGTTCAAAAAACTTCTGCATATGCAGGAGTTTTTTTATTTTCCCCTCTATCATGATTCTTTCGTTATGTTTTATCAATTATCGTTCATACTAAGATCAAAGAACGAAGATCATGAAAACGGGGGGTTAATTATGTTATCTATAGAACAACTTAAAAGTCTAAAACAACTTTTATTGGATAGGCAAAAAGAATATGATGATCTATTGGAAAACTTTAAAATGGGTACTCTCGAAGACTCAAGCCAGCGCGATTCAGTAGGTGAACTCTCATCCTATGACAATCATCCAGCAGACATGGGTACGGAATTATATGAAAGAGAAAAAGACTTTGCAATTGAAGAACATACTGATTCTGAACTAAATAAAGTGGATGAAGCTTTACAGGCCATGGAGGAAGGATCATATGGACAGTGCAAAGTATGTGGAACCGATATTCCTTACGAACGCCTTGAAGTCGTTCCATCTACCTTATATTGTGTAGAGCATAGTCCCGAACAAGAGCTCCCCACCGACAGGCCTATTGAAGAAGATGTACTTGAACCAGCACATGCAAACCACTTCCAACATCATCAATTTCGTGACGTCATTGATAACGAAGATAGTTTTCAGGAAGTTGCTCACTATGGTACATCCGAAACCCCTTCCGATTTAAAAGGCGACTACGAAGATTATGAAAGCTTATACAACAGCGATTATGATAACGAAGGATTTGTAGAGGATTATGAATCATTTGTTGCAACCGATATTACCGGAACAGAAACAATCATATATGCATCAAAGGAGCATGAACAGTATGAAGACTCGCTTGATGAGGAGGGGATCGAAGCACCATTTGGGGATGTCCCTTACCACTATACAGACGGATATGTGGATGATGTGAAAAATGATGAGTAATTCAAGGATTTAAATTTTTACCTGTAAGAACCAGAAAGAGACCCTATACATTCAGGTCTCTTCTCTATTTGTTTATTTTCCCCGGGAACTGACAATCGGGTTGATCTTCCAAATATCATTTGCATATTCCTTGATGGTTCGATCACTTGAGAAATACCCCGATTGGGCAATATTAGTCAAACTCATTTTTAACCATTGATCTCGTTTTTCATAGGTACGTCCTACCTCTTTTTGAACATTGACATACGAATCAAAATCCCGTAGAACAAAATACTGATCATTTTGCATGAGGAGTGAATCGTAAATCGCTTCAAATTCATCATCCTCATTTGGAAAAAATCCATTTGTTAGCTGTTCGACTACTTTGCGAATTCTTTTATCACAATGAAAATAATCGACCGAACGGTAGCCTTCATAGTTGAGGACTTCCGCAGCATTTAGACCAAAGATAAAAATATTGTCATCCCCGACACGTTCTTTAATTTCAATATTCGCTCCATCTAATGTACCTACTGTAAGAGCCCCATTCATCATAAACTTCATATTTCCTGTTCCAGAAGCTTCTTTACTGGCTGTTGAAATTTGTTCACTGACATCTGAAGCTGGAAAAACCTCCTCAGCCAAAGATACTCGGTAATTTTCAAGGAAGATAACCTTTAATCGATCATTTACAGTCGGATCGTTATTCACCTTTTCAGCTACAGTATTGATTAATTTAATGATTTTTTTTGCATAATAATACCCCGGTGAAGCCTTTGCACCAAAAATAAAGGTGCGTGGTGAAAATAAAAACTGCGGATCTTCTTTCAAACGATTATAAATATGCATAATATGCAGTACATTTAAAAGTTGACGTTTGTATGCATGTAATCGTTTGACTTGTACATCAAATATACTTGAGGGATCAATGACAATCCCTGTTTGTGCCTGAATATGCTTGGCTAGTTTTTGTTTATTTCTCTTCTTGATATCATCTAATTGAGTAAGGAAAGAAGTATCCTCTCGATAATCAAGGAGTTGACCTAATTTCTCAGGCTGTCGAACCCATAATGGACCAATAGCTTCCGTGATCAGATTGGCAAGCTCTGGGTTGGATTTCAAGAGCCATCTCCGGTGTGTAATTCCATTTGTCTTATTATTAAATTTATATGGAAAGACTTGATAAAAATCATTCATCTCACGCATTTTTAAAATTTCAGTATGAATCGCTGCCACTCCATTTACACTGAAACTTCCTACTAATGCGAGATGGGCCATTTTCACTTGATCATGGGCAATAATCGCCATCCGTTCAATTCGTTCCCAATCACCTGGATATTGCTTCCACAATTTGCGGCAAAACCGTTCATTTATTTCATTAACAATCATATAAATTCTCGGTAGCAATGGCTGAAAAATACGAATGGGCCATTTTTCCAACGCTTCAGATAACGTTGTATGATTTGTATAGGAAATGGTCTGTGACGTAATTTCCCATGCTTCATCCCAACCGATCCCGCCGACATCCATCAAGATCCGCATCAATTCAGGAATGGCTAAAACCGGATGTGTATCATTAATATGAATGCTTACATGATGATGGAAATCCCGTAAATGCTCATGATTTTTTAAGTAGGTTCTTATAATAGAACTTAAACTGGCTGACACTAAAAAGTATTGCTGTTTCAAACGAAGAATTTTGCCCTCATCATGTGTGTCATCTGGATATAAAAATTCTGAGACATTCTCCGTTTCCCGCTTATACTTTAAAACATCCTTATTCAAAGGAAAAGGAGACGGTTCTGCACTCCAAAGTCTTAACGTATTTACTGTCTTATTGTGATAACCGACTACAGGAACATCATAGGGCACAGCCATAATGGATTCAGCATCAACATGACGAAAAACGAGGCGCCCATCCTCCATGTTGGTTTCTACCTTCCCCCAAAATGGAACTTCGATCGCTAAATCAGCCTTTCTGATTTCCCATACTTGTCCATGGCGCAGCCAAAGTTCGGGAAGCTCTACTTGATAGCCCTCAATGATTTTTTGTTCAAACAGTCCATGCTTGTATCGAATCCCACAGCCATGTCCAGGAAGATCCAACGAAGCAAGGGAGTCCAGAAAACAAGCAGCTAAACGGCCTAGTCCTCCATTCCCAAGCCCTGCATCGGTTTCAATCTCCTCAATATCCATTAGGTCGATACCTAAATCGTTCAGCCCATCCGTAACTACTTGTTCAATCCCTAAGTTTAGTAAATTATGTCTTAACAACCGACCCAATAGAAATTCAATCGACAAGTAATAGACTTGTCTCTTCTGATTGGACCGATAACGTTCATTGGTTTGAATCCAATCTTTACTGACAAATTCCCGAATCATATGTCCCAAAGTATCGAATTGATCCCCATTCGTACTATCAGCAAAACTCTTTCCGCACATCATTTCAAGCCTCGTCAAGAAATGATGTTTAAACTCCTCTTTATTTGAGAACATAAACATCACTCCTTGAGACCAGCCCAGAATAAAGTTGGTTATACTTAAAGGCAGATTCTGCCCAACTGTATTTCATTTCCATCGCCGATATCATTAATTCGTTCCAGACTTCTTGGTCCTGGTAAGTATGAATGGCTTTTCTAATGGTATACAACATGTCATGAGCATTAAAGTTCGTAAAGCTAAAACCATTCCCTTCACCGGCCACCTCATTATAAGGCTGAACCGTATCATTGAGTCCACCAGTTTCTCGGACAATGGGGACCGCACCATATTTTAGGGCAATTAATTGTCCAAGCCCACAAGGTTCAAACTTAGATGGCATTAAGAAAAGATCAGCCCCGGCATATAGTTGATGGGCAAGATCTTCATTAAAGCCGATGTAAGCCTTGAATTTTTCTCCGTATTTCCCTTCCATTTCGCGGAAAAACTGTTCAAACTCAGGATCCCCGGTTCCTAAAACAATCATTTGGATGTTCTCTGAGATGATCTCATGGAAGACGGCTTGAACCAATTCTAATCCCTTCTGTTTTGTGAGTCGTGTAATCATGGCAATTAAAGGGACATCGGACTGTGGTAATCCGAATTTCTGCTGAATAAATCGTTTATTCTCTTGTTTATCAAAGAAGGTAGCAGCACTATAATTCTTCACCAGATTTAAATCATTTTCCGGGTTATAAATATCCTCGTCAATTCCATTTAAAATACCACTTAAATCCTCTTGCCTCTTAACGAGTACCCCATTTAACTTTTCACCAAAATAATCCGTTTGAATTTCCTTTAAGTATGTAGGACTAACCGTGGTGATCTTATCTGCAGCGACAAGTCCACCCTTCATAAAGTTGACATTTCCATAGAATTCGAGTTCTTCCATATTGAAATATCGCTCTTCTAAATTGAGCAAGTCACCTAACACTTCCTTTGGCATGATCCCTTGAAACTGTAAATTATGGATCGTAAATACAGACTTCATCTCTGCATACTCATCGATCAGCTGATATTGCTTTTTAAGAAGAAACGGAATCATCCCCGTATGCCAATCATGACAGTGGATAACATCAGGGTAATAGGAAAGCTCTGCTAGTCCTTGTAACACGGCATGATTAAAGAAAGCAAATCTTTCCCCATCATCAAAATACCCATAAAGGCGATCTCGGTTAAAATATTGCTCGTTGTCTATAAAATAAAAAGTAATGCCATTATAGGTTAACTCTTCAATCCCACAATACTGATTTCGCCATCCAACTTGAACAGTGAATTCTGCTACTTTTTTCATTTCATGTTTAAACTCATCAGAAATCGTTCCATATTTTGGCATCATCACACGTACATCCGTACCAAGTCTTCTTAGTTCCTTAGGCAGGGAGCCTGCCACATCGGCAAGTCCCCCTGATTTGATAAATGGAACACATTCACTAACTGCAAATAATACTTTCACGAGATCAACGCTCCCTGCACTGTACCCTTTCGAATAACCAGTGGAATTTGGCTGGTACCTTTCATCACAGTTCCCTTTTCTACTTTTACATCTTTATCAAGAATAGCTGAATCTATAATACAATTTTCTCCAATCGAACATTTTTGCATAATGATACTGTTTTTAATCACCGCTCCTTTCCCGATTCGAACTCCTCGGGAAATAATACTGTTTTCAACCGTTCCCTCAATCATACAGCCATTCGCCACCATGGCGTGCTTAATCGACGAAGACTTTAAATAATGTGTGGGTGGTTCATCCTTTACTTTTGTATAGATAGGTTGATGATCTAAAAATAGTTTATTCCACACAGATGGATTCAATAATTCCATGCTTTCTGAGTAGAATGATTCAATTGAATTAATGATAGAAACATAACCCGTATACTCATATTGACAATGTGTTAAAGATAACGCACCTTTCACAACATCCTTCATGCATGTATACCCTGTTTGCTCTCTGGTTTCAATTAACTCTATTAATAAGCTAGTCTTGATTACATACATATCTAGCGAATGTCCATTTTGACAAATTTCCGTAATATCACAACCCATTGCTAAATGTCGATCAAGTACTGGCTGAAAATCCATATTATAGACCGTAAAACAATTTGCAATGACGGCATATTTTTGTGTGCTTTTATTGAAATAATCTATATGTGCCGCAAAATGAGCAAAAGAGCCACTCCCTTTACTTGGCACATCTAAATGAGGCGTTGGTAAAAAGAATAATCCATCCTTCTTACGACTCAAATTCCAATTTTTGCCTGATTCCAAATGATCTAGTAATGAACGATATTGGTATTTAGGAAAAAGGGCAACACTTTTGATTCCAGAGTTAACCATAGAAGATAATACGAAATCAATTAGTCGATATCGTCCTGCAAATGGAACTGCGGCTATTGAGCGATGTGCAGTTAACTCCATTAAATGATCATAATTGGTCGTTGCATCAATAACACCCAATAATTTCTTATTCATTTGTAATCCTCCCCGGTATCGTTAAAAAGTTCCTACACTCGTTCATTCATGCCTCTAAGCCTAACATTTCTTCTGTTACTAATACTATTTCTTCTTGACCGGGAATACATTTAATAACGGTATTGTCTGGAATCGTCAAACGTGAAGGAACAATAGCCTTTTCAATCAATACATTTTCACCGATAATCGCATCTGGCATGATAACAGATTCCTTTATCATGGCCCCTTTTTTAACGGTAACACCTTGAAATAATACTGACTTACTAACAACTCCCTCAATGGTGCACCCTTCATTCACTAACGATTCTGTCACTTCTGCTTTTGGAGAAATATATTGGGGTCTTTGATTAGGATTAACAGAATAAATCCTCCAATTGTAATCAAATAAATCAAGCTCGCAATTTTCATCTAGAAGATCCATATTCGCTTCCCATAAGCTCTTAACCGTTCCTACATCCTTCCAATAGCCTTTAAATGGATAAGCAAATAGTTTTTTTTCATCATGAAGAAGCTTAGGGATAATATCCTTTCCGAAATCATGTGAGGATTCTGGATTTTCAGCATCCTCTAACAGGTATTCTCTTAATACCGTCCATTTAAAAATATAGATCCCCATTGAGGCTAGATTACTGATCGGTTCATCGGGTTTTTCAACAAACTCCGTCACACCCATTTCTTCATTTGTGTTCATAATACCGAATCTACTCGCTTCATCCCAAGGTACTTCAATGACTGAAATGGTTGCATCCGCACGCTTTTCAATATGATATTCAAGCATTTCTTCATAATTCATTTTGTAAATATGATCACCCGATAAAATAAGGACGTACTCTGGATTATATTGCTCTAAATAATTTAAATTTTGATAAACAGCACTCGCCGTTCCCGTATACCATTTCACCTCTGAAGATGCTATATAGGGAGGAAGAACGGTAACCCCTCCATTAATCCGATCCAAATCCCAGGCACTGCCAATTCCAATATAAGAATTTAAAACAAGAGGTTGGTATTGCGTTAATACTCCAACAGTATCAATTCCTGAATTTGTACAATTGCTTAATGTAAAATCGATAATTCGATATTTCCCACCAAACGGAACTGCAGGCTTTGCTAGGTCCTTGGTTAATGACTGTAACCTACTCCCTTTTCCTCCTGCCAAGAGCATCGCTATACATTTTTTCTTTATCATTGTCCTTCCTCTCCTTTCGATGTTTGATCGGTCTTAATACTGAAATCCCATAAGGAGGGATTGATAACTTAATAGAGTAGGGCCTTCCATGAAAGGGTTGATCGATTGTTTGTAATGCCTTCTTATTGACAACTCCCGATCCACCAAAACTCTCCTCGTCTGAATTCAAAATTTCCCGATAGTCACCTTCAAAGGGCACACCTATTACATAGTCTTGATAGACAACTGGTGTAAAGTTACATATAAATACAAGTATATCCTTCGCGTTACTTCCTTTTCTAATAAATGAAAAAATCGATTGTCCCCGATTATTCACATCAATCCATTCAAATCCCTCATGATGATGGTCCAGTTCATACAATGGTTTTGACCTTTTATAAATTTTAAATAATTCTTTAGTATATGCAAAAATTTTCAGGTGCATGTCAAAGCCAAGCAGATGCCAATCTAATTGTTCCTTGTCTTTCCATTCAGAAAATTGACCAAGTTCAAATCCCATAAACAATAATTTCTTTCCTGGATGCCCAATCATATACCCAAGTAATAATCTTAGCTGTGCAAACTTTTGCCAGTAATCTCCTGGCATCTTATTAAGCAGAGATCTTTTCCCATGAACAACCTCATCATGAGACAAAGGAAGAACAAAATTTTCATTGAAAGCATACAGCAAGGAAAAGGTCATCTTTTCGTGAGCAGCTTTTCGAGATTCTGGCGGTGTTTCCATATAAGATAAGACATCATTCATCCAGCCCATATTCCATTTATAATTAAATCCTAAACCATCATAATGAACGGGCTGAGTAACTTTCGGCCAATCCGTTGAATCTTCCGCAATCATAAGAACAGAAGGATCTTGTTGAAAAACAACTGTATTCAACTTTTTCAAAAACTGAACTCCATCATGGTTCTCCACTTTCCCCTGCTGATTGGGCCAATAGATCAAATTCGCAACAGCATCCAATCTAAAACCATCTATATGAAAATACTTTATCCAAAAAAGTGCATTGGAAATAAGAAAGCTTTGTACTTCATTTCTGCCTAGATTGAAATTGGCCGTTCCCCAAACTAGATTTTCTCGGTTCCTGTCATTGGGGTAATCATACAAGTAAGAACCGTCAAATTTGTACAAGCCATGCGCATCTTTACAAAAATGACCAGGAACCCAATCAAGGATCACTCCTAGGCCATTTTTATGACATTCATTAATGAAAAACATAAAATCATGAGGCGTTCCATATCTGCTCGTCGGTGAAAAATACCCAGTCCCTTGGTAACCCCAAGAAATATCAAGTGGGTGCTCAACAATCGGTAATAGTTCGATATGTGTAAAACCTAAATCCAAAACATACGGAATCAATTCAGCTGCGAGCTCTTTATAGGATAATAAACCTCCATCTTCTTTTAACTTCCATGACCCGATATGAACCTCATAAATCGCTACCGGCTCTGTAAGGATGTTTCGCTTTAATTTTCTATGTAACCAACTTCGATCTTCCCAATCAAATCCTTCCAAAGAATAAACGATGGAAGCTGTATGTGGTCTTACCTCTGAATAATAAGCATACGGATCGGCTTTAAGAATTCTTTCCCCGTTAGCTGTAATGATTTCGTATTTATATAGGGCACCTACTAAATTTTCATTTAGAACAATCGTCCAGATGCCCTCATTATTTATTTTATGTAAAGGGTAGGCTGCCCCATTCCAATCGTTAAAATCGCCCACTAATCTTACTTCTTTAGCATTCGGGGCCCATACAGAAAACTTCGTGCATTTCTTTTCAGCATGTTCAATCATATGGGATCCCAATAATTTATAACTTTCATATAAATTTCCCTCATGAAAGAGATGAACCTGGTAGTCGGATGGCAATAATGTGGTTACATTCAATTTTCTCCCACCTATACGATATAATTTATACGAAAATAATTATTCTTGTCCATTATATATTCGGCTTCTAATATCCGAATCCTTGCAAGCTATAAAAACTTCACGAAAAATTTTTAAATGAATATTGTGATAATAGTGGAGAATAACAAATGTATCATTTTGAAAAAAGAATATATAAGGAATTCCAAATCATTGAATACACTCGTTACATAAAATCAGTGATTAAAATAAAGAGAGGAAAAAGCAGATTTTGAAAGATAATTTAATTTTCACAAATTTGGAGATCTATTTTGATTATAGCATTAAAAATATACAAAAAAAAGATATTGACAAAATGTCAATATCTTTTCTTATGACCCCTACGGGATTCGAACCCGTGTTACCGCCGTGAAAGGGCGGTGTCTTAACCGCTTGACCAAGGGGCCAAACTGGCGGAGAAGGAGGGATTTGAACCCTCGCACCGCTTGCGCGATCTACACCCTTAGCAGGGGCGCCTCTTCAGCCACTTGAGTACTTCCCCGTTTGGCTCCGAAGGTAGGACTCGAACCTACGACCGATCGGTTAACAGCCGATTGCTCTACCACTGAGCTACTTCGGAATAGTTAATATTTATATCTAAATATTAATTTGTGTTACCCAAAATGTTTTAAATCTTCAAAAATGGTGGGCCTAAATGGACTCGAACCATCGACCTCACGCTTATCAGGCGTGCGCTCTAACCAGCTGAGCTATAGGCCCATTAATTGGAGCGGGTGAAGAGAATCGAACTCTCATCATCAGCTTGGAAGGCTGAGGTTTTACCACTAAACTACACCCGCAAAAATGATTAATGGGGCGGCTGATGGGAATTGAACCCACGAATGCCGGAATCACAATCCGGTGCGTTAACCACTTCGCCACAACCGCCACAATAATAAATGGATTCTTTTATTTAAAATAAAAATGGTGGCTCAGGACGGAATCGAACCGCCGACACATGGATTTTCAGTCCATTGCTCTACCGACTGAGCTACTGAGCCATACCTAATAATTTTTCCTAAATTTAGCTAGTGGTCTTATACCGACTGAGCTATTGGGCCATTTTCTTTAATAAAAATGGCGGTCCGGACGGGACTCGAACCCGCGACCTCCTGCGTGACAGGCAGGCATTCTAACCAACTGAACTACCGGACCGTATTGCGGGGACAGGATTTGAACCTGCGACCTCCGGGTTATGAGCCCGACGAGCTACCGGACTGCTCTACCCCGCGATAATAGAAATATTAAAAATGGAGGAGGAAGAGGGATTCGAACCCCCGCGCGGTTTGACCCGCCTGTCGGTTTTCAAGACCGATCCCTTCAGCCGAACTTGGGTATTCCTCCGAAAAAAGCAACTATGGTGGACCTTGTAGGACTCGAACCTACGACCGGACGGTTATGAGCCGTCTGCTCTAACCAGCTGAGCTAAAGGTCCGATGGTGATTTTGGTGGCGGCAGAGGGGATCGAACCCCCGACCTTGCGGGTATGAACCGCACGCTCTAGCCAGCTGAGCTACGCCGCCAAAATAGATTGAATTATTTTCTAACAATTAGTAATTATATGGTGGAGCTTAGCGGGATCGAACCGCTGACCTCCTGCGTGCAAGGCAGGCGCTCTCCCAGCTGAGCTAAAGCCCCAATACAATATAAATGGAAGATGGTCGGGAAGACAGGATTCGAACCTGCGACCCCTTGGTCCCAAACCAAGTGCTCTACCAAGCTGAGCTACTTCCCGTAAAAGTGCGCCCTGAGAGATTCGAACTCCCGACCTTTTGATTCGTAGTCAAACACTCTATCCAGCTGAGCTAAGGGCGCATATTAAGATTTAAGATAATGGTGCCGAGAACCGGAATCGAACCGGTACGGTAGTCACCTACCGCAGGATTTTAAGTCCTGTGCGTCTGCCAGTTCCGCCACCCCGGCACTATTATGGAGCGGAAGACGGGATTCGAACCCGCGACCCCCACCTTGGCAAGGTGATGTTCTACCACTGAACTACTTCCGCATTTACTATATTGTTTTGCGTATTGAATAAATTTAGTGGTCTTGTGCGCCAAAATCCTTCGTCTTTTGTTGCAGATTGAGTCTCTTCGAGACGATCAATCTTCTACCACTGAACTACTTCCGCAAATAGTATATTTTTTGTTCACTATTGAACTACTATAAAAAAAATGGTGCGGGTGAAGGGAGTCGAACCCCCACGCCTTGCGGCGCTAGATCCTAAGTCTAGTGCGTCTGCCAATTCCGCCACACCCGCAAATGGTGAGTTATGCAGGATTCGAACCTGCGACCCTCTGATTAAAAGTCAGATGCTCTACCAACTGAGCTAATAACTCAAAAATTATTACAATTTCAGGACGATGAAAATGGTGCCGGCCAGAGGACTTGAACCCCCAACCTACTGATTACAAGTCAGTTGCTCTACCAATTGAGCTAGGCCGGCAATATAATGGTGGAGGATGACGGGATCGAACCGCCGACCCTCTGCTTGTAAGGCAGATGCTCTCCCAGCTGAGCTAATCCTCCGTTATATGCTTGGCGACGTCCTACTCTCACAGGGGGAGAACCCCCAACTACCATCGGCGCTGAGAAGCTTAACTTCCGTGTTCGGTATGGGAACGGGTGTGACCTTCTCGCTATCGTCACCAAACTTATTAAAGACATATATTATTATACTGTCTTTTTGAAATTTTCAAGGGTTTTTAAGAAAAATTATTCCCTCAAAACTAGATAATGCTGAAGAAGTGTAAGAATAACATTGTAATCAGACTTAATTTGGTTAAGTCCTCGACCGATTAGTATTTGTCAGCTCCACGTGTCACCACGCTTCCACCCCAAACCTATCAACCTGATCATCTTTCAGGGGTCTTACTAGCTTGCGCTATGGGAAATCTCATCTCGAGGGGGGCTTCATGCTTAGATGCTTTCAGCACTTATCCCTTCCGCACATAGCTACCCAGCGATGCTCTTGGCAGAACAACTGGTACACCAGCGGTGCGTCCATCCCGGTCCTCTCGTACTAAGGACAGCTCCTCTCAAATTTCCTGCGCCCACGACGGATAGGGACCGAACTGTCTCACGACGTTCTGAACCCAGCTCGCGTACCGCTTTAATGGGCGAACAGCCCAACCCTTGGGACCGACTACAGCCCCAGGATGCGATGAGCCGACATCGAGGTGCCAAACCTCCCCGTCGATGTGGACTCTTGGGGGAGATAAGCCTGTTATCCCCAGGGTAGCTTTTATCCGTTGAGCGATGGCCCTTCCATGCGGAACCACCGGATCACTAAGCCCGACTTTCGTCCCTGCTCGACTTGTAGGTCTCGCAGTCAAGCTCCCTTATGCCTTTACACTCTGCGAATGATTTCCAACCATTCTGAGGGAACCTTTGGGCGCCTCCGTTACTCTTTAGGAGGCGACCGCCCCAGTCAAACTGCCCACCTGACACTGTCTCCCGCCCCGATAAGGGGCGTGGGTTAGAATGTCAATACAGCCAGGGTAGTATCCCACCAATGCCTCCACGTAAGCTGGCGCTCACGCTTCCTAGGCTCCTACCTATCCTGTACAAGCTGTACCAAAATTCAATATCAGGCTACAGTAAAGCTCCATGGGGTCTTTCCGTCCTGTCGCGGGTAACCTGCATCTTCACAGGTACTATAATTTCACCGAGTCTCTCGTTGAGACAGTGCCCAGATCGTTACGCCTTTCGTGCGGGTCGGAACTTACCCGACAAGGAATTTCGCTACCTTAGGACCGTTATAGTTACGGCCGCCGTTTACTGGGGCTTCAATTCAAAGCTTCGCGTTGCCGCTAACCTCTCCTCTTAACCTTCCAGCACCGGGCAGGCGTCAGCCCCTATACTTCGCCTTGCGGCTTCGCAGAGACCTGTGTTTTTGCTAAACAGTCGCCTGGGCCTATTCACTGCGGCTCTTCAGGGCTATTCACCCTAAAGAGCACCCCTTCTCCCGAAGTTACGGGGTCATTTTGCCGAGTTCCTTAACGAGAGTTCTCTCGCTCACCTTAGGATTCTCTCCTCGCCTACCTGTGTCGGTTTGCGGTACGGGCACCATCTTTCTCACTAGAGGCTTTTCTAGACAGTGTGGAATCAGGAACTTCGGTACTTATATTTCCCTCGCCATCACAGCTCCGCCTATTGCCAGTGGGATTTGCCTCACTGACGGCCTAACTGCTTGGACGCGCATATCCAACAGCGCGCTTACCCTATCCTCCTGTGTCCCCCCATTGCTCAAACAAAAGAGTGGTGGTACAGGAATATCAACCTGTTATCCATCGCCTACGCTTTTCAGCCTCGGCTTAGGCCCCGACTAACCCTGAGCGGACGAGCCTTCCTCAGGAAACCTTGGGCATTCGGTGGATGGGATTCTCACCCATCTTTCGCTACTCATACCGGCATTCTCACTTCTAAGCGCTCCACCAGTCCTTACGGTCTAGCTTCAACGCCCTTAGAACGCTCTCCTACCACGGACATCGTAAGATGTCCATCCACAGCTTCGGTGATACGTTTAGCCCCGGTACATTTTCGGCGCGGAGTCACTCGACCAGTGAGCTATTACGCACTCTTTAAATGGTGGCTGCTTCTGAGCCAACATCCTGGTTGTCTAAGCAACTCCACATCCTTTTCCACTTAACGTATACTTTGGGACCTTAGCTGGTGGTCTGGGCTGTTTCCCTTTTGACTACGGATCTTATCACTCGCAGTCTGACTCCCATGGATAAATCTTTGGCATTCGGAGTTTGTCTGAATTCGGTAACCCGATGGGGGCCCCTAGTCCAAACAGTGCTCTACCTCCAAGATTCTTTCTACATGAGGCTAGCCCTAAAGCTATTTCGGAGAGAACCAGCTATCTCCAAGTTCGATTGGAATTTCTCCGCTACCCACACCTCATCCCCGCACTTTTCAACGTGCGTGGGTTCGGGCCTCCATCCAGTGTTACCTGGACTTCACCCTGGACATGGGTAGATCACCTGGTTTCGGGTCTACAACCACATACTCAATTCGCCCTATTCAGACTCGCTTTCGCTGCGGCTCCGTCTTTTCAACTTAACCTTGCATGTAATCGTAACTCGCCGGTTCATTCTACAAAAGGCACGCCATTACCCATTAACGGGCTTTGACTACTTGTAGGCACACGGTTTCAGGAACTATTTCACTCCCCTTCCGGGGTGCTTTTCACCTTTCCCTCACGGTACTGGTTCACTATCGGTCACTAGGGAGTATTTAGCCTTGGGAGATGGTCCTCCCTGCTTCCGACGGGATTTCTCGTGTCCCGCCGTACTCAGGATCCACTCAGGAGGGAACGAAGTTTCAACTACAGGGTTTTTACCTTCTACGACTGACCTTTCCAGGTCGATTCATTTACCCCGTTCCTTTGTAACTCCATGTTGAGTGTCCTACAACCCCAAGAGGCAAGCCTCTTGGTTTGGGCTAATCCCGTTTCGCTCGCCGCTACTCAGGGAATCGATTTTTCTTTCTCTTCCTCCGGGTACTTAGATGTTTCAGTTCCCCGGGTCTGCCTTCCATACCCTATGTATTCAGGTAAAGATCCTATCCTATTAAAGATAGGGGGTTTCCCCATTCGGAAATCTCCGGATCAAAGCTTACTTACAGCTCCCCGAAGCATATCGGTGTTAGTCCCGTCCTTCATCGGCTCCTAGTGCCAAGGCATTCACCGTGCGCCCTTTCTAACTTAACCATGTTTTTAAAAAACAAGAAAAATATATTGTGGCGATTACTCGGTTTTCTTTCTTCTTCATTGCATTATCTAGTTTTCAAGGAACAAAGTATCTTAGAGGAATTACTCCCTCAAAACTAAACAAACAAAAATCGTCAACTGTTTAACTTATGGTTTTGAAACCAAAGTTTTCCGTTAATATCCTTAGAAAGGAGGTGATCCAGCCGCACCTTCCGATACGGCTACCTTGTTACGACTTCACCCCAATCATCTGTCCCACCTTAGGCGGCTGGCTCCTTACGGTTACCCCACCGACTTTGGGTGTTACAAACTTTCGTGGTGTGACGGGCGGTGTGTACAAGACCCGGGAACGTATTCACCGTGGCATGCTGATCCACGATTACTAGCGATTCCAGCTTCATGTAGGCGAGTTGCAGCCTACAATCCGAACTGAGAATGGTTTTATGGGATTGGCTCGACCTCGCGGTTTTGCAGCCCTTTGTACCATCCATTGTAGCACGTGTGTAGCCCAGGTCATAAGGGGCATGATGATTTGACGTCATCCCCACCTTCCTCCGGTTTGTCACCGGCAGTCACCTTAGAGTGCCCAACTGAATGCTGGCAACTAAGATCAAGGGTTGCGCTCGTTGCGGGACTTAACCCAACATCTCACGACACGAGCTGACGACAACCATGCACCACCTGTCACTCTGTCCCCCGAAGGGGAACGTCCTATCTCTAGGAGTGTCAGAGGATGTCAAGACCTGGTAAGGTTCTTCGCGTTGCTTCGAATTAAACCACATGCTCCACCGCTTGTGCGGGTCCCCGTCAATTCCTTTGAGTTTCAGCCTTGCGGCCGTACTCCCCAGGCGGAGTGCTTAATGCGTTAGCTGCAGCACTAAAGGGCGGAAACCCTCTAACACTTAGCACTCATCGTTTACAGCGTGGACTACCAGGGTATCTAATCCTGTTTGCTCCCCACGCTTTCGCGCCTCAGCGTCAGTTACAGACCAAAGAGTCGCCTTCGCCACTGGTGTTCCTCCACATCTCTACGCATTTCACCGCTACACGTGGAATTCCACTCTTCTCTTCTGTACTCAAGTCCCCCAGTTTCCAATGACCCTCCACGGTTGAGCCGTGGGCTTTCACATCAGACTTAAAGGACCGCCTGCGCGCGCTTTACGCCCAATAATTCCGGACAACGCTTGCCACCTACGTATTACCGCGGCTGCTGGCACGTAGTTAGCCGTGGCTTTCTGGTTAGGTACCGTCAAGGTACCAGCAGTTACTCTGGTACTTGTTCTTCCCTAACAACAGAGTTTTACGATCCGAAAACCTTCATCACTCACGCGGCGTTGCTCCGTCAGACTTTCGTCCATTGCGGAAGATTCCCTACTGCTGCCTCCCGTAGGAGTCTGGGCCGTGTCTCAGTCCCAGTGTGGCCGATCACCCTCTCAGGTCGGCTACGCATCGTTGCCTTGGTGAGCCGTTACCTCACCAACTAGCTAATGCGCCGCGGGCCCATCTATAAGTGACAGCCGTAAACCGTCTTTCAGCATACCTACATGAGTAGATATGAATTATCCGGTATTAGCTCCGGTTTCCCGAAGTTATCCCAGTCTTATAGGCAGGTTGCCCACGTGTTACTCACCCGTCCGCCGCTAATCTTTGGGAGCAAGCTCCCAAAGATTCGCTCGACTTGCATGTATTAGGCACGCCGCCAGCGTTCGTCCTGAGCCAGGATCAAACTCTCCAATAAAGTAGTGTTTGACTTGCTCATTTTCGCACAAATGTGCTGATGTCTTTTAAAAAAAGACTTTAAAATAAAACGTTGACGTTTTTGTTTGTTTAGTTTTCAAAGAGCAATTTTCATCCGCTTCAGAAGCGACCTTTATAATATATCACATCTCTTTATCCAATGTCAACAACTTTTTAATATTTATTATTTCGTTGTTAACATTTGTTTTTCGAGGACGGTTATTAATATAACACGTCATAAATATGATTGCAATATAATTTTAAACTTTTTTAAAGATCAAATTCAGTTCACACCCAAAACATACATACGGTCATAAAATTCATTCAACTATCATAAGTTCTATTAACTCTACTAAATGAAAGGTGGCTAAGCCTATTTTACAAAATCTCGCTCTTTACCTCTCACTAATCATGACACTATTTTTATTTACCTATGCTTATTTTGAAGGAATAAAGATTGCTAATACAGAGGGTGAAGTCCATGGGGGTACCTTTATATTCTCAGTAGTTTCAGCCTTTATCTTTTCGAACTTCACATTTGTTTTTAGTTAACTTTCTTACGAATTTTGTAGATTCCAATAGATTTCTTTTATATCATAAATTCAATACAAAGCTTTTAATAACTAATACACTTTTCGGAAATTTCCCTTATAATAGAATCAAATACCTATCTTATCAAAATGATTACTTCAAAATAAACTAATAAAGCGGGAGATAGAGATGAGCGTTTTAGATATAGATATATTAGTAAAACTAGGAATTTCAGCTATACTTGGTATGGTCATAGGTCTAGAAAGAGAATTGAAACGAAAGCCTGTTGGATTAAAAACAAGCCTTGTCATATCTATTGTAAGTTGCCTGCTTACGATTGTATCCATTGAATCAGCATACAAGTTTCCCCATAATGATCAAATCAACATCACAATGGACCCACTCCGGCTCGCCGCTCAAATTGTTTCTGGTATAGGCTTTCTCGGTGCGGGAGTTATTTTACGACGAGGAAATGATAGTATTTCGGGTCTCACAACGGCTGCACTTATTTGGGGAGCAGCAGGAGTAGGAATTACCGTTGGAGCTGGCTATTATATAGAAGCTTTAGCTGGAGTGGCTCTATTAATTATTAGCGTTGAATTTGTCCCTCTCCTTTTCGGTTACATCGGCCCGAAACAGTTACGCCAAAAAGAAGTGACTATGTATTTAAGGGTTGACGATAAAAGTAACTTTGATACAATTCTTCTTTCTTTCAAGGAATTAAAGATTACCATTAGAAGTATTCGGATAAAGGATCTAAAAGAAGGCGATCAACTCATTAGCCTTCTAGTTACCGTAGATTACCGTAGAAATATTACTGATGTATATTACAGTGTCTCTAAGATTGAGGGGATCAAAAGAATGGAAGTTGGAAGTCTGCAATAATCCGTTTCAATTCCAAAGTCTGATTTCCATGTAAGGTCCCTTCCCTATTTTATAAATGATTTCAAAAAAATAAAAATTCCTCTTGCATACTTGATCTTTTCTAGATATAATTTTTCTTGTACTTATTTCTCGGGGGATTAGCTCAGCTGGGAGAGCGCAACGCTGGCAGCGTTGAGGTCAGGGGTTCGAGCCCCCTATTCTCCATATTTAAAGACTCTTGCTACGCAGGGGTCTTTTTATTTTTTCATTATGGATGCATCTTTCATCCCTCATTAGTCCGCTTACGTTTATATCCCCTTCGATTCAGATAGATTCCTGTGCCTAGGCCTAGCGCGATCCCATGAAACAGAGTATTCAAAGCAACCGTTACCACCATACGGCCTTGTTCCCCGGCGAAATCAGCGAAAAAGTTATAGAAGCCTCCATTCCAAACATTAACATAACTTGTTATGATTCTACCAAGAAAAAATATAAAGGCACCGATAACAGCAAAATAAAGGACGTGTTTTTTGGCACCGATAATCAGTCCGAATATGCTTCCCACCAGCATTCCAGAGATAACGAAAGGTATGTGATAACCGTCATAAATTATAAGGCCGATAAATGCACCAGCGAACAGTCCTACAACGATTGCCACCAATGACGCAAGGATGGTCCTGATTATCTTGACATGAGTGGCAATGAAAAATCCAAAAATAAGACCGCCAATGATTCCTTCTACCGGAAAACCTAGTGACGCCTCATATCTCAGAAGAACAAAACCTTCGATAATTCCCGCTATCAAATAAGCCAATGCACCTAGTAGCGTATAGCGAATAACACTACCTGATCCTGAATTGTCCATGATTCAAAACCTTCTTTCTTTTTCAAGCATATGATAACAAATGCTGAATATTGGTTCCTAGCTAAAAATATTCTTCTTATTTCGGTCAAAATGTGGGCACACACCAAAGGAGAACTTAAAAAGATGAAGTCTGTGCACAAAAGTATGCACAAACTTCATTTTATTCATTAACCTAAATTCACTTTTTCTTGTTTTTCCAATGTGCCTCTAATTTTTTTCACCTAGATATGTGATTAATTTAACGCTATCAGGATTGTGCTTTTACATAGATTAAATGCAATCATCTCTTACAATCAGTTTTCAATCACTGCTTCCGTCATTTCCTTTTTCAATTCATCCAAGATTGAAGTTCGAGCATTTGTTTCCATATCATATGAGAGACCAAACTTATATCCATATGCATCCCCATTTTTTGCACGATACACATAGGAAGGAGCCTCTCTGAATCCTGGCATATCGCTAATTTCATTATTAACTGCTTTCTGATTAGCTGGAATTGTAAAAGGAAGTTTCCCAGTAGGATTAAATTTACCTCTAATAACATCTAGTAACGCTTCCGTCTTAACACCAAAAGTTCCAATCACAGCTGCCGCATTTGGTTCTACTTTATCGATTATCCATGGGTTTCTCATATTAATAGCCGTAATCGTTGGAACCTTTTTCTGGATCTGAATGATTCTGTTTACATTATTAATCCCTGTATCTGGTCCTATTTTGAGCGTCGGTTTTCTTTTCATTAAATCCTGCTTTGGCTTCACCCAAACAAAAGCATGTGTAGCATTTTCAAGACTATCTGTAATCGTAATCCCTGAATCATAGTTTCGAATACTTTCCTTTAGTTTTTGTGTATTTGCTCCATTATCCCCTCCTGGAAACACCTCAACATACAGTTTTATTCCTTTAATTTTTTCATCTGTTAAAGGAAGTATTTTATTTTCATTCCGTAATAGTACCACCGACTTTCGATGAGCCAGGTCTGCACGTTCTTGTGAAGCAGGGCTATTAACTACTTCAAGTGCCTTTTTTGGATCTACATATGGATTTTCGAAAAGGCCTAGTTTCATCATCTCAGTCAATAGATAGGTAACAGAACGATTCACTTTTTGCTCATCAACCAAACCTTGTTTCACCGCATTAATAATAGGTGCTGGATTTGCTGCTCCAGAGAAAATATTGGTTCCTGCATTTAGCGCTTTTGCAAATCTTGCTTCTATTGGTAAGTCTTTAGCACCCCAAGCTTTATCAATGATAGCACTTGTATCAGAGTTGACGTACCCCAGGAAACCAAGTTCTTTTCGTAAGTAATCGTCTATAAACCCTTTATTTAAGGCAAAACCGACTTCTTCAAACTGTTTATCTGGACGAAATGGTGGTAAGCCTTGTTTGGCACTTTTATTGCTTGGGTATGCGTAATAGGGCATGATCGACGTTGTATCCGCTTCGATCGCCGCTCTAAAAGGTGGTAAATGAATCCTTTTCAGACTGCCTTCTGTTGGGTAAATATTGAATCGGCCTTCTTCAAAATGAGGATCATTCCCCTTATAGCGCGCCCCACCACCTGGGTAATGTCTGACTGTTGTGGTGACACTGTTATCATTAAGGATATCTCCTTGAAGCCCTTTCACAATTCGAAAGATAATGTCTGAAATGATTTGCGGATCTTCGCCAAATGTTTCATCAATTCTTGACCAGAGCGGATCGGTTGCAACATCTGCTGAATACCCATATAGTTTACGGATTCCAACAGCTCGATACTCTTTTGAAGCGATTTTTGCGAATTCTGCAATAAGATCTAAATCGCGTGTTGCCGCAAGACCTAAAGGAGCAGGCCAATAAGAGAATTGTCCAGGCTTATCCATGTCTAAGTCCTCAACAATCGAAGTTGCTTCAGAATGGTTGCGCGGATTTGAAATCATTATGACTGGAATTCCTAATCTTGATTCCTCAGCCGCTTCTTGAAGCTGGTTATTAACATTCGCAATCACATCCGCATTTGGTGATTCACGATAGATAAAATAACGGGTATTTTGATTAATCATCTTATTTGGGAGTACTAGTTTCCCCTCTTTAAATTCGGGGAATTCTGGAATCAATAGTAATCCGGCTTTTTCCTCAAGGTTCATCTGCGAAACCAAGTCCTTTACTCGATCCTCATCTTTCAATTGCCAGTTTTCATAAGGATCTAGTTTCTTGTTACCATTTAAATCTTTGAACCTCTTACCATTTACCGTTATGGTTCCCTTTACTCGAAACTCCATTTCAGGTGTTGCGTCTTCACTCTTTTCAGCATTTACATATGGATTATAAAGTGAAAATAATAGTAATACTACTAAAGAAGAAATCATCATTCTCTTAAGTCTAAATACCATTTTTTTAATTCCTTTCCTGTTTAGTTAAGATTTTTCATCTTTCACCTTTACTGTCTCTTTTTTACAGATTATTTATCCAAGAAAATTCATCATCAATATCTATTATTCACTAACATTCAGGTAACTTGGTTCCATTCCCTGATTATCCAAATCCTTGGCATATATCCATTTATAAACAAATTGACACACGCCTTCATTATGGTATATTAATATAATGTTCTTTACTGCTAAAAAGCGTTTAATTATAAAAGAACAATCTAATTATTACTCTATATTTCGTCGTGATCGAGATACGGATAAAAAGTATATTAAAAAAAGTAAGGTGTGAACAGTATGGAAGAAAACCATCACGAATTACAAAGAGGCTTAAAGCCAAGACATGTCCAGTTTATTGCCCTAGCCGGAATGATTGGAACAGGTATTTTTAAAGGTAGCTCCGATACATTAAATATGGCTGGACCAAGTGTTGTCATTGCCTATTTAATTGGCGGACTCTTGTTGTTTATTGTCATGGCAGCTTTAGGTGAGATGGCAACCGTTTATCCTCATTTAAATGTACAGCATCTGATCCATAAAGCATTTGGATTTCAACTATCTTTTATTGTTGGTTGGCTCTACTGGATTAACTGGGTGGTCGTGACCATTGTCGAATTAATTGCAGCAGGGAGCTTTTTACAATTCTGGTTTTCCGATGTACCGCTTTGGGTTTTAAGTGTCTTTTGTGGGGCGATCATCATTGGAATCAATTTGTTTGAAGTAAAAAACTATGGGGAACTCGAGTTTTGGTTTGCGGGTATTAAGATTGTTACTTTAATTGCCTTTATTATTTTAGGTGCCTCGGTCCTTTCTGGTATTTTTCCTGGTACAACGCCTTCATTTTCAAATTATACAGAGTATGGCGGGTTTTTCCCAATGGGGATCAGCGGCATCCTCAGTGCTTTTTTAGTGGTTATGTTTTCATATGGTGGCGCCGAATTAATTGGGGTGGCCATGACAGAAACGAAGGATAGCCAAAAAGTGATACCAAAAGTCATTAAAGGAACTGTAATAAGAGTTATTCTTTTTTATGTCTTACCCATTCTTATTATTTGCGGAATTATTCCTTGGAACCAAGTGTCCGGACAAGAAAGTCCATTTGTTCAGGTGTTCAGCTCAATCGGACTTCCTGGTGCAGCTAATGTGATGAATTTTGTCCTATTAACAGCCGTATTATCAGCAGCCAATTCAGGGATCTACGCAACATCAAGAACTTTGTTTACTATGTCTCAAAATAGCGAAGCTCCTAAGGCGTTTTCAAGGATAACAAAAAAGGGAATTCCTCTTAATGGAATCCTCTTAACAACCATATTTATTCTAGCAGGAGTATTTTTGTCCTATATCACTCCTGATCAGGTCATTAGCTACCTAATGTCCATACCTGGATTTACTGTTTTATTCATATGGATCTGTATTTGTCTTGCACAATTAAAGCTTCGTAAACAATACAACATTCAGCCCGTTTTCCAGGTAAAGTGGTTCCCATATACAACCATATTTGGAATCCTATCGTTAACCGGTATTTTTATTGCTTTTATTTTTAATAAAAACAATATTATCGGTACTACGGTATGTCTCGTAACGCTGGCTGTATTAGTCATCCTCTCTTTTATCTTAAAAAAAGGAAAGACTTCAGCTGCCTAACCTCTCTATTTTAATAAAAAACCCGATTGGTTTAAGATACCAATCGGGTTTTTTATTAAAATGGATGCAAATTTGTCTATAAAAAGAGATTACCAAAAAGTTGATAAAACTTGTATGCCTGTTAGGAAAACCCCAATCACAAAACCACAAACGGCTCCGTTAACCCGTATCCATTGGAGATCCCGTCCGATATTATTTTCCACCATATCCACCAATGTTTGATCATCAAGCTTATCTAAATTCTCTTGTACAAGATCCCCAATATGTTCATGATTATTTTCAACAAGAATAGCAATTTGATTCTGGATCCATGGATCAATAGCGCTGTGATTATCTTTAAACAGGTCTAATAGATACTGAATCATTGGCATGAGATAAGTATCCATAAACGATTCTTCTTGTGTAAACTCTAAGATATTTTGCTGAATTTTTTTTAGACTTACTGTTATTGTTTGATCAGGCTCCCATTTATCAAGAAGTTGATGCTTCCATTTTTCAACTCCTTCTACTAATGCCACGTTATCGCTAGCTCCTTGTATCTCTTTCCGAATATAAGCGATTAAGGCCTTACGATTTGGGTCTTCTTCTTGTTTTAACCCTTTTACAACACTCAATAATAAATTTTGAACAATATGACCCAGCTTTTCCTCGTTAAGGATACTTTGAATGGATTTAAGTGCAAATTGAAGAATTCCATCTGCTTCAATATTGTTGAGCACGTTCATAGAAACAGCACCAAGCTTGTGACTTGTTTTTTCTTCTTTTAGATAGATTTCCACTTTATTCAATGTATGATCTAAAGCCTTTTTTTCAATTTCTTCATTTAATAATTTTTGACTGATCAATGAAAGAATCGGGCTCATATCTAAATCCGAGAGAGTTGATTTTAGTTGCTTCTTTACAAAAGGCGTCATCTTTTCTACATCAATTGAATCGATCAATTTTTTGAACAGTTTCATAAGGCCTTTTCTAAAAGTTTCAGTTGCGATCTGCTTTTCAAACACAACCGATAATTTCTCAGTGAACGAGATATTTTTCACCTTTTCCAGGATACTTTCCTTAGAAAGCCAGTCTCTTTTTAACACCGATACAAGCCCATTTGTGACTCTTCTACGATTGTTGGGCAGGAGTGCTGTATGCGGGATCGGAATTCCAAGTGGATGTCGAAATAACGCGGTTACAGCAAACCAATCTGCTAGTCCACCAACAAGACCTGCTTCAAAACCCCCATGTAACAAATCAACTAGTATGGGCCCTTTAAAAGGAGTTGTTGCAATAAAGCCTACCCCCATAATGATTAATGAATATATCGCAATTTTTCTTGACCCTTTTGTTTTTGTAACCATTTTATTTTCTCACCTTTACATAATTCTAGATCGTTTACAGTTACTAATTTCACTATATTGTTCCTACCATTATTATCTAGTTATTATATCAGGTTGTGCAAATAATAACCCTGAAAATGTAAAAAGAATACTAAAAATGGTATTGAACACAATCTGTGTTAGGACCATTTCAGGAAATACTACATTAAAAGAAAAACGAAGCGAATGAATTCGGCAAGATTCAATTAAAAACAGACATCCAACTTCCTCATGGGTATTCGCCGGAAGTTGGATGTCTGCACTTGTCCTATTTGTTTCCTTAAGCTAATCGACTATCTTTTGATCTTAACTTATCAAGTTCATTTAGGAACTTATCATTTAATACTTTAATATGAGTCCCCTTCATTCCTAAAGAACGTGATTCGATGACACCCGCACTCTCGAGTTTACGAAGAGCATTAACGATAACCGAACGTGTAATTCCAACTCGATCCGCAATTTTAGAAGCCACCAATAAACCTTCTGACCCATCCAATTCATTAAAAATATGTTCAATTGCTTCAAGCTCACTATAGGATAATGAATTCATAGCCATTTGCACAATCGCCTTACTTCTTGCTTCTACCTCAATCTCTTCAGCCTTTTCACGAAGGATCTCCATTCCAACAACGGTAGAACCATATTCTGCAAGCATAAGGTCATCATTTTGAATCGGTTTTTCTACTCTTGCTATGATTAAGGTTCCTAAGCGGTCACCACCACCAATAATTGGAACAATTGTTGTTAATCCATCTTTAAATAGTTCTTTATTTTCTACTGGGAACGCAGAATGTTCACTGTTTATATCAAGATTTGAAGATGTTTCCGCAATAGTAGCTAATCCATTTGTATATTCTTCAGGAAACTGACGATCCACAAGCATTTGTTTCATGCGTTCATTTTCAATTTGTTGGTGAACAGCGAAGCCTAATAACTTTCCCCGGCGACTAATAATAAACACGTTTGCTTCAATCACTTCACATAATGTCTCAGACATTTCCTTAAAATTAACAGATTTTCCAGCAGCGTTTTGTAGCAAAGAATTGATCACTCTTGATTTTGATAATAAATTCATTTATATTTCCCCCTATTTATCTTCAATCTTTCCATTTCATTTTCAATACCAAGTACGAGAACTTTTCAGCTTTATACCCATGATCACCATTCATTCCATCCCTCTATAGATTAATATTAATTTAATAGAAAGAATGGTTTAGTGATATTAGTCACATATATCAAGCGAATTGTGAATATTTTATTAACTTTTATTTTCCAAAAAATAACAATCAAATTCCACGATTAGATCCGACCATACTAATCGTATGTTTGAATGTATCAATCTTAAGCAACTATTTCCCTAAATATTATGGTAGAGTATTTATCCTCATCATCACATAAAGAGTACGAAAAAATTTTAAATACTATATAATTCTACATAATTCTACATAATATGACAAGTGCAATTTTTAACATTAATATAAATGCTGTTTTAAATTTACATTTAATGTAAATTTTTCTCAAGTAAAAAAATAATCACCTTTTTATTGACTTAATAGTTTCTTTTTTTTCGTATTAGTATTAAAATACGCTTATAATATGTAAGGAGAGACCAAAATGAAGTTCCCAAAAAACGTGATATTAGAGTCTGTTGCAGAAAGAAAAAATCATTCCACTTACGGTCTAGAATTTATCCAGGAACTCGGAAACGATGACGCTGGATATTTTGAAATGATCGTCGTTATTTTTAAATACAAAGATAAGTTTTATAGTGTCGATATTCAACATATTAATGGTGAGAATAACTACGATAATTGGGAAGACGAAGTTGAATGTCCTGAAGTCGTTCGAAAAGAAGCTATTCAATATTATTGGGCAGAAGTAAAATAAAGGAATATTGTTTTTTCTTGTTTATGATAGAAAGCTTGCTTGAAGGTTATATACCTTTTGGCAGGCTTTTTTTATTAGTCCAACGCTTATGAGCCAATCCTTTATTTACTACTCCCTTTTCTATTCGACGTATTTTCTCTATACAGGCTGTTTACTGTTGAATTTCCTCTTGTTTTGAAAGCTTTTGTCAGGCAGCAGGAAAAAGACCGTCCTTCCAAAGAATATAGTTAAAATCTAATTTTAAAATTTGTTCTAGTAGAAAGGAATGGAGATATGAACAACAGACAGATTGTACGAGCTTATTCAATTAATGAAGTTTCTCAAAAGCTTAATATCCCTACTGGGACCATAAGACAGTGGGAAAAGGATTTAAATGGTCTACTTAACATTCCTCGTACACAACAAGGCGCTAGATATTACACCGATCACGAAATCAAGACGCTTGCAAAGGTTAAAGAAATGCGTGAACAGAATGTGAGCAAAGGAATGATTCGTAAACTATTGGAACAACATTTGAATAGCGGCCATTCAGAAGCTAGTTCCGAATCACTCGAATTGGCAGTCCAACCTGCCCAAGAAATCTCACTCCCTGCATCCAATGAGATTCAAACGTCTAATATGACTGACTTTAATGTGGCCATTGCATCATTTAAACAAGATCTGATGCAAGAGTTCAAGCAGGAGTTATTACTTAGTAAAAAAGAACTTTTGGATGACATCAAAAATGCATTTTCAAACACCTCCCTTCAAACAGTTAAAGAACTTTCTAAATCCATTCAGAGGTCCAATGATAAAAGAAAGGTGGAAGTCCTTGAGCTTTCCAATAGCATTATGCAAGCTTCGGAACATACTTCCGAAACGTTCGTAGCCCTAACAGATGACCTTCTGAGAAGTTCGGAAGTTACTTATAAACAACTTTCAAAACAAATTGACTCCTCTGCAAAAGTAGCTGAAAGAGATAATCAAAAGGTATTAAAAAAAGTATCACAGACACTTATGGAAACCAAAAATGAAATTAGGAATGCATCAAAATCCTTTGATGCCCAACAAGATTATTTAATCGAATCCATTAATGACCTTAGACAATCACAAGAGGAAATTAGTAAAAGAGAAGAAATCTTCCAATCTATGCTGGCAAGTTATCGAGAAGTCGCTGCGGCTAAGAAGAATAAAAAATGGTGGAAGATCTGGTCAGAATAACGATGTTCTGGGACATAATAAACAGTAGGAACTACTACTATCGCAACCTTTTGATTCTCTCGCCTTTCATGGTTAAAATAAACCTATCCAAACATGGAGGTGATCCTGTTGTGCGGTAGGTTTACTTTATCTGCTGATTTTAATGAAATCATGGATCGTTTTGCTATCGAGTCTGCCGTCTCAGAAGAACTCTATAGTGCTAGTTACAATATTGCTCCATCTCAACCAGTCCTATCTGTTATTAACGATGGGAAACGGAATCGATTAGGTTATTTACAATGGGGATTGATTCCCTCATGGGCGAAGGATGAAAAAATCAGCTTCAAATTAATAAATGCCCGAGCTGAAACATTAGCGAAAAAGCCTAGTTTTCGTGATGGCTATAGGAAAAGAAGATGCCTTATCGTTGCGGATAGTTTCTACGAATGGAAACGACATGATCCTCATACAAAAACCCCTATGAGAATCAAATTAAAAACAAATGAATTATTTGCTATGGCCGGAATTTGGGAACGTTGGAAATCACCTAACGGAAATACCATTTTTACATGTACAGTTATTACTACAACTCCTAATAAACTTATGAAGGATATTCATGATCGAATGCCCGTCATTCTTAGACCTGAGGATGAACATACATGGTTAAATCCCGCTATAAGCGATGTTCAATTGTTGAATCATTTATTAGTTCCACTTCAAGAAGGTCTATTAGAGGCTTATGAAGTATCTAACTTAGTCAACTCTCCTAAGAATAATAGTCCTCAATTAATTGAAGAAATTAGTTGAGGACTGTTCCCTACCTCCAAGTTTCAAGCGCTCACTATCTTACTTAAGGCAAGGCTTTCATCAAGATCATTTTTACAGAACCTTTACAAAATTCATAGTGTGAAGCCATGTATGGTTATACTATAATAGAATTACTATATTTCAATAATTTTCTACAAAAGGTGATCTTATGAATCCTACTACTAAAAATGAGAATAAAATAATAAACTTTATACGCTTTCTTCGTTTCTTGAATTCCAAAACGAATACTCTTTATGATGAATTTCACAAACAAACAGAACTTCATGAACTCTTGCAAGCAGAATCGATCCAAACCCTATTTCAACCCATTCTCTCTTTGCAAAAAGGCTCCACTTTAGGTTTTGAAATTCTAAACCGTCCCCAACAAACAATAACCTTTCCAACAACTGAACATTTCTATGACTTTGTTGGGAAAAGCAGAGAAGTGTTTAAAATCGAATGTTTTTTACGAAATCTCTCTTTTGAACGATTTGCCAAACAAGTTCAGACATCCTGTGAGCACAAGAACCACTTAGTGTTCATCAATATCCAATCGCAAGTTTTGGGCGATCCTACCTATCGGAGTGGCATCACTATGGACTTATTGCTTAAACATAATCTCTCCCCTTTTCAAGTTATTTTAGAATTAACGGAAAAAGAGGCTATATTAAACTATGACCAGTTTCAAAATATCATTGAGCATTATCGACAACAAGGTTTTCGAATTGCTCTTGATGATGTAGGAACAGGCTATAACAGCTTACAAACCCTTATTAGAGTGAAACCAGAATTTATTAAACTTGACAAGTCACTCATCCGAAATATTGATAAACATCCTGAACAGCAACGTTTAGTTAAACTCCTTTTGGATTTTGCTAGACAAGTCGATACTACTATAATCGCTGAAGGAATTGAAACACTGTCCGAACTGAGCTATCTAAAAGACCTCGGCATCCATATGGGGCAAGGCTATGCACTTGGAAGACCTCAGACCGAACTAAGTAATGGTCGTTTTCCACTTCCTCATTCAAATAAGCAGAAGCAGCTAATCTAAAGAAGAGGTCCTTACTCAGTAAGGATCTCTTCTTTAGATTAGCATTTATCTCAATATTAAACTTTTCAATTAAGCATGACATTCTTCTAATGTTATAAACGCACTTTGCTGAATAGACTTGCATTGTTTTTTCAATTTTGCTGCCTTTTTGCTCAATTGTCCAACAGATTTAAAACGATCATATCTATTTTGAACTACTGCAATCGAGATACTTACTAACGGTATATTTTCAAGAATGCCCTTTCTCGTAACAGCTTCAGTATATCCTCTATCGATCTCTTCCTCCGTATAAAATTGTAAAATAAATGTATCAAAATGAGTAATAATTTCCCGACAAATCTCCTCGTGGCGATAGTGTGGAAGAACAGCGATAAAATCATCTCCACCAATATGCCCGACAAATGAAGGTTCGTTTTCTGATGTCAAAATGGTCTCTGAAATGATCGTAGCTGTTTTCTTTATTAATCCGTCGCCTTCACTAAATCCGAAAGTATCATTAAATACTTTAAAAGAATCAATATCTAAATATAGGACACTATATCTTTCGTATGTCAGAACCTTTTTCAATGTTTCTTCAATCACATTGTTTCCTGGCAAGCCACTGAGTGGATTTGCATAACGTGCAATGCTGATTTGGACCTCTGATAATTTAATAATGAGTTCGCGTATGCTGACAATTCCATAGAGACTTCCTTTTTTAGTTACGATAATTAGGTCATAAATATTTTCCAGCTGTCTTTTCATAGCTAGTGAACTGACTTCAGTGATGGATGCGACATAATCAACCATTAACACTTTACGATCCATAACAAGTTCAATGTTGCGCTTCATATAAAGGTCAAAACCGTATTTAGTTGAAAGTTTTTGGAAAAAATTAATCTTCATAACAATCCCAACAGGATGTTCTTTTGTACCAACAACAATACCTTCTATTAAGGTATCCTCCTCAAAGATTGAATAAACATCCTCACATTTCGTTTCAGGAGTAACAATAATACAGTTTTTTGTGATATCTCCAATAATACTTTGCATTTAGACACCTACATTTTCCATTATTTATTTTGTATACGTCATCCTTAATCTCCTATGCATTTCTATTCTGATACTTTTAAATATCAATCGATGGAGTGTGTAATCAGTGTTGGGGTATCTATCGAAGCTTACTAATATTCTTTCCTGTAAGCTAAAACGGAGAAAAACGCTTACTTTTAATTTACTGCAATACTATTAATTTTTTGTAATTTTAATGTAAAATTTAAAAGGAGTTTTGTGAATATTTACCCATACCATAAGAACTATTATCGTATTTTTTAAACATCATGCTTTACTTGACTTGATTGACACACATAAGAATTCCCTCTTATCTCATACTATATTAGAGGTGAACGAATTGAAATATGCATGGATTTTTGGACTAATGTTATTCGCACAACCATCATCTGATGTATCAGATGACCTAACCATTATCCAAGGACAAAAACCAATCATGACGATAAATAGATCCGAATTATCTTCGAGTCTATATGGGGTTGGTTTTCCTTCGTTGGATATACAGAAATATCAGGAAATATCTGAAAAGCTAAACAAACAAATTCGTAAGGAAGCAGTAGATGCAGCCCTCGATGAAAACGGGCATATTATTCCTGAGCAACCTGGAATGGAATTAAACAAAGCTGTTTTTAAGGAGGAACTTTTAACCTATTTATATCAAAAAGACTCGTCTACCATTAAAGTTCCCGTTCGCATCGTTTACCCTAAGGTAGACAGTGAATTACTATCACAGATCCGAACTCAAAGGATTGGGCATTATGTAACCTATTTCAATAGCCATAATAAGGAAAGATCGCATAATATTTCTTTAGCTGCTAAAGCGATTAACAATCAAGTTATCTTCCCTGGGGAAATCTTTTCTTTCAATCAGACTGTTGGCAAACGAACTAAAGATAAGGGCTACCTGCCTGCCCCCATTATCGTTAGAGGGGAAATTGCCGAAGGCGTTGGTGGTGGAATTTGTCAGGTTTCTTCCACCTTATTCAATGCGGTAGACCGCTCAGGACTTCAAATTCTTCAGCGATACTCTCATAGTAGGCGAGTTCCGTATGTTCCACCAGGTCGTGATGCAACAGTTAGTTGGTATGGACCAGACTTTTCTTTTAAGAATAAATATAATCAACCTATTCTCATTCAGGCAAAGGCTCAATTTGGTATGATGATGATTCTCCTTTTCTCTTCTGATGAGATTGACTTCAAACCAAAACATGTTCCGAGCTCTAACAACCAACTTCCACCTGAAATAAATTTAAAAAAACATTTTCAGAATGAAGAACAAACCCACTGAATCAACCTAAAGCAAAAGGAGGTTACCCCTAATCGGTAACCTCCTTTTACTAAAAACAATCCTTTAAAATGCCCTTTTATATGGAACAGGCGGTTCTACACTTCCAGATACAGCTTCAATCGCATGAAGAGTCCAATAAGGATCTTTGAGCATCCCTCTACCTATTGCGACAAGGTCAGAATCTCCATTCGCAATCGTTGCCTCGGCAAGTAGTGGGTCTTCTAAAATTCCTACGGCAATAACCGGAACGTCTAAAGCCTCTTTAAATGCTCGTGCAAAAGGAACTTGATATCCTGGATGGTTAGCTGGTTTTACTTTTCCTGGAGGCGCCTCACCACCAGTGGAAACGTGGAACATATCCACTCCAGCTTCTTTATATCGTCTCGCGAGGCCAAGCGAATGCTCTAATTCGTAACCGCCGTCCATATATTCCCTTGCGGATATTCTCAAAATCAGCGGCATTGAATCAGGCATTACACTTTTTACTGCCTGGATGACCTCTACTCCAAATTTGGATAAATCTTTGCCATACTCATCTTCTCTATTATTTATGCCTGGTGAGTGAAATTGATGGATCAAATAGCCATGTGCTCCGTGAAGTTCAATGGTATCGAATCCCGCTAAAACAGCACGCCTAGCTGCTTCTTTAAACTGAGAGATCGTCCCTTTGATCTCCTCAATCGTCAGGGCTCTTGGTATTTTATATTGTTCATTATTGGTTTCTTCCGTATGTGGTACTACTGGAATAGTGGATGGACCTACTGGTTGAAGAGCATCTTCTGCCTTCCGACCAGCGTGAGCAATTTGCACACCTATTTTGGCTCCATATTTATGTACTTCGGATACAATTCTTTGAAATGAGGAAATATGATCATCCGACCATAAACCCAAATCATAATCTGAAATGCGCCCATCTGGATCAACATCCGTCATTTCCATTATAATAAGCCCTGTTCCCCCAACCGCTCGCGAGACATAATGCACATAATGCCAATCGTTTGGTTTCCCATCCTTTGCATCGACAGAATACTGGCACATGGGCGCCATCACAATTCTATTTTTTAGTGTTAACCCTTTAAGCGTAAATGAAGTTTGTAATTCAGACATATCATTCTCACTCCTTCTTCTTTATGACGAACGAACTTAGATTGTACCCCTTAAATTTCCAATATTACCAAAGTTATGATATCACCCTTTAAATGAATTAGGCAAAAAATTTGATTATACAAAGTGACAACTATCACCGCATCATTTTCAAGCTGTTGTATAATAGCAGTATGCATCAAGCTAATGAATGACAACATAATAGGGAGGGTTAATATTGGAAGAAACAAAAAAGATTAGAACTGTTTGCGGTTATTGCGGAACAGGTTGCGGCCTCATTCTTGAGGTGGAAAATAATCAAATAGTGAAATCCCGCGGGGACAAAGATGCACCTGTAAATAAAGGGCAAACTTGTATCAAAGGTGGCTTTGGTTTTGGCTATGTTCATGCCGAAAGTCGTCTAACAGCTCCTCTCATCCGTAAAGCTGGTAAGCTTGTAGAAACGACATGGGAAGAAGCTTATAACTTTATTGCTGAAAAGTTAAGCCATATTAAAACGACATTTGGTCCTGAAGCCATTACTGCTTTTGCACCAGCTCGTGCTTCGAATGAAGTAAACTACATCACACAGAAATTTATGCGTGCAGCCATTGGAAGTAACAACATTGATGGTTGTAACCGAACGTGACACGCTCCAAGTGTTGCCGGTCTGGCAGCTATATTTGGTAGTGGATCTCCAACAAGTAGAATAGATGATTTTGATCACGCAGAAGTACTTTTATTAATTGGTTCTAATACAACGGAGGCACATCCGATTATTGGTAATCGAATGAAAAAAGCAGCTAAAAATGGTCTAAAAATCATTGTGATTGATCCCCGAAAAATCGATATGGTAAAAAGTGCACATCGTCACCTGCCACTTCATGTTGGTTCGGACATTGCCCTTATTAACTCTCTTATGCATGTCATTATTGAAGAAAATTTATATAATGCAACCTTTATTCAGAAACATACAAGTGAATTTAACGCTTTAAAAGAGAAAGTGAAAATGTATACGCCTGAATACGCAGCATCTATTACTGGTTTATCACCACAAGATATTATAGATACAGCTCGAGAATATGCTCAAGCAGACAAAGCCATGATTGCTTATACATTAGGTATTACTGAACATCATTGCGGTGTTAACAATGTCTTTGATGTAGGAAACCTTGCCTTATTAACAGGACAGATTGGAAAAGAAGGTTGCGGCATTATGCCTCTACGCGGACAAAATAATGTTCAAGGTGCAGGCGACATGGGCTGTTTACCAAACCAATTACCTGGAGCTGTTAGTTTAACAAACGATGAATATCGTTCCCGATTTGAAAATGCCTGGAACGTTAAAATAAATCCAATGTCTGGTGACACACAAACGAGAACATTTGAAAAAATGGAACATGGGGAAATTAAAGCACTATATGTAATTGGTGAAAATCCGATTGTTGCGGATGTTCATATGAATCACACAAAAGAGTTATTTAAAACCCTTGACCTACTAATTGTCCAAGACCTTTTCTTAACAGAGACAGCTGAATTAGCAGATGTTGTTCTTCCTGCAAGATCATGGGGAGAGGTAGAAGGGACATTTACAAATACAGATCGCCGAGTACAACGGGTTCGCAAAGCTGTTGAACCTCATCCAAATACAAAAGAAGATTGGGAAATCCTTTGTGATTTGTCCACAAAACTTGGTTATCCGATGAGCTATAAAAACAGTGAAGAAATTTGGGATGAAATGCGCTCTTTAGCTTGGGAAATATTTGGTGGAATCTCTTATGCAAGACTCGAAAAGGAATATGGCCTCCATTATCCATGCCCAGATGAGTCACATCCGGGAACCTTTATCCTTCACACCCGTTTCCATGAGGATGTTGAGAATGAATCAAAACCATCTCAATTTGTCCCTGTAACATATACAGAGCCTGTTGAACTTCCTGATGAGGAGTATCCATTTACGTTAACCACAGGGCGACGATTGGAATCTTATAATACTCATTCTCAAACACGTCACTATGCAAGTGGTGTGAAAATTAGACAAACGGAAGAAACAGCCGATATTAATCCAGCTGATGCCTTAAAACTTGGTATTGAGTCAGATGATTTTGTTGAAGTGTCATCACGAAGAGGTACAGTAAAAGTAAAAGCAAAAGTAACAGATCAAGTTCCTACAGGTCTCATCTTTATGAGCTTTCACTTTAGTGAGGTACCCACAAATGTCTTAACCATAAACGAATATGATCCTATTTCTGGAACAGCTGAATTTAAAGCATGTGCGGTAAAAGTAACACCACTATCCATCCTTAAAAATGCTTAATGCTGTAAACTTTATTTAAAAAAGTTATTCGACAAAATTGAATAACTGACATATCATACATACAATATCTAGTATTTTTTATACATACTAGATATTGTATTTGTGACATCTAACACTCTTACTTTCGTGTTAGCTTTTTTATGGTTATACATAAATGTCAAAATAGAGGGAAATTTAATTAACGCGGATCTTCCTTTTACAAAAAGTTAATTCAAATTCATTATTATTTTATTATTGATTGCTTATAGTTATTTAGGTATAATCAATTTTATTGAAATTTAGGCTTTATTGGAGAATAGGAGGTTTTAAAGTTGGGTAAAGCATTAATTATTGGTGCTGGAGGCGTTTCCAGCGTGGTTGTGCACAAATGCTGTCAACATCCTGATGTTTTTGAGGAAATTTGTCTTGCCAGCAGAACGATCGAAAAATGTGATGCGATTAAAGAGAAATTAGCTGGTAGCAAAACAAAGATTTCTACTGCTCAAGTGGATGCTGACAACACAGATGAGGTTATTCAGTTAATTAACAACTTTGGTCCAGAAATCGTGATAAACGTAGCTTTACCTTATCAGGACTTAACCATTATGGATGCTTGCCTTGCTACAGGTGTTCATTATGTGGACACAGCAAACTATGAACCACCTGATACAGCAAAATTTGAATATAAATGGCAGTGGGCCTATAAAGAAAAATTTGAAGCAGCTGGATTAACAGCTATTCTTGGTAGTGGCTTTGATCCAGGTGTTACAAGTGTTTTTACAGCTTATGCTCAAAAACATTACTTTGATGAAATTCATACCATTGATATCGTCGATGTTAATGCTGGTGACCATGGTTATCCTTTTGCCACAAATTTCAACCCTGAAATCAACATTCGTGAAGTAACCGCAAATGGACGTTACTTTGAAAATGGGGAATGGGTCGAGACAGAGCCGCTTTCAGTTAAAAAGGTGTACAATCTTCCTGAAGTTGGTCCAACTGACATTTACCTTATGTATCATGAAGAACTAGAATCATTGTCTAAAAATATTAAAGGTGTCAAGCGCATACGTTTTTGGATGTCTTTTTCAGAAAGATATTTAACTCATTTAAAAGTACTTGAAAACGTTGGAATGACTTCTATTGAGCCTATTATGTATGAAGGAAAAGAAATTATTCCTCTTCAATTTTTAAAAGAACTTCTTCCTGATCCTGCTTCATTAGGACCAAGAACAAAAGGGAAAACAAATATTGGCTGCGTGATTCAAGGTACAAAAGATGGAAAACCACAAACGTATTATGTATACAATGTAAGTGATCATGAAAAATGCTACGAAGAGGTTGGAGCACAGGCTGTTTCCTACACAACAGGTGTACCTGCCATGATCGGTGCTATGCTTCTTATGAAGGGCATTTGGAAAAAACCTGGTGTTTATAATGTTGAAGAGTTTGATCCAGATCCATTTATGGAAGCTTTGAATGAAAATGGACTGCCATGGCAAGAGAATTTTTCACCCACTCTACTTGATGAGGTATAATTGATGAAAAACATTGATTTCAGTGCACTTCCATCGCCTTGTTATGTTGTGGATGAAAGACTACTTACGAAGAACCTTGAACTCCTGAATTCTGTTCAAGAGCGCACAGGATGCAACATTCTTCTTGCCTTAAAAGGATTTTCGATGCACTCACTCTTTCCTCTAGTCGGTAAATATCTAAAAGGTGTGACTTCAAGTTCACTTTTTGAAGCTAGACTTGGATATGAGAAAATGGGTAAAGAAGTTCATGCATATGCTCCTGCTTATTCAGATGGAGAAATCGATGAACTTCTAAGTTACGTTGATCATATTGTTTTTAATTCGTTTCCACAATGGAAAAAATTCAAAGATAAAGTGAAGAATGTAAGCTCGAAAAATATAGAATGCGGGATTCGTATCAATCCTGAATATTCCGAAATAGATACACCACTTTACGATCCATGCTATCAACATTCAAGACTTGGGGTTACATTGGCTAATTTTAAACCTGAAGAACTTGAAGGAATTGATGGATTGCACTTTCACACGATGTGTGAGCAAAATTCAGATACTCTTGCACGTACGGTTAAAGTGATCGATGAAAAGTTCGGGGAATACATCAAACAAATGAAATGGCTTAATTTAGGTGGAGGTCATCATATTACAAGACCCGATTATGATATCGAAACCTTAGTTGAAACCATTCTATATCTTAAAAATAAGTATTCAGTAGATGTTTACCTAGAACCTGGTGAAGCCATTGCATTGAATACCGGCTATCTTGTGTCTACCGTACTTGATATCGTTGATAACGGGATGCCAATTGCCATTCTTGATACGTCTGCCACCTGTCATATGCCAGACGTACTTGAAATGCCATATCGACCAAATATCATTGATGCAGGCAAGCCTGGTGAGTTCGCATATACTTACAGACTTGGTGGGATGACTTGTCTTGCGGGAGATGTCATTGGCGACTATTCCGTTAAGGAGCCTTTAAAACCTGGAGACAAGCTTGTTTTCTGTGATATGGCCCACTATACAATGGTTAAGAACCATATGTTTAATGGGGTAAACCTCCCTTCTATCGCATCCTATAATGATGAAGAAGGCATAAAAGTCATTAGACAGTTTGGTTTTGAAGATTATAGTAACCGATTATCTTAATGGAACACTACTTATGACTAAAAACTCCCACACTGCCCCTGCAGAGTGGGAGTTTTGTTTGTAAACAGGCTTTAGAAAATGATTCTTTTACCTAAACAATTGCTGCGTTTATTACAGAACCACTTCTTCAAGCTTCCACTCTAACTGAACCTCTACTTCAATAATAAACTGTATGATTTCCTCTGCTGCTTGTGGTTTGATAAATTTTCTTTGGGACTCAATGATTGCATTTAGTTTTTCTGCATCATTTTCAAGTAATTGTGTAATTGTATGTTTAATATCCTTTAAATCTTTACAAACCACACCTAAATTTAATTTTTCAGCAAAGGCTGGATTGTCTTCCTCTTGACCTGGCAAAGCACCCGTAATAATGATGGGTGTATTAGAAGAAAACGACTCAAACATAACATTTGGGCTGCCCCTCGTAATAGCAATATCTGAATCCAACATGAGATCCTGAATATCTTTAGTAAAACCATATATTTCAACTTTATCGCCATATTGACTCTTGAGTGATTGCTCCAAATGTTCCTTTAATGCTTCATTTCTTCCAGCAACAATTTTCACTTTACAATCAAAATGACCCAAAAGAACCTCAGCAATATCCTCCATATTTCCCACACCTTCACCACCACTCATGATTAGGCATTTTAAAGGAGTTCCGGCTTTATAATTCATTTTTTTATTGCTGCTTGTTCTGAAAAATCTCGAACGGACCGGGAACCCCATCACTTTCATTTTCTCCTCTGGGACACCAAATTCTATACACTTTTCACGTGCTTCAATCGTTGGACTTATAATATAATCTGCTCTTTTATCTGCCCAAAGTGAAGATATGTTGACAAGATCCGCAATAAACGTAATAAATGGTATTTTAAGAGATTGACTTTTTAAAATATTTAATATAGACCCGTTAAAATTAGGATGAACAGATAAAATCAGGTCTGGTTTGATTTCATCAAGGAGTTTAAGAAAATTCTTTTTAATTAGTGCCTTTATAAAGAAATTAATAAATGCTGGGTAGTAGGATGAAAATCGAAATATAAACTTCCACAATTTTTCTGATTTTCTCGTGATCGGTCCGTAAAATTTACCAATATTTAATAGTGGAAACCCACCAAGTGAAAAACCATCTACTACATGAACGTTTAAGTTAGAATCCTTTTCAATCTTTTCACATAAGGACTCTGTAATGCTTTTATGTCCATGTCCGGTATAATCAGACGAAATAATCAGAATATTTTTATTCATAAATAAACCCTTTCTGCCAGACGTATAATATAATAGATTAAACCATTTTGTCATTTCTGGGGGTTTCATATTTTTGAATAAGCCTAATACTAAGATGATATTTACCATAACTGTATTTATTGCCCTTGCTGCTTTCGATCATATCATTATCGGACTATTCCCACCGCTATTCCCATATATAGCACAAGATTTGAATGTAGGAATTGCAAAATTAGGAAGTATCTCTGCCATTAATATTCTAGTTACGGCTGTTTCTTCTGTTTTTTGGGGCTATCTCTCAGGTAAATTTAAACGTAAAAGACTCATCATGCTGGGAACATTGATTTGGGTCTTATCCGTATTTTTGACATCGATTAGTCAAAGTTATTGGCAGCTTCTATTCTTTCAACTATTAACAGGAATCGGCCTAGGCTGTATCGCATCCATTGGGTTTAGTATCTTAACGGATTATATTCCCTATGGAAAACGAGGGCTGGTCTTAAGTCTTTGGGGAATGGCCCAAGGCTTAGGTGGAATCGCAGGTTCACTATTAGCTTCTTTGACGGCAACAAACACGAGTTGGAGGTGGCCTTTTGAAATCGTTGGATTTATAGGACTTTTTCTCATTATTTTATACCTTTTTGTTGAAGAACCTACAAGAGGTCAATCAGATCCTGAGCTGAGTGGTCTCATCCAAAATGGTTATTCGTATCAATATATCATTGAAGTGAAACAAATATTCCCTGTACTCATAAAAGGAAGTAATCTTTATCTATTTTTACAGGCATTTTTTATGAATATTTCAACAGGTAGTCTTATATGGATTCCAACCCTATTTATTTTTAAACTTACACAACAAGGGTATAGTGGAAAGACAGCATTAATAACCTCAGGCTTTCTATACGCAATCTTCCAAATTGGCGGAATGACGTCTGCGTATTTCGGTCATCTTGGTGACAGATTCCAAAGGAAATCCTATAAGGGAAGATCCTATTTAACAGCCTTCTTTGTATTTCTTACTATGCCACTTTATATCTTAATGTATTTGATCCCCATCGACAGTCTTGTTCTTCCTGATGATCATCATGCTTTAAGTATTTTCATTCATTTAGTGAAGCAACTCTTCACGAATCCTTGGATGACTTTATTATTGGTACTATCTTTTTTTGCTTCTGCATCCCAATCCGCAAACACACCCAATTGGCTCGCTCTTATAACGGATGTGAATTTACCAGAGCACCGAGGAACCGTGTTCAGTGTAGCAAACCTATGTAATAGTTTAGGTAGAACCATCGGAAACATAGGAGTAGGTGTATTGCTTAGCCTTGTTAGCATTGCCTACCATGAACCAACTAGTTATATGATTACCTTGTCAATTCTGCAAATATTCCTTGTTCCTTCAGCCATATGCTATTTATTAATGGCCCCAAAAAATGTAAAGGATATACATAAAGTAAAACAAACATTAAGAAACAGGGCTAAGCACGTTACAAGGAGTGGATCATAACTTTTATGAATTCACCTCATTTCATGAATGAAAAGTTTCATCCGATCCATATTAATTAGACTCTAAGTGGATTCAGACTAGTACAAATATTTAGATTTCTACTATATTATACAGCATTCTGTAGTTAATGACCCGTATATTTTCATCAATAAGCTTGTTTACGATTGATCTACCGTTACAAATTGGGATTCTTTTTGAAATAAATCTTTTGGAAATATTTAATTTGTCTTATAACCATTATATTTTTTCCTTTAAAAAGCAAAATAAGAACTGTTGCTAATTGAAAAGGGGGATGATGTAAATGAAGTGGCAAAAAACAATACTATCCATGATACAAGCACGAAAAGATAAAAAAATTGCTTTATGTGTTGATACCTCAACAAAAGAGGTACAAACCATCCTGATCAACAATATTGTAAAGCTATTTGAGACCGTTAAACCAGATACACTACTTGTCCAGGCGGATTTTAAGATTAGAAGCATTGCACCAGTCAAGGCGGACACGATAAAATACCAAACTCATGGAAAGGCCTCCTATACATTAGTTTTAGAATGGGCTCAGAAAGAAAAGATTGATACGCTATTTTATATCACCGATGTCACGGGATACTTTTATGAGGAAATGGATCAAGTAGATTACGAAATGTTCTGGTTAGTACCCGATAATTATTTGCCTAAGGTTCCTTTCGGGCGGGCAATTAAAGTCGCTTCGTAAAGACAAAAGCAACGAATTGGACGTAAAAAAAGTGAACAGTGTCAAAAAGACACTGTTCACTTTTTAAGAAACTCTTATCTTATTATGCTAGTGTTTTGGGAAACCAAAGGGTAAAGCAGACCTGATCTTTTTTATTTTCCACTTGAACTTTTCCATGATAGTAGTGGATAATTTTTTCTGAGATGGTTAAACCTAAACCAAAGTTCCCCCTATTCCCCTTATATAAATGATTAAGTGTGTATTAGCGACAAAAAATTAAAACCGTTTTCAAACAATTAGAATAAACTTCTAATTCTGAAATGCTCTATTGGTATTGAATTATGATGAAAGCTTGTTTATTCTATTTAAGTTGGATACTTTTTATAGGATTGGTGAATCGTTAATGGAAATAACAGATAAAGAAGTAGCGGAATTATATATAAAGTACAAACAACAACTTAAATATTTTAAACAAAGACAATCCTTGTACGATCTTAATCAGTACATAGAAGCGAAGAAATGCCTTTCGATCGTAAAAATAGAAATGAAAAGACGTGGATTGAAGAAAAAGGCAGCAAAAAAATTAAGTAGTTATTAGAATCTTAGGCAAGCGGATAAGTACATCGTTCGCAGTCAGTTCAACTTATCCTTTTCCCTTCTTGATTTCTGTTGCTACTTTATAAATCCGAGACTTTCCTTTCGATCTATCATTCATTAAATTGTAAGCGTTCTTTTCTGGCAACACCCCCTTCACTAACTGTTCGATCATTTTTGCTCCAATTTAAGCAGTTGTTTTTTCATTTCCAATCCCCCACGAAATCCCGTTAATGATCCGTTCTTTCCGACCACACGATGACAAGGGACCGTAATTAAAATGGGATTCTTTCCAATTGCAGCTCCAACTGCACGGACGGCTTTTGGTTTATCGATCGTGTTTGCAACATCGGAATAGGATTTTGTCTGTCCATACGGAATCTCACAAAGTGCCTTCCAAACAGCTTGTTGAAATGCTGTCCCCTTATAATCAAATGATAGGGTAAAATTCTCCCGCTCTCCCTCCAAATATTCTATGATCTGCTCTGAAAAGGGAAGGAGTATGTCCTTATTTTCCTCCAATTGGCTTTCGGGAAAGGTCTTTTCTGCCCATTTTGATACTTCCTCAAAAGGTCCATTTTGAGAGCCCACAAAACAAAGTCCCTTTAATGTTGCTGCCAGATACATTCTCCATTCGTTATGATGTAACCATATCCAATAAATAGTTGGCTTATGACAGGGTTGATTCAAAATCGTTCACCTCATATCTTATAATTGTTTCTCCATTGACCATTAATTATATTATAACTTTATCTCCCTTCTTATTTTACTTATTTGTTCACACGGTAGTATGTTAATAATTGCCCCAATTCTTGATAATGCTTATTTATCATTAAACAATTACTATTACAGAATGGTTTCTATGCTGATTTATATAATAGCCAATTTACGAGTAAACAACAGAAAAAGATATAAATAAAAAAGGCGAACACAGGGGGTTCATTATAATCCCGAGTGTTCGCCTTTTTTTAAACAACTTAATCAAGTGTCCTTATTGAAAATCTATATGAACAAGAAGTCAATTTTACAATGTTTAGGTTATCTACTATGTTTATTAATAAGAAGATTCGAGTGATTTTTTTTGATAGAGAATGATGTAACGATCTAGTTCCTGACTGCAACACAGGGTATCAGGACTATTAAAACCGGTTTCTTTAACAATTTGAACCAGCTCTTTTTTCAATTGATTGATCCTTTCAATAATATGATCGTTCTTAAACATCGTAAAAAACTCCTTAATCCATATATTTTACATATAAACTATCTATTTTAACGTAATAAATTGTTGTCATTAGATTTTACTTTAACTGTCATATTTCCTAATAAATGTATACGACTTTACATTTATTATATACAAAAATAGATAAATTAATCAATACTCAGCCTTTTAATTATACATTTAATGTAAAATTGAGAATATTTTTTCACCAACAATGAATTCTTATGAAATTTTTTTATCGTATTGCTCTCTTTACGAAGACTATACAGTAAAAATAAATTATATCATATAAGCGATCATTAATTAGATAAAATATTTACTATTTTCCAAACAATATAAGCTGGGTTCATCTATTTTATCCCTTCACTATGAATGACCTTAATTTAAAACAATTTATTGATTTCAGCAAAACCATCCAAATAGTACCATTCCCTGCTTTACATACAATCACAGGATAAAACAAACAATACTTTCGTAACTGAAACTATTTAGGAAGAAGGAATAAACATGACGGTTATTTCAGATGTTAAACAAACCATTGCAGGATTAAAAAGTGCCCAAGCAAGTCTAGAGACTTTTTCCCTAGGTACCGACAATCAGCAAGCAAAGAAATTATATAGTGATGCGGCACAACAAACACAATCGATTATTGATAATATTGAACCAAGGCTTCAACAAATACAGGATGAAGAGCCCCAATATCGTCAATAGTGTAACAAACCGGTTGGCTCTATGCTAGCCGGTTCTATTTTTAACGTAAAAATGGTGATGCTATAACAATGATGAAGGATGATTAAAGATGACAATCATTTCAAACGTAAAGCAAAGTTTATCAACCCTAAAAGCAATTGAGACGCAATTATCCACCCTTGCCCTACACTCTCAAGAGGAAAAGGCACAGCAAACCTTTCATGAAATGATGTTAGTAATAGGCGAAGTAAAAAAAGACCTCCAAGATCGTAAAGTCGAAATGGAGTTAGAAGAACCACAATATAAAGAATCATAAAAAGGTGGTGTGGACATGTCCGATTGGGCACTTATATTCATTCGTTCCATTGTCTTTATCCTTGCTTTAATTATAATGACAAGACTGTTAGGTAAAAAACAAATCTCGGAAATTTCCTTTTTTGAATATGTATCAGGTATTACCATTGGTAGCATTGCTGGTGAAGTGATCATGGGGTTGGATAATAATATAGGGCATGGAATTCTAGCCGTTTTTGTATTTGGTGGCATTACACTGCTTGTTGATTTCTCTGCCTTGAAAAATAAGAAATTTAGGGATGTGGTAGAAGGTAAAGGAACAATCATCATAAAAGATGGAAAAATCATGGAGGATAATCTAAAAAAGGAGAAGTATTCTCTTGATGAATTAGGCTCACTCTTGCGACAAAAAGATGTATTTAATACAGCCGATGTCGAATTTGCTATGCTTGAGCCAAAAGGAGATCTTAGTATTTTATTGAAAAAAGAAAACAGACCCTTAACACCGAAGGATCTCCAAATGAAAGTCGCAAATGACAAAGTCCCTCAAACCATTATCATGGATGGGACCATCATAAACGATGCCATGGCAGAAGCAGGAAAAGATCGTAGTTGGCTATCAATGGAATTAGATAAGCTTGGGGTCACCATTGAAAATGTATTTATGGCACAAGTAGACTCTTATGGAGATTTAACAGTGGACCTGTATGATGATAAAATCAACGTTCCTTCTCCCCAAGTCCGACCACTTCTTCTGGCCATGATTAAAAAGTGTCAGGCCGATTTGGAACTGTTCGCACTTCAAACAGAGTCCGATCAAGCGAAAGTGATGTATAATAAAAATGCAAAAAAACTTGAAGAGGTCATCAAGATCCTCCATCCTTACTTAAATGGATAAACAGAAATGGCCCGTTATCGAGACGGGCCTTTACCTATCTGTGCATTGATTAGCGAGATTCATATAAATCCCAAGCTAATTTTAAAGAATCCTTTATCGATTCCGCTGCTTCTTCCTCATTCAAATGATCGATTTGTATCTTTGAATGATGAAAAGAATACGCGGGTTGTCTGCTATAGAATAACTCTTCTATTTGTTCCAAGCTTTTATTTTGTAAGATTGGGCGGCTATCAATGATTAAAGGAATTCTCTCCTTCCAAGAATCCCAAGACAAATCAAGATAAACCACAAGACAATTTTCTAAACAGGCTTTTCTTATTTCCTCATTCATAAACGCGCCCCCACCAACTGAAATAACTTGTAATGGTTGTTCGCTCAGACTGATGATCATTGACTTTTCTCGTTCACGAAAAGTTTTCTCTCCGAATTTTTCAAATATTTCAGTTGTAGGCATTCCAAACTCTTTTTCAATTTCTTCATCAATATCAACAAAATCTCTATAAAGCTTTTTAGCTAGCTTTTTGCCAATTGTCGTTTTACCAACTCCCATAAAGCCAACAAGTACAATCCCTTTTTCACGTAGCGGCAATTCATGTTTTTTCATTTTAACCATATTCTCCTCATATTAAGAATTCCACGAACAGTATCCTAGTAGTTAGATAATTATATAATAGCATTGATTTATTAAAAAGGATTTGATTTATTTCTGAAATTCTTTCATAAGCTCTCGGAAATCGCTTTTGCCCTCATATAACGCAAAAGGTAATCTGGACCATCTGCTTTTGAAGCTCTACCATACATATGAAAGTCACCAAATGGTTGAGATCCAACGTTTGCTTCTGTACTTTTGCGATTAATATACAGATATCTAACATTTAATTCATCACGAACACGCTCGATATGTTGGCGACTTTTGGAGAAAAAGAACCCAGTTGATTCGTACGCAGAATGATTGGCCATTTCAATCAATTGATCGATATTATGTGCTTTACAAAAGGCGATAATCGGTCCGCAAATTTCATCCTGCATCATATGGGATTGTATATCGACATCCGAAAAAATAGTAGGCTCAATATAATAACCCTGTGAAAGATGTCCCTTACCACCTGTAACTAATTTACCCTCTTTTTTACCTATTTTGATATAAGTCATGATTTTGTAGTAGGCTTCTCGATCAATAACAGGGCCCATAGTTGTTTCAGCTTTTTCTGGATTCCCCACTTTTACCTTTTCTGTTAAGGCAATTGCCTTTTCAAGTACTATGTCATATACCTTTTCATGAACAACCACTCTAGTTCCAGCGGAATGTTTCTGCCCCGAAAATCCAAAGCCCGAGTAGACAATCGTAGAAACTGCTAAATCTAAATCAGCCTCCTCATCCACAACCACCGTATTTTTTCCATGCATATCAGCCATCACTCGTTTTAACCATACTTGACCTGGATGAACGACCGCTGCCCGTTCATAAATACGGCAGCCTGCACCAAGAGGTCCCGTAAACGAAATAAATCGTGTTTTCGGGTGATCTACAAAAAAATCGACTATTTCGGCTCTACTTCCCGGAATAAAGTTCAGCACTCCTTTTGGCAGTCCTGCCTCCTCCATCAATTGGACAAATTTTGCTGCGATAACAGGAGCCTGATTCGAAGGTTTTAATAGCACTGTGTTCCCTGCAGCAATAGCCACAATGGCTGTTTTGGCCATATTCGCCAATTGGAAATGAAAGGATGAAATAATGATTCCTACACCGAGCGGAATATACTGGTATTGACTACCTTCACCTTCGATTTCTTTTTCCTGAGCTCCTTCATTTAAGCTCATCATTTGTTTTGCATAGTATTCAATAATATCAATCGCTTCAGCAATTTCCGCGTCTGCTTCAATCCATGTTTTTCCTACCTCCTTCACTAAGAGAGCTGAAAATTCATGTTTCTGGCTTCTCAAGATCGATGCTGCTCTCCACAATAGTTGAACTCTAGCTTCAGGTTTCCATTTTTTCCATAAGTCAAACGCAGCCGTTGCTGCTTGCATCGCTCGTTTGGCATGTTCTTTATTTGCTTTAGAAACCGTACCAATTAACTCTGTCATGATGGCAGGATTATAGGAATAAATTTTTTCTTCTGTTAGGATCCTTTCTCCATTTATGATTAATGGATATTCCATACCTAGTTGTGAATTCACCCTATGCAAGGCTTCCTCGAAGGCTTTCTTGTTTTCAGACTTTGTAAAATCTGTCAAAGGTTCACGTATAAAATCCCATTCCCATAGAGCCACTCCCCCAAACTAGTTTATTTATATAGTATATGATGTGAATTCTAGGTAAATCACTCATTATAGGAGGATGCCAACTTTTAACGCAAAAAAAGGATGACTCATAAAGTCATCCTTCTTACGTTTAATTCGCCTTTTTTAATGAAGATTCTTCAGGTGGTGTGTTAAACGAAACTACATAACCAATAATTGCACCCGACTAATGCCGGTAATAACCAACCCATCCCTGCATCAAACAAAGGTAAATATTGACCAAAGAAATTATATAAGACCATCAAGTGGAATACCGGCTGCTTTTAACCCATCATCACACTACAAAATCCCAGTCAATAATAAACTCCATCGATGTAAACTTTACACGTCCCTTATAAAGAGGGGTCCGCAAAAGTTAAAAATATTAAGAACAATCGCTAATGGATAAATCGCTACAAGTACAGGAACAGAGATTGTAATCAATGACTTAATCCAATATTCGCAACACCTGCACTAAAAACAGTAAAAACAATCGCTAATGTCTTATAAGAATAACGTGGGAACATTTTCGAAAAATAACTAGCACAAGATGTAATAAGTCCAATCGCGGTCGTTAAGCAAGCAAATAAAATGGCAAAACCAAGAATGAAATTACCCCAAACGTAGCAAAATGAGCATTTGCAGCATGATGTTAACAAGAGCAGGACCATTATTGGCTTCACCAGCGGCAAAATTACCGTTGATCCCAAGTAAGCCAAGTCCTAAATAAATCGCTCCTAAACATGCTGCTGCAATCAAGCTTGACTTTAATTGTTACTTGATGCAATTTTCTTTTTATCTGTTATTCCATCTATCTTTTATCGCATTAATAACAATAATACCAAACACTAGAGAAGCAAGAGTATCCATTGTTAAATAACCTTCTTGGAAGCCTTTAAAAAATGAATTATCAATATAGCTGCCAGATAGGCTCCATTGGTTGATCAAGTGGATTAACAAATGTTGCAACTAACAGAATTAATAGAAATACTAACAATAATGGCGTCATCAGTTTACCGACACGGTCAACAATTTTACTTGGGTTTAATGATAACCAACCAACAATAATGAAAAAAACAATTGAAAAAATCAATAAACCAATATTAAACCCGCCGGTTATTTCGGGTAAAAATGGAGCGATTGCTGATTTCATATGAAACCGTCGCTGTACGTGGGATAGCAAAAAATGGTCCAATAGATAAATATAATAGTAACCGTAAAAACCAAAGAAAAAGTTGGATTAATTTTATTGGCTAATGACTGAAGATGATCATGTCCAGATAATCCAATAGCCAAAACACCTAATAGTGGCAATCCAACACCTGTTAATAAGAAACCGATAATGGCCGGCCAAAAATTTGTACCTGATGCTTGTCCTAATGCAGGTGGAAAAATTAAGTTTCCTGCCCCAAAGAATAAGGCAAATAGCATAAGCCCAATAGCAACTATTTCCTTATTTGAAATTTTTTGAATTCATAGCTTTCGCCTCCTAGATGATTTGACTCTATCTGATAGAAAAAATTTGTTTATAATCTTCAGACAATTCAATCTAAATTTTCTATACGTATAAAGCCTTAAATGATATTTTTTAATACTACACAATAAAATATGAAAAGTAAATAGATATCTTAAAATAGAATAAGAACTAATTATTTGTTAACTATGGAGAGTTTTCCCTATTTTAACTATAGTCTATTCTCTAGTTTTTTTATTATTTTAGAATACATATAAGAGAACCAACCATTGTGAACATGGCTGGTTCTCTTTATTCGTTTTCAACTAGTCAGATTCTTTTAATCGACCTGCGTCTTTCAAAGCCTTTTTCAAAAGAATTTCAATTTGTGCATTTACACTCCGTAATTCATCACTCGCCCATTTCTCAAGAGCATCATATGTTTTTTGATCCATTCGGAGCAAAAATCGCTTTTTTTCTGGCACTTATCTCACACCTTAATAAATGGATCCTGTATTTATAATTGGCTGATTTCCTTTATCCGATACTAATGCAACCATTAAATTATTAACCATTTGTGCCTTTTTCTCTTCATCCAGCTCGACAATATTCTCGTTGCTCAATTGTTCTATAGCTGATTTGACCATGGACACAGCCCCATCAACAATTACTTTTCGTGCCGCTAGAACAGCTTTCGCTTGTTGTCTTTGCAACATAGATGAGGCAATCTCACTCGAATACGCTAAATGCATGATTCTTGCCTCTAAGATTTCAACCCCTGCCACTTCAAATCTCTTTTGCAGATCTTTCGTTAACTCATCTCCTACTTCCTCTGAATGCTGCCGTAAAGAAATTTCATAATCATTATTGAAATTATCATAAGGATATTGGCTGGCAATATGACGTACACCTGTTTCACTTTGCGTATGAACAAATTCTTTATAATCTTCCACATCAAAAACGGCTTTCGCAGAATCAAATACTTTATAAACAACAACAGCTGCAATTTCAATCGGATTCCCTTCAAGATCATTTACTTTCAATTTATCAGAATTAAAGTTAATCACTCGAAGTGAAACGTTCTTCCGCACCGTAAAAGGGACACTGAACCAAAAACCTTCGTGCTTGATTACACCTAAATAATTTCCAAAAAGAGTAAAGACTTTGGCTTGATTGGGCTGGATGACTGTAAAGCCTGTTAAACCAACAGCTATAACTAAAGCTAAAATGATCGCTATAATCAATGAAACGAGGCTTTCGTTGATTATAACAGAACGAATAGAAATGAGAAAACCAGCAAGTAAGACAAGAATTATGAGGACACCAACAAACCCATTTAACTTATAGATATCTTTTTCCTTCATTTCTCCCACTCCTTTGAAATATCTTTTTGTTATCATAATGATATCATATTAATATTAATTTTAGAAGAACTATTCAGATAAAAAGGAAAAATGGGAAGAAAGGCTACAATAGATGCCCTATATTCATCACAAATTCATATACATAATAAAAAGCCTGCTCTTATTAGCAGACTTTTTATAAAAGATCCTCTTTATTGCTGTTTCTATTTGACTGATGATTAACCCAAACCATCATCCTATGCATTCTCATTCTATTCAGATCATTGATGAGCCTGATTAAAAAGAAGTTCTTTATCAATGGTCTCATTGACTCTGACAGATTGTGTCATGGACAAATTGAACAAGTCAACGTCCACAATATATTTCGGCCTCCGCTTACATTCTTGATAAACTTTGCCGACATACTCCCCAACCAACCCAATTGCCATTAAATGTAATCCCCCAATCAACCATATGGAAGTGATCAATGAGGTCCAGCCTGTTTCTGTTTCACCCATAATTTTTAATATGAAAAAATAGCACAGAAATAAAAGGCTAGTGAAAAAAGAAGTGCAGCCTAGCAGCATGACAAATCGTATAGGCGTAATGGAAAATGAAGTAATGCCATTAAAAGCAAAGGAAAGCATTTTCCTCAGTGGATACTTTGTTTCACCTGCCATTCTCTCTTTTCGATCATAAAAAACAGAAGTAGAAGGAAAACCGATAAGCGGTACAATTCCACGTAAAAATAAATTCACTTCATCGAATCGTTCTAGTTCATCAAGGGCACGCTTACTCATTAAACGATAGTCCGCATGATTGTAAACTAGATCTACCCCCAATTTCTCCATCAGCTTATAGAACCCCTCAGCCGTAGTTCGTTTAAAATAGGTATCTGTCTCCCTCCTTTTGCGTACACCGTATACAATATCATAGCCTTCATTGAACGCTTCAATAAACGCACGAACGACTTCGATATCATCCTGCAAGTCGGCATCCATTGAAATCACACAGTCGGAAACGGCTTTTGCCGCAAATAATCCAGCCAGTAAAGCATGTTGATGTCCTGCGTTTCTTGCAAGTTTGAGCCCTCTTATGAGATTTGTTTTTAAGCTCGCTTTATAGATCAGTTCCCAGGTACGATCCTTGCTCCCATCATCGACAAATAATATTTTACTGCGATCCGAGATCCATTTTTCTTTCATTAGCGTTTCTAACAGTTGATGTAGAATGTCCATCGTATGCGGTAGGATCGATTCTTCGTTATAACAAGGTATAACAAGCGTTACGACCGGTGCACTCATGTAGGTTTCCTCCCAAATGCAAGTTTTTAGTAAGTGTCCAATTATTTACATCACCTTATACAAATAGATCTCCCAACTTGATTCTTTTGAGGAAAACACCCCATAGAGAATAAAAAAAGAAAAAACCCAGAACCAGGCTTGAGTAAAATGGAAGGAGGGTGAAAACAGCATATTCTTTCCAGGATTTTCTCCCTTTTCGAATATGTAAAAACGCCCATAAGGCAAGGGGCATACCAAGTGTACTTAACATTCCTGAAGGCCAAAAAGGAGTTAAAGCAAAGGAGACACATAAATAACAAGAATAATAACTGCGAAACACAGCCATTTCCGGTCACGTTGATGATGTAAAGAAAACAAAGCAAACACCCCGTATCTGTCATTCCTCTTACTTTTTACTAAATTGTACTAAATTATCCCATATTTATGATGTTTTCTCTCTTAAACAAAAAAACATACAAAGATTTTGTATGTTTTTAAATGGATCTGTTTTAAAGATATGAGCGCAAAGGGTATAGAAAGTTAACCTCTTCCAAATAATAGAAGTGGGGTTTGAATTTAACACTCCCAAAAGTGGCCATTGATGCATAAAATAAAGGAAATCAATACGGACGAGGTGAATCGTAAAATGGGGCTTTTTCATTATCTGTCTGATTGGAAAACAAATTTGAACGAAAAAAGAATCGCTCAAGCTGAAACCCTAGGACATTGTCCCGATTGTAATGGAAGGGGATTTCAGATTCCAATTGTAAATGAATATACTTGTTTTGAATCCTATGAATGTCCTGGCTGTAATGGGCAGGGGAGCTTTTCCGAATGGACGATCAACAGTCGATATGGGGAATAGAACAGAAAAATAAAGCTTAAAAAGCACACACACAGTAAATCGGGAGTATTCACCCTTTTTTGATTCTCTGTAAGGTGAAACTCCTTCTTTTTAGAACATGACTACTTTAAACTGGCATAAATTGATTTCCAAATAATGCTTCCTTTTCTAATTGCTCTTTTTGTTGATTCTCAACTTCCATCCTACGAATTTGTTCTAAATACATCAACTCATTTGACCCGATGCCGGATACCCCTCCAGCTTTTTGGATGATTTGAAAAAGGACATCGGCATCCTTCATCGCACTGTTTATCCCAAATGCACCTGTTGGGCTCATGGTATGGGCAGCGTCACCAATAAGGACAAGTTCTTTGTTTACCCAAGTCTTACACTGACTGCTTTGAACTTGAAGCAAAACAAAATCACTCCATGACTGAATATGCGATTTCACACTATCCGCTAGTTCAGGAAAAGCCTCTAACAACCCTCTAATAAAAGGCTTAAATGATTGCTTCTTCAATTCAACAAATGAACCTTCCGGAATATTCCAGCCAATTTGAACATACCCACCCTGTTGTGTAAATAAAGCCAGTTGATCATCATTAACAAGAGCCATTCGAATCGTCGGCTCCCAATCTATTGGAGCAGGAATACGTGCCCAAAGAAGATCATAACCATGCTTAATTTTCTTAAACGGAATATGTGCCAATTTGCGCATGGTTGAAAAGCGTCCGTCGGCCCCAACAATAAGTGAACTTTTAATGGTAATTTCTTTTCCATCTTTCACTGCTTGAACACCTGTAAAGTGATGGTTCTCTTCAATTAGACCCACCACCTTTGTATTTAAAAGGAGCGTAAAATCTGAAAGTGGTTTACTTTTTTGCAGTAAAACACCCAGCAAATGATTTTGTGGGACATGGATGCCAACATGGTTGACCCTTTCATCAGGAAGGATCTCTTTTATCACTTTTCCGTGATCCCAGTATTCCACCCGGCTCATCCGTAACAAGCCCATTTTCTCTAATTCCTCAAAAAGTCTATATTTTTTCAAGATGTTTTCGCCGGTCTCATTTAAATGCTCACCACGAAACTCTTTGTTGATCGAGTCGTGACGTTCCACCAAAATAGTAGAAATATTGTGGCTTGCAAGCAAATAAGCAAGAAGGGCACCTCCTGGCCCTGCTCCAACGATACAAACATCTGTTACATAATCATATTCCTTCAATTTATATCACCCATTTTATTTGAATTCTTGATCTTGTTGTTTCCTTGGGTAAGCGGTGATTAAGAGATCATTTCCTACGTGTTCGACAGAATCGAAATCAACGATTAACGCCTCATCCATCGTTTCGACATCATTACCAGTAAAAGGAGTTAAGGAATGACGACCACCTAATATTTTAGGAGCGACATATAGTTGAAATTTATTAATAAGTCCCTCTCTTAAAAAGGCTCCGTTTACTTCACTTCCACCTTCTACTAATACATCTGTTATTCCCTTTTCGTATAAAGATTGTAATATGAAAGAAAGGTCAAGTCCTTCTTTCCCATTCGGAGTTGGAAATACTTCTACTCCTTTTTCTAAAAGAATTTGAGTCTTTGCCTGATCATTTCCTTCTTTTGTAAAAATCCATGTTTTTGCTTCCGAACAGTCCGTAATCTTAGCATCTATTGGTGTTCGAAGGTTTGAATCAAGGATAATACGGACGGGATTTTTCCCACCCTCAGGAATTCTAGTTGTCAGCATTGGATCATCCGCAAGTACGGTTCCAATTCCAACAAGAATAGCATCTGTTTCATTGCGTAAATAATGAACCTTTTGTCTAGCTTCTTCTCCCGTTACCCATTTGGAATGTCCGTTATAAGCGGCAATTTTCCCATCCAAGGTCATCGCTACTTTTGAAATAACAAACGGGGTATGGTGAACCATATTATGAATAAATCGCTCATTTAACCTTGCTGCTTCTGCTTCAAGGATTCCAACCTCTACTTCAATTCCCGCTTCTTCTATAAGCTTTATTCCTCGACCTGCAACAAGAGGATTGGGATCCTTCATCGCAACAACCACTCGACTGACGCCTGATTCCTTTACTAAATTTGCACAGGGAGGTGTTTTCCCAAAATGCGAACAAGGTTCAAGTGTCACATATAGAGTGGCCCCTTTTGCATGATCCCCAGCCATTCGAAATGCATGGACTTCTGCATGCGGCTCACCAGCTTTTCGATGGATTCCCGAACCCACAATCATTCCATCCTTAACAATCACCGCTCCAACTAACGGATTTGGATTGGTTTTTCCCTTTGCACTTTGAGCTAAATCAATGGCGAGTTTCATAAAATAACGATCATTTGTCATGACATTTTCTCCTTAGTTGGCTAAAATTATTTCACTGTTTTGAATATGCCCTGATTTTGCAACCTTTGTAGCTAGATAAAAACTGTTATAATCAGACTCTCCACCCCATAAAGGAATATGATCTTGAATTATCAGACCTTTAGACTTAAGAGCCTGTATTTTTTTAGGGTTATTCGTAATTAATGTAACAGGCTCTTCTCTTAACACATTAAGGACTTGAATGGCTTCCTCATAAGAGCGGATATCATCTGGAAAACCAAGGGCATTATTTGCTTCTACTGTATCATATCCTTCTTCTTGAAGAATATAGGCTAATGATTTTGGAAACAAACCAATTCCACGGCCTTCATGACTAGCCAAATAGAATAGAGCCCCACTTCCATGTTCCGCAATCATTTTCATAGATTGACGCAGTTGGTACCCGCAATCGCAACGCTGGCTACCAAAGATATCTCCAGAATGGCAAATACTATGGAAGCGGATATAGGCCTCTTCTGAATTCTTAAAATCACCATACACTAATACAGACGACTGCTGAAGTTTGGCTAAATCCGTTGTCGCAATTGCTTCAAGTAAATCTTCCTTTTCAGATGGTAATCCTTCAAGCGAAAGCCATGTATACCAATTAAAGGTAATCATTTGATCACCTAGTTTTACAGGCAGATTAACAGGACCAACTAGACATATATCTTTATTATTTGATTGCTTTATCATCGTCATTTTATTAAGTAAAATTGTTTTCACTTTATCTGAAATCATTAGAATCATCCTTCCAGTATATAAATTACAACACATTCATGTTACTTACTATATGTAAGCAAGTATATATTCGTAAATAGTTGACGTCAAGTAATTTAATCACTATGATAATATTAATAATTTAATTATAACAGAGGTGGTATTAGATGGGGGAAAGTACTCTTTGTCCCAAATTTCATAAAGCGGTTGAAGTGTTAAGCAAACGTTGGAATGGACTCATTATTAATCAATTGTTATCAGACTCAGACTCACAGAGATTTTGCACCATTAATGCTTCGATGCCTATTAGTGGAAGACTATTATCGGAGAGATTAAAAGACCTTGAAAATGAGGGAATTATAACAAGGAAAGTTTACCCGGAGGTTCCTGTTCGCGTTGAATATACATTAACGGAAAAAGGTCTGGCCTTAAAGAATGTTTTTAAGGAAATTAATCAATGGTCGCAGGACTGGATTCAACTAACAGAGGAAAGCAAAAGAGGATGACATCCATCTCATCCTCTTTTTGTTTTGTATTTTTTTGTATAGCTATATTCGTAATAGCCCTTTTTCCTGTAATTTTATCATTTTTATGGCAATAACACTTTATCGATGACATGAATTATTCCATTCGAAGCCTCTATGTCTGGTTTAACAACATTGGCCTTATTCACTTGAATCGGGTCAAGCGATATGCTTAATTCTTTGCCAGCCACTGTTTTTGCCTTCATTCCTTCTTTCAGATCACCAGACATCACTTTACCAGATACTACGTGATAAAGCAGAATATCCTTTAAATCTTTTCTAGCTAATAATTCTTCTGCTGTGATCCCTAATTCTTTTAGTAGTTTTTCAAATGCCGCATCTGTTGGAGCGAATACAGTAAATGGTCCTTCCCCTTTCAGTGTCTCAATCAAACCAGCTTTCTCTAGAGCAGCAGCCAACACTTTGAAGTCTCCAGCCTCTACCGCCGTATCGACAATATCCTTCTTACTTTCTGTATTCTCTGTTGCAAATACTCCGCCTGAGAATGACATGACCATCATGAAAATCAACATAACCACAGCAATCCTTTTCTTTTGCATGAACACAACCTCCTTTTTTCTACTTGTAACCCTTTCAATTTTCAATAAAACAACACTCTCTTAGTCGCCACACCCCAAGAGGCAAACCTCAGGAGATAGTATTCGTCTTATCTGAGATTTTCATCCGTCATTTCTTATTAAAAAATGGAACTACCTGCAGAATAGGTATTACCCCTTATTATGAAAAAATTTTTTTCGTCCATACTAAAAAGGACTCTTTCTACCTGAGGTGAAATGCATTGCCAAATCAAATATATTTACGTTTTATTCACCTGCCGCTTTTATGGCGTACCTTTATCATTGCCCTTTCCTCGATCACATTTTTTGGTATCCTCATTCATTTGATTGAACCGAGAAACTTCCCCACTATTTTTGATGGCATTTGGTGGGCTATTATTACGGCATCTACAATTGGTTATGGAGATTATGTACCCCATTCAATTCTTGGAAAAATAGCCGGTATTCTATTGATCATAACGAGCGCTGGCTTTCTTTCCTCTTTTTTTGTCACATTAGCAACCACGGCTGCCACACAGCAAAATAACCTATTTGAAGGAAAAGCTCATTTTAAAGGGAGTGACCACTTTGTTATAATCGGTTGGAACGAACGTTCAAAAGAGATAATCCAATCATTATTAAGCGAAAAAGGGTTGATTTCTATCGCTTTAATAGATGAAACGCTGTCACAGAACCCATTCCCAAATAAAAGTGTTCATTTCATCCAAGGACGACCCAATCTTGATAAGATATTAATAAAAGCGAATATCGCTGCAGCAAAAAAGGTCATCATTACAGCAGATCAAAACAAAGACGAACATCAAGCAGACATGAATACGATTCTTACTCTATTGGCTGTAAAGGGATTAAATCCCCAAATTGAAGCCATTGTTGAAATTCTAACCTACGAACAGATTGCTAATGCCAATCGTGCCGGAGCAGATGAAATTATTCAAACCAATATGTTAACGAGTTTCGTTATGCTGCAAAGTATCACCTCACAGGATTTGGTGACATCTTTTTTGGATTTAATCTATCAATTGACAGAGAAAAAACTTATTTATCAAATATGCGAAACGCATGACTTAGAAAAGGACTATACGACAGTTGGCAAACGTTACATGAATGAGGGAAAAGTACTCTTAGGTGTTAAAAGAGGGGAAGCAACCATCTTAAATCCTCCCAGACCTTTTATAATCGAAAAAAATGATCAACTCATCGTCCTCATGGAATCGATGTAATCAAAAAGAGTGCAGATATCTCTATATCTGCACTCTTTTTTAATCCTATAAACGCTTTTCTAACTCTGCCTTTTTCTCTTCAAATCCTGGTTTTCCAAGTAAGGCGAACATATTGACTTTATACGCTTCAACACCAGGCTGATCAAAAGGATTAACCCCTAATAAATAACCACTCATGGCACACGCTTTTTCAAAGAAATAGACGAGATAACCAAAGGTAAACTCATCAAGCTTTGGAATCGATACAATTAAATTAGGAACTCCCCCATCTGTATGAGCAAGCAACGCGCCTTCAAAGGCTTTGTTATTGACAAAATCAATCGTTTTACCAGCAAGATAGTTTAATCCATCCAAATCATTTTCCGTCTGTTCCACGGTTAATTCATGTCGAGGCTGTTCTACTTTAATAACCGTTTCAAATAAATCTCGACGACCTTCTTGCACATACTGACCTAATGAATGAAGATCTGTTGAGAAATTAGCAGAAGAAGGATAAATTCCTTTTTGATCCTTCCCTTCACTTTCACCAAACAATTGCTTCCACCACTCAGAGAAATACTGTAACGCAGGCTCATAGTTGATTAACATTTCAATTGTTTTGCCTTTGTTATACAGAACATTTCTTACCGCAGCATATTGATAGGCCGGATTGTCCTCGAGCTCAGAGTGACTGAAATCCTCGCGTGCAACAGCGGCCCCTTTCATCAATGCTTCAATATCTGCACCACTAACCGCAATGGGTAATAAGCCAACAGCCGTTAAAACGGAATAACGGCCACCCACATCATCTGGAATGACAAAGGTTTCAAAGCCTTCTTCCGTTGCAACTGTTTTAAGTGCCCCTTTTGCTTGATCGGTCGTCGCATAAATTCGTTTAGCGGCTTCTTTCTTGCCGTACTTTTCTTCCAATAGCTTACGGAAAATACGCAAAGCAATCGCAGGCTCTGTAGTGGTTCCCGATTTTGAAATGACATTAATTGAAAAGTCTTTTCCCGCTAAAAGATCGATAACATCCCTCATATAAGTGGAACTAATATTATTTCCAACAAAAATGATTTGCGGTGTGCCCCGATTTTCTTTTGGCAATACATTATAAAAGCTATGCTGTAAAGCTTCTACAGCAGCGCGAGCACCTAAATAGGATCCACCAATTCCAATTACTAAGAGAATATCTGAATCCTTCTTAATTTTTTCAGCGGCCTTTTGAATACGTGAAAATTCCTCTTTATCGTAGTTCTCCGGTAAGTCAATCCAACCTAAATATTGATTGCCCGCACCCGTTGCTTCATGTAATGAATGGTGTGCTACCTTCACCGCATCTTGTAAATAGGTAAGTTCGTGCTCACCAAAAAAAGTGAGTGCTTTTGAGTAATCAAATTGAATATGTGCCATGTATGATCCTCCAATTATTATTAGTTATTATCACTGTAACTAAAGTGGGAATCATAATCAAGAATATCCCCTAATGAAAAATAACTCTTACTTATCCTGACAATCATCCTATTATTTTTAGAGGGATTGGCGATAAATTGCGAGTGTATCCTCACGATTTAATTTCTTAAAGTTACCGTATTCACCTTTCGCCATGGCTTTATCTGCCATAAGATCCAGTTTTGTATCATCAATTTCATAATGCGCTAATCTTGAAGGGGCACCAATGCTATTCCAAAAATCACGTAGTTTTTCGATTCCTTCTAAACCTGCCTCCCCGGCACTTTTACCTTCTGGATTCACTCCAAATACACGAACAGCCAACTGTTTGAAACGCTCTGGATTCGTGGAAAGGACATGCTTCATCCAGTTTGGGAAAAGAATCGCCAATCCTCCTCCATGAGGAATATCATATACCGCTGAGACGGCATGCTCTAAGTTATGGGTGGCCCAATCACCTCGATATCCCATTGAAAGCATTCCGTTTAACGCCATAGTGCCACAGTATAGCATGGTAGCACGGTGGTCATAATCTTCCAGGTTGTCCAATAGTTTTGGAGCGGTTTCGATAACCGTTTTTAACAATGATTCACACATACGATCTTGGAAATCAGTATGTTCTGCTGTATGAAAATAATTTTCAAATGTATGCGACATCATATCAACGATTCCATAAATCGTTTGATTTCTTGGTACAGTAAAAGTGTTAACTGGGTCAAGAATGGAGAAACGTGGATAAACATACGGACTACCCCATCCATATTTCTCATTGGTTTCCCAATTTGTTATTACTGAGCTCGAATTCATTTCAGACCCAGTTGCTGCAAGTGTTAAGATTGTCCCAAAAGGCAAGGCTTCTTTTACAGTCGCCTTTTTGGTGACAATGTCCCATGCATCGCCATCATATTTTGCTCCGGCAGCGATTGCCTTTGTACAATCAATCGTACTTCCACCACCAACAGCCAAAATAAAATCGATCCCTTCTGATTTACACATTTCAACCCCTTTTCTCACTGTTGAAATTCGTGGGTTTGGCTCTACTCCAGGTAGTTCAAAAACGTTTACTTGAATCTCCTCTAACTTTGCCATTACTTGATCGTATAATCCATTACGTTTTATGCTGCCGCCACCATAGACAAGCAACACTCTACTTCCATAAGTTGGTATCTCATTTTTTAATTGTTCCAACTGGCCTTTTCCAAAAATTAATTTTGTTGGATTCTGGTATGCAAAATTTTCCACTTTAAATCCCTCATTCCATTATTTCATATAGACTAAACGAGACTTAATTCCCTCTTTTAATTATCATGGAAATCCATCCTTATTGCAAAGTCTTTGACTCTTTTCAGATTAACGATCACTCAAGACCATTTGACCTATCTTTAAGTTCAAACTTAAATGAATGATTATATTTCAGGCCCCGTGCATAAAATTTAATTTATTGGAATAAACTAAGGTTGTATTTATAAATAAGGAGGTAAATCTAATGAGTGGAATTCAACGTATTGCATTATTGCTTACGATTATTGGAGCTATAAACTGGGGCTTGATCGGATTCTTTCAGTTTGATCTTGTTGCAGCCCTTTTCGGAGGACAAGGATCCATCATTTCAAGAATCGTTTATAGTTTAGTGGGAATTGCCGGTCTAATTAATTTAGGACTCTTATTTAAACCGTCTCAAGAGGTTCAAAGAGAGCCTGAAGCAACTTCAACCAGATAAAAGAAAACTCGCCGATTGGCGAGCCTGCAAGGCGAAGACAGAGGCGTAGTTGCACTTATACTGTTTTCCTAAAAATTGCTCCATACGCCTAAACTTCTCCAGCGTTGCAATTTTATACTTTCTTAACAGTGCAAAGAAGACATGATTCATAAAAAGGGCCCTAATTGGCCCTTTTTTAATGGATATTTTCTTGTCCTATATAAAACAAAAAGAAGGATTTGACATAGTATCTATGTCCAATTCTTCTTCATTTTGTAAAAAATAAAAATTATTTATTGATTAGATTATTACGATCAGAAGATTGATCAATCCACTCTTGAAGTTTGTCTTTTAATGTATTAAAACCTTGTTCAGTTTCAATATGATTGATTGGTGCAGCAGCTTGACGTTTACGAGGTTTTTTTGCTTTAACCTCTTCCGTTTGAACTGGTGCTTCTTCAGTTGCACGAATGGATAAGCCGATTTTCCCAGCTTTTTCATCAACTGATAACACTTTCACATTTACTTCATCACCCACTTTAAGATGGTCGTTAATATCTTTTACAAATCCGTGTGTAATTTCAGAAATATGAACCAATCCTTGATTGTTCTCATCTAATGCAACGAATGCACCATACGCTTGAATTCCTGTTACTTTTCCCTTACAAATACTACCTACTTCGATTTTCTCTGACATATAAACACTCCTATTTGTTCGTTATTTTTTCGTCATTATACGCAATTAAAAATTATACCATACCAATGTGAAATAATCAAAGTATAAAACTAACTGAAAGCTATACTTCATTGCCTTCTATTTTTGATATTCTCACCTTGTCACATTTATAATATATCCTTTTCTTCAAAATAAATGTATAAAAAAAGAGGAAAATGGAAAGCCTTGAATTGTAAGACTTTCTAGTATCCCCCCTTTTTTAATTGGACAACCATTATGGCTGTCCTTTTTTTCATCTATTTTAGGGATATATCAGTTTTTTGACTGCAAGGAATCCATAAATCGTTTCATCCTTTTTATTGCTTCCTGCAGCTGCTCGATCGAAGAGGCGTATGAACAGCGAATATGTCCTTCACCACTCTCACCGAACACATCGCCTGGTACAACCGCTACCCCTTCTTGTTTTAATAATTGTTCAGCAAAATCCTGTGAACTTAAACCGGATGACTCAATGGAAGGGAACGCATAAAAAGCTCCACCTGGATTATGACAAGTTAAACCAATCTCATTTAAGGATTGAACGATATAGTTTCTCCGCCTGCGATAACTTTTGATCATCTCTTCGACATCTGGACGTCCATTTTTCAGAGCTTCTAATGCTGCATATTGGGACATAGTTGGAGCACACATCATTGCATACTGATGAATCTTTAACATCGCATTCGAAATCTCAGGTGGGGCACATACGAATCCAAGACGCCATCCCGTCATCGCAAACGTTTTCGAAAAACCAGAAACTAAGATGGTTCTCTCTCTCATTCCCGGTATAGATGGCAGACTCGTATATTCTTCATCATAAACAAGTTCACCATAGATTTCATCTGCTATGACAAGTAAATCATGCTTCTCAACGATCTCTGCTAGTTCTGTTAGTTCTTTCTTGTTCAACATCGAACCAGTTGGATTATTGGGAGAACAGAGCATGATGGCTTTTGTTTTTTCTGTCATCACGGCTTCAAGCTGACTTGGTAAAATTTTAAAATCATTTTCTTTTAGTGTTTGAACTTGAACAGCAACACCACCAGCTAATTCAACCATTGGTAAATAGGAAACGAAGCATGGTTCAATAATAATCACTTCATCACCAGGATCCAAAATGGCTCTCATGGCAATGTCTATTGCTTGACTCGCGCCGACTGTCACAATAATTTCATTTTCTGGAGAATATTCAACTTGAAATTGTTTTATTAGATATTTAGAAATTTCTTGACGTAACTCAAGTAACCCAGCATTCGCTGTGTAAGATGTAAAGCCTTGCTCAAGCGAGTTGATAGCCGCTTCCCTAACACCCCAAGCTGTGACAAAATCAGGTTCTCCCACACCGAGAGATACAACACCTTCCATACCAGCAGCAAGGTCAAAGAAACGACGAATTCCAGATGGCTTTAGTTCTATCGCTTTTTTAGATAAGTACGTTTTCTTTGTTCCTTTCATTAGGGTGACACCACAATTCGCTTATCTTTATTATCAGGCTCAAATACAACGCCATCATGTTTATATTTATTTAATATAAAGTGAGTCGTTGTAGATACAACAGAATCAAGTGTTGAGAGCTTATGGGAGACAAATTGCGCAACCTCATTCATCGATTCTCCTTCGATAATAACCGATAAATCGTAGGCACCAGACATTAAGTATACAGAATTAACCTCTTTAAAACGGTAGATTCGTTCTGCTATTTCTTCAAAGCCAACTCCACGTTTTGGGGTCACTTTGACATCAATCATCGCTCTAACACCTGAATACCCATCAATCTTCGTCCAATCAATAATGGAGATATATCGAATAATGATTTTATTTTCCTCAAGTCTCTGAACCAACTTTTCTGTTTCTTCCACAGATAAACAAATCATTTTAGCAAGATCTTCCATAGGTAATCGTGCGTCTTTTTCTAGGATTTCGACTATTTCTAATTCCTTTTCAGTTAATTTCACGAAAAGACCTCCATTTATTTATGTTCTGAAATATAGTTGTTATTATAGCAAAGTCCCACCAAATTGTTCGCTATTTTTTATATTTTGTTCTAGTCTTATAAGAATAATTTTATTTTCCTTCACATTTAATGTGTGTAAAGTTTCGAAATCCTATGAAAAGTATTTCATTCATACATCAAATGCGCCTCGGCGCATTTGCGCCCAGATTTTATCGAGCTCGCTCGATAAATTTCCATTTAAAATCTGTGGCATCCGCCGGAGGCTTTAACTTCATTCAGTCGGGGTTTGAAACCCTAATAAATTGGTAAAAACCGGCACTCATCTCACCACTTATAGAAGTGGGAGACTTCTTCTTACACTCTCGTATTTGCTGAATGAAGTTAAAAGGAGCAGTCACAAATGACGGCCCCATTAAATCGTTCGTTTATTTTTTTTCTTTTATTTCGCCACAAGCAATACGATCCCCTGCATTTCCTGCCGGCTGAGTCATCCCATCATCTTTTGAATCGTGAATAACCAATGAAGTCCCGTCTTTTGTTAGCAGTGAAGATTTCTTCCCGACCTTAAGAGTGACTTGAGGTGCTTTCAATTCTGCCTTAACTGTACCATCATCCTTAACAATTAGGTTCGGTAAATCACCTGCATGCGCACCTTTCGGGTGAAGCAAGCCATGTTTGCTGTCCTCTGGGTTATAGTGATCTCCTGCAGATTTGAAATCGGGTCCTTTACAAGCTGCTTTATTATGTATATGAATGGCATGCTCTCCTGGTGGCAACCCCTTTAAATCAACGTTTAACTTCACACCTCTTGATTGTTCCGTCACCTTAACCGTTCCAATTGAATCTCCAGTTGTATTATGCATTTTCACATCCAACTTTGTAACTTCCTTTTGAGCACATCCTGCCAAAAAAAGAAGACCCATCAACAAACATATCTTTTTCATCCTGTAATTCCTCCGTTAAGACAATTTGTATCTAGTCTTAACGAACTCATAAGATTTTAAACGGTTACGTACTCGTTTAATCTTATTTTTTAAAGAAGATTAAAGTTATTGGTTTAACAATCCTTTTCCTGGGGAAGCTTCCTTAAATGTTCTTCTAATTCCAGTGCCCTTTTTTCCTCACGTTTCGATATTTTCATAAAAACCCTCACCGCTAAATAGGCGAGAATACTAAAAATAACAAGATTAATCACTGCTGGAATGTATTCTGTTTTATCCTCAGGAAAATATAGGAACGCTAGTATGGATGCAAAAGCCATAAGTCTACCCCTTTCTATAACGACCGATTTAAATCCTATTATACCAGCCCTTTTTGTATAATCGTAATTTTCTGATATATTTATCGGTTTTTTCTAGCCTAGTTCTTAAAAACCCACTCTACTGCTCGTTTTATTTGCATATTAGTTTGTTTTTTCCCTAGAATGCGCCATAATAATAAGTACAATCAAGAGTTGAAAGGTGGTATATGGAGTTGGATTCTTTACAAATAGGCAGTAAAGTTACAGCTATTTATAAAACGGGCAAATATATTGGGGAAATTACGGAAATCCGTCCAGAACATATATTAGTAAAAGTTCTTGCCGTTACTAAACACCCTATGCAAGGTGATTTACATCATCCTAAAGAGGCTAACGTACCCTTTTTCCATGAACGAAAGGCTCTTTCTTACCGGGAACAAGCAAACATTCCTAAGAAGATGGTAAAACCGTTTGAGGGTGAGGAAGTGCCTGATTATAAAGCTTCATTAAAAGAGGCCGTTATCAAAATGAAAGATGAATTACGAACCGATTCATCACCATGGGCCCTTCAAAGTCTCCAGAATATCGAAGTGTTAGAAAAGGATTATTTTTAAAACAGAAAGTCCTATTACATAAATAAGCCAAATCAACGTAAAGGATTTGGCTTTTTAGGCAAATTTATTCAGTAGATTAGAGAAATCAATCCGGTCCCCAATGGTTGTATGTCCTGGGTTGTGCAAATATTGTTTGTCCTTTTCCACTAGTTTAAAAATATTATAAGTTGTAAGGGCGTCATCTAATGCTCGATGTTGCTTTCCAACCCCTTCTCTCCCATATTCCTGAACTGCCTTCCAAAGACCGGTCTGATTTTGATCCCCAAAAAACCGTTTATACTCCATTGAAAGATCTACCTCCTTAGCACGAAAAGGAAAGGCCACAGAAGACTTCTCGCAGTTATGTCTTAGAACTTTCATATCTGAATTGCCCCATGTGACGACCGTATTTCTGAAATCTCTAGACAATGCAGAAAACTTATTGACCAATTCAAGGAAAGTGATGCCTTGATCAACTTGTTCTTGTTTGATATGCAAAAATGATTTGCAACGATTAGATAAGATTGGAAAACGCACAGGAGTTACAAAAGAAGAATACCTCTCATAGATCTGATTATTAACAACAGCTACAATACCAGCTTCAATGATCTCTGGATAAAACCCTTTTGTCCTTCTTCCTCTTTCAGGCATGGTAAATTCAAAGTCAATAAATAAATATTGTTGTTCTTCTTCCATCACGCACCACCTGCTTTCTTTTCAGATTATAGAGCTATTCCTATCATTTAGGAATACTGTTATTCTATCATTTTATTATATCATAAAATAAACTGTTTTTTCACTTTTCTGTACTTTAACTTTTAATTGCCATGACGTACAATCTTATTATCTTACCATAGGGACTATTTACTTTTAACTTTCTATCAAGTAATCATTTGTTTTCACATAGGAAAAGCTTAGATGCCATATGATGAAAAGAGAAACCTAAATTTACCTTGCGAAAGGGTGAAGAGTATGTACCCTTATCATTTCTATTACCATGTGTCTCCTTATGACCAATACTATTATAGGAATCCGCCCTATTATCACTCGTCCTACCCCATCCGCGAACCGACACAACTAGATCCTACAATGTTTATGAACTCTGCACGACAAACACAGGAATTACTAAAAGATGGTATGTTAATAGCAGAGAAAATTGCAGGCTCAAAGCCCTTTTCACGCGATATTATGCATTGGGCTCAAAGCTCTAATAAAGCAAAAGTTGAAGAATTAATCAAATCAACAGGTATCAAACAAAAGCCAGAGATATCATACACTCCGAACGGTTTAACGGTCACCTTTATAAACGAACAGAACGGTATTGACTGCTGCCACCTTATACTTAAGATTCGCTGGGGGAATCCGTAAGCAATCAGGGTAAACAAAAAAACTCTCGAGGAGAGTTTTTTTGTTTGCGTTTAATAATATGGATTTCCATAACCAAAACTACCATACGAAGGATAACCTTGGAACTGTTGACAATTTGGCGGGCATTGTGGGAATGGTGGATATGGCGGGTAAAATGGGTATGGACGCGGCCGTACCAATGCACTTCCTACTAGGCCTCCCAATAAGCCTCCAACAAACGGAGCACCAAAGAAAAAGAATCGTTGATCTTGATGAGGATTTCTGTTTCTGTAATTATACACTTAAAAATACCTCCTTTTTTGTCTTGCTTACTACTTCATATGCAACCAGGCATTAAACGGAGTGGGCAAGCGTCCACCTTATCCTTAAAAGATTTGGTCAAATGAAACAACGCAATCCTTTCACTTGACTTTATCTTCCTTTCAAATAATATTTTAAGTATGCAGTAGAGGTGCAAAAATAAGGCTGGAGGAGGTTCAAACATGAATTTATTTCTCAAAAAAATAATGAAAAGAAATAAAACAATGAAACTTGAATTTTGTCAAAACAATCTGGATCTATTTTTAGATGAAGAATCCTTTTCCCTTTTTAAAGCCTTTTTCAAAGAAAATAATGTTTTTATGAAAGAATATCAATGTTTAAATAAATGTGAGCTATGTAAGAAGAAACCATATGCAAAAGCAAATGGCAGACTAATTGACGCCGAAAATTCTGGAGAACTATTATCTAAGTTAAAGCTTCTAATGGATTAAGGGAGACTAAGCATAGCCTCCCCTTTCATTTATTATTATGCTTCAGGCTTTTCAAAACACTCTACTAGTATAGCCAAGGTTCTGCTCATCACACCTGTTGCACCGGAGGGTCCTAAATCGCATTCTTTGTCTCTTGTCGCGGTCCCTGCAATGTCTAGATGAACCCATGGAGTATCTTCGGCAAATTCACCGACAAACGCACCTCCCATAATGGCATGGCCTTCACTCCCTGGAGAGTTGTTTAAATCTGCTATTTTACTATTCCGCACACGTTCTTTATCTCGTTCAAAAAGTGGAAGTCTCCAGATCGGTTCACCTGCTTCAAAAGAAGCTTCCAGTACCTGTTCAAACCAACCCTCATGATTGGTCAAAGCACCAGTCGTTTCTGTACCTAGTGCCGTAATGACTCCACCTGTTAATGTCGCTACATCTACAAGATAATTGGCCCCGTGATGCTTCGCATAGGTCATCGCATCTGCAAGAACCAGTCTACCTTCTGCATCGGTATTTAATACTTCAATGGTTTTACCACTCATAGAAGTAATCACATCGTCAGGTTTAAGAGCATTCCCGCCAATCATATTGTCAGTGGAAGGAATCACCGCCACTACGTTTTGCTCAGGTCTTAGATTCCCGATGATTTCCATAGCACCTAGAACTGCTGCTGCACCGCCCATATCGGTTTTCATTCCAACAATTCCTGTCTTTGTTTTGATCGAATATCCACCCGTATCAAAGGTAATTCCTTTTCCAACTAGACCGATCACATCTTCCCATTCATCTTTTCCTTGATATTTTAAGACGATCATTTTCGGAGGTTCACTCGATCCTTGGTTCACGGCCAATAAAGCACCCATACCCAGCTTTAACATATCTTCTTTTTCTAAAACTTCAACTTCAAAATCATATTTACTGCCTAGCTCTTTTGCATAGTTAGCCATATCCGTTGCTGTTAACAGATTTCCTGGAAGATTAACTAAGGTACGAGCAGAGTTCGTTCCTGTCCCAAAAGCAAAACCAACAGTGAGAGCAGCCCTTAATTCTTCTTCCTCACACTTTTCCGAATAAACAACAAGATGATCAATCGTTTTATCTGGTTCATTTGATTTTTGTTTGTAGCCTTCAAAATGATAAGTTGATAAAGCAAAAGATTCACTTAACGCGTGTCCTGCATCAAGTACGTCGATCTTTTCTGTAACAAAAGAATCTAAGTAAATTGCGGTTTCTTCTAGTCTGTCCTCTTTAATCTTTTTAAAAACAGCACCGAAAGCTTCACGAAGTCCTTCAAATGAAAATTCCTTTTCTTTTCCTAAACCAACAAAATAAAGACGTTTACTAGCTACTTTCCCAAACGTATGTATTTTCGACACAACCTTTTTCTTGGCCGAAATATCACCATTTTTGACTAACTCCGTTAATCCGCCTTCAAATGCTTCATCAATTAACGAAAGTTTGCCTGTGAATTTAACAGACTGGTCGAACAAACCAATAATTAAACTTTCATGTGCTGATTCTAAGGGCTTTTCCTTTTTCGCACTAAACATCTACTCATTCCTCCCTTTTCATACCATATACCCACATTATAGCCTATTTAAGAAGAAAAATTTCGACTTTACCATATTCCTCCCATATAGCACTAGCAAATCTATTGGCATATTGCTAAAATAAATCATACTAATAGGCATTGAATACTTGATTAAAGGAAGGGTATACCTCATATGGATTTGTTTATCAATTTTCCTTTTTGGGCATCGCTGGCTGCAATCTTTTTCGCCCAATTCGTTAAAGTTCCCATTCATTTTATTGCAACAAAAAAACTAAACTGGTCATTAATAACAAGTACTGGTGGTATGCCTAGCTCCCACTCCGCCGCAGTCACTGCTTTATCAACTGGTATAGCACTACAATCTGGCTTGCACTCCCCGGTTTTTGCCGTTTCAGCCATCTTCGCCATTATCACGATGTTTGATGCTTCAGGGGTTCGAAGACAAGCAGGCGAACAAGCCATTGTGCTGAATCAATTGGTTGCTGATTTTAATAAATTGGTCGAAGATGTAAAAACATGGCCCAAAAAAGAAGAACAGGAAAAACGCAATGAATTAAAAGAGCTCCTTGGTCATAAACCGATTGAAGTATTCTTCGGAGGCCTTACAGGTATTCTCCTAACTTTAATCCTTTATTATTTTCTCTAATCTTAAAGTTATGTTTGGTATCAAAAAAAGCAAATCCTATTGATAAAGTGGATTTGCTTTTTTTACTATTGTTATTCTCTCACTGTATTTATGAATTGTTGACGAAACACTTGCATGGATTTATTCTCATTAAGTAAGGTTAAATCTTGTTCTGTTAAGGAACCATCACCCATTTCAACTACATATACGTCAATTTCTTTCTTTCCCCACTCATTATAAACATCATCAATGGTTTCGTAATACAGATCCACTTTATGACCTTTAATGGCCCCACCTTTATCGGCAACCACTCCGTACCCATATCCAGGAATAAAAAGAATCGTCCCAATTGGAAAAACATTCAAATCCGCTGCAACCGTCGAATATAAATCCCTTTTTACCAACACACCGGAATAGGTAATTCCAAATTCAGGATGACCTGGTTTTTTGCCTGTCGATTCATATCCTGCCGTGTAACCTGTTGCTACTACTTTCTGGACTGGATATTTTGACCAATCTATTGAATTTTCAAGTGTGGGTGTTTCTTTTGATACAACTTCAGTCATTGGAATACTTTTGTCTGTCTTTACGGTCTGTTTTAATGATAACAAAGAAATTCCCATTGACCCCAAGTTGTCGTGATTACCAGAAGAACGATAATCTTCTTTCATATTCTTGTAAATACTACTTATGACGGTTTGAACCTTCACCCCCGAGATCGAATGAATGGTTGTTGAAAGCGCACCTAAAAATAAAATGGTCATGATCAAACGAATCGTAAATGTTTTAAATTTTAGCATCTATTATTCATTCCTCCCAAAACTATTCATTTCCCATGGTGGGCAATACTATGCATGAATAGTTAAAAAAGAAGGATTGATCCTCACTCAAAAAAATCCTCCGCTTTAGCGGAAGATCTTACTATTAAAACATTTGATACCCTTTTCTTCGAAGTAAGTTGATTGTCAATCCTGCCACAATCGCACCACCCCATCCACAAGCTAAAATGAGAATATCCGCCATAGCTAATCGGGATAAGTGTAAGAATAAATCTGAGAACGACTGCCAAGCATTTGTAAAATACTCGTCAAATTGAACCTTATCAACAATCAGAAAAGCAATAATAGGATAAATAATAGCCATAATCCAAGACATCCTTAATAGCATATTGAGAATAAAGCCAATTCCAAAAAACAATACGAAAAAGAGCAGCATGGATATTATTAACACCACTATATTCATAAAGTATAACCCCCCTTTGACTCAGTTTAAGTGTACTGAATGAATAGAGAATCGTCAAAATATTTACACTTCTTTTTTCATATTGATGCCTTATCATTTGCTATTCAAAAGAATGCTCCAAGGTCCTGGAATGCAAAAAAGGACAAAAAATCTGTCCTTTTAGCCACCACGTGTTCAAGAGGATTGTTTAAAGAAGATTCAATCTGCCTTTTTTTAATATAAGGGAAGTATGGCCAATCTTATATAGAGCACGATTATCAATGATTTTCTTCAAAAAGAGAGCTTTAGGTCCAAATACTTTCTTTCCATAAACAACTCCGACTGCATTTTCTTTTCCTAACGCGCAAACAATTCCTCTAATATTGGGTTCAAACTTTTTAAGTTTTGTTTTGTTTCGTAGCAATGCGAGAATGTTTTCTGCACATGTTATTCCTTGTTGCAAGGCAATTTGTGCGGTTGGTGGATAGGATTCACCTGTCTGTTCATCTGCAAAAAGGGAACAGTCTCCAATGATGAAAAGGTTTTCATATCCAGAAACTCTTAAATCCGGATTCACCTCTACCCGTCCTTCTGTTACTGGTATCCCCGCTTGTTCAATAAGGGAATTTCCACGTACTCCTGCAGCCCAAATAATCGTTCCTGCATGAATTTTCTCAACAGCCTCTTCATCCTTTTTACCAATGAGCACTCCGTCTGGTAAACACTCTTTAATTCTCGTTCCAAATCTAAATTGAACGCCCTTTTTTTCTAAAGCATCTACTGCATATTGTCCAAGATCATGGTCAAAAATAGGTAAGGCATAAGAAGATTGAACACAAATGATTTCTACTTGATTTCGATCTACCTTATACTGACGACAGAGCTTAGGCACCCGATCCATAAGTTCACCTAGAAATTCGATTCCGGTAAGACCTGCACCACCGACAACAATGGTTAACTTGTCCCCACGTTCACCACGATGATAGTTGGCAAATTCAGCTTCAATATGGTTATTAATATGTCTTGCCGCAGAAGCACTTGAAATGGATAAAGAATATTCCTGAATTCCTTTTACTCCAAAGGAACCTGGCTCTCCCCCTAATGCAACAACCAAATAGTCGTACGGTACCTCGTTTTTCTCTAATACAACTTTTCTCTCATCAGGCTTAATTTGAATAACGGTGTCTTGAATAAACTGTACTTTGTTGGAATCTATAACATCTTGAACGTCAATGCGAACACGACTTGGAGGCATATTGCTGCCTGCCACTTGATGTAACCAAGTTTTTTGATAATAATGGCTATCCTTATTGATCAAGACAACTTCTGCCTCGTTCACTTCTAATTCTTTTTGTAATCTCGTGACTGTCATCAGTCCTCCAAAACCTGCTCCTAGAACCACAATCTTTGGCCTTTTCAAAAGATCACCTCTCGCATGAGTCACTGACTATTAATCTATCTTATGCTATTCGTAGGGTTTTTTCAAATCCCAATAGTCCTTTCGTCTTATTCTTTCGCTTGACCATCACACTCAAATCTTCTTCAAGGCCATTTCACTATACATAAAGCCTAAAATATCAAAAAAAGCTGACATCAAAGTCAGCTCCTTTTCTAACAATTTTCTGGTGTTCCTGTATCTGTAGCCGTGCGGAAGGATGATCCACACCCACATGTCGCAATGGCATTTGGATTATCGATGGTAAATCCGCCGCCCATCATGGATTGTTTGAAATCAATCACTGTTCCATTCAAAATAGCTGCATCCTCTTGATCCACAACTACTTGAATACCATGCTGTTCGAATTGTATATCTCCCTCTTCAACATCTTGAACAAAGCCCATTCCATAGGATAAGCCACTACAGCCTCCACCTTTTACGGCTACTCTTAAGAAAGATCCTTCTTCCTCATTTTGCTTCATCATATCCTTTATTTGAAGAGCTGCTGCTTCGGTAATTTTAACTGTTTCACTCATATTTTAACCTCCCTTTTCCATTATCCTTATTATATACACTTCTACAATCCTGCTCAACTTAAGCAACTTACCTATCTTATTATAATTCATTCTTCACTCTTTGCTAATCTAGGCTATAATTAAGGAGAATATACTTGTACTTAATCATCCCGAGGTGAATTATTTTGGCTGAAATTGAAGCTCTTTTTGATAAAAAATGCAAATGTCCCGTTTGTGACCATTCATATATTTCGAAAAAAATTCGATCGCGCTTCGTGAAATTATCTCACACGGATTCAGACTTTTGCCCTATATATTCTCCCGCTGAAAATAATCCAGTGCTCTATCATATTTTTGTTTGTCCCAACTGTGGGTATTCTTACTCAGATGACTTTTCTCCCTATTTTCCTCCTAATACGAAGGAAGCCATTATAGAAAAGGTATGTTCTCACTGGGTATCACAGAGTTTTTCCGAGAAACGCTCAGTTGAAGATGCCATTAAAACATACAAACTTGCAGTCTACTGTGCTTTACTCAAAAAAGAAAAGCATATTACGATAGCCGGAATGTATTTGAGAATTGCATGGCTTTATCGTGAAATTGGAAACATTGAGCAGGAGCAGCGTTTTATAAATTTAGCTCTACATGAATACCAAGAGACCTACAGCACCCAGGATTACCAAGGCACTCCCGTATCTGAAATCCGTGTCCTCTATTTACTAGGTGAATTGTACGTTCGAATAGGAAATATCAAAGAATCGAGCAAGTATTTTTCTAAAGTCATTGAACAACAAAAGCGAACAACTGAAACGAAAATTGTAGAAATGGCCAAAGAAAGATGGAGTGAAGTAAAACACTCTGGAAATACAGAAAAATAAAGACGAATAGGGCACGATTGATACGTACCCTATTCGTCTTTATGACGTTAAAAAAGAGGATTCTCTTCTAGAAATTGATAAATATGGTCAACAAGCTGTTCGGGAGTCTCGCCCGTCACAACCTCTCCATTGACTAAAGCATATAAGTAATGGTTGCACTTCCCACAATATCCAAGACAACCATATTCAAGAATATCTAAATTAGGATCCTGCTCTAACTTTTCTCTTGCTATTTGAGCACCACTTGCTAAATTACTAATACAAAATTCAATAATGGGTTTAATCATACTCTTTCTCACCTCTTACATAGAAAAACGTTATCTCCTCATTCATTAAAAAACACGCTATATCTAACAATCCTACCTTGTTTCTCTACTATTGGCAACTGAACCGTACCTGTCAAAAGGTATTCGCCCTCTCTATTAAAGTTTACCAAAAAAAATGGAAGTTTTCTTTCTTGTCAATCCTACAGATGATAAATTGCTATAAGTGTTGTTATTTTGTCACAATTTCGATATAATTTTGTTGATAATAAAATATTAATAATCCTATAGGTGTAGGTAAAAACAAACAATTAAAACGCTAACATTTTTTGATTAACTTGAAGTAAAAAGAACAAGGAGGTTTTGTTTTTACTATTTAGAAATAGTGATATGTATAAATTTACATACAGTATTAAATAGAATGTCTTCATTCATCCATAATAAAAAGGTCTCATATAAATAGAATGATTACTATGAATGAAGAAAAAAGGGGAAATTTGTTATGAAAAACTTGGTCATACTTGGTGGGGGATATGGTGGTATGAGAGTCCTAGCCCGTCTATTGCCTAACCAATTACCGGAGGATATGTCCATTACTTTAATTGATCGTTTACCCTATCATTGTCTTAAAACAGAGTACTATGCGCTTGCTGCAGGTGCCGTATCGGAACAAGACATACGTGTCACATTTCCGGAGCATCCGAGATTAAAAATCATTTATGCTGAAGTGGAAAAGATCAACCTCGAAGAAAATAAGATTATTCTTTCTGATGCAGAACCCGTTGTCTACGATGACTTGGTGATTGGATTAGGTTGTGAAGATAAATATCACAATATACCAGGTGCTGAAGTTTTTACACACAGCATTCAAACCATCGAAAAATCCCGCAATACCTATCAGGCAGTCAACAACCTTAGCCCTGGTTCGGTCGTGTCTATCGTTGGAGGTGGTTTGAGCGGAGTAGAACTCGCTTCAGAATTGAATGAAAGTCGTAAAGATTTAAAAGTCAGGATTTTTGATAGAGGAAATCGTATTCTATCCGCATTTCCGGAAAGATTAAGCACCTATGTTGAAAACTGGTTTGATAATCATGGCGTTGAAATGATCAATAATTCCAATATTACTAGAGTGGAAGAAGGTATATTATACAACCATGAACAGCCCGTTTCGAGTGATATCATTGTATGGACAGCAGGAATTCAACCAAGCCGAATTATTCGTGACATGAACGTTAATAAAGACAAGCAAGGTCGTGTTATTTTAACAGCCCACCATAATCTACCAAACAATGAACATGTATATGTCGTTGGGGATTGCGCCAGCCTTCCGCATGCACCAAGTGCACAATTGGCAGAGGGTCAAGCAGAGCAAATCGTACAAATTCTTATCAAGCGGTGGAACGGTGAGGATTTACCGGAAACATTACCACCTATTAAACTAAAAGGCGTGCTGGGTTCTCTTGGAAAGAAACACGGTTTTGGACTTGTTGCTGAAAAACCTTTCACTGGAAGAGTAGCCCGTTTATTAAAATCAGGTGTTCTCTGGATGTACAAATATCACAAAGGATAACCTTTAATAAGGATCAGAAGAGAAATCCACAAGTTGACTCTAATAACTTGTGGATTTCTTCATTGAAAGTCTATCCTTCTGCTATATATCCGTACTTTTCCAATTCCGCATAAATGGTTTTTAAGCGCGCACTGCCTTCTCCTACAATTGTTCCTTCAACAAGAATCACTGGATAGAATAAATCTTCATCAATCACTTTCTGCGCGAATTCTCGCTTCTCTTGATCTTCAAGCGGCGGCGTAAAAATATCCGTATATGTGAATTTAAAGGGTTGATTCGGAAACTTACGTGTTATAGCTGCTTCCAACCATTCATATGTATCAATGGAAGAAGGTAAATTTACACAACTTGCACATATCTGTTCGGCTCCAAATATAGCGATTTCAACAACCTTTTGACTCATAAGACGCTCCCCTTCCAATTAACTCTATCCTTATCATAATATAACCTTTTCTTTATTTCAAAAACTTAGCCTGACAGAACTTCGCACGATAATCAGACTACTTCATTAACTTTTTGCAAACGTTCTTTAGGTACCCGTTACGGGGAGTTTTCTTTATAGCTTTTTCTGTCTGTTCTGATTATAATATGATTATGAAAGGAGCTGATCGATATGGCAGAACAAAACATACATGCACAAGTACAAGATGTTTTAGATAAATTACGCCCCTTCCTTCTTCGTGACGGAGGAGATTGTGAGCTTGTTGATGTAGAGGATGGCATTGTCAAATTACGTCTGCTAGGTGCTTGTGGCAGCTGCCCAAGTTCTACGATTACATTAAAAGCAGGAATAGAACGTGCACTTCTTGAAGAAGTACCAGGGATTTTGGAAGTCGAGCAAGTATTTTAATTTGAAAAGCGCAAAAAAGCGACCCAGCTATATAGTTGGGTCGCTTTTTCGTATTATATTCCTGTCATTGAATATACTTTACTTCCAGTCTGATCGACTTTTAGGCTAAAGTAAGTCATATTGGGAAGATGCTTTTGTAGACCATTAATGACGTTATCTGCCGTTCCAGGCTCTGATAAGCATAAAATCGTCGGTCCAGCACCACTTAGGGCTACTCCGAAAGCTCCATATTGGGGTGCCTTTTCTTCAATAATGGCCATATGAGGCACAAGCTCACGACGATATGGTTGATGGTACCGGTCATCTTTCATCATTTTACCCGCTAATGTATAGTCCCCTTTTAATAAAGAAGCCACTAATACATTGCCTACCGCCCCTGCAGTTACAGCCTGCTTAAAAGATATTTCTTCTGGCAAAACGCCTCTTGATTTTTTCGTTAGTAACTCTTCATTAGGGACCACTGCTACAATATCAAAGTCAACGTCATGAAAGACTACAGCATCTACTGACTCATTCGTTTGACATCCAATGACAAGGCCACCTAATAAAGAGGCTCCCGCATTGTCTGGATGGCCTTCCATGACTGAAGCAATTTCTAACTTCTCTTGTTTTGAGAGATTTAAATGACCAAGTGAATCTGCCAACTCAATTCCTGCTACAATGGCTGCAGCACTAGAACCAAGACCCCTTGCTAGTGGGATCTCACTATGAACCTTCACGATAGCCGAATGTAAGGATTTATTATATTTTTGCGCTGTTTTCATAGCGACTTGAATAATAAAATTGCTTTCATCATTAGGAAAGACTTCCATTTCCTTCGATAAAGGAATAACCTTCCAGTTGTCCGCTTTTTCTACTTCCAGGGTCAAATAAAGATCTAATGCCATGCCTATAGAATCAAACCCTGGTCCAAGATTCGCCGTACTAGCAGGTACCTTTATGATGAGCATGTCACCTTCGCTCATATTTTGACAACTCCTTATAATCTTTATTAAGTTTAAATATTGGATCCTCGTTCAACACGGTACGAGCTTTTAATTTCTTTGACCGATTTTAAATCCCTTAATCTTACTAATATATCTTCATAATCTTGTTTTGATGCATGGTGAGTGACTAAAACAATTTCTGCCACTTCCCGTTTGATTACTGGCAATTGAAGAATCTTTTCAAAACTTATATTATGTTCAGCAAAGAGAGAGGTGATCTCTGCAAAGACACCAATTTCATCTGAAACATGTAATCTTAGGAAATATTTTGAAAACATTTCTTCGGGAGTTTTTAACTTTTTAGGATATTGTGGCGAAATGATGCTTTTACCGTTCACACCGTATTGCATATTTTTCATGACAGCTACTAAATCTGACACAATGGACGTAGCGGTTGGTAAACTTCCAGCACCAGGGCCGTAAAACATCGTCTCTCCAACAGCCTCCCCACATACATACACAGCATTGTACTCATTATGAACAGAAGCCAGAGGATGTGAGTTTGACAAGAAGGTTGGCTCTACACTAATTTCTACCTTATCATCATCCTGTTGGGCAATACCAATCAACTTCATCGTGTAACCAAGCTGTTTTCCATACTGAATATCTTCTTCTGTAATGGATGTAATTCCTTTAACGGAGACATCCGCTAAATCTATTTTCATAGAGAAGCCAAGTGTGGCAAGTATAGTCATTTTCCGAGCAGCATCGAGCCCTTCAACATCTGAAGTAGGGTCTGCTTCAGCAAATCCCAATTCTTGTGCTTCCTTCAATACTTCTTCATAAGCAGCACCATTTTGACTCATTTTAGTTAAAATAAAGTTCGTTGTTCCATTAACAATTCCCATGATCTGTGTAATTCGATCTGAAGCTAATCCATCTACAATACTTCGTAATATTGGAATACCACCGGCTACACTTGCCTCAAAAAATAAATCGCATCCATTTTCATCAGCTACCGTCAATAGTTCGGCACCATGAATGGCCATCAAATCTTTATTTGCGGTGACGACATGCTTTTTATTGTTTAATGCATCCAATAAATATTGCTTTGTTTGTTCCACTCCACCCATTACTTCTATAATTACGTCTATTTCTGGATCAGATAAAATCTCATTGACATCTGTCGTTAATACAGATGAATCTATATCAATAGGTCTTTCTTTTGTTAGACTCTTAACAAGTATTTTTTTTACACGAATTGGGCATCCTACCTGATGCATAAGCTTATCCTGGTGATTCTCGATAATTTTCACTACTCCTGAACCAACCGTTCCTAGGCCCAGTAAACCAATTGAGATCCCTTTCACTTGCTTGACCCTCCCTGAATTTGTACTTTATAAGAGTACAATTGTTTGCGTATAGTAGACATTATAGTGTTTCCTAAAAAATTTTACAAGGTATATTTTCATCATTCATTCTCAAAAAAAAGCCTATTTCGGTTTGTCAATCCATATATTTTTACTTCATTTACACTTCAATATATGATTTTTTACAACACCCATTTTATTGACCAAGCTTGTTGGTTGATACTCCTTCATTATACTGTAGAAAACAGTTTATTCATATAATTAATTCAAATGAAAAAATGGTTCCTCACATGGAAGAAGCATTTTTTCTTAGAGCCAATCAAGCGTTGGAATACGATATTTACGAACAGGAACTTCTAACAGCTGGAAAAGCTGTTGCAAAAAGGACTCATATTCACTTGAGTAGGATAAGTATTTTTCCAACCTCTCTGTTAGCATTCGTTGATCCTGCTCTCTTGTAGTTGAATAATAATTTTCAATACACTCCACATAATGAAGCGGAAATAGAATTCTTGCATATAATAATCTCCAGGAAAAAGAACTCAGTGGTTCAATACTTTGATATTCGGAATAGAATTTTTGTACTACCGGTTGATAAGTTTGAGCATTATGAAGGTATTTTTCCCTCGTCCACTCAGCCAAATCACGACTGCAATGATCAAACACCCAATCAAATGGATTTCTCATCCCTATTTGGTTTCCCCATGTATGGGTTGAAAAATAATGATGGCAAACCGTTCCATAATCAGTTGATTTTGGTTCATCATCAATTTCTGTATCCACTAAATATTGAATCGCATTTTCTGCCATTGCCATATAATAAGGAAAAGACTCCATAAACATTCGATCAAATTCACACTCTGGCTGTTGATAAAGCATACTATTCCATACTTTCTCCATCTGATCCATTCTCGTTTCCCATAGTTTATTCCATTGTCCAACTCGGCTTAGCTTTTGAACAGCAAAGGAAATCGTTCTTCCTCTATAATGAAATTTAGCTAATTTCCTACCTAAACGATTTTGTGAGCGGGAGTGGGGATGATCACAAGTTAAAACACAATAAGACTCAGACTCTACTACGACCAAAAGTTCATTTTCCCTTGTATGAAGAAACGTGCCCACCGCCAGATCTCCACTATTCTTTAGGTGAAGGGCCATCTCTTCTAATTCTGACAATGATTCCTTGTCTATTTGGCCAACTGGGATTAACAAAAAACGCTGGTTTTCTTTTTGGCAGGATAGGTAGTGGCCAATTGGGTTCGAAGCATGGGTTTCAATCCCATAATGTTTCTTCAAAAGTTTTTGAAACATCCTTTCACCTCATCTTTTTATCGCATCATTTTTCATTCACACGGTCTGAAGTTTAGAAATATTATTTTCAAAAAATTTAAAAAAGTGTTAAAATAATAATTAAGAAACTTTTTTCGTTCTGTCTTTTCTATATTTATGATGAACCATTGTAAAACTTGTGTCTTTATTGAATAAGAGTGTACCTTGCGGAAATGATGATTAAGTAAAATGGTCACTCCTTAAACATGAATAATGGCATGAGCAAGCGGAATTAAAATATTTAGGAAAAAGGTGAACACCATGAGTGAAAAAGGAAAAGCCATAGATTTAACAGAGCAAACAGCTAGAAAGTGGCTTCTTGATCGAGGGGTTAAAACAAAGGAAATCGCCGAACTTGTTTATTTCCTACAAAAAGATTATCATACCGATCTTAAAATAGAAGATTGTCTTCACAATGTGGAACGAGTGATATCCAAAAGAGAAGTGCAAAACGCCATTTTAACAGGTATTCAAATGGATATTCTGGCAGAGAAGGGAATGCTTGAAGAACCACTGCAATCGATTATTGAGTCTGATGAGGGGTTGTATGGTGTAGATGAAATACTTGCGTTCTCCATTGTTAATGTTTATGGTTCTATTGGTTTCACAAACTATGGCTATATTGATAAATTAAAACCTGGCATTCTTAAAGATCTAAATGATAAATCATCTGGTAAATGTCATACCTTTCTTGACGATATCGTCGGAGCCATCGCTGCTGCTGCATCAAGCCGCTTAGCCCACCGAATTGAAAATGTTGAATAATAAAATAGGTCCAAATAAAAAAAGCACCATTTAGTGCTTTTTTTTATTTAATTTCCCATTGATCAAGGCTATCTACGACATAGGTCGGTTTTTTCTTATATCCCAACAGCAGCTCCTTCGTTGTGATGCCTGTGTGTACTAGTAATGTATCGAGGCCCGCATTCATACCTGCCATAATGTCGGTATCGTAATTGTCTCCAATCATTAATGTTTCTTCTTTCGCCGTTCCAAGAACCTTTAAAGCCTGCTCCATGATAATAGCCTCTGGCTTTCCAATAAATATTGGTTCTGTTCTTGTTGAAACGGTTATGACAGACGTTAATGATCCATTCCCAGGTAAAAGCCCTCTTTCTGTAGGAACGGCAATATCTCCGTTTGTAGAAACCAACGTGGCACCACCCCGAACAGCTAAGCAAGCATTGGCATATTTCTCATAGCTAATCGATCGGTCCAATCCAATTACAACAAAATCAACATTTCCCGTATTTATGGACAACCCTTTTTCTTTAATCGCCGTATGAATTCCATCCTCACCAATCACATAGACAGACGCATCCTTCTTTTGATCATAGACATAATTGGCTGTCGCTAGTGCAGAGGTAAAAACATTTTCCGCTTCGGCCTTAACACCGAATGCTCTAAGCTTTTCGGCAACTTGTTCAGGAGTTCTAGAAGAGTTATTCGTAACAAATAAATAAGGAAGCTGAAGTTCATTTAATTGATGAACAAAATCTACTGCCTCTTTAATGACGTCAATTCCCCTATACATGGTTCCATCTAAATCAATCAAATAGCCCTTATAATTCTTCATCATCTCGTCATCCTCATAAATGAAATACAATCATGATGTTTGTTATAGAGAAACTTCTTATTTCTCTTTCACAGTATAATGACAACAGGTATGACCATCCACCATACTCGATAATGTAACCAAATCTGTTCCGATAAAATCCTGAATAAATCCTCGTTCTGCCTGACAAATCTGCGGGAATTCTTTGGCAACCTCGATGTAGGGACAATTTAACTCTCTGAAATGAATGACTCCGTCTTTATTCTCTATTTCGGGCATATAGCCATCGTGATCCTGAATACGCCTTAAATTCTCCATTCGATCACTAAGTGCTTCATTCGAATGTTCTTTTTTATGCTCCTTAAGGAGAAGTTGTTTCCTTTTCAGCAGTATATCTATGATTAATTGCTCTTGACCGGCATCTTTCAATCCTTGAAGAATCTCAAGGCTAAATTCTTTATATCTTTTTGGAAATAAATTTTCCCCACACTCAGCTAACTGATATACCTTAGACGGTCTTCCCATTGTTTGCTTCTTAACATCCGAACGAATGAGCTTGTCTCGTTCTAACGTCTGAATATGTCTTCTAACCGCCATCTCCGTTATTTCTAATTCGTTAGCAAGATTCATAATGGTTAAATTCCCATGTTGTTTTAACAGAGCCAGTATTTGTTCCTTCGTGCTTCTAATGATCATCTATTTTCACCATCCTTAAAAGAAAACGTAAAGCATCCTCTTATAATAAAATCTAATGTCTCTATAGCCTCCATATACCATTTTGTTCAAGGCTACAGAGCCTAACCAATCTATTACACTTCTCTATCTTTTAAATGCCGTTACAGGACCTAGTTCATTCACTAAATATTCCCTGACCTTTGGAGCATAAAGTTTTAAATAACCTAATTCTTGTCGAAAAGCATTTAACAAAATTTGATGGTCCACCTCGGTATAATGTTGCTGAAGAGTTTTCCGAAGGGCTACAATTTTCTTAAAGCTCCCAGACATTTCGCTTGTAATGACTCTTTCATCCTCTAAAATATCAATAATATCCTCATAACTGCCTGGGTCACGCATAATAAAACCATCAATCATACTGTTTCCTACATCTAAAAAGGACTCAATAATCATATGGAGAATTCTCTCTAGTGCAGCTTGTTCAATAGAAGAGTTCCATTCTTGATGTTGTTCAAATAAACGAATTCTACTTTCGTAATAAAGAAGCGTTTCCTCAATTTTATCCCTATCCACAAAATACAATACACTCATCCTTCCATATTTACCTTATATTGGATATTCCTTTATTTTATTATTATTATTATGCTTATTGTACCATAGATTTTTCTTAACACCTTGATAAATAACACTGCACATCCATCATAATAAAAGATGTACAGTGCTATTCTTTCATTAGAATGCGACGGAATGGAAATGTATCGACAGAATTCACTAAAAAATCAAATAAAAATGAATTCTCCTTTTAGTCTCACGAACGCTTCTGCTAATATAGAGAGGAATCCTTTTTGGATTAAATAAGTGGATATGGGAGGATTAAGGATGTCAGAACGTTTTTTTCTTTATGATGATACGGAGCCTACGAAAACTCGATTTGTTAGTTTTATGGGTGAGAACAGTCGATTTGATTTAGCTATTATTCAATCAGACCGATATTATGGAAAACAAATCGTACTCGATATTCAGGGTGGTCGTTTTGCCATTATTGGCCACGACGATTTAGAAGAGGAAGGCTATATCGAGCATGCTTTTCAGATAGGGGAAGAGGAAGCCCTCGAGCTTTCAGCCTTTTTATCTGAATTTATCTAATCCTAGCGCTTCAACAGGACTATATCCATTTTACATGATGATTGATGAACAAACTCTTACGATTAATAGCTAAAAAGAAAGAAAAACTGCAGTGACAACACCACAGTTTTTCTTATTTTTTTTCCTTTACCTTTTTTGCAACAAAATAAGCACAACCAAAGTTACAGTATTCATACAGATATTCGGTTACTGTGCTTATTTTTGTATCAAAGGATGCTTTTTGATTTTTATCATCAAAAAAACCTCTTAATCGCAGCTGACCATAACCCCAATCACCAACGATGTAATCATATTTTGTTAGGATATCACTATACCGATTAAGGAAGGCTTCTTCATTATAGCCATCCCCTCTTTCATCTACGATTTCATAACAAGTATTCTGAATACAAACCATTTTTTCACCTCTAATAAACTCCCTTATAAGAAAATTTGACCATAAAATATCGAAAAATGCAAATTTATAAAGAGACTTTTGGTCAAACTATATGTGAAGCTCATTCAAACAATAAGCTGCTGAACTTACTTCTATTTTACGCGTTGTTTGCTTCCTTTTCACTTAAAAGGTGTTTTTGCTTGGCAGCTGCATTTACCTGATCATCGGCATGGTAAGAAGATCGAACAAGTGGGCCTGACTCACAATGGCTAAACCCTTTTTCCATTGCAATCTTCTTTAATTCAAGAAATTCGTCTGGATGGTAGTATTTTTCAACTGGTATATGCTTTTTCGTTGGTTGCAAATATTGACCAATCGTCATAATATCAACGTGATTAGCACGTAAATCATCCATTGTCTTTAAAATCTCTTCTTTTGTTTCCCCGAGACCGATCATCAAGCTCGATTTCGTTGGAATAAGTGGTTGTAATTCTTTAGCGCGGCGTAATAACTCTAAAGAGCGGTCATATTTAGCACGGGCACGTACCATTGGTGAGATTCTTTCCACTGCCTCAATATTATGGTTTAAAATATCTGGCTTAGCATCCATGATCGTTTTAATATTCTCATAAACCCCACCCATGTCAGATGGCAGTACTTCAATAGATGTAAAGGGACTCTTCCTTCTAATAGCTGCAATCGTTTCAGCAAAGATAGCTGCTCCGCCATCTTTTAAATCATCACGTGCTACACATGTCACAACAACATGTTTTAAATTCATCATCTGTACAGAATCCGCTACTCTTTCAGGCTCCTTCCAATCTAATTCAGTTGGTAGTCCTGTTTTGACAGCACAAAAACGACAGGCTCTTGTACATGTATCACCGAGTATCATAAACGTAGCTGTTTTTCTTTCTGCCCAGCATTCATGAATATTAGGACACTTTGCTTCTTCGCAAACAGTATGTAGACTGCCTTCCCTCATCATCTTCTTTATCCCAGTAAAACTCTCATTTGTATTTAATTTCACTTTAAGCCATTCAGGTTTCCGTTGAACTTCTTTCTTATGACTACTCAATTGGTGTCACTCCATTCTTATACTTAATACTAAATTCCTAATAGAGCTTGCCTTTTCACTTTAACATAATTAACGAATACACTACAAGAACACCTTAACCTAGGTGCTTTTTATTATTACCAATAATTAATATTTATGAAAATCCCTTCTTTTCCGCACACTAAACATGAATTTAATGAAAGGGGGAGTTTTATGCGGGTGATCCTGTTCTATTCAATTTGTTTCATTATGATGGTCATGACTCCAGTTACCACCGTTGTAGCCGAAGGAAATCCTACTGATTTACTAGCAAGCAGAATGGAATTATATAAACGAACAGAATCCGTAACCAATATTCCCTGGTATTATTTAGCTGCCATTGATCAATACGAAAGAAATGTCCGCCAAGCACGCAAAGATATACCAAAAGCAGAGGGAATGACTGGAATCTATTTTACACCAGAGAATTGGACTGGCATTATAAACCCAGAAAAGAAGGATGAAAATCCTCTTTCGATTCAATTTTTTGGTGGAATGGGGAGAGATGGGGATGGAGACGGAAAAGCATCTCTTTCAAGTGATGAAGATGTCCTATATTCTTTTGCCCATTATATTTTAAATTATGGAGTTGACCACGATAATATTAAATTGGCTTTGTGGGATTACTATAAGCGAGATAAATCCGTAAGTATTATAATGGGTAAAGCAAAAGTATACAAACATTTCGGCCATCTTGATTTAGAAAGTCATGCATTTCCTGTTCCGATTCGTAGTAATCATAGCTACAAAAATACATGGGGAGATGCAAGAGGCTGGGGTGGAAGGCGAATTCATGAGGGTACAGATATTTTTGCCAGTTATGGTGTACCTGTTCGTGCCACCTCATACGGAATAATCGAAATGAAGGGTTGGAATCGATATGGTGGTTGGAGAATTGGGATTCGAGACATTAATAATAACTACCATTATTTAGCCCATTTAAACGGATTTGCTAAGGACGTACATATTGGACAGGTTGTTGAACCCGGACAAGTTATAGGTAGCGTGGGAAGTTCAGGCTACGGCCCTCCTGGAACGGCGGGGAAATTCCCTCCACACCTCCATTATGGTATGTACAAAGATAATGGCAAAACCGAATGGTCTTATGATCCTTACCCACATCTTAGACAATGGGAGAGACAAGAACGACAAAAAAGTAAAAAATAAATAAAAGAAAAAGAGCTTTCCCATTTAACTCGAAAGCTCTTTTCTATTCACTTTTTGGTAATTGGATAGAAGGGGTAGAATTTCCGCTTCCATTAAAAAATTGGGGAACATCTCCTCTGAAAACACCCATTCCAATCGGAATATTTCGGGTAACCGTTGTGATATCCGATGCAAGTGGTATAATAACCTCAATTTCCACTTTTACCTCGATATACACTTCAATCACTCCCCCATTGATGCCAAACTCAACTACTTTTGTTTTTACATCTGATTGAACCGCACCGATCGCTGAAAATTCTATGGGGATATCAGGACCTAAGTTCGCTAGCAAGGTGTTGTCTGTTACTCTTCCTAATGGAACAGAATAGGCAACTCCATCATGTTCTTTCTTAGGATCCTTTTCTAAATGAACATCTGTTTTGGACTCTAGTGCCGCAACGTTTCCTTTCTCGACTTCTTTAATGTTTTTATGGATAAGATCAACAATCTCTGTCTGTTTTCGTAAAATATTTTCAGTATCAAACTGAATATTATTGGATCCTTCCGTATTCGGAATGGACCTGAAAAGGTCTTTACTTTCTGCCTGCTCAAACTGTTGGTCAATGGCATCATTGATAACCAGTGTGGCAATGTTAATACTTTCTGATTTGGCAATACTCATGAGCGTCGGCTCTAATTCTTTATTGATAATCCAAAGCCCCATAGTGGTTGAAAGGATAAAAAAGACGAACGTTAATAATAAGACATATCGTAACGGCAACGGCCCTCTTTTTAGTAATAATCGTCTTCTACGGAACTTCACCAAGAAAATCCCCCCTCTACAAGCTATATGTATGCTTATAAAAGGAGAACTAACGCAAAAAAGTATAAAGAAAAATAGCTTTGCGGGGTTTTTTAAACTCAAGACAACCTATTTCAATTAAGATGATGGATGTTTGAATGTTCTATGTACTTCATTTTTTCGTTAGACTCTTTTAAACGTTGTATCACATCCTGTAATGGTTACAGAAAGTTTTTCCATTAGCGATATTTCATAAGGAATAATCGGCTGTCCTTCTTCTTCTAAGATTCTTACTGTTGGACGATCGCTCAATACATTCTGATTAACGACTACACCTCTCCGGTTATCATTCAGTTCAACCGTGATCCCTACTGGATAGATGGCTACAGCTTTATGGAAAGCCCTTACAATATCTGCATCAAATTGTTTCTCCACCCCTGAATATAACAATTCTAGCCCTTCGTGTGGAAGCATGGCAGCTCGGTAAATCCGATTAGATGTCACCGCATCAAACACGTCAGCAACCGTTATAATTTTAGCATAGTCATGAATCTCTGTACTCTTAATCCCTCTCGGATAGCCTTTACCATCTAATCGCTCGTGATGCTGAAAAGCACAATGAGCAACAAGAAGTGGGACCGCTGGCGTTTTCCTCAATAGTTCGAATCCCTCTTCAGGATGCATTTTTATGACCATATATTCTTCTTCCGTTAGTTTGCCTGGTTTCAATAAAATATCCGTTGGCACGATCACTTTTCCGATATCATGCATAAGCGCTCCAAGCCCAACCGTTTCTAATTGTTTAGGATTGAGCTTTAATTCCATTCCAACCGCTAATGCATATAGTGTAACATTCATAGAGTGGGTGAAAATATAACTGTCATGTACACATACATCTGATAGAATCGACATTAAGTCTGGATTCGTTCTCAATTCTTCCATGAGATGCCGAATGACTTGCTTATATTCTTTAACTGACTTTTCCAAGACAAACGATTTTGCTGAAAAGGGTTCAGCATGAAGTTGTTTAAAAGTCGTAACAATCGTAGATATGGCTTCTCTTTTCATAGGTTCTGAAATGGGGTCCTTGTACACAATATCTTCGGTTTGTTTGTCATCTATATAAATATATGTAATTCCTAATTGGATTAATCGGCGAAGGGTATTTCCTTGAAGGGTAACCCCTTTATTGACTAAGATTTTGCCATTCTCGTTATAAATAGCTTTTGCTAGCTTTGTTCCTATTTCTACCGTTCTTGTTTCAACTAATCTCATCGTATTATCCTCATATCTATTATTTCCCTTTATATGAAATATCGGTTATACCTCATCATATTTTACTACATTTCTACTCTAAACCTCTAGATAACAGTAGAAAAAGTGACTTTAGACCCAAACGCAAGAAGAAGGCCAGTCATAGACTGCCCTTTACACATCAAATACGCCTTGGCGTATTTGCGCCCAGATTTTACCGAGCTCACTCATAAACTTCCTTTTAAAATCTGTGGCATCCGCCGGAGGCTTTAACTTCATTCAGCCTAGGTTTGAACCCCCACTAAATTAATAAAAGCTAGCATTCGTCTCACCACTTATAGAAGTAGGAGACTTCTGCTGAATGAAGTTAAATCATCTTTAACATGGCTTCTTTCCCAATCATTCCTTTATGAATTCCAATGGCCTCTGCTTCCATTGTAACCGACTCTAGTGGTGCTTCTAGAAGCTGTTCGATCGTTTTCACACCGACTGCCCGGCCAGCAATCACTTTACGATCTTTTAATTTTTCATTTAATAATGCCACATCAAGGGCACCACACATAATATATCCCTTTTCGCTTGTAACGACGAGTAAATTTGTTTTTGGTAATGCGACCGATATACACAAAAATATATGGCCATTTAATTCAATTGGCGATACATGAATCATCTACCTCTTCCCTCCCATTTCCTTTATTACACAGTATGTAGGGAGGGAAGAAATCGTGTCTTATTTTGTTATCTGAACAAGCTTCCATTCCAGAACATGTCTCATAAATTCAGGTAGAAAATAACGCTTATTCTTTGCACGAAAAATGGATGGAAAGAACTTTCCAAATGTGAACATATCTGGAATAGCCACAGAATAGATCCGTTCGCTTTCAAGTGGTTTTTCATGAATAAAAAAGCTGTGATGCCCTTTATTTCTTTTTATAGTAATGCCGCTATAAACCATTTTACCCATGATCTTACCTCGAAAGCCTAAGCCCATTAGAGGATAGTTCCCCCACTTTTCGTCCATTGTTTGAGTAAGCACCTCTTTTAATTCTGCCCCGGACAGTTCCACTACGCACGGGTTAATCGGATGAGGACAAATTCTAAGTAAATCGTATTTTGTCACAATTCCTTTTGGCAACCCTTCTAAAATTAAACCTTCGTTTATAAAAGCACAATCAGCTTTACAATATTCCTTCAGGGCATTACTTAATAGACTTGCGATTTCCCTTTGTGAAGAAAATGAATGATCATCCGTTATAATCGTAGCTGAAAGCATCTTCTTTCCAATATTATATAAACGTTCCACTTGTTCATCCTCATCAGGGACAAGTGGCAAATCATTTGTATCATAAAGCCATGCTTTTTTCTCAATAACCTTACCCGTTGTCGAATCAACATTTAGCGTGATATGACCTACAAACATCCCATACTTTCCAGCACAGGCAAGCAATGTACCATCCACCATTTTCCCTTCATGAAGGATATGATGAGTATGCCCACCAAGTACAACATCCACCTCTGGAAACTCCCGTCCAATCTGTTCATCATCATGAATACCAAGATGCGAAAGAAGGACAAATAGATCAGCTCTCCCTTGCATAGCATGAACTTGATTCTTTAATTCTTCTATTGGGTCGCCGACTTTCCAACCTAATAGTTGATAGAGATGTGCATATGGTGCGGTTAGTCCTGTCACAGCGATTTTAATTCCATTTTTCGTTTCATAAATCGTGTTTGCTTTTGCCCATTCAGGTCTCTCTCCATTATCGTGATATAAATTGGCAATCAATACTTCAAACTGGCGATCATCATATAAATGATTGAAATCTTTAAAGGGGAATGTCATGCCTTCGTTATTTCCAATGGTCACAGCATGGTAACCAGCTTTATTTAATAGTTCAACATTTCCCTTCCCCTTCGTTGCTTCAGTTAAAGGATGAAAACGATCTGCATGGTCTCCGATATCAAATAGTAAAAATTCTTCTCCTGCCTCTTCATGCCACTTTTTTCTTTCTTCTAAAAATTGTTGAATACGAGGCCAATGCTCGAAATGACTATGTAAATCATTGGTATGATAAATATGGATAACGTCCACTTCAATCGCCTTTCTTTCAGTCACTTTTTTTCCTTAATATTAGCACAAATTTTAAAATAACCCTTCATAAATTAACTGAATTCCCACGATAATTAACACAATTCTTAAAATCATGACCACCGTTTTCCCTGCTAATTTTTGATTAATGAACGCTCCTAGTTTTCCACCAATCCACGCTCCCGGAATTAGTGCTACAGCAAATAGCCAATTAATATTTCCCATCATAATATGGGCAATCGAACTGGTAGATGATGTTAGAAAAAGTAAGAACATAGAGGTGGCCACCGCAATATGAGGAGGAAAATGGAATAATAATATCAGCGAGGGAACCATTAACGACCCACCGCCAATTCCAAGAAACCCCCCTAAAAAACCTACAACCAGTGAAATGAAAAATCCGGTAATGGGATTAAATCCATACGTTTGTTCATTGCCGGATGAATCGATATAAGTACGCCAAACCCCCTTCACATTTCTCTTCTCTAGAGGTTTAATCTTATCTTTAACCATAAGCACAAACGAGATAAAAATCATAAAAAATCCAAACCAAAGTGAAAAACTATCTACATCTAACTGTTTATTTACCCATGCCCCAAAGATACCAGCTGGACCGCTGCCAATAAACAGTATTAGTCCACTTATGTAATCAACCTTTTTTTTCTTGTAATAAGATATCGTGGATGAAAGTCCTGTAAAAATAATGACGAGCAAAGAGGTTCCAGCTGCGATTTGCGGACTTACTGACCCAATAAGTGAGGTCGAGCTTCCTAAGAACAAGAGTGAGGGTACAATAATAATCCCCCCACCTAGTCCAACGAGACTCCCAATCGTTCCAGCAAATAACCCTAATATCAACAATAAAATAAATTCCAATTCCTTCACACCTTCTATGCCGGCTAAATCAACCTCAGGAGCATTCAAAAAAGAGGTGATTGCCCGAATATAATTACGACTTAAGAATAGCTAATTCATTTTCAATTGTAAATAAGCTAAAAAAACGTTTGCCCATTGCAAACGTTTTTTTAGCAAAAATTTTTATACATCATGAATATTATCCGATAGAACCTTCCATTTCGAACTTGATTAGTCTGTTCATTTCAACAGCGTATTCCATTGGAAGTTCCTTTGTAAATGGTTCAATAAAGCCCATAACAATCATTTCCGTTGCTTCTTGTTGAGAGATCCCACGACTCATTAAATAGAATAATTGTTCTTCCGATACTTTTGATACCTTGGCTTCGTGCTCTAATGAAATATTATCATTTAAAATTTCATTATATGGTATTGTATCTGAGGTAGACTGATTATCCATAATTAATGTATCACATTCGATGTTGGAACGTGCGCCATCAGCATTACGGCCAAATTTAACTTGACCACGATATGTTACTTTACCACCGTGTTTAGAAATCGACTTAGATACGATAGTTGAAGAAGTATTTGGAGCCAAGTGAATCATTTTTGCTCCTGCATCCTGGTGCTGTCCTTTACCTGCAATCGCGATGGAAAGAGTAAGACCACGAGCCCCTTCTCCTTTTAAAATAACGGCAGGATATTTCATCGTTAATTTCGAACCAATATTACCGTCAATCCACTCCATCGTTGCATTTGCATCACAAACAGCACGTTTTGTTACCAGGTTAAATACGTTATTTGCCCAGTTTTGAATCGTCGTATAACGGCAGTAAGCATCTTTTTTAATAATAATTTCTACCACTGCACTATGAAGAGAATTGGTTGTATAAACAGGTGCTGTACAGCCTTCAACATAATGGACAGATGCCCCTTCATCCACAATAATGAGTGTACGTTCAAATTGACCCATATTTTCTGAGTTAATTCGGAAATAGGCTTGTAAAGGGGTATCTACTTTAACACCCTTTGGAACATAGATGAAAGATCCACCAGACCATACTGCTGAGTTTAAAGCTGAAAACTTATTATCTGTAGGTGGGATGACCTTTCCAAAGTGCTCACGGAAAATATCTTCATTTTCTCTAAGTGCTGAATCCGTATCTTTAAAGACAATTCCTAGATCGGTTAACTCTTCTTTCATGTTGTGATAAACCACTTCAGATTCATACTGAGCAGAAACACCTGCTAAATACTTTTGTTCTGCTTCAGGAATACCAAGCTTATCAAATGTTTGTTTGATTTCATCAGGTACTTCATCCCATGACTTTTCGGATTTCTCAGAGGGTTTTACATAATAGGTGATTTCATCAAAATTTAATGATGACATATCCCCGCCCCACTGTGGCATTGGTTTACTATAGAAAATTTCTAAAGACTTCAAACGAAAATCAAGCATCCACTGGGGCTCATCCTTCATTTTGGAAATCTCTTCAACGATTTCTTTCGTCAATCCACGTTTAGAACGGAAAATGGAGACATCTTTATCGTGAAAGCCATATTTATAATCACCGATTTCTGGTGCTTTTTTTGCCATTTTCGTGTTCCTCCTTTATTTATCTTCCTCGTGAAGGGCCTTTTCCATTGCCTTCCATGCAAGTGTGGCACATTTAATACGCGCTGGAAACTTACATACCCCTTGTAAGGCTTCGATATCTCCAAGATCCAGGTCTTCATCAATTTCAATATCTTTCCCTTGGACCATATCCGAAAAATTATTAGCAAGTTTTAACGCTTCATCGATTGGTTTCCCCTTAATCGCTTGAGTCATCATGGAGGCAGATGACATAGAGATTGAACATCCTTCACCTTCAAACTTAGCATCAACGACCAGATCATTCTCTACTTTAAGAGTCAGTTGAATTCGATCTCCGCATGTTGGATTATTCATATTAATCGTTAAACTATCATCCTCGATTACTCCCTTATTACGAGGATGTTTATAATGATCCATAATCACTTGTCTATAAAGAGTGTCTAAATTATTAGAAGACATCGCTGAAATACTCCTTTGTTTTCATAAGTCCTTCCACAAGTCTGTCAATGTCCTTTTCAGTATTGTATAAATAGAAGCTGGCACGAGCCGTTGCAGACACATTCAACCATTTCATTAATGGTTGTGTACAATGATGTCCTGCTCGAACAGCAATTCCTTCTGCATCAAGGACAGTTGCTACGTCATGTGGATGAACATCTGAAAGATTAAATGTAACGACTCCGGCACGTTTTTCTGCTTCTTTCGGACCGTAAATCGTTAAACCTTCGATTGTAGACATCTTTTCTAGTGTATAAGCAGCAAGCTTATGCTCATGCTTTAAGATATTGTCTAAACCGACTTCTTGTAAAAAGTCAATAGCAGCACCTAAGCCAACGGCACCGGCAATAATAGGGGTTCCCCCTTCGAATTTCCACGGTAGTTCCTTCCATGATGATTCATATAGACCTACAAAATCAATCATTTCGCCACCAAACTCAACTGGCTCCATGTTTTCAAGCAACTTTTTCTTACCATATAGAACACCAATTCCAGTTGGACCACACATTTTATGACCTGAAAAACCAAGAAAATCACAGTCCAAATCTTGTACATTAATGTTTAAATGAGGGGCACCCTGAGCACCATCCACAACCATCACTGCCCCATGTTCATGAGCAATTTTGGTTATTTCTTTAATAGGGTTAATCACGCCAAGAACGTTGGAAACGAGTGTAACCGCTACAACTTTTGTGTTTGGCGTAATCGCTGCCCGTACATCATCTAATGATAATGAACCATCTTCTTGAAGTGGAATATACTTTAACGTAGCACCCGTTGCCTTAGCAACCTGCTGCCACGGAATGATATTACTATGATGTTCCATATAAGTTGTGACAATTTCGTCACCTTCATGAAGATTCGCTTTACCGTAACTTGAAGCCACTATATTTAAAGAAGCTGTTGTCCCTTTTGTAAAAATAATCTCTTCAATTGATTTAGCTTGAATAAATTTTCGAACCTTCTCGCGAGCCCCTTCATAAGCGTCCGTTGCTCTTGTACCGAGAGTATGAACACCACGATGAACGTTGGAATTAAGTTGACGATAATAATGGGAAACAGCTTCGATGACTTGAACAGGCTTTTGTGATGTTGCCGCACTGTCAAGATAAACTAAGGGGTTTCCATTTATTTCTTGATTTAATATAGGAAATAGCTCTTTAATCCCTTTTATCTCCATCATTGAACTTTCCTTTCAATAACATCCACCAATTGCTTTTTAACCCCTTCGATTGGCAATTGATCGACAACAGGAGCTAAAAATCCGTGAATGACAAGACGTTCTGCTTCTTTCTTAGAAATACCGCGACTCATAATATAATAAAGCTGTACCGGATCTACACGTCCAACAGATGCGGCATGTCCTGCCACAACATCATCCTCATCGATCAACAGCATTGGATTTGCATCTCCACGTGCCTTTTCACTTAACATCAACAAACGGGATTCTTGCTCAGCATTGGATTTCGAAGCACCATGCTCAATTTTACCAATGCCATTAAAGATGGTTGTTGCACTGTCTTTCATGACACCGCGTTTTAAAATATTCGCTACTGTATTTTTTCCAAAGTGAACAATTTTTGTTGTAAAGTTTTGCGATTGTTCCCCGCGCCCAACCACAACGGATTTTGAATCAGCTGATGATCCATCACCGATCAGGTTTGTTGTATTTTCAGATACCGTATTTCCGTCATTCATTAGTCCTAAAGACCAACCAATACGGGCATCCCTTTCTGTAATTCCACGACGGTTTACATAAGTAGTAATTCCCTTATCTAAATGATCAACCGCACCATATTGAACACTTGCATTTGATTTTGCAATAACTTCTGTTACAAGATTAAAGACATTGTCCTTTGCTTCCACAGTTGAAATGTAATTTTCAACATAGGTAACGGAGCTATTATCTTCTGCAACAATTAGCACATGATTAAACAAGGTTGTTTCTTCATCATCATGAAGAAATACAGCTTGGATCGGTTCTTTCAGTTCTACGTTCTTTGGAATGTAAAGAAAAGCACCACCATTTAGAAAGGCTGCGTGTAAAGCCGTTAGCTTATGTTCATCCACTTTTACAGCATCTTTCATAAAATACTTTTGCAATAAATCACCGTGTTCACGAGCAGCTGTAAATAGGTCTGTAAAAATAGCGCCACTTTCTTTTAACTCTGCAGAAAGAGAGATCAGTGTTGGACGGTTATTACGTTGAATATATAGTGATTGATTACTGTTATTTACATCAATTAATACCTTTACTTGATCAGGTAATTGATCAAAAGAAGTAAAATCCTCACTTTTTACAATATGCTTATCGAACTGTGAGAAGTTCCACTTTTCGATTTTTGTTTTTTCTGCTATTGGAAGTGGAAGTTCCTCAGCTTGTTCAAGTGCCTGAATTCGCAAATCTGTTAACCAGGTTGGTTCGCCCATTTCCTTCGAAAACGAGCTAATATATCCTTTATCAAAAGGGTTTTTGATTTCCGTTGTCATCGTTCAATCCTCCTAACTATTAAGCTTCTTGACCCACTGTTTCGTCTTCAATTCCAAGTTCCTGTTTAATCCAATCATATCCTTCTGCCTCTAATCGTTGTGCAAGCTCAGGACCGCCAGATTTAACAACTCGGCCTTGCATCATCACGTGTACATAGTCAGGAGTAATATAGTTTAAAAGACGTTGATAGTGCGTAATTAATAGACAGCCAAAATTTTCTCCGCGCATTTCATTGATTCCTTTTGAAACAACCTTTAATGCATCTATGTCAAGACCTGAATCGATTTCATCTAATATAGCGATTTTGGGTTCAACCATCATCAACTGAAGGATTTCATTGCGTTTCTTTTCTCCACCTGAAAAACCTTCATTTAGATAACGCTGTGCCATATCTAGATCCATTTCAAGGAATTCCATTTTCTTATCCATTGATTTGATAAACTTCATCAATGAGATTTCATTTCCTTCTCCACGACGGCTGTTAACAGCTGAACGTAAAAAGTCTGCATTTGTTACTCCACTAATTTCACTAGGGTATTGCATGGCAAGGAATAGACCTGCACGAGCACGTTCATCCACTTCCATCTCTAGTACATTTTTTCCGTCTAATGTAATACTTCCTTGCGTGATTTCATATTTTGGGTGCCCCATGATGGCTGAAGATAAAGTAGATTTCCCAGTCCCGTTTGGTCCCATTATTGCATGAACTTCGCCGCCTTTAATTTCAAGGTTGACGCCTTTTAAAATTTCTTTGCCTTCTATAGATACATGTAAATCTTTAACAATTAGTACAGATCCAGCCATATTTAGTACCCTCCAAAAAAAGTGATTTGTATCATTGTCGGTTATGAACCGTCATATCTGATTGTCTAACAATTCTCATTCTATTCTCATTACAATCTTATAACAAATGCTCCACATTAGCAACACTTATGCAGTAATAACAAGCTTTTAAAACAAAAACGTTTAGAAAGCAGACGCAGTGCCCATTGAGAATGGCTGAAAAGTTTGTTTTTTACAAATTAAGCTTAATTATTTCTTTTTAGTATGAGGAACTTTTTTCAAATAAATGTGATCCTTTGTCATTATTACATTTTTTTATATTTATGATCAAAAAAATTCCGCTTAGCACGGAGTCTTTTTTTGAATAAAAAAGCCATAGCTCTTTCGAATGTTTATCTCGAAAAGAGCTATGGCTTTTTATTTATTTATTTATTTATTCTGCGACAGGAACAACAGCGCCCTTATATTTTTCAAGAATGAAATCTTGGATTTCTTTTGAATGTAATACTTCTACAAGTGCTTTGATTTCTTCTTTATTTTCATCACCGCTGCGTACAGCAATGATGTTTACATATGGATTGCCCTCAGCCTTTTCAATGGCAATTGAATCCTTAATTGGATTAATACCCGCTTCCATTGCATAATTCGAGTTAATGATCACAAGATCACCTTCATCATTATCATAGATTTCTGGAAGCAACTTTGCTTCATAATTTGGATCAAATTCTAAATTCTTAGGATTTTCAGCGATATCCTCGATGGTCGCTTTTGCTTTATCAACGCCGTCTTTTATTGTGATTAAACCATTTTTTTCAAGAAGTGCTAACACGCGGCCATGGTCCGCAACAGAGTTACTAAGAATCACTTTTGCGTTATTTGGAACCTCTTCTAATGATTTATATCGTTTTGAATAAATACCAATTGGTTCGATGTGGATGCCGCCTGCATTAGCAAAATCATATCCATTATCCTTCATTTGGCCTTCAAAATATTCAACATGCTGGAAATAGTTTGCGTCAAGATCCTTTGATGCTAGAGCTTGGTTTGGAAGCACATAATCCTGGAATGTTTCAATTTGCAACGTAATTCCCTTTTCTTCCAATAGCGGTTTTGCTTCTTCTAGAATCTCAGCATGTGGTACATTTGTTGCCCCAACGACTAATTGTTTAGTTTCCGCTGTTTTGGATTTATTTGCAGCAGAGTCTTTGTTTTCTTCTTTAGTCCCACCGCATGCTGCAAGAACAAGCACTAAAGTAAGAGTGAAGAATAGTGATAACCATTTTCTCATTTGGATCTCCCCTTATCTTTTATCTATTTTGTTGGTTATAATATCACCAATAAATTGGATGATAAACACGATAATCAGAATGACAATGGTTGCCATTAAGGTTACATCGAAACGATTGCGTTGGAAACCGTCCAGGAACGCAAGGTTTCCAAGCCCGCCTGCCCCAATCACACCTGCCATTGCCGTAAATCCCACTAATGATATAGCTGTAACCGTGATTCCCGAAACAAGAGCCGGTAACGATTCTGGAATGAGTACCTTCCAAATGATCGTGCTTGTTTTGGCACCCATTGATTTAGCTGCTTCAATGACACCTTTATCAATTTCCCTTAATCCCATTTCAACCATTCGTGCATAAAAGGGAGCAGACCCAATAATTAAAGCCGGTAAGGCTGCATTTTCACCAATCATTGTACCAAATAACAATTTGGTAAACGGGATCAGGAGAACAATGAGGATAATAAAAGGAATCGAACGGAAAATATTTACAACAGCACTCACCACTTTATTTACTGAATAGTTTTGCCACATATTTCCCTTTGCTGTTAAAAATAACAGTAAACCTAGTATAATACCGAGAATAAAAGTCGCAAGAGTGGAAACTCCAGTCATATATAGGGTTTCTCGAGTGGCTTCCCACATTTTTTCCCAATTCACATTCGGAAACCATTGATTAATCATGAGAAATCACCTCCACTCCCACTTGCTGAGAATGAATATATTGAATCGCTTCAGCCATTTCACTTTCATCACCGTCTATGTGTATAACCAACGTTCCATATGAACCGTTTTGGGTTTGTGCTATGTTCCCCTGAAGAATATTAACGGTAATGCTGAAATTTCGAATTAAATTCGTGATAAGTGGTTGTTCCGCTCCTTCACCAACAAATGAAAGCTGAACTACATGACCTGTAGTATAAACTCCAAGCAGGTGCTCAATGGTTTCTTTTGTTTTTTCAGGTTCGGTTACTTGTTGAACAAATCGTTTTGTAATCAATTGTTGCGGGTTTTTAAACACTTCCAAAACAGAACCCTTTTCAACAACCTTCCCATTTTCCATCACAGCAACACGATGACAAATTTTACGAATCACATGCATTTCATGTGTGATTAAAACAATGGTTAAACCTAGTCTTTCATTAATGTCAACCAACAGATCCAAAATAGAATCTGTTGTTTGTGGGTCTAGTGCAGAGGTCGCTTCATCACATAATAATACCTTTGGATCATTGGCAAGTGCTCTTGCAATCCCTACTCTTTGCTTTTGACCTCCGCTTAGCTGCGATGGATAGGCATCTTCTCTACCTTGAAGACCAACTAGTTTGATAAGCTCATCAACTTTTTTGATTCGATTTGCTTTAGAAACGCCAGCAATTTCAAGAGGAAATGATATATTTTCTCTTACTGTTCTCGACCAAAGCAAGTTAAAGTGCTGAAAGATCATACCAATTTTTTGGCGGGCAGTTCTTAGCTCAGACCCTTTTATATGGGATACTTGTTTATTCGCTACGGTCACTGAACCGTCTGTTGGAATCTCCAGTCCATTTAACATCCTGATCAAGGTACTTTTCCCCGCACCACTATATCCAATCACACCGAATATTTCTCCTTCTTGTATTTCCAGGTTCACATCCGTAACAGCCGTCACGTTTCCCTGCTTTGTGGAGAAAATCTTTTTCACATTCTTTATAGTAATCATCTAGACGAATTCACCTCTTTACGTTCCGTTGATATTTCATGAAAACTCTTATTATAAAAGGCTTGATATTCCTATCTTAATATAAAAATACCTTTCTACTTTTTGAGTAGAAAGGCATAAGAAATACAAACCTTTCTCTCATCTATCAAAGCTTAAGACTGCTTTGTGTGAATTGGCACCGTATCAATATATAATTGATGGTTGCCGGGCTTCGTCGGGCACATCCCTCCACCTCTCTTGATAAGAGTAAAACGATATATGTGTTCATTCTTTTAAATACATAACAGGAATACAATAATTATGTTTGATATCGTATCACGGATAGCAAAGAGTGTCAATGTCAGAATTACTATTTTAATAACATTTCAAGCACTTAAGATAGTAGTTCCATTCTTAAAGAGAACTGATCCCAGTTGCCTTTTGAATGGCCTGCTCTAAATCTTCTAGTAAATCATCAATATTTTCAATTCCCACAGAAAGTCGGATTAAATCTTCCCCTACACCTGCAGCTTTTAATCCTTCTGCGTCTAATTGTTGGTGGGTCGTGCTTGCAGGGTGAATAATTAAACTTTTTGCATCTCCTACATTCGCAACATGTGCCCATAACTCAATACTATCGATTAGTTTAGCTCCTGCTTCTCTTCCGCCTTTGATTCCAAAAACGATCATAGAGCCTGCACCTTTTGGTAAATATTTATCCACTAATTCTTTGTCAGGGCTTGTTTCACTTCCAGGATATAGTACCCAACTTACAGCTGGATGTTTAACTAAATAATCATTTACTTTTATCGCGTTTGCCACATGTTCCTTCATTCTTACATGAAGTGTTTCCAGTCCTAAAATAAATTGGAAAGCATTTTGTGGACTTAAAGCAGGTCCCATATCACGCAGTAACTGAACACGAGCCTTTATAATATAGGCTGCAGCACCTATTGCTGTACTGTATACAAGGCCATGATAGCTTTCATCTGGCTCTGTAAAACCAGGGAACTTTGGTGAGTTCCAATCGAATTTTCCACCATCTACAATAATACCACCTGTTGAGGAACCATTACCTAGCAACCATTTTGTTGCTGAATGAACCACAATATCTGCACCAAATTCAATTGGTCGGCAAAGGTACGGTGTCGCAAAAGTATTGTCGATAATAAGCGGAATTCCTGCTTCGTGAGCAATGCCTGCTACTGCTTCAATATCAAGCACTTTTAGACTTGGATTCCCGATCGTTTCTGCAAAAACAGCTTTTGTTTTATCTGTTATGGCTGAACGGAAATTTTCTGGATCAATCGGATCTACAAATTTTACGTTTATTCCATATTTCGGAAGTGTTACAGCAAATAAATTATATGTACCACCATATAAATTAGAAGCAGCTACAATTTCATCGCCTGCTTCAGCAATATTTAAAATAGCTAGAGTTATTGCGGCCATTCCACTGGCAACAGCGAGCGCTCCCACTCCACCTTCAAGTAAAGCGACTCTTTCTTCTAATACGGTTGTAGTAGGGTTATGAATTCGCGTATAAATGTAGCCAGGTTCAGCTAAACCAAACAGATTGGCTGCATGCTCTGTATTTTTAAATTGATAAGCGTTATTTTGATAAATCGGTACAACTCTCGCACCTGTTGTTGGATCAGGTTGTAGCCCACCATGTATTCCGATCGTTTCAAGACGATACTTTTTTTCTTTTTCAGACATCGTTATTTCCTCCTTATTTTGTGTTCAAGAAAACCAATTAAGCACATCGGAATTATCCTACCATAATATAGAAAGAATCGTCAATTAAATTTTATCAATTTAATAAAAATATCCAATAGTCTGTTATTTTATTCGATGATTATGAAAGTGAACAATCTGATCAACCAAATAGGGTACCGATTGAAACGCATATATTTTATTGACAACCGCTCCTTCTTCAATAAAAACCAAACAAGGTACGCTTTCCACGGTCCACTGTTCTGCAAGTTCACGCATAAAATTTAGATTGATTTTGCCAATTGTAATCTCAGGTAATAATTCTGCTGCTACTAAAAGCATCTTCCCTGATACCTGACAGGTACCACAAAATGGCGTATATAAATAGATTAAACCTGTTCTTTTTTGATTGATAAATTCATCAAGTTCTTCTTTGTTCCATTCACGCATTGTTTAGACCTCTATTTAAATATTGGGAATGAATATCGATATTCGCACGAAGTAAAACCTCTGCAAGGTGATGCTTTGGTGTTGTTGCTACTTCCCGGTACATTTTATCAATGTGTAGATGCTTAGCTTCAGGAAATTCTCTTTTTAATTGTTTTCGCAGTTTTTCCCCCGATTCGTCTGCGTCGACCAAAATATAAAGATCTTTGTCGGTTAAGAGATCGATCCAGTCATCTAATTTGGCTCTGCTTATCGTTCCATTCGTACAAATAATATCTACTGGTTCGTTCACAATCATCCTAACGTTCTTCTTATCTGAAGCACCCTCGACAATAATTATTTTTTCTTGATCTAGTGTGTTCACAAGTACCCCCCTAAAGGAAAAACGCAAGCCCCTAAATAAGTCAAAAACAACTATATTATTCCCCAATTAATTTTAGTTAAATGTTGAAAGCGCCAAAAAGGCGCTTTCATGGTGGTACTTAGTCTTCTTTAGTCATTTCTGCATATTGTTCAGCAGTCATTAACTTATCTACTTCTGAAGAATCAGAAGGTTCCATAACAATGATCCACGCTTTGTCATAAGGAGATTCATTAACAGCTTCAGGATTGTCATTTAAATCTTCATTGATTTCCACAATGGTACCGCTGATCGGCGCATACAGTTCTGATACCGTTTTAACAGATTCCACACTTCCAAAAGACTCGCCTGCTTTTACTTCTGTTCCAACCTCAGGCAGTTCAACAAATACGATGTCTCCTAATGCGTGTTGAGCAAAATCAGTAATTCCAGCGCGAACTTTATCTCCTTCTACTTTTACCCACTCGTGATCTTCTGAATAACGTAATTCATTTGGTGTACTCATTCTAATTCCTCCTAATTTTTCCATCAAAATTTCAAACAACAAGAGCTATCTTTATTATCATGTTCATGTCACTTCAAGCTTAACCCCATGTTGTTTCAAAAACTTCTTCATTATAACCGACTGTTACGTTTTGATCATCTTTTACAAGCGGCCGTTTGATCAGCATTCCATCAGAAGCTAATAAATCCAACAACTCTTCATCTGTAGCCTGGTTTATGCGGTCTTTTAATCCAAGATCGCGATATCGTTGTCCGCTTGTATTAAAGAATTTTTTTATTTCAAGACCACTGCTCTTATACATGTCTTCAAGCGCCGCTCTTGATGGAGGGTTATCAACAATATGTATTTCTTCATACGACAAACCATGGTCATCCAACCATTTTTTAGCTTTACGGCATGTCCCACATTTCGGATACCAATAAAGAGTTAATGCCATCCAATCACCTCATTTTAGCTTTTCCAGTTCATACAGTCTGAAAACATCTTACCATATCATGCAAAAGAATCGATGTGGTACCATACAGGTTCATGAGTATATTCGATTAAGATCGAAAAATCCCTCCTAACGAATGCCATCTTCCATATACTTGTTATAAAAGAGCTCGAAATTATTATATCAAAATATAATGTAAAAGTAATCCTGGTTCTTTCTTTTTTCATATTAATCAAAAATAAATAAATCCAGCATCCAATTCCTATATATATTAATAAGCATAGAGCCCTTCAAACATGAGGGCTCTGCCGCTTTCCTACACGATAAATCGTTCTGTAGAAATAAGTTTTTCTGCCGCTTCTCTTTTTTTGGAGATCACATTAATGGGATTATGACGTGTAAACTTTCGTAATACAGATAACATGAGGCGAAGGGTATCTCCTTCTTCAACCGCTATCAGTGTTTCTTTTGCATCACTTTCGATTTGATAAAAGGCCTCCTGGCAAAAAATCTCTGTATAAAGGAGCTTCTGGATACTTTTTTCAGCCCCTGCTCGCTGAATGGATTTTTCGGTCCTCAATACAACCGACTCCATTGTGTAAACATTTGACAAGATATCTGCTATATTCACTAATATTTCCTGCTCTGTATTCAGTGTTTTTCCATACTTCTGAGCTGCTAAGCCTAATAAAAGAAGGGCGACCCGTTTTCCGTTTTTAACCAAATACTTTTCTTTTGCCAATCGTTCATTCAAAGGTTCTTCCGGCATAAGTGTCATTAAATCATTTTGGACGGCTTGTGCCCTTTGGAATAAGGGAAGTTCCCCTTTTAACGCTTTACGCAAAAAGGTTGCGGGCACTAGTAAGCGATTGATTTCATTGGTTCCTTCAAAGATGCGGTTAATTCGGGAATCGCGGTAAATTCGTTCAATTTCGTATTCTTCCATAAATCCATAACCACCATGCAGTTGGACCCCTTCATCCGCTACATAATCAAGTACTTCTGTGGAAAAGAATTTATTGAGCGAACATTCAATCGTATATTCCGCAATGGATTTCGCTACTTCTTTTCCATCTCTCACTTCTTCTGAGGAAAGTTGGTTCATTCGATTCTCAAATAATCCTACTGTACGGTATACGGAACTTTCCGCGGCATAAATTTTCGCGGCCATTTTGGCTAATTTTTCTTTCGTTAAATTAAATTGTGAAATAGACTGGTTAAATTGTTGACGCTGATTTGTGTATTGAACTGTCACATCAAATGCCCGCTTAGAAGCACCCACTGCACCTACTCCTAATTTGTAGCGGCCAATATTTAAAATATTAAAAGCGATGACATGGCCTTTTCCCTTTTCCCCGAGAAGATTTTCCTTAGGAACAAGCGCATCCTGCAAAATGAGTGTTCTGGTCGAGGAACTTTTAATCCCCATTTTCTTTTCTTCAAGTCCAGTTGAAACACCGGGAAAATCTTTTTCAACAATGAAAGCGGAGAAATGCACTCCATCAATTTTTGCATACACAATAAAAACATCTGCAAAAGCAGAATTGGTAATCCATTGTTTTTCACCATTTAGTATATAATGGGTGCCTTCTCCATTTAGCACCGCAGATGTTTTTGCGCCGAGAGCATCCGAACCTGAACCAGGTTCTGTTAAAGCATAAGCAGCAATTTTTTCTCCTGTAGCTAAAAAGGGGAGATATTTTTGTTTTTGCTCTTCATTTCCAAATAGGACGATCGGAAGTGATCCAATTCCCACATGCGCTCCATGAGAAATCGAAAAACCACCAGCGCGAGACATCTTTTCGCCAATAAGGGCCGAACTGACTTTATCAAGTCCTAGACCTCCATAATCTTCTGGAATATCTGCCCCTAGTAACCCCAGATCCCCAGCTTGATGTAAAAGCGCTAGTGATCGATCAAATTCATGTTTTTCTAAATATTCTACTTGTGGCAATACTTCATTTACAATAAATTCTTCCGTACTTTTAGCGATCATTTTTTGTTCATGATTAAAGTCCTCCGGGGTAAACACATGTTCAAAGGAAATATCCTCAAGTAAGAAACTTCCGCCTTTTACGACTGGATGCTTTGGATTTGACATCGATTCCTTCCCCCTTTTCCTACGGTTAGGCTAAACCATAATGACGACTGTAGAATCCTAAAGTAATTCAAACACACCCGCAGCACCCATTCCGCCGCCAATACACATGGTGACAAGACCAAATTGTACATTCCTTCGCTTCATTTCATGTAATAAAGATAGTGTGAGCTTTGTTCCAGTACAACCGAGTGGATGTCCTAATGCGATCGCACCACCGTTCACATTGACTATATCCTCTTTCAGTTTCAGCTCACGAATCACTTGCAGGGTTTGAGAGGCAAAGGCTTCATTTAATTCGATTAATCCAATATCTGACAACTGTAAGCGAGCTAATTTCAGTGCTTTCGGAATGGCGACAACAGGCCCCACCCCCATGATCTCCGGCGGCACGCCCCCCACTGCGAATGATCTAAATTTAGCCATGGGCTTTAACCCAAGGGATTTTGCCTTTTCACGGTCCATCACCATCACGGCTGCTGCACCATCACTCATTTGCGATGCATTTCCTGCTGTCACAGTTCCCTGAACAGAAAAGGATGGACTCAAGCTAGCTAGTGTTTCCACATTTGAATCAGGCCGAATTCCTTCGTCTTGACTAAATACAACATTGGTTTCCTTAAGCTTGTGATCCTTTCCAACCGAACGTATCGTCACGTCTACTGGAACGATTTCATCCCTAAACTTCCCTTCTTGTATGGCCCGTGCTGCTTTTTGGTGGCTGAGAACAGCATAAGCATCTTGATCTTCTCTTGAGATGCCAAATTTACGAGCAACTTCCTCAGCCGTATGACCCATACTCATATAATATTCAGGGGCTTCTTCTGCTAGTTTAATATTGGGACGAATCACATGCCCCATCATGGGAACGAGACTCATGGATTCAACCCCGCCTGCTATCATCGTATCTCCATGGCCAATCATAATTCTTTCTGCACCCATCGCGATGGCTTGAAGACCGGATGAACAATATCGATTAATTGTAATCGCTGGAACGGTATGGGGCAGACCAGCTAGTGCACCAATTTGGCGTGCCACATTCATTCCTTGTTCTGCTTCCGGCATTGCACATCCCATGATGACATCATCAATATCTCCTTCATAGCACCCTGCCCGTTTTATGCGTCTCTTTCACAACAAGTGCACCTAAATCATCTGGCCTGACATTTGCCAAACTTCCCTTTTTCGCCTTACCTACCGGGGTTCGAGCTCCAGTAACAATGACTGCTTCTCTCACTTTTTTTATCTCCTCTCTGCCACTACCTACTGTTTTAATTTCGCAGTGGTTTGCCCTTTTGGAGCATATATTGCATCCGTTGTTGTGTTTTCGACTCTGATATTAGACTTAAAAAGGCCTCTCTTTCCAAATCAAGCAAGTATTGCTCATCTACTTCTGTTCCATAAGGGACTCTCCCACCTGCTATCACGTACGCTAACTTCGTGGCAATCTTTAAATCATGCTGAGATATAAAACCTGAAGCCCGTAATGCCTGTGCACCGAGCAGCAAGGTGGCGTATCCTGTTTCTCCCACAACGGGAATTTTCTGTCGAACTGGTGGTCTATAGCCTTTTTCATAAAGAGCAAGTACAGCTTGTTTCGCATCATAAAGCAAGTGATCCCCATTTACACTCAAGCCATCTGACTTGCTCAAATAGCTCATTTCCTGCGCCTCGGCACCTGATGTCGAGACTTTGGCCATGGCAATACTTTCAAATACTTTATTAGCGATTTTCTGTAGATCAAATTCGACTCCTTTGGGCATTGTTTTTAAATATTTAAGGTAAAGCTCTTTGTTCCCACCTCCACCAGGTATGAGTCCAACACCCGTTTCGACAAGCCCCATATAGGTATCCACAGAAGCTTGAATATGGGCTGTATGGAGGCAAACTTCAGCACCACCACCAAGGGTCATTTGAAAGGGAGCAGCCGCAACTGGCTTCGTACTATACTTTATTTTCATCATTGCTTTTTGGAAGGTTTTGATGATTAAATCCAGTTCAAATAATTGATCATCCTGTGCTTCCATTAACATCATCGCTAAATTGGCTCCCACGCAAAAATTCTTGCCAGAATGCCCAATCACTAGACCCTTATATCTCTCCTGTACAAGATCGATCCCCTGAATAATCATGTTTAATATATCGGGACCAATTGAATCGTTAGGGGAATGAAATTCTAACAAAGCTACGCCATCTCCAATGTCAATCAAGCTCGCACCGCTATTTTTCTTGATGACACCCCTTTGTTCCTTGATTCTTTCCAAATTTAGGACCTTTGGATTTTCATCAATCCGAATATACTCACCCTTGTCGTAAAAAAACCTTTCACCACTTTCTACTTTATAAAATGACGTATTGCCTTTTACAGCATTTCCTTTACCCAATCCGGTACATCTTTATTCTGTTCTTGGATCTTATGAATGGATGTTTCCAGACCAATCGCGTCCCACAGTTCAAAGGGCCCGAGTTCCCAACCAAATCCCCATTTCATGGCCTTGTCAATGGACACAAGATCATCTGCAATGTCTCCAACCTTTTCAGCTGAATAGATCAATACGGGAATTAAAATATCCCACAGGAGCTTTCCAGCACGATCGCCGCTATAAATAAGCGTTCTTAATTTATTGGGTAATCCTTTCATTTGTTTACTTTGCTCAGTGGAATCCGTAATCAACTTTTTTCTTGGGATATAGTCTAAAGTCTCAGGATCTAATTCCATTATTTCCTTTCCCTTTTTCAGGAAAAAACCTTGACCTGATTTACTCCCCAACCAATCTTTCTTGACCATTTCTGTCATAAAATTTGGCGTTTCAAATATTTTCTTCTCAGGCCCCTCACTTTGCTGATAGACATTCTGGGCAACGCGAACGAATGTATCGAGTCCCACGACATCCAGCGTTCGAAACGTGGCGCTCTTTGGACGTCCAATCATAGGACCTGTTACAGAGTCGACTTCCCCGACGCTGTATCCGCCCTTTTGCATTTCCTTAATCGTCACAAGCAAACCATAGGTGCCAATCCGATTGGCGATAAAGTTAGGCGTATCCTTCGCCAACACGACCCCTTTACCAAGAATATCTTCACCAAAGGTCCTCATATAACGTAATACATCTGGATCTGTTTTCTTTGTTGGAATGATTTCTAATAGTTTTAGATACCGGGGAGGATTAAAAAAATGGGTGCCTAGAAAATGCTTTTGAAAATCTTTCGAGCGCCCTTCTGCCATTGCCTCTATGGAAATTCCAGACGTGTTCGAGCTAATGATACTTCCGGGCTTACGAAATGGATCAATCACTTCAAATAATTGTTGTTTAATCTGCAGGTTTTCAACCACCACTTCAATAATCCAATCCACCTCTTTTAACCGTGGTAAGTCGTCTTCTAAATTACCCGCTTCAATAAGCAATAGATTATGCGCCACCGTTAAAGGTTGCGGCTTTTGCGTCAATAATTTCTTTAACGCTTTCTCGCTCATTCGGTTCCGAACAGCCTTGTCATTAAGCGTAAGTCCTTTTGCCACTTCCTCTTCATTTAATTCAGTTGGAACAAGGTCTAGAAGCAGTGTCGGGATGCCAATATTCGCTAGATGGGCTGCAATTCCTGATCCCATCACACCTGAACCCAGCACGGCCGCTTTTCGAATGGGTTTAATCATATAGCTCCTCCTCTTTAAAATAGCTCCTTATTCGTTTTTTACTTCCCTTACCTATAAATATATTGAATATTCTTTTAATCATTCTAAAAATTGAAATAGAATTCTAAAGAGCTTAAAACGTTGCAATGAATTTTACATAAATGGATATGCTAATCATTGGAGGTGATTGTGTATGCCTAAAAGAAAAAAGAATCCTTCAAAAGCAGGTATCAGCGCTGCAAGTATAAAAGGTAACGCAGGACCGACCGTTGAGGAAGCTGGCGGAGGAAAAGTAAACAGCCAAAATAACCAATTTAAAAAGTAAGTTCTAAGGTATCTTTCTTTAGGAACGCTACAACCGCAACACTACCAAATCTTTTGTAAGTCCATTTTAAAGGAGGTTTTTTACATGCAACAACAATCAATAAATATGCAAAATCAACAAAGTTTGTATCAACAACCACCAGCAGTTATTTCTTCAAAAGATGCTATGTATTTAACGGATATGCTTTCATGGAATTTGTTATCGATGAAGAAGGCACATTTCTATGCTGAGCATTGTCAGGACCAAGAGTTGAAAACAGCATTTGATCGCTGCGGTCAAATGCATCAACGACATTACGAAAGCATCTTAACTCATTTAAATGGTCAAACTTCTACATCAATCGGGAATCTACAACAATAACAATCGGAGGTGTCCAAGGTGAATAGTAATCAAAATCAAGGAATGCAAAATCAAACCATTCAAAATCCAGAATCTCCTGTACAGAAAACATCCAAAATGAATGAACGAGATTTCACAAATGATTTATTATCAACTGAAAAATACATGACAGATTCTTATAGCACATTTTTAAATGAAGCGAGCCATCAAGCCCTATACCAAGAGGTTCTCAATATTTTTACGGAGACACAAAATGAACAGCGTCAATTGTATAACCTCATGTTCCAAAAGGGCTGGTATAAGCTTGAACCCGCAGAACAACAAAAACTTCAACAAAAACACCAACAGTTCCAAGGCTATAGCAACCAATTTCCATATGGTGGTCAACAACTGCAGTAGGGAATGGTTTGTACAACAACAAGAAAAAGCCACTTTGACAAAAAATCAAAGTGGCTTTTCTTGTTATCCGTTCCATACCGGTTAATCACTATTGGAAAACATATATTTTTTATGATGATAGCGAATGGAAAAAATCAGTCCCATTGCGAGCATATTTCCCATTAAGGAACTTCCTCCATAACTGATAAATGGCAGAGGAATACCTGTAATCGGCAAAAGGCCAATGGTCATACCAATATTTTCAAATACATGAAAGGTGATCATACTGATGACCCCCACACAAACGTATGTGTAAAAATCATTTTTTGTTTCCATGCCGATTTTTGTAATTTGGTATATCAAAAGAAAGAAGAAACTAATTAAAATACTTGCCCCAATAAACCCATACTCTTCTCCAATCACGCTAAAAATAAAATCGGAATGACTTTCAGGCAAATAAACCTCGCGCGTCCCGAACCCTTTTCCAGCCGTTTCGCCGGAGCCAATCGCCAAAAGAGAACGAACCAGTTGATAACCGGACGAACTTTGGTAATTATAGGGGTCAATCCAAGAATAGATTCTTCCGAATTGATATTCTTTTACACCTAAGTATTTTTCTAGAATCTCCGGTTTCCAAATAACAAAATAAAAAATAGTAGTAATCAACACAAGGGCACTACCGAAAATAGTGGTTAAAATTTTCCACGAAATCCCCGAAACAAAAACCATTCCAAGTAAAATCGAAATGAACACAAGCGAGGTTCCTAAGTCAGGCTGTTGCATAACCAGTAAGAGCGGAGCACCTGTTACCATCCCTAATTTAATGAGTAACCAGAGATCCGTTTCAATGGTCTTCACTTGATTTTTTTGACGATGTTCAACAATGACCCTTGATAGAGTAAGGATCAAAAATACCTTAACAAATTCAGAAGGCTGCAGCGACCCCATTCCTGGTACTTTATACCAACTCTTCGCCCCATTAATAATAGGGGCAATGCTGTGTGGAGCTATAATCAAAAAGGCTAAAAGAAATAATCCAAATCCGTAAGCATACCAGGAAATCTTTTTTAATTGATCCGAATCGATCGTAATAACCAATGCAATAATTCCTATACCAATCGTGTACCAGACAATTTGTTTCAAAAGAAAGTTTTCGTTGTATTGCCCTGTCGTTTGTGCACTGAAAATAGCAATACAACTGGAGATAAATAAAAGAAATAAGATTAAAACAAGACCATAGTCTATTTTAGATGTTGTTTGATTATTCGTTGTCATTATCGATTCACCTTTTATGAAGTTTAACCCTGTACATGGAAAGTATCAGACGTTTTTTCTTATTCATTTCTTCAACTGTTATTGATGTCACCCAAACTTCTTTCTAAAGATCTTAGTATACAATTTTTAATTATATTTTTAAATAGGGCAATTCACAACTAAAAAAAAGATTTGGTTGATCTTTCATATTTTATCATTCAAAAGTAATAGTCGTGTTATCTTCGTTCTCTTGCGGTTTTATGAATATTTTGTGAAATTCATTGTTGCTTTTTAAACAAAACTAAACAAAAACAAACAAAACAAACTATTCGACATGATATGATGATAAAGTGTAAAATTTTTAAATCATTTTAAAATTAAAATCTTTGAAAGGAGCCCTAGATGAATGAAACCTATACACCTGATGAAGTAGCTAAGCTATTTAAAATCTCGAAACACACTGTATATGAATTGATTAAACGCGGGGATCTGCGAGCATTTAAAGTAGGCAATAAAATGAGAATTGATCAGGATGAATTAGGTCGTTATAAGCATCTAATGGAAACAACACCTAAGTCAAGACCAGCTATTTCAAATGGTATACATCTTGCCGGAAGTCACGATTTTCTGATTGAGCATTTAGTGAAATATGTAACCAAACAAAATATTGAACTAACGATTCAACCTACATACATAGGAAGTCTCGAAGGTTTAATGATGCTGTATCGAAAATTGTGTGATGTTGCTGCCATTCATTTATTAGACCCTGCCTCTATGGAGTACAATCTGCCGTTTATCAAGCAGTTATTTATTCATGAAAAAATAACCGTTATGCGCTTTGCGGCAAGAGAACAAGGCCTTATTGTTGCAAAAGGAAATCCTAAAAATATTTTGAGCATAGAGGATCTTTCTAAGGAAAATGTCGCCTTTGTAAATAGACAAAAAGGCTCCGGTACTCGATTCCTACTAGACTTTTATTTAGAAAAGCTTGGGATCTCACCTAAAGACATCAAGGGTTACGATCATGAAGAATGGACCCATCTTTCAAGTGCTTCACTTATAAGCGGCGGGATAGCAGATGTGACTTTAGGTATTAAATCCGCTGCTAGTCAGCTTAACCTGGATTTTATTCCGATTATAAAAGAACCATTCGACCTTGTTTTTCGCTGGACACCACAAAATCAAGAAGCTCTTCAATATTTGATCGACTTGCTTGAATTTACAACCTTTAAAGAGAGTATTCAAGGTATCGAAGGCTATGATATATCGGAGTTTGGCAAAATGATCTATGAGCATCATTAATAAAGAAATGGAATGGAGGATTCACATAATGAAATTAAAACATATCGTATTAACCAGTATTCTTGCCTTTTTATTCTTATTTTTGGCAGCGTGTTCAAACAATGATAATGGAAACGAATCAACGAAGACTACAGAGAACAAATCTGAAGAAGCAGCCAAAGACACTGAAACGAAACCACAAGAGCTTATTTTAGCCACAACAACTAGTACACAGGATAGTGGATTACTAGATGAATTAATTCCGATGTTTGAAGAACAAACCAACATTCAAGTTAAAACCATTGCAGTAGGAACTGGACAAGCGTTAGAAATGGGCACAAGAGGAGAAGCAGATGCGTTGCTTGTTCATGCTCCTGAATCCGAAGAAGAAGTTGTAGCCAGCGGAGACGCTATAAATCGCAAAAAAGTCATGTACAATGATTATATCATCGTGGGTCCGACTTCAGATCCAGCAGGAATAAAAGGCTTAAATGTAACGGATGCATTTGAAAAAATATTTAACGATCATGCTGTTTTTGTTTCAAGAGGCGATGACTCTGGCACACATAAAAAAGAATTAGGCATTTGGGAGACAATCGGTCTTACTCCTTCTGAAAATACATCCTACATGGAATCTGGACAAGGAATGGGAAGCACCTTACAAATTGGGAATGAAAAAGACGGCTATGTATTAACAGATAGAGCTACTTTTTTAGCACAAAAAGATAATTTGAGCAATCTTCAAATCGTTGTTGAAGGTGACGATGATCTATTAAATATCTATCATGTGATGCAAGTTAACCCTGACAAACATGATAAAGTAAACGGAGAAGCTGGAGAAAAATTTGTTGACTTCATGGTGAATAAAGATACCTTAAAAGTAATCGAAAAATTCGGTGTGGCAGAATACGGTGAACCTCTATTTTTCCCAGATACTCAAGAATAAGGGTTCTTTCTTTGACCTAAAGCTTAAGGGATGGTACATATGGATCTTATTTGGGAAGGTTTAACAAAGGCATTTGAATTAATTGCAGCGGGGGACGAAGGGATCTTTGACATTACCTTTCTGACATTAAAGGTCTCGATCACATCGATTATCATTAGTACACTTATTGGGATTCCCCTAGGAACCTTTTTAGGTTTAGCTCATTTTTGGGGAAGAAGAGGAATTCTTATTTTTATCAACATCTGTATGGGGCTTCCACCAGTTGTTGCCGGATTAACCATAACCATGCTGCTTTGGCGTTCTGGGCCATTCGGAGACTTAAGCCTATTATACACACCAACCGCTATCATCATGGCACAGGTGCTTGTCTCCCTCCCTATTATCATTGGCTTAACCTGCTCCTCCTTTCAACAAATTGATGAAAAAATGCTCCTGCAAATCCGAGCGCTTGGTGCTACAAAATGGCAGGCCTTAATTATTTTGTTAAAAGAAATGAGAATTGCCATTTTAGCTGCCATTATGGCCGGATTTGGACGTGTGATTGCTGAGGTTGGAGCAGCCATGATGGTAGGGGGCAATATTCTTGGAGAGACGCGAATCCTAACGACCTCCATTATGATGGAAGTCTCAAAAGGGAATTTTGATGTTGCCATTGCTCTTTCCTTTATCTTAATGGCCTTAGCTTTTTTGATTACTTTTTGTTTAACCTCTCTACAGCAAAGGAAGCGATTCTAATGACAGCGATGATCACATTAGAGCAGATGGAATACCATGTTTCCAACCGGAAAATCCTAGACATTTCAGAGCTTGCGATTGAGAAAGGACAGATATTCGGTATTATGGGGCCAAATGGAGCTGGAAAAAGCACCCTTTTAAAATTAATCGCTCTACTCGATTCACCTACTAAAGGGAATCTCTATTTCAAGGGTGAGAAACTTTCTCCTCATACGATAACACTTGAGCAGAGGAGAAAATTTGCGATTGCTCTTCAGCAATCCCTTCTTCTCAATACAACGGTCTATCAAAACATCGCTCTTGGCCTCAAAATTAGAAAGATGCCCAGGCAAGTGATTAAACAAAAAGTTGATTATTGGCTTGAAAAATTCAATATCCCCCACCTCGCGGGTAAACATGCTTACCAACTTTCAGGAGGAGAAGCACAAAGAGTGAACTTAGCTAGAGCCATGGTTCTAGAACCTGAAATTCTTTGTTTAGATGAACCCTTTTCAGCCTTAGATTTTCCAACTAAAATGAGCCTGATGCAAGATTTTAAATCTATTTTATCCCAGGCGGGAACAACCGTCATCTTTGTGTCACATGATTTATTAGAAATTAAATATTTAACAGATGAACTTTTTATTATCATGAATGGCCAACTGCGTCAGCATGGTCGAACCCTTGACGTAATTGAAAGACCTAATGAAGCGACTTCCTCCTTTATCAATGAATGGAAAACCTTTTTACCTTAACCGTTTATCATGGTCTCCACGAAAAAAAGAACTGCATTCAGATCGGTTACCTGAATACAGCTAAATTAAGAGGAGGTTATGGGTTTAGCGGATAAGGACAAACTAAGTTGTCCTTTCTATTACATATGATTTTTTTCAAACTTTGTACAGGCTATAGACTACTGAGAGAAAAAAAGGGCTCATCTCATAATTTTTACCTTTAGAAACAGAAAAAGGATCTGCTCAGATTGAACAGATCCTTTTTCTTTATATTCTATTATGCATTTAATTTATTTACACCATCTTCACTTGTTTTAGACATACTTCCGTCCTTCGATAGGAACCATCCCGCAACTGCAATTCCTACTAATACAATATAGAATGTTGATTTCCACGCTGTAGAATGAGAAAATCCTTCTGAAATAATGGCTAGTGACGGATGTGCTAAAGTTTGAACAAGAAGCTTTACACCAACCCAACCCACAATAACAAACGCAGCTACTTCTAAACCAGGTTTTTTGGCTAATAGTTTAACGAACATATTTGCGGCAAAACGCATAATGATTAATCCGATAAAACCACCGGCAAATATGACGATAAAGTGTCCACCATTCATGCCGCCAATATCAGGAATAGGAAGTTTTGGAAGCGTAACACCTAAGGCAACAGCCGCTAAAATCGAGTCAACTGCAAATGCGATATCTGCTACCTCAACCTTAAATACAGTCATCCAGAAACCACTTTGTTTCTTCGGCTTGTCTTCCTTTGAATCTTCATCACCAGATTTATGTTTGATAAAATGCTTAAATAGGTGGTTAAAGCACATGAAGAGAAGATAAGCTGCACCAATGGCTTGTACTTGCCATACATTAATAAGAAACGAGATCGCAAAAAGTGATCCAAATCGGAATATAAAGGCTCCTGCTAATCCATAAAATAATGCTTTCCTTCTCTCTTCCTCAGGTAAATGCTTGACCATAATAGCTAAAACAAGGGCATTATCTGTCGCAAGTAAACCTTCTAAAACAACCAATACGAGTAAAACCCAGCCATACTCCATTAAGATTGAAAAATCCATATGATACCTCCCAGTTTTATATTCTCTCTCCAGACAAAAATAAAGACCTTTACCAATGAAGGAAAGGTCTAATTTTTACATAATAATAGACCTTACCTATTGGTAAAGGTCTGGCTAACAACCAATTGGCTGCCAACAAAGCCGGGAGATTTCCTCCGTAATGACGACCCTGCTGTAAAAGCTACTCCCCTTTAGGGAAACACACATTCAATCTGATAAGCTAATAATATATATATTAATAAAAAAAGTCAAGAATAATCTTATCAACATCCTTATAGTGGAAATAATCAAGACGAAACAATCGTAAGATGTAACAGGTAAAAAAAATGAGTGCCATTTAGAACATATAATAGTATAATGGTATAGTTTTGATTCCATCATATACGTGGTTCGAGATCCTCCCACGAAAAAAAACTAAGGAGAGAAAAAAATGAATATTAAAACACTGGCGATTAACGGAATTGTTGCGGCCTTATATATTGCCGTTTCTTTTGCTATTCAGCCTTTTGGATTTTCTGCTATCCAATTTCGCGTTTCCGAGATGTTCAATCATCTCATTATTTTCAACAAAAAGTATATGTACGGGATTGTTCTAGGAGTTTTCTTAACAAACCTTTTCTTTTCACCCATGGTTGCCTATGATCTTGTTTTCGGTGTTGGTCAATCCATTATTGCCCTACTCATTACGATCTTCTCGATGCGTTTTATTAAAGGAATATGGACACGAATGATTTTTAACACAATCGTGTTTACCTTTACCATGTTTATCATTGCTTTCGAGCTAAACCTAGCTTTTGGACTTCCATTTCTTCTTACTTGGCTGACAACTGCAGCAGGGGAATTAGTGGTAATGGCCGTTGGTGCACCGATTATGTATATCGTCAATAAACGGGTGCAATTCAATAAATTGATTGATTAAAGTGACTGATGTTTGACTCCATCACTTTGATTAGTTAAAAATTGTTTTTATAGACAAAATTCTCGAAAATACCTAAAATAAAAACAGACTGAGTGCTGTGAACACTCAGTCTCTCATGCAGTCTATTCTATTAGGCAAAGAGTTTCTTCCAAAGAAGAGTTCATCCGATCAAAATAAGGATGTGCTCTTTTTTTGCGTTACTCCAAACCTGCTTCAATTTCTTTCACCATTTCCGCTACTGAAACAAGGCCTCCACCTGAAAGATACCAATAATTAGGATCAAGATAAACGATATGATTTTCTTTATAAGCTTTTGTTCCTTTTATAAGATCATTTTCTAGCACTTGCTTCGCAGAAGAAGCTCCTTCACCCGTTGTTACAACCGCACCACGGTCAACTACGAATAAATAATTTGGATCTTTCTCAACAATATATTCAAACGATACACTTTGACCATGTGTAGACACTTCAATTTTTTCATCGACAGCTTTTACACCGAATACATCATGGATCATACCGAAACGAGAAGCCGGTCCATATGCACTTACACTTCCATCCTCAACTAATGTAACGAGAGCATTTTCATCCATACCTGTTGCTTTCTCATTTAACGCTGCAATACTCTTATCAATTTCAGCTAACTTTGCTTCCACTTCTGCTTCTTTATCAAAGATTTGACCAATTGTTGTGGCATTCTCTTTAAACGATTCCATATATCTTGTTGTATCAACGCCTAAATAAATGGTTGGAGCGATCTCTTGGAATTCTTCATATAAATCTACTTGTCTAGCCGAGATAATAATTAAATCAGGTTGAAGCTCGTTAATCTTTTCAAAATCAGGTTCTTTTAATGAACCTACATTTTCATATTGATCTGTATTATATTTTTCAAGATAACTAGGAACGGTACCACCTCTTGGTAAAGCTGCTACTTCAATACCTAAAGCATCTAATGTATCCAATGTACCAAAGTCAAAAACCACTACTTTTTTAGGATTTTTCTTCACCTTTGTTTCCCCTAAGAAATGTTTAATTGTTAATTCTTCTGTTTCTTTCGGTTCTGCTGATGCATTTGATTTTTCTTCAGAAGAAGGATTGGAACCACAAGCTGCCATAAAAATAGCTAGGATGGTAATAAGTAAAAATAACGAAAGCTTCTTTTTCATCTTTACACCTCTAAGTTATATTTTTTATTTAAATTATTTGTTATCTTCGAAATGAACTTCACATTTTCAAACAAGTGACCCCATAAAGGGTGCGCGCGTTCACTATTTAAAAATGATTATCATTCTCATTCGAAAATAAATAAAAATAACTTACAGAATTCATTATGCGTAGAACACGCATATTTTGTTATTATCAATATGTTGTATATTGATATCCATATCGTAAATATCTTTTAAAACAGATGGACGAATGATTTCATCTGTCCGCCCTTCTTTAACAATTTTCCCATCCTTTAATGCCACAATATAATCAGAGTAACAGGAAGCAAAATTGATATCATGAATGACGATGACAACGGTTTTACCAAGTTCATCTACAAGTCTGCGTAATACTTTCATAATTTGCACAGAATGCTTCATATCAAGATTGTTTAAAGGTTCATCAAGTAAGATATATTCCGTGTTTTGGGCAATCACCATCGCAATATAAGCTCTTTGTCGTTGTCCTCCACTTAGCTCATCAAGATACTTTTCTTGCATATCAAAAAGCTCCATATATTGAATCGCTTCATCAACAAATACCCAATCTTCCTTTGTTAAACGACCCTGGGAGTAAGGAAAACGGCCAAATGAAACCAGTTCTCTTACAGTTAGTCGGACATTAATATGATTGGATTGTTTCAATATGGAAATCTTCTTGGCCAAATCATTGCTCTTACACTGTGATAATTCTTTATCATCAATATGAATGATCCCTTCATCGGCAAGAATCAAGCGACTAATCATCGATAAAACAGTACTTTTCCCAGCCCCATTTGGACCAATAAAGGAAGTAATCTTCTGCTTTTGAATTTTCATGGTAACCCCATCAACCACTTTTTTTGTTCCAAACCGTTTTGTAAGATTTCTAACACTTAACATCATCTTTTCCTCCCTCTAGGCTTTACTTTGTTTTAATAAAAGATAAATAAAATAAACGCCACCAATAAAGTTCACGATCACACTTAATGTTGTTGAAAAAGTGAACACCCGCTCAACAATCAGTTGACCACCGACAAGTGAAATAATCCCCACTAAGATTGAACCAAGTATTAAAAATTTATGTTGATACGTATTAAATAACTGGTAGGTTACATTCACAACTAATAATCCAAGAAATGTAATCGGACCTACGAGAGCGGTTGCAATCGATATTAGAATCGCCACAACGACAAGCAGCCTTTTCACGATTCGATCATAATCAACACCTAAATTGATCGCATGATCTTTTCCAAGTGATAAAACATCTAAGTACTTTATAAACTTGAGAAAATACAAGGTAATCAAGATCATTAAGACAAATGAAATCATCAGTAATTCGCTATTAATACTATTAAAGCTGGCAAACATTTTATCTTGTATCCTCATAAATTCATTCGGATCAATCAGCACTTGCATAAACGAGGAAATACTTTCAAACAGCGTCCCAAAAATAATACCAATGAGCAATAGAAAATAAAGATTGCTGCCTTCTCTTTTGAAAATCATTTTATACAGGATCCCCACAAACACAACCATGAGCCCAATCGATATAAAGAAGTTGATATTTTGACTCATTAAGGAAGATGAAGATCCTAACGTAAAGACTAGAAAGGTTTGAATCAGCATATAAAGTGAATCTAGTCCAATAATGCTTGGAGTAAGGATTTTATTATTCGTAATCGTTTGGAATACAATTGTCGAAAAGGCGATCGCTGCACCTGTTAAAATCATAGCGAATATTTTTTCCGTTCTTTTCGATAGCACATAGTCCCAAGATCCCTTTACATCCGTAAACAGAAAGACCGCAATGAGAATGGCTGTTACAATGGCGAGTATTACTAGTTTTGTTGTATTACGCATACGCCTTTCTCCTCAAAAGTAAGTAGATGAAAATAGCACTTCCAATAACACCAACCGTTAAACCAATGGGAATCTCATATGGGTAAATAATAAGTCGGCCAAATAGATCACAAACTAAAATGAACACGGCACCAAGTAGTGCTGTATGGGAAAGATTTTTTTGTAAATGGTCTCCATTATAGATGGAAACGATATTCGGAATAATCAAGCCCAAGAAAGGGATCATTCCAGCCGTTAAAATAACCACTGATGCCATCATCGCAACAAGACTTAATCCAATATTTACGACTGGTTTTATAATTGAGGCCCAGATTGACCGCAAATTCTTCCCCCATTCCCGCAACCGTAAACTTATTGGCAAAAAGATACGAAAGAATGACAAGTGGAATACTAATATAAATAAGTTCATATTGTCCTTTTACAATTAAGGAAAAATTCCCTTGAAGCCAAGAGGCCATATTCTGAATCAGATCATTCTTATAGGCAAAAAAGGTTGTAATGGAATTGACGATGCTTCCAAACATTAATCCAACAAGCGGAATAAAGACGGCATCCTTAAACTTAATCTTGTCTAGTATTTTCATAAAGATGAAGGTTCCTAGTAAGGCAAAGACGAAGGCTAATCCCATTTTTAACAAAGGACTTGCGCCAGCAAAAAACATCATCGAAACTAAGATTCCAAATCTTGCTGAGTCCATCGTGCCTGCTGTTGTTGGTGATACGAATTTATTGTGGCTCAGCTGTTGCATGATCAGCCCACTAATACTCATCGCGACACCCGCAATAATGATGCTTGCAAGGCGAGGAATACGACTGATCCAGAAAATCTTTGCTTGTTCATCACTCATTTGAAAGATCTCAAGCGGATTAAGATCTGTTGCCCCAATAAAGAGCGATATAAATGATAGAATAATGAGTGCGATTAATAAGTATCTTTTCTTCATATCTTTTCCTTACTCTCTTATTTTGGTAATCTATTAATTGAGAATCATTATCATATAAAAACAAAAAAATATTTCATTACAAATGATATTCATTATCAATTATATGTAAAAAAATAATATCACTACAATTAGTAATGATATTCATTATCAATTAACCTTATAAATAAAATATTAACATGTATTTGAAACCTGTCAATGCTTTTTCATAAAAAAGTCTAAAAATAGTAACCGTTTTCAATTATTTCGCTTGATTACTTTAGAATCATTTAATAGAAAGAGCAAAAAAGACTTCCATAAGGAAAAGTCCCGATCACTAGGGTACTTTTCCTTATGGATTTACTTATTACTTTTTAATTTTTGTTAGTTCTCTATTAAGGACATATAAAACTTTATCCGTAAAGATTTCTTCTGCCATTGTTGCTAGCATTTCAATCGTCATTCCTTTTGCCATTCCAAGCATTGGATTATCCTCTGAAAGATTGTCTCCTAAATACTTCTGAAGAACGGCTAACGTTTCTTTATTTTCCAAAAGATCTCCAAGGGAGCTGTTTGTTGAATAAACATCATCCGTGATTTCAAGTTCTTCTATTTCAATATCATCTAGGCCTTGGTCAGGCATATCGAACCAGTTCGCTACGACTCCGCCTGTTTCACCTTCAGGAGCCACATAACTTGGGTTTGGTTCAGCCACTCGATTAAATCGAGCCACATCTTGCAGCACAACGCCATCTTCGTTAGATACAACCTTAACCTCATTTACACCATCTTGTAAGGCAACATTGTTAAAAATAAAGATTCGATCAGCTGTTTTTGTTTCTTGTGCTTTTCCGTTTACATATAGAGTTACTTCTGCACAGTTCGAATATACTTTCAAATTGATTTCAGAATCCACACGATCAACAAAACGTTTGCTTGTAATATGAACAAATTTTTCATCTGACCAATGTGCTTTATACATAAAGAAAGCGTCTTTTTTAATCTTACGGTCGTAAGTGATTAAACCTTTATTATTTCTTCCTTTTACGCCGCCTTCATCACGAATATTGGCACCGAAATCAAACATATTCCATACATAGGTGGACCATAGGAATGGACGAGCCTCGAATATTTTCCATACTGTTTCATGGAATAGCGTATGGTATTCTTCTGAGTAGTCTTTTACTTTTGGATCATTATTATGATATTGTAAAATACCTTCTGCACCATATTCTGAAATTCCTAATTTCACCTGAGGATTCGTCTCATGGAATCCATCAAGAAAACCAGCGAAATCCTCTGTTTTGCCTTGATACCAGCCATAATATTTATTATAACCCACGACATCTGTCATATAGTTATATTCATCTTTATTTGGGACAAACATTACATTGGCCATTGTCGTTAATCGAGTTGGATCTTCTTTTTTCGTTAACTCTTCTAATTCTTTTACTAATTTTCGAACTTCTGGTCTTTCGCCGCCAATTTGGATTTCATTTTGGACACCCCAGAACATAATCCATGGATGGTTAAAGTTTTGGCGAATTAATTCAGTCATTTGTAGTTTAGCATTAATCCCTTCTAATTCTGTTTTTGACATCACAGAAATAAATGGAATTTCAGCCCATACAACCATACCTTCTTGATCGCAAAGATCATAGAAATATTGGTCATGTTGATAGTGTGCTAAACGAATCGAAGTAGCACCGATCTCTTTAATGAATTCCATATCTTCTTTGTGCTCTTTTTTCGTAATCGCCCAACCCATATCTTTTCGGTCTTGGTGTCTTGAAACACCATTTAAACGAAGTGGCTCACCATTTAAAATGAAGCCTTTATCCGCATCCACTTCAAAGTATCTAACACCGACAGGAATAGAGATTTCATCAACGGTATCATTAAAACTTACCATCGATACTTTCGCTTCATAGATATAAGCATTTTTTCTACCGTTCCAAAGAATTGGCTTTTCGATTTCAACAGGCACTTCGACGATTTGCATTTCTCCTGCAGCTAGTACGACTTCCTTTGCTGCATAAGCGACATTGTTTCCTTCTGCATCTAAGAGATCTGCCCACAGTCTTACTTTCTTCTCTTCAGCGTTGTCATTTACTAATCTTGATTTAATGGTTAGACTAGCTTTTTCTCTCGATACATCTTCTTGAACGACATAGATTCCTTGTGAACCATAGTCCATTAAATCAAAGTGAATTGGATTGGCAATCACAAGATTTACATCACGATAAATCCCACCATAGAAAGTAAAATCGGCCATTTGTGGATAGACATCATCCACAACCGTATTGTCGACTTTTACTGCT
>CAWFID010000034.1:0-71087 GCA_963815765.1 uncultured Bacillaceae bacterium
TACCTTTACTTTAAAAGCAAAGAGGCAGTTTATCAGGAATTAATTGATTCGTTTATTAAAGGGCTAACGGATATTGCGAGAGAAAGTCGCTTGGAACCTGGAATTGATTTCACCACTTTACCTTTGCGGATATCAAAAGGATTAATGGGACTCTTTACTTTTTTTTCTAAGAATCAACATTTAACACGAATAGGATTCTATCAATCTGAAGAGGCTGAAGAGATTAAAAAACAGTTAGCGCTACAAATAAGAGATAACTTACTTTCCGAAGTGAAAAATGGTTATTTTCAAAGTGAGATGGATATGAGCTTGATTGCTGAGATTTTAGTGGGCGCCATTGAGCGTCTTACACTGACCAAACTATTTCCAGGGATAAAACAACCCGAAGAACTTGCATCTGAGATTGTTACTCTTTTTTCTAAACGGAATGTTATCAAAAAGGGGATGGCTTATAGATTGCTTTTGGACTTGCCCTCAATACAGTTTTAGTGCATGGATATCAAAAAACGCGATTGGGACAAGTTTATTTTAAGTTAAGGGGAAATGTTCATGGAGAGAAAGGTAGAAAATGAATGGGTGTACTTGATGATTCAAGCGAAACAAATGGGAATTACGATCGAGGAGATTCGAACCTTTCTTCGAGAGCGATCACTTGTAGAGGTCTCGAGTTATGAAAACAAAAAATGAGGTTTCTATCACAGAAATACTACATCACGCCCTATCAAAAAACGCATGACATGAAAAAAGTGTCATGCGTTTTTTAGGTTTTTTAAATATTTTGTTAAGATAATGTTTTAGAATATAAAATTACGAATATTATAAATTAATTAAAACTTATAAAAAATGATGAAGAAGGTGAATGATGATGGGGAAATATGCACATATAAAAACAGCCATTCCGGGGCCGAAGTCAATTGAATTGGCCAATAAAAGAAAACAAATGGTTCCTAAAGGAATCAGTAATGGATGCTATGCTTTTGCGGAACGTGCCCAGGGGGCGCTTGTCACAGATGTGGATGGAAATACCTTTATTGACTTTGTTGGAGCGATTGGAACCGTTAATGTGGGTCATTCTCATCCAAAAGTAGTGAAAGCGATTCAAGAGCAAGCTGAGAACTTTGTTCATACTGGATTTAATGTCATGATGTATGAATCTTATATTGAATTAGCAGATAAATTAACGGCACTCGCACCTGGATCTTTCCCGAAACAAGCTGCTTTTTTTAACAGTGGGGCAGAAGCGGTGGAAAACGCGGTTAAAATTGCCCGCAAATATACAAAAAGACAGGGAATTATTTCCTTTACGAGAGGATTTCATGGAAGAACACTCATGACCATGACCATGACGAGCAAGGTAAAACCTTATAAATATGAATTTGGTCCTTTTGCACCTGAAGTGTATAAGGCTCCATATCCAGACGTTTATCATAGACCTCAGAGTATGACAGAAGAACAATACAATCAGTTCATTATTGAACAGTTTGAACATTTCCTTCTTGCAGAGGTGGCTCCTGAAACCATTGCGGCTGTTGTTATGGAGCCTGTACAAGGGGAAGGCGGCTTTATTATTCCAGATAAAGCCTTCGTTCAAAGAGTATACGAAATTTGTAAGGAAAATGGTATTTTATTTGTAGCAGATGAAATACAAACAGGATTTGGTCGAACAGGAAAATACTTTGCGATTGAGCATTTCGGGGTAGAGCCAGATCTAATTACAGTATCCAAATCTTTAGGTGCCGGAGTTCCAATTAGTGGGGTTATTGGCCGAGAAGCGATCATGAATGTATCGGACCCAGGTGAATTAGGAGGTACCTATGCAGGTAGTCCTCTAGGATGTAAGGCAGCGCTTGCGGTATTAGATATTATAGAATCAGAGAATTTAAATCATAGAGCCCAAATGATCGGGCAAAAAGTAATGGAGAAGTTCCAGAGCCTTTCAGATCGTTTCGAACAAGTGGACGGAATTCGCGGTCTTGGAGCTATGTGTGCTTTTGAAATTGTAAAAGATAAACAAAGCAAAGCACCTGATAAAGCGTCTGTTTCTCAAGATTATTAAAGAAGCACAAAATAGAGGTCTTCTCCTATTAAGTGCTGGAATTTATGGAAATGTGATCCGCTTGCTCATGCCCCTAGTTATAACGGATGAACAGCTTGAAGAAGGCTTGGAGATTCTTGAGGAATCCATTAAAGTGGTTCTTTATCCGGAACATATTAAGAGGTGAAAAAGTTGAATATTCACGCAAAAAATCAAAAAAGTCCGCTTTATAAGATGTATATTGATGGACAATGGGTTCTCTCTGATTCAGAGGAATATGTAGACGTGATGAATCCAGCTACCAATGAAGTAGTTGGAATCGTCCCAAATGGTGGGAGTAATGAGGCCAAGTTAGCGGTTGATGCAGCTCACCGTGCCTTAAAATGTTGGTCAAAAAAGACAGCGGAAGAGCGCGGATGGCTGTTGCGAAAATGGTATGAGTTAATTGATTTAGATAAGGAAGAAATTGGTAGAATTATGACATTGGAACAGGGAAAGCCGCTGAAGGAAGCCATCGGTGAAGTGATGTATGCAAATAGCTTTATCTCGTGGTATGCAGAGGAAGGAAAACGTATTTATGGAGAAACCATCCCTGCTTCACATCCAAATAAGCGTATTCTTGTCCGTAAAGAACCTGTTGGAGTGATTGCCGCCATCACTCCATGGAATTTCCCTGCAGCCATGATTACTAGAAAAGTAGCACCAGCTTTGGCAGCAGGATGTACAGCCGTTGTAAAACCTGCCCTACAGACTCCATTAACAGCGTTAAAAATGGTTGAACTAGCGGAAAAGGCTGGAATTCCAAAAGGCGTTATTAATGTGATTACAGGGAAGGCAACTGAAATTGGTCATACGTGGATGGAAGATCCTCGAGTAAGAAAGATTACCTTCACTGGGTCAACTCAAGTAGGGAAACAATTAATGAGAGGTGCTGCCGAAACAATAAAGAAAATCTCTCTCGAATTAGGCGGAAATGCTCCGTTTATTGTGATGGATGATGCAGATTTGGATAAGACTGTTAAAGCTTTATTGGCCTCTAAATTCCGCAATGCCGGCCAAACTTGTATCTGTACCAATCGAATTTATGTTCATGAAAATATAGCGGATCGGTTTGTTGAACAGTTTAAAGATGAACTCAGCAAGCTGAAAGTAGGGAATGGGCTTCAAGAAGGAATGGATATTGGTCCATTAATTGACCAAAAAGCCGTTGATAAAGTAAATGAGTTATTAGAAGATGCAGTCAATAAAGGTGGAAAAATTGCGTATCGTGGGGTGAAACCGGATAGTGCAGAAGGATTTTTCTTTGACCCGATTATTCTGACGAATATACAGGACGATATGTTATGTGTAGAAGAAGAGATATTTGGTCCGCTTGCCCCTATTTCAACCTTTCGTACAGAAGAAGAAGTCATCGAACGGGCAAATAATACCGTTTACGGGTTAGCTGCCTATGTCTTTACTGAAAATCTTAGCCGTGCTTTCCGTATGAGCGAAGGACTTGAATATGGAATTATCGGATTAAATGATGGCTTGCCGTCGACTGCACAAGCCCCTTTTGGCGGCTTTAAAGAGAGTGGTCTTGGAAGAGAAGGCGGACACCATGGCATTGAGGAGTATCTAGAGACAAAATATATTTCCATTGGTTTATCTGAGATGTAAATGATGAATAACGGAGGGACGGTTCTTCTGTCTCCAATTAGTCCAAACTCGCGTGTGGAAACCAAAGTTAAAATGCTAAGCAGCAGCCAAAATGGGTTTTTGCTTGGCATTTTGTTATGGAATGGGACTGTCGATGGAAGAGGTTAATCATATAGGTAAATCCTAAGTGAGAACAAAGAGAACCTTCTAACTTTCATTTTCATTAGGGAGGTTCTCTCGTTTTTTATTTTACCTTCTTTTCCTCGCTAGTTTTGAGAGAAGAGTGCTAAAAAAGTTTCTTTTTGGTGTTTCAATTGGGATCTCTTCAGCTGTTTCAGTTGGGATTTGAATAGATTGATATTCTTCCAGCTCTACTTGTTCTGAGATTGGATGTTGGACTTGAGTCTCGATCTGTTTTTCTTCTGGCTGTTGTTGTTTATTGCTTAGAAAATTCCATATCATTTCTGTTGCATTTGGACCTGAGGAGTCTGTGAAAGAACCGTTCGGGCTACCGCCAGACCAGGCATGCCCCAATTGGTCGATCATCCAAAGTTCCAATAAGGATTCGCTGTTTCCGTCATAATAGATTTGTTGGGTATAACTGCGTCCATTTATAAGATCTGATTTGATCAGGTCAGGGGTTACATTAGCCTGGCCAATCCCGCCTTCAACGCGATAATTAGTTTGAGCCCACTGGGTGATTACCTGCTGTCCATTAATGGGGTGGACGATTGTATCGGAGATCCCATGGAAAACAATCACCCGCATTTTTTTCTTATGATCTCCCATTTCTTGAAAGGCATTGTTTCCACATGAGTATGGATCAGGCACGCCTTTTTCCATTCTTTTCTTCGCTTCATCCGCCATCGGATCGGTTAAAAAATAGACATTGGCAGCTCCATACACAACTCCCGAACAAACCCCGATCCCGCTAAAGACATCTGGATACGTAGCACCAAGGATACAGGCTAATGAACCGCCTGCTGATAAGCCCACGGCGTACACTTGATTGGAGTCAATCAGGTATTTATCTTTGACCTCATTAATGATCTCATAAATAAGCTTAGGATGCCCTTTTCCACGGTGTTGATTTTTATCTAAAAACCAGTTCCAACAGCCAAAGGGGTTATACCCAGCGAGGTCTGTTGGTTTGAAGAAACGGTTCATATCAGGATAGAGGACAAGGAATTTTTCTTTTTCAGCAAGTGTGTTCATGTTTGTTCCTGCAGCAAAATCTTCTGGATTTTGTCCACATCCATGAAGCATCACCAACAATGGGAACTCTTCATCTGATCTATATTCACCAGGGATATATAGCTTGTACTTAAAATCATGATAAATAAAATCAAGAAATTCGCCCAATTCACTTAACCTCCGTTTTTATACTTTACTTACCCATCTTATCCCAAATATGTCACAACATTAGTACTTATTTTACAATTTTAACAAATACTAAGTAATTTAGAGAGTAAAAAGTAGAGGGAAAAGCGAAATGTGCAGAATGGTTTGGGATTCAATTTGAATGTAACTAAAGGCTGTATTGCTTGCAGATCATTCACAGAAAATTCAACTCTTACAAGGAACGATTATGCTAAGATATAGATAGAGGATCAAGGTAAGAACAAGGAAAAAATGAGGTAGTCTAGAGACAAGAAAGGGATATATTGGATAGTTAATAGGAGGGGAGAAAGATGAACGCGATCATGCAAGTTTTAAACCCACATAGTCCTATACTTTATATACTCATTGTTTGGACAATGATATGGAAAGGCATGGCCCTTTGGCGTTCTGCTCGAAATAAACAAATGGGATGGTTTATTGTGTTTTTATTCGTAAATACAGTTGGGATACTAGAAATCATCTATCTTATTGTTACTAAAAAAGGCGCTGCTAAACAATAATGTTGATATTTTGGTAGATAATAGACCTGAAGAAGATGAAAGAAACCATCCGGAAATTGAATGGTTTCTTTCATCTTTATTTGTCTTGCAGTAATTGAAAGGCCGTTTGGACCATCCATTTTACGCCGATTTTAATGGCTTCTTCATCGACCATAAATTTGGGGTGGTGTAAGCCATGAATGATTCCTTTTTCTTCATTTCTTGAGCCGATCCATACGTAGCATCCAGGTACTTCTTTTTGATAGAAGGAAAAATCTTCTCCACCCATACTTGAATCGGATACAAGGGTATTTTCTTCACCTACAATCGTTATAGCGGCTGAACGAGCGATATCTGTTATTCTGGCATCATTTACAACGGCAGGAATTAAAAATTGGTAATCAATTTCGACTTCTCCACCATGTGCGGTTACCGTATTCGTAACAACTTTTTTAAATACTTCATAAATGTTTTGTCTAACTTCTTCATTTGAAGTTCGGACGGTTCCTTTTAGAATGGCCTTATCTGGGATGACATTATTGGTTGCACCTGCCTGAAAAGCACCAATACTGATAACAGCTGATTCTTTCGCAGATATCGTACGGCTCACGATCGTTTGGAGTTGGCTGACAACAGCGCTACCGATCATGATTGGATCGATGGTTCTTTCAGGCTGAGCAGCATGTCCACCTTTCCCTTTTATCGTTATGGTGAAATCGTCCACACTTGCCATAAAAAATCCTTCTTTTAACGCGATTGTACCTGTAGGAATATCAGGTGAGTTGTGGAGGCCAATGATGGATTTCACACCTTCTAATAGGCCTGCCTCGATGATAGAAACCGCACCTCCTTCGCTTTCTTCAGCGGGTTGGAATAAAATACGGACATTTCCTGGCAGAATCTCACTGAGTTCCTGTAAGACAATTCCAGCTCCTAAGGCAATCGTCGTATGGATATCGTGTCCGCACATATGGCTAACGCCGTCTATTTTAGAACAAAAAGGAAGATTGGATTCTTCCTGGATCGGCAGGGCATCAATATCTGCACGTAAAGCAATGGTCGGGCCTTTTTTCTTGCCAGTAACCTCAGCGGCTGTTCCTGTTTTTAAGTCAGCAGGAATTTGAGGAACGCCAAATTCTTTTAACCATTCGTTTATTCGCTTGGTTGTTTCGAATTCCCTGTTGCTAATTTCAGGATACATATGAAACTGTCTTCTCATTTCAACTAAACGGGGGAATAAGCGATCTACTTTTTCATCTAATAGCGCAGAAAACTCTTTATTACGAACTTGATTCATGTTAACACTCCTATTTTAAATGACCTAAGAATTCTTTGGTTCTCTCATGCTGCGGCTTCTCAAAGATGGCTTCTGGAGAGCCTTCTTCCACGATATAGCCTCCATCCATAAAAATCACACGATCTGCTACTTCCTTTGCAAATCCCATTTCATGCGTGACAACGACCATGGTCATTCCTTCTTTTGCCAATTGCTTCATAACGGTTAATACTTCACCGACTAATTCTGGATCAAGGGCAGAGGTGGGTTCATCAAAAAGCATAATTTTGGGCTCCATGGCAAGCGCTCTGGCAATGGCTACACGCTGTTTTTGCCCTCCTGATAAACGGTTCGGATACTCATCTGCTTTTTCGACTAATCCTACTTTTTTAAGAAGCTCCATGCCTTGTTTCTTTGCTTGATCTTTTGTTTTCTTTTTTAACAAAACGGGTGCTTCAATGATATTCTCCATAACGGTTTTATGAGGGAATAGATTAAATTGCTGAAACACCATGCCGATCTCTTGGCGAAGCTTATTTAATGAAGATTCCTTTGACTCGACTATCTTCCCATTAATGGTAATCGTTCCACTGTTAGCCACTTCTAAATAATTCATGCAGCGGAGAAACGTACTTTTCCCAGAACCACTTGGCCCGATAATCACGACCACTTCGCCGGGAGAAACGTCCAAATCGATGCCTTTTAAAACTTCTAAGTTGTTAAATTTCTTCACGACATTGTTGCATGAAATCATTCATATACACCTACTTTTTTCTCGATTTTTCTTACAATATAGGACATAACCGTTGTTAATAGTAAGTAGATTAATCCAACCAACAAAAAGACTTCCGAATAACGGTACGTACTACTAATGATTTGTTGTCCTGTTCGAAGTAAATCATATAAGGCAATGGTGGAAACAAGGGAAGACTCTTTAATTAATGCAATAAATTCATTTCCTAATGGCGGCAGCATCCGGCGAAAGGCTTGAGGAATGATGACGCGTCTCATGGATTGACCCACGCTTAATCCAAGTGATCGGGCTGCTTCCATTTGTCCTTTATCAATGGATTCAATCGCACCTCTGGCAATTTCGGCAATATAGGCAGCGGCATTCAGAGAAAGCGCGATGCAGGCTGAAACAAACGGTGGCAGAGTTAGGGCAGGGAATGCCGATGGAATCGCAAAGTGAATGACAAATAATTGCAATAATAGCGGAGTGCCTCTTATAACCCAAATATAAAACCGACTAATTTGGGTTATAAGAGGGTTCCTTGAAACCCGACCAAGCCCAACTAGGATTCCTAATATACTTCCAAAAATAACACCGATGGCGGCAATTTCAATGGTAATGATTGCACCCTGTAAAAGATAAGGTAAATAGGTGAGTGCAAAGGACAAGAATTCATTCATTTTTACATTCTCCTTTTAAAAATAAAACGGATAAACCGGTTATCCGCTTTATCCGTCCTAATATTATTGTTTTGTTAAATCGGATCCAAACCATTTTTCACTAATTTTACCTAATGTGCCATTGTCTTCAAGAGTCCGAACGGCTTTTTCTAAAGCGTCACGAAGTTCAGTGTCCCCTTTACGAACGGCAATTCCCATAGGTTGTACTTGGAATGAATCGCCTACTACTTCAAATACGCCCGGTTTGGTGGTCATATAATAACGGCCAACCATTTCACCAATAACAGCAGCTTCTACACGTCCAAGTCCCATATCATTAAATATATCAGTCGTTAAATCATATTTTTTTACTTCTTTTAGACCGCTTAAAGAATTCACAGCTGTTTCGCCAGTAGATCCCAATTGGACTCCGACCGTTTTTCCTTTTAAGTCTTCAACGGATTGGATATTTAAAGGATTTCCTGCTTTTACAGCGACAATTTGCCCAACACCAAAATATTCAACAAAATCAACTTTTTTCTTTCTTTCTTCCGTTACATTCATGGCAGATAGAATCATGTCAAATCGCTTCGCATCTAAGCCGGGAATAATTCCATCCCATGCTGAAGGGACAAATTCCACTTTCACGCCAAGTTCTTTGCCAAGTGCTTCAGCAAAATCAATATCAAAACCGACCAACTCATTTTTATCGTTACGATATTCCATAGGTGGGAGTGTATCATCCATGCCAATCGTGATGACACCTTTTTCTTTAATTTGAGCTAGTGTATTCCCATCGGAGGCTTCCTTGTTTTCTGTGTTTGTTGGGTTATCAGGTAATTCAGGTTGTTTGCCACAGGCTGTAATGATGAGAGCAACTACAACGATTAGTAATGTTTGAATAATTTTTTTCATTTTTTCCCTCGCATTTTTATTGATACTTCAATTGTTTAATGAAATAAAGTATTTGATAAATGCTATTTTACAAAAATATATATTGTAATGCAAGACAAATTTCATGATAGTCAACGATGGGAAGAAAAAAAGTTCATAAAATGCTTCCATTTTAAGAAATTTTTGTCTTGAAGGCATTAGGAGTTATAGATATGATCAATATAGGAAAAAAGTTCTATAAAGAATGTTTTGTGCAGTATTTGAAAAAATGACTATGAATGAAATAAACTCTTAAAACGGTACTGAGAGACCGTAATTAAAGAGGATCAAAAGGTTTTATTGTAAGTTATTAGCAGGAGCATCTTGTAGAATTAGGGGACGAAGATATCCTGTTTATATAAATTATAATGGGAGTAGGATAATGAATGGAATTTAAACAATTATTAGCAGAAAGACGCTCAGCCGTTAACTTTTTGGAAGACGTAGATATAACAAAAGAAGAGTTAGATCAAATTTTTGAGCAAACAAAAAATTATCCTTCATTTTTTAATTTACAGCACGCACATTATTATGTATCTTATGATAGGAGTAAAAGAGAAGGAATTTATAAAGCGATTAACCAACACAAAGCTTTTACGGCATCTGCATGCATACTAGTGTGTGGCAATTTATATGCATATAAAGATGCAGAACAAATTTACGCTGGTATGAAGATGTTGAAAATAATGGATGAACTTGAATATACACAAACGATAGAAGCGATATCAGGATTTCACGCTAGGGGTGGTCAACGATTTTTAGAAGATGAAGCATTAAGAAACTCAATGCTATCTGCTATGATCTTTATGTTAGCTGCTAAAGAAATGGGATGGGACACATGCCCCGTACATGGGTTAGACATGGTACAAGTGAAAAAAGAGTTCGGAGTAAAACCTAACCATGTACCAACTATGCTGATTACACTAGGAAAATCAGACCCTAAAAAGTTGAGACCTAGAGGGTATCGTAAACCAGTAGCTGAATTTGTGCATTACACAGAGTAGGTAGGGACGGTTTTCTTTCTATAGTTGGTACATACTATTGAAAAATAGGAATAATCGTTAGTTTAAGAGAAAGAGCCAGACATCCCAAAATGGGTTGTTGTCTGGCTCTTTTTTACGATGTGATCAAACAAAGCGTTTTAGAGAATAAGTACTCTTTTCCATAAGCCAACCTTAATCTACGTACATTCCCATTACAAGTGCATAGGATATCTAGAAAAAATTGTGAAGGGATTGACAAAAATGAATCATGTTCCTTATACGTATCAATATCCTTATTATGCTAATGGGCCAATGTATAATTATGGAAGACCATCTGTGGATTGGACATATCCAAATCAGGTCCATGCTGACGGCTTTAATTCTTATCGTTCTTCCAACAGTGATGAAAGGGTTTTGATAAAAGATTATGGGTCAAAACCCTTTGTTGTTAATATTAATGAAGCATCTAAGCAAAACAATACGTATCGTTCTGCTTTATGGACAGGGAAACATCTACAAGTTACTTTAATGAGTCTCAAGGTTGGCGAAGATATTGGTTTGGAAATGCATCCTGATGTTGATCAATTCTTACGTATTGAACAAGGCCAGGGGATTGTTCAAATGGGTAAGACAAAAGATCATTTAAATTTTCAAAAAAATGTTTCGGATGATTTTGCTACCATGGTACCCGCTGGAACATGGCATAACCTAACCAATACAGGTAAGATTCCGCTAAAACTTTACTCGATCTATGCTCCTCCTAAACATCCATTTGGTACTGTTCATCGTACTAAAGCAGATGCAATGGCTGCGGCAGAAGGACACCGTCATAGTAATACAGTTGTTTTTGGCAAGACTCCGGATGAATGGGTTCAGCAAACGGAATTTTTGGTAAAAGAAGGGTTAGAGGATGTTAAAAGAGGAATAAATGCTACACATATCCTGCAAGAATTTATTTTAATGGGAGTTCTTGTAGGTAAAGGGTATTCCCCTGAAAAAGCATATGAAACAGTAGAAGCTTGGGAACGTACAGGAGAATCCAAACTTCTTCAGCAAAGCAAAAATATGTAGCAATAGGAAAAAAGGGAGTAGCAATCTGAGCTACTCCCTTTCCATTTGAATTGTGATCATATCATATCCATAGGCCTTTATAATAAAGTTTTACCCTCTATTATTTATTTACAGGACCATTTGTGATTTCTGTAAGTTTAGAATTGATGGCAAAGATTTTTGCGTTCACCTCTGTTATTCCAAAGCCCGCTAATCTTTTGGAGTGCATATCCATATATTTTTCAGCTGTTTCTTTTGTTTCGAAAATATAAATGCCACCGGCTTCACTGGTTTCAGGGCTCTCTGTCCAGATTTTCCACATGAATCCTTCTTCTTCATTAATACTTTTCGCTAAATCAGAAAACGCCTCTGCCATTTCATCTCCGAATGGTCCATTCATTTTAAAATCCACTTGTAATACGTATGCCATGGTCATTCTCCTTTGTTTATTTAGTAGTTGTAAAATAAGATTCCCCTAGAATTTCCTTTACTTGATAACGATCTGATGAAAGCTCTTTTTCAATAAAAGAGTGAACATCTGATTGTTCAACATCGTACATGACTTCAATTTCTTTTGCAAATAGAAGTTTTTCTTTTTCAAGCAAGCTAGAAAGGGATGGTTGTTGTTTTGGTTGAAGTTCTTCCATATTTAGAACTTGTTTTAATCCGTCAACATAGGATTGGAACGGACGGCCACCAACAATTTTTACGCCTTTATTTTCTTCATTGATCATGACAATGGAAGGAAAGCCTCGGGCACCTAAGCTTCTAGCTAGACCAAAATCTTCATTCAATAATTGTTGTCCGGTTGGTTGTTCAGCTTCATTTACAATAGCTTCTCCATCAAGACCCATTTTATTTACGATTTCAATCATAATGGATGGATCTGAAATATTTTGATTAAAGGCGAAAAGGGCTTCTCTTGCACGGCGCAAATAAGTAAAGGCTATTTCATTGTTATGATTTTTTTGAATCATTTTAAATACACGAGAGGGTGGGTAGGATGATTGAACTGGATTATCAATCATTAAACTCCCATCAATCGGCATTCTTGAATATTCGCCAACTTCTCTCCAGTGACCCGCAACATCAGCTGGTTTAAAAATGCCGTTTGCCGGATCGATGGGTCCGTCATGCCATTTTTCCAACAATCCACCCATAACAGTGTGAAAGTTAAAAAAGTGTCCATACTGCTCTACAAAACGACGAAGAACGGGTTCAATTGCCCAGCAATGAGAGCAAATTGGATCGGTTACATAATAAACTTCAATGGATTTCTTTGGTTGATTAAAATCAATCATCTCCATTTCTTCCTCTCCAGCTACGCCACATACACCTGTTTCTAGATCACAAATCATAGGATTGTTTTTCAAATTATTTTCCTCATTTCTATTTAATATCAAGAATAGAATGGTTATGCTATATTCATTTCTCTATAAAAATCGTCCTTTTTGCCTTACAATAATATTTTAGCCATAATGAAACCGCCAATCCACCAATAGTTCGTTTGATTTGTTGTTTATACAACACATTGAAGAAATTGTTGAAAAAGTAGGAGTGATAATAAAATGACTCAAACAAAGACAGATCCCCGTGTTCTACGTACTCGCAAATTAATTATGGATGCTTTTATTGAACTTTCAGGGAAAAAGGAATTCAAGGATATTACCGTTAAGGATATTACAGCAGAGGCTATGATTAATCGTGCAACCTTTTATTATCATTTTGAAGATATTTATGACTTATTGGAAAAGGTATTATCAGAGGTATTGTTAGTTAATTTGAATTATAATACCTACGAGAATGATGAACTAAAAGAAGAAGTGTTTGTTCGACTTTTCATAGCGATCACAGATTTTCAAAAGTCATTATCGCATCGTTGCCATAGAGGATACGAGGATACGATTGCTCGTATTATTAGGGAACAGCTCGAAATTATCTTTTTTAAAATGTTGTTAAAAAAACATTCCCCTGAAGAGGAGCCGGTTTTAAAGGTTTTCTCTGTAATATTAAGTTGGGGAATTTACGGGGCCTCTGTCGAGTGGCGAAAAAATAGCAAGACGATACCACCAGAAGATTTTATCCGACCAACCATTCCATATTTAATGTCTGGGATTGATTTTAAATCTAATATTTAATCAAGGTATTTAAAAATTAAGGCTGTAAAGTGATAGAGCATTTCTTTGTAATGAGGAATGCTTTTTATCGTTGTCTAAAATGAAAAAGATAATTAATACAATAAAAAAACAATAAAATACAATAATAATTTATTGTGAAACGATAAATGATAGAGTAAGATCAAATTAACAATAAATCAGTGAGGTGTTTTTTATGAAACAAACTTCAACACTCTTTTTAAAGGCAGCCGTTATTTTTATTGGAATCCCCGTTCTTGCTGCGTGTCTATTTTTATTACCACAGATCGCAAATGAAGCGAATGAAGCAGCACAAAAAGGTTCCGATTTGGCTTTTGTGGTATATGGCATTTTAATGATTATGTATGTGTCAGCGGTCCCATTTTACTTTGCTCTGTATCAATCTTTTAACCTTTTAACCTACATTGATCTGAACCAGGCTTTCTCTCATATGTCTGTAAGATCTCTTCAGAAAATCAAGAGATGTGCCCTCACGATTAGTGGTTTGTATACGGTAGCCCTCCCATTTGTTTATATCATGGCAGAGGTAGACGATGCACCTGGTCTTATACTAGTTGGAATGGTCCCTATTTTTGCTTCCTTGGTGATTGCCGTCTTTGCTGCTGTTCTTCAAAGGCTTTTAAAAGAAGCGATCGATATAAAATCAGAAAATGACTTAACGGTCTGAGGTGATAAAATGGCAATTATAATCAATATTGATGTCATGTTGGCAAAAAGGAAAATGAGTGTAACGGAACTTTCGGAGAGGGTTGGCATTACGATGGCTAATCTTTCTATACTGAAAAACGGAAAAGCAAAAGCGATTCGATTATCTACTTTAGATGCGATTTGTAAGGCATTAGAATGTCAGCCAGGTGATCTTTTAGAATATAGCAGTGACAAAGACATTCAAGAATAATAAGGATAGAGAACCGTTCATTTAACATATGGATTTTAATAGTGAGAAATTGACATTTTTTCAATGTGCTTGACTCAGAAAATTAATTATTTCTAGCAAAAATAAAGGAAAATGAAAAAATGAATCGAATATTATTCACAGGATTAACAGAATTGTCATACATCTATTTCTGTCCGAATATCCTTTTTGTAACGCAATGATCTAATTTCTGTAGACTCATAGAGGTCTAGGAATTAATCAGGATGCAATTAGTAAGATAACTAGGAAGAGCGGGATAGGGAGATGATTAAATGCATATGGCTGATGCTTTGCTTTCACCTGTTGTTGGTGGAACGATGCTCGCTGCTTCGGTGGGAGTTGCGGCCTATTCAATTAAAAAAATGGGAAATGACTTGGAGGATAAAAAGATTCCGTTAATGGGAGTGATTGGTGCTTTTGTTTTTGCTGCACAAATGATTAACTTTTCAATTCCGGGAACTGGTTCAAGCGGTCATATTGGCGGTGGAATCCTTCTAGCGATTTTGCTCGGTCCATACGCAGGTTTTTTAACCATGGCATCCATACTGCTGATTCAAGCTTTATTTTTTGGGGATGGCGGTTTGATGGCCTACGGAAGTAATGTCTTCAATCTCGGCTTTTTTACTTGCTTTTTTGCGTATCCTCTTATTTATAAATGGTTTACTAGAAAAGGCATCACGCAAAAAAGAATCTTTTGGGGGACAGTGCTGGCCGTTACTATGGGACTCCAGCTTGGTTCCTTTAGCGTTGTTCTTGAAACACTTTTATCAGGTAAAACAGAATTACCTTTTGAGACTTTCTTACTTTTGATGCAACCCATACATCTTGCCATTGGGGTTGTTGAAGGGCTTGTTACAGCTGCCGTTGTCATTTTCGTATGGAAGGCAAGGCCAGAGATCTTAAAAAAGACAAGCGACAATGAAGAGATGCGTAGTATTTCAATGAAAAAAGTTTTAACACCTTTAATTGTTGCTAGTATTGTTGTAGGGGGGTTCCTTTCATGGTTTGCCTCTGCTAATCCTGATGGCTTAGAATGGGCATTAGAAAAAACAGCAGGGACAACGGAACTTGAAGCCGATGGAAGTATCCATCAAATGTCAGCAGATATCCAATCAAAAACCGCCTTTTTACCTGATTATAGCTTTAAAGCAAATGATGATCAAAATGGACAAGAACAAATAGGGGATTCGGAAAAATCCTCATCAGCTGTTTATGCGGGCACAAGTGTTTCGGGTATTGTTGGCGGAGTTCTTACCCTTGTTTTAGCGGTTCTTATTGGTTTTGTTGTAAGTTTAATTAAGAAGAGAAGAAAACTAATTATGAAATAATAGGCGTGGGTTGAATGAATACCTATGCTTTTATTTCTTTAGGATTTGATAGATATGGCAAGCATTAAAACTTCATTATATAACATGAGACTTCTCGATGATTTGGCGCAGAAGGAAACCTATATTCACCGTGTGCATCCACTTCTTAAGCTATTAACCACAGTTGTTTACTTGACTGTGGTTGTCTCATTTGGCAGAGATGAAATTGGCAGACTGCTGCCTTTCCTTTTTTATCCCATTCTCATTTTTGCTCTGGCAGAGATCCCAGTAGCTCCTATGTTAAAAAGAGTCTTATTGGTTATGCCCTTTGTAATTGGAATTGGAATTTTAAACCCTGTATTTGATCATAATACCGTTTTCTTTTTCGGAATGACCATTTCCAGGGGGTGGTTTACCTTCCTGTCTATTTTAATGAAAAGTGGTTTAACGGTTTTGGCAAGTCTATTACTCATTGCTACAACAGGAATCGATCAGCTTGCTGCTTCTTTAAGAATACTGAGGGTTCCAAAGATTTTCGTCTTGCAGCTCATATTAACCTATCGGTATATATCGGTCTTGATCGAAGAGCTTTCAAGAATGATGATGGCATACACCATGAGAGCGCCTAGACAAAAAGGGATTCACCCACGTGTTTGGGGATCTTTTGCTGGACAACTCCTATTAAGAACATTTGACCGAGCACAAAGAGTCTATCAGTCTATGAATTTGAGAGGGTTTACCGGAGAATATCATACAGGAAGAACCACCAAAGTACGCTTAAAGGATGTTTGCTATTTTGTCGGATGGAGTTTGTTCTTTATGTTGGCTAGAATGGTTCATATACCAGATTTAATTGGTTTATTATTAACAGGGTGGTGAATGAGATGATGGAGCAAAGGATTGCGGTACAAAATTTGCACTTTGCTTACCCTGATGGTCACCAAGCTATAAAAAACATGACTTTCACCATCAAGCATGGTGAATCAGTGGGTGTTATTGGAGCGAACGGTGCGGGAAAATCGACCCTGTTGATGCTGTTGATGGGCGTTCACTTTCCGGATGATGGAAAGGTTATAGTTGGAGATGTCCCGGTTACAAAAAAGACTCTACCTGAGATTCGACAGCGTTTAGGAATGGTTTTTCAGGACCCCGATGATCAATTGTTCATGACAAATGTCTATGATGATGTGGCATTTGGTCCCAGGAATGAACAACTGAATGAAGAGGAAGTGGAAGAAAGAGTAGAGAAAGCGTTAAATTTAGTAGGCATTTCACATTTGAGGGACAGAGCGCCTTTTAAATTGTCCGGTGGGGAAAAAAGGGCTGCTGCCATCGCTTCTATACTATCAATGGAACCCCAAGTATTGATTATGGATGAGCCGACGGCAGCACTAGATCCTAAAGCACGCCGCAGACTGTTGACTCTTTTAAATAGCTTTGAACATACGAAGATTATTACGAGCCACGATTTGGATATGGTGCTAGATAGTTGTACCCGGGTCATTGTTCTTAAAGAAGGGCAAGTGGCTGCAGATGGACCTACGTTAGAGATTTTGACAAATGAGGAATTGCTAGATAGCTGCGGATTAGAGATCCCCTTTTCTCTGCAAAATTGTCCGGTATGTGGGTTCAAGAAAAGATGATTCAATATATAACTTTGTAGAAAAAAGACCAGTTCCTTATTATTTTTGATGGGTATAGCGGTTGCAATAAGTGGTGCAGGTCCACCAACTAAGGGAGCTTCAAACACCTGAATACGAATTCAACGGAGAGTGGAATGTGCCAATTACTCAAGCTGGCGGAGAGCAAGAGAATTATCTGGGCCGTTTGGATTTAATTTTTAAAGTCGTTGATGGCAAAATGAAGTTGGTTGAATCAGATGGAATGCTTTATGACGTTACCAATGTTCCGGCAGATCCTGAGGTACAAGCCATTATAGATCATTATCGTGCAGAGATGAATGCACAATAATTTAAATGAAGTTTTCATGATGTCCTGAGATATGTACATAGCGAGGTCCTTTGCTTTGTCGTATCTTCTATTAAAAGCAGTTGACATTACATCATCCAGAAATTGGATGGTGTATATTTCCTTTTTTTCTTAGTGTTTATGCAAGGAACATTTTTTTTGGCACATACTACTCCAGAAAGGGGTGGGATTATGTCAAAGGATTCTATCAACAAAAAGGTGAAAAATGTCTCTGGTTCTTTTCAGGTTATAGATGATAGCCGGAAAGAGGACCTTGCCGAAATGGACAATCGCACGGAAGAATTAGATGAAAAATCACTGTACTATGCTCGGTTGTTTATGGAAGAATGAGTAGAAGAAAACAAAACAGTTCTAAAATGTTTTAAGTAAAAGGTGACAAGCAACGTCCGAATAGTGGATCGTGCTTGGTCATCTTTTTTCATTTCAACCATTAAATTCATGATATAATTCCTCTTATACACGATCATTTTAATTTAATATAAGAGGTTTTTCAATGAAGTTATATACACTAAAAAGACCGTTTAATGGATATGAAAAAGGAACAACGTTTTACTTGATTGCACAATCAGAATTTATAGGAGTTAAAGAGTTTGTGCTGAGAACGCAAGATTTAACGGATAGGATATCGATTAATGAAAGTGAACTTCGTAAAAACTTTACTCTCATAAAAGAAATCTTTTAACCAATGAAAGACCCTAGACAAGTAAAACCCCTTCAGTAACATTTGAAGGGGTTTCTAACTTCTATTTTTTTCTCGTTGATCACAAATAAAACACCAATAAGAATGAAGATTGATCCAATCCAAAATGTCTATGTCTTTTTACAATGTTTTTTCCCGAAAGATACTAAAATATAGTAAATTTATACTATACTATATTATATGAAATATGGTGAGAAGAATGAAATATAATGGAAGAATAATCGTGGTAGTAGTTACTTTATTAATCACACTAGCAATCAGACAATATGGTGTTCTTTATTACAATTATCCCCTATATCATTTTCCTTTTATTAGTTTAGGGGTCTTGTTTGTTTTTTGGTGGTTAGGAAAACAATACGATATGGTTAAATATCTTTCAGAAATTGATCCTTTAACAAATATCTACAATAGGAGATACATTTTTCATACATTTCCAAAACTTTCTGTTCAAATAGATAGAAAAGATGAGAAATTAATATTATTTTTCATTGATATTAACGATTTTAAAATGATAAATGATCATTACGGACACGAGACTGGAGATGAAGTGCTTAAACACTTTTCAAATTTATTAGTAAGAATGACAAGTAAAAGAGACATTGTCGCTCGTCTTGCAGGAGATGAATTTATTATTATTGCTCCTTTTATTGAAGAAAAGGGTAGGGATCGAATAATGAACAGAATCAATAACGAATTAATAAAACTATCAGAAGAACTCAATCTGGATATCACGGTTTCGATTGGAACTTCTGTGTACCCGAACGATGCGAAAACATTAGATGGGTTATTGCATATTGCTGACCAAAAAATGTATAAGCAAAAAACCCTTAAAAGATACTAACTATTAATTGTTCTTCCGGCGGTTGAGAATAAGAGACAAGGGGACGGTTCTTGTGTTTCCAGACGCAAGAACCGTCTCCTTGTTTTTCATCGACCATTTTCTAGAACATTTTCATAATAAAACAAACATAAAGGTGGTAACACCATGATTTATACCGTTACGCTAAATCCATCTGTGGATTATATGGTTGAACTAGATCAAGTTAGGATCGGTGAATTAAACCGGACGAAAAACGATTCTAAATTTCCAGGCGGGAAGGGAATTAATGTTTCTCAAGTTTTAAAACAATTGAACATCGATAGCACGGCACTTGGATTTGTCGGAGGTTTTACTGGGGAGTATATCGAGAACTATTTACACTCTTTAAAGATATCTACAGACTTTGTCAAAGTGAGTGAAGATACAAGAATCAATGTGAAAATTAAATCTCAAGAGGAAACGGAAATTAACGGAAAAGGGCCAAGGGTTACAGAAGGTGACTTTGAGGCATTAAAGACAAAAGTTCAGATTCTAACAAATGAAGATACGCTTATTCTAGCAGGCAGCATCCCGACCTCCATGCCAAGGAGTACGTATGAGGAGCTTGGGAACATTTGTTGTGAAAAAGGAGCTCAGTTTGTTGTAGATGCCCAAGGAGAGCTATTAATGAAAGTTCTTCCATTCAAACCATTTCTAATGAAACCGAATCATCATGAGCTTGGTGAGATATTCAATACCGTCATTTCAACTCCTGAGGAAGCCATTCCATATGCAAAGGAGTTGGTGAATAAAGGAGCACAAAATGTAATGGTATCATTAGCTGAAAAAGGTGCACTCTTTATTAATAAGGAAATGGTCCTATATGCGAATGCTCTAAAAGGTGAAGTGAAAAGCTCGGTTGGCTCAGGAGATTCAATGGTCGCGGGTTTTATAGGTACTTTTAAGGAAACCCATTCACTAGAAGAAGCTTTTCGCGTCAGTGTTGCTGCCGGCAGTGCTACGGCCTTTTCGTTCGGTTTATGTACACGTGAAATAGTAGAAAGTCTCCTACCCCAAGTGAAATTGGAAAGAAAATTATAGGAGAGGGGAATGGTTGGTTGTGAGAATAACGGAACTATTGACGAAGGAAACGATCAGTCTTTCTTTAAAAAGTACACAAAAAAAGGATGTATTAGAGGAGCTTGTTACAGTCTTAGATTCTGCGGGAGTATTGGGTGAACCCTCCCAGTATAAAAATGCCATACTGGCAAGAGAAGAGCAAAGTACAACAGGCGTTGGTTCAGGGATTGCGATTCCACATGCTAAATCAGATGCCGTTAAGCAATCAGCCATTGCATTTGGACGATCAAAAGAGGGGATTGATTTTGAGTCCTTCGATGCTCAGCCTGCCCACCTGTTTTTTATGATTGCCGCAAAAGAAGGCGCTAATCATACACATTTAGAAGTCCTCTCAAGGCTATCGATGATTTTATTAAAAGAAGAAGTTCGCCGTGAACTTTTAGAGGCGGTTTCAGAAGATGAAATCCTAGAAATCTTGAATGCAAATGATGTAGAAGAAAAAGAAGAACAGAGTGAAGAACCCCTTGATCTACGTCAAAAATTTATTGTAGCTGTAACCTCTTGCCCCACTGGGATTGCCCACACCTATATGGCAGCGGATTCACTTATGGCAAAGGCTGCTGAATTAGGGGTTGAAATGAAGGTTGAAACGAATGGTGCTAGAGGTGCTGAAAACGTTTTAACACATGAAGACATTGAAAGAGCAGAAGCAGTTATTATTGCAGCAGATAAAATGGTTGAGATGGACCGCTTTAATGGAAAGCATGTGATTGAAACGAAAGTAGCAGATGGAATCCGTATACCGGAAAAATTAATTGAAAGAGCATTAAACCAAGATGCACCTATTTATCATAGTCAAGGACATACGGTGCAGGAAGAAACCTCAACAAAAGGAATTGGAATTGGTGCCACTCTTTATAAACATTTAATGAACGGTGTATCCAATATGCTTCCATTTGTAGTGGGAGGCGGTATCCTCATGGCGATCAGCTTTATGTTTGGTATTCATTCAAATGATCCCACTGATCCATCTTATCATCCAATCGCTGCAGCACTAAATACGATTGGAGGCGGATCGGCCTTCGCTTTAATGATTCCGGTTTTAGCTGGTTTCATTGCATGGAGTATAGCGGACCGTCCAGGTTTTGCACCGGGAATGGTTGGCGGTATGCTCGCTACAATGGGTGGAGCTGGATTCTTGGGTGGTCTAGTTGCTGGTTTCTTAGCTGGTTATATCGTTAATGGAATAAAAAGGTTCCTTAAGAGACTGCCAGCCTCCATTGAGGGAATTAAAACGATTTTGTTGTATCCTTTATTGGGGATCACTATTACTGGGTTCATGATGTATTTTGTGATTAATAAACCAGTTGCGTTATTAAATACTGCCATAACAGAAGGGCTTTCTGCCTTAGGAACGGGTAATGCTGTTCTTTTGGGAATGATTTTAGGACTAATGATGTCCTTTGATATGGGAGGGCCGATCAATAAAGCAGCCTATGTCTTTGGAACAGGCCTATTGGCTAGCGGTGTATATGCACCAATGGCTGCGATTATGGCCGCTGGAATGGTACCACCTTTAGCGATTGCAATAGCTACCACACTATTTAAAAATAAGTTCACCAAAGAGGAAAAAGAAGCTGGGAAAGTGAACTATATGATGGGGCTATCTTTTATTACAGAAGGAGCGATTCCATTCGCAGCCTCTGATCCCATTAGAGTGATTCCAACTCTTATGGTTGGTTCAGCCATTGCTGGGGGATTGTCGATGCTGTTTGGCATCGGACTTCACGCGCCACACGGAGGCATATTCGTGTTCCCTCTCGTGGAGGGAAACTGGCTATTATACCTATTGGCCGTCTTTATTGGATCAATGGTCTCAGCATTATTATTAGGATTTTTGAAAAAGCCCATACAATAATCATAGAGGGGAGAGTTAAAGCATGACAATCATCATAAAAGGAATTGCAGCGTCCCCAGGGATTTCGATTGCTAAGGCTTTTCGCTTACAAGTTCCTGATCTAACAGTCGTTCAATCCTGGGTTTTAAATCCAGAGGAGGAAATCATTCGCTTTGAAAAGGTACTGGAGAAATCGAAAGAAGAGTTGAAAGTCATTGAAGATTTTGCTGCTAAGGAGCTTGGAAAAGACAAAGCGGACATTTTTGCTGCTCATCGCCTTATTTTAGAGGATCCAGAATGGGTCAAACCGATTAAAGATAAAATCGCTTTTAATCAAATAAATGCTGAATTTGCTTTAAAGGAAGTCACGTCCATGTTTGTTTCCGTGTTCGAGGGTATGGATAACCCATACATGAAAGAACGAGCTTCTGATATTAAAGATGTATCAAAGCGCGTGTTAGCGAATCTTTTAGGAGTATCCATCCTTATTCCTAGTATGATTTCAGAAGAGGTGATGATCATTGCCGAAGATTTAACACCTTCTGATACAGCTCAATTAAATCGAAAATATGTGAAAGGATTTATTACCGATATTGGGGGACGCACCTCACATTCTGCTATTATGGCCCGCTCGATGGAAATCCCCGCTGTTGTTGGAACCAAAATCGTCACATCAACCATTGAAAATGGAATGATCGTTATTATAGATGGACTTAGTGGGAACGTGATCGTGAATCCAGATGAAGATGAAGTAAAATTATATCGAGAGAAAAAAGTGACTTATGAAGCACAAAAAACAGAATGGGCCAAGCGTGTACATGAAAAAACCGTAACCTCTGATGGCTATAAAGTAGCGTTGGTTGCTAATATTGGGACTCCTCAAGATGTACAAGGTGTACTGGATCATGGTGGAGAAGGTGTTGGATTATTTCGGACAGAGTTTTTATATATGGGACGAGATACTTTTCCAACAGAAGAGGAACAATTAGAAGCTTATAAATCAGTATTGGACCGTTTGGGAGATAAGCCGGTAGTAGTACGAACACTTGATATTGGCGGTGATAAAGACCTTACATATTTAGATCTTCCAAAGGAAATGAATCCATTTTTAGGGTATCGTGCAATTCGATTAGGCCTAGAAATGCAAGATATGTTCCGTACACAATTAAGAGCTTTATTGAGGGCAAGTGTATTTGGAAATTTAAAAATCATGTTTCCGATGATTGCCACACTTAACGAGTTCCGTCAGGCAAAATCGATATTCATCGAGGAAAAGGAGAAACTTCAAAAGAAAAAGGTAAACGTATCAGATCAGATCGAAGTAGGAATCATGGTTGAAGTTCCGTCTACTGCTGTTATGGCTGATGTATTTGCGAAAGAAGTGGATTTCTTTTCAATTGGAACGAATGATTTAATTCAATATACCTTTGCAGCGGATCGAATGAATGAGAGAGTATCCTATCTTTACCAACCGTGTCATCCTGCTGTTCTTCGTTTAGTGAAAAATGTGATTGATGCTGCACACAAAGAAGGAAAATGGGTAGGGATGTGTGGTGAGATGGCTGGAGATGAAATCACCATTCCTATTTTGATTGGATTAGGATTGGATGAATTCAGTATGAGTGCGACTTCTATTTTGCCAGCAAGAAGTCAAATTTTAAAATTGAAAAAAGAAGAATTAATGACGGCTGCACAACAAGTTTTAGCTATGGGTACTGCAGAGGAAGTGAAAACATATATTAAAAAACACTTTATCCATGTTTAGTAGATGAGACATAGGGGCGGTTCTTGCGTTTGGTTACGAAAGAACCGTCCCCTTGTTTTTTGAAGTGTACTCTACTATAATAGCACGTAGAACTTAAAAATGAATATGAGCAAATAGGTTTCTTAAGTGAGGTTCATTTAAGAATAAGAGGGAAGTTGGTGCAAGTCCAACACGGTCCCGCCACTGTAAGCGAGAAGGAAGGTTAGAAGAGTATCCACTGTGTTTTTAACATGGGAAGGGTTAACCAACCGTTGATTCGCAAGTCAGGAGACCTGCCTATTTTGTTTTAAGCTTCCTCGAGGAAAGGAATGTTTAAAGTGCAGGCAATCTACTATCTAGATATTAGAATTTAGAAACCAAGATTGCAACTTATTATGCTGTCTACAAAACTTGTATCCTACATAACTGCCTTTTTACGTTGCGCTTTCCACAGGAATAGCGTTTTTTTGTGTTCAAAAATAAAAGGGGGTAAAAAAGGAATGAAAGAAATGGCAAAAAAGTGGGGTCTTTTCAGTATTGTACTGCTGTTAAGCATGATTATGATGATTGGCTGTGGTGCACAAAAACAGAGCACGCAAGATAAAGAGGGGGCTGCCTCAACTAATAAGACGGAAGAAGTGGCACAAAACAAGGAAGAGGCCTTTCCGATCACGATCACAGACGATGCGAATCGAAAGGTAACCATTGATAAAGAACCTAAATCTATTGTTTCCATTCAAACGAGTAATACAGAAATCGCCTTTGCCCTTGGGTTAGGGGATAAAATCGTAGGGGTATCCGATTACGATAACTATCCAGAGGAAGCACTCAAAATACAGAAAGTCGGTGCACAAGATATCAATGCAGAACTTGTTCTCTCACTTCTTCCCGATATCGCTCTTGTGACGGATTATCATTACGAAACACATCCAGATGTTTTACAAAAGTTTGAAGAAGCTGGAATTGACGTCATTGTGGTTGGAAGTGCTACATCCTTTGAGGATACCTATAGCAACATTGAAATGATTGGTAAGGCTACCGGAAGCAAGAAGGAAGCAGATGAAATTGTCACAGATATGAAAGAGCGTCTTCAAGCAATCAAAGACAAAGCAGCAGCAGTCAAAGAGAAAAAGAAGGTTTGGGTAGAAGTTTCACCAGCTCCAGATATTTTTACAACTGGAAAAAACACCTTTATGAATGAAATGCTTGAGTCCATTCAAGCCACTAATGCTGCAGAAGATCAAGAAGGCTGGGTAAAAATGACCGAAGAAGAAATTGTCAAATTAAACCCAGATGTGATTATTACTACGTATGGCTACTACGTTGAAAATCCAAAAGCTGATGTGCTAGCTCGTGAAGGTTGGGCAGAAGTGCCGGCTGTAAAAAATGAACAAGTATTTGATGTTGATAGTGATACTGTGACAAGACCTGGTCCTCGTTTAATTGAAGGAGTCGAGACACTTGCGGAATTTATCTATCCGGAAATTTTTAAGCAATAAAATAGGATGGTTATATATCTTGAGCGGAGGGCTTTTACTTGGTATAAGCCTTCTCGGCTTATTTTTTAGTAGTGTTACCGTCCCGGTGCCTACAATTTTACATATTATTTTGGATAAACTGTTTAACATAAGTTTACTTGATGAGGTAGCCAAAAATGAAGAAATGATCATTTGGAATATCCGTCTGCCAAGAGTTCTTCTTGCCTTTTGTGTAGGGGCGTCCCTTTCGTTAGCGGGTGCAGCTTTTCAAGGACTGTTACGGAACCCTTTAGCAGATCCTTACACGATTGGCGTTTCATCAGGTGCCTCACTAGGTGCTGTTCTTGTGTTGTTTTTTCATCTATCGATTGTGGGATTAGGAAGTTTTACGCTACCGATCGTCTCCATTATCGGTGGATTCATCGCCTTACTCATTGTATTCGGACTCGTTCGATTAAGCAGCCGAAGCTTAGCGATTGAAACCATCATCCTAGCGGGAATTATTGTCAGTGCCTTTATTAGTGCGGTTGTCTCACTTCTGATTTCATTAGGGGATCAAGATGCCATGACACAAATTATCTACTGGCTATATGGCAGTGTGGGAATGAGAGGATGGAATTATGTGGAGTTGATTTTCCCATTTATGATCATCGGCGCCTGCATTTTGTTCTATCATCAACGTGAATTAAATGCCATGGCACTTGGAGAGGAAGCGGCCGATCATATTGGCGTGAATGTGAAAAAAAGGAAAATATTTATCCTGATTGGTGCTTCTCTTTTAACAGGAGCATCTGTCGCTGTTTCAGGGTCTATCGCCTTTGTTGGGCTTGTAGTTCCACATTTAGTCCGACTGATCACAGGTCCGAATCATCGTTATGTTCTTCCGCTATCGATGCTGACAGGTGGATCTTTTCTCATACTGGCTGATTTATTGGCTAGAACAATGATTGCCCCGCAAGAACTGCCAATTGGTGTGATTACAGCTCTTATAGGTGCACCTGTATTTGCTCTATTGTTGATTAGAGAAAGAATGGGAAAGGGGGAGTCGTAGATGATTCGTATTCAGAACCTGGTAGGCGGATACAATGAATCTCCCATTATTAAGGACCTTGATTTAGAGATCGTGAAGGGTGAGTTTTTTGTGCTTCTCGGGCAAAATGGGAGCGGAAAAACGACCCTCTTTAAACTCATTACAGGGCAGTTGCCAATGAAGAGTGGTGTGATTACCATATCTGGAAAAGAAGTTCAGTCACTTTCCAAGCTTGAAAAGGCCAAAAAAATGGCGGTTCTCTCGCAGGAAGTTCAAGTTTCTTTTGATTATACAGTGGAAGAAATTATTAGTCTTGGCCGTTACCCACACCAAAAGGGGTTCTTTAAGCAGCTTTCGAGGGAAGACCGGAGAGTCATTGAAGAGGTTATGGACGTCACCAATGTAAGTCAATTTCGAAAAGCTCAGTTCCGGATGATTAGTGGTGGTGAAAAACAAAGAGTCTTACTGGCAAAAGCTTTAGCGCAGGGGCCCGAGATCTTACTTTTAGATGAGCCGACCAATCATTTGGATATAAAACATACCTTTCATATGTTGGATCTACTAAAAGAACGACAACAAACGAAGGGATTAACCATTTTTGCCATTCTGCATGATTTAAATGTGGCTTCGCTTTATGGGGATCGGATCGCTTTACTTCATAAGGGTCAATTTTTAGAGGTAGGAGATACAGATACCTTAAGGAAAGTAGATCAATTAAAGAAGGTCTATGAGGTAAACGTAAACGCCCAATCACACCCAAACGTGCCGAAACCACAGCTTCTTATGACACCCGAGTATTCTACATCAAGCGAAATTTATCGCTTTGAAGAATCCTATGTGTTGAAACAAACAGAGGAAGCGATACATATTCAATTTGATCATTCATTGCGGACGATCTCCAATGGGGTGATAGGTGATGGAATTGGGTGGTCCAAACATTTTTGCCATTATTATGTTGAGAAGGATTCTCATAACTTCCATCCTGAAAAAAATTTACAGGATGTGATGCAAAACGATGGTATTCCTTTTGAGCAAGGTGTCGGAGTGATCACTTCTGGCAAACGGGAAGAGGCGGTCATCGTCACAGAGGTTATCGACAGTATGAAAATGATGGCGATCGTGACGGTAGGGGCAGGACCATCCAAGAGCTCGGTTTCTGAGCTGAAGGATTCAATCAACATCATGTTATTCATGGATGCTTCTTTTACAGATCGTGCTCTTATGGATAGCTTTATGTATGCCACTGAAGCAAAAATGAAAGCCTTGCACGATCTGAATATAGACGTTTCTACTGCACGTACATCCTGCGACACCCTGATGATAGGCCTTACACAGCAAGGCTTGCAACAAGACTTCGTCGGTTCTGGAAATCGTGTACAAAAAGGGATTCGTAACATCGTGTATCGTGCTCTAAAGGAAGCGCTGCAAAAGGATCAAGTGATGGTTCAATCAAAAGGTTGATAGACTTTGGCTCGTTAGACAGGGATTAATTGTGTGCGGCGAAAGAAGGAGGAATGATGTTTGATGGAACGAAGAATGGTGATTGCGGGTACGGGAAGTGGCGTCGGAAAAACGACCTTGACCATCGGTTTAATGACAGCATTAATGAAGCGGGGGTTAACCGTTCAAGGATTTAAATGCGGACCGGACTACATTGATCCTTCCTATCATCGTGCTGTAACGAAACGAGTTTCGCGGAATTTAGACAGCTGGATGCTATCGCAGGATGATATTTTAGATGTTTTCACACATGGCAATAGGGATGCTGACATTTCAATCATAGAAGGAGTGATGGGCTTTTTTGATGGGAAAAGTCCTGAAAATAATGAGGGAAGTACAGCTGAGATTAGCATGATTACGAAAAGTCCTGTTCTACTTGTGGTAGATTGTAGCGCTATGGCTCGAAGTGCAGCAGCGATCGTGAAAGGATTTCAATGCTTTGCAGAGGGCCCCAATATTGTAGGGGTGATTGCAAATAAAGTAGGAAGTGAAGGCCACTTTCAGCTTGTCAAGAAAGCGATTGAACAGGAATGTCATATTCCAGTGATTGGTTATTTAAAACGAGAATTAGATATTGAAATTCCTGAGAGGCATCTAGGACTCATTCCTACTCTAGAAAGAGGGGAGCTGGATTCCTTCTTTGATCAATTGGGTACGGTCGTCACAGAAACGATTGACATCGATCACCTCCTCCAATTAGCGGTTGCTGAACCATTAACGGTAAACGAATGGTCATCGATTTTTAATAGAGAGCGGGACCCGATTGTGAAAATTGCCGTGGCAAAGGATACAGCCTTTCATTTCTATTATCCTGAAAACTTAGAAATTATGGAAGCAAAGGGTGTAGACATTGTCTATTTCTCACCACTTGCGGATGAAGAGGTACCCGAAGATGCCGATGGGCTTTATATAGGCGGTGGTTTTCCGGAAGAGTTTGCTGCACAACTTGCACGTAATACAAAAGCCAAACATTCCGTAAAAGCGGCGATTGAAAAGGGATTACCTACTCTTGCTGAATGTGGAGGGTTCATGTATTTAACCGATTCCATTGAAACCACGGATAAAAAGACATATGACATGGTAGGTATCATTCCAGGTACCGTACAAATGCAAACTAAACTAGCAGCACTAGGATATAGAGAGATTAGTGGACAGTCATCCAATTACATGCTTGAGAACTTGAAGGCAAAAGGACATGAATTTCATTATTCTGTATTTCATGAGGCTGAGGGTGATATTCCGTATGCGTATGAAACCAAAGGAATGCGAGGGGTAAACAAAGAAGGCTATTTAGTACACCATGTAGTAGCTGGGTACACTCATTTTCATTTTGCTTCATGCCCAGAAATGGTGGAGAACTGGATTCGAAAATGTCTAGAGATTAGGGGAGTGGGTCTGAATGGGTGAAAAGCAAAAAGGATTAACACTTGTGTACACAGGTGATGGAAAAGGAAAAACAACAGCGGCTCTAGGGTTAGCTCTTCGAGGAGTGGGTAGAGGGCTGAAGGTAGGAATCTATCAGTTTATTAAATCGCCTGAGCGTTCATATGGGGAACAAATCGCTCTAAAAAAGCTCGGAGTTGAGATGGTTCAACTTGGCATTGGGTTCACATGGACGAAAACACCGGAAGAACATCGAGAAGCCTTAAGGAAGGGATGGCCGCAGGCAAAGGAAGCGATGATGAGCGGAGAGTACGATATCGTTATATTAGACGAACTCAATAATGCGTTAGCGATTGAAACATTTCCAATACAGGATGTGTTGCCTTTAGACGAAGTGATTGATTTAATCAAGAATAAACCTTCACATGTTCACTTAGTTATTACGGGTAGAAATGCCAAGCAAGAAATCAAAGATATAGCAGATCTCGTTTCCATCATTGAACCGGAAAAACACTATTATAATGAAGGAATACAGGCTGTGAAAGGAATTGAGTTTTAGAATCAGGGCTAAATGAATAGGTAAGGGGAGTTTTGATATGAAACTAATATCCATTTGTCCAAGTAATACAGAATTAGTAGGATATTTAGGGTTAACTTCTTCATTGATCGCAGTCGATAACTACTCAGATTGGCCGGCGGAAGTTTCGTCCCTGCCAAGGTTAGGTTCGGATTTAAACATTGATATGGATAAAGTGGAAGCATTACAGCCAGACTTAGTCTTAGCCTCTCTGTCTGTACCTGGGATGGAAAAGAATATCGAAGAGTTAGAGAAACGAAAAATACCCTACGTGATTGTCCCTAATCCGAAGTCCTTAACAGAAGTAGGAGAAAGCTTGCTATTTGTTGGAGAAGCGACGAATACTTCTGATGCAGCGGAACGGTTATATGAGAGATACAATAGGATACTCGAAAAATATCAATCTTTAAGCCAGCAAGTACAAAAGCCAAAAACCCTATATTGGGAATGGTGGGCTAAACCAATTTATACACCTGGAGATACCAATTGGATAACCGAAATAAGTAAACTTGCAGGAGGGAGAAACGTATTTGACGATCAGCCCGAAGCAAGTGTTCAAACAGATTGGGAAGAGATCAAACGAAGAAATCCCGATGTGATTTGCGTAATCTGGGTGGGTGTACAGAAAGAAAACGTGAATCGAAAGGTCATCCTAAAACGCCCTGAAGCAGAACAGATGGAAGCCATAAAAAACAACCAGTTGTATATATTAGAGGAACCATTATTTTGTAGACCTTCACCTAGATTATTACTCGGTTTAAATAAGATAGCGAGTATTCTACATCCTAATATTTATCCGCCATTTAACGAAAATAGCGATCCTCTATTAGCTGAGGAATGTAAATAATATGGAAATACGCAGGGACGGAAGCAATCTTACAAGTAGTCCCAAAGGCAAGACCAATGGGATAGCGGGGTTGGGTATTTTGAGCACACCAACGTGTCAACTCCATTAACTTTAAGCGTTCAGAAATGTTCGATACGTTAGAAACTCCCACTTCAAAATTCTTTAGAATTTAAGTGGTGGGAGTATTCATTATATTTTCTTTGCCATTTCTTCAATTTCCTCTGCACCGTCCGTTAAATATTGGATCGCTTGTGATATTTCCTCGATTGCCGTTGTCTGACTTGCGGATATTTGAACCGTATCTTCGACGATGTTTGCAGCATGTTCAACTTTATCATTTAATTCATCGAGTAACTGCTTAATTTCGTTAACAGAGTTTGCACTTTGATCAGCAAGTTTTGTTATTTCTTTTGCTACTACGCTAAATCCACGGCCGTGTTCACCAGAACGAGCCGCTTCAATGCCTGCATTAAACCCTAAAACTCGAGTATTTTTCGCAACTGCATTGATCATTTCTAAAATTCTTGTTGTTGATTCAACTTGTCTACGTATTTCATTTTGAGCGTCAGATAGTTGATTCATATATTTGCTAAAATCAGATGCAGAACCTGCTAATTCCTCTGTTGATGCCGAAATTTCTTCAGATGAAGCTGCAAATTTTTCAGCAACTTCCATCAGTAGTGCTTGTTTATTTGTGCTTTTACTTACAGCAATGCCACCAATTACTTCTCCATTATTACCGTGGATTGGAACCATTATAGCAGTAAAAGGAGTACCATAATATTCTTTAGGGACGTCCATTGCTATTCTTCTATTTGACCGAATTGTATTTATCATGGGCTCATCACTTTTTAGTACTCGTCCTTTTGAACTTTCAACTTTTATCTCTTTTGATAGAAGGTGTTCAAGTACCTTCTCTCGGTCTGTAACTGTAATATCAACATCCTCAGTAAATAGTTGTTTGATGGTAGACGCATGCTCCAAAAAAAATTGAAGTGTTTCATGTATGTCATTTTTATATTCTAAACTCATAATGAATTATCTCCTTTCTATTAGTTATATCTTACCTAATTTGATATGTTTTGTGGAAAAAAGCACGATTATAAATCATCGTATTAAGTAATATCACCTATAAAATTAACCAGATTGTCACTTTTGTTTTTTTCTAATGGTTGGTAGGTAAGAGATATTTTCTTTGGAAAATAAGGAGAGCTTTGGAAACGAACCATACAGCAGCAATTGCAAAGATCCAGTATATTAAACATAATTATCAACGCCATCAGTATCTGAAATACTCTATATCTAACAAAAGCAGTTGAATATCAAAAACGGGGAATCGTCAGGGAAATGGGTTTAGCGTTGTAAATATTAGTTTAAATAAAGCTTGATTTCACTATTTTGCCTACACAAACAAAGGAGCAGTTCATGTCTGCTCCCTAAATTCCTCTTATTCAGTCGTTTCCGATTGATTTAATAATCCTTCAGCATTCGGATCGACCGAATTTGCACCGTAATCCGGTACATGGCTTGCATGCTCTTGGTGGTAAGCTGATCCAGAGCCTTGCTGGCTTTTCAAAGATGGTTGGTTTTGCTGCTGTTGTTGTTTAGCCAAAGTTTACACCTCCTCATTTCTTTTATAGGATGCGTCAATGAATGGAATTTATTACATTATACAGGGACGGTTCTTCTGTCACCTTTTTTCAACATTCAGAAGGTAACGGGCAGAATCCCTCAATAACATCAACAAAGTAGTGGGATTTATTGTAAAATGAAGTTAGATGATTCATTGAAAAGAAAGATAGAAAAATATGTGATGGAAGTGGAGGGAGTTAAAGTGAAGAAATTATTAATGATGTTAGTGATGTCGGTAATCGCTCTATTCGTGTTAGTTAGTTGTGAGGAGAGCAAGGATGTGAGCACAACTAAGACAGAAGGGACGGAGGGACGTGATCAGCAGAAAGACATAAACGATCTTGTAACGATAAAAGAAGAAGTAAATAAAGAAGATTTGTCTCTAAATGGTGACAAGGTGCAGTATATATATGAAGTACCGATCATCAATATAGATAAACCGGGAGCACAAAAAGTAAACGATCACTTTTTAGCATTGGAAAAGGATATGGAAAGACGGATCGGTGATGGTCAGAATATGGCACTACGCGTCAAATCAAAGGCATTTGTAAATGATGGAGTAATATCACTTGTTATGGATATCAAAAAAACGGGTTCAGGTGGAATACATGTAGTGAATTATGATATAGAACAGGATCAAGAGATCACGACAAAAAAATTGCTTGAGAAATATCAGTTTGATCCCCAAAAGCTTATAGCAGAAATCAATAGACAAGTAAAAATAGACGAGAGCAAACCTGAGGAAGAACGGGACTTTATCAGCATAGACCTTTTTGTAGATACAGTCATATCCAATAAATATGATCCGAATGATTATTTAAAAAGGGTAGAAGAAATGCAAAATAAAACGATTGAAGAAAAAGAATTATTTCTGGTTGAAAACATCGATCAATTTAAGGTATATATCAATAAGGATGGTCAATTGGTCTTTGTTCATATCGGTAGTCTATTAGATGAAGAACTAGTTGTGGAGTAAATGTAAAGGAATAAATAAGATCGAACATCTTAAAAGGAGTGAGAGAAACTTTGCAAACACGAGTAACAGAGATCTTAGGCATTAAATATCCAATTGTACAAGGGGGACTTGCTTATCTCGCTTATGCTGAAATGGCTGCGGCGGTCTCGAATGCAGGGGGCCTTGGACAAATTACTGCGGCAACGCTTCGTTCACCTGAAAAACTTCGAGAGGAAATTCGTAAAGTACGTACACTTACCGATAAGCCATTTGCCATAAACTTTGCTATTGCAAGGCATGACGGGCAATATAAAGAATTACTTGAAGTTGCGATTGAGGAAAAAGTACCGGCCATTTCAATTACGGGTGCTAACCCACAACCTGTTTTCGAACGAATAAAAGGAGAAAACATGAAAACCCTTGTTCTTGTATCTGGTGTTAGACAAGCACAAAAAGCAGAAGAGCTCGGTGCTGATATCGTCATGGTCGTTGGTCAAGAAGGTGGGGGTCATTTAGGACGAGATGATATTGGCACCATCGTGCTTACTCCTCGTGTGGTTGATTCCGTATCGATTCCAGTATTGGCAAGCGGAGGCATTGGAGATGGACGAGGTTTATTGGCGGCATTAGCTCTAGGGGCAGAAGGAATTGAAATGGGTACTCGCTTTATTGCAACGAGGGAGTGCATTCATGCAAGTGAGACATATAAGCAGGGAATCCTGAATGCCAAAGAGTCGGATACAGTTGTTATTAAGAGAACAATAGGTTCACCAGGGCGAGTTTTGAAATCCGACTATACTCTGAATATCATCGAACGTGAAAAAGAAGGAGCAACCTATGAAGATCTACAAGAGATCATTAGCGGAAAAGCTAATTGCAAGTATATCTATGAGGGAAATGAAGCAGAAGGTTTCGGATGGGTTGGACAGGTAATCGGTCTTATCAACGATATTCCAACGGTTCAGGAGTTATTTGATGAGATGATTTTAACGGCAGAAAAAGGATTGAGTCGGATCGATCGTATGATGAGAGAATAAACTAGTAGATCATTTTTAACTATTTTATTCATATGATCTGAATCGCTATGGGTTGCTGCGGCAACCCTTTTTTATCATGAATGAATGATCTATGCTGTTTACGTATTTTATTATTATATGGGCAGGAAGGAAATGAGTATTAGCCGGGGTGGTCTAGTGCGTAAAAAAGAAAAAGTACTAATCTTCCTTTTTAATAATTTTTATCCCATTAAGTTTGCTTGAAATTTCTTTAAGTACAACATTTCGTTCTTTTGAGCTTTAATGAGGCTAACAGCAAACCAAATTGTAAAACCAATAACAGCAAGATAAATGATAATCATAAGTAAAAGAGGGAGGGAACAGATGAAAAGAAAGAGAGATCAGATCAGAAATCAGGGCCTAGTATACATCCTGCTACTATTCATAATAATGGTACTATTATTTGTTTTATTTGGAAAAAGTATGGGTGTTTTATTCGTTATGGCAAATATTCTAGCAGTGATCATGATCATGTATCTTACAAAATTATATAAGAAAATAGGTAGTCGAAGATTGAAAATGATCAGTTGGACAAGTAAAATAATCTACTGTTTATTTCTACTGTCCTTTATCCTGATTGAAGGCTTCATCATATACGAACTACAAGAAAGCAAAAAAGTGGATCCGCAAAATATTGACTTTGTTATCATACTTGGAGCAGGGCTTCGTGGAGAAAGACCCTCTAAAACACTTGAAACAAGATTAGAAGCTGGAACACAGTTTCTAATGGAAAATAAAGATATACCAGTAGTAGTCTCAGGGGGACAAGGTCCTGGGGAATCAATTACTGAAGCGGCTGCTATGGGAAAGTATTTAAAAAACGCTGGTATAGAAGAGAACCGAATATTCTATGAAGATCAATCAACCACTACATATGAAAACTTAAAATACTCGAAGCAATTGATGGAACAAGTTGGATTAAAAGAGCCAACCGTGTTAATCGTCACAAATGATTACCATATCGCGAGAGCCAAAATGATTGCAAAAGAAGTTGGATTAAGGAATGATGGTTTTAGCGCAGATTCTCCACTTTTTGTAAAAGTGAATTACTTTATAAGAGAATATTTTGCTATTATTAAAATGTGGTTTCTTCAATCTATTTGAAATGATAATGGAGACAGAAGAACCGTCCCCATGTAACCTAGGAGGTTGATAACATGAAAGCAATTCAAGTGACACAGTTTGGTGGACCTGAACAATTAGTCTATACAGATGTTGAGGATGTAACAGCAGGCAAGGGAGAGGTTTGTGTTCGTTTATATGCAGCGGGTGTCAATCCGAGTGATACCTATACAGTAACAGGTACCTATGCGTCTAGTATCCCTCAGCTGCCGTATACCCCAGGCGTAGACGGTGCAGGGATTGTGGAAGGGATTGGGGAAGGCGTCACAAATGTTGCTGTGGGTGATCGTGTATTTATTGCGTCCCTAAAGGGAGGTCCAAGTACGGGCACATTTGCGCAAAAAGTAGTATGTAATCAAACATCCGTTCATCCATTGCCCGAACATATATCTTTTGAACAAGGTGCGGCATTAGGGGTACCGGCATTGACTGCGTACCGAGCATTATTTCAACGTGCCTGCCTGAAGCCTGGTCAAACCGTGCTTATTCATGGAGCGAGTGGCGGGGTTGGATTACAAGCAGTACAAATGGCGAAATCTCACGGTGCTAAAGTGATAGCTACAGCAAGTAAGCCAGAGGGTAAGAAAATGGTTCAGCAAGCTGGCGCAGATATGATCATTGATCATGTGACAGAAGAAACAATTAAAGATGTGCTTGCCTTAACAGACGGCAATGGACCTGATGTCATTATTGAGTTTTTGGCTAATATTAATTTAGAAACAGATTTAAAGCTGATTGCCCCATTTGGTAAAATTGTCATTATTGGCAATCGTGGTTCAATCGAAATCAATCCACGACTTGCGATGCAAAAGGAATGTGATATTTTAGCAACAGCCCTTTGGAACGCACCGCAAGAGGAATATGAACAAAGCATTCACGGTGTAATAGGTATGCTAACAAGCGGTGCGCTTCGTCCGATTATTGGGACAACCTTGCCGTTACAGCAAGCGTCGCAAGGCTTTGAACAGCTAGCAAAAGGGATCGGAAATGGTAAAATGATTTTAACCATTGACTAATGATTCTACATAATTAAAAGCACTCATGCTTGGGTTTATGTGTGTTGGAGGTATGTTACCTGGAAATTAGGAAAGCAAGTCAAGGAGATATAAAGGGTGTATCAAGAGTGTATGTTGATAGTTGGCGGAATACATATCGAGGCCTAGTACCTGATGATTATTTGGACACATTATCATACGAAGAGGCAGAAAAAAAGTGGACTGATTTTTTAAATAATGAAAATGAACCTTTTATTTATATCACCATTAACAATGCAGGGAAAATGATCGGTTTTGCATCAGGTAAAAGCATTGACGAGGAAAATTATGATGGAGAACTATATTCCCTTTATCTCCTGCAGGAATCTAGAGGATTAGGTATGGGAAGGCAGCTCGTTTCAGCTATTGCCAAGCATTTTAAAGAAAAAGGGATTTATTCTATGATGGTTTGGGTCATGAAAAAGAACAAATCTGGACTTGGTTTTTATGAACGTATGGGAGGAACACCATATATTCATAGGACTAGTATGTTTGGAGGAACCATAGTAGAGGATGTGGCGTATGGCTGGAAGGATCTTTCCGAGTTATGTATGGGGTAAATGTAACAAAGATTTATATATGTGGCTTAAAGTAAGTGTTTCTTTCAAATTTCAACCTTTCGTTTTTCAAGAATCGGGCGCAATTCTCTCATAAGGATTGCGTCTATTTTTACACTCTTAGAAAAGTATAAAATTGCAGCGCTGGAGAAGTTCGATGTAGTGGCAATTTTTAGGAAAACAGTATAAGTGCAACTACGCCTCTGTCTTCGCCTTGCAGGCTCGCCAATCGGCGAGTTTTCTTTATGGGTGATGAGGAACAAACGGACTTTATAATAACCAAAACACTCCTATAACTTATAGACTTAAACATTTTAAAGGATAAAAAAATTTCAGGCTTATTTATACTATTCTATTATTCTTTCATATTCGAAGGGATAAGGAGTGGTATAATCGCTGTATCGACGTACCTATACTCATGAATGAATTGGTACATGATGAAATAGAAATAAGAAGGTGTCTAAATGAAAAGTTGGCGTAAAAGCCGGGGATTATTTTTATCATCAGTGGCGACAGGAGCGATGTTGAATCCTCTTAATTCCTCCATGATTGCACTGGCGATTCCTAATATTCAAAAGGATTTTGGCCTGTCTTATTTGACGGTTTCTTGGTTGATTTCTTCTTTTTATTTAGCGAGTGCCGTGACGCAGCCTATTGCTGGGAAACTTGGGGATTTGATTGGCAGAAGGAAAATGTTTCTAGGAGGACTCCTATTAGTGGCTATTTCTGCTATGGGTGCTCCTTTAGCTCCAACATTTGCGATTTTGATGATCATGCGATTATTTCAGGCAGTTGGCAGTGGGGCCATTTATCCTGCAGGAATTGGAATAATTCGTGACCATGTTCATGAAAGACAAGGAGCGGCACTTGGTTTCATTTCTCTAATGATGTCAGCGATGGCAGCACTGGGACCTACGATCGGGGGAGTTCTAATCGCCTGGGGTGATTGGCCGGCGATCTTTTTAGTTAATATACCTGTTCTGTTGGTCTGCTTTTTACTAGGGTGGTTTGTATTGCCAAAGGATGAAACGAGAAAGAAATTGAGTCTACAAGAATTGATAGGTAAGATGGATTTGTTAGGTATCGTTTTGTTTTCGGTTGGGGTTATCGGTCTCCTTCTATTTTTATTATCCCTTAAAGCAACGGCAAATTATGTGGCGGGGATTGCAGGCGTGATTGCCTTATTATTATTTGCCTGGCATGAATTGAAAACAAAAATTCCATTTATCGATATCCGTTTATTTCGTTCTAATCGGAAATTATCATTAGTGTTTTTACAATATATTGTTCTGAATTTCATTTACTATAGTTTGTTTTTTGGATTGCCGAGTTATTTTCAAGATGGTCTGCATTTAAGTGTGGGGTATAGTGGTTTGTTGATGCTCTTTGTGACAGGAATGGGAATTATCACTGCACCGTTAATCGGTCGTTGGATTGATAAATCAGGTGTTAATAAACCGATTTTGATGGGAAATATGTTAATCGTTATCGGTGCCTTATTACTTTGGATATTCTTTAATCATGTTCCAGTTATCGTAATGGCGTTAATCGTATCTCTTATTGCCGCTGGATGCAGTTTTGGAAATGTTACATTGCAAGCTGCCATGCTTGAGGCAAGTCCAGCCAACATTGTTGGAGTGTCCACAGGATTGTATCAAACATGTCGGCATTTTGGCTCTATTCTTTCTGCCGTCTCACTTGGTTTAATATTTGGCGATCAGTTTAATCCAGAGCATTTCAGAACACTCATCATGGTATTCATTGTCGCAGGTGTCGTTGTTGTACTATTAGGTGTGAGATATTCGAGAATGAAACCAGAATCGGCAAAAGCTTGAGTCTGTGCTGTGCAGATGCATTTATATAATTAATGCAAACTTGCTCTCTATCTGCCCTGAATCAGGTAAATCTGAAAAAGAAATTAAATGAATGAGATTCTCCCATAAGGTAACTTATCTTAAATAAGAGTAAAAGGAGTAAGTGCTGCTTTTACCGATGAAAATGAAACTTTTAGATAAGTTTCCCGTATAAAAGGTATATAAAAAAGATTTCAAAGAGGAGTGAACGGTATGGGTGGACAAGGGTGTGTCAAATGTGGAAGCAAAGATGCAGACAAGAAGGAAGTAGCAATGACGGGAACCGGTTTATCTAAGATATTTGATATTCAAAACAATCAGTTTATAGTCGTTTATTGCAAAAAATGTGGTTACTCCGAGTTTTATAATAAAAAAGCCTCTGCATCATCTAATATACTTGACTTATTTTTTGGTTAAATATGTTTCCCTAAACAATGGACCTTATAGAATCGGGCGTGATTCAGAAATATAAAGAATTGCGCTCTTTCTATTAAAATTTCCTTTTAAATCTGTTTCCTGTATTCGAGTACACGAGTACAAAAACAATAAGAAATAAAAATAAAACCAGACCAATGGTAAACAAAACTTGAATGTTTAATAGGTCACTTAAAGCCCATAACAATAGACTGAAACTAATACCATACATGACTTTCCCCATAAATTTACACAACGCTATTTCATCATATTTAGCTTTTTCAGTATCAGACATTGTGTTATAGCCGGCAATTAAAAACGCTCCTTTTCCTTTTAATAGAAAGATAGCGAGAATGAGGAAAGCCATAGCGCCAATCAGATTAATAACTACGCCTACCATAATAATTACCTCCATTACACCCGCACCATGTGGCATCCCATGCATAGAAGCTGCAATCCATTGATCTTGATGAATGACAATAATAGCCCTTCGTTTCCAGCTCCATTTCCCGCCATATATCTCTTTCATTATTTATTAAAAAGACTCTAGACAACATAAAATAGCTTTTCTTAAATGGTCAGGACGTATTCATCATTTATTGTAATTTAAAGAACAATGGGGAATGTTAATAAAAAATTAAGGAGTGGTGAGATGAAACGATGGATTTGCAGTGCTTTTTTTCTTTGTTCCCTAGCTCAGCCAGTAGTAGCTGAACCTTTCTCTTCACCGAAGAGTAATTTAGCCATTGTGATTGATGATTTAGGTAATAATATGAAGGGAACGGAAGAGATAGTCAAGCTTCCAGTCAAGCTGACCGTTGCGATTATGCCCTTTATGCCATCAACGAAAGAAGATGCAGAACTCGCAAGCCAATATGGGCATGAAGTGATTGTTCATTTACCAATGGAGCCGAAAAAAGGGAAGAAAAGCTGGCTTGGTCCTGGAGCCATTACGACTGATTTAAGCGATAAGGAAATCCGTAAGCGTGTAGAGGATGCTGTGAAAGATGTACCACATGCTGTCGGAATGAATCATCATATGGGCTCAAAAGCAACAGAGGATGAAAGAGTAATGAAAATTGTTCTCGAGGTATGTAAGGAGAATGGACTATTTTATCTCGATAGTAAAACGACGGGGAAAAGTGTCGTTGGGAAGTTGGCTAATGAATTGGACGTTCCCTTTTTAGAAAACAATTTCTTTTTTGATGATGTATATACAACTCAGCATATAAAAAATCAAGGAAAAAAACTGGAGAAGAAATTAACTGAACATGAACAGCTAGTTGCCATAGGCCATGTGGGAATATCTGGGCCAATGATGGTTAGTGTTTTAAAGGAATATATTCCCATATATAAAAATAAGGCGGACATTGTTGCGCTGTCAGAATTAATTCCGGAATATAAATTGATTGATAAAGGGCCTAATTAATAAGGAGAGGCTTACTGACTTTACTTTTTTAAGCTACTTTTTTCTTTCTTTAATGGAGTTCTGCTGACAACTGATATTAGCAATTCATTAACTAAAAAGCCCCTATTTGTATTTTAGAGGAGTGTATGATTCGTGAAAAAAATTCTGATTTTACCTATTATTTTATTCATTTCTTTTTGTTCCACACAAATGTCTGCGTATGCTTCCACAGCTAGTCGTGAGGCGTATGAAAAAACAGGGCAGGTCATTTGGGAAGTAAACACAAAGGAAAAATTGGTTGCAATCACTTTTGATGATGGACCACATCCCATTTTTACCCCTCAAATACTTGATATATTAGCTAAATACAATGCAAAAGCAACCTTTTTTGTAGTAGGTAATAAAGTTGAATTATATCCTAAGGTTGTACAAAGGCTTAAGAATGAGGGACATGAAATTGCTAACCATACTAAAAATCATATGTATAAGAGAAATATTACCTCGGCTACATTAACATCTGAATTAGAACAAACGGATGAAATTATTCAGCGTATCACTGGAAATAAACCAACTCTTTATCGGCCAGTAGGGGGTTTATATAATGATTTAATTATTAATACAGCTATAAAAAATGGGAAAATGGTCATTTTATGGTCGTGGCATCAAGATCCAGAAGATTGGAAAAGGCCACCAGCTAGCCGAATTGCTAGAAAAATAACGAAAGGCGTCCAACCAGGTAATATCATTCTTCTCCATGATTGGATTGGTAGCGGGGTTAATCAGACATCTCAGACGGTTAAAGCGTTAGAAAACATCATGGAATTTTTGTCGCGGAATGGTTATGAATGTGTAACTGTATCCGAATTGCTCTATCGTTCAACGACAATAATTCCATACCCCTTTGACCCTTTTCATACAGAGATTGATTGAGATAAGATATAAGGATGGTTTTATTTTCTATAAATAAACAAGTAATAGGCTACTACATATTCCGAACTCCACAATATGTAGTAGCTGATTCAAGAATCAGGCGCTTTTCTTGAAAAAAGAATTGTGCCTTCTTTTGTTACTGAGTAAGAGCAAGACCTTTTTAAAAAATAGTGTTATAAGAATTGGAAGCCAACAGAAGAGATTTAGGGACATCCTGCGTTGTAGTACATCTTAAACTGATATGTTAGAATACTATTAAATATAAAAAATGATTAAAGAGGATTTGAATGATGTTAAAACAGGATGATTCGATTGTGATTCAAGCAAAAGAACGTTGCAAAAAGTACGGTCTTGATCCAACGGCTGTGCCAATATTTTCCCAATGCTTATCTTCCGATGCTTTTGCTGAGAAAATTAAGACATACTCCGAAATATTAGATATCGTTAAATTTTTCATAAATAAATTTCTCGCCTCAGTCGAAGGTACCCCGATGCTTGTAGTGGTAACAGATGACTTGGGACATATCCTAAGATTCGAAGGAGATTCGACCATTTTAGACGATATGAATCAATTGGGAATTAAAGAAGGAGTTCGTTATATCGAGAAAGATATAGGAGTAACCGCTGTATCGTTAGCCCTTCGATATGATCAACCAATTCAATTGGTAGGGGAAGACCATTACTGCCAAGTTTATCAAAATGCTGTATGTTATAGTGTCCCATTTCGATACGAAGGTAATAACAAACCTCTAGGTACCATCTCGTTATTAACGTATATCCCATATGATAACCCATTGTTATTAGTTGTGTTACATACCATCGTTGATTCTATCGAACGAGAACTTCTAGTTCAGGAAAAAAATAAGAAGCTTTTTATTTTAAATCAGGGGCTCCTTCAGGCCAGTTATCAAGCAGTCATTGTTACAGATGACAAAGGGAATATGGTCGATTGTAACGAAAATGGAAAACAAATAGTAAAGTTAATGTCTTCAAAAAGAAGTGATTGCGATCGTTCTAGTATTTTTTATGCTGATAAGATAGGTTCCTATTTTATGGATGTACGTTCAGACAAACAAGCGAGAGTAGGAATCGAAATATCAATAGATATAGAGAGTGATCCTCATTATTATCTTTTAGACGTTATCCCCATTTTTGATGATGAAAAATCACTCATATATATGCTCGGAAGTCTTCGAGACATCAGTGAAATGAAAAGATCGGAAACTTACTTACGCAATTCTGAAAAGCTATCCGTAGTGGGGCAGATGGCTGCTGGTGTTGCTCACGAAATTCGCAATCCATTAACAATCATTAAGGGAATGCTTCAGCTTTCAAAAGATCAACTCCAGTCTGATTATTACAAACTTCTCATGTCTGAAATTGACCGAATGAACTTCATTGTCAGTGAACTCCTGGTTTTGGGAAAACCTCATGTCATTCATTATAATGAGGTAGAGTTCATTTCCATATTGGATGATGTCTTAAAATTATTTGATAGCCAGGCTGTGATGAATGGCATTTCGATTACGAGCGATATCAAGAATTGCGGTATCATTTATTGCGACCCAAATCAAATCAAACAAGTATTTATCAATATTCTGAAGAATGCCACAGAAGCTATGCCTTTTGGCGGAAATATTCAAATCATAGTGGATATTACAGGATCAGAGCAGCTTATTCGTTTTGTAGATGATGGAGAGGGGATACCTAAGGACATGTTGGACAAAATTGGACAGCCTTTTTGTACGACGAAAAAAGATGGCAATGGTTTAGGGATTATGATGATCAAGAAAATCATTGATTCCCATAATGGGGGAATTCAATTCAACAGTCAAGTTAAATCAGGTACCACAGTTGATATTTACCTTCCTTTACTTAAATAATAAAGACTTCAACAATCTGGCACAATTCTTGAAAAAGGAATGGTGCCTTTTTTCGTTGGAGTGGATGTCGTTTCAAAAGAATTAGTCAAACCCGAGAGCCTTAACAATCATTCGAAGTCGTTGCCAGAATTATAGCTAAACGTAGATGTGTTAAAGGAATCCCAGGTTGTTTTCTTATCTATTTTTACAACCTATGTGATATTATTTTTGAAGGTCATCATACAAAGGAGACTACAAATTATGTCAAAAGAAGTTTGGGATAAAAGTTTTTCGGATACTGATTTTGTTTATGGTGAAAGTGAAAATGTATTTATCAACAGGATGAGTTCGATCCTTCCTGAGCAATCAAAGGTGGGTTGTTTCGCGGAAGGGGAGGGGCGGAATGCGGTTTATTTAGCAAAACTGGGTCACGAGGTAACCGCTTATGATCAATCCATGATTGGTCTTGAGAAAGCAAAAGTATTGGCTTGTTCAAATACTGTTCACGTAGAAACCGTGGCGATGGATTTGACGAAAGAAAAGGTGAAACCCAACCAATACGATGCAGCCATCATGGTATTTGGCCATGTTCCCAAAAAAGACCAACTCTTTTTCATGGAAAATATGATGAACTCGGTGAAACCTGGTGGGTATATTATTTTTGAAGTGTACTCAGAAGCTCAACTTAAGTATCAAACAGGTGGTCCAAAATCGGTTGAACTCTTATATGATCCAGTAGAGGTCCTGAATTGGATAAGTGATTACAAATGTATTCATTTTTATTATGGTGAAGCAGTCCGAAATGAAGGAAAAAAACATGTAGGTCTCGGTCATGTGATTCAGGTCGTTCTGAAAAAATAATACATCGTAAGCAGTAAAGGTTTTTAGAAAATTTAATGATTAGACGCTTTCATTAAATGGCGCTATTTCTTGAAAAAAGGAATGGTGCTTTCTTTAGTTATGAGGCTATTTTCTAGAGGAACACTTAATTATAAAATGAAATATTTATGTTAAATTAGATAAAATGTAATAACGATTACGGAGTGTTTTGTCATTGTTCATAAGTTGGAGCATAATGAATCCAATGAATGGAAGGAGTTTACAACATGGATATTCAACATCTTAAATATTTTGTAGAAGTGGCCAAACAAAAGAATTTTACAAAAGCATCTCAAATCTTATTGGTCTCTCAACCATCCATCAGTAAGATGATCAAAAGTCTTGAAGACGAATTAAAGGTCACCTTATTAGATCGTTCAGAGAGACAAATTAAATTGACAGATGCAGGGGTCATCGTTTATGAACAAGCTTTAAACATTTTGCAGTCAGTCGAAGATGTATATACTTCTGTTAATGAGCTGGTTCAAGTAAAAAAAGGCACGATCAAATTAGGATTAATGCCTACAACCGGTGTATTGCTTTTTCCCAATATACTTGCTGGATTTAAGAAAGATTATCCACAAATTGATATCCAAATGGTCGAATACAGCGCCAAACATTTAAATTTCAGGGTGGAACAAGGAGAGATCGATTTAGGAATTACGGCACTGCCGGTGGCTTCCGATTTCGAAACGATCCCTTTATTATCGGAAGAACTAGTTGTCCTTGCAGACAGTGAACATTGGCTGGTTGAAAGAGAATCCGTACGTTTATCCGATTTAAAAGATGAATCCTTTATTCTTTTAACAGAAGATTATGCCCTTCATGATGTGGTGGAACAAGCATGTATGCAGTCGGGATTCCAACCAACCGTCGCTTATAAAAGTTCTCTATGGGATTTAATCGGTGAAATGGTCACAACAAAATTAGGAATTTCGATCATTCCTCGGTCAATGGTGAGTCGATTTAATCATCGGAACGTACATGCAATTTCTATTTCCGATCCCCTTATCGAGTGGGAATTAGTGCTTATTTACAAAAAAAATAAATATCTTTCTATCGCCTCCCGGACGTTTATAGAGTATATTCAGTCGAATAAGTATTAAGTTTCCATAACTTTATCGCATAGTTTCTATAGTTTATATATATTTTACGAATTGAAATACTCTGAGTAGAATGATTTTATAAATCTTCATTCTTTTTCGGAGTGTACAAATAACTATGGCTAATGGAGGCTATGACGATGATGGAAATAAAAGTAGAACGCACAACAAATAAGAAAGAGAAACCGGATAGTGAAAAATTAGGTTTTGGACAATTTTTTACAGACCATATGTTTATCCTGGACTATATAGAAGAAAAGGGCTGGCATGATCCACGTATTATCCCATATCAATCGATTTCTTTAGATCCAGCGGCAAAGGTTTTCCATTACGGTCAAACGGTATTTGAAGGATTAAAGGCGTATGTAACCGTAGATGAAAGGGTGCTATTATTTCGTCCAGAACGCAACTTCAAACGATTAAATGCATCGAATGAACGTTTAAGCATTCCTGCCATTAACGAGGATCTTGCATTGGAAGCGCTTAAACAGTTAATTACAGTGGACCGTGAGTGGATTCCGAAGAAGTTAGGAACTTCCCTTTATATCCGTCCATTTATCATCGCAACAGATCCGTATTTAGGTGTATCTTCATCGAAAAGTTTCCAATTTATCATCATTATGTCTCCAGTAGGTTCTTACTACGAAGAAGGCATTAAACCAGTGAAAATTCTCGTTGAGCAGCATTATGTACGTGCTGTAGTAGGGGGAACCGGCGAAGCAAAAACAGGTGGGAACTACGCTAGCAGCCTTAAAGGACAAGAAATAGCGAGCAAGAATGGATATTCTCAAACATTATGGTTAGACGGAATCGAAAAACGTTACATAGAAGAGGTAGGGAGTATGAATATCTTCTTCAAACTGAACGGAACAGTCATAACACCTTCGTTAAATGGTAGTATCCTGCCAGGTATTACACGTGATTCAATGATTCAATTGTTAAAATCAAAAAATATTCCAGTTGAAGAGCGTCGAATTTCAATTGATGAGGTGATAGAAGCTTATCATAACGGAACATTAGAAGAGGCATTTGGGACGGGAACAGCGGCTGTCATCTCGCCAATTGGTGAATTAAAATGGAAGGATGAAAGAATCGTCGTTAACAATGGTGAAATTGGGGAAGTCACACAAATGCTTTATGATACCTTAACAGGCATCCAAAATGGCTCCCTTGAAGATCCATTTGAGTGGACCATTAAGCTGTGAAATAAATTTCCAACGGGAACCAAGTGAGGCATTCAAGTTAGAAGGAATTTGATTACCTCTTAAACCAGATCATGATAAGAAAAATACGTTACATACATTTTTATTCGAAAGGGCACAATTCTTGAAAAAGGAATTGTGCCTTCTGTCATTCATTCCTGGATTGATTAGATCTGATATGGCCGAAATAAAAGGATAAGGAAAAGTAACTTTTGTCTTAAAAAAATTTGGTATAAAACGGTTGACTTTTTACCATGCGGGGTATAGTATAAGTCTTGTAAAGGAATTACACTATCTAAACAGTAAAAATGTAGTTTACTAGAAATTGACATATAAATGTCTAGGTCAAACATTATTCATTCATTTATTTTTTTAAACAAAATAATACCGGTGGGGGTAAAAATGGTTAAAGCAGATGTACAATTAGACGCAAAAGGCTTAGCATGTCCGATGCCGATTGTAAAAACGAAAAAGGCCATGGCGAACTTAGAAGAAGGTCAGGTATTAGAAGTCCAAGCAACGGATAAAGGATCAAAAGCCGATTTAGCTGCTTGGTCAAATACAGTGGGTCATCAATATATTGGAACGGTAGAGGAAGGCGATGTGCTTTACCACTACATTCGTAAATGTTCAAATGACGAGATCGAAGAAAAAACCTATGAACCTACGATTACACATGAAGAAATCCAAACACGTAACGGTTCCATTCTAGACGTACGTGAAGAAGCAGAATATGTATTTGGTCATATTGAGGGTGCGAAGTCGATTCCTATGGGAGAGTTAGAAACGCGTTTAGGAGAGCTTGATCAAACCGAAGAGATTTATATTATTTGCCGTACGGGTAAACGATCCGATCTGGCAGCTCAAACTTTAACGAAAAATGGTTTTACAAAAGTATATAACGTACTACCGGGTATGACCGAGTGGAACGGTAAAATAACAAAGGAAATATAGGAGGAATATATGATGTCAAACAAAGTAGCTATTATCGCAGCAAACGGTGGAATGTTCGATGCTTATAAGGTTTTCAATATTGCAACTGCAGCAGCAGCTTCAGATAAAGAGGTTGCCATTTTCTTCACATTTGAAGGATTAAACTTCATTCATAAACAAGGAATGCACGCATTAGAAATGCCAGCAGGGAAAGAACATTTTGCGGAAGGTTTTGCAAAAGCGAACGTACCAAGCATTCCACAATTAGTTGAAATGGCCCAAGATCTAGGAGTGAAATTTATTGCTTGTCAAATGACAATGGATGTGATGGGCTTAACACAAGAAGCGTTTGTAGATGGAATTGAAGTCGGTGGAGCCGTAACATTCTTAGAATATGCAAAAGACGCATCTCCAACATTAACTTTCTAATAGGAAACTTGTAAAAGGACTATAGGCAGTGGGGAAATCTCCTCACTGCAAAAAAATAAATAAAAATATACCTATGGGGGTAAAATGATATGACAGTAAATAAATGGACAGCATCACAAATTGCACGCAAGGTAATCGATAACAACGAATTATTTATTCTCGATGTACGGAACACGGATGCATTTGCAGATTGGAAAATTGAAGGTCATCAATTCCAGTACTTAAATATTCCTTACTTTGAATTATTAGATGGTGTGGAAGAAATTTTACCAACAATTCCTACAGATAAAGAAGTATTAGTGGTTTGTGCAAAAGAGGGGTCCTCGGTAATGGTGGCGGAAATGTTATCCGATGCTGGTCTTGAAGTGGCCTATCTAGAAGGTGGAATGAAATCGTGGAGCCAGTATTTAGAACCCATTAAGGTGGCAGATTTAACAGGGGGCGGAGAATTATATCAGTTTGTTCGCCTAGGTAAAGGTTGTCTTTCTTACATGGTCCTATCGGAAGGCGAAGCAGCAATCATTGATGCCGTACGCTTTACAGAGGTCTTTACGAATTTTGCAAACGAAAAAGGTGTAGAGATTAAACATGTATTTGATACCCATTTACATGCGGATCATATCTCTGGTGGACGTACTATCGCAGAAGTGACTGGAGCAACGTACTACTTACCACCGAAAGATGCTGAGGAAGTCGTGTTTGACTATACACCACTTACAGATGGTTTAAAAGTACAAATTGGTTCTTCAAAAATCGAGGTGAATGCCCTTTATTCACCGGGACATACAATTGGTTCAACATCCTTCGTGATCGACGGTAAATACCTATTGACGGGTGATATTTTATTTATCGATTCAATTGGTCGTCCAGACTTAGCCGGTTTAGCAGAAGACTGGGTGGGAGACTTACGTGAAACGCTGTACTCTCGTTACCGCAAATTGGCAGAAGACTTAATTGTTTTACCGGCACACTTCATGGTGATCGATGAGTTGAATGAAGATGGAACAGTCGCAAGACGTTTAGGGGACTTATTTAAAGAAAACCATGGTTTGAATATCGAAGACGAAGAAGAATTCCGTCATACTGTAACCGATCATTTACCACCACAACCGAATGCGTACCAACAAATTCGTCAAGTCAACATGGGGAAACTTTCACCAGACCATGATGAACAAACAGAAATGGAAATCGGTCCAAATCGTTGTGCGGTTCGTTAAGTCTTTAGAAACCTTCTATATTCAAAAAAGCATAGGCAAAATCAAATAAGCGAGTAGCCAAACTACTCGCTTTTATCTTAGAAAGAAGGCGAGCAAATGGATGTAACCTTTATTATGGTCATATTCGCCCTTGGATTTATCGGTTCATTTTTATCAGGAATGTTAGGCGTTGGAGGATCCATCATTAAATATCCGATGCTGTTGTATATCCCACCCATGTTTGGATTGGCAGCTTTTACAGCCCATGAGGTTTCCGGAATCAGTGCGGTACAAGTTTTATTTGCTTCGATTGCAGGGGTATGGGCGTATCGTAAAGGCGGGTATTTAAATAAACAACTGATTATTTATATGGGTGGTTCTATATTAATTGGGAGTCTGATTGGTAGTTACGGATCAAGTTCTTTATCAGAAGAGATGGTCAACATTATATATGGTATGTTAGCTTTAATTGCAGCAGTTATGATGTTTATTCCTAATAAACAGATTGACGCTAGAACGATGGATGAAGTCAAATTTAATAAACCACTTGCTGTAGGGTTAGCCTTAATTGTTGGAATTGGTTCAGGAATTGTCGGTGCAGCGGGGGGTTTCTTACTTGTACCCATTATGTTAACCGTATTACACATTCCAACAAGAATGACCATTGCGACCAGTTTAGCAGTTACCTTTATTTCTTCAATCGGAGGTAGTGTTGGTAAATTGATGACGGGACAAGTGGATTACTTGCCAGCTGTATTATGATTATCGCAAGTTTATTAGCGGCCCCACTTGGTGCAAAAGTAGGTAAGAAAATGAATACAAGAATCTTACAGGTTGTATTAGCTTTAATGATTGCTGGTACAGCCATTAAAATTTGGCTGGATATTTTAACTTGATTACGCAGGGACGGTTCTCCTGTTTCTAGTTTTGCGCTAGGGGAATCAGATTCCTCTGGTGACAGGTGACAGATCCCATCCAAACAATGGATGGGGTAGTCACAATCGCTATAAGACTGTAAGGAAATACATAAGAACAAATGCAAGCAGATTCATTCAATAAGAATTCAGAGAAAAATGGAAGATTGAGGAATAAATATGGTAAAGTTTAATAAAGAGGAGGCATTGAGATGAAAAAGTCTACATGGGTATCCTATTTGTTGAACATTCTTTGGGTGATTGGGCTCATCGTATTAGCCATGATAAGTTATCACTATGAAATTCAGATTAGTCAAACGGCAAGTGAAACCTTTAATTTTATCCCGGTTTTTTGGTCCAAACCGATCATGTCCATTCTATTTGGACTCTATACTTCTCTTATTTTTGTGAAAAGATGGTCATTTCGTATCAATCCATCTTTATTATGGTGTGTCGCTATACCTTGTATCCTTCTTTCATTTGCCTTTCCAATATTGGTTTCGCTTTCATCGGCCGGTTATTTGTCAGAAACGATAACAACGTCCCTCGTTGCTTCCATTCTACTAAAAATTCATGCTTCGAATGTGTTTGGACTTATAGCAGGTTTGAGTTTGATCTTAAGTCTTTTTAATGATCGGCCAAACCATAAGAATCAATAAATACTCTTTAAAGAATGGAACTTAAGGAACGAGCGCGTTTCTTGAAAAGAAAATGATCTTTCTTTATGAACAGGGCAAGATCATTGATTAATAAACTTACAGAATACTAGTATGATAAATTGATTCTTAAAATAAGGATATATAGGAGAAAGTGAAATGGTTAGAAAGAAGATCTTTATTACTGCTATGGTCATTTTTATAATGGTAACTTCCGTCATGATCGGCTGGTCTATAGGAAGAGGCACCATGTACGATTATGATTCTTCCGCTATTAGAGAGCTTAATAATGGACGATCATTTGACTATAGGATTCCGACGAAAGTGCCTTTTAAAGATATGAAAATAATTGAGTCAAAAATGGATAACAGTGGGCAGCAATTGGTCATTGTATTAATGAATAAAAATAAAGAATTCTTGGATGTCCGAATTACGACAAACCCGGTGCAGTATGATGAAGATATAAAAATAGAAAAGGTGAATATTGGTCACAATTCAAAAGGTTCCTTTATTCCAAATCATGATGGAAAAAGAATTCTATCTTGGCAGGATGACGGTTTCTATTATGAAATCACTTATTTTATTAAGCTAATGCCATCTGAAGTTAGTAAAAAGCAACTTATAAAAATGGCTGAATCTTTTGAATAAAATACATTGGCTAACACTTATCAATCTTAAATATAAGATTGATAAGTGTTTTTTTGTTTATAAAAAAATGCTATCAAAATAAAGTTTAAACTTTATTTTCATCAATCAAATGTTAATTTTTTGTGACTGATGGTGGATATTCTATGGTTTTCAAAATAGAAGAACGTTGCTACAAGTGGGATTATTGAATTTTGTTATTCAAAAAAGCGATTAGTTTTAATTATATTTATCGATAAAATAAATTTATATTAGAATAATATTTTGCCTATACTTTAATAGTATAAGAAATACATAATTTATGGAGGTATATGATGAAAAAATCATGGCTATTTTCACTTTTTTTAATTTTAATATTTACATTGGCAGCCTGCTCTGGTGACAAAGAAGAGCCGAAAACAGCTGACAAAGTAAATACAGAAGAAACTGGAACGCCAAAAGAAGGTGGGACATTCACACTTGCGGTTACTGACAATCCACAAGTAATGAACCCTTTATACGCCAATGACCGTGTTACTTTAACCATTCAACAGTCATTGTATGCGGCACTTTACCATTTAAGAGATGGTGAGAAGAATTATGTATTAGCTGAGAGCTTTGAGCCTTCAGAAGACCAATTAACATGGACTTTAAAATTAAAGGACAATCTTAAATGGCATGATGGTGAAAAGATAACAGCTGATGATATCGTATTTACGATTGAATCCATTTTAGACGAAAAGCAAAATAGCTCTATCCGTGGAAATTTAATTTTTAACGGAGAACCACTAAAGGTTGAAAAAGTAGACGAGCTTACTGTCGATTTCAAACTACCTTCTATAAGTGCTGCTTTCGAGGGAGTTATGAACGATTTCTTCCCAATTCCAAAGCATATATTTGAAAATGAAGCAGACTTAATGAAGAGTGAGAAGAACCAGGCTCCAGTAGGGTCGGGACCTTTCAAATTTAAAGAGTACAAAGCAGATGAGTATGTCATTCTTGAACGTTTCGATGATTATTTTGCAGGTAAGCCTTATCTTGATTCAGTCGTTTACCGTATCGTTAAGGATCCTAATACGGCAAATATATCACTACAAAAAGGTGAGATTAATGCACGTTTAATTGATGCTCAAGATTATGAAAAACTTGACTCCACGGGCCAATTTAATATGCTTACCTTCCCAGAAGGAAGATTGTATTACATGGCATTTAACCAAAACAGTGAAGCCGTTCAAAAGAAAGAAATCCGCCAAGCGATTGCCCATGCAATTGACAAGGATGAGTTAATCCAAACAGCCTTTCTATCATCTGAATTTGCCGACACTGCAGCATCTGTTCTAACACCGGATACTTTATATCATTCTCAAGACGTAACTACTTACGAATACGATCAAGAGAAAGCGAAAGAACTAGTAGCTGCTGCTGGTGAAACGAAGCCTTTACGTGTTGATTTATGGAAACAATAATAAAATTCAAGAAAGCTTAGCTTTATATACGCAGCAAAAATTACAAGAGATTGGCCTAGAAGTTGAATTAGTGGCAATGGACCCAAGTGCACTTATGCAAAAGACGCTTGATATGTCAGCTTCTGATTACGAAATCAGCTTCGGTGGATACATCATGGGTGTAGAGCCAGATGTTTATAAACCATTATTCCAAAGTGATGGCGCTTATAACTTTGCTCGTTATAAGAATGCCGACTTAGATAAACTTTGGGAAGCGGCAGCGGTTGAAACTGATGAAACAAAACGCGGTGAACTATATCTTCAAATTCAAGAAACACTTGCACAAGAGCTTCCATACTTACCACTTGCCTATCCAAAAGCAACGATTGCGATTGATAAAAAGTTTGGTGGAACGGAAGAAGCAACACCAATTCCAGTTTCTATGTTTGAAGACTTATCTAAGATTTATGAGATAGAATAAATAAACCGATAAAAAAGCTGATGTTTCGTCAGCTTTTTTATCTTTATGCCATACAGGAGGAAAAGAGATGAAGAAGGTCATTTTCAAAAGGCTCATTAACGCCATTCCACTTTTATTCGCTATTTCTATTGTTGCTTTTTTATTGATCAAGCTTGCTCCTGGAGATCCGATTCAAAACTTTGTGACGCCAGATATGAATCCTGAAGATGTTGAAAGAATTCGTAAAAGTCTAGGTCTTGATCAACCGATCCATGTTCAATATCTTCTTTGGCTGCAAAATATCTTAACTGGGAATTTCGGCTACTCACTTATTAATCATCGACCTGTTCTTAATTTAATTATTGAGCGCTTACCTGCAACCTTTGGACTAATGGGGACCTCTCTTGTTTTATCATTATTGATTGCTATTCCGTTAGGATTATTTACAGCTGCTAAAAAGAACTCTCTTTTTGATAAGCTCGCTAATTTTATATCTTATATCGGAATTTCCATACCAAGTTTTTGGTTTGCCCTACTTTTAATTTATTTATTTTCATTAAAGTTAAATCTTTTACCTAGTATGGGGATGCGGACAATTGGTGTTGATTCAGCATGGGATGTCATCAAGCACGGGATGCTTCCTTGTATTGTTCTTGCATTTCAAAACATCTCTGTTTATATGCGCTATATCCGCTCGAGTACCATTACACAATTAGAAGAAGATTATGTACAAATCCAATATGCCTTTGGTTCAACTAAATTGAAGGTTCTTTTTCAACATGTGCTAAAGAATGTCTTGCTTCCTATCATTACGATTATTGGTTTATCGATACCAAGCCTTGTAGGAGGAGCTTTTATCACAGAGACGGTCTTTTCATGGCCAGGACTTGGCTTGCTTGGTGTCACTTCAATCTTTAGCTTTGATTACCCTATCATTATGGCCATTACACTACTATCATCAATCATGCTTATCTTTGGCAACCTTCTGGCAGACATTCTCTACAGTGTTGTGGATCCAAGAATTAGGCTAAGGGGGTAATTTAAATGAATAAGAGAAAATTACAAACTCTAAGGAAAGAAATATTTCAAAGTAAAATGGCCCTATTTGCTGTTAGCATCTTAATAGTTTTTTCGATTATGGCTATATTTGCTTTTCTATCTCCTTACGACCCTAATAAGATCTCAGTTGTTGACCGCTTTAAGCCACCGAGCTTTGAACATTTATTCGGAACAGATGATTATGGAAGAGATTATTTTACTCGATCATTATACGGTGCTAGGGTCTCATTGGCAGTTGGTTTCCTATCGATGATTGTAGCAGTTGTTGTTGGTACTACGATCGGAACGATTAGTGGATATTTTGGTGGAATCATCGATAATTTATTAATGCGATTTGTTGAGCTTTTGATGTCAATCCCATCCTTTTTTCTTATGCTTCTTCTCAATGCTTATATGAAGCCAGGGATTACTACTCTTGTCTTTATTATAGGCCTTTTGACATGGATGGATATTGCCCGGATTGTTCGTGCGGAAACACTTTCGATCAAGGAACGTGAATTCGTTCAATATGCCAAAGTTTCTGGACAAAGCTTCTTTTAAAATTATCATCCATCACATTATTCCATCCATTGCTTCGACAATCATTATCGCAGCAACTCTTAATATTGCCACTGCGATTTTAATGGAATCTTCTTTGAGCTTTTTAGGACTCGGGGTACAGCAACCAAACTCCTCATGGGGGAGTATGTTAAATAATGCACAAGGCTTTATTGGCGATGCATGGCATTTAACGCTATTCCCAGGATTCTTCATTTTATTTACTGTTTTAAGCTTCAATGTATTAGGAGATGCTTTGAGAAATGCATTGGACCCAAAGTCAAAGAAATAAACTGGATTCGATGTTAAGGAGTGAGATAAGCCTATGAAACTGTTAGAAGTTAAAAATCTTGAAACCTCTTTTTTCACAGAGAACGGCGAAGTCCAATCTGTTCGAGGAGTTTCCTTTTCAATAAATGAAGGAGAAGTATGTGGAATTGTAGGAGAATCCGGTAGTGGAAAAAGTGTTACTGCTAAGTCCATTATTTCGCTCATTCAGCCACCGGGAAAAATTAAAAATGGTGACATTCTCCTAGAAGGTGTTAATTTACTACGAATTTCTGAGAAAGAACTTCGTACCATTCGCGGCAATCAAATTGCCATGATCTCGCAGGATCCAATGTCTTCCCTAAATCCTGTCATCAAAATTGGCAAACAAATGATTGAAATTATTGTCCGTCATCAAAAAATTGGCAAGAAAGAAGCGAAAAGATTAGCGATTGAGTTATTGAAGGAGGTTGGCATTTCTTCCCCTGAAGAACGGTTCAAGCAATATCCTCACGAGCTTAGTGGTGGCATGAAGCAACGGGTCATGATTGCGATGGCCATCTCTTGCAAACCAAAGCTTCTCATTGCCGACGAGCCTACTACTGCACTTGATGTAACGATTCAAGCACAAATTCTTGAACTGATGAAGGAACTAAAAGACAAGACAAATACAGCTATCCTTCTTATTACACATGATTTAGGTGTTGTTGCACAAAATTGTTCGAGGGTGCTTGTCATGTATGGTGGCCTTATTATGGAAGAAGGACCCGTCATCGAAATTTTTCAAAATCCAAAGCATCCCTATACAGAGGGATTGCTTAAATCATTGCCAAAGATTTCAGATGGTTTTAAAGAAAGATTAAATCCGATTGAAGGGACAACCCCTAATTTATTAAATCCTCCTTCGGGTTGTCCATTTGCGGAACGTTGTCCATATGTGATGGAAAAATGCCATAATGAGCGACCGCGCTATTTCCAAGTTGGGGAAGAACACCGTTCGATGTGCTGGCTAAATGACGATGATCGTATCATGAAGGTTGGTGAGTAAAATTGACAATAAAAGAGATACCCTCTTATTTCTGTTCGTAACCTAAAAAAATATTTCCCTATTAAGAAAGGTCTTTTCGGTGGCAAGAGGGAATATGTAAAAGCGGTCGATGGCTTAAGTTTCGATATCTACAAAGGTGAGACATTTGGTTTAGTAGGCGAATCAGGATGTGGGAAATCGACGACGGGCAGAAGCATTGTTCGTTTACATGACATTACAAGTGGAAATATCTTTTTTGACGGGACAGATATCGGTTCCCTCCAGGAAAAAGACTTAAAAAGATACCGCAAAAGAATGCAAATGATTTTTCAAGATCCGTATGCGTCCTTGAATCCTAAAAAGAATGTGTTTGAGATTATTAGTGAACCGATGAATATTCATGGAAAAGTACCAGCTAACGAACGGAAGGAAATAATCTTAGACCTTTTAGTCAAAGTAGGCTTAAAGGAAGAACATCTTTACCGCTATCCCCATGAATTTAGTGGTGGTCAGAGACAAAGGGTCAGTATCGCTCGTTCCTTATCCGTAAATCCTGAATTCATCTTGTGTGACGAACCAATTTCAGCTCTTGATGTTTCTGTTCAAGCGCAGGTTGTCAATATGCTTGAAGATATTCAGAAGGAAACAGGCATCACTTATTTATTTATCGCTCATGACTTATCAATGGTTCGGCATATTTCCGATCGCATTGGTGTTATGTACCTTGGCAATATGTTTGAAATTGCCACAAGTCGTGACCTGTATACAAATCCTAGTCATCCTTATACAAAGGCGCTGTTATCGTCTATCCCTGAACCGGATCCAACAAAAGCAGCAAGGGAAAGGATTATTTTAGAAGGGGAAGTTCCTAGTCCTCTCAACTCCCCGACTGGCTGTAAATTTAGGACTAGATGCAACTATGCATTTGACAAGTGTGCAGAAATTGTACCTCCTATGGTGGAAATCGAGAAAGATCATCATGTCGCCTGCCATTTGTTTGGAAAATAAATGTTCAGCTTATATACAAGTACTGTGACTTGTCGAATCAAAGTAAAATTTAAATTTTTTCCGTATAATTCAAATGTTAATTTTTTGTGAATGAAGGTTGGATATTCACAGTGGTTTTCAAAACTAAATAACGTTGATACAATAGGATTCTTAAATGTTGATATCTTAAAAAATAGATTGGTTTTAATTGCTGTTTATCGATAAAATAAATTTATATTAAAATAATATTTGTTTATACTTTAATAGTATAAGAAATAGATCATTTAAAGAATCATATCAGTTGAAGGGAAGGAAAAATATGGGGCAGCAATATACTACCAGATTATGACTTATGATGCGGGTCCAACCGGTTGCGGTGAGTTAATCATGAACTTGTTTCTAACCATGAGAAAGATGAATAGCGGGGAAATTATTGAGGTTATTTCTTATGACCCAGGCGCACGTGAGGATCTTCCGGCGTGGTGTCGATTACAAAATCATCAGCTGTTGCAACGAGATGATGATGGAAACACTAGTCATTATTTTATTAAAAAAGGCTAATTTAGCTTTTTATATATTAAAGATTTATTAGGAGGATATAAAAATGGCAGGAAAATTTTTTGTAAGTTTAACAAATGCAAAAAACGATATCGATAAAGCGACGGTTGGTTTTGTTGTGGCAAATGCAGCGGTTGCATCAGGTCAAGATACAGTTATCTTTTTAAATGTTGAAGGAGCCTACCTAGCATCTAAAGGTTATGCAGATGATATGCACGAAGAAGGATTTGCTCCATTAAAACAACTTATGGATCAATTTGTTGAAGCTGGTGGAACGCTTTGGGTATGCAGTCCATGTTACAAAAAACGTAATTTAAACGAAGAGGATCTAATTGAAGGCGCTACCATTGTTGGTGGAGCCAAAGTGGTTGAATTTTTAAGTCAAGGTGCTGCTTCTATTACTTATTAAGAGCGTTCTTTAATGGATTTAATGTGCCGTTTTATTTTAGTAATATAATAATCTTAGACCATTTACTCCCCTTTGTTATAAGGGGAGTAAAAATCAATTAGTTAAATTCACTTGTGAAAAGTTTAACAATATGAAAAAGGTGATACTATGGAGAATCCAAAAGCAGTTTGTGATGGTGGAGATTTAGATTGTGGTTCAGGTCTATTGCTAATCATCAAAAAGGCAATGGATCCCTTATCAGATGGTGAAATTTTAGAAGTTCGCAGCCGTGAGCGGTCGGTTCCGGATGATTTACCTGCTTGGTGCAGGATGGTTGATCATCAGTTTCTTGGTTCAGAACCTGGGGACAATACGACTCGATTTTTTGTTCGAAAAGGTTCCCAACAAGAGGGGCTAGCAGATGAATTAGAAGCGGCAAAAGGGTATAAATGGAATGTTCGGGTTCAGGCTGAAAAAGCTTTAACGGCAAAGGTTCATTCCAGAAATCATACGTTTTTGGTTGGACAACCTGCAGAGTTCAGTCCTAAAGTGGATGCTCCTAGCGCAATTGATTACTTCCTTGGGGCACTTGCTTCAGATTTAACGGTTGGTTTCAAGGCACAGGCGTCTAGACGAAATATTGAAATTGACCAATTAGAAGTTTCATTAAAAGCGGGATTGGAAAATGTTTTGTTTCATCTGGAATTGGAAGATGAGGGAAGTCCGCGAATTCAAGAAATGAAAGGTACCTTCTATGTTTCCTCACCACAGTCAGAAGAAGCCCTCGAAAAACTGTGGGAAAATACGCTTGAACGGTCCCCTATTTATCAAACGCTAAAACAAACGATTAAAATTGATATACAATTTTCGATTGTATATTGAGGAGGTTAGGAAAATGACATTACCAACATTCTCTACGACTGTCATTGGCAGTTGGCCACGCGCGAAAGAAGTACAAATAGCCATGCGTGATAAGCGTGCGGGGCGAATAAGTGATGAAGAATTTCAAGCTGTTGCAGATCAGGCTATTTTACAATGCTTGAAATGGCAGGAAGAAGCAGGCATCGATATTGTTTCCGATGGGGAACAGCGTCGAGATAATTATATATCCTTTGTAGCCGAACATTTAAATAATGTACGTATGCTAAGTGTTTCTGAGTTACTGGATTACGTAGAAGATAAATCAAGTTTTGAAGAAATTTTAGGGACATTAGATGTTCCGGCTTTTTCGATGTCTAACCCTGCAGCGACAGGCAAAATTAGTCGCAAAAAGCCTCTTGCCTTAAATGATTTTTTATTTTTAAAACAACATACGGACAAAGCGGTTAAGGTGACTTTACCAGGACCTTATCTGTTAACAAGATCAATGTGGGTAGAAGGACTATCGAGTGATGCTTATCCAACAAAAGAGGATTTGTCTGTCGATATTATAAAAGTATTACGCGAAGAATTAGAGGATCTCATTGCAGCAGGCGTTGAATTTGTTCAATTTGATGAGCCTGTCTTAACAGAAGTTGTGTTCACGAAGAAGAATGCAAACCGAACCTTTATGTGCGGGGCACTAACAGCAAAAGCAGATGCAGAAGAAGAGTTGGCATTTGCTTTAGAGTTAATTAATAAAGTGACAGATGGAATGCTGGGCAGAGGAACAACCATTGCCGTGCATATTTGCCGCGGAAATTGGAGTACAGACGATGATATTTTACTACGTGGTCCGTATTTTCCATTAATTCCTTATCTTGAAGGAGCCAATGTGGATCATTTAGCTCTTGAATATGCGACACCTCGTGCAGGTGAACTGGATGCGATTAAGAGTATTGGAGATAAGTCACTCGGGTTTGGTGTCATTAATCCTAGAACGGTCGATGTTGAATCTGTAGACGATATTGTTGCACGTGTAGAAAAAGTAAGAGCATTCTTACCGGATGAAAAAATTCTTTTAAATCCAGATTGTGGTTTTGGAACCTTTGCACAGCGTCCAATGAATAGTGATGAAATTGCATTTGAAAAATTAAAAGTTATGGTCGAAGCGGCAAAAAAACTTCGAGAAATGGTAAAAGCCTAAAGAATATGGAGGAATGAAAAAATGGCACAAATGACATTAAAAGTACAAGGAACTGGAAATGGAATGAGAACAGATTCAGTGGCAGGTAAGCATAAAATTGCTATTGATGAACCTGTTACAATGGGCGGACAAGATTCTGCTATTGACCCGCTTTCAACTTTTTTAGCATCACTTATTGGTTGTGAAAACGTAATGGCACAAATCATTGCGAAAGAAATGAATTTTGACCTTCAAGGAATCTCTTTTGACGTGGAAGGTGAACTTGATCCGAGTGGTTTAATGGGAAATTTGGAAGTAAAACCGTATTTCCAAAAAGTTGTGATTAAAGCGGTTGTTGAAACTTCTGAAACGCAAGACAGAATCAATGAAATGCAGACGGCCGTTGATTTACGGTGTCCAGTCTTTAGAACCATTAAAGATGCTGGAATTCCTGTTGAAAATCAATGGGTAAAAGCAACTGAAAAAGTAACTGCTTAAATGTGATTAAGCCGGATCTCGATGGTTATCAATAGGGGGTCCGGTCCCTTTACGTTGAATCAATCATTTCAAGTTTATTTTTAGTAATAGATTCATGGCCTTTCTAGGAATATCAAGGCCTATTTGTCGGTTTTACTGTTCAGGGGTTAAAAAATGAATAGAGCCTGAGGTGCACAAGAAATGGATCATTTAGAGAAACACTTTCAATTCTTTAGAAAAAATATTATTGGTCAATGAACAATTGATGCATACTCCTTATGGTGAAAAAAAGATTCATTATGCAGACTGGACAGCTAGCGGCAGGCTATACATGCCAATCGAAGAAAAAATACTGTATCAATTTGGTCCATATGTGGCAAATACCCATACAGAAACGAATATCACTGGTAAGAGTATGACATGGGCTTACCGTGAAGCCAAGAATATTATAAAAAAACATGTAAACGCTGATGAAAACGATATTCTTTTCTTTGAAGGATCAGGAATGACTGGGGCCATTTGCAAGATTCAGAGATTATTAGGATTAACTCTTCATGAAAAGTATAAAACATTAAACGAACTAAAAGATTGGGAGAAACCAGTTGTCTTCATCACCCATATGGAACACCATTCGAATCAAATTTCTTGGGAAGAAACATTTGCAGATGTCGTCATTGTTCCCCCAGATGATAGAGGGGATGTTTCTCCTATCATGTTAGAGAAAATGATTAAACGGTATGAAGATCGACCGTTGAAAATAGGTTCTTTCACCGCATGCTCAAATGTAACAGGAATTGTAACCCCTTATCATCAATTAGCTGAGGTGATGCATAAATACGACGGAATTTGTTTCATCGATTTTTCCGCATCCGCACCTTATATAAAAATGGATATGCACCCGAAAAACGAGTTGCAACATCTAGATGGAATATTCTTTTCACCGCATAAGTTTTTAGGTGGTCCAGGGACAATGGGCGTTGCGATTGTTTCGAAAAAAGTCTTACAAACAAAAACACCTGACCGTCCAGGTGGAGGTACGGTGAATTGGACGAATCCTTGGGGTGAAAAATCATATCTATCCAACATGGAAGAAAGAGAAGATGGTGGGACGCCAGGATTTTTACAAGCCATTCGAACAGCATTAGCGATTCGTTTGAAGGACGAGATGGGGACAGAAAACATATTCGACTCAAGACAAACAATTGATTCAGTTATTGTTCACACAATTAAAGCAAAATAAGAGAATTATTTTGTTAGATCCTCATAAAGAAGAACGGCTTCCGATCATTTCATTTTATGTGGAAGGAATTCATTATCAACTGATTGTGAAGTTGTTAAATGATGTTCATGGCATACAAGTGAGGGGTGGATGTTCATGCGCTGGAACTTATGGACATTATCTGTTAAATATTGATCGGCAACGTTCTAAATCCATTACAAACGAAATTGATAAAGGTCATTATTTTACAAAACCTGGGTGGGTTCGTCTATCCCTTCATCCAACGATGACAGAGAGTGATGTGACATTTATTTCTCATGCCATAAGTGATGTCGTGTCCAATGTGAACCATTATAAAAAGGATTACGAATATTTTCCAGAATGTAATGATTATCAGCATAGGAACGAATGTACATATAGATTATGGTAGTTGGTTTGATTTATCGGAGAAGTTACAGAGGGACGGTTCTTCTGTCTCTAAAAAAGAGTCAGTTCCCATTGGAGTATAGCGTTCACTTAGATGTGTCCGTGTAACTATGCTAGCATCAAGGATTCACATTTTTTCTTAGGTTATGTGAAATATTTAACATACAAATAATATTAGGAGGAAACAAAATGAAAAGACAAAGTTTAGCGTTAATATTAGGAATGGTTCTATTAATGGTAGCATTAGTAGGATGTTCAAGCACTTCAAGCTCTAGTGCAGCAAAAGTAGGAACAGCAACAGATGGTAGTGAAGTAGCAATTGAGAAAGCTACAATGAAATTTGTAAATGATACAAAAGACGGTGGATATCAATTACTTTCTACTGAAGACCTTAATAAATGGGTAGAAGAAGGGAAAGAAATGATTATTATTGATACGATGCCAGCAGATAGCTACGAAAAAGGCCGTATTCCAGGAGCATTAAACGCAGAGTTGCCTAAGACAACATTAGCAGATGCTACAGATGAACAAAAGCAAGCATTTATCAGTGCATTAGGTGAAAATAAAGATACTCCTGTAGTTGTATACTGTGGATTTGTTGGTTGTGCTAGAAGCCATGTTGGAGCAGTTATAGCTAAGGAAGAAGGATTCACTAATGTTTACAGAGTTCCTGGTGGAATCGTTGCGTGGCAAGAAGCTGGATATGAAGTTGAAAAATAAGCTTTTATTCACTCTAGTTAACATTCTTTATAGTATCAGCTATTTTGGCTGGTTGTGGCAATGCAGAAGATACATTTATCTCTGAAGAAGTTAATCCTCAGATCAATGTTTTTAATGTACAAATTTATATGGATGAACCAGATGTACATGAAGCGATACCAACAAAAGGCGAAAAAGCGATGTGCATATATGGATATGAATATGAATATGCCCAAAGCCGTGTTAATATCGGTTTTAATTCAGAAACAGAAAAGGTAAGAAGAGTAACCACAAGAAATCCGGATACTTCCATTTATGGAATCGTTCCTGGTACAGAATTAGAGGAAGTTTATAAAATAATAGACTCACATGGATTTTCAAAATCTGAAAGCTCTAAGTATATCTTTTATAAAGAAAACATCAGATTAACCCTGATTTCTATGAAAGGTACCCATGCTGATGGTGTGACAGTAGAAATAAATCCTGAATAAGTAAATACTATAATTGAAAAATCTCTATGAGTGTAGTTATGATAGATACTATAAACTTATAGAGATTTTTTTATTGTGTAAAACAGGTTTTTTTGACTTGCTAACATTAATCCAATTCCTAGAAATAATCCTCCTATGGTAGCCACCCATCTAGGTCCAATTTTATGAATAAAGCCAAGAAAACCAGTGACTTCAGTCGTGGGTTTTCTTGGCTTTTGTTTTTTCATAATTTATTTCATTTAAACTTAAGATAATGTTATAACTTCATATTTTGAGGCTAATTCAATAAAATGGTCCATTCCACTGATTTTCCCGGATACTAATTTTTCGCCAAGCTGGTAGTAGTCTACACATGTTTTACAAGCAAGAATGTCAACACCCTTATTTTCTAGATCCATTAATTGAAGGGAAACAAGTGATTCTTCCGTTAATGTAAATACACCCCGGTTCATACAAAAAACAGCCACAGGTAGCTCTTCCTTTTGTTTCAGGAGGGTAAAAAAGGTTTCTAATATTCCTTCACCTAGTTCTGTTTCGCCTTTACCAAACTGATCTGATGCCAGTAAAATAATTTTATTTTTCAATTCCTTCACCTCGCTGATTTATTTACGCTTTTGTTTAAAATTGATAGAAGGGGATTCGGCCATATTTTATACATTTCATATACATTAGAGATTTTATCATTAGTCTTGCTTATTTTGCTATTCATAATTTGAATGCAATCTATTAATTGCGATCTATTTTTAGAATATCGAGTATATGTATTTCAAGAGTTGAAGAAAAAAGCATCCGATTATTCGGATGCATACTTAATAATTCCATGTAAATAAACTGAGTACTCACTCTGTACATATTCTCGTAATTTAATTTTTTTTTCTGTTTCTAATACTCTAATCAATTCTTGAATCTTTTTTTCATCTTCTTTTGTAGTAGGAACTTCTAATGAAAAAAAATTACCTCGACTATTTTTTAGTAATTTCTTTAATAACTCAACTTTATTCATTGTCTAGTCTCCTTTACCTGTTATATTCGACATAAAGGAGACTTTATCCTTGAAATATCTTATAATGTTCAAGTTTCCCAACTTTTCACTAAAAGAGTCTGATTATGGGTACTATGCCAGGAATAGGGTAGCTTTTTTTATTAGCTTTTTAGATAACTACCTTCCACCAATCGAATCATATCACGCCCTGATGTCTTTTCTGTTTCATGATAACCTTCTTCATCACGCATACTCAAGTACCAGCTACTATCAACATCTTCATTTAACCTATATACCTTATTGGTAGAAACATTTGTATAAAAATCTCCATTTCTTAGCCTCATACTTAGCCCCCTTTAATGTATCTAAACGGTATTATGCCCAAAATATCGACCTGGAGCCATTAGACACATACACAGTCCAAAAATTCTGGATAACAGCGGAAAGACGTGCGAGAGAATCAAGGTTATAGGGTAGATCATGATCCAACAGGATAAAAGGACAGGTCCAATGATGATTCGAACCTAACGTCAAAAGAAGGGGGGGTGATACTGAAGTATAAATTTCTTATAACAACTATTTTCCTTGTTATATCTAAATCCTTTCCGACCTCATCCAGCATATTTATAACTGTAAGTTTTTTCAACGGATTTCGTTGTATCCACAATAGAAGGCAAAAGATGTTAAATAAGTTTCAGCATTATGACTATTCTATATGCTTCAGCAAAGATTACTATTAATCGAGTAAATCGATTAATAATGAAAATGTAAATTGATTTTTTCGATTCGACAAATTTCGCTATAATGTGATAAGATTTTTTTGTCACTGATAAAAGTGAAAAAGTCAAATGATATGCTCAGTTTATAGAATAATAGAGGAGGAGTTAATTAGTTAATGAAAATTGGTAAAGGCAAGATAGCTTTTATTATTATTATTTTGTTATTTTGTTTATATTTTTTTGTTACTCCAATTAGAGTAAACGTAAATCAAGCAGTATTTATTTTACAAAATGTAGATATTGACTTAGCAAGAGGATATATATTAGGCTTTGGTATTTGGGCACCGGTAGTATCATTTTTATTAATGTTGCTCCAATCGATAGCAGCTCCACTACCCGCATTTATCATTACCTTTGCTAATGCCGGTCTATTTGGCTGGGTTAAAGGCGCCATTTTATCATGGTCAAGTGCAATGGCAGGTGCTGCATTATGTTTTTATATTGCTAGATTGTTAGGAAGAAATACGGTTGAGAAACTGACATCAAAAGCTGCAATAAAAAAGTTAGATGAGTTTTTTGAAAAGTATGGGAAACATACCGTTTTAATTGCTAGACTTTTACCATTTATATCTTTTGATATCGTGAGCTATGCCGCAGGATTAACATCTATGGGTTTTTGGGAATTTTTTATAGCAACAGGAGTTGGACAACTTCCTGCTACCATTATTTATTCTTACATAGGTGGTATGTTAACGGGCACAGCAAAAACCTTTGTTATGGGGTTATTGATGCTCTTTGCCGTAACAGCATTAGCAGCATTATTTAAACAAATATGGAGTGAAAAAAGGAAACTAAAGTTAAAGGAGGAGAGAAGAAGTGAGTCAAAAATTCTTTAAAAGACTTACGATCTTAACTATATTCTTAATTGCTATATTAAGTATAGTAGGATGTTCGAACAAAGAAGAAGCTACAAAACAACAACAGTCAACTCAATTCGACCTAACAGCTTATGAGAATAATGACTTCTTGATAACACCTCAGGAAGTAAATAAACTTTTAGGAAGTAAAGATTTAGTTCTTTTAGATGCTAATAAACCAGATCTTTATGCCAAAGAGCATATACAAGGGGCTGTAAGCATTGGTTTACATGGATTTTCAGATACAGTTGGTAAACCAGGAGATCCAGGTTGGGGAACGATTAAGAAGAAAGAGGATTTAAAGAAAACATTAGAATCTTTAGGAATTGACAACAAAAAAACGATCGTATTTTATTCTGATGTGTTTAAAGGACCAGGGGCTGATGGTAGAGCAGTTTGGCAGCTCAAAATGGCTGGCTTAGACAATGTTAAACTTATGGTTGGTGGTCTTTCATATTGGAAAGAGTTAGGTTATGCAGTAAATAATGAAGCTGTAAAACCAACACCTACTTCTGGAGTTGTGTTAAAGGATTACGACCTAAGTAATTCAGCAACGAAGGATTATGTTTATGAGAATCTTGGAAAACAAGTTATGGTTGACGTAAGAACAAAAGGTGAATTTGAGGGTTCACAAAAAGCTGGAGAACCAAGAGGAGGCCATATACAAGGAGCTGTAAACTTGACATGGACAGATCTTTTAAATAAAAATGGTACTCCAAAGTCTCCAGAAGAAATAACGAAAATGATGGCTTCCATAGGTGTTAAACCGGAAGACGACTTTGTCGTTTACTGAACGATGGGTATAAGATCTGGCTATACAGCCATGATCCTCAAAGCAGTTGGCTTTGATAAGGTAAGAAACTATGAAGGTTCAATTTATGAATGGGGTGGAGATTCAAAAATGCCTATGGAAAAATAAGCATTTTTAGAAGCTGCCTTCTATAGTAATCCAAAGAAACACACTAAAGATGAAACGTATTTTCGTTTGATTTTTAGTGTGTTTTTTATTGTATTTGATCATTTAATATTGCATAAGCAATGCCTAAGCTGGTTTAGAATTTAATAGGCATGTAACACACTACATAAATCTTTTATAAGTTATCAAGAAAATTGAAGGATATCTGCAGAAGGCCTATATCTGAATTCTGAAACAATAGGTTCAATAACCTTTGCTCATGCTTTTTCCTCTACCCAGTATGATAAAGAATAGAGGAGAACGTAGAAATATTAAAAGATGAATACATAATGATATAATGAATAGATACTAATCTGTAATTTACTGTTATGAAAGAGAAACCGCGAATCACGGTTGCCGAGGTAGCGTTAGAGTGGAATCGTACAACCAGGTAGAAAAGGAGTTATAAACAAGATGATTTCATTAAGAAATGTTTCAAAGACAGATTTAGAACAGCTGTTATTGATTGAGAATCAAGGCTTTTCAATAGAAGAAGCTGCCACAAAAGAAGCTTTTATAGAGAGGATTCAGTTGATACCTGATACCTTTATTGTGGCGGAAAAGGAAGGCGAGATACTTGGTTATATGAATGGTCCTATTATTAACCAACCTTACATAACTGATGATCTTTTTAAGGAAATCAAAGAGAATCCGAAAAGAGGAGGATATCAGAGCATATTAGGGTTAGCGGTGTCCAAACAGGCTAGAAATCAAGGGATTGCAAGGGGTTTAATGAAGAAAATGGAAGAGCTAGTAGAAGAAAATGACAGAGAAGGAATTACTTTAACCTGTAAACAAGAATTGATTTCTTTTTATGAAAAATTTGGATTTGTGAACCATGGTCTGTCTGAATCAAAACATGGTGGAGTAAGCTGGTATAACCTGGTCAAATTAAGAGAAGGGGAATAAACCATACCTCACTATAGGGATGCTATTAAATAATAGTATCTTAAGAGCGCTTTCCTGTAGTAACGACTGTGCTCTTTTTGATGTAAGGTCCATTTTGTTATCGTATGTAGTATAGTTTTCTAAAACAAGGACCAACACAAACAAATGGTCCTTGTTTTTTTAGGGGATTGTTAGTAGAACTTTTATGAAAAAGTATGCTTAATGCTCTAAATATCTATATAAAGTGGATTTACTAATTCCTGTCTCCTCTTTTATTTGAGTCAGAGTATAATTTTTACTTTGATACATTTCAATTGCACGTTGTACATTTTCATCAGGTTTCCTAGGGCGTCCAGTAACAACTCCCTTTTGTTTTGCCTCATTCAAGCCTTTTTTTGTTTTTTCACTAATAACATCACTTTGGAATTCTACAAGATGTTTGACGATATGTTTAAATGAATATTTGGAATCATTACTTGTATCAATTCCTTCTTTGAGAGATTGAAAATATCCTCCTTTGGCATCAACGGTATCTAATAGCTCAATCAGGTGGCGTGTGGAATCAGCAAAGACAAAAAGTTTGGTAACGATTATTTTATCTCCTTGCTTCAAGGTGTCGATCATAGTTTTTAGTTTGATTCTCTTTTTTGCAGATGAATGTTCTTCTATGATGATCATGTCATAATTGATTTTTTCGATATCTTTATGCTGTAATTCACAGTTAAGGTCTTCTTGAAAAGGTCTCATATACCCGATTAACATTACATTCTCTCCTAAACATCCTTGCTTTTTTTTATCATACCATACATTTTATCGTTTAAAAAAGATTCAAAAAGGTTCATTTTTGGGATAGATCATGATACACTCTTTCTATTAAGTTTTTCAAACTCTAGCTTTTATGAGAATGAAAAGTTAACAAGTAAATCTGCATGAAGTAATAGGTAACATACGGTAAAACAGTAAGAGAAGGATGATTAACTATTTACGTAAACGAATAGATTGATAAGATGCTTCTTTTAAAGAGTGTTTTAATAGGTTGCTTTTCTAGAATTTCACGAAATATGCAGGAACATATGTTGATTAATATAGTATTTAAAAAGTATGTTTTGGTAGAGGGAAAAATAGAAATATCATGACTAGTACGATAGTTACAATTGGAGTGGGGGTATATATGAATAAAGTATTTAAAATAGGTCAAGATATGTTTAGTAAATATATTGGCTTTTTCTTTTTAGCAGTATTTTTCTTGTGGATGAAAACATACATTATTCAATTAACACAGTTTAACTTAGGAATAGAAAATTCACTTCAAGAAATTTCTCTTATTTTTAAATCCTTTAGGTTCATCTTTATTATTTTTAGGATTAGCATTCTTATTTAAAGGAAGGAAAAAATATATATGGTTAATTGTTATTGATTTTCTTATATCATTTCTTTTATATGCTAATGTTTTGTATTATCGCTTTTTTAATGATTTTATTACATTACCAACTCTTTTTCAGACACAAAATTTTGGTGATGTAAGCAGTAGTGTGTCGTTCTCTTTTAAGACCATATGATTTCTTATTCTTTGTTGATATTGTTTTGTTAATCGGATTGCTTGCATTTAAATTTGTAAAAATGGAAGTAAAAGACATGAAGCGCCGAAAAGTAGCTGCATTATTATTATTTAGCATTAGGTATTTCATGTTTAAATCTGGCTTTAGCAGAAGCGGACCGTCCGCAATTATTAACAAGAGGATTTGACCGAAACTATATTGTGAAATATTTAGGTATGTACAATTATACCATTTATGATGCTGTTCAAAGTACAAAGGCATCTGCACAGAGAGTTATAGCAGATAGTAATGATATTACAGAAGTCATTAACTTTACACAATCGAATTATGCTGAACCGAATCCGGCATACTTTGGTGCAGGAAAAGGAATGAATGTGATTTATTTGCATCTTGAATCGATGCAAAACTTTTTAATTGATTACGAATTACATGGGGAAGAAGTTACACCGTTTTTAAATTCATTAACAAGAGAAGAAAATACGGTTTATTTTGATAATTTCTTCCATCAAACAGCACAAGGTAAAACATCTGATGCGGAATTTATCTTGGAAAATTCATTATATGGTTTACCACAAGGTTCTGCCTTTACAACAAAAGGATTAAATACGTACCAAGCGGCACCAGCTATTTTAGGTCAGCAAGGCTATACATCAGCGGTATTCCATGGGAATTCAGGAAGCTTCTGGAACCGTAATGAAATTTATAAATCATTTGGATATAACAATTTCTTTGATGCAAGTTACTATGAAATGAATCAAGAGAATTTGGCTGAATATGGGTTAATGGATAAGCCATTCTATGAGCAATCGATTCCGCTATTGGAATCATTGCCACAGCCATTTTATGCAAAATTTATTACTGTTACACATCATTATCCATATCCGATTGAATCAGGAAGAGAGCGACGATTGCACCGCATACAACAGGTGATAAATCAGTCGATACATTACTTCCAGACAGCTCGTTATGCGGATGAAGCGTTGGAGCAATTCTTTAATTATTTAAAGGAATCTGGATTATATGATAATTCGATTATTATTATGTATGGTGACCATTATGGTATTTCCGAAAATCATAATACAGCAATGGAGCAGGTTCTTGGAAAAGAAATTACACCATTTGAAAGTACAGGCTTTACAGCGGGTACCATTATTCATTCGTGTGCCAGGAATGGAAGGCGGAGTGAACCACGAATACGGTGGTCAAATTGATATTCTTCCAACCCTTCTTCATTTGCTAGGAATCGAAACAAAAGATTATGTACAATTTGGAACAGACTTATTATCCGAACAGCATGATGAGCTTGTTCCATTCCGAAATGGTGAGTTTGTAAGTCCAACGATTACATCTATTGATGGCAAATTTTATGATTCCGCAACAGGATTACCATTGGAAGAAGAGCAATTAAATGAAGCGAAAGAATATCATGAAATTGTAGAGCATAAATTAGCGCTTTCTGATCAAGTTGTAAATGGTGATTTATTACGTTTCTATACACCGGAAAACTTTACACCAGTGGACCGTTCAGAGTATGACTATAATAATGCAGAAGATAAAGAATCCAATAAGTAAAATCATGATTAGATGAAAAAGCCTTCAATATGAAGGCATTTTTTTCGAGGAACAGTCGAGTCG
>CAWFID010000035.1:0-116133 GCA_963815765.1 uncultured Bacillaceae bacterium
GGATGATCCGAACGGTCTTTTTTGTCCGCCGCTCAAAGGCAGCAAGATGCTATTAATTCCTTTTAGAAAAAGATGTAAAAGGATTTGATAACTGTTATAATTTTACATATTCATTCAACATGAAGATGGTTGATCATTCAAACAAACTTAAGGGTTTCCCTGTTGATAGGGAACATAAATGACTCTCATTTAATAAAGGAGGCATAACGTTAACATGCAGAATCTTTTATTCAAAATAAAAAGTCTTTTAAAACTGACTTTTTTTCGAATTGTATTGTTTCTGTTCTTAGGGATGGTTCTATTTTTCTCTTTGTATAGTAATGTGAAGCCGGAGAAATTGAATATTCAACTGTTTTCAATTGCTGAACAAACGATAAGGTCACCGATTACGATTGAGGATAAAGAAAGTACAGAAGCAAAGAAGACGGATGCAGAAGATCAAGTTCAAGATATATATGTATTAAATAAACAGATTTCACAAAACCGAATCGATTTAGTCACTTCTATTTTTGATTCTGCTATTGAGGTCAATGAAGAAAAGTTGGATGAGCAGAATGCGGAGCAAAAGGAGAGTGCATTGTCGGAAAACGAAAAACTGAAGCGATTTAAAGTGAAATTAACAAATGATCTAACGAAAGATTTTCCAGATCATGTGTTAGCAGATCTTTTGTCATCTACAAAAGATGAACTAACCATTGCTCGCGATCTTTCCATCACGGCTATTAATAATGTTATGAGTAGTAGAATTCCTGCACATGATGTTGAAAATGCAAAAAAGAGGGTGGAAGAGGAATTAAAATATACGAGCTTAGATACACCATTAAAAAATGCTACCATGCAACTTGGAAGGTATGCGGTGATTCAAAATGAGTTTTATGATCCAAAAGCTACGGAGGAAATGCGAAAGCAAACGATAGAGAACGTTGAACCTGTTAAAATCCTGCAAGGACAAATTATTGTTGAGGAAGGGCAGTTGATTAGTCGTGATCTATACCGTCAATTAGGGCTTGTGGGGGTACTTGATCATGAAAGGTTCATTCAGCCTTTTGTTGGACTTGCTCTGCTTATCTTTTTAATACTAGTCTCCGTGTATTATTATTTTTATAATCTTGAAGAGAAAAAAGAAGTGAAACATACTCAGTTAATGCAGTTCAGTCTAACTTTTTTACTCTCGATTTTACTCATGAAAGCCATTAGTTTAATTGATGTGTTGGAGTATGCGGATCTTGTTTATATATTCCCGGCCGCTATGGGAGCCATGTTAATCAGAATATTGATCAATGAAAATTTAGCGGTACTTGTAACCATTATAAATGCTATTTGTGGTAGTATTATTTTTAATGAAGGTATATCGGGTTCGATCCATATGACGGTTGGGACCTATATTTTATGCAGCGGTCTTGCTGGGATTATGTTCATGAGTAATCATCATCATCGCTCCAAAATTTTCATGGGCGGGCTTTTCGTGGCGGCGGTAAATGTAATGGTTATCTTTTCATTAGCTTTTATAAGGAATGAGCAATATGATTTAAAAGAAATAGGGATAACCATTTTAATTGCATTAATGTCAGGTATTTTATCTGCCGTTTTGACAATCGGTTTAATACCATTTTTTGAAGCAGGTTTTGGAATTTTATCTTCAATGAGTCTTATTGAGTTATCAAATCCAAATCACCCATTATTAAAAAAAATATTAACAGAGGCTCCCGGTACATATCATCATAGTATTATGGTGGCGAATTTAGCTGAAAGTGCCTGTGAAGCAATTGGAGCAAATGGGTTACTTGCTAGAGTCGGCTGCTACTATCACGATATTGGGAAAACGATCAGACCAAAATTTTTCATTGAAAATCAAATGAATATAGAAAATCCACATGATCGCTTGCCACCGGAAGCAAGTAAGAATATAATAATGTCTCATGTCACGGATGGAGCGGAGATGTTAAGGAAACATCGCTTGCCAAAGGAAATTGTCGATATTGTCGAGCAACATCATGGAACGACCTTACTGAAATACTTTTACTATAAGGTAAAACAAAGCGGGATAGATGTTGAGGAGCATGAGTATCGTTATCCAGGTCCTAAAGCACAAACAAAGGAATCGGCCATTGTTGGAATTGCCGATAGTGTAGAAGCTGCTGTAAGGTCAATGAGTCAGCCAACCCCCGAGCATATCGAAGGGCTTATACGTAAAATTATTTCTGATCGCCTTCAAGATGGCCAATTTAATGAATGTGATTTAACTTTTAAAGAATTGGAAAAGGTCACGAATTCTTTATGTGAATCTCTTAAAGGAATTTTCCATTCGCGGATTGAGTATCCCGAAATGACAGAGGAGAAGGTGAAGCACGCATGAGTTTAGTAATTGATTTTAATGATGAAACCAATGAGTTATCAGAGCAGGAATTAAATATGATCGAAAATCTCCTTCATTTTGCTGCTGAGAAGGAAGATGTAGAAGCTGGAAGTGAATTGTCAGTCACATTTGTTACAAATGACCGCATTCAGGAAATAAACCGTGAGTATAGAGACAAGGATATGCCCACAGATGTCATTTCTTTTGCTATGGAAGAACTTGGCGAAGGGGAAACCCCGTTGTCTTTTACGGGAATGCCAAGAATTTTAGGAGATATTATTATCTCTTTAGCGAAGGCTAAGGAACAAGCAGAGGATTACGGTCATTCTTTTATAAGAGAACTTGGATTTTTATCCGTTCATGGATTTCTTCATTTGCTTGGGTATGATCATGAAATAGAAGCAGATGAGCAAAAAATGTTTGGAAGACAAAAGGATATTTTAGATGAGTTTGGACTCAAAAGATAGACGAAAAAGACGTTTCCTTCACTCTTTTACATTTGCGGTTTCAGGGATTTTACATGCGATAAAAACGGAACGAAATATGAAGATCCATTCAGTTATTACGTTTGTAGTCATCATACTCTCTTGGATCTACCATTTATCGGCCATCGAATGGATGTTTATTTCCTTTGCTATCTGTGGAGTATTAGCTCTTGAACTTGTCAATACGGCCATTGAACGGGTAGTGGATCTTGTTACGAAAGACGTTCAACCATTAGCGAAACAGGCAAAGGATGCAGCAGCAGGGGCTGTACTTCTTTATGCGATCCTGTCAGTTGTCATTGGCTGTATCATCTTTTTACCAAAAATGTTTTAATAAAGTGCGGTTGTACGAAGTGCAATGGGTTCGTAACCGCACTTTTTATTTGAACCACAATTGATCATTTCATTATTGATTTAGTGTCATAATTCACTTATGGAATATTGGGAGAATTAATATAATGTGTTTATATTATTAGAAAATTCAAAATTTTTTATTACGATTTTCTTACAAACGATGAAATTTAATAAGAAATAAGGTAAAATAAAAATTAAGCGGTAGTCATCAAATGAAAGGTTGATAAAAGTGAGGATAGAAGAATTGATTGAAGAAGCAAAAAAAGCTAGGAACCAAGCGTATGTACCCTATTCAAAGTTTCCAGTCGGTGCAGCGTTATTAGCATCAAATGGTCATGTGTATCACGGATGTAATATTGAAAATGCAGCTTACAGTTTGTGCAATTGTGCGGAGAGAACTGCACTTTTTAAAGCGCTTTCAGACGGTCAAAGAGAATTCTTGATGCTAGCTGTAGTAGCAGACACAGTCAGACCTGTTCCACCATGTGGGGCATGTCGACAAGTGATCAGTGAATTATGTCCACGGGATATGCCCATTATTCTCACTAATCTTTCTGGAGAGATTCAATCATTAACAATTGAAGAATTACTACCAGCAGCATTCTCAGCGGAGGACTTACATGAATAATAAAGAAATGAATAATCAAGCATTTAAATCAGGATTTATTTCCATAATCGGAAGACCCAATGTTGGAAAATCCACTTTTATCAATCGAGTAATTGGTCAAAAAATTGCTATCATGAGTGATAAACCCCAGACTACTCGCAATAAAGTACAGGGAGTATTAACAACAAATGATGCACAATACATCTTTATTGATACACCTGGTATTCATAAGCCAAAGCATAAATTAGGCGATTTCATGATGAAAGTGGCTCAAAACACATTAAAAGAAGTAGATGTGATTCTTTTTATGGTGAATGCAGAAGAAGGATATGGACGCGGCGAGGAATTTATTCTTGAAAAGTTCCAAACGGTTAAAACTCCTATCTTTTTAATCATTAATAAAATTGATCGCATTCATCCGGATAAACTACTAACTGTGATTGAGTCATATAATGAAAAATTTCAGTTTGCCGAAATTATTCCGATTTCAGCACTAGAGGGAAATAATATCGACAGATTGTTGGAAGTTGTTCGGAAGTACCTTCCAGAAGGCCCACTATACTATCCAGCAGACCAAGTAACAGATCATCCCGAAAGATTTATTATTACAGAGCTAATAAGAGAGAAGGCTTTACAGCTGACGAGGGAAGAAGTTCCTCATTCGCTTGCAGTTGTTTTAGAAAAAATGGAGAAAGACCCCAACAAGGATATGATCCATGTAATGGCCACGATTATTGTTGAACGGGATTCGCAAAAAGGAATTGTTATTGGGAAACAAGGTAAAATGCTGAAAGAAATTGGCAAGCGTGCGCGATTAGATATCGAAAATTTACTTGGGTCAAAAGTATTTTTAGAAGTATGGGTAAAAGTACAAAAGGACTGGCGCAATAAAGCTTCTCAGCTGCGTGATTATGGTTTCCGTGAGGATGAGTATTAAAAAATCACCCTAAATACATTATTACAAAACAGTCTAGATTATTCATTATTTCTATTAACAATATTTTCGTCTCATGTTATTGGAAAGACAGGCTAAGATAAAGGTAAGGATTTCAAAAGTAGCTAGTCCAAACATTGGGAAGGTGGGGTTTCAAATGTTAGATTTTACTTGGAAGGTTTTTTTACAAACAGGTAATGTTGACACATATCTCCTTTTTAAGGAGTTAGAAAAGGAACACTTAGATATACCCGGAAGTCAGGACGAAGAGCTAGCAGAATTTGATTTTCCAATTATGTAAGTTTGTCTCTCTCCCCGAGGGATGGTGTACAAAATGCTTCAAAAATGTGAAGGAATTGTCCTTCGTACAACGGACTATGGTGAAACCAATAAAATTGTCACTTTATATACACGTGAATGGGGAAAAATAGGCGTGATGGCAAGAGGGGCAAAGAAACCGAAAAGTAGACTTTCTGCCATCACACAGCCTTTTACATATGGATCCTTTTTATTGCAGAAAGGCAGTGGTCTAGGAAACCTCCAGCAGGGAGAAATCATTGCTCCTTTGCGGGCTATAAAAGAGGATATTTTCCTTACTGCTTATGCAAGTTATGTGGTTGAACTAACGGATAAAAGTACAGATGAAAAGAAACCCAATCCTTTTATATTCGAACTTTTATATCAAACATTAAACTATTTAAATGAAGGCTATGACCCAGAAATTCTTAAGAATATATATGAAATGAAAATGTTGCCCCTCCTTGGTCTCCATCCGATATTAAATCAATGTGCGATCTGTGGTGGTGTAGAGGGGCATTTTTCTTTTTCGATTCGCGAAGGTGGAATCCTATGCCATCGGTGCTTGACGAAAGATCCTTATCATCTTAAAATTTCCTCTGCGGCCATTAAGCTATTACGGATATTTTACTATTTCGATCTCAATCGATTAGGAAATATTTCTGTAAAAGCAGAAACAAAGGCAGAACTTAAAAAGGTGATTGATACCTATTATAACGAGTACTCTGGACTGTACCTAAAAACAAAAAAATTTATTGAACAGCTCGATCAACTTAAATGATTGTAAATAGTTGACAAGCGATTTTGTTTTAGATATGATTCAACTAATAAATCTGATAACGTTGCTGTGAAGGAAAGGAGTACTTAACTCCCTCTATTTAAGCGAATTCGGGGTAGTGAAAGCCGAGTATAGAGTGTTAAGGAAGGGCGTTCTGGAGCAACATTTCGTGTTCGATCGGGCACGACCTGAAAGTGGCTGCCAATAGGTATGCAAATAGGGTGGAACCGCGGGTAAAACTCTCGTCCCTATGCTGTTTTAGCATAGAGACGAGGGTTTTTTGTATTTTTATTGCCTTTAGATTGAGTTTTTTATTTTGAAAGCAGTTTGTCTATAGGCATATATGTTTCTAATATTTGGAGGTGTAGTATGAATATTCAAAATATGATATTAACGCTGCAACAACACTGGTCTGAACAGGGCTGTATTTTAATGCAAGCTTATGATGTAGAAAAAGGGGCAGGAACAATGAGTCCTTATACGTTTTTACGGGCAATTGGTCCTGAACCCTGGAATGTTGCCTATGTTGAGCCCTCACGTCGACCTGCCGATGGACGTTATGGCGAAAATCCAAACCGTCTTTATCAGCACCATCAATTTCAAGTGATCATGAAGCCTTCTCCTGATAATATTCAAGAACTTTATCTTGATTCTTTAAAGAAACTAGGCATTAATCCACTTGAACATGATATTCGCTTTGTTGAAGATAACTGGGAAAATCCCTCTTTAGGCTGCGCTGGTCTTGGTTGGGAAGTATGGCTGGATGGGATGGAGATTACTCAGTTTACTTATTTCCAACAAGTCGGCGGTCTTGAGTGTAGACCCGTATCAGTAGAAATTACTTATGGAATTGAACGCCTTGCATCTTATATTCAAGAGAAAGAAAATGTCTTTGATCTTGAATGGACAGAAGGATTTACGGTTCGTGATATTTTTGGACAACCTGAATATGAACATTCAAAGTATGCATTTGAAACTTCTGATCAAGAGATGCTTTTTAATTTGTTCAATATTTACGAAAAGGAAGCACATAGACAAATGGAAGAGGGTCTTGTCCACCCTGCATATGATTACGTATTAAAGTGTTCACATGCCTTTAATCTATTAGATGCAAAAGGAGCGATTTCTGTAACGGAAAGAACGGGTTATCTTGCAAGATGTCGCAATCTTGCACGTAAAGTAGCAAAAACGTTCTACGATGAACGCGAAAAACTTGGTTTTCCTATTTTAAAGACAAAGGAGGAAGGAAACCGTGACTAAAAAAGACCTCTTACTTGAAATTGGTTTGGAAGAAATGCCGGCCCGATTTGTAACGGATTCAATGAATCAACTAGCTAACAAGGTTCGTACATGGCTTGCAGATAAGAAGATTCATTATCGTGAGCTTACTGCATACTCAACACCTCGTCGTTTAGCGATTCTTGTATTGGATGTAGATGAGGTACAAGCTGATATTCATGAAGAAGCAAAAGGACCAGCTAAGAAAATCGCTCAAAATGAAAGTGGCGAATGGTCTAAGGCCGCTATTGGATTTTGTCGTGGACAAGGAATGACTGTGGATGACATTTATTTTAAAGAAATAAATGGGGTAGAATATGTCCATGTTAAAAAGTTTATTGAAGGACAGGAAACAAAAGATCTGCTTCCAGAATTAAATGAACTTGTTAAGGGGCTTACCTTCCCTAAAAATATGCGTTGGGCTGATCAAGACCTTCGCTATATACGTCCAATTAAATGGCTCGTCGCATTATTCGGTCAAGAAGTTGTACCATTCTCCATCACGAATGTACAAAGTGATAATTGGAGTATGGGACATCGCTTCCTTGGTCATAAACATGTGTTCACTGAGCCTAGTCATTATGAAAAGGAAATGCTTGCACAGTATGTGGTCGTAGATCCGCAAATACGAAAAAATATGATCCTTTCACAATTGAAAAAACTTGAAGAAGAAAAGAACTGGGTTATTCCAGTGGATGAGGATTTACTTGAAGAAGTAAATAATCTTCTTGAATATCCTACTGCTCTTTATGGTCAATTTGAAGAAGAATATTTAGATCTTCCTGAGGAAGTATTAATTACTTCCATGAAGGAGCATCAACGCTATTTCCCGGTAAAATCAGCACAAGGAAAGCTCCTTCCTTATTTTGTGACGGTTCGAAATGGTGGAAGTGAGCATTTGGAAAAAGTTGCTAAGGGGAACGAGAAAGTGTTGCGAGCCAGATTATCGGATGCTGCATTCTTTTATAAAGAAGATCAAAAAATGGATATTCAAGACGCTTTGAAAAAATTGAATTCAATTGTTTACCATGAAGAAATTGGTACATTGGCCCATAAAGTAGATCGCGTTCGCCGTTTGACAAATACAATCACACAGAAATTAGATTTTCCGGTTGAAGAAAAACAAGCAGCTGACAGAGCAGCTGAGATTTGTAAATTTGATCTAGTTACAAACATGGTCAATGAATTTCCTGAGCTTCAAGGGCATATGGGTGAGAAATACGCACGCCAAAAAGGAGAAAAAGAAGCAGTTGCTGTTGCCATAAATGAGCATTATATGCCTAGAAATGCTGAAGATCAGGTGCCTGAAAGCGATTCGGGAGCTGTGCTTTCTATCGCTGAGAAAGTAGATACCATTGCTTCTTTCTTCTCTATTGGTATGATTCCGAGTGGTTCTCAAGATCCGTATGCACTTAGACGTCAAGCAACAGGCGTTGTTCAAACGCTTCTTCAGAAAGGTTATAAAATTCAACTTGAAGATCTTATTCAGCAGTCTCTATTCCTTCTTGAAAAGGATGGAATTGTGAAGCAAAGTCTTGAAACACTATCAGAGGAGTTAATGGCTTTCTTTAAGCTGCGGATTAAACATTTGTTGCAGGAAAAAGGAATTCGTTATGATTTAATTGATGCTGTACTTGGAAATGAAGTGGGCAGGCTTTCGACTTTAGTAAATAAGGCAGTGGTACTTGAAGGTAAGGCAAATACAGATGAATTTAAAGAGAATATAGAAGCATTAAGTCGTATCTTGAATATTGCTAGTAAATCCAATCAAAATGGAGATATTCAAGAGGCATTGTTTGAAAATGAGTATGAACAACAGTTGTATGAAAAATTTATCGCCATTAGGGGTCTCCTGCATGAAGGTGTAACGGAAGAATATTATTTTGATTTACTTGTTTCGATGAAACCGGAAATTGATCAATATTTTGAACATACTATGGTTATGGCAGAAAATGAAGATGTTAAACAAAATCGTTTAAACCAAATGGTTAAACTTTCTGAAACCATTAGAAGATTTGCGAATGTGAATGAAATTCTAGTTAAATAATTCCTACTTCTATTGTAGTCATCATCTTGTCCATTAAGATAAAAAGAGTCTTTAACCCAGACTCTTTTTATCTTAGAATAATACGACGCCTTGCGGAACGACTTTTCATTTATTGAAAATAGTATATAATAATTAGGTAATAGTATAACATTAATCCTAAAATAATGGGCATATTAGGTGGTGAGGACAATAGAACTTAGTAAGCGGCAAGAACATATTATTGAAATTGTAAAGGGAAATGGTCCGATAACGGGTGAACATATTGCTGAACAACTTAATTTAACTAGAGCAACGCTTCGACCTGACCTTGCCATTTTAACAATGGCTGGTTTTTTAGATGCGCGGCCTCGAGTAGGATATTTTTACACCGGAAAAACAGGTATGCAACTGTTAACTGAAAACCTACAAAAAATATATGTGAAGGATTATCAATCGATCCCAGTAGTTGTCCATGAAAATGTTTCGGTATATGATGCGATCGTAACAATGTTCTTAGAAGATGTTGGTACTCTATTTGTTGTGGATAAAGATTTGATTCTTGTAGGTGTATTGTCAAGAAAAGATTTATTGCGGGCAAGTATTGGTAATCAAGAGTTATCAAATTTACCGGTTAATATTATCATGACCAGGATGCCAAACATTACCATGTGTTTACGTGAGGATTTACTGATCGACGTCGCAAAAAAAATGATTGATAAGCAAATCGATGGGTTACCTGTTGTGAAAGAAACTGAAAAAGGTTTTGAAGTAATTGGCAGGGTAACTAAAACAAATATAACAAAAGCTTTAGTCGCTTTAGGCGAGGAATAATGGGAATGAAACTTTTCCGTGAATGGAAATAGAAGGGAATGGTAAATAGATGGGCCAAATGCCAATCATCTATGTCGTATCCGATTCAGTCGGAGAGACGGCTGAACTCGTCACAAAAGCGGCAATTAGCCAATTTAATGGTGGGGATATTATCATAAAAAGATTTCCGTTCGTAGAGGACGAGTCTAATGTAGATGAGGTCATTGCGCTTACTCAGCGTGATAAGGGGATGATTGCCTATACTCTTGTTAAACCGGAAATTCGTGAGTATATGGCAGAAGCTGCAGAGAAATCAAATATTTTGGCCTATGATATCATTGGTCCTCTCATAGATCAGATTCAGACCCAATGGGGAGTAGCACCACTGTATAAGCCGGGGTTAATCCATAAATTGGACGAGGATTATTTTAAAAAGGTAGAGGCCATTGAGTTTGCTGTCAAATATGATGATGGTCGTGATCCTAGAGGAATCTTAAAATCAGATATTGTTTTAGTTGGCGTTTCAAGAACCTCGAAAACACCTCTTTCTCAATATTTAGCACATAGGCGATTAAAAGTAGCGAATGTTCCACTTGTTCCTGAGGTAGATCCACCTGAAGAATTGTTTTCAATACCTCCAGAAAAATGTTTTGGGTTAAGAATAAGCCCTGATAAACTGAATGATATTCGAAAAGAACGTTTGAAAACATTAGGATTAAGTGATCATGCCAAATATGCAAATTTGGATCGTATTAAAGAAGAAATCCAGTACTTTGATAAAATTGCTGAAAGAATTGGTTGCAAAGTGATTGATGTTACAAATAAAGCTGTAGAAGAAACAGCAAACATTATTTACCATTCGTTTAATCAATAGCACAAACATATGTGCTATTTTTTATTCGAAGCATTTGAGATCAAGCATTTTACATATAAATCATTAAATTCCAGGATTTGAAGTAAAAATCCCAAAAAAGTGATGCAAAAATCAAAATGATAAAGTATAATTAAAAATTGTGATAAAAATTTCTCATAATAGGTTTAGACTTTCTTATCAAGGAATAAACTATTGATGATGAGAAGTCAAGTAAGCCTTGAAAAAAGATTCGACACATTTTCATTAGAAAAGTTCGTCCTTGAAAGAAGGAATATGCGGAGTGATGTAGAATTATTAGTACATTGGAAGATATCGTTATTTAGATTGACGCTGATTCCTGTCCAGTCAAAGAAGATATTGTCGAAATAGCCACAGAAAAGGGAATGGAGACAGAGTTTATTGCTTCTTATGCACACATGAAAAATGATGTAAAGAATATGAAGTGGAAATTTGTCGATTCGACAAAAGAAGCGGTTGATTTGTAGATTATGAATTTCATGTGAAGGCTGGTGATTTAGTTATCACACAAGATATCGGTTTGGCTTCGACATTGTTATCTAAAGATGTATACGTTCTTTCCCCAAGGGGGATATCTTTTAAAGAAAAAACGATCCATACGGCTTTAGATTTGAGGTATATATCTGCCAAAGCTAGAAGAAATGGAGTATATGGAAAAGGCCCCAAACCTTTTACAAATGAGGATCGAATAAGATTTAGAAATGCATGAACACAACTCGGATCTGGTGATCGTTTTATTAAATGAATACCTCATGAGGTAAATGGAGGTTTTCCAATGTCAGATCGACTTGCTGAAGAGACCATTAATGAAATTAGGCGTGTATCCGATATTGTGGATATCATTAGTGAATATGTTCAACTTAAGAAACAAGGCCGAAATTATAGCGGTCTTTGCCCTTTTCATGGGGAGAATACTCCTTCCTTTTCAGTTTCAACCGATAAACAGGTTTATCATTGTTTCGGTTGTGGTGCAGGAGGAGATGTTTTTTCCTTTTTGATGGAAATTGAAGGTCTAACCTTTCAGGAAGCTGCCTTCAAACTTGCAGATAAGGCTAATATTGAACTTGGAAATAACATCGCCATGTCTAATAGGTCTATTTCTAACGATGCCACCAAAATGATAGAAGCACATCATCTGTTAAGTAAATTTTATCATCATTTGCTTGTAAACACAAAAGAGGGTCAGCATGCACTGGATTACTTACTAAAGAGGGGGTTTACCCTAGAAGTTATTGACAAGTTTCAAATTGGGTATGCTATTGACTCCTGGGATTTTGATTATAAATTTTTAACGAGCAAAAACTTCCACCCATTATTAATGGAGAAGGCTGGTCTCATTATAAAGCGAGAGCAGGATGAAACCTATTTTGATCGATTCCGTGATCGGATCATGTTTCCAATTTTTGATAAAAATGGAAAAGCAGTTGCCTTTTCCGGAAGGTCATTAGGTGAGAGTAAGCCTAAATACTTAAATAGTCCTGAGACTACCATCTTTAATAAAAGTAAAATTTTATATAATTACCATCGCGCAAGACCCGCTATAAGAAAGTTTCAGCAGGTTGTATTATTTGAAGGGTTTGCTGATGTTATAGCGGCTGATACCTCTGGAATTGAAAATGGGGTCGCGACAATGGGAACCTCTTTAACAGATGAACATGTTTCCATTCTAAAGAAAAATGCTCAATCTGTTACCGTTTGTTATGATTCTGATTCGGCTGGTATTGAGGCCGCATTTAGAGCAGGTAATTTGCTTAAACAAGCAAATTGCCAAGTAAGAGTAGCGATGATGCCGGATGGGATGGACCCTGATGAGTATGTGAAGCAATACGGCGAAGAGAAATTTCGAAATGAGGTTATTGGTGCAAGTTTGACTTTAATGAGTTTTAAACTTCTCTATTATCGTAAAGGTAAAAACATGCAGGATGAAGGAGACCGACTTCTTTATATAGAAGAAGTATTAAAAGAGATTGCCCATCTTGATAAAGTAGTGGAGAAGGATTTCTATTTACGCCAACTTGCTGATGAGTTCACGCTTTCGCTTAGTGCATTAATAGATCAGGAACGACAGTATTCAAAAAAGATGCCTAGAACAGAAACGGTGCATAATCAGGTAGAGTATAAACCTATCGTTGCATCAAGAAGGGCAGATCGAATAAAGCCAGCCTTCCATAATGCCGAAAGATATTTAATTGCTCATATGATGAGAAGTATCGATGTAGCCTATCGAGTTCAAGAGCTAATGGGAGATCACATTTTTAATATTGATGAACACCAGGCAATTATTACTTATTTATATGGTTTCTATGAGAAAGATCATACACCTGATTTAAATTCCTTCCTTAGTTATATGGATGATGAAAAGCTTAAACGAATGATCGTTGATATAGATATGATGCCATTGAATGGCGAAATCACTGATCAAGAATTAATGGATTATATTAATCAAGTGTTGAAACATCAAAAGATGTTAAAGATAAAGAAAAAAGAAGCTGAACTGAAAGAGGCAGAACGTCAAAAGGATTTAAGTAGGGCTGTATCCCTTTTAGCAGAAATTCAACAAATTCGTAAATCACTAAAATAAGTTCTTTGATTTTTGGAAGGAGGGGGACAAATGGCTGAAAAATCGGCCCGTTCCAAAGAGGTTGAATTAGAAGTGACCCTAGATCAAGTAAAAGATCAATTAACATTACTGGGTAAAAAGACAGGTGTCCTTGCCTACGATGATATTGCAGAAAAACTAGCTACATTTGAATTGGATTCTCACCAAATGGATGAGTTTTATGAATTTCTTGGAGACCAAGGGGTGGAATTAGTTGGGGAGAGCGAAGATTCTGACCCAAATCCCAAGGAATTAACAAAAAATGAGGAAGAGTTTGATCTAAATGATTTAAGTGTACCTCCAGGTGTTAAAATAAATGACCCTGTTCGTATGTATTTAAAGGAAATTGGTCGTGTTAATTTACTCTCTGCTCAAGATGAAGTTAAGCTTGCATTACGAATTGAACAAGGTGATGAAGAAGCAAAAAGGCGCTTAGCTGAAGCCAATCTTCGCTTAGTTGTCAGTATTGCAAAGAGATATGTGGGTCGTGGAATGCTCTTTTTGGATTTAATTCAAGAAGGAAACTTAGGTTTAATTAAGGCAGTTGAAAAATTCGATCATCAAAAGGGCTTTAAATTTAGTACGTATGCTACTTGGTGGATTCGTCAAGCCATCACAAGAGCGATTGCAGACCAAGCAAGAACGATTCGGATTCCCGTGCATATGGTTGAAACCATTAACAAACTTGTACGTGTACAACGTCAATTACTTCAGGATTTAGGGCGTGAACCAACACCAGAAGAAATTGGGGAAGACATGGATTTATCGCCAGAAAAGGTAAGAGAAATTTTAAAAATTGCTCAAGAACCGGTTTCCCTTGAAACACCAATAGGTGAAGAAGATGATTCACATCTTGGTGATTTCATTGAAGACCATGAAGCCACTTCTCCTTCTGAGCATGCAGCGTACGAATTACTCAAAGAGCAGCTAGAAGATGTTCTGGATACGCTGACAGATCGTGAAGAGAATGTCCTACGACTCCGTTTTGGTCTCGATGATGGTCGAACACGCACACTAGAGGAAGTAGGCAAGGTCTTTGGTGTAACACGTGAACGCATTCGTCAAATCGAGGCAAAAGCATTAAGGAAGCTCAGACATCCAAGTAGAAGCAAAAGATTAAAGGACTTTTTAGAATAAGCTGGAAAAAAGATAGTTTACTTCTTACAATAGAAGTGAACTATTTTTTTGTTTCCAATAATCCTTCATAGCATAGCGTATAGGATGTGAGCATATGGATGAAAACAGAAAACAAATCATTATTAAGGAAATTGGTTACTGGAAGAATAACAAACTGCTACCAGAGCAATATTGTAATTTTTTATTAGCTTTGTACACAGAAGGTACTGGGTTAAATGAAACAAGTAATGGTTCAAAAAAACGAAAAAAAATGTTCCTTTGGTTCTTGATAATTCCAATTATTGTATTTGTTTTTTATTTTACAGAATTATCTTTTACTTTGCAAATAGTCTTGTCTATTGTCTTTTTATTTATAGGTATTTATTTGACCATTTATTTAAAAAGAAAGGGCTTATTATTTCATATTCCACTCGTTCTATCAGCACTTTTATTATTATTTGTTTCAGTAGAATGGACGTTAATGCATTTTCCCGAAAGCTCAATCATTTTGTATGGTATTCTGATGCTTAATTGCCTTATATGGCTTATTGGCGGTTGGAAGTTAAAGCAGCTTTATTTTACCATTTCAGGAGTACTTGGAATCTTATTAATCACGCTTTCAATGGTGATGTAAATGTCAAAAGTCCCTCCTAGTTTACATGAACTAATAGAGAAATGAACAAAGTTTATTGTAGGGCTTTTCCTTCTCTTGTTTTTAAAGTAAAATAGGAATTGTTTAAACTATTAATTAATTCTAAATTTTCTTACATAAGGGAGGGGTATTTTATGAAGCGAAGTCCAATTTTTCCATTTGTGATCATTATGGTACTAGGTGTAGTTGTTATGTTTCTTATTTCATTTAAAGGGATTGGAGATTCAAAAGATTTGGCTACTGAATTAAATGGAAGTAATGAAAAGCAGACTGAAACAGCTGCTGCAAATCCTGAGGAGATCTATAATAAAACCTGTATAGGATGCCATGGTGATCAATATCAAGGTGGTGTGGGTCCAGGTTTAGTAGGTGTTGGTGATCGTTTGTCGAAAGAAGACATTGAGGATATTGTTGTAAACGGTAAAAATGCGATGCCTTCTGGATTAGTTCCTGCAGATAAAGCGGGTGAAATGGCTGAGTGGCTTTCAGGTCTTTAAAAAGAATATGGAAGACTTTTTAACTTTCTTCAGCAGAAGTCTCCCACTTCTATAAGTGGCGAGATGAATGCAGGCTTTTATCCATTCAGTGGAGGTTCAAATCCTGGCTGAATAAAGTTAAAGCCTCCGGCGGATGTCACGGATTTTTTAAGGGTAATTTCTCGAGCGAGCTCGAGAAAAATCCGGACGCAAATTCGACGGGCGAATTTGATTAGAAACGTGAACGACTAAACAAATGTCTTAAAGCTACTAAGAAATAGGTTGACTCAAAAACGAAATGAGTCAGCCTATTTCTAATGTAGAGCACCTTGTTTAGTCCTATACATGGCCTAAAGTCTTAATAATTCATAAGTTTTCATTATCCTTTGCATATGTAAAGGACTTTTTCTATACTTAAAGAGATCGCGATGAGTAGATTTAGGTGAGAGTATAAGAATGATTAAAATAAAAATTAAGTGGTGAAAGAATTGAATACTGAAAAATTATCATACCGTTTAGAAACTGTTGCAAAATACATACCATCTGGATATCGACTAGCAGATATTGGTTCAGACCATGCTTATTTGCCATGTCATGTAATTCAAAAAGGGGTTGTTCATTTCGCTATTGCAGGCGAAGTTGTTGAAGGCCCCTTTCAATCAGCCAAAAGACAAGTAGAAGAAGCTGGATTAACAGACAAAATATCGGTTCGTAAAGGGGATGGCTTAGAAGTTATTTCGACAGGGGAAGTGGATTGTATTACCATTGCAGGAATGGGAGGATCTTTGATCACAAGCATTCTAGAACAAGGGAAAGATAAACTGTCAGAAGTAAAGAGATTGATCCTGCAACCAAATATAAGTGCCGTTTCAATCCGTGTGTGGTTAATCCAAAATGGTTGGGAATTAGTGGCCGAAGAAATTTTAGAAGAAGATGGAAAAATATATGAAATCCTTGTTGCCGAAAAAGGGGATGGAGAGCGCCCCTATCATCATGGGCTTGAAAAAGGATTATTATTTGGCCCCTTTTTACTTGAACAGTATAGCCAAACTTTCCAAAAGAAATGGTCAGCAGAAAAAAATAATTGGACAAAAATATTGCTTCAACTTGATCAAGCGTCGGATTCAGAAGACACTAGATTGAAAAAGCAGGATCTGATACAGAAAGTCAGGTTGGTGGAGGAGGTATTAGCAAAGTGAAAAAAATAAATGGTCATGAAATCATTCAATTGTTTGAGCAATTTTCACCAAAACAATACGCTATGGAAGGCGATAAGATTGGACTGCAGATTGGTCGTTTAAATAAGCCTGTGCGCCGTGTGATGATTGCTCTTGATGTACTAGAAGAGGTGGTGGATGAAGCAATAGAAAAAGAAGTGGATCTTATTATTGCACATCATCCACTCATTTATCGTCCTCTGAAGAATATTGTGACGGATCAATTGCCTGGTAGAATGATTGAAAAATTATTAAAACATGATATTACGGTATATGCTGCCCATACAAATCTGGATGTTGCCAAAGGTGGTGTGAATGATCTATTAGCGGAAGCGCTGGAATTATCTAATACAGAAATCCTTGTACCAACCCATGAGGTTCAATTAAAGAAGTTGGTTGTTTATGTTCCGACTGAACAAGCCGACAGCGTCAAAGAGGCACTTGGAAATGCTGGTGCAGGAGCGATTGGAAATTATAGTCACTGTCTATTCACATCATCTGGTACAGGACAGTTTCTACCTGGAGAATACGCTAATCCACATATCGGTGAAAACGGCAAGCTTGAGCAGGTAAATGAAGAAAGAATTGAAACCTTATTTCCAGATTACCTTGAAAAGAAAGTCGTACAAGCAATGCTTAAAGCGCATCCTTATGAAGAAGTGGCTTACGATATTTATCGTTTAGATAATAAAGGTGAATCCCTAGGCTTAGGAAGAATCGGAGAAATACAAGAGATGACCTTAGGGGAATTTGCAAACATCGTCAAAAAGGCATTGGATGTCCCGATGGTTCGGGTTGTCGGAGATTTACAGGCAAAAGTGAGAAAGGTAGCTGTCTTAGGTGGTGATGGAAATAAGTATATTTCTTCAGCGAAATTTAAAGGGGCAGATGTTTATATAACGGGAGATCTATACTATCATGTTGCACATGATGCCATGATGATGGGTTTAAATGTGATTGACCCAGGCCACAATGTGGAGAAGGTCATGAAAAAGGGTGTCGCGAACTATTTAACGAAAATAAGTGAAGAAAAAGGCTATGATGTAACCATTTTTCCTTCAGAACAAAAAACAGAACCCTTTCAATTTATGTAATAAAAAAAGGTAAGAGCCCATTAGAGGTGCTCTTACCTTGTATAAATTTAGTTTACTTTTACTTTAGGAAGTATTTTAGAAAGTGGGACTTTATTTTCCTTTACCCAAGTAGATACATTTGCTGGATCATACTTTTCTAAGAAGGTAATCACTTCTTTTGTAATAGGTGTTGGAGTGGAAGCTCCAGCTGTAACCGCAACGGTTTTTGCGTGTTTGATCCAATCGAGATCTAGTTCAGATAGATCCGCAATACGATAGGCTCTTGTATGAGCAATTTCTTCTGATACTTGTGCCAAACGATTTGAATTATTGCTTCTTGGATCCCCAACAACAATTAATACATCGGCATCACCGGCTTGTTCGGCAACAGCCTCTTGTCTAATTTGAGTAGCAAGACAAATTTCTTTTTCAAATTCGGCATGGGGATATTTTTCTTCTATTTTCTCCATAATGTGTGCCACGTCCCACTGACTCATCGTAGTTTGATTGGTAACGAGTATTTTTTTGGTATCAATGGTTAACTTATCAACATCTTCTTCATTTGCAACAAGATGGACGATATGAGGAGCAACGCCGATCGCTCCTTCCGGTTCAGGGTGGTTCCTTTTACCAATGTATATGATCGTATATCCTTCTTTTTCTTTTTGCCTAATTAAATCATGTGTTTTGGTAACATCAGGGCAGGTGGCATCAATGGTGACAAGTCCCTTTTGTTTAGCAAGCTCCCGTACCTCCGGTGAAACACCGTGAGCGGTGAAAATGACAGTCCCACTGTCAATTTGTTCAAGGATTTCTTTTCGGTTTTGACCGTCTAATGTCACAATACCTTCCTCTTTGAATGCGTCGGTAATATGTTTATTATGAACGATCATGCCTAATATATATATTGGTCGTGGTAACGTTTTATCTAATGCTGCATTTCGGGCAATGACCATAGCATCTACAACACCATAGCAATAACCACGCGGAGCAATTTTGATTACATTCATTTCCGATCCCCCTAGAATCTACTATAAATCTAGTTTTCCTGCCTTAACGGGCAGTCAAACTCCCTTTCTTATTATAGTAAACAATGGACAATAATACAAAAAACCAAATCAACCGATTGAAAAGGAAGGTAAACCAAAAAAGAACGCTGTCACCAGCATTCTTGCTTAGATATATAGTTTTGGTTTTGATGGTGATGGGGATTTTTTATAGTTGTGCTTACTCCCTGGGGCCTCTTCTTGGTTCTTTCTATGTCCTGTAGGTTTTGTTTGGTTTGATGTATGGTTATGTTCATCTTGTATAGTGGGTGTTGGATCATCCGTGGCGAATTCGGGTGCATTTTTAAATCCGCGGTATAGCTTCCACATGACTGGAAGATTCTTTACAATGGGTCCGTATTGTTGAACCAATGGCCCTACTTGTTGTGCTGTACTTAATACCTTTTGTGTATTGGTTAGAAACCCATTTAACGATGCAGGATTTGTTAATGATTTTAACAGTGATCCACCTCCTGCTGCTTGTTGAACTCCTAGCGATCTTGTAGCATTCAGACCATGACTCATTTGATTACCTTTACCCAATAATTTGGAGAGGAACCCGCCTCCCTGTCTCATGGAAGGGGTTCTGTGCATCATCGGATTGCCTAATGGTCTTCCAGGCTGCTGCCACATTGGGCGTGGAGGCATACTTGGATGCATGGGTATCTGATATCGAGGTATCATGTTTTTTCTCCCCTCTTGGTTATTTATTTTGGCACGAACGTTTCCCCTATAGAATATGCACGAACACTTTTTATGTTTGGGATTTAGGCGGAAGTAAAAGGCATATGTTATAGAACCGAAATAAAAAGGTGTTCAATCGATCTTAAATTGATTATAATAATAGGATGGACAAATTTGGCTGTTATTTCTCAATTCTAGTCCAATATCCTATCGGAACTTCTTATTCGCCTGAAAAATACGGAGGGAAGTTTTCTTTAATGTGATTTGGCTATAATAGTAGAATAGGGTAAACAAAAAAGGAGATATATGAATGACTGAAACAAAATTTGAGCGTTTCAACTTGAAACCATTTATTATAGAAGCAGTGAAAGAACTAGGTTTTCATGAACCAACTGAAATACAAGAGCGCCTCATCCCAATTGTATTAAAAGGGGAAAGCGCGGTGGGTCAATCACAAACAGGAACAGGGAAGACGCACTCTTATGTCTTACCAGTTCTTCAGCAAATTGACCCAAAACTTCATGAGGTACAAGCTATTTTTACTGCTCCGACAAGAGAATTGGCTTCACAAATCTATCAAGAAACGTTAAAAATAGTTAAACATGCACCAGAAGGGCAAGAAATATCCGTTCGTTTATTTATTGGTGGTACAGATAAACAAAGAACCATTGATCGGTTAAAAACGCAGCCACAAATTGTCATCGGTACGCCTGGAAGAATTAATGACTTAGTAAAAGCGCAAGCATTGTTTGTTCATACGGCAACGACGCTTGTGATTGATGAAGCAGATATTATGCTTGATATGGGATTTCTTGAAGATGTAGATCAAATTGCTGGAAGGTTACCTAAAAATCTGCAAATGCTCATTTTTTCTGCCACCATTCCTGAAAAATTAAAGCCGTTTTTGAAAAAGTATATGGAGAACCCAAAGTATATTCAAGTTTCACCAACACTCGCAACGGCAGCGAATATCAGCCACTATTTATTACCTTCACGACATCGTAATAAGGTTGAACTTGTTTATCAAACACTGCTTCATTACAACCCGTATTTGGCGATTGTCTTTACCAATACAAAGAAAAAGGCAGATGAAGTTGCAGATGGTTTAATTGCAAAGGGAATGAAGGTTGGGAGAATTCACGGAGATTTATCACCTCGGGAACGAAAAAAAATGATGAAGCAAATTCTTGATCTGGAATTCCAATATATTGTTGCCACAGATCTTGCAGCACGTGGAATTGATATTCAGGGGATTAGTCACGTCATTAACTATGAGCTTCCAACCGATCTTGATTTTTATATTCATAGGGTAGGAAGAACGGCTAGAGCAGGATTTTCTGGAATTGCATTGACTCTTTATGAAGGTTCTGATGAAGATGCATTGAATCGGTTAGAAAAAATGGGGATTGAATTTAAAAACGTGGATGTAAAACAAGAGGAATGGATTGAACTTGCGGATCGAAACAAACGTAAAAAAAGACACAAAGCTGCAAGTGAGATTGATTTGAAAGCCAAAACATTCATATCAAAACCTAAAAAAGTAAAACCTGGTTATAAGAAGAAAATGCAACAGGAAACAGAAAAGTTTAAAAAACGACAAAATCGAATACAAAAGAAAAAATAAAGAGAGGAGTCATTTGTTCCATGTTAAAAATTGGTTCACATGTATCCATGAGTGGGAAGAAAATGTTATTAGCGGCTAGTGAAGAAGCTGTTTCGTACGGTGCCAATACATTTATGATTTATACAGGTGCTCCACAAAACACAAGAAGGAAGAAACTAGAAGATTTGAATATTGAGGCAGGAAGAGCACATATGAAGGAAAATGGGATTGATGAAATCATTGTCCATGCTCCTTATATCATCAATATTGGAAATGCAGTAAATCCTGCTACATTTGAATTAGGTGTTAATTTCTTACGAACTGAAATTGATCGTACAGAAGCTATTGGCGCAGGTCAAATTGTTTTACATCCAGGGGCACATGTTAAAGAGGGAACAGAAGTAGGAATTAAAAAAATTATCGAAGGTTTAAATGAAGTGTTAACGGGTGAGGAAAAAGTACAAATTGCCTTGGAAACAATGGCAGGTAAAGGTTCTGAATGTGGGAGATCATTTGAGGAATTAGCCATGATCATTGATGGAGTCCACCATAACGACAAGTTATCGATTTGTTTTGATACCTGTCATACACATGATGCGGGCTATAATATTGTCGAGGACTTTGATGGTGTGTTGAATAGCTTTGATCATATCATCGGTATTGATCGTCTAAAGGTTCTTCATATAAATGATAGTAAAAATGTACAGGGAGCACGAAAAGATCGCCATGAAAATATTGGTTTTGGACATATCGGTTTTAAAGCTTTGAATTATATTGTTCATCATCCGCAATTAACAGAAGTTCCAAAAATTCTTGAAACGCCCTATGTAGGTGAAGATAAAGATAATAAAAAAGCGCCATATAAGCATGAAATTAACATGCTTCGCAGTAAGAACTTTAATGAAAACCTTCTGAATGAGATCATGCTAGAAGCTTAATAGGTTTAAAAGTGTTAGGCATCTCAAAAACCTTTTTTGATGCCCAACACTATTTCTCGTTATTTAGTGAATTGTAGGAAAAGGCGATTTATTTCTTTTGCTGTGTCGGCACCGGCAATTTTCGCTATTTCTTTGACCAGTTTTGCACGTTCCCCATTATCGAAAATATTGACGTTTTTCCCTCTTAAATAGTTAGCAATTTGGGCTGCGTGCTGCTGGGTAAGCGAAATTTGAAATTGGTCTGCATATTTTAATAGTTCTTTATCTGTTATTGAACTAATTTTATGATTGATGATGTTTTCAAAGATATTCATGTCATCACTCCTCTATGGTAAAATATGAAAGTTAGGAAGAAAAGTGACAGCAAAATCAAAAAAGGAAACTATGCAAAGAAATACCCTGTATTATTTTATTTACATTCCAACCCTTTTCTTGTATACTCTAAATCGGAATGATTTCGGAATTTAGGTGATAAAATGGATGACAAACAGATAATTATTGATATTAGTGGGCTTTCGTACAGCTATGAAAATGAAAATGTTCTTGAAGATATAAATCTTTCGATAACAAGAGGTTCCTTTCTCGGTATTGTGGGCCCGAATGGCTCCGGGAAGTCTACCTTACTAAAATTAATTCTTGGATTGATCAAAAAACAACGAGGGGATATACAACTTTTTGGTAAGGATATTAGTCATTTTAGGGATTGGGGAAAGATCGGTTTTGTTTCACAAAAAGCCAATTCTTTCAATACTGGATTTCCAGCAACCGTTTATGAGGTAGTGAAGAGTGGTTTAACAAAAAAAATTGGTTTACTACACTATATGAAAAAAGAACATCATGTTCAAATATTAAAGGCAATTGATTCGGTTGGTCTCCTCCAATTACAAAAACGTAATATTGGGGAACTCTCAGGTGGGCAGCAGCAGCGCGTATTTATTGCAAGAGCCCTTGTCAGTGAGCCTGAACTTCTGATACTTGATGAGCCAACTGTAGGTGTGGATGCAGAGAATGTTCGATCTTTTTATGGAATGCTCAGCGATTTAAATCAGAAGCTTGGGATCACCTTATTGCTTGTAACGCATGACATTGGATCGATAACGGATAAAGTTACCCATGTGGTTTGTTTAAATAAATATTTATATTTTCATGGAGATACAGAAGTGTTTGAAGAACAGAAAAAGAATGGGATGCCTGAGGCCTATGGGTTTGACCTCCAAATGCTATCACATAAACACGACCACGAAAAGGGTCGTGAAGTCGGAGGGGATTTCCAATGATCGATTCTATCTTACGCTATGAATTTTTACAAAATGCTTTTTTAACAGGAATGATCATTGGAATTATTGCACCACTTATTGGTGTCTTTGTGGTTGTGAGAAGATTGTCCTTAATTGCTGATGCCCTAAGCCATGTAACACTTGCTGGGATCGCGGCAAGCTTACTTCTCGAAAAAAGGTTTTTACCTGCCGGTTCTTTAAATCCCATCTATATAGGCATGGTTTTTTCGGTGGTAGGTTCTTTGTTTATTGAAAAGTTAAGAACGGTTTATAAGCACTACCAGGAGTTGGCTATTCCTATTATTTTATCAGGCGGAACGGGTTTAAGTGTCATCTTTATTTCGCTTGCGGATGGCTTTAATACGGATCTTTTTGGGTTTTTATTTGGAAGTGTTTCTGCGGTAAGCAGGGATGATTTCTGGATGGTCTTAATCATCAGTCTTTTTGTTATTGCTATTATATTTCTTTTTTATAAAGAGTTATTTTTAATTTCTTTTGATGAAGAGCATGCAAAAGCATCGGGAATTCCCGTTAAAGGTTTCCATCTGATCTTTATTATTATGGTTGCGTTGGTGATTGCATCATCGATGAGAATTGTAGGAGTTTTATTGGTTTCATCTCTTATGACCTTGCCTGTAGCGTCGGCTATACGCCTTTCTAACGGATTTAAACAGACGATTCTTTATTCCGTTATCTTTGGAGAAACAGCGGTATTAGGGGGATTATCCATTTCTTATTACCTTGATTTGGCTCCAGGTGGAACAATCGTCATGATTTCAATCATCATTTTGATCGTATCCATTTTAATAAAAAAACGAATGGTAAAAAGATCGGTTTAATGGAGTGAAGAAGAATGAATGTAGATCAGGCAATGATGCTGTTAAAAGAGCAAGGGTTTAAACATACGGGGAAAAGAGAAGATATGCTGCAATTATTTGCGGATCATAATAAATATCTTACCGCCAAAGATGTATTAGATCAATTGAAGGATCCATATCCTGGCTTAAGTTTTGATACGATTTACCGTAATTTATCGCTGTTTGTTAAGCTTGGGATTTTTGAAATGACAGAACTATCAGGTGAAAAACATTTTCGTTTAACATGTTCTCATCAACAACATCACCATCATTTTATTTGCCTCGAATGTGGGAAAACGAAAGAAATCGAGACCTGTCCAATGAATGGGCTGACTGAAAATTTACAAGGATATAAGATATCTGGACATAAATTTGAAATCTATGGAAACTGTCCAGAATGTGCAGTAGAAACGTCGGAGTGTAGTTGAATAGATACGATACAAAAAGCGAGCATTCCTTATTAGAAAGGAATGCTCGCTTTTTTATATGGGTTTATTTGATCACATCACACTTAAAACGCATAGTAATGTCCGAAAGAGATTGGGATAAGTGATGTAATTTTAAGCCAATTTCATCGGTACTTTCCATCTGTTGAATTTGATTTTCGCTGGTAGCAAGCATTTCTTGTGCACTAGCCAATGTTTCTTGGGAAATAGACGAAAAATGTTCTGCTGTTTGTTCAAGCTGTGGTAAATTTCCTTTTAAATCTTCAAGCTCGGTTTGCATCCCTTGTAGGTTGCTGTTTACACCTATTATTTCCTGCATTAATTCATCAAAGGTAATCTTTGATTCGTTCGCCATTAGTAGATTTTTATTTATTTTAGAAAGCATATGTTCAAATTCATCGGAGGCCGTTAGAGTAATATGCTCCATATTCGTAATTGCTTGCGAAATTTCCTTTGTTGCAAGGGTCGATTGTTCGGCAAGATTACGGACTTCGTGAGCTACAACCGCAAATCCTTTACCGGCATCACCTGCACGTGCCGCTTCAATGGAAGCGTTTAATGCTAATAATTTTGTTTGTTCTGCAATCCCATCAACTAACCCAACAAGATTTGTAATGGCTTTAGAATAGTCTTTAACCTGCTTGATCGTTCTGGTTAATTGATCAAAATCTTTTTCGAATATTGTAATCGTAGTGATTAATTCACTAATGTTTTTCTCCCCTCGGTCGGCAGAGTGATTCATACTTTCCGAACTTTGAAAGACGGTTTCCATATTTTTCATCATGATCTCGATCTTATGTTTCATGTCTTTAAAGCTGTTTACACTATTTTCAGAACTGATGGCTGTTTGCTCAGCCCCTAACTTGACTGTGTTAATCGCTGTGATCAATTGATGACTAGACGTAAGGGTGTCGTTTGATGATTTTTTTAGTTCACCACCGGTATCTTCTAATTCGATAGTGGTTTCTTTCAGTTCATTAAGCATGCTGCTCATATGACCAATCATGGCATTATAGCTTGTATGTAATGAAATGATTTCAGGGATACTTGTTTTGATTTCTACTGAGTCGGTAAGGTTTCCTACACGCACTTCTCTCATCGTATTTCTTAATTGGTTTAATGGTTTGGTTAAGGTTCTCACAAATAAAATGGTAACAAGTGTTGTAATGAGTATGCTAATAATAATGACAATCAATGTAAAATAGGCCATTTGGGTAACAGGATCCATATAAGATTTTGTTGGGATGATTATACCAAACGTTCCTCCAATTTCTTTCATTGCTTGGAAGGTGATCGTATAGTCTTCCCCTTTTATTTTTTCATGAAGCACTCCAGTTTTTGTTTCAGTTATTTGGTTAACAACCTGATTTGAGATCGTTGGTAATGATTTTTCACTAACCTTAAAGGGTGTTACTTTTTTATCAACTATATAGAAGAATTCAGAAGTAATCCCATCAGATTTAAGCTTCTCTTTTTGTGTACGTACATTTGTATCAAGTTGCTGCATAAAGTAATCATTGTCACTTACATAAACGAACTTCAAATTTTCTGCAATGTAACCCATTAAATCTGTTTCCCTCACTAATCTATTTTCAATGGTCTCCGTGTTCATATCCTTTGCTTTTATATAGGAACTAACTCCTACAACCACAACAGATAATACTAATAACGAAACAAATAAAAGAAATAGCCGTGTACTTAAATTAAATTTGTGAAGTACTTTTTGAAACACATGATTATGGTTTGAATTTTTCTTGTGTGATTTAGTTTTCCTTTTTTCTCTATTTTTCAACAAAAGTCGCCCCTATTCGTCATACTTTTTACCCATCGAACTGATTATACAATAGTTATGTAAATTATATGTAAAGATTTACCTCAAAATAAATTATTGTAATATTCTAATTCCTGGATCTCGTTTATGTTAAACATTGTCATATTGAAATTTTATTTTTAGTAAACAATAATAATGCTTCTCAAAAAAACATGATTTTCTAATCGATTGTTTGATGTTTTTTTGAAGTAAGCCGTGTTCAAGGTTGGTTTTAAACGAACTGTATAAGAAAGCGGGGGATCATATATTATGGCAGATCTAGACCGTAAAAATATGGATATTCGTAAGGAAAGCGAGTTGTCTGAAGAGGATTATTTTGGAACAGGCAGCTATCACGAAGAAACCTCTGCTGAATTAGCTGCACCATTGTCCTTAAATAGGGGAGAAGTTCGTGAATATGGGGATGAGAAGGCAGGCGGTAGGGGAATAGGTCTATCGGCCCTGGCACTCTCCATATTATCCTTATTTGTTCTTCCTGTTTTATTTGGGATAGCAGGGATTGTTCTCGGTTTTATTGCACGAAGAAGAGGAGCACCTTCTGGTAGTTGGGCAATGACCATTGGAGCTATTTCGCTTATTCTATCAATATTTATTCTTCCGTTTTTTTAACCAGAATATAAAAAGAAGCTCGGGAGCATTTAGTTGCTCAGAGCTTCTTTTCATTTGATTAATTAGGATTACGATGAAAAAATTAGATTTGTTGTTGCTCGGTTTCTTGTTTGGCAAAATACTCTTCGGCAATTTGATCAATTTCCTTTTTCAGTTCTTCAACCAAGTGAGCTTCAGGTACTTTTCGAACAATTTCACCGTGTCTAAATAGTAAGCCCTCGCCTCTTGCACCTGCAATTCCAATATCAGCCTCGCGGGCCTCTCCTGGACCATTTACAGCACAGCCAAGTACGGCTACTTTAATGGGTGCCTTTATGGTAGAGATATATTCTTCCACTTCATTGGCAATGCTGATTAAGTCAATTTCAATTCTTCCGCATGTAGGACATGAAATAAGTGTCGCTGCATTGGAAGAAAGTCCAAAGACTTTTAATAATTCGCGTGCCACTTTTACTTCCTCTACAGGATCAGCGCTTAAGGAAATACGGAGCGTGTTCCCAATTCCTTTGCTTAAGATAGCCCCTAATCCTGCTGCACTTTTCACTGTTCCAGCAAACAAGGTGCCAGATTCCGTAATACCAAGATGTAGAGGGTAATCAAATGCTTGTGCTGCCTTTTCGTAGGCTTCGATGGCAAGAGGAACATCAGATGCTTTCATCGAAACAATAATATCGTGAAAGTCCAAGTCTTCAAGGATTTTTATGTGATGCAGGGCGCTTTCAACCATTCCATCAGCAGTTGGATAACCGTATTTATCTAAGATTCGTTTTTCAAGAGAACCGGCATTGACTCCAATGCGGATCGGGATCCCTTTTTCTTTCGCGGCCTTGACAACCGCTTCGACCTTTTCACGTTTGCCAATATTACCTGGGTTGATGCGAATCTTGTCTGCACCCCCTTCAATAGCAATAAGAGCGAGTTTATAATCAAAATGAATATCTACTACAAGAGGAATGTTAATTCTTTTTTTAATTTCAGAAATGGCGAGTGCAGCACGTTCATCTGGACATGCTACTCGGACTATCTGACAGCCAGCTTCTTCCAATCTATTAATTTGAGCAACAGTTGCTTCCACATCATGTGTCTTCGTCGTTGTCATACTTTGAATAAATAACTCATTACTTCCACCGATTGTTAAATTTCCGACTTTAATGGGTCGGGTTTTTGTACGATGTATGATTTCGCTCAATCGTGATACGCCCCTTTGATAAAAATAGATTATTGAACTTCTATGCGTATTTATTTTAGCAATGAACCGTGGGGATGACAAGAAGGTTGAAAGGAGGATTACTTCTAGAATGGTGAAAGATATCTTAAACGTGTACTAATAAATAGGAAACTTATACGTTTTTCCAGGTTGGATTTCTTGAGGTGAAAGTCCGTTATTTAATTGACGAAAATCATTACTGATATCTGAAATAGGAACCGGAATGGAATGCTGGTATCGATCTTCTAAAATGGAAAGGACCGTATCACCTGCAACTACTTTCTCTTCAAAATAGGGAACTTCTTTAGTTAGAGTTTCTTTTTCGGGGGTTACGTTCTCAGTATTATGAACAGGAAGTGTTCCCTGGCTCAGGTCATAATAAATGGCATATAGGATCATAACGGTAAGGAGTGCTCCAAATAAGCGTTTCACGATCGTTCCCTCCCAAATCTAGTTATTCTCATTTATATGCTAGTTTACATTCTATTAGAACAACCGCCCTTTTAAACAAAGTTAACCCTGAAACAACACAGTGATATCATTGGATAAAAAAAACGTGCACAGGGCACGTTTTTTGGAAGTAACTTACCGAACTAGAGGTTAGGAAGTAAAGTGTTGACACTATGATAGCTGATTCTTTTCGGAAGGCAGTTCTTTTAGGGAAAGTAATAGCATAATGAAAGCAACTAACCAGTGGACGAAGAATCCGTTTGGAACAACCGTCTTCAAAGCATCCATTATGGTAAAGAACAAGGTAGGTAACGTAATGCTATAAGCAGATAATCGCCATAAATGACCGTAGCTGATCATCTTATTCAGAATATTTTTTAAAGCAATCCCAAATAAAGCCAAAATGGATATTTCCAAACACTTCATGAGTGAAGAAAATAGAAAAACGATTAATGAGACGATCGGAATGGTGATAGGCAAAACAGAGTCAAAATAAGTTAACTTGGATGTAAGATCATCTCTTGTTACAGTAACATCACCAAATATGGAGTAAGGCATTGATTGAGAAACTCCAGAAGCCGCATAAACTAATTCATTTTTAAGGATGAAAATAGTGTTATCTGCACGATCAATGGCAGCTTGATCAATTGTATCCGTACTATCGAATATAAAGGTAAAGTCACTAGTATTTATGGTTAGGGGAACGGTTTCATCAGAGATTAATTCACCATTTTCAATCGTAAAGGAAGGGAGTTCATTTTGTATAGTATTTTTGATTGTTTCCATTCCATTAACCATAGAAGTACTAAAGTAGTATATACTTGGCAAAATGGATAATAAAGTTAAGATCAAGACAAACAGAATCGTTTTACCAAGCCCTTGGTGACGAAAGGTTGAAATGTCTTTTGGAGAGTAGAGACTAACAATTAGTTGTTTAAATAGATTCATGCGTGCACATCCTTCATTATATTCACAACTTATTTTATCCTATGAAGGGTGAAGTTGTACAATTGAAGGATTGCCGCCATCCTTAGCGTAGGATAATAGGTGACCATATGAATGTAAGAGAAATATAAAAGAAAACAGTCTTCCCTAAAAATGGTTTAGGAAAGACTATTAGGCGTATGAAGGAACGGTTGTTTTTAGGACTATGACTATAAACTAGTTAAGCCCGCATATTTCTTTATTGCAGTTTTGACAGTCTACTTCACGCTTCAAGTAAGCTAGATTTTTTACCGTAAAACGTTGTTGATGATAGGAGACAACATCCTTTTCACGAAGCTCTTTTAGCATTCTTTGAATGACTTCTCTTGTTCCAAATGTTAAATTAGCAAGCTCCTGATGGGTGAGTGGCAAATCAATTAGTATTCCATTTTCAGTTGCAACTCCATAACTGCGGCAAAGTCTAATGAGCATTGAGTAAAGTCCACCCTTTTTGCCATTCATGATTAAATCTTGACATTTAATTTGAGATTTAATGTATCGTGTACTGAACCAAGTGGATAACGCTCCAAGTATGTTTGGTTCACTTAGAACATATTCCTCAAATTGAGACTTTTTAATTACCAGAAGTTCACAATTGGTTAATGTTTTGGCATAAAAGTGGTAGGCAGATTTATTTTGGAATAGTTCATATTCAATAATTACTTCTTCACCAGTTAATATTTTAAGGATAAATTCTTTTCCTTTTACATGCACCCGCCCAATGGAAACGTTTCCGCTTAATAATAAGTAAATATTTTCAACTTCTTCTTTTTCTTGAAATAGATAGGAGTCGACGGGGAATTTTTGTATAGGTTCTTTATCGATAAAGTATTGAATTAATAAACTGTATAGTGATATATTTAATTCTTTCATCTTAGGCATAGATTGTGACACCCCTTTTTTTCTTCTAATTTGATTTAATCAAATAAAAAAAACAAGTCAATAGCGGTCTGGGACATTATGGAAGAGGAGAAAAGCCATTATGACAAATATCGTTGACATGTTGCGGATTGTACGATTCATGACAAATTATCGAATCTTCTCTCAAACAGTACGCTATAGTATGATCTTTTTCTAAGACGTATAAGGATAGGTCAAACAAAGTTTTACCGACCTTTTTTATTTTGTCTATTTCTTCATGAATAACCTTTGTTATTTTGTGAAAACTACCCTTTAGACACAAAGGGGAGTTTATTTTATGGGTAAATTTAAGAAACATTTAATTGGAGATGTACATCTGACAAAAGATTTAACACTATTGTTATTAATAGGTGGACTATATTCTTTGAGTATCGCTCTCTCAAATACATTTGTGAATATTTATTTATGGAAGCAAACGGGTGAGCTAAAGGATATCGGACTATACAATTTGGCTGTTGCGGTCGCACAACCCTTTACATTTATTCTTGCTGGAAGATGGGCAAAGAAAATTGACCGGGTAATTGTTTTCCGAATTGGCATTACTCTACTGGCGCTTTTTTATTTGAGTGTTTTAGGATTTGGGACATCTGCTTCAACCTATTTATTGCTTTTGGGTGCTCTTTTGGGGATGGGGTATGGTTTTTACTGGCTAGCATTTAATGTTTTAACGTTTGAGATAACCGAACCTGAAACAAGAGATTTTTTTAATGGGTTTCTTGGAATTCTCGCTTCAGTTGGGGGAATGTTGGGACCGATAGCGGCAGGTTTTATCATTTCAAAACTAGAGAAATTCGCCGGTTACTCCATTGTTTTTGGCATCTCGTTAGCTCTATTTGCTGCTGCTGTATTTTTAAGTTTTTTTTTAAAACGAAGGCCAGCGAATGGAAGTTATTGGTTTGGTCGGATTCTCTCTGAGCGTAAACATAATCATAACTGGCGAATGGTGACAAATGCCCATTTTTTCCAGGGACTTAGAGAAGGGATTTTTGCTTTTATGATTTCGGTTCTCGTGTTTGTTTCCACGGGTACTGAGATGGCTTTAGGTACATATGGACTAATTAATTCTGGAGTATCCTTTGTGGCCTATTTTGCTGTTTCAAGGCTAATTAAAAAAGAACAACGTCTAAGGTCCATCCTGCTTGGGGGATTACTATTATATGCGGCTATATTTTTGATTGCTTTTGATGTGACCTATACAAGATTATTGATTTATGCCGCGGTGATTGCGATCGCCTACCCGCTATTACTGGTGCCCTATCTCTCCATTACATATGACGTGATTGGAAGCGGATGGAAGGCAGCCGAAATGAGAGTAGAGTATATTGTTGTGAGAGAAATCTATCTTAATGCAGGAAGGGTATTTTCGATTTTATTATTTTTAGCCATGGTCCATACAATGGACGTAAAGCAGGGTCTCCCTATTTTATTTCTAATTTTAGGTGCTGGTCATTCACTTATTTATTTGTTTATTAGACGCATCCATATCTGAAATTCCTGCTCGAGGAGAGGTCTAGTCCTCTCTTTTTTTTGCCATTAATAGAAATCTTTGCTGAAATCTTAAATAGGATTTTGATAGTATTATGAACACTTTTCTTTTACAATAAAGGGAGAACTGTTTCGTGAAGGATGTGTGGATCAAATTGAACAATAAAAAGAAAAAGAAAAAAACTCATGTTCCTTTTCGGTTAAACATGCTCTTTTTTGTTGTGTTTTTACTATTTTCAATATTAATACTGCGGCTGGGAGTTGTGCAAATTGTATACGGGGATGATTATAAGCGGGAAATTGAGAGGACGGAGGATGTCACCGTCAATAACCCTGTGCCAAGAGGGAAAATGTATGACACAAATGGAAGAATTGTCGTTGATAATGTACCGGTAAATGCCATTACTTATACGAATAGTGGAGCAAGTTCAAAGGAAATGCTGCAAGTGGCCGAAAGACTTTCTAAATTAATTGATAAAGAGACAAAAAAAGTAACAGAGCGAGATATGAAGGATTATTGGATTTCGATGAATCCAAAAAGAGCAAGTAAAAAAGTACCGGAAAAAGAACGTGAAACCTTACAGAAAAAATACGAAGACATCAAAGAATATGATGATGTGGTCTATAAACTGACTTTAGAGCGGATTACTGAATTAGATCTCAGTGAACTTTCTAAAGATGAAATTGAAGTGATTGCCATATATAGAGAATTTGTCAGTGGTTATAAATTCACGCCACAAATTGTGAAAAATGAAAATGTAACGCCTAAGGAATTTGCTGTTGTAAGTGAAAACCTGCAACTTCTTCCGGGAGTGGATACGACAACCGATTGGGACCGTTCCTATGCTTTTGAAGATACATTGCGATCCGTTCTCGGTGGAGTCACGAGTTCTGATAAAGGTCTTCCGGCAGAGGAAATCGATTACTACTTATCAAGAGATTATAGTCGAAATGATCGTGTAGGAACTAGTTATCTTGAAAAGCAATACGAAGATGTTTTACATGGACAAAAAGCAAAAGTGAAAAATGTGACAGATCAGTCCGGTGAAGTCGTAAGTACCGAAGTCATCACAGAGGGTCAGAGAGGAAAGGATCTTGTTCTAACCATTGATATGGATCTGCAACGTGGAGTAGAAAAGATCATTGAAGAAGAGCTTCGGAGAGCTAAAACATTTTCTGGAACGAATTTATTGGACCGTGCCTATGTTGTGTTGATGGATCCAAATACGGGAGAAATTAAATCTCTAGCAGGTAAGAGATTCGTTCGAGATAAAGAAACGGGTAAAACCGAAATGCAAGATGATGCACTTGGAACTTTTACGACGACGTATAATGTCGGTTCAACTGTAAAAGGTGCGACCATTTTAACAGGCTATCAAACCGGAGTCATTAGCCCGGGAGCAACCTTTTTTGATAGTCCGCTAAACATTAGGGGAACGCGTCCAAAGAAATCTTGGAAGAACTTTGGATGGATAAACGATGTAAATGCCCTAAAAGTTTCTTCTAACGTATATATGTTCCATACGGCGATTAAAATAGGAGAAGGACGTTATATACCAAATGGTTCACTTCCATTAAACATGAAGGGCGTTGATACGATTCGCCAATCGTTTGCCCAATTTGGTCTCGGTACGCGAACAGGAATCGATTTGCCTAATGAACAATCTGGTTTTAAAGGAGTACCCGATAATCCAGGATTAATGCTTGACCTTGTGATCGGTCAGTATGATACGTATTCGACCATGCAACTGGCACAATATGTCTCAACCATTGCAAATGGAGGCAGCCGGATGGAACCGCATATGGTCAAAGAGATTCGCGAACCACAATTGGATAATGAGCTTGGGCCAATCGTACAAGAAATTCAACCTAAAGTATTGAATCGATTGTACTTAGAGGATCGTTGGATCGAAAATGTTCAGCTTGGCTTTAAAAAAGTCATGCAGGAACAAGGCGGAACAGCCTACAGCTTTTTTGGCGGAAAATCCTATTCGCCGGCAGGTAAGACAGGAACGGCTCAGTCATTCTACGATGGTCCGCTAGAAAACTACAAAATGAACCCAGTCATGAACCTTAGTCTTGTTGGTTATGCACCATCCCAAAACCCTGAAATTGCTATGGCTGTGTTGGTACCATGGGCATACACGGGTGGAACGGATAACCGTGCTAATTTGAGAATTGGTGAAAGAGTGATGGATATGTATTTTGATTTGCAACAACAACGTGCTACTGGAACAGTGGTTGAATCAGATGAAACCAATAATAACGATGTCGTAGAGCAGCAAACAAACTAGTCATCAATAAAAAGTTCTATTCATCTTGTATGAGTAGGACTTTTTTGTGTACAATAAGAAGAGCTCTACTGAAAATTTTGTCGAAATTAATATAAAAACGCTTAAATATAAGAATAACCGAATAAACATATTTACTTTTAACAAAAAAGCATTTTTATACTCTAGATTTCGACAAACTTACACAAAATTCAGCTCAAATTTACAAAACCTTTACGTTTAATTAAAACGCGATTAACAGTAAAGCTTTATTGTAAAACATGTAAGAAAAACAAACAGAATATTTAGGGGGAATTTTTAGACATGAAGAAATTCAAGAAATTAAGTTTGTTCTTAATCCTTGCAGCATTAATGGTAATTACCGCTGCATGTGGTGGAGCTAAAGAAACACCAAAAGACAATGCTGGGGGAACTGATACAACAACTGAAAAACCTGCTGCATTAGAAGGAAGCGTTGTTGTTGATGGATCTGGAACAGTTTATCCGTTCATGGCTAAAATGGCTGAAAACTATATGACGAACGAACAAGAAAATGTTTCAGTTGAAGTTGGACGTTCTGGTACATCTGCTGGATTTAAAAAATTCTTAGTTGCTGATGGAACTGATTTCAATGACGCATCTCGTACGATTAAAGATGAAGAAAAAGCAGAAGCTGATAAATTAGGAATTGACGCTCAAGAATTAAAAGTTGCTCTTGATGGATTAACATTTGTTATTAACCCTGAAAACACTTGGGCTAAAGAACTTACTGCTGATCAAGTAAAGAGAATCTTCTTAGCTGAAGGTAATATTAAAAACTGGTCTGATGTTGATCCTTCATTCCCGAAGGAACCAATCAAAACAATGGGACCTAATGAAAACCACGGAACTTATGAGTTCTTCTGGGAAAAAATTCTTGAAGAAAAAGATTTAGTAGATGGAATTAATTTACAACAAGAATACTCAACATTAGTTGACCTTGTATCAAAAGATAAAAATGCGATCGCATTTTTTGGATATGGTTATTATGAAAGCAACAAAGATAAGTTACAAGCTGTAAGCATTGACTTCGGTAATGGACCAGTTGCTCCATCTACTGAAACAATTGGAGAAAGTGAAGAATTTGCATATTCAGCATTCACTCGTCCAGTATTCACTTACCTAAATGTTGGTATGGCTAAAGAAAAGCCACAAGTATTGGATTATGCAATCTACACGATGAAGAATGCGCAAACTGTGGCATCTGAAACTGGTTTTGCACCACTGCCAGATGCAGAGGTTCAGACTTCTCTTGATGCTTTAAATGCTTTAAAATAATTATTGACTTGGTTAATAATTGCTTAGAAGATGAGAAGAACAACTTCTCATCTTCTTATGTGTTTGTAATAAAAAAATGGTTATTTTTGGATGAATTAAAACGTATTTATTTACCTTACATAATAAGGCCTGAGGATGAAGGGGGTTTTTTACTTTGGAAAAATCGTCAAATAAAGAATTGACTAGCGGTACAAGTGTTAGAGAATTAATTCAACTGAATAAGCGCTCTTTTTCTGCAAATGCGATTAAAGAAAAGATAATGCCTATATTACTTCTTATTATTGCCCTCGTTTCAATTTTAACAACTGTAGGGATCGTTATCACTTTATTAGCAGAAACGATTGAGTTTTTTAAAAGAATACCATTTGTCGACTTTTTTACCGGTACTATTCTAAAACCATTAGGGGATAACGCGCAGTTTGGAATTATACCATTAGTTACGGGTACATTACTTTCAACTGTTATTGCAATGGTTGTTGCGATTCCGATTGGGTTAATGTCAGCTATTTATCTAAGCGAGTATGCTTCAGACCGAATTAGAAAAATTGTAAAACCAATTCTAGAATTATTAGCTGGTATCCCGACAATTGTTTATGGATTCTTTGCCCTTACATTTGTTACTCCATTATTACATTCTTTTATACCTAATTTACAACCTACAAATATTCTTGCGCCTGGTTTAGTGATGGGAATTATGATTATTCCGATGGTAGCGTCTCTTTCTGAAGATGCTATGAGTGCCGTGCCGAATGCTATGAGAGAAGGTGCTCTTGGTTTAGGGTCTACTAAATTAGAGGTGACATGGAAGGTCGTAATTCCAGCGGCTATGTCAGGAATTATTGCTTCATTTGTACTTGGAATTTCACGTGCGATCGGTGAAACGATGATTGTAACAATTGCTAGCGGAAGCTCGAAGAACTTTACTTTTGATATTACCCAGTCTATGCAAACGATGACAGCTTATATTGTTGAGGTAACAGGTGGAGACGCACCAGCGGGTTCCACTCTCTATTTTAGTTTATATGCTGTAGCCATGACATTATTTGTATTTACGTTGATTATGAATTTACTTGCACAGTATATCTCTCGTAAATTCAGGGAGGAATATTAATTATGAAATATATGGATTCATCTCAAGTAGAAAAGAAGATGGGTACTCGCATAGCTACTAATAACATTGCAAAGTCCGTTTTCTTTTTATCCACTCTTGTAGGATTAGTTGTATTGGTTGTATTATTTTATCGAGTGGTTTCTGCAAGTATTGGTTGGATTGATTTCGACTTTTTAACAAATAGACTATCCACGGATCCTGAAAAGGCAGGGATTCTCGGGGCCATTTCAGGTTCGTTTTGGTTAATGGTGGTTGTAGCACCATTGACATTAATATTAGGTGTCGGTACTGCCATATATTTAGAGGAATATGCTAAAAAGGGTAAGTTCACATCATTTATTCAAATGAATATTTCAAATCTTGCCAGTGTCCCATCCATTGTTTTCGGTTTATTAGGAATGACTGTGTTTTTAAGAGGAATGAGCCTTGGTAATATTGTCTTAACAGGTGGTTTAACAATGTCACTGCTCATTTTGCCTGTTGTCGTTGTTTCATCACAGGAAGCAATTCGTGCGGTGCCGGGGTTTTTAAGAGAAGCTTCTTACGGAATGGGGGCAACTAAATGGCAAACGATTCGCAATGTCGTGCTACCTACATCCCTTCCAGGTATTCTTACGGGTGTTATTCTAGCTCTTTCACGTGCGATTGGGGAAACAGCTCCGCTAACTGTACTCGGAATTCCGGCATTATTAATGCCAATCCCAGGGGGCATTTTTGACAAGTTTACTGTACTGCCATTACAGATTTATTATTGGACAGTGGATGCTGCACTTGTTGCTGAATATGCAAGTCTCGCTTCTGCTACAATTGTCGTGTTATTAGTGTTATTATTCTTAATGAATTCAATTGCAATTATAATAAGAAATAAGTTTCAGAAAAGATTTTAATGGATGATGGAGGGGTTGACCATGTCGGTAAGCACGAATGATGTGAAAGTGAATACAATAAATACAACTAATGATGTTAAAGAGGGAAATCCTGTGGAAGATAAGAAGGTTGTATTTGATACAAGAGAATTAAATTTATGGTACGGTGAAGACCAAGCGCTGAAAAATATCAACCTAGAAATTCTTCAGAATGAAGTTACTGCCATTATTGGTCCATCTGGGTGCGGAAAATCAACGTACATTAAAACGTTAAATCGAATGATTGAATTGATTCCGTCTGTTAGAACATCAGGTAACATTATGTATCGAAATAAAAATATTTTAGATAAATCATATAAGGTTGAAGATTTGCGGACAAATGTGGGAATGGTTTTCCAAAAACCAAATCCATTTCCAAAATCGATTTACGATAATATTGCCTATGGTCCCAGAATTCATGGCATAAAGAGTAAAAAGATTCTCGATGAAATTGTGGAAAAAAGTCTTAGAGGTGCGGCTATTTGGGATGAGGTTAAGGATCGTTTGAAGGAAAATGCTTATGGTCTTTCTGGTGGACAGCAGCAACGTATTTGTATTGCACGTTGTCTAGCCATTGAACCTGACGTGATTTTAATGGATGAGCCTACTTCTGCCTTGGATCCAATTTCAACATTAAAAGTAGAAGAACTTGTTCAAGAAATCAAGAAGGATTTTAGTATTATTATCGTGACACATAATATGCAACAAGCAGCTCGTATATCAGATAAAACGGCCTTTTTCTTAAGTGGAGAAGTGGTAGAATTTGATGACACAAATAAAATCTTTTCGACTCCAACCGATAAGCGGACAGAAGATTATATTACAGGTCGATTCGGATAAAAAGCATTTGAAATACAGACGTTGTTTTTTTATGACGTCTGTATTTTTGTAGAAGATAATGGACGATATGATTTTATTTGTTCTATTCGCACATAATAGTAAAGATATTTGTTTAGTTAGTTAAGTATATATATAGGTTATGTAATGGGAGGAGAATGTAAAAGTGAAGGGAGATACAACTATGGTCGTACGAGAAAATTTCGAGAAAGAATTAACATTATTGCAAACAAAATTAGTTGAACTGGCTCAATTCGCTAAAAACGCATTAGACCAAGCAATGGTCGCTTTTGAAACACAAGATATTGAATTAGCCTTAAAGATTATGGAAGAGGACAGCAATGCCGATATCCTTTATGAGGATATTAATGAATTTGCTGTGATGCTTATTGCTAAACAACAGCCCGTTGCCATTGATTTACGTCGTATTATCATTGCCATTAAAATAGCAACAGATCTTGAGAGGATTGCTGATTTTGCTGTGAATATTGCCAAATCAACTATACGAATAGGGAAAGTGGAACATATAAAACCTATTTATACTCTTAAAAAAATGCATGAAATTACGTCAGCTATGTTGCAAGAATCTTTAACTGCTTATGAAAAAGATGATGTTCAAATTGCAAGAAAAGTAGCTGAAATGGATGACGAGGTGGATGCTTTATACGGTGAGACCATTAATGATCTTTTTCAGTTAAATAATGAAAGATCAGAAAATCTTCCGCAAATCACTCAATTTTTGTTTATTTGTCGTTTTTTAGAGCGGTCAGCTGACCATATTACCAATATTGTTGAATATGTTCTTTATTTAGTAAAAGGGAAACATTTTGATTTAAATCAATAAACAAAAAAAGATAAGGCGCCGCAGTACGCAGCTCCTTATCTTTTTGTAATCATTTTAGCAATTTGATCATAGCTCATTTTGTTTGTAAGTGAATAAGACCCTACTTGTATGTCTGTTTGATAATCATTTTTGATTAAGTGTTCCGCGAAGTCCTCTTCATCGTCTACAATTTTATTTTCTGCCAACTTAGCGGCAATTTCACTGGATGTCATCCCGCTTACTACCTCAAGCTGAAAATTAATAATGGAATCTTTTGTTTCTGGAGCAGGAGGATTTGTCTTTGTGTCCACCTTTGTCTCTGTTTTTTCTTGATTCGTTTCACTTTTAGGTTTGGTTTCTTCCTCTTGAATAAGTGCTTGACCTTTCAAAGCGTTGTATTCGGATTTCTTTAAAATCATATAACCTTTATTAGCTAGAAACGAGGTTGCTTCCTCTATTTCCATTGAAGAAGGCTCGGAATCCTTTTGACCATAATAAACAGAGCCAATAAGTGTGACAGCAAGTATGAGTCCAAATGCGAAAGATCTAACGCTTCTTTTATTCATATTTCTCGCCTCTAAAAGCAAATTCCGTTAGTATTGCTTGAACTTCTTTTGTTGGTAAGGAAGATTGTTTAGCGATTTGTTCCACTGGTGTACCTTGTTTAGCTAAAGACCAAACTTGATTTTTAATAATTTCATGAATTTCTTTTTTATTTGAAGAAGAGTATTGAGAGAGGGGGGGAGATAACTCCACGTCACTAATCAGTAGTTCTTCTTCAAGTATTTTTAGTTTTTTCTTTATTTGATACATTTCTTGAAGTTGTTGCATAGAAAGTTGATCAAGTTCATCCTCGAGTCTTTTATAGGGGTCCTTGAGGAAAAACGATAATAAAAAAAGGATAAGGGATAGTATGAATAGAATCATAAAAATAGTTTCCAATATATTCACCTCATTGATTAGGTTGAGCTTTACTATTTTACCACTAACTTTAACAAAATTCGATGATTCTATAGTTAAATAATAATGATTGAATGTGCACAGACATGAAACCAATGGAAGGGGAGTTTTTACTCCAAATTTAAGAATAAATCTTTAGGTTTTAAAAAACACACTAGCATTTCCTTTGGAAAGATGATATTATAGAAAAGTCGTATGAGCGAACTAGCTTTAGCTTTAATTTAGTTTGGAGGGAAATTACATGCGTGTGAATATTACGTTAGCTTGCACAGAGTGCGGAGACCGTAACTATATTTCTAAAAAGAATAAAAGAAATAACCCAGATCGTCTTGAGCTGAAAAAATATTGCCCAAGAGAAAAGCGTACAACTGCACATCGTGAAACAAAATAAGTAGCGGGATTTTCCTGCTGCTTTTTTTGTTGTATTATATTTTATAAGGGACTTCTTGCGAGGAGCTTGAATAAGCTGAATGATTAAAAATACATATTAGAAGTGAAATGATTTTTACTATAAGGAGGAATACTAAGTTGATCGAAAAGAAAATTCTACGTAAAGAAATTCAAGAAAGATTGCAAACCCTTTCAAAGGAGATGTATGAACACCGCTCCTATATTATTGCGCAAAAAGTTTTTAAAGACCCTTTATGGCAATCCGCTCAGTGTATTGGGATCACAATTTCAAGTCCTCCTGAAGTGGATACTTTTCAAATGATTCGTAAGGCTTGGGATGAGGGAAAACAAATTGTCATTCCAAAGTGCTTACCTAAGGAAAGAAAAATGGATTTTCGTCAATTGGAGAGATTTGATCAATTGGAATCTGTCTATTCCGGCTTGCTTGAGCCCATTGAGTCGAAAACGAACTTAGTTGAACCAAACGATATTGACCTTCTTATCGTTCCAGGTATAGCATTTGATTCGGAAGGATTCAGAATGGGATTTGGGGGAGGCTATTATGATCGATTTCTGCAATCATTTAAAGGAAATACAGTGTCATTAGCATTCAGAGAACAAATCGTAAGCAATTTACCTAAGGAAGATCATGATATTCCGGTTGAGAAAATTATTACAGATGAAGAGATCTTTATTCAGTCATGATAAGTTTTATTTTCATTCTTTTTTTAATTTTCATGGGAGTGATCTCTGGCTACCATTCTAAACTATTAACGATATCTGGTGCGATCGCAGCATTTATCGTTGGATATCTTATTACTTTAGGGTTAGGAGTAGAAGGTTTAATTATTATGGGCCTCTTTTTTGGCAGCTCAAGTTTATGGTCGAAAGTCAAAAGCAGCAACAAAAGAAAGGCAGAAGAACTACTTGTGAAGGGATCGCAGCGTGATTGGCAACAAGTAATGGCAAATGGGGGACTCGCGGCTATATCAAGTACCTTGTATTACTATACAGAGGCCTCTTTATGGTTATTGGGGGCATGTATATGTATTGCAGCAGCAAACTCTGATACTTGGGCTTCTGAAGTGGGGTCGATGAGTAAAGGAAAGCCTATTAGTATCAAAACGTTTCGACGTGTTGAGAGGGGAACATCAGGTGCAGTAAGTCTTCTCGGTACCTGTGCAGCTATACTAGGTTCTTTTATCATTGCCTTGGCTGCCTATTTGATTTTTGAATTAAGAATAGAAGAATTTTATTTCATTCTTCTCTTAGGTTTTATAGGAAATCTTATTGATACCCTGCTTGGGGCATTTGTTCAGGCAGGTTACAAGTGCTCAATATGTGGTTTGAAAACAGAAAAAACGATCCACTGTGAGGAACGTACCGATTTAATTAAAGGTTATCCTTTCTTAAATAATGATACTGTTAATTTTTTGTCCGGATTTTTCACTCTGATCATGGGAATATTAATTTTTGGATAAGATTCAATAAATTGTCACATTGATTACGATTTCACACACAAAAAAAGTGAGGATTTAAGTAGGTGGATATAGTATAATCTATCTGTGAATGGTTTCACAAATGAACACGTGCTATATTTTGTGAAATGTCGTAAACAATACATACATTGAAAATTTCAGGAGGTTCCAAATGAGAGATCGAGTGAATCGAGTAGTATTAATAGGTACAGGTGCTGTAGGTTCAAGCTATGCTTTTGCTTTGCTGAATCAGGGAGTTACAGAAGAACTGGTCCTAATTGATTTGAATAAAGAAAAATCAGAAGGGGATGCGATGGATTTAAACCATGGGATGGCTTTTGCTCCATCTGCTACGAAGATATGGTTTGGAGATTATTCTGATTGTAAAACGGCTGACCTTATCGTTATATGTGCCGGGGCTGCTCAAAAGCCTGGGGAAACTCGACTAGATCTTGTTGAGAAAAACACAAGGATTTTTAAAGGGATTGTCGAAGAAATTATGGCGAATGGATTTGATGGGATTTTCTTAGTTGCTACAAATCCAGTGGACATCTTAACCTATGCAGTGTGGAAATATTCTGGATTACCAAAAGAACGTGTGATAGGATCGGGAACCATTTTGGATACAGCACGCTTTCGATATTTATTGGGGGAATATTTCAACGTTGATACAAGAAATGTTCATGCTTATATCATTGGAGAACATGGTGATACAGAACTACCGGTATATAGTCATGCAGATATTGCTACACGCCCAATTTCTGAATGGATGGAGAGAAATGAGCAATATACACAAGAAGATCTAGATCAGATCTTTGTTAACGTACGGGATGCTGCTTACCATATTATTAGTAAAAAGGGTGCTACTTTTTATGGGATTGCCATGGCATTGGTTCGTTTAACAAAAGCAATCTTACAAAATGAGAATTCAGTCCTAACGGTGTCTGCTTATTTAAACGGAGAGTATGGACAACGTGATATTTATATTGGTGTCCCTGCAGTGGTAAATCGTAGTGGTGTTCGAGAAATAGTAGAACTTGATTTAACGCAGGAAGAAAAGCAAAAGTTTGATCATTCAGTATCTGTTCTAACATCCATAAAGGAATCAGTTTTTTAACTTCATTCAGCCGAAGTCTCCCACTTCTAAAGTTAAGGGATGAACGTAAATGGCACTTCGATTTCTTACCAAAATTTTATAAAGTATGGAACTGGATAATTATCGTTAGTCTATCTCAAACTATACAAAGGAGGATGATGATGTTGAAACTTTTATATCTCATACTAATTGGTATAGGTGGATATTATTTAGTACAAAAACGATTTCGTGTTCTAAACTCTATTCTCGGTAATAGGATCATTAGACGTTTTTTTGTAAGCTTCCTTATGAATGTCCCAATGATTCGAAATCGTATGACAGGCTTTGTATTTTCTCAAAATCCATATGCATTTAAATAAGGCCCTTTGGGTCTTTTTCTTTTTATTTCCCTTCCAGAATAGGCAATCTCTTTACGAAATCACTGAAAATGCCTATAGTTATAAGAAAGTAGCAAGACTTTAGAAGATACAGAAAGAAGGGGGAAATTTGAGTTTTCGGGAAGAATTCGTATTCTGGAGGCTGGCGCATTACCTAATTAGTGAACAAGAATACAATATTATACAATTATCAAAAAGCCAAAAAGAATTATGGCTAGAAAAGATTGAAAATAAAGAAGCACAAGTGATACGACTCCTTTTGCATAGTCTTGATTGGAGCAACTGGCTACAACGGGATCTCGAATTGACTGTAGCAAATGGCGAGAGTATACGAAAGCAAATCAAAAAAAGATCACTTGATGTAATCAATATATATGTAACCCCTTTTCCACCTGTTGATGACTATGAATTTCGAATTGAAAAACCCATTCTGCATCCAAAAGGTGAGAAAACAAAAGTGACATCGATTATTTGTGATAGACAGAGTGGGTTGAAAAATATCGAATCGATCTTTCCAGAACCGATCGATATGGAATGGAACCATGACTATTCCGAGACAGAGGTTGAATTAGAAAAAAATGCTGCTTTGTCTTCAGCTAGACAAAAAGTCACATCTGATCGAGCGGTTTTAGAAAATGGAAAACCATTCTTCACATACCTCTTTATTGCCATTCAAGTGATTCTTTTTCTCATTATGGAAGCGGCAGGCGGCAGCACAAATACATCCGTTTTAATTAAATTTGGTGCCAAAGTTAATTGGCTTATTTTAGAGGGAGAATGGTGGAGGCTTTTTACCCCTGTCGTTCTGCATATCGGATTTCTACATCTCTTTATGAATACGCTCGCCTTGTACTATATAGGGACAACCGCCGAAAAGATATATGGGAACATACGCTTTTTATTCATCTATTTACTAGCTGGATTTAGTGGGGTCTTCGCCAGTCTGCTGTTTAGTCCCAATATTTCAGCGGGGGCAAGTGGGGCTATATTTGGTTTATTTGGGGCGTTATTGTATTTTGGGGTAACCTATCCAAAACTTTTCTTTCGAACAATGGGAACGAATATTCTTTTTGTGATTGGTATTAATTTAGTTTTTGGCTTTTCGTTCTCTGGTATTGATAATGCCGGTCATATTGGTGGTTTAATTGGTGGATTTATAGGTGCTGCCATTGCCCATTTTCCAAGGAAAAAGAAACCATTTATTCAGACATTGGTATTGTTATTAAGTGCAGCTCTCATGTATGGAGCCTTTCAATATGCTTTCACTCATTCAGGGCAATTCGTAGATGAGCAATCTGCACTCGTGTTAGCGCAGGAGTATATTTCCAATGAGGAATTTGCTCAAGCATATGAGTTATTGAATGAGTTTTCAAAGCGGAATGATAATAGCGTAAATGCACTTTTTCTACAATCCTATGTTGAGATTAAACTCGACAAGTTAGAAGAGGCAAAGACCCATTTGCATCAATTAATTGAAAAAAAATCAGATTTCCATGAGGCCTTTTATTACTTATCTCTCATCTATTTAGACGAAGGTGATTATGTGGCAGCAAAAGAATATGCTGAAAAAGCACTAGAAAACCAACCATCCAATGAAGATTATCAAGTATTGCTTAATCAGATTAGTGACTTGGAATCTGCTGCCTCAAGCTCACAACTTCGCCGTCCAATAACTGACTAATAACGAGCAAATGTGACTTGTCTTTAGAAATTAGGATCAATGGAATGGTACTGCCACGTGGGTCTGTGGTGGTGCCATCTTTCTTCGAGATTCCAAGGAAATAATTTTTATAAAGTCCTTCCCATAAACGACCAATTATTTCTCTTGTTTCCTGTGTACTAAAACCTTGAAGAGGTTTTTCTTCATATTGATAAATATCTGTTAATGGAAATATAGTATAGTGTTGGGGGTCTATTTTAAGCGTTTTTTGAGCATTTTCTAAAGAGACCTGTAAGCGTTTTTCTATTAAGTTGTCAATGACCTTTTTCCACTCTTGCTCTTCTGTGCTGGCAGGCTGATGAAACGACTGTAAGGTGCTGAATTTTGAATTCAGCACGTATAACTCATCATGTGTGATCTTTTGTGAACTCGTAATGGACTCGTTGGAATGAATTTCCCCATGGTGGAAGCTAATCGCTTTATAATTGGCGCTATCTTTTTGTGTAATTTTCTTTTCTAAATTAATCTTGTCTGTTTGTTGTTTCCACTCCTTACCAATACTATCTATAAGGATACCATTTCCAAATAAAAGGCTAATATCTTGTCTTAAATAGGCTTTTCGATCTAGAACAGATCCTGTTCTCCATAGTATGGTATAACCCTTGCTTGATTGACCTATCAATGTTAAGGAAGTTTCAGTAGCCTTAAAGTTGGCATTTTGGTCAGTTGGAAAGTATGTAAAGCTTTCCTCTGCCTGGTTTGTATAGTGTAAAATAGAATAAATAAGAATGATCATGATGGATATGGATAACAAATGATTATATTTTCTCAAGGTGTAGTCCTTCCTTTCATAAATACTTATAAGTGGGAGGGGAATGTTCTTTACAATGGGACAACTCCATTCCATGTATATTCGTGTTTTATTAATACATTCCATCAGGAACATCCTTATTTGAAAATACATCATCAAAAGTTAGAGGGTTTAAACATGAAAACGATCTATGATATTCAACAATATTTAAAAAAATTTGGCACGCTCATTTATGTAGGAGACCGCCTCGCTGATCTTGAACTAATGGAAGTAGAAGTTAAAGAACTTTATCATGCACAGTTAATGGATATACGTGATTATCAAATGGCTATTTTATTGTTACGTCAAGAAGTTCAGTCTATAAAAGAGGAAAGAAAGCTTAGTCACTAGGGGTGTTGGCATGTCTGAAAAATGGCTGATAGGTGTTGATATTGGAGGTACCACGACAAAAATAGCGTTTATTCAAGATCATGGTGAAATCGTTGAAAAATGGGAAATTCCAACAGATAACGAGAATCATGGTAAATACATCATTCGGAATATTTCTAAAGGTATTAAACAAAAATTGGTGGAACACCAAATGGGCATTAGCGATATAAAGGGAATTGGGGTAGGCGCTCCTGGTCCTGCCAATATAAAAACGGGAATGATGGAGAATACACCTAATTTGGCTTGGCATGATCATTATCCACTTAGAGAATTACTTGAAAAGGATACCGGACTTCCTGTCATGATTAATAACGATGCGAATTGTGCTGCACTTGGTGAAATGTGGAAAGGTGCAGGAGAAGGTGCAAAGGATCTTGTTTGTGTCACTCTTGGAACAGGTGTTGGTGGGGGAGTGATTGCGAATGGAGAAATTGTACAAGGGATTCGTGGTGCAGCAGGTGAATTTGGACATATTACTTCGATCCCTTCGGGTGGAGCTCCTTGTAATTGTGGGAAAAGTGGCTGTCTCGAAACCATTGCTTCTGCTACCGGAATCGTTAGATTGGCAAAAGACAGGGTAAAAAATCAAGAGAGTCATAAAAATGCACTTACCCTACTTTATCATGATACGGGTAGGATCACAGCAGAAAATGTGTTTGATCTGGCAAAGGCTGGAGATGAAGCAGCCAAAGAGGTATTGCATGAGGTTTCTTTGCACCTTGGTTTAGCTCTTGCCAACATTGCCAATATATTAAATCCTCATAAATTAATTATAGGTGGTGGAGTATCAAAAGCGGGAGATATCCTGCTTGAGCCTTTGAAAGGGTATGTTCAAAAGTTTTCCTTTCCTCATGTAGCGGCCTCTACAGAGATTACCTTGGCTAAATTAGGAAATAATGCTGGAGTTATTGGAGCTGCATGGATGATTAAAAATCGTATATTTTGACACGGCCGTGGAATGATTTCTTTCTCAAAACATAAATATGATGTGATAGAGAGGAGGAAAATCATATGAAAATAACGGTTCGTTCAGGGGATACGTTTTGGTATTTTAGTCGACTGTTTATGATTCCATTGAATTTAATTATGGATTCCAATATTGGGGTTCAAGCAGTAAAGTTGTTTGCAGGTCAGGAAATAAGGATACCTGGATTTACAACCCAATCCTACCGAATTAAACAGGGTGATTCTTTTTGGAAAATAGCGATTTCTAGAAACCTCTCCGTAGACGCCTTATTACTGTTAAATCCAACCATCAATCCCAATAACCTAAAGGTTGGTCAAAGTATTCAAATTCCTAAAAGGGTTATTTCTCATGATACTCTTAGATATTCAACATACGATTATGCCCAATTACAAAAAGATATACAAACATTAAAGACTCACTTCCCGTTTATACAATTGAAAACGATTGGAAGGAGTGTCGAGGGAAAGAATATTCAGGAGATTACCATTGGGAATGGCACAAAGAAGGTCCATATGAATGCGTCCTTTCATGCAAACGAATGGATTACAACGTCGGTTTTAATGTCTTTTTTAAATACTTATTTGTTATCTTTGACCAATAGTCAACCGATTCGAGGTATTAATATGATGCCCCTTTATCAATCGGTGAAATTGTCGATTGTTCCGATGGTGAATCCGGATGGAGTCGATTTAGTGCTGAATGGACCACCAGCCTCATTAAAGGATGACTTGCTGTCCATCAATAAAGGAAGCACCGACTTTAGCGGGTGGAAGGCAAATATTAGGGGTGTGGATTTAAATAATCAATTCCCAGCTAACTGGGAGATTGAAAAGGAAAGAAAAGAACCCAAGTCCCCCGCACCAAGAGATTATCCGGGAGATGCACCGCTCACAGAACCGGAAACGAAGGCAATGGCTGCTTTGGCAGAAAATAATCAATTTAATCGCTTGATGGCGTTCCATACACAAGGAAAAGAGTTTTACTGGGGTTATGAAGGTTTAGAACCACCTGAATCAAGGGTCATTGCGAAAGAGTTCGAGAGAGTTAGCGGATATAGAGGAATTCAATATATAGATAGTCATGCCGGTTACAAAGATTGGTTTATACAAGAATTTCGAAAACCAGGGTTTACGATCGAACTGGGGTTAGGCGTTAATCCACTTCCTATATCTCAGTTTGATGAAATCTATAGGGAATCACTTGGAATATTTCTGGCTGGCCTGTATATGTAGCCTATATTTTTTATTTAATTTGAGAAATATCTGAAACCAATCGGTTCCATACTTCGTAAGTATAAGTAATATTCATAGGGATCAAATTCCTTCTATTCTATTGCCTAATCAGATCCTGCGTAAAAGGATTAGATTTTAGGCAATAGATCGGAAATGTAATAAATAGTGGAGAGCCATTTATAAGAAGGCGGTGGGGGATAAGGGTAATGAAAAGAAATGCCTTTTTTTTGTGGCTGTTATTATTGTTTTTCACACTGTTGATGGTTGGATGTACCAAGGAAAAATCATCGATTTCAGAGTCGACTAAACATCAGAATCAGAAGGTTGAAATGGATTCCCCTATATTAACCGTTGAAGACATAAAAGAAAATGTGCCTATTCCGATTGAGGAAGGGGAATTTGAAAGAGTATATGGTTGGCTTGATGAGCAAACCATTGTTTATTCAACAAGTATACAAAATCACTCAAATATTTATGCTTATAATCTACTAAAGGGAAATAATCGACTAATTAAAAAAGTGGAATCGACGATTTCCTCCCTACATATTAGCCCATCAGGAGATTACTTATTGATTCGTTCTCCCTTTTCGCCAACTGAATTCATCATTACTGTTATTAGAAAATGGGGGGAAGAACTCTATTCTGAAAAAATAGAAGCTTTTGATGTTGGGGTTGAGTGGAATCCTTATAATGAACAAAGAGTTCTAATTTCAACTTTTACAGAGGACTGGCAGAGTCAATCCTTTGATTTGTCTATTTTGGATCGTAAGAGAAGTATAATCGAGTTGTATAATCCATTTTCATTTTGGTATGATGAGAATAAACTGATTTATTTAAATTGGAACCAAGAAGACCCTTCATTATTTTCGAATGTTTTTACAAAGGATTTATCAAGTCAAGAGGAGAAAGAGGTTTTTTCGAGTATCTTCTATATGGATGCTTTTAAGCGTTCGATCTTAACAGTAAAAATAGATCAAGATTCAGAAAGTGAAGCAACTTACCACTTTTATGATCAGGAATTGAATTCAACGGGCTCCTTCAAGACCCCTGTATTAACTCGTTTTTCGGATTGGTTGATCCCATATTATGATTATAATGAAAAGAAAAAAACATTTATCACCTTTCAACCCCTGCAAAATGGTGAAGTGAATACATACAACCAAGGTTTTCGATTAGTTAAATATGAATGGGATCCTAATGAGAAAGAATCTATTATGGAAGGTTTAGAAAATGAGCCGTTAAGTTGTTCTCCTTCAGGGGATGTCTGTTTGTATGGTTTTTATTTTGAAAAATTAATTGATCTAAAAAGCAAAACGATTACCAAGTTATCAACATAGTGAATAGAAAGAAGGATGAAAAAATGGCAATTGTGGACGTAACCGTGATTCCAGTTGGGACAAAGACGGCAAGTGTAAGTGCCTATGTAGCAGAAATTCATAGAGTATTAAAGAAGTATGAAAGTGAAGGGAAAATAAGGTACCAGTTAACACCTATGAATACAATTATTGAAGGAGAATTGCCTGTTTTATTTGAAGTGATCCTTGCCATGCATGAGGTACCTTTTGATAAGGGGCTTGCACGTGTTTGTACGAATATCCGTATTGATGATCGTCGGGATGTTGTACGAAGAATGGAAGAAAAAGTGGACCGGGTGAACCAACTTCTTGAGGATAATGGGAAATAAAGTTGTTGCCGATAGGGAAAAAGAAAAAGCATCCCACTAAGATGCTTTTTCTTTTATTTAAGCAGGAAACCCACTGTTTATGATTGTCATGACAGAAAACCAGCCAAACACTAAAAAGCTGCCACCTGCAAATAGAACTCCGAGTATATTTTTATCTTTTAATGATCGGATGGCCCCAAAACCAGCAAGAATGGCAATTAATAAAAAAATAATGACAGTACCCATTTTCTTCCCCCTTTGTTCCGTATTTCAACCAATAACCTGTTATTACGAAAAGGATCATGCTCAAGAAAAGATTGTAATTCCTTTTTGATCGTACTATCTTATTTTATAATTTTTCTGAAAATTTGTCGAGGTAGGAAAAATAGAATTTTTCGTAATAGTTTACTAATAAAGTACTGATTGCTTCGCTTTCTTCCCTAGATAGTGTAAAATATTTGTAGAATATTAATATTTATTGTAGGAAGGGATAAAAATATGAAATGGACACAGTTGCCGCTAGGGCAGATGCAAACGAATTGTTATGTACTTGAAAAAGAAGATTCTACTTGTTTAATCTTCGATCCAGGTTCAGAAGGAGAAAAGTTAATAGAGTTTCTTCAGGAAAAAGATTTAAATCCGGTTGGAATTGTACTGACACATGCTCACTTTGATCACATTGGGGCGGTAGACGTAATAAGGGATGAATATCGTATTCCAGTTTATGTACATAAAAACGAGAAGGACTGGCTCACGACACCATCGCTAAATTTATCTGAGCATATGAAGGTTGGAAAAATACAAGTGCAAGAAGCAGATGTTCTAATAAATGAGGAACAAGAACTGACAATCGAGGGCTTTACGTTTCAAGTTTTAGAAACACCTGGCCATTCTCCTGGCAGTATTACTCTTTATTTTGCGGAGGCAGGAATTGCTGTGGTGGGTGATGCCTTATTTAAGGGAAGCATTGGACGTACAGATTTACCTGGTGGAAATAGTGAACAGCTACTTCAAAGCATTCACGAGAAGTTACTCGGCTTACCAGAGGAAACCATTGTACTTTGCGGACATCGTCAAGTAACAACAATTGGAAATGAATTGAATTCAAATCCATTTCTAAATGGATTCTAAAATAAGAAAACGAAAAACCCTTCTCAAATGAGAAGGGTTTTTCTGGGAGAGTTCGAATTCTAGTAATGGGAGTGTTAACGGTTAAGATATTACCTAAATAATATAATAAACTTAACACTATGTCAATAGTGTTAAGTGGTCTAAAAGGAGTATATTATGCAGAATTATCTAAAAAGTTATATCTATAAACAGCCTTTAAAAATGATTACATATGCCGAATATATGAATATTGTTCTTTATCATGAACAGCTGGGCTATTATATGAAAGAGGGTGAAAAAGTTGGCCGTGGTGGAGACTTTATTACCACTAGTAATCTGGCTGATATTTTTGGGGGAACTTTAGCAAGGTGGTTTTCACATTTAGTAAGGAATAAATCGATGGCCCCGCAAATTTGTGAAATTGGTGCAGGGAATGGGCGATTTGCAAAAGCCTTCTTGCAGGAATGGTATGCATCCGAAAATCCTGAATTAACCTATTTTATCGTTGAAGGTAGTCCTTATCATCTCAAAGTACAAAATCAGTATATACATGAAAAATGGCAGGTAGTGCAATTACAGAATTTGGATGAACTAAAGAACTTTAAGGGGTTAATTTTTTCAAATGAACTGTTTGATGCTTTACCTGTTCACGTGATCAAAAAAGAACAAGGTCAATTGTTTGAAATCATGATTACAATGAAAGATAACAAGTTGATTGAGAAAGCTGTTCCATTGGCAAATGATCAAATCATTCGGTTTTTGAAAGAATATCAGATCCATATTGGTGAAGGATATCGGATGGAAATTTCATTGCAAATGGAGGAGATGTTTTCTCGAATGGAACAGGTTCTCTCTGAAGGCATGATGATAAGTGTGGATTATGGTTATAGCCATGAAGAATGGCAGGAACCGATCAGAAAAGACGGCAGCTTAAGAGGATATTATAAGCATCAACTAATGAATAATGTGTTAATTCATCCCGGTGAAATGGATATAACCAGTCATATTCATTGGGATGTACTCAAAAAACTAGGGGAAAAGTTAGGGTTGCGGAATGTTGGAAGTTATCGTCAAGATGAGTTTCTTCTCTCCATTGGTATATTAGATCATTTAGAAAGTCATCATGATCCAAACCCATTTTCGGAAGTAAGCAAACGAAATAGAGAAATTAGAAGTCTCCTTATGCCTAATGGAATTAGTGCTTCTTTTCAGGTGTTGGTGCAAGAAAAAAAGAACGTTTCAAATGGATAGATGGATAAAAAGGTCTTCAAATAAAAAGAGCAATGGAATATTCCATTGCTCTTTTTATTTGAACTCACAATTTAGTGACCGACAGTTCCTGGTAACATCATAAATGTTGTCCAGTATGTAAAACCGATGAAAAAGACGGTTAAATACGCTCCAAAAATATAAATATACATACGCTCTGTAAGTTTTAAATAACTGAGAAATACAAAGAAACCTGTTTGACATAAAAAAATCAATGATGTTGTATACATATCTCCTACAAAAAGCATAATGGTAAAAATACCTGTCCAAAAACCTAAGACTCTGTACATACGTTCCATCGGTATCCCCCCCTATTAAGTGAGTTTCATCACTATTATAATTAAATATTCAGAAAAAGTAAATAATTGTTTTTATTTGGTCAATTCGATTCCTCCTTATGATTGAATCAGTAGAGGATCCAAATAGAATCCTAAAAACTAAAAAGAAAACGAAAACAACCGTAAAATTTACTGGTTGCTTTCGTTTTCTTTTGAAAAGAGTTCAAATTTACTTGTATGGAAAAATTAACTGATTACGCTGGCATGATACGTACATGCTGCACATCCGGCTATTATGTTATCTCCTTCTATTAATTCTACCTCTGTAAATAGAGAACTAAACATTCCTTTTAGATATTGAATGTGCATTTGACAAATACTTTCCATATGGTCTTCAGCAATCTCTTTAAACGGACAGTTAAATATTTGAAAAGAAACCTTTGTTTTGTCTTCGTTTGCCTGAAACTCTGGAGAAAGCCCAGCTAATGTGGAGGCATGTTTTATCATATTTAGTTTTTGATCAAATGTTAACGCTGAAACAGATTGTTGATTTCTAGATAATTCTTGTTGGATCAATTCTTCACCAAATCTTTTACCGGTCTCATAGAGAGCTTTTTGTCCCGGTTCTCCGAGAGAAGCCATGGTTTGGATAGCGATATTAGATAATAATTGGTAATCCCGATATGGAAAATGTAGTTGAATGACATCCTTTGAAAGGCGATAAAGTCTGCTGGGTCTTCCGCCCTTTCCTGTTTTTTTTGTTTCAGAGACAAGCATATTTACATCTTCAAGTTTTGAGAGATGAAGTCTAGCAACATTCGGGTGAATGCTAAAGTTATCCGCAATTTCTTGAACCGTTACTTCATCGTGTTTTTGTGTAACGTATTGATAAATATAATAACGAGTAGGATCGGATAATACATTGGTTATTTTGAGTGTTTGTTCCATGGTTTCCCACCTCTGATAGTAAATTAATTTCAAATTGTATTTATATTATATAAAGTCTATTATAATACAGCTAGAGTAGGTTAACACTATATTCACTATAAGTTTTTTAAAATGTTCACATTTGGAAGTTAAACAGGAAACAATTTCTTGAAATTAAGTGAAAGATGGTTCCTATGTGTTATTTACCATTAGTTTATGGATATTTTGTGAACACTAAACAAAATTTTATTTAATAATCTTTTTGTTAGCAGGAATTAATGAAAAAAAGAAGAATTTTACTAGTATAATTTTGAAAGGTGGTGTTTTTACCATTGAGTTCTATCGAAAGACTCGCTGACAACATCATTACGAATGCTGTTGAGAGTCATGCATCGGATGTCCACATTATCCCACGTAAGAAGGATACCCTCGTCCAACTAAGAATTGCCAACAAGCTATTTTCAAAACAAACCTTTTCAACAGAAGATTGTGATCGTTTGATTTCCCATTTTAAATTTAAAGCTTCAATGGATATTGGGGAAAGAAGACGTCCACAAAGTGGAGCTTATTCGTTTACTCACCAAGGACAAACAATTGGGCTTCGTTTATCCACTCTCCCAGCCAATCAAAGTGAAAGTCTTGTTATTCGTATTCTCCCTCATCAGGAAAGTATTCCCTTTTTTCACATATCCCTTTATCCATCTATGACCCGTAAATTATTAGCACTATTAAAACACGCTCATGGTTTAATCATATTAACAGGACCAACGGGAAGCGGGAAGACCTCGACTTTATATGCGTTACTAAATGAAACCACGCATATGTATCAACGAAATGTCATCACCTTGGAAGATCCCATTGAAAAAGAAAATGAACTTGTCCTACAAGTACAAGTAAATGAAAAAGCCGGAGTCACCTATACAACAGGTTTAAAAGCGATTCTTCGTCATGATCCCGATATCATCATGGTCGGAGAAATTCGTGATGCTGAAACAGCAAGAATTGCCGTTCGTGCAGCACTAACAGGTCATTTAGTTTTGACTACTATGCACACGAGAGATGCAAAAGGAGCCATCCACCGGTTAATAGAGTTTGGGGTTAATTGGCAGGAAATAGAGCAGACGCTCGTTGCCATCACGGCGCAAAGACTTGTTGACTTAACATTGTCCCTATTGTTTAGGTAATTGCTCTCCATTATGTTATGGGTATGATCGGGCAAAAAGGGCAAGTGTATTTGAGCTTCTTTCTGGGAAGGCATTATCTTCAGCGTTGGGGGAGCTGAAAGGGGAACAGAATAAGGTTTTGTACAAAACCTTGCGGGAAGAAATCAGTAAAGGAATTGCTTTAGGTTATATTAAAGAAAGCGAATTTGAACGATGGGTGTACACAAATGAAACGACGTAAATGGACGATTCAAGAGCAAACGACTTTTTTGAAAATGATGGGTGAGCTATTAATAAGAGGATATCCACTCATAGAAGCATTGGATTCTATTACGTATCATCTTCCAAAAAAACGTAAAATTGAAGTTAGAGAAGGAGTTTCGCAATTAAAGGAGGGGTATCCGTTCTATTCCATCCTACAAAGGATGGATTTTCATGAACACTTAATTGGCTATGTATATTTTGCAGAGCAGCATGGAGGGCTGGCAACTGCGTTTCTAGAAGGAAGCCAAATGATACAAAGACGAGCAAATGATCTTTCCCGATTAAAAAAGTTGATCTCTTATCCACTATTCCTTATGTTCATAACGATTATTTTATTTATTTTTATTCAAAAGTATTTACTCCCACGTTTTACTTCATTATTTTCATCCATGAATATAGAAACGAATTTTTTTACACAGATTATTTATGTAGCCGGGGATGTTTTACCTATTCTATTCCTGTTTCTCCTCATTCCGATTTTCTTTTCTACCTATTATTATGTTCGTTATTTTAGAAATCTACAACCCATTGAACAAAAAGTTAAATTAATGAAAATTCCAATTGCTGCAGGTTTTCTCCGATTATTTTATACCCATTATTTCTCTATCCAGCTAAGTTACTTACTTTCGGGTGGACTATCAATTAATGAGGCCCTATTTATGTTTGAACGGAATGAAGAGCAGCCTTTTTATAAACAATTAGGAAGTGAAATTAAGAGGCTATTAAGAACAGGAGAGAAATTGGAGGATATTTTCAATTTGTATCCCTTCTTTGAGAAAGAGTTGGGCATGATCATTAGGCATGGCCAAGAAAATGGAAAGCTTGCAGAGGAATTATTATTCTTTGCCAATGTTTGCTTACGGGATTTAGAAGAAAAAATGGATAAAGGAATGAAAAAAATACAGCCTGTTTTATATATGTTGATTGGATTATTGATTGTATCCATGTATATGGCTGTGTTATTGCCTATGTTTCATTTGCTTGAAGGAATTTAAACTGGTTTTTAGAGAGGAGTTTGTGAGTATGTTAAAAAATCAAAGGGGTTTTACTTTAATAGAAATGATGATTGTACTGTTAGTTATTTCGGTGTTGTTATTAATTACAGTTCCAAATGTGACAAAAAATAATTCTGCGATTAATAATAAGGGTTCTGACGCTTTTGTAAGGATGGTAGAAGGACAGATACAAGCATATGAAATGGAAAATAAAAAAATACCAACGGTTGATGAGCTTGTAAAAGGGGAATATTTAGTTAATTCAAAAGGTCCAGCAGGGAAAACCATTCAGATTTCCCCTGAGGGTGTTGTGACTTTAGTCAATTCACCACCAGTTTTACCATGAGTGTGAAGAATCAAAAGGGCTTTACTTTAATTGAACTATTATTCGTTTTAAGTGTTTTTCTCGTTATTGCCTCTATTTCTACTATTATATTACGTCCGCATTATGCGATGTCTGAAAAAGAACATTTTCTGTCAAATCTCAGAGCGGATCTCCTCTATTCCCAGCAGTATGCCATCTCCCAACAAAAAAATTTAGTTGTATTTATTCTACCAAAGGAGAAACGTTATTTTGTAAAAGAAAAACTCTCAAGCAAATATATTGTTGAACGTACGATTCCGAAAGAGATAAAGGTAGAAAGTGGTACATTTGGTGCTTTAATTATTAATTTTGAGTTGGAACCAGATGGGGGAGTTAACCGTTTTGGAACATTTTATATCATAGTAGGTGAAGCGCGATATAAGATCACACTGCAAATTGGAGTGGGAAGACTATATGTGGTTAAAGAATGAAAGAGGATTTTATATGGCAGAACTGATCATTAGTCTTTTAGGTTGGTTATTGATTTCGGGTATACTTGTTCCCTTATTTATACAAGTCAATAAACAATCAATTGAGGTTCAAGAAAAGTCGGAAGCGATCCATATTTTATACGAGTATATGCAAACCGTAACGATAGAGAATCCTAAAAAAGAAAATAAAATTTTCACAGGAGATCATACGAATTACGAAATTAAATGGGATATGGAGAAAGAAGATGGGAAAAGGAGGGTTTCAATTCGATATGAAAACGTGTTTGGACGGACAATCCAGATATATGAAAGTATCCAATAACAAGGGATTTACGATTGTTGAGATGATGATTGCCTTTTCTGCTTTTTTATTAATCGCCTCATTTATTCCCCTTTGTTTTCGTTTGTTTTATCATGATGGTTTTGTCGAAAAAAGACTGCAAAGAATGGAATGGGAAGTATTCATTAATCAGGCTAAAAAAGAGATCAGAATGGGAGAAGGGATAAGTGTTGAAAATAATCGATTAACCTTTGTAAAAAGTGGGCAATCCGTTAATTATGAAAAGTATGGGTCGAATATCCGCAGAAGGGTTGGTTCGAAAGGGCATGAGATTATGCTGCAAAATATAAAAACAGTTACGTTTGAGCAGGTCGTTAATGGAGTGGAAATTTCAGTTCAAGATCAATTTGATCAAAGTCAGTCTCAAGTAATAAGAACAATGGTGATGGAAGAGAGTCGCCATGTTCCAAAATGAGAAAGGTTTTACCTATCCATTAACGCTATGTTTGCTCATCATTTTTTCAATGGTATTGGCTATCCATATTGATCAATATGTTATTGAGAAAGGAATGTTATTGGAAACAGAGACCATTTTAAAACAAGATTACTATTTATTAAGTAGTGTAAGAAAAATCGAATCAACGTTGGCCGAAATGAATGGTGAAACGGTAGAAGCTGGTTCCTTTGAATTTTATGATGGACATGCCAATTTTTACATTTCGAAAGTAACGGATACAATTTGGCAAATCAATATTCAATTGAAGACTGGCAAGGAAATGGTCATTACGGGGATTGCTTATTATGATTCTGAAAGACAAAAGGTGATCCAGTGGATCGAGAGAAGTTGAAGGTTAATTGATGGAAGGGAACGGAGAAGGTTTTAAAGATGTGGATTTAAGGACATACTTACGATGAAAAGTTTCATATGAACTAGGTGCCCCTTCAGATCTAGGAATCCTTTGCCTTTGTTACAAGGTCGGAGGGGTGTACCTTTCGTTATTTGATAATTGAGGTGAATTTATGAAAACAAATGATTATGTAAAGTATATTACGCAAACAGTCGTCCAATATATTGATCAGCCAAAAGACGAAAGAATAAAAATGCGTCAGGACAAAAAGGAGGGAAAAGCCTCATTCATGTATAGGTGGTTTGGGATCATACCATATGTACTGATGTTAAAAATGAGAGAAAAGAAAGGTAATAAATAAAGGCTGTCCCAATTTTTAGGGACAGTCTTTATGTGTCATCGCTTTACACTGCTTGATCAGTTAAATAGAACAGGCCGCCGTTAATAATAGACATGATAACTTTTGGCTCATATTGGTCTTGCAAGGCTTGTTTTTCAACTAAGTAACTTTCTGTTTGGTCTTCATCATCCTTATAAAAGTGTTCAAGTAATTGTAAATCCTTTTCCCACCTATTCTTTGCCTCATACGCCCATGAATGATTTTCTTTTTCTAATTCACTTTTTAAGAAATTTTCAATTCTCACTATCCCACTTTTAGGCCTTATTAATGGTGTGAGTGTAAATGAATAATCAGGAATTTTCGGTGTCAAATCCATGTTCAACAATTTATCGTGGAATTGTTCAACCATTTGTCCATTAATTAAATTCAACCCAATCGATTTAAACACATCCTTTTTCCGATCGCATTGATAGGATATTTTTACATTTAAAGCAATCCATGGCTTCAAAGGAGATTGTTGGTTTGCAAGTGTGTTTGATTTTTCATATAGTCGAATATAGCTTGCTAGATTTTTCGTTGATCGAAAAATCTGGTGAAGACGGGGGGATCCAAAATGGACATTTTCCCCCTTTATATGTTCTGGTACTGTTTTGGGATCTGTTATTAAGGTTAAACGCATTGGATTGGGAACTCCGCCTGTTTTTTCTAGATAGTGCCAGTAAAAAGGGCGGTTCATTAATTCTTTATCCAATTCAATGGTTAGCTGTACAGTCATATAACTAGAATGCATATCGATCATTTCACAGTGATTGGCCAGAAAAAATCGTTCTAAAAACTTATGAATTTCCTGTTGCTGCATGTTGTTCTCCACCTTTCAATTCTTCGGCAAATTGAATCATTGAGGTCAGGTTATCCATTTTAATTTTCATTTCACCTTCGGAGGAAGAATAATTAAAAATATCAATTAAATGTTCTTCTACATTTCCTACTTCTAATTTTGACAAAATATCATCCAATTCTCCTATGACTTTTTCAAACAGATGAATTTTTTCATAGAGAAGCTTCATGATACGTTCTTCTACCGTATCTTTTATGGCAAAATTATAGATATGAACATCGTTCACCTGACCAAGACGATGGATTCTCCCTATCCTTTGTTCAAGCCTCATTGGATTCCAAGGCAGATCAAAGTTAATAATATGATGACAAAACTGTAGGTTAATTCCTTCTCCACCGGCTTCCGTTGCAATGAGAACTTGAGCATTATTTTTAAACAGTTCTCTCATCCAATCTTTTTTACCCCGTTTAAATCCGCCTCTAAATGGAACCGAGCTGATCCCATTCTGCTTTAAAAACCATTGTAAATACAGTTGAGTAGCGCGGTACTCAGTAAAAATAATGACTTTATCATTGATTTTCTGGATGAGTTCCAGTGCTTTGTTAGCCTTCGCATTGGATTGTACCTTCTCCACCTGGGAGATGAGTTGGTTGATTTTCTGATGATAGACAGGCGTAGTGAGTTCTTCTTTTTGTAGCATATTTTTTAAAGTATAATATACTGCTTCTCTACTGCTGCATGCTTCCCGCTGCAATGTCATAATGGAAAAATGACTCTTATTGATCGATTCCCCTTTACTTCCAAGCGAGCATATAGATTGATATAGTTCATGTTCTTCTTGGGAAAACTCAATAGGGAGGGTCTCAACAATACGTTTCGTCCACTCGATACCAGTATCAGCGCGACGATTACGGATCATCACTTTATTAACCAATTCTTTTAAATGTTCATGATCATCTAGTGAACGGGCATCCTTTTTATATTTTTCATAAAAGTCAGTTTCACTGCCAAGATGTCCTGGCTTCAATAAGGATACAAGGTTGAAAATTTCGCTAACCCGATTTTGGATGGGTGTAGCCGTTAGTAACAGACAAAATTTCTTTTTTAGATTTTGTACAAACTCATAGTTTTTTGTTTTATTGTTTTTTAATTTATGTGCTTCATCTATGATAATTAAATCATAGTCCTGATTATAAATAATTTCCCGATGGGGATTGCGCTTTGCTGTATCAATGGAAGAAATAACAACATCACATTGTTCCCAAACATAGCTTTTCCTCTGGGCTACAGCAGGAATAAAAAATTTACTATTTAGTTCAACAACCCACTGAGACACTAAGGAAGCGGGTACTAGAATGAGTACCTTTTTGACGAGTCCACGAATCATATATTCTTTGAGAATTAATCCTGCTTCAATGGTTTTTCCAAGACCAACCTCATCCGCTAGAATGGCTTTTCCGTTCATATTCTCTACGACTTGTTTTGCCACCTCTAATTGATGTGGAAGTGGAGTTAGTTCGGATAAATGCTGTGGTGCAAGTAATCCTTCAAAATTTGGAATTACTGTATGATTTTCTACTTCCACAGCTAGTTTAAATAATTCCCAATTACTCCATGGACCATCATTTTCCATTCGGGTGATAAATTCTTCTTGCCATGAGTCATCAAACTCGATATGCACGGTCATAAAAACACCCCTCAAAATGGTATTGCCGAAATGTGTCGAAAATGTTAACATCTTCTATAAGAAATAAAAAGTTTTGAAATTTGTCACACAATGTGTAACTTTTTACTTTTTTATATGGTTAGTATGACCATATTTGAAAAAACTTATTTATGCGGAAGATGATAAGAGGAGAGACTACTTTTGTAGCGCCGAAGGAGCAAACATGAATGTGTGAATCTCTCAGGCAAAAGAACTCTTATTTGACGCAACTCTGGAGAGTGCTTATAAGAAAAAGCGGAAACTCCTTGCCAAGCGACGAATGGCTTGCACAGGATGTACGCTGGGTGCTGGAGCTAGACAATAGTCTATTTTCAGGAAGCAATATTTCTTATTTATTAAGCCACCAAAGAGGAAAGCCTTTTTGTTCATGAAGGTAAACTTTCAGGTACCCGGACAGAGTCCCCCATGATGATTAAGGGAGGACTCTGTCTTTTTATTTTTATTGCAATATATATTTATTTTTGAAGCAAGATAAATGATGTAATAGGACCTTAACCATTTATTTATTTTGAATAGTAAAGGGATGTCAGAAATTAGACGTAACTCTTATAGGTCCTGAAATATATTATTTTTTGCTTTTAAGGCTTTTAAATGAAGGGGGTTTTGTAGATGACGGAGTTAAAACGCACACCAATTTATGATCTTTATCAGGAACATGGTGCAAAAACCATCGATTTTGGTGGCTGGGATCTTCCTGTCCAGTTTTCAGGTATTAAAGATGAACATGAGGCTGTTCGTACAAAAGTGGGCTTGTTTGACGTTTCTCATATGGGAGAAATTACAGTCAAAGGAAAAGACAGTCTTGCTTATTTACAGAAAATGTTAACGAATGACATTAGCAAAATTAATATTGGTTCTGCACAATACACAGCTATGTGCTATGACAATGGCGGAACGGTTGATGATTTACTCACCTATAAAATGGCAGAAGATGATTATTTACTTGTTGTCAATGCATCTAATATTGAGAAAGATTATCAATGGTTTGAGGAACATCTTGAAGGGGATGTTCAACTTGATAATAGTTCCGACAAAATCGCTCAGCTTGCTTTGCAGGGACCACTTGCTGAACGCGTTCTCGCTCAATTAGTATCAGGTATCTCATTAGCGGAAATCGGTCCTTTTGAGTTTAAAAATGAAGTCAATATTGCTGGTAAGAAAGCTCTTATTTCTCGTACTGGGTATACCGGTGAAGATGGCTTTGAAATTTACTGTGATCAAAAGGATGCATCTGAATTATGGAATGCCTTGTTAGCTGCTGGTAATGAATTTGGAATCTTACCAATTGGACTCGGTGCTCGTGATACACTGCGTTTTGAAGCCAAACTAGCATTGTATGGTCAAGAATTGTCTCCAGAAATTACACCGCTGGAAGCAGGAATTGCCTTTGCTGTTAAGCTTAATAAAGAAGCTGATTTTATCGGGAAAGAAGCACTGAAAAAGCAAAAAGAAAATGGAGTTCCACGCAAACTTGTTGGAATTGAAATGATTGATCGAGGGATTCCTCGTCATGATTATCCGGTTTTTATTGGAGAAGAACAGATCGGGTTTGTGACAACAGGTACGCAATCTCCGACACTGAAAAAGAATATCGGTTTAGCATTATTGAAAGCTGAGCATGCTGTGGTTGGAAATGAAATACAGGTGGAAATCCGTGGTAAACATTTAAAAGCAATTGTTGTTGCATCGCCATTTTATAAAAGAGTGAAGTAATGGACCAGGAGGAGAAAAAGATGAAGCATCGCTATTTACCTATGACTGAATCAGACAAACAGGCTATGCTAGAAACCATTGGTGTAAATTCTATTGATGAGCTATTCAATGATATTCCTGAGCAAGTTCGTTTTAAGGGAGAATATAACATCAAAAAGGCAAAGTCTGAATCTGCATTATTAAAAGAATTAACTCAACTAGCAGCGAAAAATGCTGATTTGCGTTCCAATACATCTTTCTTAGGTGCGGGAGTTTATGATCATTATATCCCTGTCATTGTAGATCACGTTATTTCACGTTCAGAATTTTATACTGCTTACACACCTTATCAACCGGAGATCTCTCAAGGGGAATTACAAGCAATATTTGAATTCCAAACGATGATCTGTGAGCTAACGGGAATGGATGTATCCAACTCATCTATGTACGATGGAGGTACAGCGTTAGCAGAAGCCGCAATGCTTAGTGCAGCACATACGCGTCGTAAGAAAGTGTTGGTTTCAAGTGCAGTTCACCCGCAATCAAAGGAAGTTTTAAACACTTATGCAAAAGGACAACATCTTGATGTGATCGAAATTCCATACAAAAATGGAGTAACAGATGTCCAAGCTCTTAATGAGTTAATGGATCAAGATGTGGCAGCTGTTATTGTTCAATATCCTAACTTTTTTGGAGGAATTGAACCTTTAAAAGAAATTGAGGAAGTTGTACATAAAGGGAAATCTTTGTTTGTTGTTTCAAGTAATCCGCTTGCTCTTGGTGTTCTTACACCTCCAGGTCAATTGGGTGCGGATATCGTTATTGGAGATGCACAACCCTTTGGAATTCCAACAGCATTTGGTGGACCGCACTGTGGTTATTTTGCCGTTACAAATAAATTAATGCGCAAAGTACCTGGTCGTCTCGTTGGTCAAACGGTTGACGAAGAGGGGCGTCGTGGTTTTGTATTAACGTTACAAGCTCGTGAACAGCATATTCGTCGTGATAAAGCGACATCCAATATTTGTTCGAATCAGGCACTTAATGCTATAGCTGCTTCTGTTTCTATGGCGGCTCTTGGTAAAAATGGTGTTAAGGAAATGGCTATTGCCAACATTCAAAAAGCAAACTATGCGAAAAAAGCTTTCATTGAAAACGGAGTGGAGGTCGTTTTTGAAAGTGCAGTATTTAATGAATTTGTAGTGAAATTAAATAAACCAGTGAAAGAAATCAATCAAAAATTATTAGAAAAGAACATGATTGGTGGATATGACTTGGGCCGTGATTATCCAGAATTACAAAATCATATGCTGATTGCGGTAACAGAATTGAGAACAAAGGAAGAAATTGATACTTTTGTGACAGAATTGGGGGATTACCATGCATAAAGAAGATCAACCGTTAATTTTTGAAGGTAGTACACCAGGTCGAATTGGGTATAGTCTTCCTGAATTTGATGTTCCGGAAGTTAATTTACAGGAATTAATTCCAGAAGGATATATTCGTGAACAAGATACAGAGCTTCCAGAATTATCTGAGCTGGATATTATGCGTCATTACACAGCGTTATCTAATAGAAATCATGGTCTTGATACAGGTTTCTATCCATTAGGATCATGTACGATGAAATATAATCCAAAGATCAATGAATCAGTTGCTCGTATGAACGGCTTTGCCCATATACATCCATTACAAGATGAGACTTCCGTGCAAGGAGCACTTGAGCTATTGTATGATCTTCAAGAGCATCTTGTTGAGATTACAGGTATGGATGCAGTAACGGTCCAACCTGCAGCTGGAGCACATGGCGAATGGACTGGATTAATGATGATTCGTGCTTTTCATGAGGCTAATGGTGATCTTGCACGTACTAAGGTCATTGTTCCTGACTCTGCGCATGGAACAAATCCTGCTTCAGCAGTAGTAGCTGGTTTTGAAGCGATCACAGTTAAATCAAATGAAAATGGACTAGTCGATCTTGATGATTTAAGAAGAGTAGTTGGTCAAGATACAGCAGCGTTAATGCTTACAAACCCTAATACACTAGGGCTATTTGAAGAAAATATTCTTGAAATGGCTGAGATTATCCATGGAGTAGGCGGGAAGTTATACTATGATGGGGCTAATTTGAATGCAGTAATGTCAAAAGCACGTCCCGGAGATATGGGATTTGATGTTGTGCATTTGAATCTTCATAAAACATTTACAGGCCCACATGGTGGTGGTGGACCAGGTTCAGGTCCTGTTGGAGTAAAAGCGGATCTTATTCCATATTTACCAAAGCCAGTTGTAGCTAAAGTAGGCGATGAATTTGTTCTTGACTATGATCGCCCTCAATCCATCGGACGGGTGAAACCTTACTATGGAAACTTTGGAATTAATTTACGTGCGTATACGTATATTCGTTCAATGGGGCCAGATGGGTTGAAAGCAGTTACCGAGTATGCTGTTTTAAACGCAAATTATATGATGAGAAGATTAGCGCCATTTTACGATCTTCCATTTGATAGACATTGTAAACATGAGTTTGTTTTAAGCGGAAAACGTCAGAAGAAACTCGGTGTTCGTACACTTGATATTGCGAAGCGTCTCTTGGATTTTGGCTATCATCCGCCAACGATCTATTTCCCGCTTAATGTTGAGGAATGTATTATGATTGAGCCGACTGAAACAGAATCAAAAGAAACGCTTGATAGCTTTGTTGATGCCATGATTCAAATTGCAAAAGAAGCAGAAGAAAATCCAGAAATTGTACAAGAGGCACCACATTCAACGGTCATTAACCGTCTGGATGAGACGATGGCTGCACGTAAGCCAATACTTCGTTACCAGAAACAGGGTAGTGAGCCTCAAAACATATAAAGAAAAGGCTGACTCTTTATTTTGAGTCAGCCTTTCTTTAGAAGAGAAAATATTTGTAACGAAGATTACTTTGTTTTCACTTTTCCTGTCCATTTTTTAAATCCACCTTGTAGATGGTAAAGATCTTTGTATCCCTTTTTGTACAGGAGAAGTGCGGCACGACCGCTCCTCATTCCGCTTTGACAGTATAAATAGACAGGCTTGTCCGGACGGATTTCCTGCAAACGCATTTTCATCTGTGTCATCGGAATATTTCTTGAACCTAAGATATGTCCATTATCAAATTCATTCGGTTCACGAACATCAATCAACTGCGCTTTTCGGTAACCTTCACGAAATTGTTCTTCAGTTAGGGTTTTCACAATTTTCCGTTGACGCAAGAATGTATAACCGTAATAGATGATGAATGCAACGATCAGAATTAAAGGGAAATAGAATGTATCCAATATGTTGCCTCCTTTCATACTTCACTATAAGTAAGCCATATTATATTATATAAGTCATTTACAAAAAGAGTAAAGGAAATAGTAAAAAAAACTTTGTCATTTGATCATCTTTGTTTTTAATATAATTTTTGTTAGAGTTAAAGTGATGGGAAACAGAAAGAGAGGAATGATAAATATGGATAGAGAAACATGGAGGTTTATTGATTCAGGTAATTGCTCTCCTTCGTTTAATATGGCGTTGGATGAGGCTTTACTTGAGTGGAACAGCCAAGGGGAATTTCCACCAGTTATTCGTTTTTATGGTTGGAACCCACCTACTTTATCTATTGGGTATTTCCAAAAGGTTGAGAAGGAAATCAATATAGAAGCGGTTAAGAATCAAGGAATTGGTTTTGTGCGTCGTCCTACAGGTGGCAGAGGAGTTTTACACGAGCACGAACTTACCTATAGCGTAATTGTTCCGGAATCACATCCCATGATGCCTAAAACGGTTGCAGAGGCCTATCGTGTTATTTCTGAGGGAATCTTAAAAGGATTTCATGAACTAGGATTGGAGGCATACTTTGCGGTTCCGCAAACAACGGAAGAACGAGAATTATTAAAGACCCCACATTCAGCTGTTTGTTTTGATACTCCAAGTTGGTATGAACTGGTTGTGGAAGGTAGAAAGGTCGCTGGAAGTGCCCAAACGAGACAACAGGGAGTTGTTTTGCAACATGGTTCCATTTTATTGGATATTGATGAGGACAAGCTCTTCAGTTTATTCAAATATTCAAATGAACGTGTATTGGAGCGAATGAAAAAGGCTTTTAGAAATAAAGCAGTCGCCATTAATGATCTTACTTCAACAAGAGTAACGATCGATCAAGCTAAAGAGGCCTTTAGAAAAGGGTTTGAAGAGGGGTTAAAGATTAAACTTGAGCCTTATGAGTTAAGTCAAACAGAACTTGATTATGTGAATCAAATTGCTCATAATCGTTATGCGAGCGATGAGTGGAATTTTATGCGATAATAAGGGACCCTGTTTTAGAGTCCTTTTTATATCCTATATAAATCCAACTTCATTTTCCGACATGAATGGTTGGCCGGCCTACTTTCACTTCGCTGTTATTTCCTACGTAAATAAAGGCTTGATCAAGCAGGCCGACCAAATGTTTCTTATGTTGGTTTAATAAATATGACATATATAAAAGGAAATTTTTTTAGCATAATGATTGCAAGTCTTGAATTAAGGTGAAATTTATCGAATTTCAATGAAAATCTAACTTACACTCTATTATTCTCTTATTTTTAGTTTTTTTTGTTTTTGACAAAATGAAAGTTATTCGTTCTCTAATCAATATGTTGTGTCTTGAAAAATAAAAATAACACTATATGTTGATTTAGGTGGATGGTTATGATATTTTAAGATTACTGCAAAATTAAAAGTCTACCAAGAAATTTAATGAAAAATTGATACAGCAAGAACTAGGACCATTTTAGGGCTTTTTTTTGAATCTATTTGAAGGAGTTGTATATATGTCTGTTGCATTAGGACAAAAACTGAATATGGATATTGAAAGGTTAAACAAGGATATTGAACTTTTTCCTCAAGTTCACCCCGTTACACCTGATATGAAAATTACACACAAAGGGGTTTCACGCCTTGTAATGCTTGATCGTTATACGTTTAAGGATACGGAAAAGATCACCTTATCGAAAGGAGACTTTGTTGTCCTTACGATTAAAGAGGATCCTAAATTTCCTGCCAGAGGACTGGGTACGATTCTTGAAATAGACTGGGATAAAAAGTTGGCATTGGTTTTAGTTGATGATGAGTTCAAAGGGGCGCTTGATGAACCTGAAGAAATGAGAACGGGTGTGATTAAGCGTCCACTGGATGTTATTGAAAAGCCGCTTGAGATTTACTATGAGCAAATTGCTAAGCGGAATGCGACGGGACTTGCATCTGTAGAAACAACGGAAGAAAAGCGTAGGGAATGGTTTGAAAAGTTCTATCAAGAATTAGTGAACCTAAACTTTATTCCGGCTGGACGAGTCCTATATGGTGCAGGTTCTGGGACAGACGTTACGTATTTCAATTGTTATGTAATGCCATTTGTACCCGATTCACGTGAAGGAATTTCGGAACACCGTAAACAAGTGATGGAAATCATGAGCCGCGGCGGCGGAGTTGGTACAAACGGATCAACACTTCGACCACGAAACACGCTTGCAAAAGGTGTAAACGGCAAATCGTCTGGATCAGTTTCTTGGTTGGATGATATTGCGAAGTTGACTCATTTAGTTGAGCAGGGTGGGTCGCGCAGAGGCGCTCAGATGATCATGCTTAGTGATTGGCATCCGGACATCCTTGAATTTATTATCTCGAAAATGCAAAATCCACGCATTTTGCGTTTCTTAATCGAAAGTACACAAGAAGAAAAAATCAAGAAATTGGCAAAAGATAAGCTGAAATTTACACCATTAACAGAACAAGAAAAAGCAATGTACCAAGGAATTATTAATTACAAACAGATTCCAGGAACAGGTGGCTTTAGTGAAAATATTATTGCCCATGCAGAAGAAATTTTAGAAACAGGTGGAACATTCTCCGTTCACAATGCTGAATTCTTAACAGGTGCTAATATCTCTATTTGTTTAACAAAAGATTTTATGGAAGCTGTTGAACAAGATGCAGATTACGAACTACGTTTCCCTGATGTCGAAAGCTATGATGCAGAGGGTATGAAAATATACAACGAAGAATGGCATAAAGTCGGGGACGTTCGCGAGTGGGAAAAGCTAGGCTATAAAGTACGCACTTACAGAAAGATTAGAGCAAAAGAACTTTGGAATCTGATCAATATTTGTGCTACTTACTCAGCAGAACCCGGAATTTTCTTTATCGATAATGCCAATGATATGACAAATGCACAGGCATATGGTCAAAAAGTCGTTGCAACAAATCCGTGTGGGGAACAACCACTTGCACCATTTTCTGTATGTAATTTAGCTGCGGTTAATTTAGCGGAAATGGCTGATAAAGAAACAAAAACAGTGGATTTTGAAAAACTAAAAAGAACGGTTGAAGTAGGCGTTCGTATGCAGGACAATGTTATCAATGCGACACCATACTTCCTAGAAGAAAATAAAAAGCAAGCACTTGGCGAACGTCGTGTTGGTCTTGGTGTGATGGGATTACATGACTTACTGATCTATTGTGAAACAGAATACGGCTCTGAAGCAGGAAACAAGCTTGTGGATGAAGTGTTTGAAGTGATGGCAACAACTGCTTACCGCACTTCTGTAGAATTAGCAAAAGAAAAAGGCAGTTTCCCATTCCTAACTGGTGAAACAAATGAAGAAACCAATCGTCTTCGTCAAGCGTTTATCGATACAGGCTATATGAAAAAAATGCCTGAAGATATTAGACAATCCATTCTTGAAAATGGAATTCGTAATTCGCATTTACTGACTGTTGCTCCCACGGGATCCACTGGTACAATGGTTGGAGTTTCAACAGGATTAGAACCTTACTTCTCCTTCTCTTACTTCAGAAGTGGAAGATTAGGTAAATTTATTGAAGTAAAAGCGGATATTGTTCAGGAGTATTTAGATCAGCATCCTGAAGCAGATACTGAAAATCTTCCTCATTGGTTTATTACAGCGATGGAGCTTGAGCCTGAGGCGCATGCTGATACACAATGTGTGATTCAACGCTGGATTGATAGTTCAATAAGCAAGACGGTTAATGCACCGAGAGGCTATAGCGTGGAACAAGTTGAAAAGGTATATGAGCGTTTGTACCATGGTGGTGCAAAAGGTGGTACCGTTTATGTGGACGGTTCCCGTGATTCACAAGTTCTTACGCTAAAAGCGGAAGAAAATAACTTTGAGGATCATTCTCAACATAAAAAAGAAAAACCAAAGTCACATGTGGTGTTAATTGATACGATCAATGACTTACGTTCTACTTCTGTCACGATTGGATCAGAAGTAGGCGATACTTGCCCTGTTTGTAGAAAAGGGACAGTTGAAGAATTAGGTGGTTGCAACACTTGTACAAACTGTAACGCCCAATTAAAATGTGGCCTCTAATCAATATAAAAAAGGATGGAAAATTTAATTTTCCGTCCTTTTTTCTTTTTTCAATTGTCCTATGTACTATTTGGAGAAACTCCGGATTAAAGATGTATAGAGAAATCCATCTAATGGGAGTGGCTGCCATGAAATTAGACGGTGTGTTTTCAGGGGGAGGCATTAAAGGCATTGCTCTAATCGGTGCTTATGAAGAAATTGAGAAGAAGGGATACCGATTTGAGCGTGTTGCAGGAGCAAGTGCAGGAGCGATTATTGCGGCCTTAATAGCTGCTCAATATACCAGTAAAGAAATATTTCAGATATTGGATGAACTTAATTTAGGGTCGCTCTTAGATGAACGAAAAACCCTTCTCCCTTTTGCTGTATCGAAATGGATTCTTCTTTATTGGAGGCTTGGGTTGTATAAAGGGAATGCACTTGAAGAATGGCTGGCTGAAATTTTAGCGAGAAAAGGGCTGAGAACCTTTTCGGATTTACCCCCGCAACATTTAAGGGTAGTCGCTTCTGATCTAACAAATGGACGAATGATTGTATTACCAGATGATTTAATTCACTATGGAATCGACCCCCGATCTTTTTCAATCGCCAAAGCAGTTCGAATGAGTTGCAGCATTCCCTACTTCTTTGAACCTTGTCGATTAAAAGATCACAAAGATTGCAATATTATCGTTGATGGTGGTGTTTTAAGTAATTTTCCAATGTGGCTATTCGATCGTGATAATATAAAAAAGGTAAGACCAGTGTTAGGTATTCAATTAAGTAATCAATTAAAGGATATCCCGAAAAATAAAATAGACAATGCCATCCAATTGTTTGGCGCATTGTTCGAAACGATGAAGGATGCACATGATGCTCGTTATATTTCAAGAAAAGATGCAAAAAATATTATTTTTATTCCATCCAATGGTTTTTCTGCAACCGAGTTTGATTTATCAGATGAAAAGAAACAAGAGTTGATGCAACAAGGAAGAGAAAATGCGAAGAAGTTTTTTTCTAAGTGGAGTTATTAGGCGGATGAGAGGCCTCTCTCTAAGTGAAGGGGATCTTACGGGATCTCATCATAATAAAATCCTTATCAATATAAAAAAACCGAATCTCTAAAGTGAGACCCGGTTTTTTCTTTTTCCCTTTTTTCCTTCAATGACAGTTAAATGAATGTTTGTTTGTTTTTTCCTCGATTTGATAGAAGTGATGTTACCATAGTTTGGTTTTCTCGTTTGTTTAACAGATTCTTTCTGTTGTTTTCTTTTAAGAGATCTTTTTGCTGCTTTAACAAATGCTCGTTGCTCACGCTTTTCTGGGCTAAGTTTGTAAAAGCGTCTAACAAGAAAGAATATAACAGCACCCATTGCAAGTATCATTGTAAACTTTAGAATTAAACCGAAAGGATTAGAAAAAAGGAGGGAAAACATACCAACAACTGCCAAGGCCATTAGGCATACTACAATTAAAGTAGAAATACGATGTTTCATGAAAGCCACCTCCTATAACATAATAAGCAAATCCTCTGCATTTTAAACGTGTTCCCACTCTTGATGTCAAAAAACATAGGAAATTAATACTCTATATAATTAATTTGAACCTTGAAAAGGAAGGATCAAAACAATGGGGAACAAACATTGTTGCAAAAATGATGATGATGATGATATGCCGTATATTTTACAATAATTAAGTTAAAAAAACACTATATATTAATGAATATTCGGAATAAAAAGTAAAAGTCCTTTAAAAAAACAGAAGTTTTTAGAAAAAGACAAATAAACTTTTTTTTTAAAATGAATCATTTATATACTATATGAGAATTTTTTATACTGAATACCCTTATTTACATTTTACTTAAAAAAAAGGAAAACCTCTATGATATTGCTCTCTTATTGCTCGATTCTTTTCTCTTTTCGCAAAACTCAAGGGATATATAACAAAACGAAAAGAACATGAACATTATTTTACGTGTAAGTAATGATCTTTTATAAAAAATGCAAGGAATCCGTTGAGAGGGGGCATACTAAAATAGGAGGTGTTTTCATTGGCTAAAGAAAAACAGAAAAAAGAAGAATTGAAAGAGGAACCAATGTCATTTATCACTCTGGTAGTTTTGACAGGATTAATTGGAGGTATTGCTTTAAGTAGTCTAGGTTATCTTGCTTACATATTTAATTTCACGTCCATCCCACCTCGTGTTATTTTAGAGCCATGGGCACTAGGAAGTTGGAAAAAGGAGTGGCTTGGAACCGTCATTTCCATTTTATTAATAGGTGCTTTATCGATTGTGGCAGCTATTGTTTATTTTGCAGCTTTAAGAAAAATTAATAATATGTGGATGGGTATTATCTACGGGCTTATTCTCTTTTTACTTGTATTTTTTGTATTAAATCCGTTATTTCCTGGGATTGAACCTTTTAGGAAAATGGATTTAAATACTCTTGTTACAAGCATCTGTTTATATATGGTTTATGGACTATTTGTGGGATACACCATCAGTTATGAAGAAAATGAAAATCGAAATCGATTTAAAAATGAGAATGAGGCAACACCAACATAGTTATTTCTCTCTTGTCTGTCCTATATTATGATAAAATGATCATAATAACTTAGATTAACCTTCTGTACTAAATAGGTCATTCGTAAAGGAGAGTGAATTACTTGGAAAAAATGGAAAAGCTGCGTGCTGCTTTTGAAAACCAAGGGTTGGATGGAATCATAATAACAAGTACGCATAATCGTCGCTATGTATCGAATTTCACTGGCTCTGCAGGTGTTGTGCTAATTAGTCGAGACCAAGCGTACTTTATCACCGATTTTCGTTATGTAGAGCAAGCATCCAAACAATGCATTGGTTATGAAATTATTCAACAAAAAGAAAGTATTCCTGAAGAAATTGGAAAACTTGTGGATTCAATAGGCATCAAAAAGCTTGGTTTTGAACAGGATTATGTCACTTTTGCATCTTATAAAGTGTTTGAATCTGTTATCAAAGCAGAGTTAATCCCATTTTCGGATATAATTGAAAAATTACGCTTGATTAAGACAGACTCAGAGATTAAGATATTAAAGGAAGCAGCTAAGATTGCTGATGCTGCATTTGATCATATTTTACAATACATTCATCCTGGTATATCTGAATTGGATATTTCAAATGAATTAGAGTTCTTTATGCGGTCCGCAGGTGCTACATCATCTTCTTTTGATACAATTGTGGCTTCTGGGCAACGTTCTGCTCTCCCACATGGTGTCGCTACAGACAAAGTAATCGAAAACGGTGATTTGATTACGATGGATTATGGTGCCTATTATCAAGGGTATGTGTCAGATATAACTCGTACAGTCGCTGTAGGGGAACCGTCTGTTCAGCTGAAGGATATTTACGATATCGTTCTTGAAGCTCAAAGTAGGGGTGTTGCAGGCATTAAAGCAGGAATGAGTGGGAAAGAAGCCGATGCATTGACTAGAAACTACATTACGGAAAAAGGGTATGGAGAATATTTTGGACACTCCACCGGTCATGGAATCGGTTTAGAAGTACATGAAGGCCCGGCGCTTTCTCTCAAATCGAATATGGTGCTTGAACCCAATATGGTGGTAACCATCGAACCGGGCATATACATACCAGGACTTGGCGGTGTTCGAATTGAAGACGATACCCTTATCACAACAGAAGGCAATGAGCTACTGACACACTCTGTAAAAGAACTTATTATTTTGTAATGAATTTAGGAGGATTTTTAGATGATTTCTGTTAACGATTTTAAAACAGGATTAACAATTGAAGTAGACGGCAGCCTTTGGCGCGTCATAGATTTCCAACATGTGAAACCAGGTAAGGGAGCGGCGTTTGTTCGTTCAAAACTACGTAATCTACGTAACGGAGCCATTCAAGAAAAGACATTCCGTGCGGGCGAAAAAGTAGCAAAAGCACAAATTGATAATCGCAAAATGCAGTACTTATATGCAAACGGTGATCAACACGTATTTATGGATACTGAATCATACGATCAACTTGAATTATCAGAAGATGTAATTGAATATGAATTGAAATTTTTAAGAGAAAATATGGAAGTTCACATTATGATGTATCAAGGAGAATCACTTGGTGTTGAGCTTCCTAACTCAGTTGTATTAGAAGTAACAGAAACGGAACCAGGAATCAAAGGGGATACGGCATCAGGTGGTACAAAACCAGCAACGCTTGAAACAGGTCTTGTTGTACAAGTGCCATTCTTTATCAATCAAGGTGATCGTTTGATCATCAACACAACCGATTCTAGTTATGTTTCAAGAGCTTAACTGAATGAATGTTTCAACTAGCGACAGTCGATGGACTGTCGCTTTTTTGTATTCTCTTAAAGAAATGGAAGTGATGACTCCATTCTTCTTTTTAAATAGAACTCTTTCAAATCAAGGTCATATTGTGGTCAAGCATGCATACATTTTAATGAGTGATCATTCAAAGAGCGGAGGAGGAAAGTTAAAGTGGAAATTCTTCTATCCTTTTTACCCAAAAATATAACCAATCAAATCTCAAAAATCCCTCCTGATCAGATGACCGAAATAGAAGAAATTCGGGTTCGAGTCAATCGTCCTCTCGAGATCGCAGCTTGTGGAGTAGTAAAATTTCTACCTTATACAGTCCAATCGGAAGATGCAGACCATCTGCTAAATAAGATTAGTCACTTTTCTATATATGCACTTGAAGAAGAGTTAAAGCGTGGGTATATCACCATTGAAGGAGGTCATCGAGTTGGATTGGCGGGTAAGGTTGTTCTTGAAGAAGGAAAAGTAAAGGCCATTCGAGATATTGCCTCCTTCAACATCCGAATTGCGAGGGAAAAAATCGGTATTGCCAATCCGTTAATTAAAGAAATCTATACAGGAAATTGGCTTCATACCATGATTATCGGCCCACCGCAAACGGGAAAAACAACCCTTTTAAGGGATATTGCCCGCATCATTTCAAGTGGAGATGAAAAGGGAACATTTCAAGCCTCTAAGGTGGGGATTGTGGATGAACGCTCTGAAATTGCTGGTTGTGTGAAAGGAGTCCCACAAATGACGTTTGGACCAAGACTGGACGTGATGGATGCATGTCCAAAAGCAGAAGGCATGATGATGATGATACGCTCGATGAGTCCAGAAGTGCTGATTGTAGATGAGATCGGTAGGAGTGAGGATTCTTACGCGATTAGGGAAGCGGTAAATGCAGGGATCAAGCTCGTTATGACAACACATGGTGAGTCGTTCGATGAGATTAGGAAAAGACCCATTCTAAAGACAATCCTGAATGAACATATATTCAAGCGCTTTATTGTGTTAAGTAGGAGCCGCGGTCCTGGGACGATCACCTCTGTATTGGATCATGAAGGAAGACAGTTAGGCACTAAAGTGAGTGTGAAATAAATGATTAAATTATTGGGTGCCATATTAATCATACTTGCTACCACTTGGACTGGTTTTGAAGTGGCAAAACAGCTAACGGAGCGTTCGAGACAACTTCGTGATTTAAAGACGGCCTTGCAGTCGTTGGAGGCTGAAATCATGTACGGTCATACTCCGCTCCATGAAGCAGCCAGGAGATTGGCTGATCAGTTATCCAATCCCTTAAAGTCGTTTTTTTCTATATTTGCAAAAAAACTAGTTGAAAGTGAAACAACGGTTCGTGATGCTTGGGAAGAAAGTTTAAAAGAAATATGGGGAAAAACCGCATTAAAAAAGAATGAGTTTGAGATTATGAAGCAATTTGGCGAGACACTAGGTCGTCATGATCGGATATCCCAGCAGAAACAAATTCTGCTAACCCTGACCCATCTAGAAAGAGAAGAAAGAGAGGCAAGAGATAAGCAACAACAATACGAAAAAATGATAAAAAGCATTGGCTTTTTATCGGGACTTTTATTAATTATTTTATTAATGTAGCGGCGAGGAGGAAAAAAGATGGGGCTTGAGGTAGATATTATTTTTAAAATTGCTGGGGTTGGAATTGTGGTTGCTTTTTTACATACCATCCTCGATCAGGTTGGAAAAAAGGAATACGCTCAATGGGTGACACTATTTGGTTTTATATACATTTTATTCATGGTGGCATCCATTGTAGATGATTTATTTCAAAAAATTAAGTCTGTTTTCTTATTTGAAGGATAAAGGGGGTCTTCACAATTGAAATTTTTCAAATAGTTGGAATCGGATTAATTGCTACGTTTCTTGCTTTAATTGTGAAGGAAATGAAACCAAATATGGCTTTTCTTTTAATTTTATTTGCAGGTTGTGCAATTTTTCTTTTCTTAGTAGATCAAATTTATGACATCATCTCTATGATTGAAAAAATGGCGATTAATGCAAAAGTAAACCTTGTATATGTCGAGACGATATTAAAAATTATTGGAATTGCGTATATTGCTGAATTTGCTGCTCAAATCTCGAAAGATGCTGGACAAGGTTCACTTGCATCAAAGATAGAATTGGGTGGAAAGGTTTTAATTTTAGCAATGGCCATTCCTATCTTGACCGTCATGATTGAAACGATCATTCAGTTAATTCCTAATTAATTCAATGTTTGTAGCGAGGGATATTCATAATAAAGTGGACTAATTTCTTGTCTATTTCCCTATGAAAGAGTGCCTTACGCTTTTCTTAAAAGAGGTGAAGGAATTGAATCAGAAGTTGTTGATTGTTCTTCTATTGTATGCTGTTGGCTCCTTTCTCCTCAATCCAAGAATACAAGCAGCACCTCAAGAAGAGAATTCAACTGTGGAACCTGTAGAGTCGGGTCTAGAGGACATCGTGAATTCACAGATAGAGTCCCTGAATATGAGCGAACTAACAGGGTTTTGGGAGGACATAATGGATGAGTATGGTGGATTCTTACCAGAAAGCCAGAAAGGTAGCTTATATGATTTTATTAAAGGTGAGAAAGAGTTCTCACTAAAAGAATGGGGTTCAGGGATATTTAAATTTGTCTTTCACGAATTAATAGCGAATGGCAGGCTTTTAGGCACACTTGTATTATTGACCGTTCTTAGTATGTTTTTACAATCCCTACAAAATGCATTTGAAAGTGGAACCATTAGTAAAATGGCTTATGCTGTTGTTTTTATGGTGTTGGTTATTATTGCATTGAATAGTTTCCATGTAGTCGTAACCTATGCCATGGATGCCATCAGTACGATGACCAGTTTCATCATGGCATTAATCCCTTTATTACTGGCGTTAATCGCAGCTTCTGGAGGGTTAGTATCGGCTGCATTTTTTCATCCAGTCATTTTGTTTTTAATGAATATTAGTGGAGTCTTTATTCAGAATATTGTCATGCCATTACTCTTTCTTGCCACATTACTGAGTGTTGTGAGCACATTAAGTGATCAATATAAAGTGACACAACTGGCGAATCTGTTGCGAAACGGAAGTATTGCACTTCTTGGCCTTTTTTTTACCGTCTTTCTTGGAGTCATTTCGGTACAAGGAGCATCTGCTGCCGTAACGGATGGAGTTACCATTCGGACAGCAAAATTTTTAACAGGGAATTTTATTCCGATAATCGGAAGAATGTTTACGGATGCAACGGATACGGTTTTGAGTGCCTCTGTCATATTGAAAAATTCAGTTGGAATTGCCGGTGTAGCGATTTTGCTGATTATTGTTGCTTTCCCAGCTATGAAAATATTGATTGTTGCCCTCATTTATAAGTTTTCAGCAGCTATGTTACAGCCATTAGGGGGCGGGCCAATTATCAAGTGCCTCGATATTATAGGGAAAAATATTATTTATGTTTTTGCAGCGCTTGCAGTCGTATCTTTAATGTTTTTTTTAAGTATCACAGTGATTATAGCAGCTGGAAATTTAACCATCATGATGCGATAGGGAGGGGGATGCCCGAATGGAATTTATTAAAGAATGGGTAACAAACATTATTTTATTTGTTCTATTTGCGACGGTGATTGATATGCTCCTCCCAAATTCTAAGTTTCAAAAGTACGTAAAAATGGTCGTGGGTTTATTGCTCATTGCGATTATTTTAACCCCTATTTTTAATCTTCTTACCCAAGATTTCGAAGATACAATGAAAGGAATCACTAATTTTGAACCATCCAGTGAGAATCGAATAAATAATTTAATTGATTTGCAGAAAAATGAAATACAAGCTTCACAAGATGCATATATTTTAAAACAAATGGCTGTCCAACTGAAGGAGGACGCAAAAGAGGAGTTGATGGATCAATACGGATTAGCAATTACAAATATCGATTTAGTAGTAGATGCAGAAAATCAACAACCCTTTCCAGAAAACTTACAAAAAGTAGTTCTTCAGTTAGAACAGCCTGAACAAGAACAAACAGAAGAAGCGGTAGAAGTCGTTCAATCCGTTGAAATTAATACCCAGCAACCTCTTCAAATACAACCGGAAAATAAAGATAGCAATGAAGTGAAACAACTTCTTTCTGAAAAATGGGATATAGAGGCAAAAGTAATTGAGCTTCAGATAGAAGGGGGGACAAGGGAAAACAATGAAACAAGATAAAGAAAAGGAATCTACTTCATGGCTCAAAAAACAGTTTTCAAAAGAGGGTCAAACCAGTCCTAAAAAGGGAAAATATGTTTACTTGATAGGGGTTCTTGCATTTGGAACAATGATTATGCTTATAAGTAATATATTTATTAATAATGAGTCTGCTCAAAATGCCTTACCTACTTTTAAAGATTCCGCAGCCAGCCCATCTGAAGAAAATGTTGAGACATTTGGACAAAAAGCCCCAACAGGTAATAGTGTCATTGGTGATTATGAACGTGCATATGAAGTTCAACTGAAAGAAGCGCTAGATTCAATTGTTGGAGTGAGCGATGTATCGGTGGTGGTAAATGTAGATGCTACTGAAAAACAAGTGCTAGAAAAGAATAGAAAAAGCCAAACACAATTAACCGACGAGACAGATCGTGAAGGTGGTAAACGTAAAGTAGAGGATCAATCAACAGATGAGCAACTCGTGATCATTCAGAATGGAGAAAAGGAAGTTCCAATCGTGGTTGAAACGAAAAAGCCTATGATTCGAGGAGTCCTTGTTGTTGCTAAAGGAGCAGATAATATCCAAGTGAAAAAATGGATCGTTGAAGCTGTAACAAGATCTTTAGATGTTCCAAGTCATAGAGTGTCCGTTTTACCGAAGAAAACGAAGGGGGAATCTTAAATGTTATTAAAAAAACAAACCGTGTGGTTATTAACAATGTTAAGTTTGGTTGTCGTATTATCGGTCTATTATATCACTTCTCCGGAGCAGCAACAAAATGATTTAGCTCTTGTTGACGATCAGCAGGAACAAGAACAGGAACAAGAAAACGGGAAAGAACAAGAACCTGTAAAGGAAAATCAACAGGGGAAAGAAACTCTCAAGGAGGATTCAGCCTCAATGGGTGCGAAAGAAGATGAGCAAATTATTACGAATGCGGCCGGGGATGAGGTCTTTGAGACACTACGTATGCAGTTAGAGGAAGAGAGAAGTCAAATGAAGGAAGATCTTCAATCGACGATTGCTTCAACGGAACTTCCTGCAGAAGAACGTAGTGAAGCAAAGCAGCAAATGGATGAATTAAATGACATTGCACAAAAAGAGTTACTGCTTGAAACGTTGATTAAAGCAATGAATTATGAGGATGTTTTAGTCCGTGCAGATGAGGAACAAGTGAATATTACCGTAAAAGCAGAAAAACAATCCAAAGCAGAAGCCAATAAAATTATTCAAACGGTTAGAAGTGAAATGGGTCCATTACATGCCGTTGTTAAATTTCAAACCATGAAATAAATGTCTGTATATCCTATCAAATAGAAGGTTTTAAGCAAAGGATCAATCATACTTTTTTAGTAGGAAAGGAGTGCAAAGCCTATACGCTTTGCACTCCTTTTCTACTATTTTTCAAATAACCAAACAAAAATAAATAAAATATTATCAACCATTAGATTATTTTAACTGAGAGTGGTCTAGGATATAATGAGTGTTGAAACATTGTTGTATTTTGATAAGGTCTTATCGTATGATATTAATATCTGGTTATGAAATTTAGGATAGGAGGCTTTTAACGATGTTAAAAGTGCAAGAAATTAGAGAACTGATAAAGCTAATTGATCATTCAAATATCGATGAATTTATATTCGAACATGAAGGTTCAAAAATACAAATGAAAAAGAACACGACCGAAATGGTGAATGTTGTTCAATCTACTATACAACCAACGGTAGACATGGTACATAAAGCTAAGACAGCTGAACAGCCAATGAAACAAGCAATGAATTTAGAAACAGTTAATGAGCCTGTGGAAACGGCAGAAGATGCAGGTTTACAAAGAATCGTTTCTCCGATGGTTGGAACGTTTTATCAATCCTCATCACCTGACGTGGACGCCTATGTCAAAGCAGGTTCTAGAGTAACGAAGGATACAATTGTATGTATTGTAGAAGCTATGAAGTTATTTAATGAAATCGAAGCAGAAGTTGATGGAGAAATTGTAGAAGTACTTGTGAAAAATGGACAATTGGTTGAATATGGTCAGCCTTTGTTTCTAGTTAAGGCCGAATAAGGAGTTGCTTTTCGAATGATAAAGAAACTGTTAATAGCAAACAGAGGAGAAATAGCGGTAAGGATTATTCGTGCCTGTCGTGAACTCGGGATTGAATCCGTAGCGGTGTATTCAGAAGCGGATAAAGAGGCTCTACATGTTCAATTAGCTGATGAGGCTTATTGTATCGGGCCAACGGCTTCTAAAGATAGCTATTTAAACTTTACCAATATTATCAGCGTGGCCAATTTGACTCGTTGTGATGCCATCCATCCTGGATATGGATTTTTAGCAGAAAATGCTGCGTTTGCTGAACTATGCCGTGATTGTAATATCATTTTTGTGGGACCTACCCCTGAGGCCATTTCAAAAATGGGAACAAAGGATGTTGCACGTGAAACAATGAGAAAAGCTGGGGTTCCAATTGTTCCAGGCTCCGAAGGTATAATTGATTCTGCCGATGAGGCTATTGATCTAGCTAATCAAATTGGGTATCCGGTTATTATTAAAGCGACTGCAGGCGGTGGAGGAAAGGGAATCCGAGTTGCAGCAAATGAAGCAGAGCTAATTAAGGGGATTCAGATCACTCAACAAGAAGCATTAACTGCTTTTGGAAATTCTGGTGTGTACATTGAAAAATATATTGAGGATTTCAGACATGTTGAAATTCAAGTGATGGCGGATAACTTTGGGAATGTGATTCATTTAGGAGAAAGAGACTGCTCCATCCAAAGAAGGTTACAGAAATTACTTGAAGAGTCTCCTTCACCTGCCTTGGACGGAGAAGTTCGGGAAGAAATGGGTCAGGCGGCTGTAAAAGCGGCAAAGGCGGTTGATTATACAGGTGCAGGTACGGTAGAATTTATATATGATTACCATAACCGTAAGTTTTATTTTATGGAGATGAATACTCGTATACAGGTTGAACACCCTGTTACGGAAATGGTAACGGGTACCGATCTTATTAAAGAACAAATCTATATTGCATCTGGTGAAAAGTTAAGTCTTGCTCAAGAGGATGTAACCTTTACAGGTTGGTCCATTGAATGTCGAATAAATGCAGAAAACCCTGAAAAAAACTTTATGCCATCTCCAGGTATCATTAACATGTATTTACCACCAGGTGGATTAGGAGTCCGTGTTGATTCAGCTGCATACCCGGGCTATAAAATCCCTCCCTACTATGATTCAATGATTGCCAAGGTCATCACATATGGAAAAACTCGTGATGAAGCCATTTCACGAATGAAAAGGTCATTGAGTGAATTTGTGATTGAAGGCATCCATACGACGATTCCATTTCATCTTAAATTGCTTAATCATGAAAAATTCATTGAAGGCGAGTTTAACACAAAGTTTTTGGAAATGTATGATGTGATGAATTCAGAAGAATAAGAGGAGGTACAGGCATGAGTGAAAATAATATTCTAGAAATGAACGCTGGAAATAATAATCTTGGTAAAGTAGAAATTGCTCCTGAGGTGATTGAAGTCATTGCTGGTATTGCTGCTTCTGAAGTAGAAGGTGTAGCTCAAATGAGAGGTAATTTTGCTGCAGGAGTCGTTGAACGTTTGGGTAAAAAGAACCATGGTAAAGGTGTAAAAGTTGAACTGTTAGAAGAAGGAATTAAGGTGGATATTTATTGTGTGATGAAGTTTGGCGTCTCCATTCCGCATGTTGCACAAGGGATCCAAGACAATATCCGTCAGACTCTTTTAGATATGACAGCGCTCGAAACGGAAGAAATCAATATTCATATTGTTGGAATACAATTTGAAAATGCAAAATCCGAACTAGAATACGAAGAAGAAATGTAACAAATAAAATACCAAAGACAAATTGTCTTTGGTATTTTATTTGTTCCGTTAAAAACGTTTGTCAACGATATTCGATATGACCAAAACATAGCTACTGACAAAAGTTTTTTCTAGAAAAAAGAACGGTTTACTCTACTCAAGTGATAAAAATGATAAGAGGTGTGCGAATCCGTTCTAGATATGCTATTATCTTCTTATGTAAAAATGGACAATATAGTGTTTAAAAGGAGTTAATAAATTAATGAAAAGAAGAACAGCAAGGGAAAAAGCTTTACAAGCGATCTTTCAAATGGATGTTAGTAAAGTAACAAGTGAAGCAGCACTTGAACATGTACTTAACGGGGCACAGAGTGATTCTTATTTAAATAGACTAGTTACAGGAACTGCCGAACATATCGAAACCATTGACGAGGTCATTTCAAATCATTTAGAAAAATGGACAATTGATCGCCTCGCAAACGTGGATCGTAATCTATTAAGAATTTCTGTCTACGAATTGATGTATTGCCAAGAGGATGTTCCAGCAAATGTAGTGATCGATGAATCCATTGAAATCGCTAAATTATATGGGGATGACCAGTCGAGCAAGTTTATTAATGGAGTTCTCTCAAAAGTGAAAGCGGAGCTCTAATAAAATCATAAAACAAATGACTGCCTTACTTTTTATAAATAGCTTTGCATATTAGATGCTCGGGGGACTCCTTTGAGGGAGGCCTTCGATATAATCGGTATAGGCAGTTTTTCTATTCGTGGCAATAATAAGGAGTTTGTTAGGATGGAGCAGAGATTTTTAACCGTTAGTGCTTTAACTAAATATATTAAACGAAAATTTGATGTCGACCCACATCTTCAGGACGTGCTTGTTAAAGGAGAGATCTCTAATTTTAAGCAGCATTCGAGTGGGCATATGTATTTTACCTTGAAGGATGAGAAGGCAAGAATACTAGCTGTTATGTTTTCAAGCTACAATAAGGGGATTAAGTTTACTCCAGAAAATGGAATGAAGGTTTTGCTTCGTGGTGATCTAACCGTATACGAACCAAGTGGTCAATATCAAATTTACGTAAAAGAATTGCAGCCAGATGGAATTGGTGATCTTTATTTAGCATTCGAACAGTTAAAAGAAAAATTGGAACGGGCTGGATTCTTTGCCGGGGAGCATAAAAAGCAGATTCCTAAGTTTCCTCACAAGGTTGGCGTGGTAACATCTCCAACTGGAGCGGCCATTCGCGATATTATCACAACCATTAAAAGACGTTATCCGATTGCACAGGTCGTTATTTTTCCTGCTCTTGTACAAGGGGATCAGGCAGCTCCTTCTATTGTTTCGGCCATTACACAAGCGAATGATCCTGGAAATAAAATTGATGTATTAATTGTCGGACGTGGTGGAGGATCGATCGAAGAATTATGGGCGTTTAATGAGGAAATGGTGGCTAAAGCCATTTATGAATCAAACGTTCCAATCATATCAGCAGTTGGACATGAAACGGATTTTACGATTGCTGATTTTGTCGCAGATTTAAGGGCGCCAACACCAACAGGTGCAGCGGAACTTGCGGTTCCTCATATAGATGAATGGATTGAACGGATCTTGACCAAACAAACTCGTTTGATTCGTGCGATGAAGGAGAAGGTAGGTCAGCAAAGAAAACAACTAGAGAGGCTTCAAAAGTCTTATGCTTTTCGTTATCCACATCGACTTTATGAACAAAAGTTGGAACAATTAGATAAAAAAACAGAGCAGTTGGTCCGTAATTCACAAAAACTATTTTCTGTAAAAATGGTACAATTAGAGCAAATAGAAAAAGGGTTATTAAGAAACCATCCAAATAGGCTGCTAGAAGAGTCTAAGGAAAAATATGAAAAATCAGTTAAGTCACTATCGCGTGCTATGACGCTGATTTTAGCAAAAAAGGAAGCCGATTTTACAAATAAATTGTCAACATTAGAAGCGTTAAGTCCGTTAAAAATTATGGAACGTGGGTATAGTCTAGCCTATAGTGAGAGCGGAGAATTACTTAAAAGTGCTAAACAAGTTGACGTTAAAGATAGAGTACGTATAAATCTAGCAGATGGAATGATCACTTGTAACGTAGTGGATAAAAAGGAGAGAATGGAATGACGGAGGAAAGAAAATTATCATTTGAGGAAGCAATGGAACAATTAGATTCTATTGTGGAAAGGCTGGAAGAGGGAGATGTCCCCTTAGAAGAAGCGATTTCTATTTATAAAGAGGGGATGGAATTAGCGAATCTATGCCATGGTAAGCTGAAAAATGTAGAAGAGCAATTAACTCAAATTTTGACAGCAGATGGACATCAAGAAACCTTTTCCATTCAAGAGGAGGAGTAAACTGTGTCGTGTTCACCATTTGACGATTTTTCTCGGAAATGCAGAGACAATCTCGAGAAGCAATTACGAATTAGCATTGATGCATTACAAGCCCCGTCCATCCTGAAGGAATCCATGCTCTATTCTCTAGAGGCAGGTGGGAAAAGGATAAGACCACTATTGTTATTTGCGACTCTCCATGCGTTTCATAAAGATCCGACACTTGGACTACTTCCTGCAATGGCCATTGAAATGGTTCATACATACTCACTCATTCACGATGATTTGCCAAGTATGGATAATGATGATTTACGTAGAGGGAAACCGACAAATCATAAAGTATTTGGAGATGCCAATGCCATTTTGGCTGGTGATGCTCTTTTAAGTTATAGCTTTCAACTGATTGCAGAAGCATCCGAATCACACATTTCTCCCCAAGCGAAGGTTTCATTAATTCAACTTTTAGCCAAGTCTTCCGGTGCTGAAGGAATGGTAGCTGGTCAGGTTGCAGATATGATTGGTGAAGAGAAAAGTTTGAGTTTAGAGGAATTAGAATATATTCACGTGCATAAAACAGGAAAAATGCTTACCTGTAGTGTATTAGCAGGCGCCATTCTTGCAGATGCAAGTGAAGAGCAAATGGACTACTTACAATTGTTTTCTCATCATTTAGGACTTGCTTTTCAAATTCGGGATGATCTGCTGGATGTGGATGGCGATGAAAATATCATCGGCAAACCAATTGGGAGTGACGTAGGGAACCACAAAACGACCTACCCCTCTCTTTTGGGAATGGACAGAACGAAGGAAGTGCTTTCAGAACAAATTACTTTGGCTAAAAAGGCGCTCAGGAAATCAGGTGCTCATACCGTATTTCTTGAAGAGATAGCAGATTTAGTCGCAGCAAGGAATTACTAGAGTTTAAAGGATAATTTTTCGCGTGTTTGAATATAGACATAATTAGAAATGAAAGTGAGTGATCCACAGAATGGATCTATTAAATATTAAAGACCCCTCGTTTCTAAAGAAGCTTTCTATTCATCAGCTGGAGGAATTAAGTGAAGATATTCGCCAGTTTTTAATTCAAAAGCTTTCTATTACGGGTGGTCATATAGGACCCAATTTAGGTGTAGTTGAACTGACCATTGCCCTTCATAAAAGCTTTAATAGTCCACAAGATAAAATCATTTGGGATGTGGGTCATCAGTCATATGTTCATAAAATATTGACGGGTAGGGCAAGTGAGTTTGGTTCATTGCGTCAATATAAAGGGTTATGTGGATTTCCAAAAATGGCTGAGAGTCAGCATGATGTTTGGGAGACTGGCCATAGTTCTACCTCATTATCTGCTGCAATGGGCATGGCCATTGCAAGGGATCTCAAAAAAGAAAAGTCTTATATCATTCCTGTTATTGGAGATGGCGCTCTAACTGGGGGAATGGCGTTAGAAGCGTTAAACCATATTGGTGATGAAAAAAAGAATATGATTGTCATTTTAAATGATAATGAAATGTCGATAGCCCCCAATGTAGGTGCTCTTCATAGTGTTCTTGGACGATTACGTACGGCAGGTAAATATCAGTGGGCTAAAGATGAGCTTGAAATGTTACTTAAGAAGATACCTGCTGTAGGAGGCAAGCTTGCTTCAACAGCTGAAAGAGTGAAAGATAGTTTAAAATACTTATTAGTGTCGGGAATCTTTTTTGAAGAAATGGGCTTTACGTATCTAGGACCAGTTGATGGGCATAATTTTGATGAGCTGTTTGAGAATCTTAATTATGCTAAAAAAACAGAAGGCCCTATTTTGCTCCATGTAATTACGAAAAAAGGAAAAGGTTATCAGCCAGCTGAGAACGACAGAACGGGTAATTGGCACGGAACAGGTCCTTACAAAATTGATACGGGCGACTTTGTTAAACTGAAAAATACCCCTCCTGCATGGAGTAAGGTAGTGAGTGAAACTGTGCGTAAATTGGCAAGAGAGGATCATCGCATTGTAGCGATTACACCGGCTATGCCGGTTGGTTCTAAGTTAGAGGGCTTTGCTAGTGAATTTCCCGATCGAATGTATGATGTAGGAATTGCAGAACAACATGCAACAACTGTGGCCGCAGGCCTTGCAACGCAAAAAATGAAACCATTTTTAGCGATCTATTCAACCTTTTTGCAACGTGCTTATGATCAAGTGGTCCATGATGTTTGCCGTCAAAACTTGAATGTTTTTTTTGGTATTGATCGTGCAGGGCTAGTTGGGGCAGATGGGGAAACACATCATGGAGTGTTTGATATTGCCTTTTTGCGCCATCTACCAAATATGGTCATTATGATGCCAAAGGATGAAAATGAGGGCCAAAATATGGTCTATACGGCGATTAAGTATGATGATGGTCCCATTGCATTGCGTTTTCCAAGGGGAAATGGATTGGGTGTGCAGATGGATGAAACGTTAAAAGCAATCCCTATTGGGTCTTGGGAAGTTTTAAAAGAGGGGCGGGATGTAGCCATTTTGACCTTTGGGACAACCATCCCTATGGCTATGGAGGCTGCAGACATTTTAGAAAATCAAGGTCGTTCCGTCATGGTTATTAATGCAAGGTTTATTAAACCATTAGATGAAACGATCATGGCATCAGTGCTTCAATTGAATATTCCTTTATTAACGATTGAAGAAGGTGTTCTTCAGGGTGGTTTTGGAAGTGCTGTTCTTGAATATACACATGACCATGGATATCATCATGTGGAAATTGAACGGATGGGCATCCCAGATCAATTTATTGAACATGGAAATGTACATGAACTGCTTGAGGAAATTGGCCTAACAACAGAAGGCATCGTGAAGAAAATAAATGGCATGACCATTAAAAAACAAAAAAGGGCTTGAACTATGAAAAGTAAGAAAGAACGCGTAGATCTATTATTAGTTGAACAAGGACTCTTTGAAACAAGGGAGAAGGCAAAAAGAGCTATAATGGCTGGGATTGTCTATAGCAATGAAACTCGTTTGGATAAACCAGGCGAAAAAGTACCAACGGATTCCATACTTACTGTTAAGGGGAAAGCGCTCCCCTATGTAAGTAGAGGGGGACTCAAGTTAGAAAAAGCATTAAAAGTCTTTGATTTAGATATTAAAGATAAGATTCTACTGGATATAGGAGCCTCAACAGGAGGTTTCACGGATTGTGCTCTCCAAAACGGAGCCAAAATGTCGTACGCACTGGATGTAGGATACAATCAATTAGCATGGAAGCTAAGGCAAGATGAACGAGTAATCGTTATGGAGCGGACGAATTTTCGCTATGTAACGCCAACTGATTTAGCTGGTAATATGCCAAACTTTGCCTCCATTGATGTCTCTTTTATCTCTTTAAAGCTTATCCTTCCTGTATTGAAAACTTTATTAGTTTCAGGCAGTCATGTCGTGGCACTTGTAAAACCACAGTTTGAGGCTGGTCGTGAGCAAGTTGGGAAGAAAGGGATTGTGAGAGATCCGAAAATTCATGAAATTGTCTTAAATAAGATCATTGAATTCTCACTGCAAACCGGTTTTGATATCAAAGATCTTTCTTTTTCACCGATAACGGGTGGAGACGGGAATATCGAATTTCTTCTTCATTTATTCTGGGCTGGTGAGGATAGGGAAGGAGTGAATTTATTAAAGAGATCTCCGGCAACCATCGTACAGTCTGCCCATTTAGAGTTGAAAACAAAACAAGACGACCCCAATCCACTTGAGTTATAATCATAAGGGATAACCGTTTTAACGGTTATTTCTTCTACATATACAAGGCCATAAAAAGTAATTAGGTAACTTAACGGATTAGAGGTGTGAGTGTGACTAAAGGTCAAAGGCTAATAAAAATTCGTGAAATTATTACTAATAATAATATTGAAACGCAAGATGAATTAGTCTATATATTAAAGAATGCAGGTTATAATGTTACTCAAGCAACGGTATCGCGTGATATTAAAGAACTACATCTAATCAAAATTCCATTATCAGATGGACGTTACAAATATAGTTTACCTGCAGATCAGCGCTTTAATCCATTGCAAAAGTTAAAAAGAAACTTAATGGATGCTTTTGTTCGAATTGATTCAGCTGGTTATCTTCTTGTTATGAAAACACTACCAGGAAATGCAATGGCTATTGCAGCCTTGATCGATAATCTAGATTGGGATGACATCGTTGGAACGGTTAGTGGTGATGATACAATTTTAATCATTTGTCGGACTGAAAAAGATACAGAAATTGTTTCAAATCGATTGCTTGACTTGCTCTAATAAAGAGGTGTAAAGATATGCTTAGTGAATTGTCCATAAAAAACTTTGCAATTATTGAGGCTCTTGCCATATCCTTTGATAAAGGTCTAACGGTTTTAACTGGAGAAACTGGGGCAGGGAAATCCATTATTATTGATGCCATTCACTTGCTTGTAGGTGGTCGTGGATCAACTGATTTTGTACGACATGGAGAAAAACGTGCTGAAATTGAAGGACTATTTCAACTGTTAAATGAACATCATCCGATCTATGTAAAGTCCAAGGAATTAGGTATAGAGATTGAAGATGACATGATTGTGTTGCGTAGGGAAATATATAAAAGTGGTAAAAGTGTCTGTAGAATAAATGGAAAACTTGTAACCATTTCTACTTTACGCGAAATGGGCAGCACCCTTGTTGATATTCACGGACAGCACGAGCATCAAGAATTAATGGATGAATCCAAACATTTATCTCTTTTAGACCAATACGGCAGCACTCGAATCATACAAGCCTTAGAGGAATATGGAGAGATTTATCATAATTATGAGCAAACGGTAAGAAAACTAAAAAGTTTAAATGATAATGAACAGCAAATGGCTCATAGATTAGATTTAATTCAATTTCAGCTTTCAGAAATTAGTTCAGCAAATCTCCAATTAAATGAAGATGAAACACTAATGGAAGAAAAAAAGAGGCTTTCAAATTTTGAACGTATCCATGAGGCTGTGAAGTCGGGCTATGATGCGCTTCAAGGTGAACAAAAGGGTCTTGATTGGATTGGCCTTGTAATGGGGCATTTAGAGGAATTAAGTGGGTTAAATCCGGAGTATAAGGAATTATCGGAGTCTGTTTCCAATAGCTTTTATATCCTGGAGGATACCGCAAAATTTTTGCGAAACGAGTTAGAATATCTTGAATTTGACCCTGAGAGATTGAATGTGATTGAGGACAGACTAAATGAAATAAATCAGTTAAAACGGAAATATGGAAATACAATATCAGCCGTTTTAGAATATGGAGCAAAAATAGAAGAAGAAATTTCAACGATCCAAAATAAAGAAACGCATATAGATGATTTGCAAAAACGCCTGCAGTCATTAAAGAAAGATTTAATGGTCGAAGGGAATGAACTCACGAATTTACGAAAAACATTCGCTCAAAAATTAACGGATGCGATTCATAATGAATTAAAAGAACTTTATATGCAGAAAACAGTTTTTGAAGTAAAATTTGAAAGTGGCGAAAAATACATTTCAAAGTCAGGTTTAGATCATGTTGAATTTTATCTATCAACAAATCCTGGTGAGCCATTAAAGCCGTTATCTAAAATTGCATCAGGTGGAGAACTTTCACGAATTATGCTCGCATTAAAGAGTATTTTCTCCAAACACCAAGAAGTGACTTCTATTATTTTTGATGAAGTGGATACAGGTGTTAGCGGTAGAGTGGCACAAGCGATAGGAGAAAAGATTCGTAAAGTTTCAACAGATTCTCAAGTGCTTTGTATTTCTCATTTACCTCAAGTAGCTGCGATGGCAGATGTGCATTTATATATTTCTAAAGCGACAAATGATGGCAGAACGAAATCGATGGTTACTTCACTAAATGAAGAGGAAAAAATTCAAGAAATAAGTCGGATGATTTCGGGTGCTGAGATAACGGATTTAACGAAAGAACATGCAAAGGAATTATTACAGCTAGCACATACTGATAAAGTGCTATAAAAAACATCTGAAACCTAATGGGTTTCAGATGTTTTTTATATGCTCAAGTTTTCGGGTGGACTATTTAGTAAGTCTTGCTTAATTCTCATAATAATGGAAGCAATACTGATCATTTAATAGCTATTCTTTTTATTTTCCTAAAATGTTGCGATATATTTCCATTGTGTACAGTATTTTTATATGTCGTGCGGTTATAAATGAGCCTCATCCAGGCAAAATTAAAGATGTAGCCATTTAGACGGTTTGGAGTAGAAGCGAGGAGAGTGAATGTTTTGAGTAAAGACTTCTTTAGAAAACTAATTGGTGGAATTCTCCTTGTTTCATTAATTGCTGTTTGTTTTGCAAAACCTTTTCAGGAATATCTTCATATTCCAAATCATATAACACTTTTTGAAGGACAACAACTTGAAATGCCAAAGGCTTTAGAAGTATCAGCCAAGTTGTCCTCAGACCATTCTATTGTTGCCCTAAGTCAAGATGATCAGTCAGTGTCATTGCAGGCCAAAGAACAAGGAAAAAATGAAATGTTTCTAGAACTTGCGGGTTTTCCTGTGAAAAAAGTAGATGTGAATGTATTAAAAGATTTTAAAGTGATTCCAGGTGGACAATCCATTGGCGTAAAACTTAATACGGTAGGTGTTCTTGTAGTAGGACATCATCAAGTTTCAACAAAAGAGGGGGACATATCCCCTGGGGAACTAGCCGGTATTCAAGTTGGTGATATTATAACGGAAATAAATGGTGAAAAAATTGAAAAAATGTCTGAGGTAGCTCCATTTGTTCAAGATGCAGGTCAGACACAACGACCATTAAAAATAGGAGTTACAAGAGAAAGTGGAAAAATAGAAACTGAATTGATGCCTCAAAAAGAAGAAGGAGAGGCAGATTATAAACTTGGTTTGTATATTCGGGATTCTGCTGCTGGAATTGGTACAATGACTTTTTACCATCCCCAATCAAAAAAATATGGTGCCTTAGGTCATGTCATTTCAGATATGGATACAAAAAAGCCGATCGTAGTTGAAGATGGGCAAATTGTACGATCAACCGTAACATCAATTGAAAAAGGAAGCAATGGAAATCCTGGAGAGAAATTAGCACGTTTTTCTTCAGATAAATCAGTAATTGGTAATATTACACGAAATAGCCCTTATGGAATCTTTGGTGAATTAAACCGTGAGATTTCAAATGGAATTTTAGATCAACCGCTCCCAATAGCCTTATCGCATCAAGTTAAAGAGGGACCAGCGCAAATTTTAACAGTTGTTGAAGATGATGAAGTTCAATTATTTGATATCGAGATCATTAGTACCATTCCGCAAAAATTTCCTGCAACAAAAGGAATGGTTATTAAAGTAACAGATCCCAAATTATTAGGTAAAACAGGTGGGATTGTTCAAGGGATGAGTGGAAGTCCCATTATTCAAAATGGAAAAGTAATTGGTGCAGTAACACATGTATTTGTAAATGATCCCACCTCTGGATATGGTGTCCATCTTGAATGGATGTTAACGGAGGCAGGGATTGACATATATGAAAGACCTCAAGAAAAAGCATCCTAACAAGGAAAAGACGGGAACGTTAACCCGTCTTTTTTTCTTGTTTTGGCGCATTTATCATTAATAAATGACTCTTGTCCGATGAAATGGATACGGGCCTATTTTTCATCTAAGAAATAATCGACAAAAAGCAGCAATATACAAACATATTATCGAAATAGGTCGGAAGATAGAGAAAACGGGAGAAAAATATAGATATTATTGTTTTTTTTAGAAAAAATGAAAAATGTAAAGGATTTTTGTTTGCATTGTCGAATTTGTCATTTAGAATGTAAATAAGAGTATAAAAGCTATAGGGCATAAATCGTATTATTTTTTGTAGATCAGGATTAAGATGCCTGAAAACAATAAATTCAGGATAATAGAATGGACGAAGGAGGAAGTGGATAGTGAAAAAAATAAAAGTATGTATTGTAGATGATAATCGTGAGCTCGTGAATTTGTTAGAAGATTTTATAGATTCTCAAGAGGATATGGAAGTAGCAGGCATTTCACATAATGGTCAGGATTGTTTAGAAATGCTTGGAAATATTGATCCAGATGTTCTTGTATTGGATATTATTATGCCACATCTAGACGGTCTTGCAGTACTTGAAAAAATGAGGGAACTGAATAAACCGCATTTACCCAATGTAATTATGCTAACTGCTTTTGGTCAAGAAGATGTGACAAAGAAAGCAGTTGACCTTGGAGCTTCTTACTTTATATTAAAACCATTTGATATGGAGCATTTGGCGAGTCAAATTCGTCAAGTTAGTGGAACGACAAGCTCGTCAGTAAGAAAGTCTTCTACCGTTTATCGTTCGCAGACGGAAGCAAAGCCGAAAAATCTGGATGCAAGTATTACAAGTATTATCCATGAAATAGGAGTACCTGCACACATTAAAGGATATATGTATCTACGTGAAGCTATTTCAATGGTCTACAATGATATTGAATTGTTAGGGTCCATTACAAAAGTTCTTTATCCGGATATTGCAAAAAAATTCAATACAACAGCTAGCCGGGTTGAACGGGCGATTCGTCATGCTATAGAGGTTGCGTGGAGTCGTGGAAATATTGAATCCATCTCTTCCTTATTTGGATACACAGTAAGTATGACAAAGGCGAAACCGACAAATTCGGAGTTTATTGCCATGGTGGCAGATAAACTGCGTCTTGAGCACCGAGCTTCTTAATAAAAAAAATAAGCGTGTGGAAACATAGGTGGTCTGATTTCAATAATCATCTGGATGTAGTTTAATTCGGATATGATGAAATCAGGCTTTTACTATTTTATGATGAAAGAAAAATAAGCATGGCGAACGAGACCATGCTTATTTCACATCTTTTTCTTTTGTAGTACCTTCTAGAAAGCGTGATTGCACTTTATTTCTTTTGCGATCCCGATGCAAAATGAATCCACCGATAAACCAAATCCCAGCGAAAAACATGAACAATCCGATAAGAAATTGTAACCAAAGATAAGGAAAGGGCCTTTGGAGTATGCCAAAGGCCATATCTCGCATCAGCTTGACTCCAAGTGCTGCCAAAAATCCAGGGATTAATAAGAGAATCAAAGCTAAAATTCTGATCATAGGAAGTTCCTCTCGAAAACTGATTATACAGAAAATAATAAAACATTAAAAAGATTTGTCAAGAAGAAAAATGCAATTTAAAATAAATCATGAAAAAAACTTCAGAGTAGAAATGATATAATATGAGGAATTGTTCTTAGAAAGGAAAAAATTTGTATGCAAACGGTTATGATTGTTGGAGCAGGAAAAGTTGGATTAGCCATTTTACACATGATAAAAGAGTCGACAGAACTGGATATAAAGGCTGCGATAGATGTAAATGCAGAAGCTCCTGGGATCGTATGGGCACGTATGAATAAAATTGAAACAGCATCAGATTGGCGACCTTTTATGGATCAGGGGATTGATATCGTTATCGAAGCGACGGGTCAGGATGAGGTTTTCAATGAGCTTCTCAAAAGGAGTAAAGATAAACAAGTCCTTATTCCCGCAAGTGTAGCTTATTTAGTTGTTAAACTTTTTAATGAAAAAACAGAACTGATGAAAAAATCTCAAAATGACTCCTATAAGCATAATCTCATTTTTAATTCAACAAATGATGGAATGATTGTTATTGATAATGAAGAGAAAATCATGATGCTCAACAAAAGTGCTGAAAAAATGATTGGACTACAAAAGGATGAAGGGATCGGTAAGCCAATTACAGATATTATTTCAGGAAGCCTGCTCCCTCGTGTTTTAAGAACCAGAAAAGAAGAATGCAATCAAGAGCTACTGTTAAATAATGGTCTGAAAATCATTTCAACTCGAATTCCTATTATCGATGAACATGACCATTTGATTGGCGGCATTTCGATATTTAAAGATATATCCGAGGCAGTTGGGCTTGCAGAACAAATTACCGATTTACGGGAGATTCAAACGAAATTACAAGCGATTTTTACTTCAAGTTATGAGGCAATCTCAGTAGTTGACGAACATGGTTATGGGATCATGGTCAACCCCGCCTATACAAGAATCACGGGACTGACGGAAGAGCAAGTCATTGGAAGGCCGGCCACAACGGATATTTCTGAGGGTGAGAGTGTACATATGAAGGTATTGATGACCCGTAGAGCGGTTAGAGGCGTTCAAATGCGAGTAGGTACGAACCAAAAAGAAGTCATTGTGAACGGAGCTCCTATTATTGTCGATGGAAAGCTCAAAGGAAGTGTCTGTGTGATTCATGATGTCTCAGAAATTAAAAATTTAAATAGAGAATTGACTCGAGCGAGACAGATTATCCGAACATTAGAAGCAAAATATTCTTTTGCTGATATCATTGGGACTTCTGAGGAAATAAAAATCGCTATTGAGCAAGCCAGTCTGGCTGCAAAAACACCGGCAACGATTCTTTTACGAGGAGAATCCGGTACAGGAAAGGAATTGTTTGCACATGCTATCCATGATGCAAGTGATCGAAAATATAATAAATTTATCCGTGTGAATTGTGCTGCTTTGAGTGAATCTATACTTGAAAGTGAATTATTTGGTTATGAAGAAGGTGCTTTTTCCGGAGCCAAACGTGGTGGAAAAATAGGTCTCTTCGAAGAAGCGAACAATGGGAGTATTTTCTTAGATGAAATTGGTGAGTTAACCATAAACACACAGGCAAAGCTACTCCGGGTACTTCAGGAACATGAAATTACAAGGGTGGGTGGAACTAGGTCCATTTCCTTAAATGTTCGGGTGATCGCAGCAACAAATATAAATTTAGAAAAAGGAATGGTCAATGGATCATTTAGAGAGGATTTATATTATCGCTTGAACCGTATGCCGATCCAAATCCCGTCGCTTAGAACACGTAAAGAGGATATTGAAAGTCTTTGTCTTCACCTCATTAGAAAAATCAATCAAGAATATGGGCGAAATGTAGATGGACTAACAAAGCCGGCCCTAGAAACTTTACAAAATTATGATTGGCCTGGAAATGTTCGTGAACTTGATAATATTTTAGGCAGGGCGATGATTCTTATAAAATATAACGAGAAGTTGATTGATACCAAGCATTTACCGGATTTAAACAAAGGACCTCAAGGTACAAATAAACCATCTCCCCCCATTCCTTCATCAGATATAACATTAGCAGAACGCATAGAGGAATTTGAAATGAGGATCATTGAGGAAGCCTTAAAGGAAAATAACGGAAACAAAACAGCGACGGCTCGATCTCTCGGTTTATCTGTTCGAAATTTATATTATAAGTTGGAAAAGTATAACCTTGTCAAAAGTAGCGTGCAATAAATTGCATGGGTGTGCAAATTATTGCGCAGTTAACATAAAGTCTTGCATACTGAGGAAACTTTTAACGTTGGCACAATTCTTGCATATTTAACTATGTTTAAATTTCGTAATCAATTAGTTGAGGTGAGATTCATGCCGGAAATGAAATATCGAATCCTTGTAATCAATCCTAGCTCCACTACCACTAAAATGGCTATTTTTGAAAATGAAATATCGATGTGGGAAAGAACCATTAAACATGACATTGAGATTACGGAGTCGTATAAACAAATTATTGACCAATATGAATTTCGTAAAAAGAATATTCTGGAGACATTACATAACGAAGGAATCAATCTCTCTAAACTAGATGCTGTATGTGGACGAGGGGGTTTATTACGTCCAATCGAGGGTGGAACTTACCAGGTAAATGAACAAATGCTTTCTGACTTAAGGACTGGTTTTGCTGGGGATCATGCATCCAATCTTGGTGGGATGATTGCTCATGGAATTGCATCTGGTCTAAATATTCCCTCCTACATCGTTGATCCAGTCGTCGTGGATGAATTAGCTGATGTGGCTAGACTATCAGGGCTTCCATTAGTAAGTAGAAAGAGTATTTTTCATGCCCTGAATCAAAAAGCAGTAGCACATAGAGTATCGAAAGAGATGGGGCAGCATTACGAGAAAATGAACTTTATTGTCGCGCATATGGGCGGTGGAGTTACGATTGGCGCTCATCAACAGGGAAAAGTGATTGATGTAAATAATGGTTTACACGGTGATGGACCTTTTTGTCAAGATCGTGCGGGGACCGTTCCGGTTGGAGATTTAGTGGCTCTATGCTTTACGGGGAAATATTCTCAAGAAGAGATTATGACCATGCTTGTGGGAAATGGTGGGTTAGTAGGGTATTTGGGTACGAATGACCCGGAAATAATTGAAAAAGCCATTATAAAAGGAGACAAGAAAGCTGAATTAGTCTATTTTGCAATGGCCTATCAAGTGGCAAAAGAAATTGGTGCAGCGAGTACGGTCTTATCTGGAAAAGTAGATGGAATCATCTTAACAGGTATGTGGGCGTATCAAAAAAAGTTGGTTAAGGAAATTCGTGATCGGACAAGTTGGATCGCTGATGTCATCGTGGAGCCAGGTGAAAATGAACTGTTGGCTTTAGCGGAAGGAACCTTACGGGTTTTACGAGGGGAAGAAAAGGCAAAGCTATATGGCAAAGAAGGAGCCTGTATTTAACTTTCTTCAGCAGAAGTCTCCCACTTCTATAAGTGGCGAGATGAATGCAGGCTTTTATCAATTCAATGGGGGTTCAAAACCCGGCTGAATAAAGTTAAAGCCTCCGGACGCAAATTCGACGGGCGAATTTGATTCACAGAAGCTCTGTTCAATTAGTGGTAGATGAAGACAAATTGTTATGACTGAAAATAAGTGTTTCTATTATAAATCAGTGTGGAAAGGATGGTTTTTTTGACACAAGAATATGATATCGTCATTCTGGGTGGCGGAACGGGTGGATATGTTGCTGCCATTCGTGCTGCACAGCTTGGCTTGAAAACAGCCATTGTGGAAAAAGAAAAGCTTGGTGGAACTTGTCTACATAAGGGGTGTATTCCTTCAAAAGCACTATTAAGAAGTGCTGAAGTTTATTCAACCGTTAAGCGTAGTGAGGAATTTGGCGTCATGACAAATGATGTTATCTGTGATTTCTCTAAGGTACAAGAACGGAAAGAGAAAATTGTCACGCAGCTTCATAAAGGAGTTCAATTCTTAATGAAACAAGGAAAGATTGATGTATATGAAGGGTTCGGTCGTATTTTAGGACCATCGATTTTTTCGCCTTTGCCGGGGACCATCTCGGTTGAAATGAACAATGGCGGGGAGAATGCCATGCTCATTCCTAAAAATGTCATTGTGGCAACAGGTTCTCGTCCGAACACTCTTTCGGGAATGGACGTCGATGGGAAGTTCGTCATGACTTCTGATGATGCTTTACGAATGGAACAATTACCCAAGTCGATTTTGATTATCGGTGGTGGTGTCATTGGAATTGAATGGGCCTCCATGCTAGCTGATTTTGGTGTTGATGTAACCATATTAGAGTACGCAGATACAATCATTCCTACTGAAGACAGTGAGATTTCTCAGGAAATGCAGAGGTTATTCAAGAAAAAAGGGATTAAGATTATAACGGGAGCAAAGGTACTAGCAGAAACATTAAAGGTAGAGACTGGAATTTCCATCTCTGCAGAAGTCAAGGATACGGTTCAAGAATTTCATGCGGAAAAACTCCTCTTGTCAGTGGGAAGAAAAGCAAATATTGAGGGAATCGGTCTAGAAAATACGGAGATCCAAGTTGAAAAGGGTGTCATTGTGACCAATCAATATTACCAAACGAAAGAATCTCATATTTATGCGATTGGAGATGTAATTGGTGGACTTCAACTTGCCCATGTTGCTTCACACGAAGGGATCACAGCAGTTGAACATCTAGCAGATCGAAATCCTTCACCTCTCGATTATACGAAGATATCGACTTGTATTTATAGTAGTCCTGAAGCAGCAAAAGTGGGGCTTACGGAAAAGGAAGCAATCCAAAAAGGCTATCGGGTGAAAGTTGGAAAGTTTTCCTTTAAGGCGATCGGAAAGGCGCTTGTTTTCGGAGAATCAGACGGGTTTGTGAAAATGATTGTTGATGAAGATACGGATGATTTACTGGGTGTTCATATGATTGGCCCCCATGTAACGGACTTGATTTCCGAGGCTGGATTAGCCCGTGTACTTGATGCAACTCCATGGGAGATCGCTCACACCATTCATCCACATCCTAGTTTATCTGAGGCCATTGGTGAAGCTGCACTTGCCTCACTAGGAATTGCCATCCATAGCTAAGTGGGCTTTGTTTTAGATCACAAAAGTCTGCTTGCTACCTGAAATGAAGAAATAGGAGGTTTTGAAATGGTAGAAAATCGTCATCAACCATTGGGATTAAGCAATGAGAAAGTGTTGGAAATGTATGAAACGATGCTGCTTGCACGAAGAATAGATGAGAGATTGTGGCTGTTAAATCGAGCTGGTAAAATACCGTTTGTCGTTTCTTGTCAAGGACAGGAAGCCGCTCAAGTAGGTGCAGCCTATGCAATGGATCTGGAGCATGATTATGTGTTACCTTACTACCGGGATTTAGGTGTTGTCCTTGCATTTGGAATGACGACAAAAGAAATTATGCTTTCCAATTTTGCGAAAGCAGAGGATCCAAACTCTGGTGGACGACAAATGCCTGGTCATTTTGGACAAAGGAAAAATAGAATTGTTACGGGCTCTTCTCCTGTTACGACGCAAGTTCCACACGCCGTTGGAATCTCCTTAGCAGCAAGAATGCAGGGTGAAAACATTGTTTCATTAGTGACATTTGGGGAAGGTTCATCCAACCAAGGTGATTTTCATGAAGGAGCGAATTTTGCCGGAGTTCACAAATTGCCTGTCATCTTTATGTGTGAAAATAATCAATATGCCATATCGATTCCTGCTAATCAGCAGCTTGGCTGTGCCAAAGTGTCTGATCGAGCGATCGGCTATGGGATGCCTGGTGTTACAGTCGATGGAAATGACCCACTAGCTGTTTACAAAGTGGTTAAAGAAGCTGCCGACAGAGGTAGAAATGGTGAAGGACCGACTCTTGTTGAAACGATGGTGTATCGTTTAACACCACATTCTTCAGATGATGATGATCGAAGCTATCGTACGCAGGAAGAAGTGTCAGAAGCTAAAACAAAGGATCCGTTGATCACTTTCCGATCATACTTGCAACAAGTGGGTGTGTTAGATGAGGCAACGGAAAAAGAAATAGAAGCTAAAATAGCCTTACTAGTCAATGAGGCAACGGATTATGCGGAACAGGCACCGTATGCAGAACCTGAACAATTAATGGAGTATGTATACGACAAGAAGTAAAGGGGGAATGAATATGGCAATTATTTCTTATATAGATGCCGTGACCATGGCCATACGAGAAGAAATGGAAAGAGACAGCAAAGTATTTCTATTAGGAGAGGACGTAGGAAAAAAAGGTGGTGTGTTCAAAGCCACACATGGTCTCTATGAGAAGTTTGGTGAACAAAGAGTTATTGATACACCGCTTGCGGAATCGGCCATTGCAGGGGTAGGAATTGGTGCTGCTATGTATGGAATGCGCCCAATTGCAGAAATGCAATTTGCTGATTTTATCATGCCTGCTGTTAATCAAATTATTTCTGAAGCCGCAAAAATTCGCTATCGCTCAAACAATGATTGGAGCTGTCCAATTGTTATTCGCGCTCCTTATGGTGGTGGCGTTCATGGTGCTTTATACCATTCACAATCGGTTGAAGCTGTATTTGCAAATCAACCCGGTTTAAAAATTGTTATGCCGTCAACTCCATATGATGTAAAAGGGTTATTAAAAGCAGCTATTCGTGATGAAGATCCAGTCCTATTTTTTGAGCACAAACGAGCGTATCGTTTAATTAAGGGTGAAGTCCCAGATGATGATTATGTTTTGCCTATTGGAAAGGCTGATGTAAAAAGAGTAGGAGACGATATAACCGTCATCACTTATGGTCTTTGTGTACATTTCGCTCTTCAGGCTGCCGAGGAACTAGCTAAAGAGGGGATTTCTACACATATTTTAGATTTACGTACTGTATACCCTCTTGATCAAGAAGCCATTATCGAAGCGGCCTCTAAAACAGGTAAAGTACTGCTCATTACAGAGGATAACAAAGAAGGAAGCATCATCAGTGAGGTTTCGGCTATTATTGCTGAAAACTGTTTATTTGAACTAGATGCGCCGATTAAACGACTAGCTGGTCCTGATGTTCCAGCCATGCCATATGCTCCAACAATGGAAAAACATTTTATGATCAATCCAGAAAAAGTAAAAGCAGCAATGCGAGAGCTTGCTGAATATTAAAGGAAGGAGGTTTGACTTTTGGCAACTGAAAAAATTATTATGCCGCAATTAGGCGAAAGTATAACGGAAGGAACCATTTCAAAATGGCTCATATCCGTTGGCGATCATGTGAACAAATATGATCCGCTTGTAGAAGTAATGACAGATAAAGTAAGCGCAGAAGTTCCATCCTCTTTCGAAGGTGTGATTAAAACAATTATTGCGAATGAAGGGGAAACATTGGCAGTTGGTGAGTCCATTTGTGAAATTGAAACAGAAGAAGTCGTTGAGACTTTACAAACAGTGACAAACGCTGAAGTAATAAATATAGAAGTCGAGAAGGATGAACAAAAGGTTTTATCAACAGATCAAACTGGAAAAGCCCGTTATTCACCTGCGGTATTGAAATTATCACAAGAACATGGTATCGACTTGAATCAGGTAAAAGGTACAGGGATGAGTGGCCGAATCACCCGAAAGGATATTTTGAAGATCGTGGAATCAGGTGAAATTCCGATTCCAATTCCAAAGGAAAATGAGAGCATTTCTGCTGCGTCCAATCTAGATATTCAAAAAGAATCTTTGACTATACCATCGGCTGTAAATGTGGCTGCTACGGCAGGAGATATTGAAATTCCTGTTCATGGGGTCAGAAATGTAATCGCATCGAATATGGTGAAAAGTAAGCAAGAAATTCCTCATGGTTGGATGATGGTAGAAGTGGATGTAACAAATCTTGTCCAATATCGTAATTCCATTAAGAGTGAATTTAAGAAAAAAGAAGGTTTCAATTTAACGCCATTTGCTTTCTTTGTTAAAGCTGTTGCGCAAGGATTAAAAGAGTTTCCACAAATGAATTCAACATGGGCAGGGGATAGAATCATCCGAAAGAAAGAAGTGAATCTTTCGATTGCCGTCGCAACAGAGGATGCTCTGTTTGTTCCTGTCGTCAAGTATGCGGATGAAAAAACAATTAAAGGAATTGCCCGTGAAATTAGCGAACTTGCAGCAAAAGTGCGAAATGAAACCATAACGGCTGAAGAATTTCAAGGTGGTACTTTTACTGTTAATAACACAGGTGCAATTGGATCGATTCAATCAATGGGAATTATTAATTACCCACAAGCAGCGATTTTACAAGTAGAATCGATTGTTAAACGTCCAGTTGTGATGGAAAACAATAGTATTGCCGTGAGAGATATGGTGAATCTTTGCCTTTCACTTGATCACCGTATTCTTGATGGTTACATTTGTGGGAAGTTCATGCATCGAGTGAAAGAGATCCTTGAAAAAACATCGAAAGAAAATACATCAATTTATTAATAGGGTTAAAGTGGAATCGCTGCAAAATTATGCAGCGATTTTCTAAAATTTATTATAGCTGAAGCTTCTTATTTGTTTTAAGCATTATCATATTGTTATGATGTATATGTCATTAAATAACTTTAAATAGGAGAGATTGCATGAATATTGATTTTAACTTGTTTATGAATGATGCCGTTCGTCAAGCGCGACAAGAAATTGTTGATGCCGGATATACAGAATTAAAAAGTGCAGAAGAAGTGGATGAGGCTCTGACGAAAAAGGGAACAACACTCGTTATGGTTAATTCTATATGTGGTTGTGCTGGAGGAATTGCACGTCCAGCTGCAAGTCATGCGCTTCATTACGATAAACGACCTGATCAAATAGTAACTGTTTTTGCTGGTCAAGATAAGGAAGCGACAGAGAAGGCACGTTCATACTTTACTGACTATCCACCATCCTCACCTTCTTTTGCTCTTTTAAAAGATGGCAAAATTCTTACAATGGTTGAACGCCATGAAATCGAAGGTCATGATCCAATGGCTGTTATGCAAAAATTACAGCAATATTTCGATCAATACTGTCAAGAAATATAAAAGATTCTATTGAAACATTGTATATAAACGATGTTTGAACAAATCTTTTCAAAATTGAGGTGCTTATTCTATCTGAGAATAATGGCACCTCATTTTATTTGTTTACGAACCTAAAAAATTCGCAGAAAATATTAACTACATTTTTTAATTGCATAATATGAACAATGTGTTAGAATACGTTTGGGTGAATAAATATTCGTTAGCGTATGTACGTAAATCTAACGAATTTTGGACAACATATAATTAATGAATTTTAATACGGAGGATGAACTATTTTGAAAAAAATTATTTCAGTATTGTTTATGAGTATTTTATTGATGGGTGTGCTTGCTGCATGCGGTTCAGGAGATAAAACGACTGAAGAAGGAACAAGTGATAATAAAGAAGCAAAAGTATTAAAAATGGGAACATCTGCTGAATTTCCACCATTTGAATCAGTTGATCCTAAAAACGGTGAATTTGTTGGTTTTGACATCGATTTAGCAAAAGCGATCACAAATGAATTAGGGTATGAACTTGAAATAAAAGATATGAAATTTGATGGTCTAATTGGTGCTCTTCAAGCAGGGACGATTGATTTTATTGCTTCCGGTATGTCAGCTACAGAAGACCGTAAGAAAAATGTAGATTTCTCAACTGAATATCATGCGGCAAATGAAATTTTTGTAACGACTAAGGATTCAAGCGTTAAAGGTATGGATGATATCAAAGGAATTACAGTTGGTACACAGTTAGGATCGATCCAAGAATTAGGTGCAAGGAAACTTGCTGAGACAACAGATATGAAAGTGAAAACATTAGATAAAGTCCCAGACCTAATGCAAGAATTAAAAGCTGGACGAATTGATGCAGTACTAGTGGACGAAGATGTTGCAGATGGATTTATTAAAGATATGGATCTTGTTGGATTCAAAAACGAAAGTAGTGCTTCACCAGGAATGGCTATCGCATTTCCTAAAGGTAAAGATGCTGCATTAGTAGAAGAATTTAATAAGGTTTTGAAGCAAATGGAAGAAAATGGTGAACTTAAAAAGTTAAAGGAAAAATGGGGAATCTTACAATAAAGAATAGAAATGAGGTGTAAGGCATGAATTTGGATTTCTCCCAAATCGTGCCTTCAATTCCGTTTATGCTAAACGGGATAGGGGTTACGTTATTATTTGCTTTTGTATCAGGAATAGTAGGATTAATTCTAGGGACGATTTTATCGATATTTAAAATCAGTCACGTAAAATGGTTAAAATGGTTTGCAGATGCTTATACTTCGATTTTCCGCGGAACTCCACTACTGCTGCAATTGATGATCATCTACTTTGCTACTCCACAGCTTACTGGATATGAAATTCCAGCATTTTTAGCGGGTATCCTGGCGTTTGGTTTAAATTCAGCTGCATATATCTCCGAAATTTTCCGTGGTGGAATTTTAGCAGTCGATAAAGGTCAACAAGAGGCTGCCATGGCCCTTGGAATCCCATATAAACCGATGATGAAAGATATTATTTTGCCACAGGCATTAAAGAATATTTTACCAGCGCTTTTAAATGAATTTATCACTTTAACAAAGGAATCTGCTATTGTTTCAACGATTGGGATTATGGATTTAATGCGTCGAGCACAGGTTGTTACTTCTACTACTTATAAAGCTTTCGAGCCATTAATTTTTGCAGGGATTATTTATTACCTTCTGGTAATGTGTCTAACACAACTTGGAAAAGTATTAGAAAGGAGGTTGCGTCGAAGTGAGTAATGCTCTTATTAAAGTAGATAACCTCCACAAATCATTTGGGAAGCTACAGGTCTTAAAAGGAATTTCTACGACGATTAATAAAGGTGAAGTTATTTCAATTATTGGTCCTTCAGGTTCAGGGAAATCAACGTTTTTACGTTGTCTCAACTTATTAGAAGCTCCTACAAGTGGACGTATATGGATTGGAGATCAAGAAATTACAAACCCGGCTACCGATATTATGAAGGTTCGCCAAAATGTAGGGATGGTGTTTCAACATTTTCATCTATTCCCACATAAAACAGTTCTTGAAAATATTACGTATGCACCGATGACGGTTAAAGGGATCTCAAAGGTAGATGCTGAGAAAACGGCATTAGATCTTTTGGGACAAGTTGGATTATCTGATAAATCCAATGACTATCCAAACCGACTTTCAGGCGGGCAAAAGCAGCGTGTCGCGATTGCCCGTGCATTAGCGATGAATCCAGATGTCATGCTTTTCGATGAACCTACTTCGGCACTTGACCCTGAAATGGTTAAGGAAGTATTAGAAGTTATGAAATCATTGGCAGTTTCAGGGATGACGATGGCGATTGTTACTCATGAAATGGGCTTTGCTAGAGAAGTTGCCGATCGTGTACTCTTTTTAGAAGGTGGAGTTTTAGCAGAAGATGCACCTCCAGAAGAATTCTTTTCAAATCCTAAAAGTCAAAGGGCAAGAGATTTCTTGGACAAAATATTGTAAACAATGGAAAAGGTGGTCAGATATGGCCATCTTTCTTTTGTTCTTTTAGCAAATCGATCGTGAGAATGGTAAACTATTAGGATAAGAAAAGGATCATTTTGAGGAGAATACTTATGAAATTTCGTATTGGTTATCGGACAATTAAAACAGCTGTGGGTGCAATGATAGCTATCTTGCTAGCACAATATTTGGGTCTGGAAAACTTTGCTTCTTCTGGAATACTGACGATATTATGTGTCAAATCAACAAAAAAAATGTCTTTGCGTGCATCATGGGATCGGATAATGGCCTGCCTCATTGGAATCGTGTTTTCTATCGTTCTTTTTGAAGCGATTGGGTATCACCCTGTTGTGATTGGCTTGTTGTTACTCTTCTTCATTCCTACAGTTGTTTTGTTCAAGGCAAGTGATGGAATATCTTCAAGTAGTGTCATTATTCTTCATTTTTATTCTGCTAAAGATGTTACACTCCCTTTTATCCTGAACGAATTAGGGATAATAGCCATTGGAATTGGGGTTGCCTTAATAGCTAATTTATATATGCCAAGCATGGATCTGAAAATTGAGGAGTATCGAATCAAGATTGAAAATAATTTAAAAAGAATCTTCTTGGAAATTGTGAATTATTTACGTTTTGGGGAAAGCGATTGGGATGGAAAGGAAATTACTGAAACGATTCAGCTACTGGAAGAGGGAAAGGCACTTTCGTTTCGTGCCATGGAAAATCACTATCTCCAAATGGATGATTTAAATTATACTTATTTTAAAATGAGAGAAAAGCAATTTGAAATTATTGAAAGAGTATTGCCAATCGTTACTTCTATCTCGAATACGGTGGAGCAAGGAAAAATGATTGCACACTTTATTGAGGAGCTAGCTGAGCATATACACTCTGGGAATACGGCGAGTATTTATTTAGAAAAGCTTCACCAAATGAGTCTGTCATTTGAAGCAATGGAACTGCCAAAGACAAGAGAGGAGTTTGAGATTCGTGCTGCTCTTCTACACTTTATAAAAGAAATGGAACAATATTTGAATATTAAACGTTCTTTCAAAGGAATAAAAGATTCGATCGATACGAATGAAAAGAAAGCAGTAGAAGGAAACTAAGTGAAATGATTAGGCGGTGATTGTATGCTTCAATTGATTTCAACGCTGTTTCTAGCTTTTTCACTTTCTCCCATTTGGCCGCTTGGCGTGAATCCATTGCCAGGTGATCCATTTTTAATCGTCAATAAAGCAACCAACGAAGTCGCATTTATTCATGAAAATAAAGTTCAAGCCATTTTAAATGCAGGAACCGGTAAAACAGAGGATTTGACACCTGAAGGATTGTTCACAATTACGGTGAAAGCGCAGAACCCATATTATCGTAAGAAGAATATTCCGGGGGGCTCAAGCCAAAATCCACTGGGCACTAGATGGATTGGTTTTGATGCTGAAGGAACGGATGGGAGAATATACGGCCTGCATGGCACGAATAACCCGCATTCGATTGGACATTATGTCTCAAATGGTTGCATTCGTTTGCAAAATGAAACCATCGAATCCCTTTATCCTCTGATACCACTGGGCACGAAAATTTTAATTCAAGCAACTTCTAAATCATTTGAAGAACTCGCGATTGAATATGGCGCAATGAAATAAAGATAAGAAGCATATAATGAGAAGGGACCTTTGTTCATGAAAGGTCCCTTAAATGTGTTAAAAAAACATAGCCACTCCTGCAAACAAGGTTGAAGCTAAGATGGCAATGAGCATTAAATAAACAACAAATTTCTGTGTTCTTTTCTTCCTTTTCTTGGACACGTTTTTCTTCCCTCCATACCTTTAATCCATCATAAATAAAATGGCAGAAATAGTTATCATTAATTGTTAGAATGTACAAGGTTTATTTTACTAGCTTAAAACGATTTAGACAACAACATAACCACTTATTTGATGCGAATTAAACATAGCGGTATACTTGAATAGCAAAGATAAACATGGAGGTTTTCGCTAAATGATTAATCAAGAACGTTTATTAAATGAATTTTTAGAACTTGTTCAGATTGATTCTGAAACAAAATACGAGACAGAAATTGCCAAAGTACTAAAACAAAAATTCACTGATTTAGGTGTAGACGTATTCGAGGATGACACAACTTCTATTACAGGTCATGGAGCAGGTAATCTCATTTGTAATCTGCCTGGTACAAAAGAAGGGATCGATACGATTTATTTTACATCCCATATGGATACGGTTATACCCGCAAAAGGGGTTAAGCCATCGATTAAGGATGGGTATGTGGTAAGTGATGGAACGACGATTCTTGGCGCGGATGATAAAACAGGGATATCTGTCATGCTTGAAACGATTCGAGTATTGAAAGAGCAGAGCATTCCACACGGCCCTATCCAATTTATTATTACGGTCGGCGAGGAATCAGGACTGGTTGGGGCAAAAGCACTGGACCAATCACTCATAAAGGCCAAATATGGATATGCTTTAGATAGCGACGGCAAAGTGGGAAATATCATTGTTGCAGCGCCAACGCAAGCTCACATTAAGGCAACGATTATTGGTAAAACCGCTCATGCTGGTGTGGCCCCTGAAAAAGGTGTGTCTGCGATTACCATTGCCTCAAAAGCCATTTCAAGAATGCCGCTTGGACGAATTGATGAAGAAACAACGGCAAATATCGGCCGTTTTGCAGGTGGCCAGCAAACAAATATTGTATGTGATCATGTGGAAATCTTAGCGGAAGCCCGCTCGTTAATTCCTGAAAAAATGCATACGCAAGTTCAAAAAATGAAGGATGCATTTAATAGTGCCGCGGAAGAAATGGGTGGAAAAGCAGAAATTGAAGTGCAAGTTATGTACCCAGGTTTTAAATTTGCAGATGGTGATCATGTTGTTGAAATAGCCAAAAAAGCAGCAGCCAAAATTGGTCGAAGTTGTGAATTGTTACATAGCGGTGGTGGAAGTGATGCTAATGTGATTGCAGGCTTTAATATTCCAACTGTAAACTTAGCTGTTGGTTATGAAGAAATTCATACTACAAATGAACGGATGCCAGTGGAAGAACTATATAAGCTTGCAGAGATGACGATTGCGATTATTGAAGAAGTAACAGCACAATAGCTTGAGAAATTCTAAAAAGATTTTAAGAATATGATCATAGGTTCTAACCCGGCTCGCAGCGATGCGAGTCTTTTCCTAATATTAAATGTTAAAATGAAAGAAGATCTTTTTGATGAATGTGTACTAAGCGTTTAACACTTTTTCTAGGATGTGAGTAAATGAAAGAAATGTATCCTAAAAATGGAAGAGTTATTTTACATGTCGATATGAACAGTTTTTATGCTTCCGTTGAGATGTCTTTCGATCCTAAATTAAAAGGAAGGCCGTTAGCGATTGCAGGGACTCCTGAGGAGCGAAGAGGAATTATCGTAACGTGCAGCTATGAAGCACGCAAGTTTGGGGTTAAAACAACGATGCCACTTTGGGAAGCAAAGAAACTATGTCCAAAACTCATTGTGATGAAGCCGAATTTTGAACGGTACCGCATTGCCTCGCATGGAATGTTCAATATTCTTCATCAGTATTCCGATCTTGTTGAGCCTGTTTCGATTGATGAGGGGTATGTTGATATTACGGGCAGCTTTGAATTGGGAAGTCCTCTTGAAATTGCTCAAAGAATTCAAAAGCAACTACTCACGCAACTGGATCTGCCTTGTAGTATTGGAATTGCCCCCAATCGTTTTCTTGCCAAAATGGCTTCTGATATGAAAAAGCCACTTGGTATAACCATATTACGGAAGCGAGATGTAGAAAAGGTACTTTGGCCGCTTCCTGTTATTGAAATGCATGGTGTGGGGAAGAAAAGTGCCGAAAAGTTAAATCACCATCATATTTATACGATTTCTGATTTAGCAAAGGCAAATGATATCCAGTTGAAAGCTTTGCTTGGCATAAATGGGATCCGTTTAAAAGAAAGGGCGAACGGTATTGACCCTAGACCAGTTGATCCAAATGCTGCTAGTGAATTTAAAAGTGTTGGGAATTCAACCACTTTGCCAAATGATAGTACGAACCAGCATCAACTGCTTCAAGTACTTGAACGCTTAGTAGAAAAAGTGGCTATTCGTATGAAACGAAAAAAGGTAATGGCGGCTTCATTGGGAATAACGATCAGATATAAGGATCGAAAAACCATCAACAGAAGTAAAAAACTGGATAATCCAATCAGCCAACAAGAAGATCTTTATAAAGAGTGTAAGCAAATTTTCTTAAAGAATTGGAATGGTAATTCGGTTAGACTCCTAGGTGTGACTGGTTCTGATTTAATTGAAAGTAAACAAGCGGTTAAGCAGCTCGATTTATTTTCGTACGAAAAGGATGCCAAAAAGGAGCCTTTGCTTGAAACACTTAATCAATTACGTCAAAAATATGGTAATGGAATCATTGATCGCGCAGGAGAAAAAATAACGAAAATGGAACAACAGGATCCGATACCTATCCGAAACAAGCTTCAGTAAAGACTTCCTTGACCTTTTTGAATAAATAAAGGGTTATTTTTAAGGCATTATTGTTAAACTAAAGGAGAGATTCTATTAGTTGCATATCCCTATAATAATTGCTAAAGTAAGTTGATTCTTTTTGGAAAGAGTTCATACATAAGAAGGAGTGTAAGGAATGACAAAACAACAATTTGGTGTGATTGGAATGGCCGTAATGGGAAAAAACCTAGCCATGAATATTGAGTCAAGGGGCTATTCGGTCTCTGTCTATAATCGTTCAAGGGAAAAAACGGATGACATTCTAGCGGAAACCAAAGGACGTAACTTTAAAGGGACTTATTCAATTGAAGAATTTGTGCAATCACTTGAAAGTCCTCGGAAAATTATGTTGATGGTAAAGGCGGGAGCACCAACAGATGCGACTATTGAAGAACTAATTCCTTATTTAGATAAAGGTGATATATTAATTGATGGCGGAAATACGCTTTTTACGGATACACAGCGCCGTAATAAAAAATTGAGTGATTTGGGCATTCATTTTATTGGTACGGGTGTCTCTGGTGGGGAGGAAGGTGCGCTGAAAGGTCCTTCTATTATGCCTGGCGGGCAAAAGGAGGCCTATGACTTAGTAGCTCCCATTTTTAAAGATATCTCGGCCAAGGTAAATGGTGATCCTTGCACAACCTATATTGGCCCGGATGGAGCAGGACATTATGTGAAAATGGTGCATAATGGAATTGAATATGGAGATATGCAACTGATCTCTGAGGCCTATTTTATTTTAAAACATATACTTGGTTTAAATGCTGCGGAACTTCACAAAGTATTTGCCGAATGGAATAAAGGTGAGCTTGATAGCTACTTAATCGAAATCACGGCTGATATTTTCACCAAGATGGATGATGAAACAGGCAAGCCTCTTGTAAATATGATTCTTGATAAAGCAGGTCAAAAGGGGACGGGTAAATGGACAAGTCAAAGTGCACTTGATCTTGGTATACCGTTACCAATTATTACAGAATCTGTTTTTGCCCGCTTTATTTCAGCCATGAAAGAGGAACGTGTAGCAGCAAGTAGAGTGTTGAAAGGTCCAGAAATAAAGTCATTTACTGGAGATAAGAATGCGTTTATTGAATCCGTTCGTAAAGCATTGTATTTGAGTAAAATTTGTTCCTATGCTCAAGGATTTGCGCAAATGAGAGCAGCGTCTGATGAATACAATTGGGATCTACAGTATGGCGACATTGCTATGATTTTCCGTGGCGGCTGTATTATTCGAGCACAATTTTTACAAAAGATTAAAGATGCCTATGATCGCGATCCAGCACTTAAAAATTTACTATTGGATTCTTACTTTAAAGAAATCTCCTCAAATTACCAAGAGGCATTAAGAGAGACAATTGTTTACGCTGTACAGGCTGGGATTCCTGTTCCAAGCTTCTCTGCAGCCTTATCTTACTTCGATAGCTATCGAACAGATACTTTACCTGCCAATTTGATTCAGGCACAACGTGATTACTTTGGAGCTCACACGTATGAGCGGATTGATCGAGAAGGAATTTTTCATACGAAATGGATGGAATAGTTTTCGTTCATCCAATGCATTAAGGAAACGAATAAGAAAAACCTCTTTGGATAATCAAAGAGGTTTTTCTTACACATATATTAGAAGACATCTACTTCCAGATCACGAATAGGCCACCAGAAGAAGCCATCTTTGGCTAGCAATTTATCACTTTCTTTTGGTCCTGATGTTCCTGCTTCATAATTAGGGTAGTATGTGACTGTATCTTGCCATACCTGTGAAATCTTATCAACGAAATTCCACGATAATGCCACTTCATCCCAATGAGTAAAGTTCGTTGCATCACCACGCATACAATCATCCAGCAACCGTTCATACGCTTCTGGAGTGTTTAAGCCATCGATTCCTTTACTTGCATAACTCAACTTAATAGGAGTGGCATTCATCCCCTGACCTGTTTTCAAGGCGTTTAGATGAAGGGTAATTCCTTCCTCTGGTTGGATGTGAATAACAAGTAAATTGGGATTTAAGGTTTGCTCTGATTGATAATATAAATTCATTGGAATATCTTTAAATTGGACGACGATCTTTGTGGACTTTGCCCTCATTCGTTTTCCAGTCCGAATATAAAAGGGTACGCCCGCCCAACGGAAATTATCAATTAACAATTTACCTGCAACAAAGGTTTCTGTGTTCGAATTTGGATCGACCATCGGTTCATTTCTGTAGCCTGGAACGGTATGTCCGTCAACAGTTCCTTCACCATATTGACCACGAATAAAATATTTATCGACTTGATCCCCTTCAATCGGCCGCATTGCCCTTAACACTTTTACTTTTTCCGAACGTATTTCTTCCGTATTTAACTTAATTGGGGGTTCCATGGCTAGTAGGGCAACCATCTGCAGCATATGGTTTTGAACCATATCGCGAAGAGCACCGCTTTTTTCATAATAGCGACCACGCTCTTCAACACCAAGAATCTCACTTGAAGTGACTTGAATATTTGATATATAGCGATTATTCCATAATGGTTCGAAAATCGCATTGGCAAATCGAATCACTTCAATATTTTGTACCATTTCTTTGCCGAGATAATGATCAATTCGATAAACTTCATCTTCAGAAAAGGCTGTTCGGATTTGACCATTTAATTCTCTAGCAGACGGTAAATCATGCCCAAAAGGTTTTTCAATGACCAGGCGCTTATATCCCTCGACATTCGTGAGGCCATCTTCCTTTAAGTGAATGGCAATCGTCCCAAAAAATTCAGGTGCCATGGCTAGATAAAAAATACGGTTCCCCTTGGTCTGATATTGATGATCAAGGTCGCTAGCTAGAGCATTTAAACTCGTATAAGAGTCTGAGTTTGTTACATCATGAGAATGATAATAAAAATGAGAGATAAATTCATCAATAGATGGACTATTACTCGTTAATGGTTGAATGGATTTTTTTACATTCTCTTTAAATTGATCATTTGTAAGGGATCTTCTTGCCACACCAATTACAGCAAAATGATCGTCAAGCTTTCCTTTCTCAAATAATCTATAAAGGGAAGGAAATAATTTTCGATTAGCTAGGTCTCCTGTTGCCCCAAAAATCATAATTAGAGCGGATGATTTTTCGTTTTGTTTCATTAGAATTTGGGCCTCTCTTCGTTATAAAAAAGTATTTTACTTATATTAATATAAAATATTAGCCTTTTCTGTCTAAATAGGCAAATCCTTTGTTAAGTTTATTTTTTTCTAAAAGAAGAGAAATATCCGATTATTTTTGGTGTAGGTATTATAGGGATTGCCTGTTTCCTTGTTTGAAAGGACTCAGGTATAATAAATGGTATCTGACCATTCGGAAAGGAGCTTGTCATTGGAACTATTATTTCTTGGAACGGGTGCAGGAATCCCTGCGAAATTAAGAAATGTGACATCCATTGCCTTAAAACTGTTAGAAGAGCGCGGCTCAATCTGGCTGTTTGATTGCGGGGAAGCCACACAACATCAGATTTTACATACTTCGATTAAACCTTCAAAAATCGAAAAAATCTTTGTTACTCATTTACATGGGGATCATCTATATGGCCTGCCTGGATTGTTATCAAGTCGGTCTTTTCAAGGCGGGGAATCAAAGGTGATCGTATACGGACCTTCTGGTTTGAAGGCATTTGTAGAGACCAGTTTGAAGGTGAGCGGTACTTATTTAAAATATGAATTGGAAATAATGGAGATAACGGAAGGGATCATCTTTGAGGATGAACAATTTACAGTAGAGGCAAAACAACTTGATCATGGGATTCCTTCATATGGTTATAGAATTGTTGAGAAAGATCGGCCGGGTACATTGTTAGTGGATAAATTACAATCGATGGGGGTTAAGCCGGGTCCGCTTTATAAAAAAGTAAAAGCAGGAGAATCCATCACCCTAGAGGATGGTACTATAATAGAATCTGGTGAGTTTGTGGGCCCACAACAAAAAGGCCGCATTATTACAATATTAGGGGATACTCGAATGTGTGAAAATGCTCAAACTTTAGCTAGTGAGGCGGATTTATTGATCCACGAAGCAACTTTTGCCAATGGAGAGGAAACTTTAGCGCATAACTATTATCATTCAACCACTAGTCAAGCAGCAGAAATTGCTTTGAGGGCTAATGTGAAAAAATTATGTCTCACCCATATTAGCGCTCGTTATGATCGGAATACAGCTTGTGAACTTGTGAAAGAGGCTCGTGCTATTTTTCCAGCAACTGAAATAGCAGAAGACTTTAAAAATATTCTTATTCCACGATACTCTTCTTATTATTAATAACTATTTAGCACGAATGAGCATTAAGAAACATCAAAAGGGTGGAACAATTGAGGTCCACCACCGTTTTGATGTTTTAGGAAGTGATTTCAAGCTTTCATTTATGAGTATTCTTCATTTCAGCACTTATGATTTCGCCAAGTCTTTTTGATTGCTTTGAGGCTTCCTTAATACATCTCATAAAGGCGAGGTCCACACCATTTGCCTTGAGTACCTGAAGTCCGGCTTCTGTTGTTCCACCTGGGCTTGTTACTTCTTTTCTTAGCTGGTGGGCGGGTTTCGTTGACTTTGATAACATTTCGGCTGCACCAAGAAAGGTTTGTACGATAAAATCCTTTGCCATTTGTTGATCAAGACCAAGTTCAGTGGCGCCCTTCTCCATTGCTTCAAAGAGGTAATACACATAGGCTGGACCGCTACCAGAGAGTCCAGTAACAGCATCAAGATGAGATTCTTGGACGATTCTAGTAATCCCAACGGTTTGAAAGATGTTTTCTGCCAGTGATGCTTGTTCGGCTGTAACATGGTCATTCATGGCAAGAGCTGTAGCAGATTTTCCAATTGTAGCGGAAGTATTAGGCATGGCCCTTACAATAGAGCTTGGTTTTTCTAAAATTTGTTCAATGCTTTCGATGGATACACCTGCAAGAACTGAAATAATAAGGGTGTTTTCATTCATGTACGGTTTAAGGGCAGAAAGGGCATTTAATGCATCTTTGGGCTTCATTGCTAGTAAAATAGCATTGGTATCAGAAAATAACTCTTCTAATTGATAAGAGGGGGTAATTCCGTATGTTTTTGCAAGATCCTGCAATTTTTCTTTGTTACTTCTGTTTGTCACCCAAATGTTTTTAGATTCTAGCAACTGATTCTCGATCATTCCTGAAATAAGTGCCTCTGCCATTGCACCTGCACCAATAACTGTTAATTTGTTCATTCCCTTATCTCCTCCTGAAATTATGATGATTACATCCTTCATATGAAAAGACCTTCCATCCAACAAGAGGACGAAAGGTCTTAGCTTTCGTTAGTTACTTATAATTATGAAAGAACCTAATTTTATTTGTCAAAGGCAATGAACATAATAATCAAAATGACACATTGTAATCATACAGATAAACTTAGAAAGAATGTCCTATGGGAAGGGACTTAAAAATAAGCTATACAAAGGGTGAGCCATTTTGAAAGATAATCGATTAAAAAATAAAAATGTCGTGATTACGGGGGCCTCGAGTGGGATCGGGCTTTTGATTGCGAATGAATGTGCAAAAAGAGGGGCTCATGTCGTTCTTCTTGCTCGCAGACTAGATCAATTAGAGAAAGTTCAAATAGCCATTCAGAAACAATACTCTGTAAGTGTTAGTGTGTATAAATTAGATGTTTCTAATACGGATGAAGTTAAGCGGGTATTTACACAAATTATTTCTAAGCTTGGAACGATA
>CAWFID010000036.1:0-19993 GCA_963815765.1 uncultured Bacillaceae bacterium
CACATGACTAGTTAAAAAGTGCATTAAACGAAGTTTTTACACCATCTGTTTGGGATTCTAACGGGGTAGGTTCTTGTGTAACCAAACACAAGAACCGTCCCCTGTGTAATTTCCCCATGGCAGAAAAAGTTCTCAACCTATTGAACTTCTTCCAGGAGAATCAAGGCTGTGGACAAATTACGCGAGTGTGGGATCGAACTTGGAACCACATACCCATTTCCTTTAATTGACCATCATTTTGCAAGAGAACGGGCGCTACATGCTTATCATTCGATTAAATAAGGGGGATTTTATGACGATAAAAAGCGAATAAGTAAAAAAACTAGCATAATTTGTCTTATTTTTAGAAAAAGTCAGACACTTTATGTTGTTGTGCAATTATTTTGAAAGCGCTATCATTATGGTATCAGCTTAATTCTTTTAGAAAGTTGATGATTAGTTAAATAGTAAACACTAGAAATCCCTTACTTCAATTTCTTTGAACTTCAACTCATTAGTTCGTTATTACATACATAGAGTCATTCCTAATAAGGACTAATGACTATGAATTTAGACATATTTGGGAGAGTATATCTATTTTCATTGTTTTAAGAAGTTTTAATGAGATGTTGAATATACCGGAAAACGGATTTGTTATGTGATTACTATGAAACTAATAAACGAATTCTAGTAAATAATTTAAGGGGTGTGTTATTAATGAATGGGAATGGTATTGAAAGAGTTGGACGTATCCAACTAAGAGTACATGAATTTGAAAAATCCGTTGATTATTACACAAATGTTCTTGGTTTGGATATTACAGCTCGAGATGAAAATAGGGTCTATTTAAAAGCATGGGATGAGTGGGATCATCATAGTGTGATCTTGGAAAAATCCGATTCTGCTGGAATGGATCATATGGCTTTTAAAGTAACAAACAATGAAACGTTAGAAAAATTAGAACATAAAATTGAACAGTTTGGTTGTGAGGTTTCACGGGTATCCAATCGTTCTCGTATTGGTGAAGGTGAAGCGATTCGTTTCGTTCTTCCAACTGGACAAAAATTTGAATTTTATAATGAAATTGAATATGTAGGAGTACCTACTGGAAGACTAAATCCACATCCTTGGCCAGATGGACAAAGAGGAATTTCTCCGCATCGTCTGGATCATGCTTTATTATCTGGGGATGATGTCGTATCAACTACCAGATTGTTCACGGAAGCGTTAGGATTTGTCCAAACTGAAAAAGTAGTTAGTGTGGATGGAGAACAATTGATTGCAAGCTTCCTATCAACATCTATGACAGCACACGATGTAGCGTTTATTAAAGGTCCGGATGCAAAAATCCATCACGTCGGATTTCATTTAGGAAATTGGTATGAAGTATTAAAAGCATCGGATATACTCGCTCGAAATGAGATTGAAATTGAAGTAACTCCAACACGTCATGGAATTACAAGAGGTGAAACGATTTATTTCTTTGATCCGTCTGGAAATCGAAATGAAGTATATTCGGGTGGATATGCTGTATATTCTGATTTTCCTACCATCACATGGACAGAGGATAAAATTGGACAAGGAATTTTCTATCACCGTCGTCAATTGAATGAAACATTCGGTACCGTGTTCTCTTAATCTTAGAGATTATGAATCAATCAATATAAATTACATTAATCTTTATAGTGAAAGACCATTATGGCAAAGAGATTAAAGTAAAAAAATAGTAGTTTTCTTACTATACATTTAGGGCATCAAAGTAAGAGGCTGTTTGTGCTGATGGGCAAACAGTCTTTTTTTCTATCAAAAAAGTAAAGAAAGTTCTGTCAGAATGCAGAAATAATTGACGAAAAATAGTTCGTATTTTAAATTAGAGGAAGGAAGTGCCTTGAAATGTTTAGAATTAATCTCAATGATCAACACTTTTTATGTTCAACAGAAAGTACTTTAGTCCAAGCGGCTCGCCAACAAATGGTGAAAGTACCTTATGCTTGTGTTGGTGGAGGATGCGGTTATTGCAAAGTAAGAGTGACAGAGGGTAAATATGAAATGGATCGTTATGCTAAAAGTGCTTTATCTGATGAAGAAGTTGAAAAGGGGTATGTTCTTCTTTGTAAAACTCGTCCTTTGAGTGATTTACAAATCGAATTAATTATGTAGAAAGTGGTGAATGGGATGCGTAAAATAGTGCCGTATATGAATAGTGAGAATTTGGGGACTAAGGAAAATGATAGTCAACACATTCAGAACCTTCAAACTCGGTCTCTTATTGTTGATGCTCATGCATTTGGATCCTTTAGAAAAGACTTAATTCATACACTAGGTTTTGAGAGAACAAAAGGATTCATGTTCCGCTATGGGTGGGATATGGGAATGCAGGATGCGATAAAATGCAAAGAGAATGAGCATTTTCAATCCATTGAAGAACGAATCAAATACGGTCCTGTTATGCATTCAAAGAAGGGGTTTGTTGAATCTACTTTACGTGAATTATCGATTAAGAATGAACATAATAGGTTTACCTTAGAAATGGTAAGTTCTTGGAAAAACTCTTACGAGGCTGAGGAACATTTGAGTCAAATTGGGATCAGCTCTACACCCGTCTGTTATGCTCTTGTAGGTTATGCAAGCGGCTATATGACGGAAGTATGTGGTCAAAAAATTATTTTTAAAGAAATAAGTTGTTGTGGAACGGGTGGAGAAGAATGCATAGCTGTTGGGAAAAGTGAATCGCAATGGGGAAAAGAGATCAGTAATGAACTAGAATATTTGGTAGATTCTTCTCTATCGGAAACGAAAGAGCCTACATATGAAAAGTTATTAGAGGAACGAGACCATTTAACGATCGCAAATGATATTCATAAGAAATTAATGGAAGAGGTTGTAAAAGGAAGTACCTTAGTTTCGATCGTTCAAGATGTATATACATTAACAAATCGTCCAGTTGTTATTCATAATACGAAAGGACATCTCTTGGCATCGGCTGGTTTTACCATTTTGTCATCCAACATTGTGCCAAATGAATTATATCAATACATCAATAAAAATGAGCAGGAAAAACTCTCATCACAAAATCTAAAAACGATACACTGTCATAATAAATCTTTTATGTTATTGACTCACCCCATTTATTTGCAAGAGAAGCGTATTGGGTATTGTACATTTATGATCAATACTCACGAACACTATAGCCTAGAATTACTGGAAATGATGATAGAGAAAGTAGCATCTGTTTGTTCACTTTGTACGCTTTACGACAAAACCAAATTAGATTCATTTGATCAATTGAAAAGCTTTTTATTAAAAGAAATGATTAGTGGACAGTATACACCAGAAGAAATGATTGAAAAGTCAAGTTTGTATCAACTTGATTTAACGAAACCTTACTTCTTGGGAGTAATAAGCTATCATTTTAATGATCCTTCGATTTATAATGATCGCTCATTTTCGTTAAGGGTTATGTCCGCTATTACGCAATATTTTGTTCAAGAAAAACAAGAATACTTAATCAATATAACGAAACATCAAATTAATCTATATGTGTCCAATGATTTTACGAAAAACAAAAATAAACAAACTTTTTTTGAGGAGTTCATGAAATTCTTGTATTCTAAGTATCACAATGTTCTTTTTTATCTTGGTATTAGTAAGAGAACAGGCTCTATTAAAGATGCACCTAGTGCTTATAGAGAAGCTCTAGGTGCAAATAGAATGGCATCTATTAATAAACAAATCATCTTTTTTGATCAGCTTGGCATTGTAGGCACTTTAATTAATGAAACGAATGAAAGCGATGTACGATTGATGGCAAAATCCTTGTTAGGAAATGTGAATTTAGCGAGTCAAAAAAGCATTGAGTTAATCCAAACCCTATATACATTTTTAATACATGGAGGAAATTTGGAGAAAACGGCAGATGAATTATCATTATCCATCAGCGGCTTGCGATACCGTATGAATAAAATAGAAGATTTACTAAATAAAGATATTCGAAGTCCGATTATTAGCAGCCAACTTTTGATGTCTATCCAGGCTTTAATTATTTTAGGCGAATTAGATATGAAAGCACCGATCATATAATAATAGAACTCTTGTGTTAAAAGGTGTTTGTTATACATATTGATCAACTTGGGGGTACAGCTTACGAATAGACAGGAGTGATCAATTTGCGTCAAGAAAACCTTCAATTGAATGCCCATTTCGACCGAAACGAGGAGGGTTTCTGGAAGGGTGTAAAGGATTGTGTGCCTACTCTGTTAGGTTACTTAAGTATTGGATTCGCTGCAGGTGTTGTCGAAAAGACTGCGGGACTCAGTATGGCTGAAATTGCCCTTATGAGTCTTCTCTTATATGCTGGTTCGGGTCAATTTATTGCAGCGGCGATGATTGCTGCAAGCAATCCCATTTCAGCGATTATTTTTACAGTGTTCTTTATTAATCTAAGGCATCTTTTATTAAGTGCTGCGGTTTCTCCTTATTTTCGCCATCTACCACCTTGGAAAAACATGATCGTGGGATCTTTGTTGACAGATGAAACGTTTGGTGTAGCTATTAATCAATTGCAAAATAAAAAACAGGCAAGCTATCGTTGGATGCTAGGTTTAAATATTTCCGCGTATCTAAATTGGGTCATTGCCAATATGGCAGGGGGATTTTTAGGAAAGTGGATCCCAAATCCTGAGGCATTCGGTCTGGATTTTGCTTTATCTGGGATGTTTATTGGACTATTGGTTATTCAAATCTTAAGTCAGAAAAAATACTTTGTAGATATTATGGTAGCTTTTAGTGCGGTTGTGATCGTGGTCATTGTTAGTTTTTACTACTCCGGAAGTGCTGGTGTGATATTGGCAACCATTTTCGCTTCAACAATCGGGATGGTGATCGAAAAATGGAAGTAAGATGGACGATTCTAGTCATTATTATGGGGTGTGCCCTTGTTACATTTATTCCACGAGTTCTTCCACTTATGCTTCTTAGCCAAATGGAATTACCTAAATGGGCGATTCGTTGGTTGAAACATATTCCCGTTGCCGTGATGGCTGCATTATTAACACAAGATCTACTATTATCTGAAAATGAATTTTCTATTTCCGCTAATATTCTTAAATTATTAGCTGCGATTCCTGCATTTATCATTGCGATTATTACGAAAAGTTTATTAGGTACCGTGGTAGTAGGTATTATTTGTATGGCGATTTTACGTTTGGCTTTTTAAGTTTAGTCTTTGGGACAGTAATTGAACAAAGGAAATCTGCCTTTTTGAGCAGGTTTCTTTTGTGTTAAGAGGATTAGGATATAGATAGAGTAATAATCAAAAAAACCACTTTCCTATGAAAGTGGTAAAAAACAAAATGGAAGGATTATTTTGATTTGAGGTTCCTTAAAATATTGAAAGCAAATAGAATAATAGCAAGAACTAAAAGGGTTGCCGAAATACTTACAACTGGTATTAAAGCGACTTGGCCATTGAGAATAAATGCGAGACCAAGCATCATAATGGGTAGTGTTATATTATGAATCCAAAAATGTGTCTTTGCTAATTTTGTTGAAGCAAGATCAGGGAAAAGCGTGTAAATAATTCCTGCGAGTGCAAGCGACACCCATCCTAATAAATTAATGTGTACATGAACAGAAGATAGTACATATGAATGGGCGATAGACATGTACAATCCAAGACTGACCCCAATGACAAAATAAACGGCAGAAATTTTGATTAAGCGACTTCCCATCGTGAACCCCCCTTGTTGGTTAATTCCTTACAGTTAATCATATGAATGATGATAAAAAATAAGACTAAAATTCTTTTCAGGACATTGGGTACTATACTTAAAAATCTGAACGAACAAAAAGGCAATTAATCGGGCATTAAGAAAAAAATAGATGTTTATTTAAGACACTTGTCCATTCGAAATGAATCATTCATGCATATACAGTAGTATATCAAAGAAAAAAGGGAGTTTGATCGGCTACGATCAAACCGAATTCTTTGATAATACTATTAAGGAGTGAAATGTATGAAACGAAATACGAGTTGTGATCGTCATAGTCAAGGCGGACATGATAAATGCCCTCCGCAAGAATCATGTGATCAAGTGAAGGCTAAAGCAGTACATTCTGATTTATACCCGATTCCATTATGGAAGGGATCCGTTAAACTTGAAAAGCCTTTTCTGGATGCATTAGTTCCTCTAGTTGATTTCGAATTGGAAGTGGATGTTGAAGCAAATATTTGTCTTCCTACACCTGCAAGAGAAATTAAATCCGTTCGTAAAAATGTTTCCTTAAAACAATGTAAGGCTGTTGTTTCTTCACAGTCACCGTATATTGTGAAGTTGTTTATTACAGGTGTTCTTCATAAAAATATCCAATATATTGAAGAATGTAGCGGTTTTGTAAGAGATCATAGTGCAGATGTAGTATTTACTACGATCAAAAGAGTAGAGCTCGATAATCCTGTTAGAAATCCATTTGGCCATAAAGATATTGAATTTAGTCAAAAAACATCGATTGATGAATACCGCGAGTTAGCTAAAGATGGACATGGAGCAAATCACATGTGTGACTGGTTCTGAAACATTTGAGACTTTTAATGAACCAATTGAATGTAAAATTCTAGGTACAAAAATTAGAGAAATGGATCTTCTAAAAGACTTTGATCAATGGGGAAGATTCAATACCATTACAGAAAAAGCAGAAATCAGATTATTTATCCGCTTATCACAAATGCAAAAAGTTGTTTTTGACCCAAAACCAGATCATCCAAAGCCTGATCATCCAAAGTCTTGTTAATTAGTACTTCAGGATAAACAGAGAATTTGAATGGAATGAATAAGAAAAGAACGAAGCATTAAAAGTCCCCCTATAATAGACGGTAAACAAAAGGTTTACTGTTTGTTATAGGGGGTATTTTATCATTTTAATTATAGATCATTTAAGTCGACATACTGTGATTGTAAAAGATTCATTGATAAGTTAACTTTTCCTTGTACATCAAGCTCTCTTAAGATACCATTCGAAATGAATTCGTCATGCCAAATAATATGTACATGTTGAAGCTCGGATTGAATAGGTTGTGCAAATTGTTGCGAAAATTCACGGTGGTATTGAACATCCATATGTTCATTTCCCTGGTACATATATTCGGTTTGAGAACTACTTGATAATTCAGGCGTGAATAACCAATTAACTTTCATCCATTTATTTACTGGAATATTCAATTTAACGGAATGAAGGGAGGAGGATTATCATCTACATAGGTAATGTCTGCAACCAGTATTCCTTTTACGACAACATTTGGTGATGGTAGTAGGACTTGACAGTCAAAGGAATGAAAATGCCAGTCAATTTTTGTAATATTATCTATTGGAAGGTGTAGTGGAAATGAGTCAAATAGATCAATATGAAAGTTAAGATGAGCTAGTAAGACTGGGAGTTTTACAATTGGAAGAATCCTCTTTGTGGAGGAGTATTCAAAATGTCCAGCAGACTCCTCATAAAGAGAAGAAGATTCCTCGAAAAGTTCAGAAGACTCCTCATAAAGAGAAGAAGATTCCTCAAAAGGTTCAGAAGACTCCTCATAAACAGAAGAGGATTCCTCAAAAGGTCAGAAGACTCCTCGTAAAGAGAAGAGGATTCCTCAAAAGGTTCAGAAGACTCCTCATAAACAGAAGAAGATTCCTCAAAAGGTTCAGAAGACTCCTCATAAACAGAAGAGGATTCCTCAAAAGGTCCAGAAGACTCCTCATAAAGAGAAGAAGATTCCTCAAAATGGTCAGAAGACTCCTCATAAACAGAAGAGGATTCCTCAAAAGGTCCAGAAGATTCCTCATAAACAGAAGAGGATACATCCAAATGGTCAGAAGACTCCTCCAACATATTAAAAAATTGGTCTTCTAATTTCTCGAATAGTGAGGTCTCCAGATCAGATGATGGGGATTCCTCTTCGATTGAATGAGTATTCTCTTCATCCGATTGAAGTTTGTTTAAATGAAAAGATTGCTTGGGTTCGTTTTTTTGTATCATTGTATCTATGACGAGTGGTGGCGTAAAGAGTAACGGGTGTGAAATTCGTTTGGATGTTTGATTGGAACGTGTCTGGAATACGGTTTGGTTTTCCTTTTGGTTGGTCATTGGATTTCCATAGGTTGAAGAAATCGGATTGAAAGCTTTTTCGTTTGAATAACCATTGAATTGGTTATGAAAATCATCCATTTTACAATGGAAGGTCTGCTAATATAGCATCCTTTCCGCCCACCTCCTTTAATACTTTATGAAAGTATTAAATTCGAAAGGGACTATATCGAAATGGATCGTATAACCCCTTTGCGACTTTTTCACTTACATGATTACTCGCAGTCATGATCCCAGTCGGAATCATTCGTTGTTGAAGATACACGCACTTGTTGATTTTGAAGTACTTTTAATGTGAAATCTACAACCATTTTTTCCTCAATCTCTGTAAAAAATCCTTCATCTAATGGGGAAGAAGTAGGAAGCGGTTGTCTGTTTAATGCTTCATCCCATTCAATAATTCTACTGGAAATCAGTTCACAAAAAGGAAGTTCATTATAAAATTGTTCGCTTTCTTGATGGAATTGAGAAAGATCACTTGATAATAATTCGTCTTTTTCAGGAAAACCTGATGGTAATGGTTTCGTAACAAAAAAGTCAAATTCAGAACGCTTATTCATTTCCGGCAAAACAGGATTAGAGATGAATTTGTTAATTTCAGTGATACTTGTGAAAGGTACATCAACAGTCAGTGAATGCAAATCTGATGAAACGGATCTTGAAGTACTTTCAGAAATATCAGTGCTCGGGCTTGCATATTGAATATTTTTACGGACAAATCCCTTTACAAATAATTTATTTGTAGGCAATAACAAACGACATTGAGTGATTTTTAATCTTTTCTTAATATCTTTAATTTCTAATACAGGCTCTGGGAAAACAATCGTAGTATCAATATTAACTTGCAGCGTTACCTCTGCTAAAACAACGGGTACCTTTGTAACAATTTTACCAATTGAAACTTGTGGATGATGGTGCTTAATGGAATGACATTCACAGTGGACATCACATTCGTGATTATGTTTTTTATGTTTTTTAGAATCAGACATTTTTTTTCCTCCTATAGGGCTCAGAATAATGTATCCTATGCAGGACACATAACTATGTTTGGGTAAACGCCCAGAGAAACATTTTGAAATGCCATTTGAAAAATGAAAGAATTGAAGAGTTCATTATGTATCACGATGATTTAGCCTTTTTAAGAAAAAAAGAAAATTTATTTTGAGTGACAAATTTAATGATTGGTCATATATATAAGTGAATTAGTTGAGTAAAACAAAATAACGACATTACGATGTCTTCTATAGAAGAATTCAAAATAATGTCGTTGATCAATCGTATTCATTATTTGTTCACTAAATCATTCAAGACTCCATTTTGTAAATTTATAGGCCAGATGGGTTAACTGTCACTCTTACCTGCTGATTTTGCAAAACTTTAATGGTAAACTCTAAAAAGATTTTTTCTACAATTCGGTGGAAATAGCCTTCTTCAAATGGTGCATTTCCATGAAGTGGCTTACGATCAACAGCTTCATCCCATTCCGTAATTCTACTTGAGATTAGTTCACAGTATGGAAGTTCATTATAAAATTGTGTGCTTTGCTGATGGAATTGAGAAAGGTCACTTGATAGAAGTTGATCCTTCTCAGGAAAACCCTTCCCTAAATTTTGCGCTCTGAAGAAGTCAAATTCCGCACGTGCATTTAATGCTGGTAGTTGTGGCGGAGATATAAAGTCACCTGCTGCAAGGGAGACTACACACTCAAAAGGAATATCTGTTGTAAGAGATTTTAGGCTTGAACTAACACAAGAATCATCGGAAGAAAGATGTGTAGGCGATGCGTATTGAATATTTTTTCGAACAAATCCTTTTATAAATAAATGACCGACCGGCGCGGTAGGGCCAAACGGAGTGTCCGGAGTAGTAGTGGGATTTAACATTAGACTACTCTGTACAATTTTCACCCTCTTTTTAATATCCTTAATTTCTAATACGGGGTGGGGAAAATTAATATTAGCACTTAGGCTAGTAGTAACATTTCTTTCTGCAAGGGTAACAGGGACTTTCATGATTACTTGATTAGGTACGCCTCCTATTGTGCCTCCTGGTGTAACCAGAGGTGTTACCCGTGTACTATTACATTCATGTACGGAAGCCGTAGTATTAAAGTCAATACAGTCATTATGCTCGTTACAATTACTCATTTGTTCTCCTCCTTAATTATACGTTCCATTTATGGTATGCAAGCTTTCCTACTCCGCTTAGATAAATGAATCAGAGTAAACGTGGAATTTCCTATATTTTCATTGAAAACAAAGCTTCTTGATCCTCAAACAATATTGGAATACATTTTCTATTAAAAATGGGTACTTGCACAGATGGACTTCCCATTTGCATAAAATTCAAGAGGAGGTAGATACCATGAGTAACCAACATTATCTTGCAGTTGATATGGGCAATAGCTGGTATAAAGCTTTGGCCTATGATAAAGGGATCGAACATGAATACCAAATGCCAAACGCATTCGCTTTGTTTGATGAAGAGTATTTTGAAAAGCCATATGATGATGACGATATTGTTTTAGAGGAGAATTTAATCGTTGAAATAAAAAGTCAAGCAATCGTCGATAAACGGGAGATCTATTATATAGGGAAAGGTGCAGCAAGACGTCAGGATGTTAGCTTAACAGGTTTTAATAATCAAAAAGTCGATGAAGATCGTACGTACATCCTGCTGTTTGGACTTGCAGCTTATCATGCTGTAGCGTTACATCCTAATGAAACGGATATTCATTATAGTATTGATCAATTAGCCATATCCTTGCCTACGACACAATATAAAGATAAAAAGGAATCATTAAAAAAACGATTAATTGGTACGCATACGGTTATTTTTCATAAAGTACCAGGTTTTTCAGAACCGAAAGAATTAATCGTTAAACTTCATGTACAAGATGTTATTGTCGGTGCTGAAGGGGCATGTGCCTATCTTGGATTAACCCGTGATCAAGAAAGCTTAGGGATAAAAGATGATCAACTCATATTGGATTCAGTGAAAGGTGTGATCATTGGTGATCTTGGTGGAGACTCTGTTGATTTCGTGGGAATTAAAAATAATAAACCCGTTGCATCTGTAGAGGGAGCTCCATTTGGAATTAACCAATTCCTTGATCATATCATTCAAAAAGTGAGTAAAAATGAGTTATATAAATTTGATTCTCGTTCAGAATTAGAAGAAAAATTAACAGCAGGGCAATCAGAATGGTATGTAGAGCCTTTTGCAGGTGTTAGAAAAGATATTAGTAAATATATTATCCCACAATTAAAATCAATGGCCGTTAAATACCTTGAACACTTTGATCGTGTCCGTAGTAGCTCAAATGAAATTAAAGGTGCAGCACGCTATGTGGCTGTTGGGGGAGCTGCAAAGCTAGCGAAAAGGGAAATACAAGAAGCAGCTATAAGATGGGATGAACGCGGCCGACCAATCCATTTATATTTCCCTGATGATATGGAGAAGCTAAATGTACTTGGATTGATGATCCTTGCAAAAATGAATCAACTTAAGAAAGAACAAGTAAATGCAAATGATTTCACATTGGTTCAAGGCTAGAAGGTGACGATTATGTCGAAAATTTATACGGATTACGTAAATAAAATTGCGCTTTCGGTTCCAGAAACGTATATAGATGTCAAAACAGGTGAATCACACACTGTATCCACTAAAATTCAAGATCAAATTGAATACCATGCGCAAAATAGTACACTGAACCATCTTCTTTTTTCCGCACTAACTACTTATCTTCATCCTAGATCTGTAAATAGTGGAACGGAAGAAATATTGTTTGAGCTATCTGAAATGAAAAAAATATTGCAACAAGGAACCTATGTTCAAAGCCCTTCATATCCTTCTAACAACTTACAGAAAAAACCAATACAGCCGTTATCAGAATTAAACTTAAAAGAATTAGAAGATGTTTTGGATGCTTTTGGGGGATAACTGTGATATAGCTTAAATGTGAATTAATGGCGAATGGCGGTCATCAGAATCCATGATGAAAAGAAAAAGTGAGACTGACCTTAAGAATACTTTAACCCGCAATATCTCGTATAATATGGTGAACGACCATTAGCATACGGGATATTTTGTGGGTATGAGACTCCGAATGGTACAGTCTCTATTTATTTGATTCTATTTAATGCAAACAGCAGGTAAACAGGAGATGGCACAGAAGCAAGAAAGATCAACTGTTATACAAATCCCAGTACCAATTAAATCGTCAACATCCTTATGATCGATCTGACAACAAGGAGTACAAGGACTTTTCTGATTTTCTTTATGATCGGAATGACAGGACTTCTCAGGTTTAAAGGTTAATAATTCAAGAACTGCGCAACCATCGTTTAAATCCTTGATTTTAAAAATAAAGGAAGAAATACAAGCAAATTTTTTCTCTTTTGTATGGTATTTCTGAATTACTTTTACTCCGGATGCTTTAAAAGGTTCGCAATCCCCGCAGAAAAGTAAAAAAGGAATGGTGTTTTTTTGTGATCTTTTCTTCTCCTCTAGTAAATCAGAGATTGATTCTTTGCAAGAATGCTGACATTCATGTTGTTTTTTTGCTTTTTCTTGTGCATGGAGAATGGCTTCTAAAACTTCACCTACACAACCTTCCTGATGTTCATGGTGATCATTTTCATCTTTGTCCTGTTCAACACAGTGACGATCACTTTCGTTAAATCCATGAAGATCCCAAAAACATTTTTTTGTTTTCTTTTCATGATTGGGATGACACATGTCCATAAATTTTCCACTCCTTCATTCTATTTATTCATCATTAGCATATGGTTTAACAAGTTTTTTTGAGTGAGATGCATGCCTAATTGGGGAAGAATAATGATAAAAGCCTGAATAGGGAAATCAAATATGCATTCAATTAGGTGATCTCTAAGTCCAACGATTGATTTTAGGACAGGCACCCCATACATAAGGAGGTTTATCATGAGGAAAAAATGGTGGAAAGAAGCGGTTGTTTATCAGATTTATCCACGTAGCTTTATGGATTCAAATGGAGATGGGATTGGGGATCTTCAAGGCATTATTTCTAAGCTGGATTATTTAAAAGAACTCGGAATTGATTGTCTTTGGATTTGTCCCATTTATGCTTCGCCCAATGATGATAACGGTTACGATATTAGTAATTATCAAGGAATCATGGATGAGTTTGGTACAATGGCAGATTTTGACCAGCTTTTAAAGGAAGTTCATGACAGGGGTATGAAATTAATTATGGATTTAGTGATTAATCATACTTCGGATGAACATCCCTGGTTTATTGAATCTCGTTCCTCTAAAAACAACCCATATCGGAATTATTATATTTGGAAAGAGGGGAAAAAAGGTCAGGAACCTAATAATTGGGAATCCATATTTGGAGGATCGGTTTGGGAATTTGATTCACATACAAAGGAATATTACATGCATGTATTCTCCCGGCGACAACCGGATTTAAATTGGGAGAACCCCAAGGTAAGAAAAGAATTATATGAAATGATTCATTGGTGGTTAAGAAAAGGGATTGATGGGTTTCGGGTAGATGCGATTTCCCATATAAAAAAGATTCCGGGTTTACCAGACTTACCTAATCCAAACGGATTAAAGTATGTACCTTCGTTTAAAGGACATATGAATCGTAAAGGCATTCACGTTTTTTTAGAGGAGCTCAGAACGGAGACATTCAGTCAATATGATATTATGACCGTCGGAGAGGCGAATGGTGTTAAGGTGGAAGATGCACAGAATTGGGTTGGGGAAGAAAACGGGGCATTTAATATGGTTTTTCAATTTGAACATCTGGATCTTTGGGGTAAAAGTGAATCAGGTGGTCTAGATATTCATGCTTTGAAAGAAACTCTTACAAAATGGCAAAAGGGGCTTGAAGGAATAGGGTGGAATGCTCTATTTCTAGAAAATCATGATCAACCCCGTTCCATTTCAACTTGGGGAAGTGAAGAATATTGGAATGAGTCTGCTAAATGTTTGGCAACTTTGTACTTTTTGATGCAGGGAACACCTTTTATTTATCAGGGTCAGGAGATTGGGATGACAAATGTTCAGTTTCCAACGATTGATGATTACAGGGATGTAGCCATTAAAAATTTATATAAAGAAGAGAAAGAAAAAGGGAAAACACATCAAGAAATTATGGAGATCATATGGAAAAATGGTCGCGATAATGCAAGAACACCTATGCAATGGGTGAATAATAAAAATGGAGGATTTACGAAAGGGACCCCATGGATCAAAGTGAATTCCAATTATCAGCGTATTAACGTGAATGAACAAATTCAAAATCCTTTATCCATTTATCATTATTACCGGAAGTTAATCCAATTAAGAAAAAAATACCCAGCCCTTATTTATGGGAAGTATGATTTGCTGTTAGCAGATAGTGACCATATGTTTGCCTATACAAGAACCTTAGAAAATGAAACATTCATGATTATGACAAACTTATTTCATATAAATACCGTTTGTTCATTTCCAGAAGAATTGAAAAATCATGAGAGGACCTTAATGATCCATAATTATGAGGTGAAACAAAATGAAGATTTGGAGAAAATAACCTTTAGACCCTATGAGGCTCGAGTATATCGATTATATAAAAATAAATCACAGCACTAGGGATCTCTTTGTTTTGTTAAAGACCTTAATTTTTTCTGGATAAATGGAAAAAATACTTACGATCATATGTTTTGTGTAAGGGTTTGCAATTATTGGTGTTAAAGGATAAATCGTTATTGACATTGTTAACCAAAAATGGTAAATTTAAATTAGCCGTTTTGCATCGTTTTAGATTTTGCATGCTGCTTATTCGAAAGATATAGAGTTTGGATGAGTAATAGAAAGTAAACTATCAACGTTGTAAATGGTAAATTTGCACATGACTTTTTTAAGTCATTAGGAGGATTTTTTTTCATGAAAAACGGTAAAGTTAAATGGTTTAATTCGGAAAAAGGTTTCGGATTTATCGAAGCTGAAGACGGAAACGATGTTTTTGTTCATTACTCAGCCATTCAAACTGAAGGTTTCAAGACTTTAGAAGAAGGTCAAGAAGTATCTTTCGAAGTTGTAGAAGGAGCTCGTGGACCACAAGCTGCTAACGTTACTAAACTATAATTTACGAAACAAATATAAAAGCCCAACCAATTGGTTGGGCTTTTTTTTATCAAGGATTTAACCAAATATAGGTTCTCATTCTTGAAATTTAATTTGCTATAATAAGAGAATGTTAGAAAGTGAGAAGAAGAGGTGAAGAGGATGAAATTTATCCATACAGCGGATTGGCATTTGGGGAAATTGGTGCATGGTGTTTATATGACAGAAGATCAACGATTTCTACTCAACCAGTTTATTCAATTGATCGAAGAAGAAAAGCCGGATGCCGTTGTCATTGCAGGAGATTTGTATGACCGGTCCATACCACCCACAGATGCGGTTGAATTGTTAAATGATGTATTATTTAAAATAAATGTTGAACTAAAAGTTCCGGTTGTCGCGATTTCGGGTAATCATGATAGTGCTGAACGACTATCCTTTGGGAGTTCATGGTATCGTCATAGTCATTTTTATTTAACAGGAAAATTGGAAAAGGAAATTCAACCCATTCATATAAATGGAGTGAATTTCTATACCATTCCTTACGCCGAGCCTGGGATTGTGCGACAGTTATGGGGAGATGATTCGATCCATACTCATCAAGATGCAATGAAAGCAATAATGGATCATATCGAAGAATCGTTGAATGTGAATGAACCGAATGTATTGGTTGGACATGCCTTTGTGCTAGGTGGTGCGACAAGTGATTCTGAAAGGACGTTATCTGTCGGTGGGTCAGGTTGTGTTAGTGCAGATCTTTTTAATGCCTTTTCTTACACTGCACTGGGTCATTTACACAGTCCTGATGCGATTAAGCATGATAAAGTGAAATATTCAGGTTCGTTATTAAAGTATTCTTTCTCTGAGGCAAAGCAGAGGAAATCAGTCTCGATTATTGAAATGGATGAAAAGGGGAGATTTGATTTACGCTATCGTACACTAACCCCTAAACATGATATGCGTGAAATAGAGGGCTATTTGGAAGAGCTACTTGATCCTCCATTTTATGAAAATCAAAAAATCGATGATTATTTAAAAATAACGTTACTTGATGAGGGCGCTTTACTTGATCCAATCGGGAAGCTTCGTCAAGTTTATCCCAATGTTCTTCACCTGGAACGAAAAATTCATCTCAGAGACATGAAAAACAAGCAGCATTTTCAGTCTGTAAGAGAGGATAAGAAGTCTGAACTTGAATTATTTGATCAATTTTATTCAGAAATGACCACATCTGAAATGACAGAGGATAAACGAAAGATCATGAGTGATGTGATTGAAAAAGTATTAAAGGAAGAGGTTGCGAAATGAGACCGTTAAAACTGATGATGCAGGCATTTGGGCCATATGCGGGTAAAGAGGAGATCGATTTTACTTTGCTTGGATCCAGAACCATGTTTGTGATTTCTGGAAAAACCGGTTCTGGTAAGACAACCATCTTTGATGGAATTAGCTATGCGATTTATGGGAAAGCAAGTGGAGAAGATCGTAATGGATCAGATTTACGCAGCCAATTTGCCAGTGACGATCTTCCAACTGAGATAGCTCTTGAGTTCAGCTTACGTAATAAAATGTATTATATTAAACGGGCGCCACAACAAGAAAAGAAAAAAGGCCGCGGCGAAGGGTTTACAACGGTTGGCGCAAAAGCAGAGCTTTATATCTATGATCCGTCAGGAACGAGACAATTAGTAGCGGCCAATGTCCGTGATGTAGACATCAAAATAAAAGAAATTATGCTCATTGATAGTAATCAATTCCGCCAAATACTTATGATTCCTCAAGGAGAGTTCCGCAAGCTCCTGACATCTGACAGCAAAGAAAAAGAAACAATTCTTCAGCGGTTATTTCATACCGAAAAGTATAAGAAGATTGAAGAGAAATTAAAAGAAGAAGCAACTGAATTAAAGACTGCCGTTGAAATGCAGACAAATGATCGAAATCAAGCCATTCGTACGATACAAGTTCATTTCCATGATGAGTTACAAGAGCTTTTGGATGAGGGAAGTACAAATGACACCCTCATTATTCCGATGTTAAAAGAGGAAATGAATCTTACAACCATTGAACTTGAGCGGTTAAAAGTAGAGACAGGAGAAAAAGAAATAGAGCGTGAAAAGCTTCAACAGCAGCTATTTGAAGCAGAAGCGATCGTGAAACAACTAAAAATCAAAGAAGAACTAATCGAAAAAAAGGCAAAACTTGAGCAAGAAACCCAACGTATTGAGGAGAAGGAACATAGCGCTATTCTTGCCCAAAAAGCTCTTGTTCTCATTCAACAGGAAGAACTATGCCATCGATTGAAAAGAGAACTGGATGAGGGAAAGGGAAACTTGGATGAGTTAGCTGCAAAGATTAACTCTTTAACCCTTTCTCATGCTGAATGTGAAAAGGCCTTGAATAAGGAAATAGAAGGTGAAACAGAGCGAAATAAAGCTTTAGAACATGTAAATCACTTAAAACATATGGAGAGTGATGTACGGTCCTTATCTTTATTTCGCCAAGAAGTGGATGTTCTCTATAAGAAATTACAGACGAAAACCGTTGAAAAGAGAGAAATAGAAGAAAGTAATCAAAAAGTAGAAAATGAAATTCAGCAATTCTCTGTCGAAAAGCAAAAACTTGAAGAAGAGCAACTCACTATTTTTGAAAATGAACGAAAAATGGACAAGTTAAAACATGAATATGATCTGCTTGTAAAATTCGAGCAGCGATGCAATGAGCATAAAAAAGCTTCTTTAGATATACAGAACAAGGCAGCCTTTTATCAGCACTCACAAGCTCGATTTGAGGATGCTAGGGCTGTTGTACAAGAATTAGAGGGGAAATGGCTTCATGGTCAAGCAGCCTTATTAGCAAACAAGCTAAAAGATGAGGAATCATGTCCGGTGTGCGGTTCAACCCATCATCCGAGCCCAGCAGTGAATCAGTCTGGAGATCTGCCAAATGAAGAAGATATACAAGCAGCTAAGCAACAAGCAGCGAATATAGAAGCTGAAATGAGAAGGGCAGAATCCGCTCTTTACGAGGCACAGTTCATGGAAAAATCGCTAGAAAAAGAGTTAAACGATGTGTTAGATGCCATTGTCAAGGAGCGGAATGATTTTAACGTTGATGAACTTGAGTATGTGAAGAATGTGGTAGGAGAAGAAACCAAACAACTGATTGCAACACAGCAAATATTGGCGGAAAATAAGCAGAAACTTGATCGGATTAGGGAATGGTTAGAAACACAAGAGAAAGCAGCTGTTCAGCGAGCTGAACAGCTCGATCAGATCACCAAAGAAGTGAATGACCTAACCATTCAGTATACAGAGAAAAACACCTTGCTTATGCAAATGATTCATAAAATCCCAGAAGCGTTACAAGATCGTTCAGCTTTTGAAGTTGAATTACAGAAGGCAAAAGCTCACTATAATGAGTTAATAGAGAGCTTTGAACGTGTGAAACAAAACTTCCAACAAATCAATGAAGCACTTATGATGGAAAAGGCACGTTATAGTGAAGTTGAAAAACAAGTCCATATTTCGAATCGTAAGTTAATGACAGAGAGGGAAGCGTTTGTTTCAAAAATGACGGAGCAAGGATTTAATGGATTTACAGCTTATCATAAAGCAAAGCTGTCCGAACAAGAAATTCATTCGTTACAGCAAGAAGTTCGTTCGTATCGAGAAGAATATCGTTCGGTATCGGATCGACTTCAGGAGCTAACAAGCTTGTTAGACGGAATTCTAGAACCAGATGTTTCGGGCTTGACGGTTGCGCTTGAAAAGATCAATCATGTTATCCAGGAATTGCAAAGCCGTTACACCCACTTATTTGTAAGAATGAGTGAAAATGAGAAAATTGTTGTTAAAATTGAAACCATTAATAGGGAAATAAAAGCCCTAGAGGAAAAATATCAATTAATTGGTCATTTATATGAGATGTCGAAAGGACAGAATACCTATCGAATCACTTTTGAACGATATGTGTTAGCTTCATTTCTAGATGATATTTTGCGAGAAGCGAATCAACGGTTAGGGAAAATGACGAATGGAAGATATGAATTACTTCGAAAAACAGACCGTTCAAAGGGGAATGTTCAAAGTGGCTTGGAACTATTAGTATTTGACCAATATACTGGGCAAGAGCGTCATGTGAAGACACTTTCTGGTGGTGAAAGCTTTAAAGCATCATTGTCTTTGGCACTGGGACTTGCCGATATCGTTCAACAATACGCTGGAGGTGTTTCGTTTGAAACGATGTTTATTGATGAAGGATTTGGGACACTTGATCCTGAATCATTAGATCAATCGATTGAGGCCTTAATCGATATTCAGTCAAGTGGGAGACTTGTCGGTATTATTTCCCATGTTCCAGAGTTAAAAGAGAGAATGGATGCTAGACTCGAAGTGGTGGCTACAAAGAGTGGGAGTACAACTGAATTTCAATTTATGAATTAAGGAAAATTGAAAAGGAAAAAAATGATCATAATAGGCTTTGTCTCAATTGGCGTTTATCCATAAAACACCTGAACAAAGCCTATTTGCGTTGTACTTCTCAAGCATTCTTCTATACTTAAGTGAATAACCTACGAATATTAAAGGTTTGTAAACATTGTAATAAAGTTCACAAAAAATGGGTAGTTTTTCTTATTAAAGAAAAAAGAGTAAAGATTTGAAGTGTGAATGGTCATGATTTTAATTTCATTTTTATGGGAATATATCAAATTTTTACTAGAATTATAAATAATAGGAAATAGAACCAATTTTTATGGATAGGGTAAGAATGAAATATTTATTAA
>CAWFID010000037.1:0-13627 GCA_963815765.1 uncultured Bacillaceae bacterium
CTGCAAGGGTAACAGGGACTTTCATGATTACTTGATTAGGTACGCCTCCTATTGTGCCTCCTGGTGTAACCAGAGGTGTTACCCGTGTACTATTACATTCATGTACGGAAGCCGTAGTATTAAAGTCAATACAGTCATTATGCTCGTTACAATTACTCATTTGTTCTCCTCCTTAATTATACGTTCCATTTATGGTATGCAAGCTTTCCTACTCCGCTTAGATAAATGAATCAGAGTAAACGTGGAATTTCCTATATTTTCATGAAAACAAAGCTTCTTGATCCTCAAACAATATTGGAATACATTTTCTATTAAAAATGGGTACTTGCACAGATGGACTTCCCATTTGCATAAAATTCAAGAGGAGGTAGATACCATGAGTAACCAACATTATCTTGCAGTTGATATGGGCAATAGCTGGTATAAAGCTTTGGCCTATGATAAAGGGATGGAACATGAATACCAATTTCCAAACGCATTTGCTCCATTTGATGAAGAGTATTATGAAAAGCCATATGATGATGACGATGTTGTCTTAGAGGAGAATTTAATCGTTGAAGTAAAAAGTCAAGCAATCGTCGATAAACGGGAAATCTATTATATAGGGAAAGGTGCAGCAAGACGGCAGGATGTTAGCTTAACAGGTTTTAATAACCAAAAAGTCGATGAAGATCGTACGTATATCCTGCTATTTGGACTTGCGGCTTATCATGCTGTACGTTAACATCCTAATGAAACGGAAATTAATTATAGAATTGATCAATTAGCCATATCATTGCCTACGACACAATATAAAGATAAAAAGGAATCATTAAAAAAACGATTAATTGGTACGCATACAGTTATTTTTCATAAAGTACCGGGTTTTGCAGAACCAAAAGAATTAGTCGTTAAACTTCATGTACATGATGTTATTGTAGGTGCTGAAGGGGCATGTGCCTATCTTGGATTAACCCGTGATCAAAAAGCTTAGGGATAAAAGATGATCAACTCATATAGGATTCAGTAAAGGTGTGATCATTGGAGATCTTGGTGGAGACTCTGTTGATTTCGTGGGAATTAAAAATAATAAACCCGTTGCATCTGTAGAGGGAGCTCCATTTGGAATTAACCAATTCCTTGATCATATCATTCAAAAAGTGAGTAAAAATGAATTATATAAATTTGATTCTCGTTCAGAATTAGAAGAGAAATTAACAGCAGGACAATCAGAATGGTATGTAGAGCCTTTTGCAGGTGTGAGAAAAGATATTAGTAAATATATTATCCCGCAGTTAAAATCAATGGCCGTTAAATACCTTGAACACTTTGATCGTGTCCGTAGTAGCTCAAATGAAATTAAAGGTGCAGCACGCTATGTGGCTGTTGGGGGCGCTGCAAAGCTAGCGAAAAGGGAAATACAAGAAGCAGCTGTGAGATGGGATGAACGAGGCCGGCCAATCCATTTATAGTTCCCTGAAGATATGGAAAAGCTAAATGTACTTGGACTGATGATCCTTGCAAAAATGAATCAAATTAAGAAAGAACAAGTAAATGCAAATGATTTACATTGGTTCAAGGCTAGAAGGTGACGATTATGTCAAAAATTTATACGGATTACGTAAATAAAATTGCGATTACGGTTCCAGAAACGTATATAGATGTCAAAACAGGTGAATCACACACTGTATCCACTAAAATTCAAGATCAAATCGAATACCATACGCAAAATAATACACTAAACCATCTTCTTTTTTCCGCGCTAACTACTTATCTTCATCCTAGAACCTCTAGGTAGTAAAACGGAAGAAATATTGTTTGAGCTATCACAAATGAAAAAAATATTGCAACAAGGAACCTCTATTCAAAACCATTCATATCCTCCTAACAACTTACAGCAAAAACCAATACAGCCGTCAACAGAATTAGACTTAAAAGAATTAGAAGACGTTTTGGATGCTTTTGGGGGCTAACTGTGATATAGATTAAATGTGAATTAATGGCGAATGGCGGTCATCAGAATCCATGATGAAAAGAAAAAGTGAGACTGACCTTAAGAATACTTTAACCCGCAATATCTCGTATAATATGGTGCACGACCATTAGCATACGGGATATTTTGTGGTATCAGACTCCGAATGGTACAGTCTCTATTTATTTGATTCTATTTAATGCAAACAGCAGGTAAACAGGAGATGGCACAGAAGCAAGAAAGGTCAACTGTTATACAAATCCCAGTACCAATTAAATCGTCAACATCCTTATGATCGATCTGACAACAAGGAGTACAAGGACTTTTCTGATTTTCTTTATGATCGGAATGACAGGACTTCTCAGGTTTAAAGGTTAATAATTCAAGAACTGCGCAACCATCGTTTAAATCCTTAATTTTAAAAATAAAGGAAGAAATGCAAGCAAATTTTTTCTCTTTTGTATGATGGTTCTGAACCACTTTCACACCGGATGCTTTAAAGGGTTCACAATCCCCGCAGAAAAGTAAAAAAGGAATGGTGTTTTTTTGTGGTCTTTTCTTCTCCTCTAGTAAATCAGAGATTGATTCTTTGCAAGAATGATGACATTCATGTTGTTTTTTTGCCTTTTCTTGTGCATGGAGAATGGCTTCTAAAACTTCACCTACACAACCTTCCTGATGTTCATGGTGATCATTTTCATCTTTGTCCTGTTCAAAACAGTGACGATCACTTTCGTTAAATCCATGAAGATCCCAAAAACATTTTTTTGTTTTCTTTTCATGATTGGGATGACACATGTCCATAAATTTTCCACTCCTTCATTCTATTTATTCATCATTAGCATATGGTTTAACAAGTTTTTTTGAGTGAGATGCATGCCTAATAGGGGAAGAATAATGATAAAAGCTTGAATAGGGAATTCAAATATGCCTTCAATTAGTTGATTTTTAAGTTCAACGATTGATTTTAGGACAGGCACCCCATACATAAGGAGGTTTATCATGAGGAAAAAATGGTGGAAAGAAGCGGTTGTTTATCAGATTTACCCACGTAGCTTTATGGATTCAGATGGAGATGGAATTGGGGATCTTCAAGGCATTATTTCTAAGCTGGATTATTTAAAAGAACTCGGAATTGATTGTCTTTGGATTTGTCCCATTTATGCTTCGCCCAATGATGATAACGGCTACGATATTAGTAATTATCAAGGAATCATGGATGAGTTTGGTACAATGGCAGATTTTGACCAGCTTTTAAAGGAAGTTCATGACAGGGGTATGAAATTAATTATGGATTTAGTGATTAATCATACTTCGGATGAACATCCCTGGTTTATTGAATCTCGTTCCTCTAAAAACAACCCATATCGGAATTATTATATTTGGAAAGAGGGGAAAAAAGGTCAGGAACCTAATAATTGGGAATCCATATTTGGAGGATCTGTTTGGGAATTTGATTCACATACAAATGAATATTATATGCATGTATTCTCCCGGCGACAACCGGATTTAAATTGGGAGAACCCCAAGGTAAGAAAAGAATTATATGAAATGATTCATTGGTGGTTAAGAAAAGGGATTGATGGTTTTCGAGTAGATGCTATTTCCCATATAAAAAAGATTCCGGGTTTACCAGACTTACCTAATCCAAAAAGATTAAAGTATGTACCTTCGTTTAAAGGACATATGAATCGTGAAGGCATTCAAGTTTTTTTAAAGGAGCTCAGAACGGAGACATTCAGTCAATATGATATTATGACCGTCGGAGAGGCGAATGGTGTTAAGGTGGAAGATGCACAGAATTGGGTTGGGGAAGAAAACGGGGCATTTAATATGGTTTTTCAATTTGAACATCTGGATCTTTGGGGTAAAAGTGAATCAGGTGGTCTAGATATTCATGCTTTGAAAGAAACTCTTACAAAATGGCAAAAAGGGCTTGAAGGAATAGGGTGGAATGCTCTATTTCTAGAAAATCATGATCAACCCCGTTCCATTTCAACTTGGGGAAGTGAAGAATATTGGAATGAGTCTGCTAAATGTTTGGCAACTTTGTACTTTTTGATGCAGGGAACACCTTTTATTTATCAAGGTCAGGAGATTGGGATGACAAATGTTCAGTTTCCAACGATTGATGATTACAGGGATGTAGCCATTATAAATTTATATAAAGAAGAGAAAGAAAAAGGGAAAACACATCCAGAAATTATGGAGATCATATGGAAAAAGGGTCGCGATAATGCAAGAACACCTATGCAATGGGTGAATCATCAAAATGGAGGGTTTACGAAAGGAACCCCATGGATCAAAGTGAATTCCAATTATCAGTGTATTAACGTGAAGGAACAAATTCAAAATCCTCTATCCATTTATCATTATTACCGGAAGTTAATCCAATTAAGAAAAAAATACCCAGCCCTTATTTATGGGAAGTATGATTTGATTTTAGGTGATAGTGACCATATGTTTGCCTATACAAGAACCTTAGAAAATGAAACATTCATGATTATGACAAACTTATTTCATATAAATACCGTCTGTTCATTTCCAGAAGAATTGAAAAATCATGAGAGGACCTTAATGATCCATAATTATGAGGTGAAACAAAATGAAGATTTGGAAAAAATAACCTTTAGACCCTATGAGGCTCGAGTATATCGATTATATAAAAATAAATCACAACACTAGGGATCTCTTTGTTTTGTTAAAGGCCTTAATTTTTTCTGGATAAATGGAAAAAATAATTACGATCATATGTTTTGTGTAAGGGTTTGCAATTATTGGTGTTAAAGGATAAATCATTATTGACATTGTTAACCAAAAATGGTAAATTTAAATTAGCCGTTTTGCATCGTTTTAGATTTTGCATGCTGCTTATTCGAAAGATTTATAGAGTTTGGATGAGTAATGAAAGTAAACTATCAACGTTGTAAATGGTAAATTTGCACATGGCTTTTTTAAGCCATTAGGAGGATTTTTTTACATGAAAAACGGTAAAGTAAAATGGTTTAATTCGGAAAAAGGTTTCGGATTCATCGAAGCTGAAGACGGAAACGATGTTTTTGTTCATTACTCTGCAATCCAAACTGAAGGTTTCAAAACTTTAGAAGAAGGTCAAGAAGTATCTTTCGAAGTTGTTGAAGGAGCTCGTGGACCACAAGCTGCTAACGTTACTAAACTATAATTTACGAAACAAATATAAAAGCCCAACCAATTGGTTGGGCTTTTTTTTATCAAGGATTTAACCAAATATAGGTTCTCATTCTTGAAATTTAATTTGCTATAATAAGAGAATGTTAGAAAGTGAGAAGAAGAGGTGAAGAGGATGAAATTTATCCATACAGCGGATTGGCATTTGGGGAAATTGGTGCATGGTGTTTATATGACAGAAGATCAACGATTTCTACTCAACCAGTTTATTCAATTGATCGAAGAAGAAAAGCCGGATGCCGTTGTCATTGCAGGAGATTTGTATGACCGGTCCATACCACCCACAGATGCGGTTGAATTGTTAAATGATGTATTATTTAAAATAAATGTTGAACTAAAAGTTCCGGTTGTCGCGATTTCGGGTAATCATGATAGTGCTGAACGACTATCCTTTGGGAGTTCATGGTATCGTCATAGTCATTTTTATTTAACAGGAAAATTAGAAAAGGAAATTCAACCCATTCATATAAATGGAGTGAATTTCTATACCATTCCTTACGCCGAGCCTGGGATTGTGCGACAGTTATGGGGAGATGATTCGATCCATACTCATCAAGATGCAATGAAAGCAATAATGGATCATATCGAAGAATCGTTGAATGTGAATGAACCGAATGTATTGGTTGGACATGCCTTTGTGCTGGGTGGTGCGACAAGTGATTCTGAAAGGACGTTATCTGTCGGTGGGTCAGGTTGTGTTAGTGCAGATCTTTTTAATGCCTTTTCTTACACTGCACTGGGTCATTTGCACAGTCCTGATGCGATTAAGCATGATAAAGTGAAATATTCAGGTTCGTTATTAAAGTATTCTTTCTCTGAGGCAAAGCAGAGGAAATCAGTCTCGATTATTGAAATGGATGAAAAGGGGAGATTTGATTTACGCTATCGTACACTAACTCCTAAACATGATATGCGTGAAATAGAGGGCTATTTGGAAGAGCTACTTGATCCTCCATTTTATAAAAATCAAAAAATCGATGATTATTTAAAAATAACGTTACTTGATGAGGGCGCTTTACTTGATCCAATTGGGAAGCTTCGTCAAGTTTATCCCAATGTTCTTCACCTGGAACGAAAAATTCATCTCAGAGACATGAAAAACAAGCAGCGTTTTCAGTCTGTAAGAGAGGATAAGAAGTCTGAACTTGAATTATTTGATCAATTTTATTCAGAAATGACCACATCTGAAATGACAGAGGATAAACGAAAGATCATGAGTGATGTGATTGAAAAAGTATTAAAGGAAGAGGTTGCGAAATGAGACCGTTAAAACTGATGATGCAGGCATTTGGGCCGTATGCGGGTAAAGAGGAGATCGATTTTACTCTGCTTGGATCCAGAACCATGTTTGTGATTTCTGGAAAAACCGGTTCTGGTAAGACAACCATCTTTGATGGAATTAGCTATGCGATTTATGGGAAAGCAAGTGGAGAAGATCGTAATGGATCAGATTTACGCAGCCAATTTGCCAGTGACGATCTTCCAACTGAGATCGCTCTTGAGTTCAGCTTACGTAATAAAATGTATTATATTAAACGGGCGCCACAACAAGAAAAGAAAAAAGGCCGCGGCGAAGGGTTTACAACGGTTGGCGCAAAAGCAGAGCTTTATATCTATGATCCGTCAGGAACGAGACAATTAGTAGCGGCCAATGTCCGTGATGTAGACATCAAAATAAAAGAAATCATGCTCATTGATAGTAATCAATTCCGCCAAATACTTATGATTCCTCAAGGAGAGTTCCGCAAGCTCCTGACATCTGACAGCAAAGAAAAAGAAACAATTCTTCAGCGGTTATTTCATACCGAAAAGTATAAGAAGATTGAAGAGAAATTAAAAGAAGAAGCAACTGAATTAAAGACTGCCGTTGAAATGCAGACAAATGATCGAAATCAAGCCATTCGTACGATACAAGTTCATTTCCATGATGAGTTACAAGAGCTTTTGGATGAGGGAAGTACAAATGACACCCTCATTATTCCGATGTTAAAAGAGGAAATGAATCTTACAACCATTGAACTTGAGCGCTTAAAAGTAGAGACAGGAGAAAAAGAAATAGAGCGTGGAAAGCTTCAACAGCAGCTATTTGAAGCAGAAGCGATCGTGAAACAACTAAAAAACAAAGAAGAACTAATCGAAAAAAAGGCAAAACTTGAGCAAGAAACCCAACGTATTGAGGAGAAGGAACAAAGCGCTATTCTTGCCCAAAAAGCTCTTGTTCTCATTCAACAGGAAGAACTATGCCATCGATTGAAAAGAGAACTGGATGAGGGAAAGGGAAACTTGGATGAGTTAGCTGCAAAGATTAACTCTTTAACCCTTTCTCATGCTGAATGTGAAAAGGCCTTGAATAGAGAAGTAGAAAGTGAAACAGAGCGAAATAAAGCTTTAGAACATGTAAATCACTTAAAACATATGGAGAGTGATGTACGGTCCTTATTTTTATTTCGCCAAGAAGTGGAAGTTCTCTATAAGAAATTACAGACGAAAACCGTTGAAAAGAAAGAAATAGAAGAAAGTAATCAAAAAGCAGAAAATGAAATTCAACAATTTTCTGTTGAAAAGCAAAAACTTGAAGAAGAGCAACTCACTATTTTTGAAAATGAACGAAAAATGGACAAGTTAAAACATGAATATGATCTGCTTGTAAAATTCGAGCAGCGATGCCATGAGCATAAAAAAGCTTCTTTAGATATACAGAACAAGGCAGCCTTTTATCAGCACTCACAAGCTCGATTTGAGGATGCTAGGGCTGTTGTACAAGAATTAGAGGGGAAATGGCTTCATGGTCAAGCAGCCTTATTAGCAAACAAGCTAAAAGATGAGGAATCATGTCCAGTGTGCGGTTCAACCCATCATCCGAGCCCAGCAGTGAATCAGTCTGGAGATCTGCCAAATGAAGAAGATATACAAGCAGCTAAGCAACAAGCAGCGAATATAGATGCTGAAATGAGAAGGGCAGAATCCACTCTTTACGAGGCACAGTTCATGGAAAAATCGCTAGAAAAAGAGTTGAACGATGTGTTAGATGCCATTGTCAAGGAGCGGAATGATTTTAACATTCATGAACTTGAGTATGTGAAGAATATGGTAGGAGAAGAAACCAAACAACTGATTGCAACACAGCAAATATTGGCGGAAAATAAGCAGAAACTTGATCGGATTAGGGAATGGTTAGAAACACAAGAGAAAGCAGCTGTTCAGCGAGCTGAACAGCTCGATCAGATCACCAAAGAAGTGAATAACTTAACCATTCAGTATACAGAGAAAAACACCTTGCTTATGCAAATGATTCATAAAATCCCAGAAGCGTTACAAGATCGTTCAGCTTTTGAAGTTGAATTACAGAAGGCAAAAGCTCACTATAATGAGTTAATAGAGAGCTTTGAACGTGTGAAACAAAACTTCCAACAAATCAATGAAGCACTTATGATGGAAAAGGCACGCTATAGTGAAGTTGAAAAACAAGTCCATATTTCGAATCGTAAGTTAATGACAGAGAGGGAAGCGTTTGTTTCAAAAATGACGGAGCAAGGATTTAATGGATTTACAGCTTATCATAAAGCAAAGCTGTCCGAACAAGAAATTCATTCGTTACAGCAAGAAGTTCGTTCGTATCGAGAAGAATATCGTTCGGTATCGGATCGACTTCAGGAGCTAACAAGCTTGTTAGACGGAATTCTAGAACCAGATGTTTCGGGCTTGACGGTTGCTCTTGAAAAGATCAATCATGTTATCCAAGAATTACAAAGCCGTTACACCCACTTATTTGTAAGGATGAGTGAAAATGAGAAAATTGTTGTTAAAATTGAAACCATTAATAGAGAAATAAAATCCCTAGAGGAAAAATATCAATTAATTGGTCATTTATATGAGATGTCGAAAGGACAGAATACCTATCGAATCACTTTTGAACGATATGTGTTAGCTTCATTTCTAGATGATATTTTGCGAGAAGCGAATCAACGGTTAGGGAAAATGACGAATGGAAGATATGAATTACTTCGAAAAACAGACCGTTCAAAGGGGAATGTTCAAAGTGGCTTAGAACTATTAGTATTTGACCAGTATACTGGGCAAGAGCGTCATGTGAAAACACTTTCTGGTGGTGAAAGCTTTAAAGCATCATTGTCTTTGGCGCTGGGACTTGCCGATATCGTCCAGCAATACGCTGGAGGTGTTTCACTTGAAACGATGTTTATTGATGAAGGATTTGGGACTCTTGATCCTGAATCATTAGATCAATCGATTGAGGCCTTAATCGATATTCAGTCAAGCGGGAGACTTGTCGGGATTATTTCCCATGTTCCAGAGTTAAAAGAGAGAATGGATGCTAGACTCGAAGTGGTGGCTACAAAGAGTGGGAGTACAACTGAATTTCAATTTATGAATTGAGGAAAATTGAAAAGGAAAAAAATGATCATAATAGGCTTTGTTCATGGTGTTTATCCATAAAACACCTGAACAAAGCCTATTTGCGTTGTACTTCTCTAGTATTTCTATACTTAAGTGAATAACCTACGAATATTAAAGGTTTGTAAACATTGTAATAAAGTTCACAAAAAATGGGTAGTTTTTCTTATTAAAGAAAAAAGAGTAAAGATTTGAAGTGTGAATGGTCATGATTTTAATTTCATTTTTATGGGAATATATCAAATTTTTACTAGAATTATAAATAATAGGAAATAGAACCAATTTTTATGGATAGGGTAAGAATGAAATATTTATTAAAATAATAATGTAATAGAAAATAAGGAGCGAACAACATGAGAAAACAAATACTAACGATAGCGACTGCAACGGGCATTTTATTCAGCTCTATTCAAGGTACAGCAAGTGCTAGTGAGATTACATACCAGGTAAAACCAGGCGATACACTATGGAAAATATCTGATTCCAATCAATTATCAATAAGCCAAATCATGGAGTGGAATCATTTATCCTCAACGAATATTTACATTGGACAATCTCTCAAACTATCACAAACAAATGATGTGAATTCAACGTCATATATTGTAAAATCTGGTGATACTTTATGGAAAATTGCCAATTCTAACGGGGTCACTGTATCGGAGTTAAAGAGCATGAATGGCTTGAGTAGTGATTCTATTCGTATCGGACAGCAGCTTATGATTAAAAGCAACACCAACACTTTTGAGCCCGCTTCAACACCTAAGAATACATATACAGTGAAGAGTGGAGATACACTTTGGAGTATAGCTACTCAACACCAATTGTCAATTTCACAACTAAAAACATACAATCAATTGTCTTCTGACACCATTTATGTCAATCAAGTACTGAAAGTAACATCAAATGAAACAGGAAATTTACCATCTTCAGAAATCTCTGCGTCAAAAATCGATCAACTCATCAATGAAGCTAAAAAGTATAGAGGTGTTCCCTATAAATGGGGTGGCAGTACAACGGAAGGGTTTGATTGCAGCGGCTATTTAAACTATGTATATAATCGAGTTGGAGTATCAATTCCTCGAACTGTGACGACGATTTGGAATGAAACAAAAGCTGTGTCTAAGCCAAGTGTTGGTGATATCGTTTTTTACAACACAACGGGAAGTGGCGCATCACATGCTGGTATTTATATTGGCAACAATCAATTCATAGGATCACAGTCTTCAACAGGAGTGGCCATCGTCGATATGAATTTATCTTATTGGAGCACGAAGTATTTAGGAGCAAGAACACCATTTTAAATACTAAGAAAAAAGGCTAGGTCATTCTAGCCTTTTTTGTTTTGTAAGACGATTTGCTAGAATGATGGATTGTCATGATAAAAAGGTTGCAAGTAAGCAGAATTTATTTTGCCTATTTGATACGCGCTCAAAAGATGGATATACTTTGTAAGTGAAGGAATTGAAAATTCAATTGGTACTAAGGAGAATAAAATATGAGCAATTGTCAATTAGATCACAATCGTGAAGATGTAATGAAAAAATTTGAATCACAAAAGGAATTCCTACCAGGAGAAATCGTTCCATTATTTGAAGTGTTTTTCTCTAAAGAGCACACTCAAAAAATCTTAAATGAGATGTTTCATCTATTAAAAAAGTATGATTTATCTTCTAGTGAAGAAAAAGAAAGACGAGAAAAGCAAATGTTGCTGTTGTTAAATCATTTGTAGACATACTCGTCATAACCTTGAGGGAAACTAGCATGATCACGATCCACAATTAACAACGAAGCAAAAGCATGTAAAGCTGCAAGTATGTCTTGTAGAGTTACATGTTTTTTTGTTTAAAATCATGTTTAAAATGAATTAAAAATTAATCTTTCGAAACATCTACTTAAATATAAAAATATGTGATTAGACTTTTTTCGATATTTAATGTAAATTAATAATATATTAAAAATTTCTCAAATTATTTAACAATAACAAAGGGGGAAGAAATGTGATACGTTACAAAAAATTAGGTTATGTTACATTAAACGTTACAGATCTTAATAAATCAGTAGATTTCTACGAAAATGTTGTTGGTATGGAATTCGTTGAACGCGAAAATGAAACCGCATACCTAAGAAGCAGCTACGATCACCATAATTTAATTCTTGAACAAGGTGAAGAAGCTGGCTTAAAACGAGTAGCTTATGAACTTGAAAAATCTGAGCAATTCCAAGGGGTATTTGATTATTTAACAGAAAAAGGCTTAAATCCTGTTGAATTAAGCAAAGAGGAATGCGAAAAATTAGCACAAGGCAGAACGCTACGATTCAAAGATCCTATTTTAGGCATGACGTATGAATTCTATGTTGAAATTATGCAAATGGGAACACCATTCCAGCCTAAAACAGCAAGAATTACAAGACTCTTACACGTTGTATACGAAACAAATCAATTAGATGAATTAGTAGACTTCTTTATAAATACATTAAACTTCAGAATGTCAGATATCATGGGTAGAGAAACTGGCTTTGCTTGGATGAGAGCATTTCCATCACCATATCACCATGACTTTGCCTTAACAAAAGGAAAAGAAAACAAATTAAATCACCTTGCATACCAAGCAGAGCGTGTAGATGATGTTGGTATTCAAGTGAACCGATTAAACGATGCAAACGTTCCTATTTTATTCGGACCAGGAAAACACCATCCATCAGGTAGTATTTTCTTATACTTCCAAGATCCAGACGGCTTAACAATTGAATATAGCCAAGGTATGGAAGAATTCCCTGAGGAAAACCCGCGCGAACCTCGTCGTTTAGAGCCAACTATGCTCACACTTGACGAGTGGGGCGGAAAACCAAATCCTGGCTGGGGTGAAAAAGGAAAGTTAATTACAGAAGAAAAAGTAAAACAATAAATTCAATTTATTCAGTGGAGGAAGCTATCCTCCACTGATCGTTATTGTCTATTAAAATAATAAATGATGAATATTCATTGGGGGCGAGAAAGTGTCAAAAGAAAAAATCTTTCGTGTAGACTTTCATGCACATATTATTCCAGGTAATTTCCCGGATTTAGAAGAAAAGTATGGGGACAATCGTTTTCCGACTTTACACCATACTTGTGATTGTGGTGCAGAAATTTATAAAGATGGTAAATCGTTCCGTAAAATCGACGACAATGCTTGGGATCCAGAAAAGCGTATCGCACAAATGGATGAAGAAGGAATTGATGTTCAAGTATTATCACCTATTCCTGTTACCTTTGCTTATTGGGCAGATGCTGAAAAATGCTTAGAGCTATCTAAAGCGCAAAATGATTTTATTGCTTCTGTTGTTGCAGAATATCCAGATCGTTTTGTTGGGTTAGGAACAGTACCTTTACAAGATGCTGATCTAGCCATTGCAGAGATGGAAAGAGCGATAAATGAATTAGGGTTGAAAGGAATCGAAATCGGAAGTAATGCAAATGGCAAAACTTTGGACGATCCTGAGATTCTAAGATTTATGGAAGCAGCTGCTAAAATGGATGTTCCTATTTTTGTTCATCCATGGGCTACTGTTGGTGTAGAAAGAATGCAAAGACATCAATTTATGTATTCGATTGGAATGCCATCAGAGACTGCGCTTGCTGCAGCAAGCTTAATCTACAGTGGACTTTTAGCAGAAATATCCGAATTTTAAAGTATGCTTCTCCCATGGTGGAGGTTCTTTCCCTTACGTATTAGCACGTATCGATCAAGCATGGGAATCATGGCCGAATATCCGTACAACGGAAGAAAAACCAAGTTATTATGCGGAAAAGTTGTATTTTGATACGCTTGTTTATGATCCGAAAAATCTTCAGTTTATGATTGATAAATTTGGTACAGAGAAATTAATCGCAGGTTCTGACTTCCCATTCGTATTGCGTGAAGTTCCATCTGGAAAAGTGGTTGATGTTATGGATAATCTTACGGAAGAAGATAGGAAGAAAATGCTTGGTGATAATGCAGTGAATTTCTTAGGATTAAATAAATTAGATTATATAAAGGAAACTGTAAAATAATTCTGGGACATATTGAAAAG
>CAWFID010000038.1:0-177459 GCA_963815765.1 uncultured Bacillaceae bacterium
TAAACGCAGAGAAATCTCCGCGGTTAACTTTATTACCTGGTTTATAAGTTCCATCTGGAAAACCAGCCGTAATGCCATCGGCTAATATTCTTTTAACATGAACATAGGCAGCTTGGTCCTGCGTGACATCTGGAAAAGTAACATTGGCTTCCTTTGTTAAATTAAAAGCCCTTGATAAAAAGATCGCCATTTGACCTCTGGTGACAGTATCATTAGGCCGGTATGTACCGTTTGGAAAACCGCTGATAATCCCCCTTTCAACCGCAGAAGCAATATAACCTGATGCCACTTGGCTTGAATCGACATCAGAAAAAACGGTGGAACGCTTCGTCCCATCTAACCCTAATGCACGGCCAATCATAATGGCGACTTGCCCCCGATTCACTGCGATATCCGGTCTAAATACGCCTCCGGGAAATCCAGTAATAATATCTCTTCCTGATAAGTAATTGATCTCATTATAAAAACGATGACTAGCAGGCACATCTGAAAAAGAAGAGGCTGCTTGAGAAGCACTTGGAACAATCATGCCAAACAGGAGCCCAAAGGTAAAAAGGATTCCGATTATCTTCCGCACCAATTTTTCCTCCTTTAATTCATTTGGGTATTCTAGATTATTTTGCACCAATCACGATAAAACATTTGCAGGACTTAAAGGAAGAAATAGAACAACCATTTATCATTCCACAACGAATTGACTAGACATGGTTAGTCTACCTTTATTTTTTGGCTCCTTTAAACAATGGTATTGATTCCCAAGGCGGCATTGGTGTACGCGTGCACGTGTGTTATTCATTCGAATAAAACACGCTGCCCATGTACACCAAAGGCCATTTTCAACCATCATCGTTAACATAGCCTAAATAAAAAAGAACAGTCCCACAGCACTTTAAAGGTACGTGGAACTGTTCCTCAATGAATAAAAAAGGAAAAGAAAAGCCCTGTAGAGATTTTCTCTCCACAGAGCTTGCCAAATAGAGCTACTAGATTATTTTTCAATTTACTTGATGGTTGTTGGTCAACCTAGCCCGGTCACCTAATACGTACAGGTGTATCACCTATCCAGTTATTTGACCCATCTCCAATTTGACCGTAGTCGTTCCAACCCCAACCCCAAATTTGTCCATCTTTAGTAAAGGCAAAGGAGTGGTAGCCACCTGTAGAGATTTGTTCCATATTCTCTAAATTAGGGATCTGTTGAATAGCCTGGTCTCCTTTCCAATACCAAACACTTCCATCCTTTCTGATGATGACATGATCTTGGAAGCCTCCCGTCGAGATTTCCTTCACATCATCTAAAATACTGCCATCAATATCTGTTTTGGTTACAGGATGATTAACAGAAGTAAACATTTCATTACCCCAATCGCTACCCCATCCATAAACGGTTCCATTTTTGTCCAAGGCAAGTGTATGTGTATCGCCTGCTTGTACACGAACAATGTCTTGCAAATGGCCTTCTCCGTTTAATCCTGATACTTGAACTGGGGTAGATTGATCTGAGTTCCATGCGCCTGAGTTATAAAGATGAGGCCCTGTTCCCAAAGCACCAAAGTAATTAACTCCCCAAGTCCATACCGTCCCATCATTCTTGAGCGCAACAGTATGCCTTTCTCCGAAGTAATTCAAAGAAGAATCTATGGAAACCACACCTGTTAAACCAGAAACATCTACAGGTACATTGCTGTTTTCACTTGCACCGTTTCCTAGTAATCCTCTTCGGCCGCTGCCCCAAGATTTCACGCTTCCATCAGGCAGAATGGCATATGAAGTATAAGCCCCTGCTGCAATTGACACGGCATTATCAATTCCCTCTACTTTTACAGGAATAGAACTATCGATATTACTTCCATTACCTAATTGGCCCACTTCATTATATCCCCAAGCCCATACCGTTCCGTCCTTAGATAAAGCTAAGGAATGGTCGAATCCTGCCGCTACTGCAACAATATTGGAGAGTCCAGGGACTTGTGCAGGTGTGTTATCGATTTTGCAGACTTCCATCACCTAATTGTCCTTTATCATTACTCCCCCATGTCCATACCGTCCCGTCATTTTTAACATAAACAGAATGTTCATATCCTGCTGCTATCGGCGGTGTTGGAACGAGTCCTAGTTGTAATCCTGCTTGTTGATTTTCAGATGCGATCACTTCGATCGGTATTTGTGCTTCAAACGTTTGAAATGAAGCAGTAAGTGTAGTGGTCATACCTTTTAAAACTCCTTCAGGCACAGTAACTACTCCTTCTTCGTCGACATTGGCAATGCTCGTATCTCCCACTTTAAATGTTACTGGTAATTTCCCGTTGTTTAACGGTAAAATCTCTCCATTCGTTAAAATGGCGTTGAAGCTGACTCTTTGCGTTCCCCCAGCCTGAATTTGTAATTTGTCAGGCTCGATGACGACTTTACTAATTTCGATCACTTTAAATTTAGCTGTTGCCTCTTTATCATTATTTTTTGCTGTAATCGTAAACTCTTTTCCGACCGGTGCATTGTCCAAGACAGTTACTAATCCGTCTTTACTTACAGTAGCAACACTGCTATCACTTGTTGTATATTCAGTTCCTTCTTTCCTTGGTGTATAATCTCTTTCTTCATTATCAGCTGTGGTGCCAGTAATCTCTAATTGAATTTTTTCTCCTTTTTCCACAAGTTTTTCTTTAGGATCTATACTAATACTCTCAGGTTTAGGGCATGTTTCCGTTTTCTCTAGACTATGCTCCCAGCTTAATAATGGCAACTCTTTCTCAATCGGTTCTTTAAGCGCCCCGTTCGATTGAGCATAAAGAGAAATATCCGTTGTGGTACAGCTTCTTTCATCTTCAGTTCCAAGATTTTCAACTTTAGCGTCTATGTTTCCTTTGACTCCTATTTCATTATCTAGTCCAATAACGTCATCCGTGTAAATCGACAAGAACAGATTTGGTTTTATACCTGTCCTCACCGTCATCTCCCCTTCTGCCTCTTTGGTGAAGGTTGATTTTGTTACATCAAATTTCCCAACCGGATCTACTCCGTCTCCAACAGATACTTTTGTACCTAACTCAAGCTTGCTCTGTTGATCATAACTGATTTTGAAATTGATCTTACCATCGGTACCTATCACGACCCAAAGACTTCCCATAATTCCTACAGGCGGTTCGATAGGGATAAATACACGCCCAATTCTTTTACTTACTTCGCCTGATCCGTTTACCCCGCCGTCTAAGCTGATGAGCAGATCCTGTTCATTCCTGAACATTAATTCCCCGCTGCCTTTAAGCAAACTAATATCATATTCAATCTCTGTATTTTTTAGCTCTAGTGTTCCTCCTAAGTTGACTGTCGCTTGACCAGTAAAATTCGCTTTCAGACTAGGCTTATCGTAATTCCATTCGTCAGCTACTTTTAAAATTTCGTCTTTACTAAAATCGAAGACAATATCATCTCCTTGATATATATCAGCAGCCCTGAATGAACTCATTTCCATTTTGGTTTCTTTTGGATAAACCTGTACTCCTTCATCAGGGATAATATTGCCAACATTTAACGCCGTTGTACCTTGCACTTCTAGTTTATTAAAAACTTCATCCAGCTTTGGCTCGGTTAGGAGGACGACCGTTTGATCTTTTTGATATTGAATAGAAACAACTTTACCAACAACCCCCAAAGGATACTCGTCAGTTGGAGATGTAACAAACACACTGCCCGGCGCGAGCTTTTCGATCCCCTCCGGCTTTCCTTTAAAAACGGCTTTTTCCGCAGTCAATTCTAATAAGTCCGCCATTGTTGTACTATTTAATCCGACAATATCAGGTTTAAGATCAATATTATCGTTATGAATGGCAATCCTGAATGTCTCGGCCATACTGCCATCTTCCTTAAGGATTTTTAGAGGAATATCGCCTGCATAAAGTCGATATTCTTTTGCTTCATCAATGGCTAGGAAACTAAAGCGATATTTTCCCTGTTTATCTGTAGTCGTCTCCATTCCATCTAATCCAATCTTTGTATGCGGAAGTGCTTGTCCCTTCTGATCCTGCACAACACCCTGCACAACTACTTCTTCACCGCTAGTATATGAATCTTTCGATAAAGTAACGGTTGCTTGATATGGCGGTGGTGTATAGCTGCTTCCTGAACTGCTGCCTGATCCTGCTTCTGATCCTGCTTCTGCCTCTCTGTCCATTTCAATATAGCGGGAAAGGAACAAAGAAAAATGCAGTCTCGTTAAATTTCCTTCCGGGTTGAAGGTCCCATCATTATATCCGGCAGTAATGCCATTAGACGCTAAAACATTTATGTATTCATGTGCCCAATGGGTATCAGCTACATCTTTAAAACTTTTACTCTCTGATTCTTTCAGTTTTAAATGATAAGCTCCCACTAAAATTTTCGCCATCTGGCTTCTTGTCATCTCTTTGTCAGGGGCAAATGTTCCGTCGCCATAACCATCAATGATCCCCTCATCTACAGCAGCAGCAATCTCATCATAAAATCTTTGCCCTGGCTGGATATCCTTGAAATGAGGGTTTGGACGATTAGCTGTATCAAGCTTCATTTCCCGAATAATCATGGACACACCTTGTGCTCTAGTAATAGAGTTATAGGGTCTAAATGTATGATCTGGATATCCCTTTATAATATCCAGTTTAACCAATTGATCAATTTCCTTTTCATAACTTGTCACATCAGTAAATGTTTCATTTCCCTTCATTTCTTCTGCGACTATGTTCAATGGCAATAACTGTAAAACTAAAAGCATTATCAGAACCATTGAAAATAGCCTTTTTAAATCCTTCCTTTTCATTACAACTACTTTCCTCCTAATCTACTTTTCTTAAAGATTTTATTTAAAGGCTCTGTTAAATAATGGTGTTGATTCCCAAGGTGGCATTGGTGCACGCGTGCACTAAGTTATTCATCCGAATAAAACACGTACCAACACACACCCCTGCCGCTTATCAACCATAAACCTATTTAAAAGAGCTACTTGATAGTTCCCGGCACCTTAGCAGCCATTCTAAAGTTCCAGGAAATAGGAATTATTAGAAATTAAATAATATCATTTTTTAACATTATTTACCTTAAAAATGCTTTAAATGAAAACAATTTAATTACGCTTATTTTTCTTTTATACTTTGGCTCTGTTAAACGATCGTGTTGATTTCCAAGGTGGCATTGGTGCACGCGTGCACTAAGTTATTCATTCGAATAAAACACGTGCCAACACACACCCATGCTGCTTATCAACCATAAACATGAACAGACATCCATGCCGATAAAAAATTGGCACATCAATGAATGAAATAATAATTATCCACAGTTATTTCAGGGTAGAGCCTATACTTTAAATGAAAAAGAACAGTCCCACAGCACTTTAAAGGTACGTGGAACTGTTCCTCAATAAATAAAAAAGGAAAAGAAAAGCCCTGTAGAGATTTTCTCTCCACAGAGCTTTCCTAATAGGTATACCAGAGTTTTTTCACCATTTACCAGATGTGCCGGTCACCTAATTCAGCATATCCAATCGTGATTTTCTGGATCATTTAAATCCATATGCCGCGGGATGGCCCCTTCAGCCATTTTCCCTTCATGGCAAAGGTAGTAATGTCTAATCGGCTTTAAGTAATCATCTAATTCATAGACGAGCGGGATACTGTTTGGAATGTTTAGGCTGACCACACCATCGTCGGGAATATGATCGAGATATTTCACAAGCGCTCTTAACGTATTTCCGTGTGCTGAGAGAAGGACACGTTGGTTCTGTTTCAGGCCGGGCGCAACCCTCTCATTCCAATACATCAATGCACGTTCTTCCGTATCGAGAAGATTTTCAGTATAAGGAATTTCTTTATCTAAACCAGCGTATTTGGGATCCATTTGCTCCAAAAGATGCTCATCCTTAGCAATTTCTGGGGGCCGTATACTGGCTGATCTTCTCCATTCATTTACCTTTTCTTCACCGAATTCGGCTATTACTTCTTTTTTGTTCATTCCTTGTAAAGCCCCGTAATGTCTTTCATTCAATCGCCATGATTTTTCAACAGGAATCCACATTAAATCCATTTCGTGAAGGATAATCCACAATGTCCGAATCGCCCGCTTTAAATAGGAGGTGTAGGCAACATCAAAAGTAAAGCCATTTTTCTTCAACACCAAACCGGCTTCTCTTGCCTCATCATAACCGCCATCCGTTAAATCAACATCCTTCCATCCCGTAAAACGGTTCTCCAAATTAAATTGGCTCTGTCCATGCCGAATCAAAACAAGTGTCTTCATAATATTCACCTGCCATTTAGAAGCAGGGAGACGGTTCTCCTGCTTCCTGCTAGTAAAAAAAGGAGAATGGGCCACTTTTCATTTAGTGATTACTCTTCTTTTCTTTTTGTTCACTTTTAAACAATTGAAGCCATCATTCGTAAGAGTAGGATTGAATGGCTGTTTCTAGAGCATTAAACGCTTGACCAAAGGCAGCAGAAGAAGAAACATCTGCTGCATTCTCTAATGCTATTTTTGCATTTCTTGCTTGAGTTACAGCCGTGATCACATTTTCGATCATCGTACCTTTATCACCATTCTGCTCTAAAGCTGACTGCAGCTGCTGGATGCAACGGTCTAAATCATGGGATTCAGGATGATCATACGCCTTTGCTACTTCCTCTTGCACCTGCTGTAATAATTCTTTCATTCATTCCCCTCATTTCAACTAATTTTTATCCATTTCATAGTCTGACCTATGTAGCTGAACAGTATTCGAGAATATTTAGAATCAGAGGTTCTCTCATTTAAAAGCCTTTTTCAGGTGAAAAAATAAGGAACCAGAGTCTTTAAACCCTGATTCCCTATGACAAATCTGATATTATTTTAAAATTTGGCTCTTATCAAATTCGCCCCGTCGAATTTGCGCCGGGATTTTTCTCGAGCTCGCTCGAAAAATTTCCTTTAAAAATCGAAAGGCTCGCCGGAGGCTTAACTTCATTCAGCAGGGGTTTGAACCCCCACTGAATTAGTGAGCTTTTTGCATTCATCCCCCACTTTTAGAAGTGGGGGATGAATGCTGAATGAAGTTAAACAATCGTGTTGATGCTCACAGTGGCATTGGTGTACGCGTGCACAAAGTTATTCATTCGAGTGCCAACACACACCAATGCCGCCTATCAACCATGAACATGAACAGCGCCTAAAATTTAAACGCAAGCTTACTTTTGCGCTGCTCTGTACATAAAGATCGCATAGTCGCCGCGTTTTGCATGATCATATGTTCCAAATGTTGTGACGGAAGTACCGTTTGTGACTCCGTTATTAACTAGAGCCGAAACGGCTTGTGTATATCGGTCACCAACGTCACTGAAAGGAAGCGTGTTTCCGCTCTCCTGTAAATGAAAAGCTCTTTGGATCCAAATTGCAAGTTCACCGCGTGTAATTTCACTTTGTGCATCAAAAGTAGTCGCTGTTTTTCCGCTTGTGATACCAGCTGCTTTAAGGGCATTAACCTGTTTAACGGCACGTGCCGGAACATCCGTAAATTCTGCTGCCGGAGCTGATTCGATATCAAGATCACACACCTCTGCCAACATAACAGCCGCGTCCACTCGCTTAATGTTTTCACCCGTTCCAAAGGTTGTTGGCGAAAAGCCGTTAATCCCTTTTGATACGACAAATGAGACTGCATCCTGATATTTCGCTGAAACATCTGTGAAAGAAGCCACAGGAGTTGTATTCGCACTCCCTTTTGCAATGTAAGCGGAGGAAATATAGCCTGTTAACTTTTGATCAGCTGTTTTAACGGGAACCCATACAAATTGGTTTAGGCTATTCATGTTTTGGTCGTACTGAAAATCTCCCGTTACAACTAAAGCTGTATTTTCATGCAGCTTAGTTCCTTCTTGAGTTGTACCAGGCTGCGGGCGCAGCTTCGCACCTTCTTCTGTTACCACGACTTGATCATCCTGTTTGAAAAAATAAGAGGAATCATGGGTTTTATCTACTGTATACTCTTTCTTTACAAACTCTATATTTTCGTCGCTGTCAGGGCTATACTGAAAATCAGCTGAACGGAATAAAAACTGTCCAAGCTTTAAGAAACTATCATTTTCGATGTGGGCAAAGACTTTTTCCTGATAAGCGTCTGGATTTTTATCTCCTGTACTTTGGACAACAGGGCTATTAGCAGGTTTTGTCCCATTGAACGCCATGACTGGGAAATACCAGCTTTCGATCACTTGTTTCCCGCCATTTTTAACTCTTGGAAGATCCGTCCGATTATAAATACTACTTAGGATTTCAACCCCTGCCTGAATATTGTAGGCTATATCATATTTAAGTTTCTCAGGATCATAGTTTGATTGATTGGTAATTTGCATAATACCGATTCCGCCATCATTAGAGATATATGGTTCCCCATTCTCATTAAATTGCTTCCAGCCCGATTCCTGTGTTGCCACAGCTTTTACCACTTCCGGAGGAATTCCAGCCTCCAAAGCTGCACTTGTTAACAGACGGTTAATCTCTTGAAATGACGGATTTACATTTAACGCCACATCTCCAGACGATGAGTACTCAGCCGCCTGTACCGACACAGCAGAAACTTCCCCATAAAACAAACCTGCCGCTAAACATGTAACGACTCCGACCTTGAATAGTGATAACTTCATTACAACTCTCCTCATAGGAAGTTAATGTTGTATAGCTTCCCTCTATTTAAAAAAATCGTTTTAAAACTAAATGCTCCATTTATCATTATGACAAGAATGAAAGATTAATAATAGTTCCAAAAGATAGTGTGTGAGTTAAAAAGTGGTGTCACCTCAATAGAAAGGTAAAAACCCCATTCACTTCATATTAGACTAAGATACCAAAAAGGAAGCCTCAGTCTTACATTAAAAAGAAGTGATATGGGTTATAAAAAATCTAAATAATATGCTAGTTTTAAAATTAAATGTGCAAATTTAGCAGGAGTTTTGCTTTGTAATAATAGCTCGACCCTGCACTTTGTCTAATTGACTACATAGTTTATGACAATCTGCTTTGAATTTCCTTCGCTATCTGCTAAAGTCCCGCCAACTTGGAAATTTCCCAAAAGACGGATCGTACTTAAATCTACGCTGCTAATTTTTGCAGCAAACGAAAGACTGTTTCCACCCTGTGTTAAATTCTGGCTCACACCTCCGGAGAAAAATGGCGCAATTGCACTAGGAAAATTTGTTAATGACAATGTACTGTTTGCTGAAACAGATATGGTTCCGGCCGTGATTCTTGCTTGACCAGATACATTCTCTAAACCATAGGTGATTGAAACAATCCCATTTCCCTCTGACACTGCCCCATTTACTACTTTGTCTGTTGTAGTTAAAGCTGTGCTAGTAACTTTAAGTTCCGCTTGAGCCCCGCCTGGTTGTGGACCACCGCCGCCAGGTAAAGGTAACTGCCCGCCTGGAAGCTGCCCAGCAGGTTGTTGACCGCTTGGTAACTGCTCTTCTTGTTGCGGAATAGGATTTTCTATTAAGGCCCGATGCATAAAGACAGAAAACTCAGCTCTTGATACGGATCCTTTTGGATCATACAAACCATTTTCTTTTCCGTTTGTGATCCCATTCTGGTACAAAATCTTCACATCATTTACATGTGCAGACGACACTTTACTAAGGTCATTTAAATTGACCGTTACATCCGCTTTGGCTATCAGACCAAACGCACGTACAAGCACAGATGCCATTTGCTCTCTTGTTAAGAGATCACTAGGACCAAAAGATCCATTAGATGTCCCCTTGAAAATCCCTGCTGCTTTTACGGCAGCAGCTGCTTCTGCAAAGGTGGAAGATTCCGGTACATCGTTAAACCTTACCCCATTAACAGGTACCTTTAGTTTAAATGCGCGTTGAAACATAATCGCTGTTTCTGCTCGATTGACCTGTTTAGTTGGTTTAAAACTATTATCTTGATAACCTTGAATGATTCCTCCATTAACCAAATATGAAACAGAATCAAAGCCAAAATTGCCGCTCTGATAATCAGTAAATGATTTCTCAGCAGCCCCTACTGATGGAACGAATAGAGATACACTTAATAAAAATATAATGAGAAAACGAGTTAAGCATGTTAACCGTTTCATCATAGCCAATCAACTCCTCTCAATCGCTCCATTTTATCATATTCCGGTTAATTAATTAACCATATAAAGCAGGGAAAACTCTGTAGAGATCTCTTCCCTCAGAGTTTTCCAAACGTATCTACAATAACCTTTTAATTAAGTAGTGCCTTTACTTTTTCAATTTAGCGGATAGTGTATCATGTTATCTAGTAAACTATTGAGAAGAAGATTTAGTTCTCAGATCGTGACAATCCCAAAGGTTTTCAAATTAACACAGCTATATAGTTAGATTTACAGACAGAAAGGAAGCAAGAGGACCATCCCCTTGCTTCATATTCAAACAATTCAGCTAACAGGTTCAGTTTACCTAAAATAGATAGACCGATAATTGGTGTTGAATTAGAAATAATCTTACTCATTTTCTCCATCTGTTTCTCCCATCAATTCCTGAACAGCCTTCTCATCATCTTTTAGATGCTCTTCCGTATATTCCATCCACGGAATGTGGTTTGAACGCAATAAGTCAATAAATTCTCCTACCGATTTCTCCGCTAATTGGGCTGCTCTCGCAAGAGTCACTTGCTTCCCAACAAAGAGGCCAATAGCTAGTGAGACTTTCACCTTGGCATCAACATTTTTACCTTCTAAGGCATTTATTAACGGCAAAAATTCCTTTGGTAAATTCACTTGGAAATACTCCATTGCCATAGTGATCACACTCCTTTATCTATAATTACATTCTATCACCGTTATACTTTCTTCAACAACACTTCAATTTCCCGCTCAAATCCATGCCATTTGAGACATTACACCGATGTGGGACACACAGAATCGGCTCCCAACTTCAGTCACCTTTGTTTTTCCTAGTAAATTTACTATACTTATCATTCATTTCAGTAAAATAAAGTAATTTCTTTAATAGGAATATTGCGTTCTTTATTAAGAATATATATAATATGAGTAATTAGTAAAATTATGTATATATAAAATAGGAAATAATATAACCTGGAAAGAAAGAAAAGCCCTGCAGAGATTTCTCTCCACAGAGCTTTCCTTCTATCTATTTATTTGTCTACTAATCTTTCGACAAATTCCGGGTGGTGCCTGGCACCAAACCTTAATAAAAGAGAAAAATCCCCAACCTCAAAAGATTAGGGATTTTCTATTAAGTAATTAATCTAGTCGAATGACTAAGAGTTAATTAAAAATTATCTACAACTGCTTTAGAAGCAACTACATTACCTGAATTGTCAAGTACTTTAAACAATACAGTACCGTCATCACCTGAAGCAACAGCAACACCAACATTAGAAAGTATTAGCAGCATTACCTGTAACAGTTCCTGATGATGTGAAATCAACAGAACCAACAGTAATATCACCAGCAGTTAGAGTACCATTCCAAGCATCTTTTCGATGTATAACGTATCAGAAGATAACTCTAAACGTACAGGTTGAGCTGATGATTTAGATAATGTTAAACCTGTAATAATTGGGTCATTAGCAGATTCTGTATAAGTTAAGAAATCTTTATATTTTAAAGTTGTAGCATAAGTTGGTGCTGCGACATTTTTTAATGTAGCTGCAGTTACATTATAACCAACTTTTTCTACAGTTACTTGGAATGTTTTTACAATTTTACCATCAGATGCATTTGTTACTGTAATTGTAGCTGTACCTGCTTTCGTACCTGCTTGAACAACAAGGAATCCATTATCTTTATAATACGGGATTAGTAGCATCTAATACACCTGCTGCTGATACATTAGTTGTTACAATATAAGAAGTTGCTGTTGTAGCAGCACTTACTTCAACACCAGCAGTTTAAACCTTTAAGGTTAAATTTTAGGTATTTATCATCGTTTAAATCAAGAGTTGCATCAGTAGAAATTTGATCTTTAGACAGTAGCTCCAATGCTATTAACAAGAGCTAATGTCAGTCTACATCAGTAGTGTAATATCATCTATCTACTGTAAGTGTATATTGTGATAATGTATCATTGTCTGTTACAGTCGCTGGTAATGAAGTTGTACCAATTTTAGCATTTGCAGCATCACGGAATGTGAATAATGCTGAACTGGATCTACACCTGTACCAGTTAATTCAAATAGCTTACTGTTTAGCACCAGATGAATTTCCAAGTGTTGCTGTTGCTATAGTATCATAATCAAGATTAGTTACTAGCCTATATCAGCAGTCTAGTACCACCTACTGATGCCATTGGATCACCATATTGGTCTAATAATTGTAACTTTAGCTGTTGCTGTACTGCATCTGTTAATGCTAATGTTGTTTATCTACTTTAACACTAGTTGCTTCACGATGCATTTTTAACTGTAATTGTTTTTGTATAAGTAGCTCCACCATAAGTAACAGTTATTGTTGCTGTACCAGGACCTTCTGCAGCTAATAATTGTTGTTAATGTGCTTGATCTACTGATACTACAGATTCATCAGATGATTTAACTAGGAAATTTGTTGTTACATCTTTTTCTGTAGAACCAGATTTCACTGTAATTTCTGTGAAATCAGCTGTTTCACCTGTTATTAAGTGTTGAACTATTTTGTTCAAGTCACAGCTGATAGTGTCTGTTCAATAACAGTTAATCTTACCGAGTTGTAAGTAAGTTGCTTTTGAATTGTATTAGCTGCTAAATTTTATTCAGAATGTAATTTTACTAAGAGAAGTAATACTTCAGAACCTTTTGTTACGTTACTTTAACATAAACATCTAAACCTGCTGCTGGAACTGAAAGATCAGTTGCTAAATCTGTGTCTAATTCACCTGTTGTTGAAGTGGTTAAGTGCACCTCTTAAAAAAGATCTTACTGGAGTTGTAGCAGCTTTGTAGCTAGAATGCTTCAAATTTCACATCATAACCAGCAGTAATTAATTCTTGATGCAGTTACTTCTTTACCATCAACTTAATTTTAACAAATTGTCTGCAGTATTATCATCATAAGTAGCACTGCAATCTACAGTTACATCTTGTAGCTATTACTTTGTAAGTTACGTATAATCAGTACCTTTAACAGTTACTTTAGTTGCTTGGTCTACGATTAAAGAGCTTCCAAGAGTTACAGTTGCAGATTTACCATCAGCAGCTGCAGTTACAGAAGAAACTGTATTTCCTGCAACAGTAATATCAGCAGCTTTAATATTAGCTAAGACCAGTACCAGTTACTGTTAAAGTTGTAGCGTTAGTCGCACTTACACTTGCAACTGCAGGAACTGCAACAGCTTGATCTGCTCTTTACAAGAAACAGCGAAATCTCCACGTTTTGCATTAGTCATATGTTCCAAAAGTTGTTGCAGAAGTTCCTTTTGTATACTTCGTTAGCAACTAAAGCTTTGACTAGCGTCAGTATAATTCGACTGGAACATCAGTGAAAGCTATGAAATATCAGCTTCCTCCTTTAAGATCAAATGCCTTATCTAACCAAATAGCTAAGTTCGCCACGAGTGATATTGCTATAAGCATCGAAGAGTTGTAGCAGTTTTTCCGCTGTGATTCCTGCTGCTTTAAGAGCATTTACATATTTAACTGCACGATCTGGTACATCAGTGAAACCAGATGCTGGAGCAGTATCAACATCAAGACCTAGAACTTTAGCAACCATAACTGCTGCGTCAACACGTTTAATGTTTTCTTGAGTTCCGAAAGTTGTGTCGCTGAATCCTTGAATTCCTTTAGAAACAAGATAATCTACTGCATCTTTGTATTGTGATGCATACATCATTGAAGTTTGCTGCTGCGCCTGCAACGCCTGCGAATGATGGTGCTACTACTGCAACTATTGCTGCACCAGCGATAAATTTACGGTAAGACTTTGGTTGGTAAGCCATTGAGATATTTCCTCCTTGTATGTGTGAAAAATATTAATATATTTAAGCTATTTAAAGAGTCTACATTATAAGTCATATGTATCTCTAAAATCAGCCCTTCAACAAATAATAGTATAGAATTTTAACAGAATAATGTCAATGCCTTAGACGAGATCCTACACTATTCCCAATTATTACCATTACTATTCATCTGTAGTATTCTATTAATTCTACAAGTATTTGACAAAAATATCAATAAGTTATTGTATTTTTCCTATCCTTTTCCTATTTTATTTGTTTAAATGATTTAAATCTATCATATATATAATGAATTAAAGATATTAAACTATTTTCCTACTATTATTATATGAATAATTTTCTTCTTATGATATATAAAGCTATGATTTCATTTATGAATTATTATTATTAAAACGATCAGTTATTTCCCTAATTAATTGTATGTTATTGTACCCAAATAATTTATTGGTCACTAGTTCAATTAGCATGTTTTCTAATAAAAAAATATTGCCTCACATAACTCTAACTAGAATCAAAAGTGACCATGTTTAAATATATGATCAATATGATGACAACGAAAAAGAACCTACAGCACAATAGGTTCTTTTTACAAGTCAACATATTATTAATCTTGTTTCACAGGATCTTGATCTTCAGGTACTGGTTCTTGGATACCTTGTCCCACTGGAACTTGATTCTCTACATTCTGTTCTATTAGGTACTGGTTCTTCGACCACTTGATGATCTTTAGGATCAATGAATTACAATTTCAAATGGTTTAACCGTGTTACCAAACTCATCTGAAAGTACTTGAGTACCGAATAATTCGGATCATACTTAAGTGTTGTTGTACCATTGATCAATGCATCTTCACTAAAAGTAAGGATTAGTTTTTTACCTTCTTTTGTTACTCGGTTAGCTGAATACGTTTACCACCATGATAATACGGAAATCACCTGCTTCAAAATGATATACTTCCTTATCAAAAGTGAGTACAATTTGATCGTTTACCCATTATCATCTGTATCTTTCTGCTGCAGTTATAGAATACTGCTTCATAGCTATAAGGAAGGCTTGCTTCAACAAAATCACTGTAAACACATAGACAGAATTACTTTCATTTCCTACATCATGCGAACATGACAGCCGAACCTTTTACTTAACGGAAGAAACTCCATCTACAGCATTGACTGAAAGTGTCGCAGTACTAATAGATGTTTCTCCAGAAATCGTTACACGACCGCCCACTTCTATGACAACTGTTTCTTCTTCTTTTCCGCATCCATACATCTGTTAATTCTAAATTTTTAAATAAAGAAGTGTTTATTTCTACAGGATGGGTGCCTGTATTGACCACTTCAAACGTAACATGTGCTTTTACTTCTTTTCCTGGATTAAATATTTTTCCACTTTGATTAAGAATATTCAATGTAAAATTTTTTCTCCAACAGAATCGTTGATGATCAACCTTAATTCAGCACCAAGTACACCCTCATCCACCCGAACAGGTTGAAAGTTTGTCGGATCTACTTTCGTATGATCTGACATCGGTTCTCCATCTTCCAATGTTCCGGGCTGAAAATTATTTGCCATGTTTTGATCAATCCATACAATTGGTTTGGCTGAATCATTCACATCAGTACTTGCCAATACAATAGTTGCTTCCCCTTTTGCGTCTAATTTGACTTGTCCTTGTGTAAGATAATGACCTGTCTGCATTTGTAAAATCAACAAAATAGGCACCTGCTGGTTCATTTCCTAATTTACCGATCAAGCAATTCATCAATTCCAACATTTACAATTCCTCCAGCATATGGATTGCCATCTGGTTTTTCACTTTAATTTTGTATTCACGGCCATTATGTTCAGTATGTTAAGCCATTTTCATCTACTTCGGCTATTGCTGCATAGTTGGTTCTTTGACCTTAACCGTAATATGATATGGTGTGATACTAAAAGTTACAGGTTCATGCTTTTGCATAGTACTCCGAACTTTTCATCAAAACGACCATCTCTGTGTTTCAATCTTGATTCCATCTTTCGTATCCCATGCTTGATTACTTCCATCTAAGAATACAATCGGAGTAACAGTTGCATTCGTACCTGTTAATCGTAAATGTTGCTTTCCCGTTTTTATCTGTCTTAATTTTAACTTCTGCTTTATGTCCATCATTAGATTGATAAGGGATTGACCGAATCACCATAACCGTTTGTCACGATTACATTGTCTTTGTGATCCAAAATCATTGTCTACATTTTCCGCAAACGTAACATTTAAAACCGCACCTTCAATCGGTTTATCGAAACTGGGTTAATAAGCGTTACGGTGTAAGTTTTGGCTTGGCCATTTATCAAGTTGTTCCCTTGTTCATCTCCTACAATTGTAATCGGATTAACAACAGGGATAGGTTCTATCTATAGTTAGTGCCCGATAGATCATGGCAGCAAAATCGCCGCGAAATAGTTGATCATGATATCCGAATGTTCCGTCATTTTTTCCTACCGTGATACCTGCTTTGGCAAGTGCAGCAACATAAGGTGCTAATCCAGCATTCGCGTTCACATCAGGGAATTTTGTGATTCGCATCAGCTACTGGAAGTTCAAAAGCATCAGCAATATATTTAGCCATTTGTGCACGGGTAATGCTTTCATGCGGACGAAAAGATTCAGGTGTAAAACCACTAATAATCCCTAGGCTAGTTAATTTAGCAATCGCTTCTTGGGTTGTTGAATTTGCAGTATGTAAATCAGTAAAGCTTGTGAATGGAATATTTTTTCCATCTAGTAGACCAAGGGCACGTGCAACCATCACAGCTGCATCGCCACGTGTAATGTGATTATATGGTCTAAAAGTTCCATCAGAGATATCCTTTAATAATCTCTTTGTTCTACTAATGATAAAATAGCTTCTTTATGGGAATTTTCATCTAAATCTGAGAAAGCTTCTGCATTTGCTATTGGTGTAAAAGAAAAACCAACCAATGCAGCTGCTACTGCTCCAGCTGCATAAAGACGATAACATTTTGGTTGGTATGACATCGAGATATTTCCTCCTATTCTTTATAAAGTATCATAGACTGATGATTATATTTTATATCATTCTAATAAGTCTGTATATTTTAACATATTACTTCTAAACAGCTATTCAATTATTACTAGAATAGGATTTTTGTAGAATAACATCACTCCAAATACACAATATTTTTAATATGTATATTATTTGTTTTTCTATTATTACTAAAATTTATATGCTGCTATATGTATGTTCATCAATCCATTATCCAGAAAAAGCTGTTTATGTACATGACCATTTCATCAAATATGAAAGCTATCTCTTGTCTTTAATTAGAAATCCGATGACTTTTCTAATCAATTAAATCTTATCAATTTCACTAAGAAGAAAAGAACCTATCGCATAAGCAATAGGTTCTTTTATACTTATAACGTTTATAACATTATCTTACACTTATTACGTAGACAACATTATGCTTGACTAACTTCGTATACACCATTATTGTCATTATCACTTACAATAAACGCATGGGTTACATTGCCAAATCGATCTGTAAGTGCTTTAGATACCAGAGAAGCTTGAATCATAATGAAGCGTTCAGTAAGGCCATTAAGTCCAAGTGAACCTAACCTCCAAACTCGTTAACTTTAAGAACAATTTTCTTTTATCTTCTTTAGTAAGATCATCCGTTTTCTTACCATATGCTGCACTAATTGCTGGTTGGTTAATATCAGTAGTTCCTGTGAATAAACGGAAGTCTCCTGCTTCGAAGTCTTTTACATCTTCATTAAATGTAAGTACGATTTCGTCAATATGAACCATTATTATTTGTATCTTTTTCAAGTACACCATTTGTTACGTAGTTCAGGTGCAGTACTGCTGTTGTTAAGGTTGTATGATACAGGTCCAGCATTAACAGCTACAGATTGACTTTCAGATCCTGCTAAGCCATCCACTACTGCAGAAGCTTTTACTTGAACAGAAGAGTTTCCATCAACTGAATATACTGCAATTGCTGCGCTGTTTGCATCAAACCATTTAAACCAATCTTGAATATCACCAGCGATTGTTACTCGACCGCCTACTTGAATATCAACAACTGAGCCGTCATTGCCTGTACCCGTTGCGTAATCAGCAAGAACTGCATTTTTCAAAGTTGGTTTTCCAAGGTAATCAGCTGTATGAACTCTAATTGGGAATGCTCCTGTATTTACTACTTCAAAAGTAAGACGTGCTTTTTTACCATCGCGATTAGCTGTATCTGGTAAGAATGGCTCTCCACTTTGGTTAAGAAGTGTAAGATTAAAGCCTTTTACATCTTCTACATTATCGAAGCTGCCTGTAAAATATTTTCTCGCAGCGTCAGTGAAATCAACAACCTGTAATTTTGCACCTAGAGTTCCATCATCTACACGAGCAGGTTGGAAGTTTGTAGGTGATACTTTAGATTGATCTGAAACAGGCTCGCCAGCTTCAAGGGTATAGTTTTGCGCATTATTATCAAAGTTTTGATCAATCCATACAATCGGCTTAGCTGAGTCATTTGCAGCTGTACTTGTTAAGCGAACAGTTGCTTGGCCTGCTGAATCTAATGTCACATAAGCTTGTCTTTGAGTAGAAGTAAGCGGATTGTAAGGAGTAGCCTCATTAACAAAATCCCCATTTGCTTTTTCAATTGAATCTTTAGTGAAGTATGCACCAACTGGTTCATTACCTAACTTACCATCCAAAAATTGCTCAATACCAACGTTTACCTTACCGCCAGCAAATGGTGTGCCATCCGCCTTTTTAACTGTGATGACATACTCACGGCCGTTTTCATAACCAGCAACATGCTGTTGGTGTTTAGCTCTTTCTTGTTGAACTACTTCGTCAGCAATAGCAGCATAGCTTGTTCTTTTTCCTTCAACAGTAATATTGTATTCAGTCACACCAAATGTAAGTGGTGCTGCATAAGCATATAGTTCAGTCTGTTTATCAAAACGGTTATCCTGTGTTTGAGGAAGAACGCCGCCTTTTGTATCCCATTCTTGGTAGCTTCCATCTAAGAATACGATTGGCGTAACTGTTGTATTTGTTCCAGTTACCGTAAATGTTGCTTTACCATCTTTATTTGTTTTAATTTCAGCAGCTGCTTCTTGACCATCTTTAGATTGGTAAGGAATAACTTCCTGATTATCACTGTTTGTAACCGTTGCTTTTCTTTGTGGTCCAAAATCAGTATCTAAGTTTTCGTCAAATGTAACGTTTAAGATCGCACCTTCAACAGGTTTGCCAGATACAGGGTTTACAAGTGTTACAGTGTATGTTTTTGCTGAACCATTTGTAAGCTTGTCACCTTGGTCGTCTCCTTTAATTGTAAGAGGGTTCTCTGCTTTTGGTGGCGTTTTAGTTAACGCTCTATAAATCATAGCAGAGAAATCGCCGCGGTTTAGGTTATCATGGTATCCGAATGTACCATCGTTTTTACCTTGTGTAATGCCAGCATCAGCAAGAGCATCAACAAATTGTGCTAATGCAGAATCTGGATTAACATCCGTGAATTTTGTGATGCCGTCAGCCTTTGGAAGATTAAAAGCTTGGGCAACATATTTAGCCATTTGTGCACGAGTGATCGTTTCGTTTGGACGGAAAGATCCATCTCCAAATCCGCTAACAATACCAAGGTTTGCTAATTTAGCAATTGCTTCTTTTGTTTCAGCATTTACATTGTTTAAATCGCCGAAACCAGATGATGGGATATTATTACCATTTAATAGATTTAGTGTACGAGCAACCATTACTGCTGCATCACCGCGTTTAATTGATGAATATGGTTTGAATGTTCCATCTGGGAATCCTTTAATGATGCCTTTGCCTACTAATGAATCAATTGCCTCTTTATGACCATTATCTGCAATATCAGAAAGGTTTGATGCTGCACCAGCGACTCCTGCGAATCCTGATACAACTACTGCTGCTGTTGCTGCGCCTGCGATAAATTTACGATAAGATTTTGGTTGGTATGCCATTAAGATATTTCCTCCCTTTTTATATTAAAAAATAATATTATAGTCAAAGCTATTTTAAGAGTTTGGGATTGGTAAAATATGTAACCCTTAAACTAGCTTGCCAACAATGGTTAGTATAGATTTTTATCAGAATATTGTCAATATTCTAACATTATACTTTCACAATATTTACAGTAAATTAAAGATTATGAAAATATTACCTATAAAGGTTCTCAATTTATCTACTAAAATGATTCACAATTGAAATAAGTAGATCCTTGCAAACACAAACGGAACGAGAAAGGGCGGACAAAAAGCATCATCTGCCTTTCCTTAAAATAAACTATTCTTCTCTTTCAAATCGGAATCCATTACATTCAGACACAAATCTTTACCTGTAAAACTCACTTATAGGTTGAATGCAACCGTGTATGAATGTTTTCACAATAGAGAGGTCGAATAGATATTCTAGCTAATCCAAATTGGAAAACCCCATATAATCTACTGCCCTCTTTTTTGAAATATGTACTTTATAAAGAATACAGAACGAAATAGTTCTTTATATGAAACTTTAATCTCATTATAAGTTATCAATACTTATATATCAACTCTTTATTATCGACACCTTCAAGAATAATACTACCGAACGAATAGATATTTTGTCGTTTTTTTGTAAAAATATAGGGAAAAATGCACAAGTTTGTTCCCTAAAGAGAACTACTTTTTTGATAAATAACAGTTTCTTGGGGCTGAAGTAGTGGATTTTATTTGGATAATTTGGCAGGGTTTGGAAATTAACTATCTGTTTAATATAAGGCTCTGCTAAACAATCTTGTTGATTCTCAAAGGGACATTGGTGTACGCGTGCACTAAGTTATTCATGCGAATAAAACACATATCAGCACAAACCAATGCCGTATATCAACAATAAACATGAACAGAGCCTACTATAAAAGAGTGCCGTTACGAAGATAAATAATATCAATCAACCACACACATAATAGGAAGAAGTTTATCATTTGACCGCGAACGATACATAGGAGAATCGAGTGCCATCATGATCATTAGGATGGTCTTAATAAAAAATTTACAATTTTTCACTTAAGTAAGTTGAGAAATTTGTGGTGCTGAAAGTCCCCGTAATACATGCTATACTAATGCAAGAAACTGGATGATTCGCGAGGAGAGAAGTGTATGCTTGGTTACTTGAAAAAGCTTGTAGGAGATAAACAAGATAAAAAACTCAATACCTTCTATAAAAAGGTCAACCAAATAAATGAGCTTGAAGCTGAGATCTCAGCGTTAACGGATGAAGAACTAAAAGCCAAAACACCCTATTTTAAAGAACTGTTAGCAAACGGGAAAACGGTTTTTGATATTCAGGCTGAGGCCTTCGCCGTTGTCCGCGAAGCAGCAAAACGGGTTGTTGGCATGCGCCACTTTGATGTGCAGCTCATCGGCGGAATGGTTTTAACAGAAGGAAGTATTGCTGAAATGCCGACAGGTGAAGGAAAAACACTTGTTGCGTCATTGCCGAGTTATTTGCGCGCCCTTGAAGGGAAAGGCGTTCACGTCATCACCGTCAACGATTATCTTGCCCGCCGCGACCGTGAACTAATCGGGGGAATCTACGAGTTCCTCGGTTTGACGGTTGGCTTGAATTTGCCGATGATGGAGCCTGATGTAAAAAGAAGAGCCTATGCAGCTGATATTACATATGGTGTCGGCAATGAATTTGGCTTTGACCATTTGCGGGACCACATGGCTTACGATCCGAGCCAGCGTGTGCAAAGACCCTACCATTATGCCATTATTGATGAAGTCGACAGTGTGTTAGTGGACGAAGCAAAGACGCCGCTCATTATCGCTGGTAAAACAGGTGTCAGCAATGAGTTGAGCTATTTATGTGCACGAGTCATTAAATCCTTTAAAGAAGAAGAGGATTATATTTTTGATATCGAAACAAAAACGGCGAATTTCACGGAAGAAGGAATCACCAAGATTGAAGAGGGCTTTGGCATTGATAATCTCTATGAGCTTGAGCACCAAACCCTTTACCATTATGTCATTCAAGCATTAAGAGCCAGCATCATGTTCCAGCGTGATGTGGATTATATTGTCAAAGAAGGAAAGGTTCTGCTCGTTGACAGCTTTACCGGCCGGACAATGGAAGGACGTTCATTAAGCAATGGCCTTCATCAGGCAATTGAAGCAAAAGAAGGACTTGAATTAACAGAGGAAAATAAAACACAGGCCTCCATCACGATTCAAAACTACTTCCGCCTCTACCCTGTTCTTTCAGGAATGACCGGAACAGCGAAAACAGAGGAAAAGGAATTCCAGCAAATATACGGAATGGATGTTGTGCAAATCCCAACAAACAAACCCATTTTGCGCCAAGACTTACCTGACATCGTTTTTGATACGATTGACCATAAGTATAAGGCCGTTGCCAAGAAGGCAAAAGAACTCCAGCAGCAAGGTCAGCCGATCTTGATCGGAACCAACGTCTATTCTGCAATCAGAGAAATTAGCGGAATATTTAGAGGCTGAAGGGCTCCATTTCGATATCCTTAAATGCGAAAACCGTTGAGCAAGAGGTGCAGTTGATCAGCCTTGCCGGTCAAAAGGGCGAATTACAGTTGCGACCAATATGGCCGGCCGCGGAACCGATATTATACTTGGTGAAGGCGTAGCTGAGCTTGGGGGTCTCTATGTTATCGGGACAGAACGGAATGAGTCGCGCAGAGTTGATAACCAGTTAAAAGGCCGTTCAGGACGGCAGGGCGACCCTGGCTCCTCTGAATTCTTTATCTCGCTTGAAGATGATTTAGTTCTCCGTTTCGCACCAAATGAACTTGAAAAACAACTGAAGAAATTAAAAGTTGATGAAGACGGCCGAGTTTTGAACGATAATATTTTAAACTTTATCGATCGGACCCAGCGTATTTGTGAAGGTGCCGGCTATTCGATTCGTGAGTATAATATTAAATTGGACGATGTCCTTAATTTACAGCGCAACACGATCTATGAACTGCGGGACAGGATACTGGAAGGAAGAGATCTGCTTCCGCTTGTAACATCATCACTGCACTCCTATATCAAAAATGAAATTGATGAAATTTGCAATGAGGAGAGTATTCCGGAAAACTGGGATCTTTCTTTACTGGTCAAAAATTTAGCAAAAGCGCTGCCTGCCGAAGGGTTAGAAGTTATCACCGAAATGAATGAAAAGGTAAGAATTGAAGCGATTGTTTCAGATCTGACTGAATCCTATTTAGCGCAGCTTGATCAGTACAGTGAAAACCCATCATTCATAAATGCATTGCAAAGATATTTACTTTCTGCCACAGACCATCATTGGCTCGAACATATCGATACGATGGAACGGTTAAAGGAAGGAATCGGCATGAGGAGCTTTAGCCAGGAAGATCCAATGCGCCAATATGCACGTGAAGGATATGAACTATTTTCGGACATGTACCATCAGATTGAAAAAGACATCAGCAAGCATACTGCCTCATTAGTAAAAGCTGCCGCAAACCAATAATGGGAGGGACCATGAAATGTTAGGATTTTTCAAGCGTGATAAAAATAAAATCGCTAAAGACGGGGATGACTACACCGTTGATTCCAAGGATTTGCTCGGGGAAGAAACCGAAACAACCGGGAAGGAAGTCAAAACAAAGCTGCATTTCCCCCCTAATGCGAACATCGGACAAGAAGAACGATATTATTATCAGTTTTTAAATAATGAACTTCCATTGTTAAAGGAAAATCAAATCTCCCTTTCCGGCATTGAGGTGAAAACAGAAGATGGAATGTATTTGTCAAAGCATTTATGCGCAATAGTTTAGCCAAAATCGATTGAAGTCGAAGGAACCGGTGCCTTTGCTGCTGCTTGGGCCTGATGGCGCAGCGCTTGCCCGCAAAAGTATTTGACTTAACCGTATTCGGTGAGCATTCCCGCTGAAAGCAGCCTGCCTTGGTTATTTGTTTTTGAAAAAAACAATGTGCGGGCAGAGGAAATTCCGCAAACAGATTGGAAGCTGGCATTTGAACTGAAAAAGCCAAAAGCGCCGCATGCCCTTGATTTAGAGGAAAGCTGGGAAAAGAGTCTGGCGGAAACCGATAAAGAAAAGCTGGAACAGCTTGTGAAGAAGATTACGCCGCCAAAACCGGGTGAAGTGAATTTCATGGGCATTCAGGCCCGGCTTGATGATGAGGTGCGCTCCATACTACGCTTCTGATCCGCAATGGCAGTGAAAAAAATATGAAGTTAGAGCAGATTCCCTTAATTGTTGAAGATGCTTCAGATGAGGTAATTGCCAAAGGCGGCTTCAAATTGGATAATTTGGAAGTAAAAGCAAACACAAGCAAGCCGTGGACCTTTATTTTCCCAAAAGAGCTTGCTGTTAAAGGAAGAATATTGATTTAAGCAGATGGAAGGCCTATCCGCCGAAGGGATAATCTTTCAGATAGGCACAGCAAACCCCTGATGGGTCATGGGGCTTCTTATTTGTGTAATGATTATTGATTTTAAATTCAGATGAACGTCCCAAGATAATAAATAGTGTAATAACTTGCTTTACAAATGAAGCCAATTGGTTAATGGGAGAGATTTGCCTTGCAAGAGCTTTTATTGTGCAGCAGCAATGCTTCACTGAATTGGTATATGAGTATATAAAAAATAGGGGTGGATACCCATCTCCTTTTCCATTGAAAAAGAAAAGCACTTATCACATGATGAGTGCTTTTTCTCCCGGGCTACCAACCTGATTATTTAATATGAGTAATAAAGGAGTATATCTCTCTTACATCTATATCTTACCATCCAAACATAATTATCTCAATTACATTTTTCCACTTTTGTATACTTTCTTGGGTATCGATAGACTCTATTTTACAATACAGCCTGTCTGCCAATGGAAAAGTATTTAATCCCATATTTTTCAGCATCATTAAGGGAGAAACAGTTCCTGCCATCAAACACGATGGGTTGTGCCATTTTCTCGACTTGATTTTTTCCAATGGACAGATTCTTGATTTCATCCCATTCTGTCAAAATAAAGGCCGCTTCAGCATCTTCTAATGCTGTTCAGCAGATTCTGCATACTGAATTTTATCTCCGTACAGCTTTTCCACTTTCGGCATGCCAATCGGGTCATAGACCGTAATAACGGCATCTTCCAGCAGCAAATCCTGAATGAGCTTTAAATGAAGCGGCAGCGCGAATATCATCGGTATTTGGTTTAAACGTCAGGCCAAGAACGGTTGTTCTTTTTCCCGCTAAGGAACCGAAGTGCTCCTTTGCTTTTTCAAATAAACGCTCTTTTTGCATGTGATTCACATCGATGACCGATTTCAAAATTTTAAAATCATAATCATATTCATTGGCCAGATGGTTCAGGGCATTAATATCCTTTGGAAAGCAAGAGCCGCCAAAGCCGATTCCGGCCTGCAGGAACTTGTTTCCGATCCGTTTATCCAGTCCGACTCCTTCAGATACATATTCAATATTGCCGCCTACTTTTTCACAAAGGTTGGCAATTTCATTAATGAAGCTGATTTTTAAAGCAAGGAAAGAATTGGATGCATATTTAATCATTTCCGCGCTGCGCAAGGTCGGTATGAACAATTGGCAGCTGAAATGGCTCGTAAATTTTCTCAATCGGCTTCCCTGCTTCTTTGTCTCTGAACCGATGACGATGCGGTCGCCATGAAAGGTATCGTAAATGGCAGAGCCTTCACGCAAAAATTCCGGATTGGAAACGATCCTTGATTTCAATGCCGGGAGCGACCCGCTCTTGAATAATGCGGCCGACCCATTCATTTGTTCCAACCGGTACGGTACTTTTGGTCACAACAATGACATCTTTTTTGATGGTTTGGCAATTTGAAGAGCTGCTTGTTCAATATAGGTTAAATTGGCGGAGCCATCTTCATTCGGTGGTGTCCCTACTGCAATAAATATACAATCCGCTTGTGAATAGGCTTCTTTTTCATTGGCAGTAAAAGATAAGCGTTTTTCACGAAGATTTTTTTGAATAAGTTCTTCAAGCCTGGCTCATATATTGGTGAAATTCCCTTTGTTTAAGAGTGAGATTTTTTCCTGATCAATATCATAAACAGATGATTTGGTGTCCAACGTCAGATAGGCAAACACCTGTCACAAGACCCACATATCCAGTTCCAGTAATTGTTATATTCATGGTAAATCCCTTCTCTAAGTCCAATAGTCAGTGTGAAAATCAAATTCGCCCGCCGAATTTCCTTTAAAAAATCCGAGGCATCCGCCGGAGGCTTAACTTCATTCGGCCGGGTTTGATCCCCTACTGAATTAGAGTGCTTTTTGCATTCATCCCTCACTTATAAAAGTGGAGGACTTCTGCTGAATGAAGTTAAATAACCATTTTATTATAGCGTAAATGAAAGAGGATGGCATAGAAAAAATGAGGGAAACTTATTGACATTACTTGAATTTTATCCACAATGGTAGATTTATCCACAGTTTCTCATAACTTATCCACTATTTTCTGTATTTTATCCACAGTTGTAAAAAGTGACAACTCTCATTGTCGAAAAAATATTGGGCATACTTAATGTATGAAGCAGTACTTTTTATTATAAAAATCCACTATAATGGAAAAAATATGTTTCTTTATTTTAGGGAGATGGATATGTACATGCGGTCTGAAAGAAAAAAAAAGAAAAGCAAAACATGGCTAAAAGTAATGGGGATCTTGCTGCTGCTTCTATTGATCAGCGGTGGTGCTTACACCTACTCCGTTTATCATTCGTTAACAAATGCAGTGAGCACGATGCAGCAGCCCATCGAAAGGGTAAAGTCCGAAAAACGGCCGGAAGTCATTGCTTTAGCCAAACAAGAGCCCTTCTCCGTCTTAATGTTAGGTGTTGATGAACGGACGGGGGATAAAGGGCGGTCAGATACAATGATCGTCTTAACCGTCAATCCTAATAATAATTCTGTTAAAATGCTTAGTATTCCACGCGATACAAGAACGGAAATTGTTGGCCGCGGAAAGGTTGATAAAATCAATCATGCCTATGCTTTTGGGGGCGAGGAAATGTCGATGGCAACGGTCGAAAACCTGCTAGATATTCCGATTGATTATTATATTAAGATCAATATGGAAGGTTTTAAAGACGTTGTTGATGCCGTTGGAGGAGTTACCGTGAATAATGAACTCGATTTCTCGGAAGATGGGCATCACTTTGCAAAAGGCACCCTCAACTTAAATGGGGATGAGGCCCTCGCCTTTGTCAGAATGCGCTATAACGATCCTAACGGCGATTTTGGCCGGCAAAAGAGGCAGCGTGAAGTGATTCAAGGGGTGATGAGCAAAGGCGCCAGCTTTAGTTCGCTGACTAGATTTGGTAATATTTTTGCCGCCTTAGGGAAAAATGTACGAACCAACATCACCTTCGATGAAATGAAAGACATTCAAAGCAACTATAAAGACGCTGTCCAAAACATTGAACAAATCCAAATGACCGGAAAAGGCACAAAAATAAACGGAATCTTTTATGAAACCATCCCCGAGGAAGAAATTCAAAGCGTGCAAAAAGAATTAAAAACACAATTAGAAATTCAGTAATAGATAAGGGACTGCCTTGATTGATTGGCAGCCCCTCTTTACTTGTGCAATACTCTGATGAGGAGTCTCCACCAGGATTTTAATGCTTTACTCTACTGGGGGACTGCCCCCCCAATGCTTTAACACAATGTCTTGGCGAGGAACTTTCACCAGGACTTTAATGCATGATCGTCTATTGTAATATAGCGGTGCTGATGTATTGGGCAGCTTGCGGTGGAAAGATTCGTTTTAGATTCGAAATGGTCCATTCTTTATCCTTTAGGATCTTTCCGACCAGTACCATGCCTTGTTCCAAATTCGCTAAAAGCTCTCCATTAATGGCTACTGTATAATTTGGAACATCTGATCCAAGCAAAGTGATTTTGATCCCTTTTTCATCTGCCTTTTGTACTTGAAGGACACCTTCTACTGTGTGATCTGTTATGACCGGTGCTGAATCCAAAAGCTCAAATAAAGGCTCCATGTCAAATTCCGGCTCAATGCGGCGTTCTTGGTATGGTACATATGCTTCGTGCGCCTTTGCAGCTGCGATAAGAACGGGTTCCATCTCTTTCACGAGCTTACGGACAACCGCCGCATATGTTGTTCCATAATTTTCATCAATCTTGGCAACAAAGCTTTTTAAAACAGTCATAAATCCCTTCACCTGGCTCATCGTTGCATCCATATTAAAGGCTAAGTAGTTAAAGGCCAGCCACTTTTCCCAATCGTTTTGGTTGATATCAGACCACGAAGATAGTAGTTTTTGGCTTAAAAAATAGCCAATTGTTTGCAGACCCAGGCGGTATTTATAATAGGTGCTTTGCGACTTTCCTACCGCTTTTTCCTTGAAACAATCGAGTATGTCCTTCACATAAAATTTTTCTGCTTCTTCAAATGGGATACCAATCTCTTCCATTAGAGAGAAATCCTCATTCTCCTTTGATTCACCCTCAACAGGAAACTCCAATATAAAATTGGTTTGCCGATTTTCACGAAGCGTCACAAAAGGAGAAAGCTCTAAACCAAGGTTTTTCCTAACCGTATTAAAATCCGCTGTAGTATTTACTTGATCTAATGTATTTTTCAAGTTCAAATAGCTGGTAAATTCCTGTTGACGAAGCCATTGTTCAACCCTGTCAGATTTTCCATTAGCCACCATCTCCCCAGGAGTCATACCGTTAAATAATGGCAATGGCTGATCGATTCCAAGTAACAATACGATTTGGGCCAAATGGGCAAACTCTGCCGGAACTCCTTTTTCAAGCTCAACACTGTATACCACTGTTTGAGCATCTATGGGAACTTCTATTTTTTTTGTTTTTTCTTCTACTAGCTCTGCTCCCTGTACACCTGCCATTGTATTTTTAACAGAAAGGGCTCCTTCATGATTTAGTGTACTATAGATAAACCTTTGCCCCTCTACTTTCACATTTCCTTCTATTTCACCTAAAGTAATGAGTCCTGGAGCTGTATTGTCTTCATATCGGTACTTATTGATCAAAAAACAGCCTGCTCCGCTGCTTCCATCCCATTCATCCATTTGAAAAAGGCCCTTTTCTTTAAAGGATTGCGCAATAGACGCCAGATTTTCAACATGATAATGAAGTTCTGTCTGGATAATTTCATGCTGTTTTTGCCTACGTTCAAGATTGGGATTATCCAATAGTTCCTTCAGGATTTCCGGATAATATTCAAACACAACCTCATTCAATGGTCTCTCCGATTCTTTCATCTGTTGTGCAATGAAAACAAAGGCCTGCTTTACTTGGTCCGGGGAAACAACGGCAGCCACGCCATTAATATAGAAACCGCCATCAAATTCCTCTAGCATACAAAAGGTTCCGGCCCATGGCGTCCATTGCGGCATCGTTTCACAATACGGCATATGAAAGCGCTCGCTTGTAAATAAATCTTCCATGATCACACCACGTTCATCATAATCAACCTGCTGGATGAGATGCGGAGTCATCTTTTCCCATTTAGCACCCAATTCTATCAACTGCGGTTCATCATGATTGTTTTGATTATATCTTTCGATCGCCCGCTTTCCATGTTGATCACGATAGAAAAAGAAAAGCCAATGATTAAAGAAAGCTTCAGGTGCATTCCCTTTCGCACGACTTTCAAATTCCTTTTTTAAAGAACGCAGCTCTTCAACGGAATAGGAAGAATAAACCGCTTTCCCCAAATTCTCTACAAGCTGATGTTTCAAATGAAAAAACCGTTCACGTTTCACTTGCCCCATTTCCACTACTTGTTCTTTCTTCATACAGCACTTTTTGTATTTTTTTCCACTTCCACATGGACAAAAATCATTTCTACCAACTTCCAACTTAAACACCTCGCAAATATCATACCCTTAAGTATACAAGAAACTGCAATAAAGTGGCACATTTCATTATATTAATACATGAATTTAATGGAAGGAGAGTTTCCTGCTGCTTTACTGCTATAACTTATTGAAAGACTCTTATAAAGCTGTAACGCCTTAATTTATCCGAAGACTCCACCAGTGCTTTACCGCTGTAACTTGTCTAGGGCCTGTCCCCCACTAGTTACAGCGGCAATCCCCTTGCTACTGAACGCAGAAAAACCGATCGTATTTATGTATTGATACGATCAGTTTTTTATTTAGAGAGCACCTTTATACGTGCGATTCCTATTTTATTTTAGAATGCCACTTCCAGGCACTTGCAATAATGTCTTCCAGCGAGTATTCTGCCTTCCAGCCTAATTCAGAAAAGATTTTTTCCGAAGAAGCGACAAGACGGGCAGGGTCTCCTTCACGGCGGTCTGCCATGATCACATTTGCTCTTTTTTCTGTTACCTTTTCACATGTTTCAATGACTTCTTTAACGGAATAACCTAAACCATTGCCAAGATTATAGGTGGCTGTTGATTTTTGACCGGATAATAGCGCATCGACAGCCAACATATGTGCTTTAGCCAAATCGGTCACATGAATATAGTCACGGATACATGTGCCATCAGGAGTATCGTAGTCACTGCCAAAAACAGAGATACTTTCCCGTTCTCCTAATAAATGCTGTAAAACAATCGGAATCAAATGTGTTTCTGGATTGTGATTTTCACCAATTTCAGCTGTCTTATAGGCTCCAGCCGCATTAAAATAGCGCAGCACAACGTAATGGAACCCATAGGCCCGCGCATAGTCCTCTAAAATATGTTCAACCATCAGCTTGGAACGGCCATACGGATTGATCGGATTCGTTGGGGTTTCTTCGGTAATGATGGCTTCAGAGGGAATCCCATACGTTGCAGCCGTAGAGGAAAAAATAAAATTCTTTACATTATATCGATTCATTGTTTTAAGCAGCGTTAAAGTGGCTGCCACATTATTTTGATAATACTTCATTGGGTCCACTACAGATTCGCCTACCAAACTATTAGCAGCAAAATGCATAACAGCTTCAATAGAATAGGTTGAGAAAATATTCTCCAAATGGGCTGGATTGCCAAGATCCCCTTCTATGAAAATGGCTCTCTCATCAACTGCCCATCTGTGCCCGGTTGACAAATTATCGAGAACCACGACTTCTTTTTCATTCACTAATTCTTTCACTAAATGACTGCCAATATAACCGGCACCGCCGACAACTAAAATCATGAGTGTTCTCCTTTAGCCCTTTTTATTTTTCTGAGCTGCCTTTTTAATGGTTTAAAGTATGATTTACTATAGCATTTTCCATGATGCTCCTATTTAGTTTAATACACTGTTTTCAGTGTATCAACTTTCTTCTCCAAGCCTCTAAATTCTCTCCACTTCAATATATTGATCGTTTTTCCATTTATTTGCGTTTCCCTCCTAAAAGTGAGAACATACCCATTAATCAAACGTTCAATTGAATATGGCCTATCAATAAGCTTCTCAAGAATCGTGTTAGACGCATTGATTGGTTAAGCTTATAATAATAATGAGAGTAATCTATTCAGAAGTGAAACAATTAGAAATATTTAAGGAATACAAGTTGAAATGTTTTTTAAAAGAAACAAACATCTAGTGAAATGAATCTTAATGGAGGCTTTTGAAATGAAGTTAGATCGCGTGATTTTAAGGCATTTGCAAATGGAGATGAAGTTTCCATTTATAACGAGTCTTGGCACCTTTACAACAAAAGATTTTATTTTAGTCGAAACCATTGATGAAGATGGTGTTTCCGGTTGGGGCGAATCCGTTGCCTTTCATGACCCTTGGTATAATGAAGAAACCGTTAAAACGAATTGGCATATGTTAGAGGATTTTTTAGTACCTGCTGTCCTTGAAGCATCCTTCGAACACCCTGACGAGCTGAACAAGCGGTTTTCTATTATTCGAAAAAACAATATGGCCAAAGCAGCGATTGAAGGAGCTGTTTGGGATTTATATACAAAGAAGCAAGGGGTTCCTTTAAACCAAGATCTTGGCGGCACGAAGAAAGAAATTGAGGTTGGCATTTCGATTGGCATTCAAACATGCGTCGACGACCTGCTCAGGTTAATTGACCGCTACGCCACAGAAGGATATCGCCGTATGAAGATCAAAATCAAGCCCGGCTGGGATCTTGCCGTCATTGCAGCCATTCGCAAAAAATTTCCTTGTATTTCATTAATGGCCGATGCCAACTCTGCTTATACGCTGAACGATATGGATCGGCTGAAGGAGCTTGACCAGTACAACCTCACGATGATTGAACAGCCGTTAGCGTCAGATGATATTGTCGACCACGCGACATTACAAGCAAGCCTTCACACTCCAATCTGTTTAGATGAAAGCATCCATTCGGCAGAAGATGCCCGTAAAGCCATTGCACTAGGAAGCTGCAAAGTCATTAATGTGAAAATCGGCCGAGTCGGAGGATTATCAGAAGCAGTCAAAATCCATAATATATGCAAAGAACACGAGATTCCTGTTTGGTGCGGCGGAATGCTGGAAGCCGGTGTTGGACGAGCACATAATATCGCCATCACAACACTAGACAATTTCACGTTCCCTGGGGATACAGCCGCGTCTTCCCGCTACTGGGAAAAAGATATTATCGAACCAGAAGTAACGGTGCAAAATGGTCTTATTACCGTTCCAGATAAGCCAGGAATTGGCTACGAAGTCAATCGCCGTCAAGTTGAGGCTTATACTGTTTCAGAAAAAACTTTTCGAAAAGAGTAAGCAAAAGTTGTTTTGCCATTTTTTCGGTTGCTAAAGTTCCTTTTCATAACATGATAGAATGATTTAACCATAGGGTGCGCTTATTCGGCGCCCCTCCTTTTTTTTAACTAGGCTATGTTAACGATGATTGTTGAAATGACCTTTGGTGCATATGGGCAGCGTGTTTTATTCGCATGAATAACTTAGCCCAACGTGTACACCAAAGGCCTTTAAAGCAGCAACCATATTGTTTAACAAAACCTTTAACTAAAACACTTCTTTCGCCTTTCATTTGGTTACATCGTAATGACACATATAAATATGGGACGCTAGCAATCCTATTCTTTATAGACAGCAATGAATTTACATAAGGTGGTTATTTTTTTATTCATTTCCCCTCAATATCGGAAGTGTACAGCAACGAAACGAACCTCCAGATTTAATGATCTCAGTAATATCGACTTCGATTACGTCAAAATTCCGCTTACGAAGCTGTTTGTTTACTTCTTTGTTCACCGGCAAACTAAGAATTCGACTATTTCCAATTGCTAAAACATTCGTTCCGAGTGTGAATTGTTCTTCTTCTGATACCTCTATTAATTCATAGCGCAATTTAAATCGTTCGATATCTTCTTTTTTCAAGGCCTTAGGATAAATTAATGCAACATTTTCAGATATCACATTAAAAATACAGTCTAAATGTAAATATTTCTCTTGAAAATCAATGGTTATCACATCAAATTGTTTCTCTAAAAGGTTTGCTAAATGATCGATTGCGACTTGATTTGTTCGGTTACTCAATCCAATATAGATCGTATCCCGATCAATCACAACATCCCCACCTTCAATCTGGTCTCCGATAATATTATAATAAGAGATCCCCTCATCCTCTAGCCACTGTTTTAAAACAGCCTCCTCCCCTTTTCTTATATCATTCGCCATGTCTGCTACAAAAATGGTTTTACCAAGCGTAAAGCCGATATCCCGCGTAAATACTTGTTCGGGATATTTTTTATGATAAGGCAGCAGAGCGACTTCTATATCATACTGACGCAATGTATTAACCAGTTCATTATGCTGTTCAAGTGCCCTTTCTATCTGTATGCCTTCATCCTTAAAATGCTTTTGTGTTTCATTGATCACGTCGCGAATGGTCATGTATTGGGGTTGACACAAGATAACCCGTTTTAGCGGATCATATTCAGTAAAGCAGCTCATTTGATTAGATTCATATTCGATAGTAGTTTCCATATTAACCCTCTCAGTTTTTAGTGATATTATCGACTAAATAACAGGGGAATATGTCATTTTCACTTAAATGAATTGTTTTTAGTTAAACTGCCAGGCTATTCTCTCTATATTTTCCACTTACTTGCAAAAGGAACCGCTTGCCCACCGTTACTCTGTACTCATAACTTTAAAGAATTCGCCTGCAGCCTTTTCCAATTACCATAAAAATTGGAATTCCTATCTGCCTTTTCATCTATATTTTGTCGTAAAAACATGACAATTGTTGTATTTTCTTGTTTTAAATCGAAATCTTGTCCGATTCGATGTATAATAAGACGGTGCATGAAAATAGTTTTAAGTGGGGGAGGTTCATAGAATGATGGGATGGGCGATAGCCATTCTGTTTGGTGCCGCAATTTTACTACTCATTTTGTCGTTTGTTAAAACGAAAAAATCAGCAAAAGAAGCAGAGCAGCAAATGGAACAGGTTTCCTTTACTTTTATGGATGAATTGTATAAACTACAACAGAAAATCCGTAACATCGAGATAGATGCTGAAATTACAGCTACTGAAGCAGGTTTACTGGCAGGTTCTTCTTCTGATCATCGGCTTTTATTGCGCGAGGTGATTGACTTGCAAAGACGCGGATATTCAATAGAAAGCATTGCCGCCAAAAAACAGATGACTCAGAATGAGATACAAAGTTTGCTTGCTCCTTATACGAAAACAAAGGATGAAGGAGGCAAGGTGACGAATGACATCTAATTCATTACGCAGCTTTGCCGGCGGGCTTATTCTCGCAGCAGTTGTGCTTGGTGCAGTATACTTCTTTGGTCCTAGTGAAGCAACAGGAAAACAAGCCGCTGAAACACCGACAGAAGATGAAATGAAAATGGAACTAGCTTCTAAAGGCTATGTCATCCATACAGAAGACGAATGGAAAAACCAGCTTGCTGCCGCTGAAAAGAAGGCAGCAAGTAAAGCAGCAGAAACGAAGAGTAAAGAGCCAGTAAAAAATGACGAAGAAAAAGCAACAAATGAAAATGTTAAATACAAGACGATCTTATCTGTTTCTTCAGGTATGACAAGCATTGAGATCGGGAAAATTCTTGAAGAGACAAAGATCGTGTCCAGTTCCGCCTGGTTCGCCAACGAGGTAGACAAGCGTGGTTTGGCAAACAAATTGCGTCCTGGTGTATATGAATTAGAAAGCGGAATGTCGATAGACGAAATTATCCATGTTATTTTCAAATAATACGAAAATTACTTAAAAGGGAAAGCTGATCAATCACTGATTGGCTTTCCCTTTTTTATATGGTTCCAAACTATTGGTGCAACACAATACTTCCACTTGGTGACAGAGATTATACCTCTAAAATCTAACATCCTCAAAATGCATTTGAAAATCATCTTTAATATGTAGGCTTTGTTAATATTTATTGTTGATAAGCGGCATTGCTGTATGTGGGCACGTGTTTTATTCGAATGAATAACTTAGTGCACGCGTGCCCCAATGCCACCTTGAGTATCAACACGATTGTTTAACAGAGCTAATATGTAAAGAAGACCGTTTAGGAAAATTAAAATAAAGGATTAGTCCCATAACAGAAAGAAGCACAGACAATCTTAGCTTTGCATACCCTGAAGATGAATATTTTGTTTAAGAGGGGATGAAGATATGGACGATCGTAAGAAAAATGAAATCAGCGAGCCCTTTGGAGACTTAATGAGGTCCATCAATCAATTTTTCCAAGAGACACCGGTCAAAGGCTTTTTACAAGAAATTGATAACTTATTGCAAACCCCTTTCTCCTTCGCTACTTCTTTTCAAGTGGAAACTTCCGAAAATGAAAATGAGTACGTGATTATGTCTAAGCTTCCTGGAATCAATCGAGAACAGATTGGAATTGATATTTTTGATCGATATATCACCATTTCCATTCATTCATCCGAAGCTTTGATTGAGGAAGACGAGAATTGGAAATTAACGAGGAGACAGCAGTCTATTCAAAGAACGAGCCGAACGATTCCACTGCCGCAGCCAATCAACGAAAAAACCGTAAAAGCATCTTTCGAAAACGAGCGCTTACAGATCAGAGTACCAAAACAAAAAGGAAAGACCATTCTTTTAGATTAGCATGTAATAAACAAGCAACCCATACTTCCTAAAAAAAGATGCCGAACTGCTTCGGCATCTTTTTGTTGATGATTAGTTTATTAAGTTAGATGTTTGTAGGAATTTATCAAGAACTTTTGCCATTTGGTCACGTTGTGTATTTTTATATGCTCCAAATTCACCATTTCCAAATCCGCTCATGATACCAGCTTGGACAACTTTTTCGACGCTAGTAAGGCTTGTTTGACCAATAGCTGCATTATCTGTAAAGCTAGTAAGCTTTTTAGTTGTGTCTAGTTTTGAAGCAGGAACTTTTGTGAAGTCCATCGCGCGTGCAATCATAATCGCTGCTTCAGCACGAGTCATCTCTTTATTTGGTGCAAACTCTCCATTAGTGTAACCTTTGATAATACCTGCTTCAACAGCAGCGTTAATTTCACCGTTTTTATTGACAGCTTGTGTAGTAGAAACATCTGAGAATTTCTTTTCACTTGGATCTTTTGCAACTAAACCAAGGCTCCGTGAAATTAAAGCAGCAAATTCACCGCGTGTAATGTTTTGGCTTGGAGCATAAGTATCAGCTGTTTTACCGTTAATAATATATTTAGAAGCTAGTTTTTCAATATTGGCTTCAAAGAAGTTCGCCCCATTATTTACATCTGTAAATGTTTTATCATTTTGTACGATTGTATATTTTGAGTTTGTTAATGATTTAATTGTTGCTGTTTTTCCATTAAATAAAGTTGGAATCGGGCTGAAAGTACCGTTGTCATTCAAGCGAACAGCAGTTGATTTGTTAGAATTAAAGTCCGTATCACCAACAATTTCACGTTCTACATATGTGCTAAAAGTAGTGATATGTTGTTCCTTATTACCAGAAACAGCTGTAACAGTGAATTCAATGACTTTAGATACAGGGTTCAAATTATTTTTATCTACATTGCCTTTTACATCTGCTGCATTGACAACATTCACTGATATGTTAATTTGAACATCACTTGGAGATACTCCTAGTTTTTCTGCTAAGTTCGCCACATTGATTTCATTCGCAGGAAGCTTATAGCTAGCTTCTTCTGTTTTCACTTCTACAACAGCAGCAGCATTCTTTTTAACAGCTTCAGTAAATAAAGCTGCTGGAACCTGTGCTTTTGCAACTTCCCCTGCTGCCGGTTTTTCAAGCGTTAAAGGAACAACTGCTTTTTCTGCTGAAATCAAATTAACAATTTGATTTACCTTTTCAGTTGAAACCTTTGTGACAACTTCTACTTTACCAGATTGATTTTGTTCTTTTACTACTTCAGCAGCACCTTGTGGAAGTTCGATTTCGATAGGTTTAGGTTCTGGTTTTGGTGGTGTTACAGCTCCACCGCCACCACCGCCACTGCTTGGCTTTGTGAAATATGCAGTTACTATTCCTGCAAATACTGTTTTAATTTCTGATTTAGTTACTAATTTATTTTCTAAAGCAGTATTTACGTCAGGATGATTGTCACCAACTGCTACCATAGCATCTTCTAATGCACTGCCTAATTGAGCTGCAATTACTGATACAGTCGTTTGAGAAAGAGTAACGTTATTAGAATTAATATAATTAATGATATCCTGGATAGTAATATCAGTATATTCCTTGTCCTTATTTTCAGGAAGAGCAAGAATTCCACTAATGATACTTGCAGCACCTTGAGGATCATTAGTCACCACATCAGTAATAATAGCATCTTTTCTCGCTTCAAGAATCCCTTTATACTCAACTTCTACATCTGCAATATAAGCGAGTAGCTCATCTACAGTAATTTCACTACCAACAACATTCGCAACCATTTGTTTATTTGTCGGAGTTCTAAAGTCTGTAATTGCTGTTGCTAACTCAGTTGTATTTGTGGCATTCGTTAATCCTACTACAGCTTTAAGAAGCGTAACCTCATCAGCATTAACATCATTAACATTTTTAACAAAGATTTTATCTGTATAACCTACCCAATTTGCTGCAATAATGCCATATACTTTCTCTTGAGCATCTCTTAAATAATCCTTTTGATCTTGACTTAATCTATCATAATCAGTATTTAATCTATCAATCAATGCTTGAACTGAATCATAACTAGCAACCGAGTATTCTGCATTTCCAGCTGCTTGTGCCTTTGATGCGCCAAAACCGGCTACTGGCGATAAAGCTAAAGATGCAACAAGCACTGCTTTTATTGCCTTACTACTAAATGGATATTTCTTCATTCTTTCCTTCACCTCTATTATTTTTTGTTAAATCCGAAATTAAGTAAATATGTATAAATATTGCATTTATCTAATAAATTAATACTATACTAAAAGAAGCAGTTTTTCAAATATTTTTCGACAAAATCTGATTAAACCACTTTATTTTTCTTCCAATTTTTATATAATCAATAAAGTAAGAGATTCCTTAAACAATTTATGATAACCTATTATTAGGAAAAAAAACAGAAATTATTATTATCTTTATATATTACTTCAATAAAAGAAGAGGCGAATTATGAAACGAATATATGTGATTATAGGTGGTTTAATTCTGATCATCGGGCTTATTGCAGTCAGCCTTTCTCACTGGAATGCAAAAATAGATACGACGACAGAAAAGGCAAAAGAGAAAATTGAAGCTACCGCCAAAAAGGATCCTAGTTTAACTGGAGATACCCCGGTCAACAGCACAGATTCTACGAAGGGCACAACCGCTGCTGCATCTAACCAATCTGACCAAACCCAAACCTCAGATACACCAGCTAAATCAAACAGCAATGCCACAGCAAACACGGTAAACAATGAATCTTCTAATGGAAATCCAAGTGGTGGCTCCACTCCAGCTGCTGCTGGTAAAACTGTCGCTGACATTAAAGCAGCCTACCAAAAGATATTTTCCGATCTCGAAGTTCAGGAAATGAGTAATATTGACCAACTGGTTGTTCAAGCTAAAGCTGATTATGTTAGTAAAAAGCTCTCGAAAGCGGACATTGCCGTAAAATACCAAGATGCCGCAACTGTTTTGGAAAGCAATGCAGATAAAACATTTAATTTAATCTATCAAAATCTAGAATTTGATCTAAAGAAATACGGGTATGATACAAACGAAGCAGCGGAGTTTAAAAATGAGTATCAAACTAAGAAGCAAGAACGCTTATTACGTGTAATCAATCAAGTTCAAAGTTTTTAAATCAAGGCTTTGTTAAACAATATGGTTGCTGTTGTAAAAGCCTTTGGTGTACACGTTCAGCTAAGTTATTCATTCGAATAAAACACACTGCCCATGTCCACCAAAGGCAATTTTCAACAATCATCATTAACATAGCCTAAAGCAAAAAGGAAGATGGCTCTCTGAGTCATCTTCCTTTTTGCTTTTTGGATAAAAGTCTCAACCTACTAACATGCAGCTAGTAAATCGACCACCCTACTCATTTCCATAATAATAGTAATAATGGCTTTCTTGTATTCTCTTATGATTTAAAACAGTTCCAAGCAATTTACCATTAGCGGATAATAACAATTCCTTCGCTTTCATAACAGCATCCACCGGTGATTCACCGCTTTTGATGACAAGAATAGTGCCATCACATTGATTAGCAAGAATTTGAGCATCCGTGACAGCTAATACGGGTGGTGTGTCAATTAAGATCATATCGAAACTCTCTAATGCAACGTTAAGCAGCTCTTTCATCGCTTGCGAACTGAGAAGCTCTGCAGGATTGGGCGGAATCGGACCTGTTGGAAGAACGAATAAATGTTCAATATCTGTTTCCTGTATGGATTTGGACAGATCATTTCGTTTTGTGAGAACACTTGTTAGTCCATGTTGATTATCCACGTTAAATGTATAATGAACAGTCGGTTTACGCATATCACCGTCAATAAGGAGTGTCTTTTTCCCTTGTTGGGCAAAAACAACCGCTAAATTAGCAACCGTCGTAGATTTTCCCTCACCTGGTCCTGATGAAGTGACAACAATCGAACGAACACCAAGATCTGATGAAAACTGAATATTTGTCCGAATCGTTTTATATTGCTCAGATATTGGAGATCGAGAATTAAAATGAGTGATTAGTTTCCGTTTATTTGAATTTACGATTTTTTCCTTTTTATTAAACTTCAACCTTCTCACCTCTTTTATGCTTTTTCAACATCTTCGTACTTGATGATCCGTGTTCTCCATCTGAACCAATAAGACTAACAACCCCTAATACAGGCAGTTCGAGAAGTTTTTCAATATCTTGTTCTGTTTTGATTGTATTATCAAGATACTCTAGTAAAAAGGCGATCCCAACAGATGCCATTAAGCCTACAACTAATGCAATCGCCATATTTAATAGCGGCTGCGGCTTAATTGGAACTGGATTCTTTGGCAATTCAGCAGGAGATAAAATATGAATATTATCGACCCGCATTAATTGAGAGATTTCCCGTTGGAATACTTTAGCTATTTCATTAGCAATGATCACTGCCTCGCCAGGATTATTGTTTTCAACCGCAATGCTGACAACCTGTGACTTGCCTTCCTGTGTAACACTAACGCTGCCATTCAGGCCTTGTGCAGTAGTATCCAAGTTCAATTCTTTAATCACTTGGTCAAGAATATAGGGACTTTTCAAAATAACATTATAGGTCTCAATATATTTCGCATCGGCATCAAATGACATTCCAGCTAATGCTGCTAATGATCCATTTGCAGCCTGACTTACGAGAATTTGAGTGGATGCCTTGTAAACAGGTTTTAAAAATGTATAGCTGACCACACCGCTAATCACTGTTGCCAAAACGGTTATGCTGACAATTAAGATCATCCTTTTCCTTAATATAGCAAATAATTCGCGTAAACTTATTGTTTCCTCTTCCATATTACCCTCCTATTATCTATGGTGTTATTTGCTTCCACATCAACTAACCAAAGGGAAGTGATCTCACATGATTAGGAGTAAAAAGCTATATTATTAAAATAATCAACGAATATTGAGAAAGTAACTCATGACAAAGAGGCTATTATCATAGATAAAAAATACCAAAGAGTTTCCCCAATGGTAAGTTTAAGTGAATCATCTATGAATTTCAATAGTTGAATGATAAGTTATTCATCCTTTTCTCTTCAATAAATGGATAAATTACCCTATTTTATCTATCTTTTTTCCTTAATGTGATTCAATTAAACTTGTATTTACTTTTTTAGTAGTTTTGCATCGGCAATATTTTGAAATTTCCATTTATTTATAATCGCTTTTCCACTTTCCATGCACACACACTTGATCCCTTTTCGTAAGCCACTTGGAGTGTTTTTTCCCTTTTCAGGCACGATGATCATCATGCCCAGGGCTGCTCTACCTTCTTTTTAAACTATCGATTTAAAGCCTCTTCAATGGCTGCTATTTCTTGTTGTGTGAAGCGGGAATAAGCCATTTGAATAGCCATCTTTTCTTGCTCAGGGGTTAACCCATGCGCGGAAGCACGATGATAAAGGGCTATTTCTTCAGGTGTAAAACGACTGAATCCAAACGCTACGGCCTCTTCCCTTGTTGCAAAATGTAAACCAGAGGAGCTGGATTCTGTTGGAGGTGCTGGTGCTGGCGTTGGTGCTGGCGTTGGTGCTGGCGTTGGTGCTTCTACAGTCCCTGCATCTCCCGTATTTGGAGAAACCGCATTTTTCGAAGCTTCATTAACCTCTGTTGTATTTTCATTAATCGCTACGTTTTCAGTTTGTTTTTGGTTACTGCTTTGGGATCCATCGTCACTGTCATTAACGTCTTTTTCCGTTAAATGTTTTTCTTCCTTTTTTTGTGGATTTGATTCTGGCTTGGTACTTGAGACAAAATTACCAGCCTCCTCCATCCTGCTTTTTTGTTCAAAAATAAAAAAAGCCAATCCAATGATAATTACAATACTAACACCCATTATCATCATTCTTTTTAATTTCATTTTGATTCTCCTATCCTTTTACAACAGCAAATAATATATTTCAGCAATAGATAGACACCTTTTTAATAAAAGTTTATCATGTTTTGCTTGTTTATTGGAATTAGTTCTTGCGAATTGTGTAATATTTTGCGGTTTTTTATTACGAACATTCCACACACAAATGTTTCATTTTAAGGTATAATAGTTAGAAATATCATATTATTTAATTTTTCTGAGGAGAGGAAATATTATGCCTTTAATTGCAATGAAAGAGATCGTTACACCCCTTAAATTACTAGGAATCAAAATTTTTAAATCATATGACGGTGATTATTATATTAAATTCTGGAATCGACCAAGGAAAAGGTTATTTAATTAATCCAGTACGGAAAAAATCTAGGAATTCTAGTTTAAAACTTACTCTAGGAAAACAACAAATGCCTCTACGCTTTACCCTTTCCGCGACTTATCACCTATGGTATTTGAAAAACGCATAGCGTTTTTCGCATAAGAAGTACCATTTCTATTAGTTCACCCTGACAATAGTAAAATTTCCCTACAGGAACACTATATATAAGAATCTATTATACCTAAATAGGATTAGGTCTTTTTCCATTTCTATTATATTGTGAATGGCGACATTTCTAAATAAGTTAATATTTAGATTATTATATTTTTCCATATTAATGGTGTCACCTATACTGCTCGCTAAGGATCATAGATGATCGCTTGATATATAATGTATTTCATTAAAAATAGGAGCAACTGCTAACAGTTGCTCCTCGAAATGATCTGATCTTGAGATTTAATCATACAGATTCCTATTTTTCATATGTAAAATTCTCGTTGGTACGCAGAACTTAGCCTCAGCTAGCTTCTATTCTAATACATTCACCAAGGTACCTATATTTTCAATATACACTTCTACTTTATCTCCTGATTTTAACCATTGTTGCTGGTCTTCTGGATATCCTAAAACGACTCCCTGTGGTGTTCCAGAAAAGATAATATCCCCCGGTTTTAGGGTCATATGCTGGGACAAGTAACTGACAATCGTCGCGCAGTCAAAAATCATTTGCGAAGTATTGGCAGATTGCTTAACTTCTCCATTTACTTTTAAAGAAATATCAAGATTCGTCGGATCCAGTTCATCTGCTGTTACGATCGAAGGACCAATTGGAGCGAAATAATCACATGTTTTCCCTAATAGCCACTGAGGTGAACGGAATTGAAGGTCACGAGCAGATAGATCGTTTCCAACCGTATAACCAAAAACATAATCAAGGGCAGCTTCCTTCGTCACATTGTTTGCTTCTTTTCCAATCACAATGACCAACTCTGCTTCATAATCAAATTTGACGGCGTTCTTTGGCAGAGGAATCAATTGCTGGTGAGCAGCTAACGCATTATTAAACTTACTAAATAGCACCGGGAAGTCTGGAACCTCCATATTTGACTCTTCGGCATGTTCAACATAGTTTAATCCTACACAAATAATTTTTTCCGGATCAAGCACGCATGGAGCGTAAATCATTTCTTCTTCCGAAATGACTTGAACATCTTTTTTCAACAGGTCAGCTAATTGCAAAAGACCTTTTTCACCTTGAGCAATCACTTGTTCCATATTTGTTGGTATGTCTAAAGAATGAGAATGGGCAGCTTTTTCTACATCAATAATCCCTTCAGGAACTTTTATTCCAAGGCGAATTTGTTCCCCTGCTTTAAAATTAACTAATTTCATGATTCTCTCTCCTTTAGTAATACATTTTTAGTAGATTACTCGGACTCAATATTTTACTAACTGTTCTAATTATACAGTGGTAGGGTTATGTATTTCTACTAGTATTTGGATGATACTCCTTAAAACTCACATAAAGGGTGGGTGATAAAACAAAGGTTAAAAGCTTGCTGATCTAATTCCCTCTATTAAATATATTCTTTGAATGTGTATGATACCTAAACGATTCCCCCATCACCTGCCACCGTGGTAATTATGTAATTATATCTTTTATCATCACTTCATAATATTGATTGTTTAGATTTGATTAATAACAAATCATTTTTTTACTCAACATTAACAGTGGAATAATCATTTATTATTTTCTAATTGTGATGAACTATTAACAGAGGTATAGTCAATTCATAAAGATGATTTTCAATGAATGGAGGTTGACTTGAGAACCATTGATAAAATTTTATAACTTAATTTAGGAGGGCAAACTTTTTCGATGAAGGCGAAGAACCAATATAAACCTGTGGATTCCCAATACTTATGGAAGCGTTGCCAAGAGTACAAGGTGCTGCAAACGTTATGGTTAAAGCTTTAATTGCAATTGGAGGGTTTGTAAAATCCCGCCATCATCAAATAGAGTAATGCAATTATTGATTATTTTTTCAATCAAATTATTTATTGAAAGACAAGTTTCATCTATTTGAAAAATAGGCATGAATGCAATGCAAAAAAGTTTTTATTGTTTATTTTTATAACATTTTTCCAATTAAAAAGGAGTGCTTTTGATGAAAATTCCATTTCCAAAGATGTCTGTTGGTATTTATATCAATTATTTTATGTGGGGTATGGCAGGGTTAATGATTGGTGCCCATATGCAAGTGCTTGCAGATAATTTAGGTGTAACCGTTGCTAAAATCAGCTTTTTGATGGCCGCACTCGGTATCGGGAAACTGTTTGCATTGGCAATTGCCGGTGTATTATCCGATAAATTCGGAAGAAAGCCGTTTTCCGTTTTAGCATCATTTGTTTTAGTTATTGCAATGGTCGGTCTTCCTTTAGCTCCTAACTATCCATTAGCATTCATATTTGCGATGTTGATCGGTATTGGGAATTCATGTTTAGATGCTGGTTCCTATGCGGCACTTATTGAAGCATATAAAGAAAAAGCAAGTTCTGCAACAGTGTTTGTTAAAGCAGTTATTGCGGTCGGCGGTATTCTTATGCCGATGATGATCGCATACTTAGCAACAAACGGTATGTTTTTTGGATATACATTTTTCTTCGTCGCAGCTGTCTACTTGGTTAACGGTCTATTTTTGACAACAGCAAAATTCCCAGATTATAAAGCTGCAGCGCAAGCTACAGAAACCGGAACATCTGCTGGCGCTCCAAAAGCGAAATTTTTCCAAGAAGGTATTGCCCTTATTGTCATTGGTTTCACTTCATCAGGATTACTTTCTATTATGAATACATGGATTCCAAAATTCGGAACGGAAGTTTTAAAATTAGATGCAACAAAAGCCGTCCAATTAGTAAGTTGGTATAGCATAGGCTCACTTGCCTCTGTAATACTTTTAGCACTTCTTTTAAATAAAGTTATTAAGCCGATTACAATTATGATTGTTTATCCATTGCTCACTATCGTGTCTGTACTTACTATCATTTATGTGCAAACTCCAGCTGTCTCTATTTTTGCTGCTGCCCTTGTTGGATTTTCTGTTTCTGGTGTACTACAATTGGGACTTGCCATTATTGCAGAATTCTTCCCGGCAAGAAAAGGAACCATTACATCTACACTCAATATTGCAGGAGGAGTTGCTTTCATCGTCATCCCTCTTGTAACTGGTGTAATGTCTGGAAGCGTGGGAATCACTCCGATTTTCTTCCTAGCAATTGGTATTGCGGTAGTTGGTATTTTGCTTGCAATATTGGTAGCTTATCGTTACAAAAAGGTATTTGGTAATCAAGGAAATACAACGCACGCAAAAGTTAGTTAATGAATAAGTCATATGACTTCACCCCTTAGATCCTATCTAGGGGGTTTTTATTTTAGCCTTCATCTTGTCTATCCTCCGACCTTAGCATTCAGGTCCCACCCACTCAGGGACAGGCCCATACTATTTAAGCGTGTTAATTAGCTCACTTAAGACATCACATCTTTAATTATTAATACAGAGCAAAAACAAAAAGGAGAGCAATCACATTGTGGCGGCTCTCCTTTGCCTATATTTCCAAAACCTGTTTCTTCTCCCCTTTACCCTTTACCGCCTCACACCACTAGGGTACAAGCCCCCAGTGCTTTCATACCTTAATCCATTAAAATCCATTATCTTTCTGAGCATTTTATTATCTACAATTAACAGAATAGTAGTAAAATTTAATTTAAAACACTGAAGGGTTGTTTAGCTTATTATGAGTTCGATGAAAATTTACATCATTCTTTTTGGATTGATGATTATATGGGGATTTAATGTTTCATTTGTGAAAATACTGGTTGAGCATATCATGCCAGTTACGATAACTTCCTTGCGAATTTTCACGGCTGCCATAACCGTGTTTCTAATTCTTGGATTTATGCGGAAAATTCGGCTGCCTTTGAAGAGAGAGTGGCTCTACATTTTATTCGGTTCCCTTTTGAGCGTTGTCTTCCACCATTTCTTTTTAGCAAGCGGTTTGGCAAAAACCACAGCGACAAATACCGGTTTGATCTTAGGCATGGGGCCCCTATTAACCGTCCTTTTATCAATGCTTTTTTTCAAAAAAAAGCCGACAGTGGTTACTTCGCTAGGCTTTATTCTTGGCGGATTGGGTGTCAGTTTAACTGTTTTGTTTGGCAGCGGCAGCTTCAAATCTATGAATATAGGCGATTTGGATATCTTTTTTTCCATCCTTTCTCAAGCAGCCAGCTTTATTTTAATTAATAAGGCCTCAAAAACAATGAATCCAGTTTTATTAACCGGCTATATGCTCTTGTTTGGATCGATCATTCTATTCGCCATCAGCTTATCGGTCGAACCGAATGGCTTAGCAACCATTAAAACTGCACCATCTTCAGTATGGATCTATTTCGCTCTTTCAGCAGTGCTTGGAACCGGGATCGGACACTCGATCTATAACTACGCCATTAGTCAAGTGGGGGCAGCGGAATCCTCCATTTTTCTTAATTTAAATACGTTCTTCTCTGTTGTCGGAGCGGCTCTCTTTGTACACGAAACCATTGTACCCGCTCATTTTATCGGACTGTTGCTGATCATTTCAGGAGTTCTCCTTGGTTCAGGAACATTAGAAGCATTGGTTCTACAGCGGAAAAATAGGCATATACATATGAATAGAATGCTTTAATTGATTCGCTTATCAATTGGAGGAATTATCTACTTAATAGAAATGAATAAGAATATATCCCCCAAAATGTGGCAGCGCCCTTTCTTTCTCTTTTTGTAGAATAATGATTTATGGGTAAATCAAATCTTATTTGAGGCACCAGAAATATTAATTTATATAAAAAAATCAATGAATTTTTCATTTTTTTCTATGGTTGTTGCTTATTGTGAATATTTGAAATATAAATTATTTGTAAATTTGTTATAATAATATTACTAATCTGATAAATTACTTTATGGAGGGAAACATAATGAATTTAATCATTGGAATGAAAGAAATTAAAACACCTCTAAAACATGTGGGTCTAAGGATCTTCAAAGCTTATGACGGTAATATTTTTGTCAAATTCGGAAAACGTCCAAGGAAAATGATATTTGGTCAACGCCAACCTAACCGGAAGAGTCAAGGAAGTCAAGCTCAAATTTCCCGTAAAATCGCCAACTAAAAAAACCTTTAAATGTTGCCAATGAAAACTATATCTCCATTGGGATTACCCAGCCCACCTTCCGCCAATTTAGTAGTCATTTCGATTATATCAACATATAATGAACGAAACCTTTCATGCGAAAACCATATTTTTATGCAAAAAGAGCTGTTAGGCAGCCCTGTGATCAAAAACAGGTGATAGAGTTAGGAAATTAAAGAAATTATAAGGAAAATGGTATATTTATCATTGTCATGCTCATTTCCCATGAATTATAACGAATGTTTCCGTTTTCACTAACTTTGCCTAAAAACTATAATTGCATAATAATAGAACACATAAAGCACGAAAGGAGACATTCCTACAATGAAAAAGATTAAGAATGTATTAGTTGAGGCTCTTGAAAATCTTGGAAAAAGATGCCCGCATTACGGCGTAGAAAATAATAAGTAAGAATAGACGGTTATCGTGACTTCTTGCTATATATATAAAAGATTGAGAGCCGATTCTCTAATAAGGGGACCGGTTTTTTGTTTGCCTAAAAGTCACCGTCCAAGCTGCAATCACAAAAGACTCTACTTACATCAATACATTAAAGGATGAACCCATTGGGGGTCTGTCCCTCAATGGGTTCATCCTTTATCGTGTTAACTTATTAAGGAACTTGCCCCGCTGCTTTACTGTATTAATCTTTTGATGATCGTGCTTGGCAAGAAAACCAAGAGTTTCTCAGGTCCTCTTTGTTGTAAACTAATGGCTTGTTTGTATCGGGATTGACCACTTGCCCGCCGGCAGCTTCGACAATAGCCTGCCCGGCAGCTGTATCCCATTCCATAGTAGGGGCAAATCGCGGATAGACATCAGCCTTCCCCTCAGCTACTAAGCATAGCTTCAAGGAACTTCCCGCTGAAATAATTTCTACTTCCCCATGCTCCTTTTTCATGTTGGCAACAAATTGTTCCGTCTCAGGTGACATATGTGAACGGCTGGCCACAATCGTATACTTTTCAGGATGGCCGACTGTCAATTTAACCGCTAACTCCACTAATTCCTGCTGAGATTTAAGTGCAAAAGTTCTGTACTTGCTCACTTTAAAGGCCCCAAGCTCATTGGAAAAATACATCTCATCCTTCACAGGTACATAAATTACACCGAGCACAGGTTTTCCATTTTGTACAAGTGCAATATTAACGGTGAACTCCCCATTGCGTTTCACAAATTCTTTTGTACCGTCTAAAGGATCGACAATCCAAAGAAGATCCCACTCTTTTCTTTCTTCATATGGAAGATGCTGTCCTTCCTCACTCAAAATAGGGATCATTGGATATCGATTGCTTAAATGTTCAACAATTGTTTCATGTGATTTCCGATCTGCCAATGTCAGCGGGGAGGCATCTTCTTTTGTCTCCACAAGGAAATCGGTATCATAAACCTCTAATATTTTTTGTCCTGCTTCGAATGCGGCATTTGTGATATGGAGCATATTAATATTTTCTATCATATCTATCATCCTCATACTTTCATTCTATCTTGTAAAAACAAAGTAATTTGATTAACCCACTCTCTAATAATGCTTACATGATATTATATTATGTATTGATTTTAACAATTCAGATAGGAAAAATCTATTATAAGCTAAAATGAAGAGAGCTGATCTTCAAGATCGCTCTCCCTTGGTTAAAATTATTTTTGTGAAACAAAAAAATTCGAAGCATATAAGACTCCTACAAAGTCCTATGGTCAATACCTGAATATTTCACTAGTTCTTCGTCATTCGGACATGGTCCTTTGTTCATAACCCCTGTCATTAATTCTTCGTACGCATGAGCGGTAATTCCCATTCCGCGTGAAATAGCATAAATGCCTTTTCCAGCTTCTGCCGGTAAACCAAGCTCACATTGAACCGCTGCTGATACACCATCGACATTCATCGTTAAATGGCGGTTTTTCTTTTCAGAAAGTGTCTTGCGGTACAACTCGGCAATATGTAAATAAACGCCTGAAATGTCTCTTTCATCGATCAATGGCTGTGCTAATTCATAAAGACGAGGCACCCGTGGATCATTATCATGCAGCTGATGACCCATGCCAGGGAAATTTTCTTTGCGTGCCAGTATTTCATCTAACTTTTTGTCGACAATTTGCGGCAGATTTTCCTTATTATGTCCTGCTTCTTCCCATGTTTCATAATAAATCCGCATGCCCTTTTCTGTTGCTCCGCCGTGGTTGTCTCCTAAAACGTTAATTCCAGTAGCAACAGCAGAGTTAAAAGAGATGCCGCAAGTTGCTGCCATTCTTGCTACCGCAATGGAAGGAGCCCGGACCCCGTGATCAGCCCCTGCTACTAGAACGGCATCAAATAATTTCGCCTTTTTTTCTTCAAGAATTTCACCACATAAGAGGAGATAAAACATTTGGCTAAACGTCACATTCCCCATCAAATCTTGCATTTGATAGCCGCGAATCTTGATTTCATTTTTTTTGATTTCACTAATTTTCGAGTTCCACCAGCCATCACCCTTTTTATAGGACTTCAGAGCACTTCTACCAGCCGCCATACAACACTACCTCCTTAGTTTTCTGCACATTCCCACTATTTCCCGTCTATCCTTCATGCAGTTTTTATTATACTATTATAATTTAACTCTAATTAGACCTTAATTAAAACTAATTTGCCTTATTATATAAAATACTTTTAATACAAGAAATCTTCCATGATTATATTCTTTCAAAATATATATATCAATTATTTTAAAATAGTTTTAGAGCGACTTGCTTGAAAACAGTGTTCATCCAATGACCTCCACCTCTTTGCTCTAAGCACCTCAAGATCGCACCACTAAGCAATCAGCACCTTCCTTCAAAGTCAAATGTTTTGACAGATTATCTGACAAAATTGTCTCTATTCTTTAGAAAAGTACATAAAATTGTAAGAAAATGTCGCTAGTTTGAATTTTCTAAAAATATATTTTTTGCACGTTCACATGTTATACTTTTTTCAGAACATATCTACTTTTTAAAAAATAAATGAAAAGAGGTTGATCATATTGTTATTAGATGACTTAATCACTCGTTTTAAATCAGAAAAAAATCGTGCCCCTCAGCATGCTAATGAATTACTTGATTATACTCAAAAAACTTATATTTTTGGGGAACTATCGATTGTTGAATATAAAAAGCTATTTTTCCAACTGGATAAACTTGAAGCAGAAAAGCCACAATCTTTTTTCATTAATACAAACTCAACGAGTTTCGAAAAGGTCGATCTCCCTGGTTAATAAAAAGAGAGCGCAATCATCATGTATTCTCCTATTTCTTTGAGCAATATCTTCTAATTATCACTTTTCGTCTTAGGCCGTATTTTTCTAATATCTCTCACACCCAAATTAGGATTAAAACATTTACAATTGAGAGTTTTCGTATGGCAGAGCACTTGCTCTAACGCCTTATGTTTATTCAGTAATGTTTCGCGCATATTATTGAATAGATTTAACTATTTGGAGAGATGTCCAGCCTTCCAGCTGCTTTTATTTATTAGACTCTGTTAAACAATCGTGTTGATTCCCAAGTTGGCATGGGTGCACGCGTGCACTAAGTTATTCCTTCGAATAACACACGTGCCCTCGTACACCCATGCCCCTTATCAACCGTAAACATGAACAGAACTATTTATTAAAGAAAAGGAGAGCTTATCAAAAATTGATAGCTCTCCTTTTCTTTTCACATGGACGCAAAATTTTTCTTTTCCACTATTTTATGTGAGGCAAAACTATGTAGAATCATGCCCAAAATAACCATAACTACTCCCGCCCATGATAGCGGCGATGGAATCGGGATTGATAAAAAGAGCAATTCTCCCAATAAAGCAAAAAGAACGGTTACCGATTGTGTAGCCTCAACAGAAGCCAGTTTATGCATGTTTCCATTGACCATATCTGTAGCTCTAAAAAACAAAACTGTTGCAATCACTCCGACAAAAAAGGCAGCCATTCCAGATTGAACTGCTTGTCCTACGCTCGGCACCCCTACTGTAAAAAGACCGTATATGGATAGCAAAATCCAAAATGGCAAACTCGCGATCGTCATTCCAAGCACTCGTTGAAACGTATCTAACCTGCCTTGACTGACTTGCATCATTTTGCGGTTTCCGAGCGGATAAGTGAAGGTTGCGATAATGATCGGAATGATGCCAAATACGAGTTTTTTTGCCGAAAGATGACCTGCTTGTTCCATTTGCATGAGTACGACCCCTAGTAAAATAATCAGCGAGAATACGAGACCTCTAAATGGAATTTTGCCCCTTATCTTCATCATACCATTTTTTGTTTGGATATTTTCATAGAAAAGCGGTGCCAGCAAGGATCCAGAAATAAGCGTTAATTGGAATGTTCCTGCTACAAGCCAGCCTGGTGCAAAGGCAGTAGAAAGACACAATGGCGCATAAAATAAGCCAAAGCCGACTGTACTCCACCACACCCATTGGAGCGGCTGCTCTTTCATCACTTTTAAAAGCGGAACTAGATTCTTTCTCATCAATACAATCACCAGCAGGAGCGGAACTGTGAAAAAGTAACGCAGCGAAGCACTCCAAATCCAACTTCCTCCTGACAATTCCATTGAACGATTTAAAATAAACGTAAAAGCAAAAAAGAAAGATGCACAAATACCTAAAATGATTGGACGCAAAACGTACCCCTCCAAAAGTCTATTGAAATAACAAGAGGCATTTTTAAAATGCAATTAACCTCTCAATGTTATTCCTATTGTAAACTTATATACAGAATATTTAAAATATTTTGCATAAACCACATTGAAAAATATCCTTTTCAAATGCCGCTTCTATCTTTCTTTCGATCGTTTCATCGCCGCAATCAGAATTTGGATGTTCCCATCCTTAGTTGATTTTTAAATTTTCAGGTCTTTCACATCATCCTGAAGGTGTCTGTTATGTGGATATGCTTGAATTTTGCCCGTCACCTGGATGTTTTTCGATGGACCTGTAGATGGACCCCAAAAATCAGCAAAAAGTTTTCTGGGAGAAATAGAGGAGATCTAGTTATTTTTTCCTAATATATAGTAGTAGGGAATTTTTTGAATGCGGCGGGTACATCGATATTACTCTTCACAAAACATGATTTTGAAACAAAATGATTCTGAAGTATCTAGCATAGCTAAAGAATTGTGCATTAAGACAGGGGGGATTGGAGATGAAAGAACTGCTCGTTACATCCATCGATTTCCATATGCTCTTAAAGTTGCTATTAGCGGCATCAGCCGGGATTGTCATTGGGTTAGAAAGAGAGCTGAAGGGTAAACCTTTGGGGTTAAAAACATGTTTAATCGTGTCGGTTACCGCTTGTTTATTAACAATCGTATCATATGAATCTGCCTTTAAATATTCTGCAGCCTATATACGTCCAATGGATCCCGGACGCATTCCATCATATGTTCTAAGCGGGATTGGATTTTTAGGAGCTGGCGTTATATTAAGACGAAATAATGAAGCCATTTCAGGCCTAACAACGGCCGCCTTAGTTTTTGCCTCGGCTGCCATTGGTATCACGATTGGCACCGGCTTTTATCTTGAAGCGCTGGTAGGTGTACTTCTCATCTTTACCGGCATTAGAATCATCCCTTATTTTTTTGAAAAAGTTGGACCCAAAAGGTTAAATGAAAAAGCATTCAATGTCAAACTGTATACCGATTCACAAACAGATTTAACTCGATTATTAAAAGAGCTGTCGAGCAAGATGTTACTGATCAAACGGGTAAGAGTCGTTGAAGAAAAGGATGATGTGATTATCAGCTGTATCGTCATCACGAATAAAAATCTCTTTGCAACAGATTTATTTTATGAGGTCAAAAAAATAAAAGGTGTTCATCAAGTGGAGGTTGAAAACATGGATTAGTGACAGGCATTTGCTTGAAGGTGCCTGTCACTTCAATGATGCAAAATTTCCCAAGGAAAACTGAGAGCTCATTACTCGTCTTTCTTCTATTATATATACTGTAAGAGAAATTCTCCCGGCAACATCGTAATGACCCGTTAGGCAATACGATCATCACGGTTTCTTCAGAGTTAAAACATGGTTTGAGATGATGAGCTTCGTTTATTTTTCCGAATACTGCTCAAAATGTTATATATGATGATCCCAACCAAGCCTCCGCATGAATCCAAAATGACGTCTGCAAACAATGGGGTTCTATCCCCTGTAAAATATTGATGGACCTCGTCTGAACAGGCATAAACAAAGACAAAAGCTAACGCTCCGCACGCTGTGATCCATTTACGTCCTGTAAATAACCGCCCCACTGCATTGGTCAAAAATCCAAGCATGAAGAAAGCTCCAAGATGAGCTCCTTTTCGAATAAAAAACTCAATAAAATGAGGGAGCCCTAAACTTTTCACACTAATCTCACGGCCGCTATATGTCAGTGAAAAATTGGACAACCGCTCACCCCACACCTGACTGTTCACGATCTTTCCAATTAGTCCCGTTAAATCTTGTTCCCGATATGGCTGAGACGAAAAATAAAAAATAAGCCCCGCCCAACAGAACAGAGCCGTTATCCCCAAAAAACGCTTTTTCATTGATTCACCTATATTCTTTCAATTTGCCAGGGTGACAGGCACCATCCAGCTCATTACCATTTTATCATAGATAAGCATCCAATTGCATCGCTCACAAAAAAGAGCAATCAACAGTGACTGCTCTCCTTTTCTTATGTCCGATCAGTTTTCCAAGAAAATACTTATAAAATTTCAGATAGTGCCTGTAAGCATGTCTGACTTATTACAGTCACATTGATGCAAAAACAAATGATTGAGGCTTTTCTGCCTTTAGTTTGTCTAGTTCAAAAAATAGTTTTTTATATTCAACAATCGATAATTCCCCAAAAATATAACTTTTTTGAAGATAGTCTAGTAGTTCATTCACATGTAATGGGTTACGCATTTTGCCTGATTGGAATTTATTTATTAATTCTTCTAACATAGTAATCCGCCCCTTATTTTCCAGTGTTGTTAACGTATTAACCTATGAATTAATCATACCATGTAAATGATTACATCCTTATTTTTTGACAATTCAAACTAACGACATTTTCCTACAATATTTCCCGAATCATGACAAAGGAAGCAAGAGGGACCCCTGCTTCCTTGAATGATGTCAAAGGCTGCAAGGAAATCAAATTCCTGCTTCCTTTTTCTATAATGTACTGCTTATCTCTACCTGTTCACTGCTATCACTACTAACAGGAGTTTGTTTTTTATCATATGCTTCTTTTCCAGATACCAACGCTAACGCAAGTGCGGCGATAAGACCTGGAATCGCAAAGGCAATAAAGTTCAAGTGAATCGGCAGGGAACTCGCTAATAGAAAGCCGCCTAAAATCGGACCGATCATTCCGCCCATTCTGCCGATACCAGAGGCCATTCCTAATGCGGTTGATCTTGTGTACGGAGGATAGTATTGTGACACATAAGCTTGGATAAGGTTTTGTGCGCCAATTGTCGAAGCCCCCGCAATTGCCACAAGTACATAAATGAATACGATATTTCCGCCAAAGCCGAGCAGTGTCAGACTGATGGCACCCAAGGCATACAGCGGGATCAACATTTTTTTGAAACCGTATTTATCGCAAAGTCTGCCGATAAGCAGCGATCCTATAATCGCACCGCCTTGCAGAGTAATCAGAAACATTAAGCTTGAATTGAGTCCATATCCCGCATTCATCATGAGTTTAGGGAGCCAAGTGTTCAAGCCATATATCATCAGCAAGCATGAAAAGAACGTAATCCAAAACATAACCGTACTAAGCGCACGGGATTCTTTGAATAGTCCCATTACTGGTACTTTAGCGTTTTCTTGTTTTACTTCTTCTATTTCAGCATTTCGATCAAACTTTGTTTCCGGGCTTACTTTTGAAAGAATCGCCAGCAGTTCGTCCTTTTTCCCCTTTTTAATCAGATGATTAGACGATTCAGGCAATAATTTTAACAACAAAGGAAGCAACAACAATGGAAGCCCCGCAAACCAGAAGATCGATTCCCAGCCAAAACTAGGCATAACAAAAATCCCCAGCAATGGTGCCATCATTCCTCCGACAGAATAGCCGCACAGTACAATAGATACAATCATGCTTCTAATTCTCGTTGGGGCATAATCCGTTAATAAAGCGATGACATTTGGCATAATCCCTCCCAGCCCCAGGCCTGCTAAAAATCGATAATAGGAGAAAGTCGTCGGGTTATCCGAAAATCCGCACAAGAAGGTAAATAAGCTAAACAAAAACAGAGAAAGCACAATCACTTTTTTCCTGCCAATAGCGTCAGCTAATATACCCAAAAGGATGGCGCCAAACATCATTCCAAACAATCCATAGCTTCCCAGTGCTCCTGCCTGAACAGGACTTAGATGCCATTCCTTAATTAAGATGGGTACAACCGTCCCATAAACGACGATGTCATACCCATCAAAGATAATAACCATGAAGCTCAATAAGAGTAAACTTAGATGGAATTTATTAAACTTGCTGTTAGCTATGATTGTCGTTGGACTCACCTTTGCCAAATCAATTCATCTCCTCATTCTACCTTTTTTTACGATGATCATTTACTTAAAAGGATGGAGCAATCTATGCTGGTTTATTAACTGATGATCCCTTCAAAGTAAACAGCTATTATATTAACTTCATATACTTTAACGTGCCTATATGCTTTAGAGCTTTGAAAAAGAAGTTGCAGAAAACACAACTTCTCTTAAAATGGCAGAATTAAGATTTCACAGTGATTTTGCCGGCTTTAAACATCAGGACTGGAGGAAGCAATAGAACCCTCCCTCTACTTCCTATTTAGACTAATGTTTTTAAGGCAGCAGAACTATCCTCTTGCTTCCTGGTTTTGTTGTAGCCGTGGAAGCGATCAACAAATTGGAAGTCATTTTGTTTACGATTTTTTAGAATGGTATCGCGAAGAAGAATGCCTTCAGGTGTTACATTATGAATGATTTCTCCCCACATTCTGGCAGTTGTTTGCACATCAGCTGAACGTGGAATTCGCTCTTCCTGGTATTCTAAAAAGGCTTGTTCAATGTTATCGCCATGCTTATAAAGCATATCAGTTAAATAAGTTGCATCTTCTAATGCTGGCAGGCACCTTGTGCTAAGTATTGAAGCATTGGGTGAGCAGCATCTCCCAGTAAGTGTTATGCGGCCTTTTGTCCAGTTATTGATTGGATTCCGGTCATACATTGGCCAGCGGCGTTGACGCTGAATGTAGGAAATACCTGTTTGCACCAATTCACAAGTGCCGGCGAAGACTTGATCCATTTCCTCAGGTGTGCCCCATTGATCTGTTTTTTCAATTTCCGGTCTATATTGACTGCTTTTGAATACAACCACTTGGTTATATAGTTCGCCTCGTCTAACAGGGTATTGAACAAGATGCAGGTTCGGTCCAATCCACATATATACATCATCAAGGTCACCGCGGGTTGTAATATCTTCAATCGGAATCGCTCCACGATACGCGACATACTGAGAACATACAGCCTCGTCTTCAGAAAATAACTTACGGGTTTTAGACCAAATTCCATCTGCCCCAACAGCCGCTTTTCCAACGTGCACGTCTCCATTAGCAGCTGTTACTGTGACAACGCCTTCATTTTCTACTGTTTCAACGATTGATTGATTTGTAAAAAGTTCAATAATGGGTTTGCTTCGCAAGCTTCGAAAAGAATACGATGAAGATCAGAACGATGCAGCACAATATAAGGGGCTCCATATCTTTCTTGATACACTTCCCCAAGATCTAAAGCTGATAACTCTTCACCGCTAAAAGCATCCATTAACACAAGCCTTTTTGGAAAAACAGCAAACTCGTTAATCTTATCCATCACACCTAAACGTTTTAATATATTCGTGCGTTCGCTGCTAGTTGAATTCCTGCTCCAACTTCACCAAATTCTTTGCCTGCTCCAATACCTTGACGTTTTGTTTCGTTTCCGCGATTCCAAGGGCTGTTGCTAACCCGCCTATACCTCCACCAATTACGATAAATGTCTGTTCTGCTTTTTTAGTCATTTTAATTCCTCCTTATTATTTGAATATCATTTATTTGAATATTAGAATATTAAAAGCGTTTTCAAATTAGGTTATTTTATAGACCAATAGATTGGATCTTACCAATCTATTGGCTGCATGTCCTTATACAAGCACTGGTTTAAACTCACTTTTAACTTCTTGCTTGCCAGCATTGTTATCCAATACTTGCCCTTGCTCCCAATCAAACCTCTCCATAATAGGAAGATCATTTACTGAGAATAAATAGGTATCTTCAGTTGCTACATGCTCATCCCAAGCCCAGTTTGGAACAACAAAGAAATCTCCCTTTTCCCAATCAAAGCGAACACCATTAATAACGGTATAGCCTGAACCTTGACGTACATGATAGATCGATGAATGTGTATGACGATGTGCTTTCGTATGGAAGCTTTTTGGAAGCTTCTGCATCCAAGCAGCCATCGTTGGGTTAGCTGTATGTCCATGTGGATGGATTAATATATTCTACAGCGTAGCCATCATATGGATCTGGTTCAAAATTCATTAAGCCATTAATCGCATCCATCGTCCGTTGCCATTTATAATTGCCAAGCGGTGCAACTGCTGAATAACGATCACTAATGGGACGAACCATCCCGCCGCTGTAGCGAAGCTCTGAAAAGTTATCCGGACGTTTTGGTTGTTCAATTTATCTGGATGTGGTTCAAAGAAAGTGCCCCCAAGTGAATAAACGGTTGGGATATCAAGTGCATCCATCCAAATCATCGGTTCATTACCCGTATGTCCATGGCCATGCCACAGATTTTTCGGTGTAATGAGGAAATCTCCTTCTTCCATGAAGATGCGTTCACCATCAACAATGGTATACGCCCCTTCCCCTCTGTTATAAAACGAAGAGCATTTTGTGAATGGCGGTGTGATGGTGCAACTTCACCTGGAAGCAGCAATTGTACAGCCGCATAAAGCGTTTGTGTTGTTGAAGCCCAGCCCCAAGGCTGACGGTAGGTCAAACCCGGGTTTTGAAAATAAATGGCTCTTCTTTCTCCACCACGTTCAGGAGTAAAAATCTCTGCTGCTTCCCAAAGCTTTTTCTTCAAAAGTTCATCCTGCCAAAGATAGGCTTGGGCTTGCGGTTCGGGTGTTTTATGCATAATGGCTGGAATGGCCTCCCAAAGCGGGCCAAAATGATGTTGCTGAATGTCCCTTGTAAAGTCTTTTACATCCTGATCCTGCATGTAAGCATTTACTTCTGCCACCTGTAATCCCCCCTATTTAAAGATTCTTCTCTTTTTCCTTCTGCAGCTTGGTCAGGTTGCGCTGAATTTGTTGGGCATGACCCGCTACATGTTCCTCGATAAAATGGTCAATGATGAAGGATACAGGTTTATGGCCGAATTTTTCAACATTACGATGTGGTGATTCCTGTTTCAGCGTTTCTGTATCTAAACCTTGCAGACCACTTTCCACTTTTTGTCCCAGCAGACTTACTTCTGCGAGTACTTCTTTTACAGAAAGTTTGTCTGTATCAGTTACAGCGGCCAGTCTTGCCTGGTCCTGCAAACCTCTCCCCCAACTGGAACCTGGTGTACTCACGACACGTTCCACTTCACCTAGCCAATATGGGACACCTTCGACAAGATGTGAAAGGATTTGCATGATGGACCATTCTTCCTCGCTTGGTTTCCAACGAATTGTTTCTTCGGAAAGGTTTTTTGTGATAATTAAAATGTCATGCAATGATTGCTGAATGCTTCGAATCGATTCGTTCACTGTCTTGATCATCTTTATCTCTCCTGTGCTGCCGCAACTTTATTTTCTACCTGTACAGCTGACACTTTATTTTCTAAAACACCAATCTTATCAATTTCAACTCTTACGATATCTCCATCCTTCAAGAAAACCTGCGGATTGCGGGCAACTCCTACTCCACCTGGTGTGCCTGTCAGAATGATGTCACCTGGTTCAAGCGTCATTAAATTAGATAAAAATTCAACCATATACTGAACATCAAACACAAAGTTTGCTGTATTTGTCTTTTGACGTTCTTCTCCATTTACTGTTAAGCGTACACTTAATCCGGATGGATCCTTTAGTTCATCCCTTGTAACAAGCCAAGGCCCGATCGGCAGGCTGCCTTCTACTGTTTTCCCCTGCAGCCATTGGAGAGTCCGGCGCTGGATATCGCGATAGGTAACATCGTTCGCAATCGTATAACCAGCCACATATTCAAGAGCATCTTCTCGTGATACGTTACGGGCACGTTTTCCGATGATAAACGCAAATTCCGCTTCATAATCAAGTTGGTCTGAAATCGGAAAGAACGGAATATCATCCTGAGGACTTAATACTGTATTCGCAAACTTAGCAAATACAACTGGTTCTTTTGGAATTTCTCTGCCCATTTCTAAAATGTGCTCACGATAGTTATGACCCACACAAATGATTTTTCCCGGGTTTGTTACGGGTGCTTCCAGCTTTACAGCATCAAAAGCATGGACAAGTTTGTGTTTAAATTCATTGCGATGATTGATGGCAAAATCAATGACTTCCTGCAATAAGGAAAGGCTTTCATTTCCTCCTTCAAGAAATCCCTTCATATCCGCTGGGACATAAGCTTCAGCAATTAATTCCGCCCGTAGATTTTCCCTGTTCTCAAGAAGAGCTTGATAAGCATAATTCAAATCCACTACTTCATTGTCTGATGTAACGGCTCCAAGACGTGTAAATCCGGCATGACTAAAAGTAACTAATTTCATGGTTTATTCCCCTTTTTGTTTTTTATTTTATTTGATGTACTAGATTACTAGCTAACAGCCCATTCTTTCATGCTGTAATGACACTCCCCGTCTTGGTTCATGGGGTCTTCCTTGACCAGTGCCTCGGCCTCTTCAGTGGAGGATGATGTCAAAACGTATGCTCCTCCTGTTTGATCAGCAAATCCTCCAGCCATTACTAATTTTTCATTTTTCATCAATTCTTGGAGAAATTCACGATGCCCTTGTATGAAATTCCCTGTAAAGGAAGGATTTCTTTCAATCATCACGAGAAATTTTTTCATTTGATCACCTCTGTTTTAGAAAAGTTATTTTTCTACTTTTAGATAACCTTGTTCTCTATTTGAAGAATACATTATTTTCTGATAATTGTCAATAATTTAATTACCATTTTTACGGTGTAAATGTTTTTAATTCACAAAACGGCTTTAGAGGCGATTACATCGCCTTTTAAGTCATCTCCTCATGGCAGAACGACAGTCTTTGAAGAAAGAATTTTTCTGCACAAACTCATAAATAGCAAAAAAAATAAAGGTGATCAATCACAGAAACACTCTGATTGATCACCTTTATTTTTAAATTTTAGGTTCTGTTAATATTTATGGTTGATAGGCGTCATTGGTGTGTGTTGGCACGTGTTTTATTCGAATGAATAACTTAGTGCACGCGTACACCAATGCCACTTTGAGAATCAACATAATTGTTTAACAGAGCCACATTTTAATTAGCTGTTTCTTTAAAGCCAAAAATACTCGATACTTCTTTTGCCATGGCTAGTAGCTGTTGACTCGCTTCATGCTCAACATCTTGAGGAAAGAACTGTAAAAACCCAACAAGGGTTATCGTACCAAGTAAATCCTGCTTATAGTTAAACAACGGAGCTGCTGCCGATGTGACATTCTGGACTAGAGCTTCCTTCGAAAAAGAAATACCATTCGTTAATAGAGCTTGTTCTTCTTTTGCAAGCTGTTCTTTTTCTTCCTCAGACAACTTTTGTAACTCTCTTTCCTTCCAGTCCTTTGTAAGGTTTGATGTATGATACGCTGAAAAAACCTTTCCTGTCGCTGACAAAAGCGGCAATTGTGTTCCTATTTGCGCACCAATATTAAATAAAGAGTTTGCGTTCCATATGTTAGCTACTACTGGACCATTTGCCGTTTCTACTACTAATAGCGCCGTTAAGGATGTTTGCTGACTAAGCTCCTGCAGATAAGGCGTAACAGTAGAAATAATATCCTGATGGCCAATTGCACTCCTGCCATACTCAATAATTTTACTTCCAAGAGTATAAGTACCACTTTTCTTATCTCGATGAAGGAGTTGAAGATGCGTTAATGTATTTAAGTATTTGTACAGGTTGCTTTTCGTGATTTGCGTGAGTTCTTGAATCTCTGAAAATTTCAAAGGCTGCTCTTTTGAAGAAACTAAATCCACAATACTCATTCCTACTTGAAGAGATTGAATCATCGTATTACTCTTGTCATTACTCATTTGTTAGATCCTCCCTCTCCGCTGATTTTCTTGAAATACTGAAGTAGAAAAACAGGTTTGTTCAACTTATCTAAATTATATAATGAATTAAATGAATATAAAAGCAATCTATCGTTCAAAAAGAGTGAAAGCTTTAGAGTGATTTTATTACATTTCTAACGTAAGGAATAAAAGGAACATCCCCCCACACCCTATTTAAAATCAAAAAAAATAATCCCCCATTATTCCTTGATTCGAAACAAATGGGGGATTATCGACCTATATTTTTTTTCGTTTTATACATGGAGTAACTCTCCTTCTCTTTCTTTTTCTTTTTCTCTTTCAATCTCTCTAACCATCTCCTTCCACCATTGGTTAGCATCTAGAGGAGAAACTTTCTTAACTTCGAGCCGTTCAATCCTTGGCTTTAACTTTGACTTTCTTACCACCTCTTCTTCCGGTTCCATCATACCCAAACAGATATCATAAAAATCATCGAAATTTGCGAATGACATGATGCTCACCTGCTTCCTTTCATTTGGTTTGAGGGATTTGGTAACTTCTTACCTCCCTCTTCACTTATATTATACGACATCTATGACAATAAAATTATTTCCAATTATGGCAATATTTTAAATTATCATAGCAACAGAATGAATCATCCACCTTCTAATTATTAGGCTTTGTTAAACAATATTGTTGCTGCTTTAAAGGCCTTTTGTGTACACGTTCAGCTAAGTTATTCATTCGAATAAAATACGCTGCCCATGTACACCAAAGGCCATTTTCAACCATCATCGTTAACATAGCCAATTATTAAAGTGACAAATAATGGAGAGTCCCCTCTACTTAATACAGGCTTTTAATACAATACAAAAATAATCCCCTCTCCTTCCTTACTTCGGAATAGATTGGGGATTATCGACGTATATTCTTTTTCGAACTATACATAAAATATCTCTCTTTCTTTTTCAATCTCTCTAAGCGCCTTTTCCCACCATAGACCGCCATCTGGAAGACGACCGTTCATAAGTTCCAACCGTTCTACAGGTGTTGCCTTCTTCAGTAACACTCCTTCCTCTTCCATCATTCCACAACAGATGTCATAAATTTCATCAATTCCACAACAGATATCATAAATTTCATCAAAATTTGTGAATGACATCATCGTCACCTTCCTTCATATACTTAAGGGATATTGTAAGTATTTTCCCTTTCTTTACTTCATTATATGATAGGAACGTTAATAGAATCATTCAAAATATTGACAATATTTCGAACGTAATATCTATCACTTGTTTTCCTTTATGTATAGGTCAAAAAATAATCCCCCATTATTCCTTTAATTCGGAACAAACGGGGGATTATCGATGTATATTCTTTTTCCTTCTACACATTGAATAACTCCTTTTCTTTTTCTTTTTCAATCTCTCTAAGTGCCCTTTCCCACCACAAATTTCCATCTGGAAGACGGTCGTTCATAAGTTCCAACCGTTCCATCACAGGCTTTTCGTTCTTCACTAACACTTCTTCCTCTTCCATCATTCCACAACAGATGTCATAAAAATCATCAAAGTTTACGAATGACATGATGGCCACCTTCTTTCATAGATTGGAGAGATTTTGTTAATATTTACCTCCCTCTTTACTTCATTATATGATAAGAATAGTGATACAATCCTTATAAATTTTGTCAGTTTCTTGAATAGACAAATAGGGTGAATGTGTACCATCTAAATCTTTAAATGAGCCATTCTAAATACAAATATATTATTTGTTAAATAGGATTTAGTATTACCTTGTACATTATTTTTTTAAAAAAATGGTATTATAAAAAAGAATATGAGACGCTGCTCTCTCGTCCTTCTCCACAAAAACTTTCTGTTTACAACATACTAAAATCATTCAGTGGAACTTTTTGTGAAACGAGATTTTCCACTCAGAAATGAGGCGAATGTATTTGTTAGATGCATTGTTAATAGTTGTTATGCAATTTGTATTGGTGCCATTGACTACACTACGAACCATCTTTGTTGTTAAAAATAAAATTAAGAACGCTTCTTTGTTAGGGGGAGTTGAGGCTTTAATCTATGTGATCAGTTTAGGAATTATCTTTTCTGATCTATCCAATTATTTGAATATGGTTGCTTATGCTGTTGGCTTTTCAGGCGGAATCATTCTGGGAGGATTAATTGAAAAGAAATTAGCGATTGGGTATCGTACAGTAAATGTAAGTTTATTGGATAAAGACTGTGAATTAATCCAGAAGCTTAGAGTTGAGGGATTTGGAGTAACAGTTTTTGAAGGAGAAGGAAGAGATGGAAATAAAAGATATAGGCTGGACATTGTGGTAAAAAGGAGCAGAGAAAAAGAATTAATGAATTTATTAAATGAAGAAGCACCGAAAGCATTTGTTGTAGCTTATGAACCTACAGGTTTTAAAGGCGGTTATATCGTAAAAGGGATGAAAAGGGCTGTAGCAAAGAAAACAAAGGGAGAAAGTTCTACACCACATTAAATTTTTGGGCAGAAAAACTAGATAGTGCTAGCCCCCCAAATGATTACATTTGCCTGGGACAGAAGCTCAATAATTTCCACATTAATCAAATCTGATATTAGACATATATCTTCATCTTAATTTTTCGACATAAACATAAATGGTCGGTCTACCTACTTTCACTGCTTATGTTTTCCTAATGTAATAAAGGCTTGTTCAAGCAGCCCGACCGACCGTTTCTCATGTCGATTTAACAAGTTGAATATATAGGAACTAAAAGCAAGGGAGAGAACCGTTTTCAAGCCGCTTTACTTCTTGCTTTCACCCGATTACAGACTGTTCAGATTAATGAGTGTGGCAGAAATGCCATATAAAACAGATCTAATCAGAACAATCCAAAGGGATCTTAATCCCCCCTTTTCTTATCTTAGATTGATTTAATTTTCCAATAAACTTTTTCTAAATAGCCATTTGTAAACGATTACATATTAATGAAACGATAATCACGAAGTTCCAGCGATTCACACATGGCATTCCCTCCCTGCGATTTATATATTATGTAAAAGTTACATGTTGTATTAAGAAATACCATGATCCATTCTTGGTTTCTATTATTCATCTAATTAGTTAATATCCCAAAATAAAATCTTACTACTCACTATTTTAAATTTCTATAAACCTTTTTCATCCAAGATAAGAGGAGATCATGTTCCTCTTGGGAAAAGCCCTGACTTATGATTTCTTCCAATTCGTCAGTAATTAAATTACACTTAGGTATTAATAATTTTCCTTTTTCTGTTAAGTAAATTCTTTTTGATCGGGAATCTTCCAGATCTGTTTTTCGAATGACTAGTCCTTTATTTACCAGTGTGTCGATAAGTCCAGTGACAGATGCTGGCGTAATACTCATTTGGTGTTGGATTTCTTTTTGGGTCATACTGCCATTTGTCCAAAGAGGCGCTAAAACTAAAAACTGCAAAGATGTGATACCGTATTCAGCCAACCGCTGATCATGCAAAAGTGTTAATTCTCTAAACGTATGCTTAATCCAAGCTCCAATATACTTATCGATCGCCATTTACTTTGCCCCCCTAAATAAACCTTAAAACAAATGCCATAAATCTGTCAACTCAAATGATGCCAATTTTCGACACAGCTTCGAAGGCATTACATTTTTTACCCATCATTTAAGTATGATCCATTTTTTAAACAAGGGCTTTGTTAAACAATATTGTTGCTGCTTTAAAGGCCTTTGGTGTACACGTTCAGCTAAGTTATTCATTCGAATAAAACACGCTGTCCATGTACACCAAAGGCCATTTTCAACCATCATCGTTAACATAGCCTAAACAAAAAACTGATGAGCCTGTCACCAGTCTTGTGGTTACCCTTTTACTGGATGGCTTATCTAAATAAAATAAACGAAAGGAGAGCCAATCATAATGATTGCTCTCCTTTTCTTATCTATTATCAAGCTTACATGAAACAGGATTTTTTCGGGCCTTGTCCCTGATGGTTTCCATATAACTGAATGGCACCTAGTCACCGTCATAACCAATGTTGTGGATATTGCCTTCTAGGGAATAAGTTATTATAGAGCATGGAAATAAAAACGATCAAAAAGGAGCCTATCACAATCGGAATAAGATATCCCCAACCTGTCTCAAAGTTTATCGCGACTAGAGCGCTGGCTGCTGCGGGAGGATGAATCGTTTTTGTAAGGGACATCAACATTAAAACAACAACTAAAGTTATAGTAATAATAAATAAACTTTTACCAAAAACACTCCAAATACCAAGGCCTATAATAGCGGAAAGTATATGCCCTCCAATCACTTGCCTAGGTTGGGATAAGGGGCCCTCTTGTGCGTAGCAAATACGAGAACGCAGGTTGCCCCTAAAGGACCCATTGCCATAGGGTAACGAAAGGCAACAGCTAAAATAAAAATGAGACTAACAGCTAGAAAAACACCTGTGACAGAGATGAGAGAATCGATATAATCGAATCTAGTTTCTTTCTAGCTACACCCTTCATTTTATTTAAATAAACGAATAAAGCCTCTAAAGATTGACTTTTTATATTTTTATTTGCATTTTCCTGAATATTCATAGTTCCCCTCTTATATCTTTCTTCATTGAAATCGACGTTTTTTATTTTTATATTATATACTATATAAATAGTATATAATATAGGAAAACTATGAATTTAAAAATACCTTTTTTCATAGGTTATGTCAAAGCTTGATGTTGATCAATTTTACCTTCCGAAAAGCAGAGTGTCAGGCACTACAATCCAATATCTGAGCTGAAATAGATAAAATTAACTCTAGATATAGAGGATTGGTGGATGCTAGACACCTTATGGGACAGCCTCTTCTCTGTTTTTGCTTCATATCGTCAGTTTCCTGTCTATTTCCCATTTAGAATCGGTTACTTCCCTTGCTCGGCTGAACGATCCAACCCCGAAATTTTCGAACACATCCATTAATCAAACGTTTGATTAATGGATGTGTTCCTATTTAAAAGGTCTTCCCAAAAATTTATGGATGTTGCCTGTGGAGCGCGTCCGCTGAAGTTTCCCTCACAAAGCTAGTTCCTAATAATTTCTCGTTTATTTATAGGCTGAACGGGTCGATGGTTATCAGGGAAAATTTCTTTGAATGCTCCAATTTGCTCTTTTGACATTTCAATTGGCTGCTGCAAAACGATCCATTCTACTCCTTCCGTACAAGGAGGTGTCGTTAACGAACCTTCATAATAGAAAGAAGTTTGATTTTTTGGCAGTAAAGCTGGTAAATCTACAGGTTCTTTAACGGCAATTTCTTGTTCCGTTTCCTCTTTTGGCAATACACTCCAAATTGGTGCCAGTTTTTCATTTTCTTTTCCTTCTTTAATAAGTACGCCAAGGACAGCAGTCTTTCCATTCTCAGCTTTATGTACAAGGTGAAGCTCCATATCATAGTTTTTACCATTCAATTGATGTTCACTTGGAGTATGAAAATGCATTTGAGCAAGCTTGTATTCAGTTCCTTCAACGGCAATGCTGTTGTGGTCTGTTTTCGCATTAGCCTGCACTGTATGACCGTTGTTTATAAGTGAAAAAGCAGTCGGCTCATATTGAATCTTAATCCCTTCTAACTTTTTCTTCGTCTTTACATGAGACGATTCAATATTAATTGGCGATTGTTCACTTCCATTCCCACAGGCTGAGTATTTAGCGTCTAGTTCTCCCCAGTGTTCAGGCCCTGTTTCCCCCTCATAGGACCAATGAGCAGCCTCTAGGCTGCTTGCCTCTGTTGCGTTTCTTTCAATTGTATTAGCGGAGTGTACCTTTTTTACGTCATATACTTTTACTTGTTCAGGTGCAGCTTTTTCCGTAGTTTGTCCTAAGTAACCACTTAGTACAAAGCTTAAGGCTAAAGCTAAATAAACTAGTTTTTTCTTCATGCTTGTTCCACTCTCCTTTTTCCAATTTTTTAGCATTCACAATACTTAAGATACTAAAAACCTTATAAATTAGTCCGTTTTTATTTTACAAAAAACGTTAAATTATACATTACTGGAGGTATATGGATAGTGGCTGTCACCTGAAGAATGCTATAGCTAGTTATTGGATTTATGTTCAGATTGGAAAACATAATTTCCAAGTTTAAGACACCATCCGGAATCTGAATGGTGCCTGTCACCCTACTTAAGTTTTTCAAATAAACGGGCGAATGGAAGGACAAGCAACGAAGTGGTGAGATTAAAAATTACACTAACATGTGCCAACTGTGCATCAGGCTCTCCCGCTAAGGATGCTCCAATGTCGGCCAGGATATTAATAAATGGATAAAATACAGCAACTCCTACTACATTCAGCAGAATATGAGCATATGCGGTAAGCTTTGCTTCCCTTCCAGAACCAATTGTGGCTAAAAGTACATCCGCACATGTACCAATATTAGCTCCCAGCATAATCGCAATCCCTATATCTAAATTCATCGATCCAGCTGATAAAAAGCCCATAACGATGCCTGTTGCAGCCGTGCTTGATTGAATAATCGCTGTGATCAGTATGCCGGACAAAATAGCATACAGGTGGTTTTCACCTAAGATAAGGAGCAGACGATTAACCCATTCCATGTCCTTCAAGGGGCGTGCTAAATACTCAAATCCTGTCATGGCGGCAAAAACAGCAGCTATGCCAAGCAGAATTAACCCGATATTATGAGGGTTTTTCTTTTTCATTAATGCAAGGAGACCTCCGGTCACAGCAATCGGAATAAGATAGGATTCTATGTCAAATGTAATCAATTCAGTTGTCACTGTTGTTCCGATATTACTTCCTAAAATAATGCCAATCGATTGAGGAAAAGTAAGCATTTTTGCGGAGACCATCCCAATTGTAATGATCATAACGGCAGAACTGCTTTGCAGGATCGCGGTAATGATGGTCCCCGTGATCATACCCTTCCAGGGAGCATCGGTTACCTTGACAAGCCATCTTTTTAATGAATCTGCTGACAGGTTAAAAAGCCCCGATCTCAGTAAGGCCATTCCAGAAATAAATACGCCGATTAATAGTAAAAAGAGAAAAAATACAGCCAAGCCTACACCCCCCTATCATTCTATGAGAGTGTATACTTGGACATGCATGAAACTCGGGCCCGAGGAAGCAGGAGAACCGTCCGAGATTACTGAAAAAGTCCATTTATAGAGAAAAAGATGCTCATGACCTACTAAATATAGGTTACAGGCGTCTTTTCCTGTCTGTATACTGATAAAAATCCTCGGTACTTTCAAAAATCATGCCTTTTTCGGTGGCTTCGAACCGTCTCTCCGCTCCCCTTCATCGATAATTCACAAAAATGAAAGAAACATTGATAAATATCACTTAAATCTTCTTTTAAGACATGCAATGGATATTTTTTCGCGAAAAACCGGCCATGTTAATAAGGAAATAGTAAGTGTCTGTTCACGGTTTGTTCAATATGATTTGTCCAATTTATGAATCCATTCACATTAATAATATTTCCGTAATCATTTGTGTTAAATTAAACATGTACTTATTTCATATATCTCGAAAGGAAGGTAATTAAAATGTTCGTATCATTTTTAAGAGAAAATAAAATTGCAGCGGGAATTTTAACTATTATTCGTTTAGTATTAGGATTTTCTTGGTTAACAGCTGGATATGGCAAACTCTCTAGCGGAGCTTTTGATGCTTCCGGATTTTTAGCAAATGCTGTTGCTAATCCAGTAAAGGGTCCAGATGGTGTAGTATATTCTTGGTATGTATCATTTTTACATGGGATTGCCATTCCAAACGTTGAAGTATTTAATATCATCGTTCCAATTGGAGAATTCTTAATCGGTTTAGGCTTAATTCTTGGCTGTTTAACAACAGCTGCTGCATTTTTCGCATTAGTCATGAACTATTCATTCTTAATGGCAGGAACGGTTTCTCATATCCCAACAGACCTTTTCTTAGGAGCAATCATTTTAGTTTCTGGTCTAAATGCTGGATATTTTGGCTTAGACAGATGGGTGATTCCATTTATTCGTAAAACTGTTTTCAAACAACAAAGTGACGGAGTACTGAAAAAAAGCGCCTGACCCATTATAAAGGGATAAAAAAGCTTGGAGAAAATTTTCTTCAAGCTTTTTTATATGTGAATGAAGCATTCCTCCTAGTATTTCCAATTATATACCTCCCCATTATCTGAATGAGCCTTTCACTAAGAGTGGTCACCCAGCACCGAAGGAAGCAGGAGAGCTGTCTTCTTGCTTCCATTCGTACAACGAGATTTCATGATAGACAGGGTCATAGATGGAGTTGGATTGGAATGTTTTTATTTTTTTGATTTTTCCTCTGAGGTCGATGCCTTGTTTTATAAACCCTTCAACTACTTTATTGGTCAAATAGATTTTATTGTTTTTATAATAAGTCATATCATGCAGGAAAATTTCATATGTCATGATTCTTTTATGGATAATGGGAACATTAAGATAGTCTAGAACCCTTGTTTCTTCCCATGTATAAAGAACAGAGCTTTTATCCATTTTTTGTGTGTATTGAGCCAATTGATAGCTTGCAGGAGTCTGGGTGGCTTGCTCATTGATCATTTGCATCGCTTTGATGGAATTGGACAAAAGCAGGACAAGACAGATAATAGAGATTATGGGATGAACAAATTTCTTTAAGATCGTCACGAACAGGATCAATAGGATAAACAGGACAACAGGAACGATATGCCGGGGCTTCTCTACATTTTGTGCCAGCAGTACCCAAATAAAATAACTTACAGCCATCACATAAGCGGGCGAAAGGTTTTTTAGACTCCACTTCAAATGAAATAAACTCAAAAGCCATAATGCGATCATGATAGCAGCGATAAAAATCGATAGAGATACAAGTCCATGCCAAAAAAGATTGTTGAAAAACAAAGTGGACACCCGCTCCAAAAAAGATAGATCGCTTGAGACCGCCGTATTTCCCCAATCATTGAAATGGCCGCTCGTGAAGGCAAGAGAAAGCTTCACAAATCCTTGAATACTTCCTTCTGAAAAAACAAGACCGCCTACCCAAACTAGCTGAAATAGAAAAGCAAACAAGGCTCTTATACTCAATCCCTTCAGTGTATACTCCTTTTGATTCCACTTTTTCCAGAACAAATAAATCAATCCGACACCAAAAGGCAGGTAAGACAGACGAATTCCGAGCAATATGCTAAAAAGCATAAGCGGCAGCCAATCCCCGAGACGGTCATTCTTTCGTAAGGCTCTTTCGATGCTCCAGAAATACCACCATAACGAGGCCAGGCCCGCTCCTTCAGACATCGGCTGGTTTACGGTTACAAGCACATATGAAGAGGAGTAAATCATCGCAGTAATTAAGCAACTAAATGGCTTTGAAACATACCCTCTTACTAGTTTATAGATGGGGAAGACTGCACTAAAGTAAAATAGAATATTAAATAAGGTTAATGAAGCTGCTTTATCTTCTATAAATTGATGAATAAACATTCCACCGAGAATAAAATAAGGATAGCCGGGAAAATGCGGCTGCATGGCCATGATATCAAATCGTTCTAAGGCAAGGGAGTAATCCACCGTATCCCATGTGGCTGCGAATGCATTAATATGTCTTAACTGGTACAAGAGTAAAATGAGTATAACTGCCACACTCGTTAAGACAAGAATGTTATGATACCAATCAACTTTTCTATGTATATCCATATGACCACCATTCTATTGAAATGTGGAGACGACTGCTTAAGGACGAACCGGCAGCTGGCAGAAGCAGATCTTCTCCTTCAGAAACGATTAACTTATGAGACAGGACGCTGAGAGCCGCATCTGGAAAGCTTTCTAACTTTGAAAAATTTTTATTATCTAAGAAAAAAGCACAAGGAAATTCCTTGTACTTTTCATATACTAACTTATCTTTTTTGATTACCAACTGCGGTTTTTAAAGCTTTTGTCTCTTCTTTACCGCTTTGTTTAACATCGTCAGATCGGTAAGAAGTCAATAAATAGATGCCGGCAAAATAGCCGAGATAGGCAATCACTTCTTCTATGGATGGCATCGATGAGTAGCCAAACAGCGCTTTTAAAAAGATGCCAACTTCCCCTGATAACAATGGAGCTGTTCCATGATCTCGCAAATAATGATCATAATCGATTGGATGCTCCGGCAGCAGCCAAGTCAGATTATATAGATGGGGCATGATGCTCCCGATGATCTCTAAATCCTGCATCATAGAAATGGCCTGAACCAACAGCCCGGCAGCGATTAAAATGATAAAAGCCCCAGTGACTTTAAAAAACGTCTTAAGCGATATTTTCATTGTTCCTTTGAAGAATAGGTAAGAAACTGCGAAGGCAATGATTACACCGGTAATCGAGCCCCAGCCCTGCATAGCAGCACCAATATTCCCGCCCGTAATCGCGGCGAAGAAAAAGACGGTTTCAATTCCTTCCCTAAGGACAACTAAGAATGAGTGGATAACCATTCCAACAATATTCCCTGTTGAAATGAACTTACTCATCTTGTCTTCTGTACTTCCTTTTAAGTCTTTGCTGTGACCCGCCATCCAAAAAACCATTTGCGTCAATAGGAGAGCGGAAACGATCATAATACCTATTTTTAAATACATTTCGCTGACCATGGCCGCAAAACCTGTAAATACAAGCTGAAACAGCATGGCAGCCCCAACACTGGCTAGAACGGCAAGTCCGGCACCCAACCAAACATATTTTGTGTATTTGCTGTTATCCGTTCTTTTTAAGTAAGTTGTGATAATTCCGACAATCAGTAATGCTTCAAGCACCTCGCGAAACGTGATTAACAATGCTTGTATTTCCATAAAGCTTCACCTCTCCCCTATTGAAACAACTTATTTATCTATTTTTTCTCTTTTTTCTTGCCACTACTACTACGGCAAGAATAATAACCACGATGATCAGGATCGGAATCCAGTTTTTAATATTGGAAACATCTGTCCAGTCTTTATTCTTATTATTATCTGATACTGCGGCACTTTCAGAAAAATGACCGACATCTAAACTTTTTAACTTAAATTCCTTTTGCAGGTTTGAAAAAATAGTTTCCTTGCTAGTTTTAAAGGCTTCTAAATTAGCCTGTTTTTGCCCGACGCCAAACAGTCCAGGGTTTCCTAATGCCTCTAACGCCTTATCAAATTCCGCCCGGATTTTTTTATCAAGCTCAGAATCTTTGGCTTCTATTTTAGGAGAAAGAGCTTCATAGGTGGCAAAGCCCTTTGCCAATAAGCGTTTACTTGTATCAAACTCGGAAAAGTTCTTTTCGACACTATTCATTCTTCGTGCAATATTTAACACAAGAAGCTTATCCAGATTCTCAACTGTCTGTTCTTTATCTTTATCCGCGATATTTTGCAGAATGATTTTTGACGGTTCAGGACCCATATGCATGTCGACTTCTTCTTTTACGGTTTCATAATGTTTTTGTGCTGTACTGAAGTCTGGAGGATTTTTATCTAATTCTATCAGCATTTCTTTGTATGCTTCAGCCAATTCCTCTTTATTTGGATCACCATATGTGTAGGCACTAGCTGTTATGGAAAACAAACTGGTAAAAAGGAAAATGACCGTAAAAGATAAAAGCATTCTTTTTTTCATAAACTCTCCCTCCTATCGATAATGATAATTATTATCAATAATTATGTCAATGTTATTTTGCGATGAGCAGCCTTTTTTTATGACCGCTTTCACTTACATCTGACTCCTCTAACATTTCTAGGTTACAAGCATTCTTTTGAATATCCACTTTTGCAACCTTTCGATTCCATTCCTTCCAAATAGCCGGCAGAACGGACGATAGATATCCTTTAAACGTGATAAATGATTCCCCATTTGAACGGACATGATAGGGAATCGGTACTTCCTTTACCCTAAAGCCTTTTCGGAAAAGATTTAACGTGAGAACCTGGGCATAATTATAATCGTGGATAATTTCAGCCTGTTGTAACGCTTGTCTAGTAAAAGCTCTCATCCCAGACTGTCCGTCATAAATCCGTCTCCTCAATAACAAGCTCTGAAGAAAGGTAAAACAATAGTTTCCTAACCGGCGATGGAGTTTCATTCCCTTTATCGTACCCAAAAAGCGGGAACCCATTGTATAATCAGCTTCGCCTTGGAAAATAGGCTGCAGCAGATGAGGAATATGATCGGCAGGATACTCTCCATCCGCATCGATCATGACTCCAACGTCCGCGCCCCTTTCAAAGCATTCACGCAGCCCGGCACGAACGGCTGCACCAAGTCCCTGGTTTTTCGGAAAGCTGACAATATAGTCTGCACCAGCTTTTTTTGATACATCAACGGTTCGATCACTAGATCCATCATCAATAACCAAAACTTTCACATCCACTTTGTTGTGAAAGTTTCTTGGTATATTCCTAATAACGGTTCCGATTGATTTCTCTTCATTGTAGGCTGGTAAAAACACGATCACTTGAAGCTTATTCATGTTACATCTCTTCCTTCTGTTCAATGGCATCTTCTAAAACCTTGCCTCTGCTTTGACTAGGAAAAGGTGTACCCAGTAAATAGGCTAATGTAGGAGCCAATGAGACAAGACTATGCTTTTCTTCTACTTTCTTTCCCTTAGCAATATTCGGTCCATGGACGAAAAATGGTACAAACCTTTCCCCTTCATCCAAATGGCCATGGCCGCCAATCCCGTCTGCCTGTCCATGATCCGCACAAATGAAAAGAGTTGTATTGTTCATTTTCCCCTCTTTTGTCAGCCAATCGACAAAGTCTTTAACAAGAGCATCTGCTTCATGTATTTTTTGCAGATATTCATCATAAAGCACACCTCTGCTATGGCCCGTTTGGTCTGTCGCAATCATTTGCACGATGAACAAATCCGGATCCTGTTCCTTCATAATTTTCTTGGCCCTCTCCATAATATTAGGATCTGCCTGATCATTATGCATAACAGCCGTTACGGTTTCGACATCGCTTCCCATCGAATCAACAAGATGGGCAATTCCGAGCAGTCTTCCTTTTTTGCCAATCTTCCTTAACGAATCGAAGATGCTCTCCACCTTAATCCCTAATTTCCAAACCATATTAGAGCGCATCCCATGTTCCACAGGATACGCACCTGTAAACATGGACGAAAAGCAGACCACTGTCCTGGCTGGATATAGGGTTTCCATATTGGTATATTCTGTGCCGTTATCCTTCAGGTAGTCTAAAAATGGTGTATCTGCTTCATAGAAGCGTTCCTTGCGCATTCCGTCAATAACAATGACAATCGCTTTATCGGAAATGCTTTTCTCAGGCTGGGGAAAATGGTCCTTCGTGTAGCCCTTATACATTTTTGGCTTCCAATCAAATAGATTACGGTGAAGAATATAAGCAAAAACAAGTACAAAAAGATAAAAAATCACGAGAGATAGCAAATCTACTGATGTGCCAGAAGCTATTTTTCCAAAAGAAAATTCCCATAGCGATAAGACCAATAGAAACTTAGGGATTTGTTCTTGCGCATTTCCGCTTGTGGAGTCGCTATTTTTTAAAACAAGCTTCCAAAAACGGGTAAAGTTTAACCAAGTCGTCCCAATTCTTAAGTGATAGTACAGTGTACCCCAAAAGAAAACGGTAAAAAAGAAATAAAGTCCGATTGAAAATAACAGAAGGTTAATATTGATAGCATGAGCATTCCAAACGATTAAATAAATCACAAAAGGAATCCAAAGATAGTTTCTTAAAAATAGCGGAAAATCAAAAAGATAATAGATTACCAATAAGGGAATGACATACAAAAACGCTTGAAATAGAGCCAAGCTTAAATCAAAATCCCTTAAAGCCCCGAAATGGAATAACAGCATAGTCCCCACAACGAAGATCGGTGTAAAAGGTTTTCCTTCATTTAATAAATTCCAGCAGCGTGCTGCTATTTTTTCAAACTTTGAAGCACTCTTCACTTTCCCCTCACTCCTTTTATCCAGCTCCAATCTATCAATGTCTTTAATGAAATTGGATATATTAATACAGCTATCACCCCAGCTGCATATGAAAAAAAGAATTTTACGGCATGGGTAATGACCGCGATGGCATATCCTTTTTTAATCGCAAATCCAAACAAACTTAAAGCAAAAACAAGAAAGCTTTCATAATTTGCGATTCCGCCTGGAGTAACTTGAAATATTTGTCCAGACACAGTCACACTGTTAGCAAAAATAGATGCAGGAATCGATAAATTCACATGTAGGATATAAGCCGTTCCATATAGAACGGCGGCTTCTAACATCCAACTGGATACGGTAGCCGCTAAGATAAGCATTCCATTTGTTCCATTAAGCGCATTTTTAAGTAAACCTATGTGTCTTTTCAAAAACGCAGGAAATAAACAAAAAGCTAAAACGATCGAAAGGATAAATAGAACACTTCCGATGATAATTAGCTGCACTGGAACTTTAAAACCTACTTGCAGGAATAGCAATCCAATGACTGTAAAAACAATTAAGCAAATCATGTCAAGTAATCTTAAAACGATGACCGAATGCGCAGCAGTCTCGTCATCCATATCATCCCGGGAGCTCATAATTTTTATGCGAACTAGGTCCCCTGTTTTGATTGGCAGTAGGTGATTCACAAACAAACTATATAAAATTCCTAGTAAACATGTGGAAAACCTGGGCCGACCATTTAAATACATTCTCCAGGCGGCTGCTTTCAGGCAAAAAGAAAGGAAATAAACGCTTAATATAATAAAAAAGGTGAATGGAGATCCAATAATGGCTTTTATCCCATTCCAAATCAATTTTGCTTCAAAATATCTGAATGAAATCAGGATAAAGCCAATGATGATCAATAAGGAACAAAAGAACTTGATACCTTTAAAGGAAGACTTCATTTTCCTTTGCCCACTTTACCGTTTCGTTCAACCCTTGCTCAATGCTCACCTTTGGTTCAAAACCTAAGATCTTCTTCGCCTTGCCAATATCTGCACATGTTTGGACAACATCACCCAGACGAGATCTTTCTTTCCATATTTTCATATCCGGAAAATATCGTTTCAATTCACTTAATAACGAGAGCATCGATATCGATTTACCTGAACCAATGTTGATGACTTCACTTCGATTTAACCTTATCAGCGCTAAATAAATGCCTTCCACGATGTCATCTATGTATGTAAAGTCACGAACCCGGTCTTCACCAAAAAGGATAATTTCCTTTTGTTGAAGCAGCTGTTTCAGAAAAATCCCTATCGCCATATCTGGGCGAACCCACGGTCCATAAACAGTAAAAAATCTTAATATTTTCATTTGGAATCCATACAAATTTTTATAAACATGACAAAAAGACTCAGCGGAATATTTGGAGGCTGCATACGGTGAAAGCACGTTTCCATTTGCCATTTCTTCCTTAAGCGGCCCTTCTTGGTTTCCGTAAACAGAGGAAGACGATGCAAAAATTACTTGATCTGTGCCGCATTCCTTGGAAGCTTCCAGCACATTTATTGTTGCTTTTATATCATAGTCAACGTATTCAAGCGGTCTTTCAATGGAGTAGGCCACTCCAGGCAATGCTGCTAAGTGGATGACGGCATCCGGTGAAATCGACTTAAAAAGAGTAATCGTGGCTTCCCTATTCAATAGATCTAACTTAATAAATTGATTGTCATTTAGCGAAACAATCGAGTTCAAATGTTTCATCTTTCTTTCTGAAGAATAATATGGATGCAGACAATCTACGATATACACCTCATGCTTTTCCCGTATAAACTTCCTTGCAAGATGGCTGCCGATAAAACCTGCACCACCCGTAATGATAATCTTCAACATAACACCTCTATCTATATAATTGGATTTTATCATTCCAATTATATACATTTTTTCCAAAAGGAGAAACCTTGTCTGATGACAAGGTTTCTCCCCATTGAAGTAATTTGCCTATTTCGCTTGTTCGATCACTTTATTTAATGTAGATTGGATTTCTGCTAAAATTGGCTCTCCAGCTGCTTTGTCTTTTGATTTGGCTTTTTCAAGATATTGTTGAGCTTGTTCTGACAATGTCTTATAAGCTTCTTCGCCAAGCAATCCTTTGATATCTTCACCAATTATGTCAATAAACAACGCACCTTCTAAAGCAGTAACTGGTGCTTTTTCTTCTCCCCAAGCTTCTTGACTTTCTGCATATTCACTAAGGGCAATTTTTGCGAATCCACGAACAAATGCTTTATTAACGGCCGCAGGATCCAATGATGTAACGTCCGTTTCTAAATTGAATTGTTTTTCAATAAACGCTGTTTCTTCTTCAGCGTGTTTGTTTAGGTAGCTAAATAGTGATTGATAAAATGCCCAGCCTTCAGCTTGTTCTACTTTTGCAAGTTTCTGATCTACTTTTGCTTCAGCTGCAGCTTTTGTTGCATAACCATTTGGAATTGAACCAGCTGCTAAATAGAAAGTTTTCATTAACGTCTTATCTACCACTTGCTTTCCTAATAGGAAGGCTTGATGATCATCTGCTTCGACTGCTTTTTCAATCTCATCGAATCCTCCTGCAATGACAGAAACCATATTTGTTCCATTTGCTGCATCACGCTTTTCAACAGTTGATTGAAGGATTGCATAATATTCCTTTGCTTCTTCTATTTCCTCATTTACTTTTTCTTTATTAGCCCAGTTTTCATCTACTTCTGCAAATTCATGTTTAACGGTTAAATAGAAGACCTTTTGCATTAACTTATCAAAAATTTGTCTGGCAACGACTGGATCCATAGCGCCTTCTTTACCTGCCTGCAGAGCGGCAGTAATATGCTGATCGTTCTGTGCTTCAGACTCTGAATCTAGTTTTTGTACTAAGCCTTGCAGATTCTTTGTATAAGATTCGCTAACCGCAGCAAAGTCAACTTTTTTACCTTCTTTGGCCTTGTCTAATTCAGCAATGGCATCGTTGTAGACGGCCGCAACATCTGCTTCTTTCTCAGCCTTTTCCTCTTTGGTGTTTACCTTTTCTTCTTGTTTTTTCTCATCAGTCTTTTCTGTTTTTTCCTGTGTCGTACTGCAAGCCGTCAGCAGTGCAGAAGTCATTAAAAGACCTGCAATAATTTTCTTTAATTCTCTCTTTTTCATTCTTCTATCTCCTCTACTAAATAATAATAATATCGTTTAATTGATAATGAAAATCATTTACATTTACGAGTATAAAGAGAATGATTATCATTGTCAATATGTTTTTTTGCAAAGGCTATGTAAAAATAGAGGCTGACGTTTTATACACATCTGTTATTTTTTATATTTTCTGATTTTCATAGAAATAATCCGGTTGCTTTTCCCGCTTTCAGCACTATAAGTAGGAGAAAACTTTCATGCGCTTCTGCTCCCTACCAAATATGTAAAAGTGAACAGAACTACTTCCACCGCGAAATTAAGCTTGCCGACCAACAATTTATTTTTTACATGGCTATGTTAACGATGATGGTTGAAAATGGCCTTTGGTGTACAGGGGCAGCGTGTTTTATTCGAATGAATAACTTAGCCCAACGCGTACACCAAAGGCCTTTAAAGCAACAACAATATTGTTTAACAAAGCCTTTTACATAAAAAAAGGAGAGCTGATCATTGCTCTCCTTTACCTTCTATATGGAATGAATCTTTCATGAAGCATTACTGGGAAATTTTCTCGTGTTATAGCAGCAGAAACTTAAACGTGTTGACCAAACATAATTTCTTGAATCTCTTTTCTTGGCATATTTTCGCCAGTAAAGAGTTTAAATCCTAAGTCACCTTGACATAACATCATACCAAGACCATTGATAGCGACTAATCCTGCTTCTTCTGCTTGTTGTAATAATTTTGTTTTTTGTGGATTATAAACAACATCTGTTACAACTAATCCTTCACGCAATACATCCAATGTATCATCAATAATGCTTAAGTTTTCTAAAGGTTTCATGCCCAAGCTTGTAGCGTTAGCTAATATAGCGCTTTCACTTACTTCACGACGGAAGGCATCTTTATCTTCTAAATGGAAGATGTTAGCTTTTACATTAAAGTGCTTCATATCATTGTTGATTTTATTAACATTTATTTCTGCTTGTTCGAAGTATTGATCGTTACGGGCAAAAATACTGATTTCTTTAATACCGGATTGAGCTAATTGGATAGCGATTGGCGTTGCAGCCCCACCGGAACCAACTAAGGTTACTTTTATCCCTTTTAAATTCACACCATGTTCGATAAGGTTTTGCACATATCCCATACCATCTGTATTGTAGCCTTTTAATTTGCCATCCTTAATGACTACACAATTACATGCGCCGCTATATTTAGCACTGTCATCTAGTTCATCTAAATATTTGAGCACTTCCATCTTATTTGGCATGGATACGTTGCAACCAACAGCACCCATCGCTTTTAATCCTTCGAGTGTTTTTTGCAACTCTTCATTACCTACTTCAAATGCCATGTAAGAAAAGTTCAAATCTTTTATTGTATAACCTAAGTTATGCATTCTTGGTGATAAACTGTGTCCAATTGGTGTAGCAAGCAATCCCACTAACTTTGTTCTTCCGTCAATTTTTTCCAAGTTTTTTTCAAAGTTTGCCATGTAAACGTTTCCTCCCCTATGTATAAACGTATTTTGTCGCAAGTAAAAAAGTAATGTAAAAACCAACATAATAAGTGAATCAATTCCATAATTCCCTTTTGTTAGAAATAAATTCATGAGAGATTTCGAACTCAATGCGTATGCGGCTTATGACTGATTTCACTTTACATTGGCGCATCGAAGACTAATTTTTAAAGCAATCTAACCAATGGCAGCTATGTAAAATAGTTTTAACTGTATCATTGATATGTTCACGAACATTGAAGGTCAAAGGTAGGATTTATGAAATAGATCAGATAGTATATTCAAATAATATTTTATCATTTGTCATTACCTACAATCAACTATATTACTCGTTTTGTCCGCAGTATTTTGACAGTAGAATCGCTTATTTTCTGTTGATGATTCAGGCCAATGACCATGGAAGAATACGCAAATTCCAAAGAGTTGCAGCGGAAATTTCATATTATATTGGAAGAACAATTGGAGGGGAAAATTTTTAGGAAGCTAGACACTACTATTTTAACAGGACAGGCTATTGTGAGTAATTTATTAGAAATTCATTATTTTAATAATATTAAAATATAAAAAAACCAAAAAGAGGCTGGGAAAAGATTTTTGTAAAGCGTGGTTTGTGAGGCTAGGAGCAGAGCTAATAATCAAGTTTTTTCTATTATAAATACAAATAAACCCGTTAGTTTTTTGCTAACGGGTTTTCTCTATTATACCTGCTGGTAGCCAGTTATTTGAGCATTACTTTGCAACATTCATCGTATTATAGATAGCTGCCGTAAAGACGGCACGTGTTGCTTGGTTTGTCGCATAGTAGCGATCTCCATCAAATACAGAAGTAGTGTCGATACTGCTCATCGTTACGATTGCATCATGCGCCCAATAAGATGGATCAACATCACTGTAACCGCTGCCTGCTACTGAAACCTGAGGGTTAAAAGCTTTCTGTACAATGACAGCCATCTCTGCTCTTGTCATGAATGAATCGGGATGAAATGTACCGTCTGGAAAGCCATTAATAATGCCTAGCTCTTTCATTGCTGCAATATCTTTAGCGAAACGGTGAGTCGTTGGCACATCTGCAAAGGCATTTAAGTCCGTTGGCTGTTTTTGCAAGACTCTGTTCACAATGGCAGCAGCCTGTCCGCGGGTTACATTAGCTTCAGGGGCAAAATTGCCATCTTCAAAGCCTGTAATAACTCCCTTAGTACTTAAGGTAAAAATAGCTTGATACGCTGGGTTACTAGCGTCTACATCATAGAATTCTCCAGGTTTTCTATCGATTACACGAGTGGCACCATAATATTTTGGTCCCCAATATGTACTGCTTAATGAGTCAATTTTGATTCCCTTACTAGTAGTAGCAGAGATAAATTGATTGTTTCCTATGTAAATGCCTGAATGGGTAATACCCGCTTTATTATACGTTTTTTTAAAAAATACAACATCACCAGGTTTAAGATCAGCTTTTGAAACTTTGGCTCCAACGTTATATTGCTCCCCGGCCGTTCTTGGCAAGTCTGTTCCTACTTTTCCAAATACATACCGAATGAACCCTGAGCAATCAAAACCTCTAGGAGTGGTTCCTCCGAATACATACGGTACACCTATATATGATTTTGCTACTCCAATGACTTCTTCCTGAGTTGATGTTGGTGTTGCTGCTGAAACCGAATGAAATGGAAGAATCGCCATAAGTATTACTACAATCAAGAATTTGGTAACCTGCTGTCTCATTTTGCCACCTCGTTAGTCTTTTTCCCGAAATCCCTCATAAATTATCGAAATATGTTTTTTCAACACTCTTATTCTATCAAAAAGGATGGGCTCTTTATATTACCGTTTCATTACAATTCAATTGCGAATATTAATTCAAGTATATTAATTGTTAATTTTTCTACTGAATAAAAAGACAGACCGCTTTTAAAACGGTCTGTCTTATTCATGTTCAGTTAGTTATTTTTATAAGGATGATCCCCTAGTAAACCGGGGTCAAGGCTTTCTCATGTTCTAGTACACTTAAAATATTGTTAACTGATAGCTTTGCTATCTCGTTTCTTGTCTCAACTGTGGCGTTTCCGATATGCGGCGTGAGGACAAGGTTTTTAAATTGTTTTAATTCTTCGGTGATGTGTGGTTCAAATTCGAACACATCAAGTGCTGCTCCAGCGATTTCTTCGGCTTGTAGGGCTTCAACAAGATCAGCTTCCTTGACGACTGGCCCTCTCGATAAATTAAGGAAGTAGGCATCTTTTTTCATAAGAGAGAAAGTTTCTTTTGTGAAAAGGTGATGCGTTTTTTTATTATAAGAAGTATGTACAGTTACAATGTCACACGTCTGAATGAGTTCATCGAATTCCATAAATGTTGCTTCGTACTCTGCTTCAATATCCCATGATTTTTTACCGCGGCCAGTATAATAAATTTCCATACCGAATGCTTTAGCCCGTTTGGCCACTGCCTGTCCGATGTTGCCGAATCCAACAATTCCAAGCTTTTTGTTGGTTAGCTCTCTTCCTAAAAAGAAAGGCGGTGCCCAGCCGTTAAATCCTGTTGTTCGGCAAAGGGTATCCCCTTCTGGTATTCTTCTCGCAAGTGCTAACATGAGACCAATGGCGAGTTCGCTGTTGCTTCTGTAGAAACCCCTGGTGTATTTGTCACTGGAATGCCTTTTTCCTCCGCAGCTTTGATGTCAATATTATCAAAACCCGCTCCAAAGTTAGCAATCACTTTTAAATAAGGAGCCGACTCAATGACCTTCCTTGTTACTTTAGTAGAAAGGGGGCAAAGTAAAGCATCTGCATGACTGACGCCCGCAATCAGCTTTTCCCCCGTATATATCTTCAATTGATGTGTGGAAAGTAGATCGTAACCGATATCTGGAATATCGCCTGAAATAAATATATTTACCATGTCTAATTCAACCCTTTCTGTTCATTACTTGTTAGGAAGCAAAAGAACCATCCCCTTGCTTTCTACAAGTTGCATTTTCAGCTGCATCGTCATCTTCATACAAATTGGTTCAAGCACCTTATTGGATGAAGGGGTTAACATATCTATTTTCTTCCACTTCTTTCTCATTTCCAATTCCCCCCTGCAATAATTCGATTAATTTTCACCATTTATGGCGAAGGGAGGGAAATATAATGGGAGTACGCTTTTTGAAAATCGCAGCTGTTTACTTTTTGATAGCTGTCTGTTTAGGACTTGTGATGGGTATGATTCAAAATTTCTCATTCGCATCCGTTCATGCACATTTAAATTTATTAGGCTGGGTTTCAATGGCCATATTTGGTATTTTCTATACTATCTATCCACATGCAGCTCAAACTAAATTAGCTAACATTCACTTTTGGCTACATAATATTGGTTTACCGGTCATGCAGGGCGCTCTATTTGTAGAGCTTCTTACAGGAAGTAAGACCCTCACCATCGGGGTTGTCATTGGTTCCATCCTAATTGTTGTCGGTACATTCTTATTTGTGATTAATCTTTTCAAACAAATTAACACAAATCAGCCAATCGAAACAAATAAAAATGTTTCCATGTAAGCAGAGGGACGGTTCGAGATCACTGAAAAAGTCCATTTAAAAGAAAGGCTATGTTAACGATGATGGTTGAAAATTGCATGTGGTGTACATGGGGCAGCGTGTTTTATTCGAATGAATAACTTAGCTGAACGTGTACAACAAAGGCCTTTAAAGCAACAACCATATTGTTTAACAAAGCCAAAAGAAAAAAGAAGTTGATTACCTACTTATTATGTAGATAATCAACTTCTTTTTTACAGTATGTTGATAAAAATACCTGTTAATTATTCAAAACAAATACTTTTTCAGCGGCTTCGGACGGTTCTTCTGTTCCTCGACTGAAAAAGAAGCATGAGAGCCCATCCCCTGCTTCCAAGCATATAAATAATTTAATCTGAGCACAATAATAATAATTAGTTCCAAATAATGATTGTGGAGGCTTTTTTCTATGACACAGCAAAGTCGGCAGCAGCAAATACATCAAGAACAACTAAAGTTAATAAAGGCACAAGAAGATGTTCAAAAGGCACATCTGCAGCTACAGGTGGAAGAAATAGAGCTATTAGAGGCTCAGCAACAGGTGCAAATGGAAGTTCAACAACTACAACAGGCACAGAAAAAAGTTAAAGAGGAACAGCATGACGTCTTGAAGGCACAAGAAAAACTTCAACAGGCACAAGAAACTGCAATGACGTACCAAAACAATCAATGAAAATTAAAATGGCATAAGCTTAGCTTATCGAACACAGAATGATTTATCTGGTTGACAAAGTTTGCTTTTACTTGTTACTGAAATGTAAGAATTTGTATGTATAGTTGCAAAAAGAGAGCAGACCACTGATAAAGTTTATTTAAAGAAAAAAGAAGTAAATTACCTACTATATGTAGATAATCAACTTCTTTTTTTACTATATATCGATGGGAGTACCGGTTGATTATTCAAAGAATACACTTTTTCAGTGGCTTCCCACTAATCTGCTCTCTTTTTGCTAAAGGCTCTGTTATTGCTTATGGCTGATAAGCAGAATGAGTGTGTGTTGGCACATGTTTTATTCGAATGAATAACTTAATGGACGCGTGCACCAATGCCACCTTGGAAATCAGCACTATTGTTTAACAGAGTCTTGTTAAAAATAATCTGTGAAACAACTTTTTGGTTAGTGCGTGCAGGCACCAAAACTTATGAAGAAAGGTCTGAAAGGAAGCATGAGAGCCGTCCCCCCCGCTTCTTAATCCCATAAAACCTTGACAACAGCTTTTTTAATCGGCTGCGGCTGATCTGCACACATCCCCGGCATATGAGCATCTTTCGGCGTAAAAATGGCAAATGAACCTTCTTTTACAAGAAAAATGTCTCCCTGGCCCGCTAGGAACTTGAGATCTTTATCTTTGTAAGTCTCTTCCACGTTTGTATTTTCTATATTGGTATAACCCATTTTTTCCTGTCCTTGAATCACATATTGGATATCGGTGTATTGATCATGAGCCTCATAACGGCAGGCTTCGGGTAACTTCGTTTCATACTCTTGAATCATCACAAATACTTTATCTTCTTCAATTTGATAGGTACCAACTGCTAGAGCATTCAGATCATTTTCAAGCAAAAAATGAAACCCCTTTTTCAATCTTGGATGTAAATCATCATACATTTTTGCATTAGATAGTTTATCAATAATCAAAGTAATTCCTCCATTGTCTATATTCAGTGATTAGATCATTATATGACAATAATGATCTAAAAGGAAGCATGGGGACGGTTTGTGCTTCCTCGATCCGCAAATACTATGTGATCAGAAAATATCCCCTTTCTTCCACTCGAAAAGGGAGGATCCATTCTCAAAACAGATAACAATTTTGGATACCTGACCATTGATCCTGACACCATCCAAAACTCATTTCTTCCCGAAAAAAATTAAGGTGACAAGCAGCATCTAACTTTTTAGATGCTGCCTGTCACCTTATCAAATGGCTATGTTAACGATGATTGTTGAAAATGGCATGTGGTGTACATGGGCAGCCTGTTTTATTCGAATGAGTAACTTGGCTGAACGTGTACACCACATGCCTTTAAAGCAGCAACAATATTGTTTAACAAAGCCTATCAAATTATTCAGGTTTCTTAGATAAGCAATAGTCACATTCCATTAAATACGATTCAGCCTGTTCCTCAATGATTTGACCACACTCCGGACATTCCCTTTTCGGTAAATTTCTAAAAAACTCAACTGGACTTTTTAACATATTACCCGCTCCTTTCTATAATACACATTTTAATATTCCTTATCTGTTATGATACAGGATATGCAATTATAGAAAAAAAATGTGGGCAATTCGAAAATTTTTTTGAAGCAGGAGCCGGTTCTATGGCTTTGCAGACCCAAAAAGAAGCAGAAGAACCGTCCCTCGTATTCTAGCGATTTTCTATTTTTGTTAATTCTAATTCTGTTGCTCCATTATAAGTTCGTTTAATGAGTCCGATATTAGGCGCATAATAATAAATCCAGCCGTCTTCAGAAGTAACTTCGACTACATTATAGAAGGTTCCAGCTGGTGTCGTCAGAATCGTATTAATAGAAGTTATTGTGTGTGCAGGATCCCCTTCATAAAGCGGTATCCAGGATTTCCCTTCCTCTCTAGGATATTTAATTTCTACTTGATATTCAGACTCAGGATAACCAACATAGTACCCATTGCTATTCTCTGCTTCTAATCTTGAATAGGAATATGTATTGTTTGTATACACATCCCATACATCCCAATTATCATAAGCTTTATCAGAATATACATAATAGGAATCTTCTGCCTGACTGTCATAATTTGTGTGGTAATAATAAACGTAATTTTTATCTCTTAAATAACTTAGATGTACAGGCTGCAATTCAACCTTAAATTCATCGTTCAAGGCTCTTGCTAAAAAAGCAGAAAACTGAGCTCTTGTTACCTTTAAATTGGGGCGGAAAGTATTGTCCTCATATCCTTGAGTAAGATTTTCGGCTACAATTCTTTTAATATGCTGATAGCTTACCATAGCAGGGGAGATATCAACAAAAGGAACATCGGCTTCTTCTGTCAGGTGGAAGGCTCTTGATAAAAAAATCGCCATCTGCCCTCTTGTAACTGTTTCATTTGGATGGAACTTTCCATCCGTATATCCTTTAATAATTCCCGTTGCTGCGGCAGATGCAATATAGCCGCTTGCTTGCTGATCTGCCCCCACATCAGGGAATTCTGTAGCTTTTTGTTCTCCATCTAGATTTAAGGATCTTCCAATCATAATCGCTGCAGCCGCCCTTGTGACCTCACCATTAGGACGAAATGTTCCATCTGCATAACCGGTTATAATCCCTTTATTTTCCAAAAATGACATTTCGTCATAAAAGCGCTGACCCTCTGTCAAATCTGTAAATCCGGCTGCTTTCGCACTTACCGTAAAACCGCTAACTGTTAACACGAATGCCATTAATAAAAAGATGATTTTTTTCAACTCTAAATCCTCCTCGCTATTCATTCGTAAGAATACATACTATTCATGCATTAACTACTTAATACATAGGGATACTTATCTAGGAAACTATATGAATTATACTATAATAATACCAAAAATGGAATAAAAAGGATCAAACCGTCTACTCCAGAGGCAAGGGTATACCGTGACTGTGTTTTAAAATTCGGCTTTGACAACAAAAAAGGAAGCCGAAGAACTGTCCCCTTGCTTCCTGAAAATTTATAATAGATAAAATTTTATATTGATAATGATTATCATTATCTGATATTATGATTCTAAATTATTTTTAATAAAGGGAATTTTCACATGAGGAAAAAGCTGGCACTATTTAGCATATTTTTATCTACTAGTCTATTATTTGGCTGTGCTCAAAATACGGACAATGAACCTCAATCGAAGGATAAGGACAGTGAGCAAAAAGCTGCCGCTACGACCAGTCAGTTGGATAGTGTAGCAAATGATTACAGAGAGTATGCGTTAGGAGAAATTGCGGAATTTACCCAAGCAACGGAAGCATTTACGACGGCGGTACAATCCCGACAGATTGACAAAGCAAATGAAATTTTAACGATTTGGCCAATGGTGGAAGGAGACGTATCAACTCGAGATAGTAAACTATACAGTGATATGGAAACAAAAATCCCTACAGCCATCAGTTTATTAGACTCGAAAAAGGTTCAGGCAGAGGAAGCTCAATCGATCATTACCGATTTAAACAAACGACTTTTGCCATTAACACATGAAACAAGCTATTCCATATGGGATGCATCCTTGATTCTTTTGCGTGAAGGATTGGAAGCCCTTCTCATTGTAGCGACTTTATTGTCCTTTTTAAAAAGAGTAAATCAAAGTGATAAACAAAAATGGATTTGGATCGGAGTAGCTGCTGGTTTAGCAGCCAGTGTAGTGTTATCTGTTATCATTTCTTTCGTATTTTCACAAATAACAGCTGCTTCCAGCCGAGAATATTTGGAAGGAATGATTGGAATCGTAGCAGTCGTGATGATGCTGACGGTTGGGGCTTGGCTTCACAGTAAATCGAATATTCACTCATGGAACCGTTATATTGACAATCAAATGAATCAGGCAATCGCTACAGGGAAATTGGTTTCTTTTGCTCTTATCAGCTTTTTCTCCATTTTCCGTGAAGGGGCGGAAACGATTATTTTTTATTCAGGTATGGCGCCCTATATGAGTATGAAGACAATTGATGATCGGGATCGTTGTAGCATTAGTCATTTTACTTGTTATTGGATTTATTATCATTCGTTACAGCGTGAAGCTGCCGATTACTGCTTTCTTTAAAGTGGCAACGGTTATCATCTATACATTATCCTTTAAAATTCTCGGCGTCAGTATACATTCTCTTCAAGTTTCACAAGTATTACCGACGAATACGGTCCACAAGATACCTTTTATCGAATGGATAGGCTTATATCCAACACTGGAAACCACTTTGCCGCAGGCCGCTTTTGTAGTTGTGATTTTGCTTACGACTTTTGGATCAAAAAGAAAAATTCTGTCGTGGCAGCAGGCTAAAGGAACAGTAAGAGAACTGTCCGGGATCAATGAAAAGGTCTATATAAAGAGAAGAAGGAGCTGTCCCATAAGGTATCTGACATCCACAAAACTATCTATATCTAGAACTGTTTCCACCTAATTTAGTCTAGATATTGTATTGTGATGCCTGACACCTTTACTTTTGGGACAGCGCCTTCTATTATTGTCTGTATAGTGATGACGATCTTCGAGGCTTTCCAAACAACGTTCCTTTTTCAGCAGTCTCGGATCTTCCCCTTGCTTCCTTCTGAACATATTTTTTAGGGCGTTACGGTGTTGAAGAAACAGGAGAACCGCCCTCTTTCTTCCTAAAGGTCCAAATGTCTGATATTGTTCTGCCTGTGAAGTTATCCTCTGCTATGACAAACCACGAGTAGGTTCGATTTGGAGCTAGACTATTCCAATTGCCCTCGCCTCGTTGCCGCTTTTTACTCCCTTTGCCAATTTAATAATCCGTATATACATTGACCGTAAAACTGTCCGTTGCGATTCTTTTTTGCTGCGGTTCAAGGTTTAATGCGATATTGAATTCATCCTTATTCCCATACTTATCCGTATCGTAATAATTATTATCATTGATGTATGGCGAATAGGTGTTCACGATGATTTTGTTTTGATCTTGATCAAAGTGCAGCAGACGCATATAGCCTTTTCCGCCTTCAGGGCCTCCCTGATAATCCGCCAGCATTTGATATACTTTGCGATCCGGATTCCCATCCCCATCATCATCAATCTATCAACCAATGTTTGCGCTTCATGATAATGACCTGATAAAACAGCAAACACATTTTTATTTGGAACCACGACTCGCTTAAATAATTGATCACCGATTGGATCTTTTCCCGTTGATAATAAATATTCATGGAAACACAAGATCGCTTTCCGGTCCGGATGTTCTGCCAGTACTTGATTGATCCAGGCAATTGACTCATCATCCACACCCCATCCCATATAAACCATGATATAATCATTTCCATTTGCGGAGATTAAATCAAAATGGCCGCGATTATTTTTGTACGAACCTCCATAATAAGGGCGGTTTTTATAACGAACTTCGCCAAAAAATCGGTAAAAATTCGTATAATCAGACGTTTTGTGGTCCACATCATGATTCCCGGCCAACACCCCATTCGGAACATTTGCATCATCGAGTGTTTTCATGAATTGACTCGCATTGTTCCATTGATATTCCTTATTACTTTTATCCACTAAATCCCCTGTATGGAACACATATTTAATTTTAAATTTTCTTTATTTTCAACAATCCACTTCGTCATTCGATCATAAATATACGGAAAGCTTGCTGAATAATACTGTGTATCCGACATCCAGACAAACGTATAATCATAATCGGCTGGTGAAGCAGGAATTTCATCCTGGACAAGGACATTGATTTTATGATCCTTGACAAAGTCACCGCACTGAAACATTTTTCTGTAAGGTAAAATCCCCTTTACCGGCAATTTTAAAATCAAGCAGGATCCATCTATTATTCGGATGACTCCAGGCATACATGCGACACTTTCCGGCCTTCTAATCGAATGGCCTTCCCATGACAATTCCACCTCATCCTGTTTCATCCACAGTAGCGATCGATGGTGACATCAAACCGATGATACGGGAATTTCGTCTCAGAATCCGTAACCAAATAATTGTCATCCGAAGAGGCTACTTTAGCCATCTCCTCTTATCTAGAGCGTTTTCTCCTGCAGGAACCATCGTTTGCGGCGGTTCTGTATCCGCTGCATTTTTAAAAATTTTCACATGTTCCTTGTCCCCTGCACCTATACTGAAATCCTTTAAAGAAGGAAACATTCATCACATCATTTGTCGGATCTTTCACATTTACTTTTAAAATCCGACGTTTGCGTTCCAGATTATCCTCTGATGAAACGAGTTCAGGTTTGGCCGGATTTCGTCCACAACTGAAAACGGAAAGTACATTTCGGCTTTGTTTCCTATCTTATCCTTAGTTGAAATCGTTAGTGTATGCCTCCTGGCGATAATTTTCCTGATGAGGTTTCATATGGCACCTTAATGACTTCATCATCGAGTTTTATTACTGTATTATCCATCCCGACTAATGCATCCTTTGCACCTGCCTGAATAGTAAATTCCCTTTATATTGTTTTCCTTTTGGATATTCGTTTTAATTACAGGTGCCGTATTATCGACTTTTACTTTTGCCTTTGCCTCAGCGTTTACTGAATCCTTGGCACCAATGGTATATTTGCCGTCTTTCACTTTTGTTGTATCCCATTTATACGCTTTGGACGTCATTTTTTCAGCTGGAATATTTAGTGCAAAATCAACTGCAGCATTGTTGTCATTCATTTCGATTACTTTTCCGGCTTCCTTAGGCGGATCCCTGATGACCGTGCCATCTGCAAGAACAAGCCGAACGTTTCTTACACTGTAATCATCCCGATTTTCGCCATTATTGGTTAAAAATGGAGTCGCCTTATCCCCTGCCCGAATGGTAATAACATTGTCTCCCTCTTTTAACTTTTCCGGCGGATCGGAACAGCAATCGTTTTCCATTTCGTAATCCAATCATCGAAAATCTGCAGCACTTTATCACCCATTGTAACGCCATTTTGGAAAAAGAGTGTTTACTCCATTAACTTCAAAAGCAAAATAGCTTTCATTTTCAAGCGTATAGGAAGATGTTGTCTATTAGCTTCTTTTTCACCAATCGAAAATTTTACATTTTCTGGAGAACACCATCTGAGGATGCTTTAATTAGTTTTTCCCCTGAAAGAATTTCGCTATTTTTCACATTGAGCCTTAAGCGGTCTTGTTTTTCCCATTCTTAATATAGACTTTGAATACATTCACTTTTGACTTTATTTTCTCCATCACTACGACAAAGTAGTATTCAATCGATTGTTTCGCAATTAGATCTGTGAGTAAATCGTAAAGTGATAAAGAAGATCATTTTCATCCTGCTGCAAGAGGCCCTTTTAAACCCTGTTTGGTCATTGTTTTATAAAAGAAAGCAACGGTTTTAACGATAAAATTATCCTTGGCATCTGCCGTAATAATTAAATCTTCCTTTTGCTTAATGCCCTTTTTCCTGTTATAGTCCTCAACCATTGGCGGGGCATGATCTTCAGGGACATGAACCGCCTTTGGCGGAACCTGTTTGGGGTGACGGTTCCCGGCGTTGCCGCTTCTTACCCCCGCTTAATTTTTTCATAAAATGGGTTTTATCCACAGGGAATTTATATAGGATTCCTTTATCCGGATCTGTATCGTCCTACACCAGTTTCTTCATTATAATAGGCAAGAGAAATTTCAATATCGGTATTCGTCGCAATGACAATGCCTCTTGGGCCGCTGTTAGCCATCCCCGCACTGTAGATTTTGAATATATTCTTGTTTTCAATTAGATTGGTTTCATAATTTTTATTAAAATCGGTCGACTGTCTTATCCTCGTTATGATCATTGATAATCCAGAACACAACAGTGCCTTTGGATGGAATCACAAAATCATCTGGAACCGACTCCCAAACTACGTCAGTGCCGCGATTTTTACCATTACGATATTGAATCTTATAGTCTTTAAAATGGATAGTCTGATTCGTATTATTATAGATTTCAATAAATTCATAGCCATCCTCCCCATTCACATCCGTCGAATCGGGTACGATTTCCGTTATGAGTAACGGAGGCACTTTATTAAAATTAAGCTTCGGCTTCGAAACCGAAATTTTATATTTTTTCGTTTTGCTGTTATTTTTCCCATCAGTTGCTTCGATATAATAGGTCAAATCAGATTCTACTGCTCCACTCGGAATCACCGTTGTATAACGGGTGGAATGTTGAGACTTTGCATGCTGCATCGCTAAGGAAGTATACGATTTGTCTCCCTTCTTTTTGAAGTGGAGGTTCACATATGGAACAGAATCATCATCCCTTACGCTGGCAACAATCTCAATATCGCTGTATGCCTCACTAGTTTTCACAGCCTTATGCTTGATTTTCGGCGCCCCGTTCTTTTCCTGAGTTTCCTTTTTAGCAGGATTCTTGGTTGCCGGTTTTTCTGCTTTTGGAGAGGATTTCTGCTCACTCTGACTGGCAGTCGCTTCCCGCACCAATGCCGTTCCGCTCCCATCCTTCGCCTCAGTATTCACCCTTGTTGCCATCGAAGCAAACTGAATCCCCACCAAAAAACAAACAATAATCAACGCAACCCATAACTTCAATTTCATGCTGCTCACTCCTTGGAAGCAGTGGGAAGGTTCTAGACTACTGAAAAAGCCCATTTAAAGAAAAAAAGAAGTGAATTACCTACTATATGTAGATAATCAGCTTATTTTTTCACTATATATCGATGGAAGTACCGGTTGATTATTCAAAGGATACACTTTTTCAGTGGCTTCGGAAGGTTCTTCTGCTTCTTTCTGCTTGAAAGCAGAGGGACGGTTCTCCTGTTTCCTTTCGGTGGAAACAAGGGTACCTTCTCCTGCTTTCTTTAGATTTCTTCTTGTTGTAGCAAAGCACTGTAGAGAAAATGCTTAATTTAATGTAAAAACAAAATCGTCTATAATCCAATGGAAAATTATGAAAAATAAAAGTGACCGAGCATTGGAATGCCCAGTCTTCACACAACTAATGCCGCATAAAGAGCGGCTAACTAGTAAGTATTAATAGTTTGATTTTAGCAATTACCATCAGAAAAATCTATGAAAATAACAAAAGAAGAGCCGATCATGAACTCAACTGATCGGCTCTTCTTTATTCTTTTTATAATCCTCACGTAATCCCATTAAATCTCAATATAGCCCAGACCCTGGCTGCACTCGCTATGCCTTTATTAGGCTTTTGTGGATTATTTTGTGCACTTTCACTTCTAGATAGTCTGATAATCCATCTCCATCCGTATCACGGTTTAAAGGGTTCGTTTTGGAGATTCGCACCTCAAAGTAGTCTGATAATCTATCTCCATCTGTATCACGGTTGTATGGATCTGTTCCTAATCTTCTTTCTTCACCATTTGTTAATCCATCTCCATCAGAATCGTAGCTACTATCATCAGAACTATCGTTATATACAGGTTTATTCTTTGGAAGGAAAAATTCTAATCTTATGACACTATCCAATAACGAATATGTATCCTTATCTGCCGTTGTATTGACAAATACACTGTTTAAAACGTAAAGCGTTCCCCATGTAAAAGTTTGGCTGTATTCCTGCGAATGGTTAATAGCATCATCTTTTATTACATATTCTTTCTCAAAATCTTTGATTTCTTTATCATTTATGAAAATAGATTGGACAATTTTTACTACTGTATTTGCTGCATTCTTAATGATTTCTAATCCATTTTCAGCTTTTGCTTTGATACTCAATTTTTCACTATTTGTATCTTTGTCAGCTGCTATTGCTTCGACACTCTGCTCCTGCTGAATTTTAGCATCTCCTGATGTCTCGGCTTCATGTTTTTGAGTGGTTGTCACTTCTGTCTGCTGTTTAGCAGTATTTCTGTTTTCCTCGGGATTTATTTCCCCTTCTTGTTTTGTATGGATGGCTGTTTCTGTGGTCTGTTCTGCATAATCAGTATCATGTGCAGTAGTAATAGACTGATCTTGCTCCGTGATAATCTTCGTATTCTGGCTTTGACTTTCTTTCTGTGTCACCTTCAGAGATTGACCATATTCTAAAGTGACATCCTGTTCTTGGTCTGCCTCTACTTTTTCTGCCTCAATTACTTTTTGTTTTTGTTCAGCAGTTACTTCTACTGATTGTTCATGTTTGTATGATTCATTTAATTGGGGCGCTGGTTCACTTATTAACTCTGAATCTTCAGAATCTTTTCGGGAACCATTTGCCGCCGTCTGATTTGTTCCATCCGTTACTTCCTGCCCAACGGTTGTTTCATTGGCTGGTTCTCGATCCACTTTTGTGTCATTTGCTACCTTTTGGTCAGTTGTTGTTTCATCGGCTGGTTCTTGATCCACTTTTGTGTCATTTGCTACTTTTTGGTCAGTTGTTGTTTCATTGGCTGGTTCTTGATCCACTTTTGTGTCATTTGCTACCTTTTGGTCAGTTGTTGTTTCATTGGCTGGTTCTTGATCAGTTGTTGTTTCATCCTTTAATTGTGAATGAGCATTAGCATCGGCCTCTCCACTAGACTTTTCTTCATCAGGAGTTGACTGAACCTGTGATTGTACGGTGTCTGTTTTTTGTTCCTGATCAATTTTATCTGCTGTACCGCCAGTATCAACATTTTGACCTTGTTCTACGGTAACATTGATATTTTGTGTTTCCTCAGTTTTTTTAGGTACATTTACATCCTTGTCTTGTGCTGTTGGTGATTGAGCCCAAGCTGATGAACTGCCAAAAATTAAAAACTGAATCGTCAAGAGAATAAAAACTATTCTTTTCAATAATGCCTCCACCTTCCTAGTAATGGTATGTAACACCTTCCTTTTTTTAAAGACTATGTTAACGATGATTGTTAAAGATTTCCTTTGGTGTACATGGGCAGCGTGTTTTATTCGAATGAATAACTTAGCTGAACGTGTACATCAAAGGCCTTTAAAGCAGCAACACTATTGTTTAACAAAGCCTTTTTAAAATAAACAAACGAATATATTGTTCTTCATAAAGAACATTATAAAGAGTATCTTGCATTCATTCAAGGATAAACCCTTCGTTTTCAACCTGCTCCTGTTCAAGGAAATGTGAATGTTTATTAAAGCTTTTGTCCTTGAGTGTAAAGTTTCCCTCAGAAAAAAATATAACTTACTATTCAAAAAACACTGTTATACCGCTATTTTTTCCGATTCACTCTTGAATTCTAAAGTTCTATTTTTCTGACATTCTGACCTGTCAGATGAGCAAATTTTTAAAAAACAAATAAAGTAAATTTACTTTTTAACAAATTCTTAATAAAAATTCAGAAAATTAAGAAAAATAGAGAATAGCTTCAAAAAAGCACGAAAAACGTTCGTTATAAAGAATATTTGGCCGATTTCAAGGTTTTTCTAACAGTATATAGGAATGTATACTAACTGAGGATATAAATTCCAAATCGAGATTGCTGGAGGTAGATATTAGGTATGGTAAAAAATTTCAAAGAGATTAAAAACGTACTTAACATGAAAAAAATTGTTGCTACAGGGGTAATTGTTGGAACGATATTTAGTTCAACCTCTGCCTTTGCTGCTGGCGGAGTTACTCAAAGTAAACAAGCTTCCAAGTATAGTAATCAAAGTCATGCTGGTATTGGGGTAGCACTTTTCCAAAATCAATATGATTCTGACTTAGCAATTCAACTCCAAAGTGCAAATAACGCCAAAAAATCAAATCAAAATCAATCTTTATCCCTCCAAAAAAATCAAACACAACTTGCAGGCGGAGCTTTAATTGGCCAATTACAAGGTTCGGGCAGTCTTTCTGGTCAAGCACAAGCAGTAAACGGCAAACATAATCTCCAAAATCAAAATACATCCGTTTCAGACAATCAAACTCAGGTTGGCCTAGGTGCGTTGATAGGCCAGATTCAAGGATCCGGCAATGCTAATGGTCAAACTCAAGCTTCTAGCGGAAAGAAAAATAATCAATCACAAGATATTGGCAGTGAAACAGTCCAAGGTCAAGGTGCAGGCGGACTTTTCATCGGTCAAATTCAAGGGTCTGGAAATGCTAATGGTCAAGCTCAATCTACTACTGGAAAGCATAATACACAAAATCAACATACCGGTAATTCTACTGAGCAAGGTCAATTAGCAGGAGGACTTTTCATCGGACAACTTCAAGGGTCTGGAAACATCAATAACCAAAGCCAAAATTCTTCTGGTAAATTCAATAATTCAAATCAAGATATTCACAATGATACGAATCAAGGTCAAGCAGCACTTGGAGCATTGATCGGTCAAGCTCAGGGTACAAGCAACACTTCTGGGCAAATTTCTGAGGTGCATGGTATAAACAATGGTGTTGGTCAATCTTCTTCCAACAACACTGAGCAAAACCAACTAGGGGTAGGTATTCTGGTGGGGCAAGGTCAAGCTGCTTCTAACCAAACATCCCAAGGTGCTGTTGCAGCTGGTGAAGGAAACAGTGTAACAGAGGGCGCCGGAACTGAAACTGCACAAACTCAAATAGGCGCCTTTGGTGCTGATCAATCACAAGGCTCTGCAAATGTAGCAGTACAAAGCGGAGTTGCTGTTGGCGAAGATAATACCCTTGATCAACATGGTTACGATGGAGCTAACCAACTTCAAGTAGGCGGTTTGGGTGCTGTACAGGGACAAAGTTCTGCTAATTATGAGGGTCAAGGAGCATTAGTAGTCGGAGTAGACAATAATGCTGCGCAAAGCGGTGCTAATCATACTCAGCAAACTCAAGTTGGTGCTTTGGGTACTAGTCAGGAACAAGGTGCTACTAATGGTTCCCTTCAATTAGCAGATGTTGAAGGTGTGGACAACAATGCTGAACAAAATACTAACAATGGTACTTCACAAACTCAAGCAGGTATTTTTGGTGCGGATCAAAGTCAAGCATCTACTAATGTGGCTGGACAAGGAGCTACAGCGGTCGGCATTGCTAATGATGTAAATCAAGGGGCTGCTAATAGCACTGAGCAAACTCAAGTTGGTGCTTTTGGTACTGAACAAGACCAAGCTGCAGCAAATGGGTCTACTCAAGTTGCTAATGCTGTGGGCATTGCTAATGATGTGAATCAAGGGGCTGCTAACAGCACTGAGCAAACTCAAGTTGGTGCTTTTGGTGCTGAACAAGACCAAGCCGCAGCAAATAATTCTACTCAATCAGCTAATGCTGTGGGCATTGCTAATGACGTGAATCAAGGGGCTGCTAACAGCACTGAGCAAACTCAAGTTGGTGCTTTTGGTGCTGAACAAGACCAAGCTGCAGCAAATAATTCTACTCAATCAGCTAATGCTGTGGGCATTGCTAATGACGTGAATCAAAATGTTGATAACAGCGATACCCAAGTTCAAGCTGGCGCGGGTAATGTTGATCAAACTCAAACTTCATCAACAACTGCTAATCAAGCTGCCACATCTGTAGGTGTTGGTAATAACACAAACCAAAACGCAACAACAGATACAACCCAAGTTCAAACTGGCGTTGGCAATGCAACTCAAAACCAAAGTGTTTCTAACACTTCAAATCAATCTGCTGTTTCAGTTGGAGCAGGTATTAACCAAGGTCAATCTTCCAGCTTCACTGTTGTTCAAGGTCAATCTGCAAACTAATAGAGTATAGTTTTTAAAACTTCTATACAGTTAAAACACCTTCAGCCCCATCTAGTTTACTGCTGGATGGGGCTTTCTTTATTCATTTTGAAAATATTGGGGGCTTTAGCGCATGTTGAAAAAAACGATTGGTTCTTTTATTACAGCATCAGCTTTAATTGTCAGTTTAAGCAGTATCAGCAGTGAAGCGAGTCAGTGGAATAACTCTACGGTCGATCAGCAGCAAAATAATAGCGGTTGGGTAACCATTTTACAAGAACAAAAGTTAGAGATTAATGATGTACAAAATCAATTTAATGGATCTTCAGGTGCTGCACAAGGACATGCTGTATTTGTTAACGGGTTCCAGCTTCAAAACGGAAAATCTGATAGTCCAGCAACAGCAGCTCAATCAGAAGATAGAACGATTGATGTAGGTGACCAACATGGTGGCACTACAACAGCCACGACAGAAAACTCTTCTACAGCGCAATCTACTTCTACTTCAGGTCCTGCATATGTCTTACAAGCACAAAATACAACAGATGCTATTTTCCATTTTCAAGGGTCCATTAAAGGCGGACCAACCATACAAAATCAAATAGCACAAACACACTTCTACCAATTCTCAGCAGCAGTATCAAAATAACAGGAAGTAGAGGGATGCTTCCACTTCCAAAAAACACTGGGATGAAGCAAGGCAGAGAGTATTCTCCCCCTTCCCTATGCTTTAAATAAAGAGTTAGCGATAGTTATTTTCTAAATGACTACGATGGGTCTCGATCGTTCAGAGCAACTTCGATATGATGAGAAAAAGAAAGGGTTCAACGCTTATCTACGCTGAACCCTTTTGTTATGTCCTCTAACTTGCTTCCTGATTTTTGTCCTTCAGGGCCCTGATGAAGGACTTTTCCCTGACTAACTTCCTGATTTTTGTCCTTCAGGGCCCTGATGAAAGACTTTTCTCTGACTTGCTTCCTGATTTTTGTCCTTCAGAACCCTGATGAAGGACTTTTCTCTGACTAGCTTCCTGATTTTTGTCCTTCAGGGCCCTGATGAAAGACTTTTCTCTGACTTGCTTCCCGATTTTGTCCTTCAGAACCCTGATGAAGGACTTTTCTCTGACTTGCTTCCTGATTTTTGTCCTTCAGGGCCCTGATGAAGGACTTTTCTCTGACTTGCTTCCTGATTTTTGTCCTTCAGAACCCTGATGAAAGACTTTTCTCTGACTTGCTTCCTGATTTTTGTCCTTCAGAACCCTGATGAAGGACTTTTCTCTGACTTGCTTCCTGATTTTTGTCCTTCAGAACCGTGATGAAGGACTTTTCTCTGACTTGCTTCCTGATTTTTGTCCTTCAGAACCGTGATGAAGGACTTTTCTCTAGCTAGCTTCCTGATTTTTGTCCTTGATAGTACCCGTCTTTCTTTTAGCTCACCAACCTCGGGTGCTATTCAGGCTTGATCATGCATGTTTTCAGTTATTTCGAACTGTCCTCTTGCTTCACGAATTCGATGAAGGTTTTTAGGGCTTTTGTTTGATAAAGGGTGTGTGTAATGAGCGAGAATTTTCGTTTGAATGGGAGTTCCATCGCTGGAATGATTCCGATATAGCCGTTGACTTGTTCCTTTTCAATGGCCCAGTTCGATAGCAATGAAATGCCTAGTCCAGCTTCGACCGATTCCTTAATTAACTGGGTGCTGCCAAACTCCAATATCTTCTTTGGCGTAAAATGATACAGTTGAAAAAGATTTTCCGCTGCCTGCCTTGTTCCTGAGCCCTCTTCTCTTAAAATCCATGTTTCGTCTTTTAAGTCAGAGATCCATACTTTATTTTCCTTTGCCGCATATGGATGCTGGGGAGAAGCGCAATCAGCATTTTATCCTCTGAAATCTCCTCTGCATATAGCTTATGGCCATGATAGGCACCTTCAATAATTCCCACATCCAATTGATGTGTCGCCACTAGCTCCACAATATCCTTCGTATTGTGGATCGAAATGGTCGGGTGAATGAGAGGAAATTTCTTTTGTAGACTGACGATGATTTTCGGCAGGATGTATTCTCCAAAAGTATAACTCGCTCCGATCGCAAGCAAACCGCTGGCACGATTGGTCAAATCATCCACCGAACTCTGCATCATTGTATATAGTGCCAATATTTCCTTCGCATGCTGGTAGACAATCTCGCCGGCTTTATTCATGCGCACATACTTATTATTTCTCTCCAACAGCCTTGCTCCGACTGTTTCCTCCAAGGCTTTAATATATTGGCTAACCGCCGGCTGTGTCATATGAAGCTCATCGGCTGCCTTCGAAAAGTTCCCTTTTTCAACCACTTTAACAAACACATCTAAATATTGATCCACTTCTGAATCTCCCCTTACATTAGAAAAGCGCCAGATTACTTTTTAAAAATTAATCGGTCCTCTTTTTTTAAAAAAATCTATGCATAAGTAATTACTTATCATTACTATTATATATATTTATTTTTCTTATACAAGAGATCACGATATGCTAGATATATCAAAAGAAAACGAGATGATAACATGGAAAAACCAAATGCAAGATTATTGATGAAAAAGGCTGAGCCCAATATTTCGGTAACTTCTTCTCCACTCTATTTGTGGTTAAATGGTGTCGCCTTTACATTTCTTTTTGCAGCAATTGGATTCTTTCTGGCAAAGGTCCCAGGGGTGGATCGAGTTGGACCGATGGCCTGTGCGATTATCCTCGCTGTCCTATACCGGCAATTGATTGGCTACCCGGAAAAAGTGCGATCAGGAATTCAATTCTCTTCCAAACATCTGCTGCGCTTTGCAATTATTTTATATGGATTAAAATTAAATATAGATGTGGTCTTTCATCAAGGATTGGGTCTGCTTGCCCGCGATCTAGTTGTTGTGGCCTTCGCTATACCAGCCACGATATGGCTCGGAAAAAAACTTAAAGCAGATGCTGCTTTAACGTTGCTGCTTGGGATTGGTACAGGGGTATGCGGGGCGGCTGCCATTGCTGCGGTTTCACCGATTTTAAAAGCAAAAGAAGAAGATACAGCCGTTGGAGCTGGCATCATCGCGCTTGTGGGCACTATTTTTTCCATCACCTATACCATCCTGCGGCCGTTTCTGCCTATATCCTCCATTGATTACGGGGTATGGAGCGGATTAAGTCTTCATGAGCTTGCCCATGTGGCATTAGCCGGGGCGCCAGCAGGCCCAGATGGATTGGCATTTGCTCTCCTCGCCAAATTGGGGCGGGTACTGCTGCTCGTTCCGTTATGCTTTATTCTTGTATACTACATGAAAACGAAAAAAACGGGTGCTGCGGAAGAAACGAAGATTGAATATCCATGGTTCTTAGTTGGATTTATTATGATGAGCTTATTTGGCAGCTATGTTCTAGGAGAATCAATACCCGTTTCAACTGAGTTTATGGATGGGATTTCCACCCTAACCACGTTTCTGTTGTCAGCTGCAATGGTAGGTCTCGGCCTGAACGTTAGTCTGCATAACCTGCGTACAAAAGCTCTCCGTGCAATCATTGCGATGTCCATCACGTCTATTGCGCTCTCTGTCATTACCTATTTTCTTGCTTCACTTTGAAGCAGAAAAACCCTCCTTCGCTTTCCTAGTAAGTGCATTGCATGAGGGCTTGAAGGAAGCAGGAGAAAACCATTCCCCTGCTTCCTATCCTTGCTTTCTATCAGGTGCTGAAAATGGTTTCTCCAACCAGCCATTATCAATCATAAGGTTTGCTCCATCCTCCCAAAGTTCTGCAACCTCTACTGTTAAACGGGCATAGGCTGCTGACAAATCTTTTCGAACAGCAGCACTCAAACTTGTCCCATAATACCCAATGCCTGCACTATTCAGTATTGCCGCATGAAACATCATCAATTTATCTGAAAATGGAGCTTCTGTTGACGTCAACGGCATGAGATCCCACGGCATTGGTGAAAGAAGGTTCTCTTCCGTTAGAAATTCGGAAAAAACAGAACTATGATGTTTAGAAACCTCCACCACGCGCTCCATATATTGACGGACTTCTTTAGACTGTGCGACTTGGGAAAATCCCGTTAACAGAGCTCTTTCTAAAGTATTTCTATATAGATTAAAAAATAAAAACGATATTTCCACCGCCGTCAAAGGTCGTTGTTCTCCCATCCATCCTGCTAAAAAGCTCTGCTGATGAACAAATTCCCCTTGGGTTGGATACGGGATATAAGGGGGACGAATAAACAGACCTTTTCCTGCATCACATTACTAGCTCGATTATATAGTTCAGCCGATGATCCTAAGCAATCCGTATAAAACTCACGAATATCTCGTCTCGAGGAAGTCGGCAACGCTACACTGTACGTATTGATCCCCATTGAACCTATACTTTGTATGTAATAAAGCATAAATGTATCCGAATAAAGCCTTGGTACGTTCAAATTGACATCTTGTTCTGAAAAACCTATTGGAACCGGGAGCATTTCTTTTTTAAAAATATTCGTCTCCATTTCAATATGTTTTTTTGACAGGTCCAAATAATACTTTAATAAAGCATGAATATCTGGAGCTTCCACATCTTTTACAAAATAAGAAATCGTACAAATCCCTAACGTATTATTCATATAAGAACCCCATAAAGCTGCTAACTCACTCGATGTTAACTTAATATGATCGTGATTATTTTCCATTTTCATAGACAACCTCCTATGTAATACATCATTCAAGGATAATATCCCCAAAATAGGAAAAAATACAAACAAGAGACTTTGAATTCAGAATTCTTTAAGTTGACATTATATTTAAAGGGGTATAACATGAACTTGACAAGATATCTTGATTCAAAGAATTGTTAACTAAGTATAATGTTTACTAAAATTTTCAAATGGGTGATAAATCAAAACGCAGGGAAAATTAATTTCGGATTAAATAATACTCATACAAAGAGATTAAGAATAATTGGAGTGATTTAACATGAAATTACAAAATAAAGTAGCTATTATTACTGGTGCAGCACAAGGTATGGGTGCTATGCATGCTCGTAAATTTGTTGAAGAAGGCGCAAAAGTAGCTATTACTGATGTTAATATAGAAGCTGCTCAAAAATTAGCAGATGAAATTGGTGAAAATGCTATTGCATTAAAACTTGATGTTACAAAGGCAGATAATTGGCAAGAAGTTGTTGAAAAAACGGAAGAAAAATTTGGACCAGTTACTGTATTAGTAAATAATGCAGGAGTTGGTATTTTCAAACCTCTAGAAGAACTAACAGAAAAAGATTTCCGATTAACATTTGAAGTAGATGAATTAGGTGTATTTTTAGGAATGAAAACAGTTGTACCATCGATGAAAAAAGCAGGTAGTTGGATCGATCGTAAATATTTCATCTGTTGATGGTTTAGTAAGTGCACCAACCGCCATTGCTTATAGTGCATCAAAACATGCTGTTACAGGTATGACAAAAGGAGCTGCTGCTGAACTTGGTCAATACAATATTCGTGTAAACTCTGTTCACCCAGGAATTATTAAATCTCCAATGGCTGAACAAGGAGATGTGGCTGAATATTTGAAACAACTTGAACAAGATATTCCTTTAAGAAGAAGAGCAGAAGTAGAAGAAGTATCAAATTTAGTTATTTATCTTAGCTTCTGATGATTCAAGTTATTCAACAGGAGCACAATTTGTTGTTGATGGCGGTATGATTTCTGATTTGTAATCCTAAATAAGGCCTACAGCAAGGCCATATCCCATAACAATTTATTAAGAATCGATAGAATATCCCAGCCCTTTTTTGGCAGCTGGGGTATTTTTTTAAAGCAGAGGGACGGTTCTTTCGCCTCCTATCATTATTTGGAGGACACATATTATCCATCTCTCTGTATTATATTACATTATTTTTTATAAAAACTGTGTTATAATAGAGTCAGGAAGGATAGCATGCGTGGCTATCATCGTATTCGGCGTAGGCGGGGACGAATACTGGGAAGATTGAAAAAGAATCTTTGTGATTGATTGAACATAAATTTCATCAGTGGGAAGCAGGGGACTGATCTCTTGCTTCCTTTTCTCTATGATCAAATACTAGGAAATATGCAGTAAATTTGTACAAAACAGCAGGCTATTTGCCGTTTCTTACTCCTTCTTCGAGAAATAGAATAGTATTAGATTTAATTGAAAGGAGGTGATTGTTTGTCTGACACACACAAACAATATCACCCCCAACATTTTTTTCAATATACAGCTCTCGGAAATTCCATTGCATTTGGAGTTGGTGCTACGAACCACTACGGATATGTTCATTACTTCCGGGACTTTTTGGCAACACAACATCAACATCTAATGTTCATTAATCGTGCCGATTCCGGTTTCACCAGCAGGGATTTGCTTCACCAATTAAAATACGATGAGACCACCCGGGAAGCAGTAAAAAATGCAAATCTAATCACGATTAGTATTGGCGGTGCCAATTTACTAAACTGTATTAATACCGCTAACCTTCCTGACTGCTTATCAAATGCGGCAGCAACTTTTGCGAACGACTGGCCGCAAATCCTGAATGAAATTCGTAAGGGCATTAGATCGGATGCTGAAATATACGTTATGACCGTTTACAACCCTTTCAGAGGTAATGACCCAAATTCCAACCTTGTTGAAAGCTTTATCCAACAGATTAACCATGTGATTAACAACCACAAATACCGCTCATTCTTTCATTATAAAGTGGTTGATGTCCATTCAGATTTCCAAGGACGATTCGCGAACGGACGGTGGAAGGTTTGTACTTGGACACACTTCTGTCAATTCCCCCCTGATCCACATCCAACCAACAACGGCCATCTGGAAATTGCCCGCTTGCATCAATTAGCATACCTTAAATATCACCGGGACAAGCTTTAGAAGCAGGGGACGGTTTGAGAACACTGAAAAAGTCAGCTTTTTCTGTAATCTTGGACGGTTCTTCTGCTTTCTTTCCGTCATGGGTTCGGGAACAATCCTGGCTTGATCACGTCTTTTCTTCAGTTGTTTCGGACGATTCTCCCGCTTTCCTCCTCCTAAGAGAGTCACAGGAGACGGTCCACTTAGCGAATCCGGATTTCCAGCGATGAGATGTCTTCTTCGATATTCAGCATTTGTTGTTCAACTATAAATTTGGCATCTTTCACTCCTTGATTGTAAAAGTAAGGGCCCATTTCTTTAATAAAAAATTCATAAAGGTTGCCTGCTGCCAAATCACCTATTTCTTCTGACATTTCTCTATAAAAATAGTCTTGTAATTTCGCAATCATTTGCTCTTTATTTTCCTTTGACATTCTAATACTCATCTAACTCCCCCTTTCACTTTTTCCTCACTTGCTCGTTATAGTTTAACGCTCCTTATAAAGTATAATGAATATGACTATACATTTTCCAGAGAGGCCGAACCCAATATGGAAAAATATTGCGCAGAAAACGGATTAACGAGAATAGACAAACGGCATTAGGAGATTTACATTAATGATCCAAGAAAAACGGCGCCGGAAAAATTAAAAACAGGGCTGCGATTTAAAGTGGTAAGGAATTGACAACGGCTAGGTTTGTAACAATTTCTACACTATGAATAAAGATACGCTGCATTAACGGATTAAAGGGTAAGACCCCTCATTTAATACACTGGGAGTCTTGCCCTTTCTTTTTTTTAGGCTATGTTAACGATGATGGTTGAAAATGACCTTTGGTATACATGTGGCAGCGTGTTTTATTCGAATGAATAACTTAGCTGAACGTGTACACCAAAGGCCTTTAAAGCAGCAACCATGTTGTTTAACAAAGCATTTTTCTAACATGAGCTACGTGGAGACCTGACAGTAACATCCTGATCCCGAAATTTGGGAACATATATATCAATCAAATGTTTGATTAATAGACTTATTCCCTTAAATTTGTTTGTATTGCACAACGATAAGATAGTGAAAAATTGTGCGTAGTAAGAACTTTATTCAAACATAATTTTTTTAATTTCTTCCATTGGCATTTCTTCCCCAGTAAATAGTTTAAAGCCTAATGCACCTTGCCATAACATCATTCCAAGACCGTTAATGGCTGTTGCTCCTGCTTCTTCCGCTTGAGCCAATAGTTTGGATTTTTGAGGATTATAAACAACGTCTGTTACCACTAATCCTTCACGTAATACATCTAAAGTATCATCAACAATACTTAAATGATCTAACGGTTTCATACCCAAACTTGTACCGTTCGCGAGCACAGCACTTTCAGCTACTTCACGACGGAAGGCTTCTTTATCTTCTAATGGCAAGATGTTTGCTTTAACGTTAAAGTCCTTCATTTCATTGTTGATTTTATCTACATTTTCCTCAGCTTGATGGAAAAATTTATCATTACGGGCAAAGATACTAATTTCGCTAATCCCGGATTGAACTAATTGGATAGCCATTGGAGTTGCAACTCCACCGGAACCTACTAATGTCACTTTTTTACCTTTTAAATCTACACCATGTGCTTCAAGGTTTTTTACATATCCTAAACCATCTGTGTTGTAACCGACTAATTTTCCTTCTCTGTTTACCACTGCATTAACAGCACCACTATATTTTGCACTATCATCTAGTTCATCTAAATATTTAATTACTTCCATTTTATTTGGCATGGATACGTTGAAGCCGGCTGCACCAGCAGCTTTTAATCCTTCAACTGTTTTTTCTAGCGTTTCATTCCCTACTTCAAATGCTAGATAAGTATAATTTAAATCTTTTAATGTATAGCCTAAGTTGTGCATTCTTGGTGATAAACTATGTCCAATTGGTGTTGCAAGCAATCCTACTAATTTAGTTCTTCCATCAATTTTTTCTAAGTTTTTTTCAAAGTTTGTCATTTTTAAAATCTCCCTTTATTCTATATTTTTATTTGGCTCTATTAATATTTATTGTTGATAAGCGGCATTGGTGTGTGTTAGCACGTGTTTTATTCGAATGAATAACTTAATATACGCGTGCACCAATGCCACCTTGAGAATCAACACTATTGTTTAACAGACATCCATGCCGATAAAAAATTGGCACATCAATGAATGAAATAACAGTTATCCACAGTTATTTCAGGGTAGAACCTTTTATTTAAAAATTGTACTTACGATGATTAGAACGATCTAATCTTATAAAATTAGATAAAATACAATCACGTATTTGTAGAAAGAAACTTATATGATTTATATATTTTTATCGATTATTTCTAAAACATTTCTTAATTGATCCACAGGAATTTGTCCTGGCGCAGATGCTTCTATCCCGGTACCAAATGTACATGCTGAACCAAATACCGCACCAGCTAATCGACTGACAAGGCCTGTGCCCGACATGGACATCGTAATAAACGGCCGGTCCGCATACTTTGTTTTCATCGTGTTCGTTGCATCTAATAAAACGATTAGATCGTCTACACTTTGGGGCATGACAGCTATTTTGGGAATATCAGCACCATATTCCTGCATCTTACGCAAACGGTAAATGATTTCTTCCTTAGGCGGTGTCTTATGGAAATCATGGTTACACATAATGACATGTACACCATTTTCTTTCGCTAACTTCACAGCAGCTAAGACGTTCGACTCTTCAAAAAATAATTCAACATCGACAAGGTCTATATTCTTTGTTTGAATCACTGTATGAAGCAATTCAAAATAATAACGATCTGTAATTTCTTTGTTGCCGCCTTCTTTATAACTTCTGAAAGTGAAAAGAAGAAGTGTATCTGGTAAAGCATTTCTTAATTTTGTTATCATCTCTAATACTGCTTCTAAGTTTTCAACTTGCTCATAAAAATCTGCTCGCCACTCAATAATATCTGGCTCCGATAATTTTACCGTTTCTACTTCTTGAAGAATTTGTTCTTCTTTTGTCCCAACTAATGGAACAATAATCTTTGGAGTACCTTCTCCAATGGTGACATTTTTAATTGTAACTGTATTCAATGAAATAATCCTCCTTTTTTAGATCGATCTAATTTTTTTGACAATTAATCTTATACTGCTTTTGCTTCTTCACGTCTAATCTTTTTTGTTAATTGATTGTATTGATACATATTAGGTATGACTAATATGTATCAACCTCTTACTTCTTTTTCAATAATTGCGTCCTACAGAATAACGAAAACATGATCTCAATCTTAAAATCAATTAATTCTTCTTTCACTAAAGCCCCCGGTTTAAGTGGAATCCTTCACAATCTTTCCTACACTTTAATATAATTCCAATTCCTTAGATATATCGATTCAAAATCAGATTTCTTATAAAAAGGTGCCTTCTTATTAAAGAAAAGCATCCTTTTGTAGAATAATCTGACTTGTGCCAAGAAAAACTTGCTCCAATTTGGAACAGTTTTCTACTAGCTATATTTATAAACCCCTTGCCAATAAAATAACGAAATAAACTACCATTATAACTATTCCGATGGAAAGACCAGCCCTTGCCCACTCTCTACTTGAAATATCTAATTTACCAGCTGCAATAATATTCGGAATATTTCCTGGTACTAACATTCCACCACTTATTAATAATCCAAGCAATATTGCTTCAACTGTTTTAGCATTCATCACTGGACTAATTTCTGCTGCCGCTAAAGTAGCATTGTCAAGGACAGCCGAAAACATATTTACCCAATAAAGGATTTTTGGACTCAGATCAAGTAAATATGCATTAATTAAAGGTTCAAATCCAGCGCCTAGCATTGTTAACCCGAAAACAAATAAATATATTTTGACAGCACGAATAATAATTTCTTTATATGATTCAGATTTATTTTCTGCTTGAAGTCCAAGTCCTTCTCTACGTTTTACTACAAAAGCCGCAAATAATCCAAGTATAATGACACCAGGAATAATATACGGACCAATCAACTCTAATAAGTAAAAAAAGTTTTCACCCATTTTACTTGTTGTAATTGTGGATAGCGGTTCACCAATAGGTGTCAACACAGCTCCTAATCCAATGGAAAAGCAAGAAATGACAGTCAAAAGGACTTCATGTCGTCTATCCAATGTTAGATTGCTAACGATTAAAACTAATACTAAAGCTGCAATAATGGCAGTAATTACACTTGAAAGAAATCCTAATATAATTACTACTAATGCAATAAACAGAGGAAAAGGTATTTTATGACTTACTAAATCAATCGCTTTCCCCAATTGAGATTGAAACCATTTAAACAATAAACCTGCGATTAATACCGCGAATGTGATTTTAATTGGATCTTCCAATGCGTGTAATAAGCAGTTCATCATCAAATACACCGCCTACTAAAGCAGCAAGAATACCCATAATAAACAGAAAATATTCTAAATTGTGTTCCACTTTTTTTACAGTAAAGGGTAGAAAAAGGACAAGTATTAAAATAAACAATAACCCTATCATATGATGGATCCTTTCCATTAAAATTAATTTATTTTATAATATTGAGTGCATTAACTTTTTATTTAACATTAAGCCGTTTGAAATAATGACCCTTTGTTTCAATCATGAGTAATTTCTTCTGCAACCATGAATTGTTAGAAATAATTAGTCAATGTTTGCAAATTTTGCTATATCCTTTCTTTTCCCAATAATCACTAATAAATCACTAGAATAAATGATTTGATCAGGGGAAGGTGAAACAATGATGTTTCCTTCTCTAACAAGGGCAATGACACTAACATTATACTTTGCACGAATTTCAAGTTCTCGCAAACTTTTTTCAGCCATTCTTGATGGAATGATTATTTCTTCTATATTATATTCATTTGACAGTTCAATATAATTCAACATGTTTGGTGAAAGAAGCTGATTGGCAACACGTTCCCCCATATCTCTTTCTGGATAGATAATTCAATCCGCCCCTATTTTCTCTAATACCTGTCCATGCTTCTTTCCCATAGACTTCGCAATAACTTTTTTTACTCCCATTTCTTTTAGCAATAAAACAGTTAATATACTAGATTGCATATCATTGCCCAATTGCAACGATAACACAATCAAAATTAGCGAATTCCCAACGAAGTAAGAGCTTTCTTTTCAGTAGAATCTGCCACAACTGCATGAGTTACAAACGATTCAGCATCTTCGACACGTTCCTCATTCACATCAACTCCCACAACCTCTTGCCCAGCCTCATGTAATCTCCAAGCAACACTTGCTCCAAATCTCCCTAAACCAATCACTGCATATTGCTTTAACTGCCATTTTATATACACTCCCTATCTATTTAACTTTTTAACCAATCATTATTTTTCCTTTTGGATGACGAAAAGCATCTATATTACGTCTTATCGCAATAGCAAAACCCAATGTTAAGAGGACCTAATCTTCCTGCAAACATAGTGAAAATAATAAGTACACGACCAATAGGAGATAATTCTGGGGTTAATCCCATGGATAGTCCTACTGTGCCAAACGCAGAAGTAGCTTCAAATAAATACAACATAAAATCATGACCCTGTTCCGTGATGCTAAGCAGCATGGTAATGACTACAACAATGCCCATTCCACTAACAGTAACGGTTAATGCTTTTAATATCGTTGCAATAACAATTGTGCGTCTAAATAAAACAACATCTCCTTTTCCTTTAATTTGAGACCAACGTGCTTGCTACTAAAACAGCAAAGGTTGTTATTTTAATTCCGCCTGCTGTTGATCCTGAGCCAGCTCCAATAAACATAAGAATGATCGTCAGAAATAACGTAGATTGTGTTAAATCCCAATTGGTAATGTATTGGCACCTGCCGTCCTCGGAGTAACTGCTTGAAACAATGATCCTAATACTTTTCCAGTTCAGATAAAGGCTCTAATGTTTTATCATTTCCATATTCAAATATAAAGATTAAAATCGTTGCCCCCACTGTTAAAATCGACGGTTGTCAGCAATACGACCTTCGTATGCACAGATAAACGATGTGTATTACGATATTCAAAAAGTTCATTCATCGACAATAAAACCTAATCCACCTAATGTAATTAGAGAACATACGGTTAGGACAACCGATTGGGTCATCTACATAAGGGGTCAAACTCCTAAATCCCCCCATTAAATCAAAACCAGCATTATTGAAATTGGATATAGCATGAAAAATTCCATAATAGATGGCTTTACCAATTGGCATATCAAAAGAAAAACGAATCGATAAAATGATTCCACCAACAATTTCAACCAATGCCGTGAATATCAATATCTCTTTTTACAAGCCTAACAATCCCCTCGATGGATACATCATTTAAGCCTCCTTCAGCAACAGCCTTTCTTTTAAAGAAATTTTTTTCCCTAACAGCAAAAATAAAAAAGTTGCAAATGTCATAAATCCTAATCCACCGATTTGAATGAGCGATAAAATGACCAACTCACCAAACAGAGAAAATGTGTCTGCCGTATCTACAACGACAAGTCCTGTCACACATGTAGCAGATGTAGCGGTAAATAAAGCATTTAAAAACGAGAGACCTTCTCCATCTTCTGTCGCAATGGGAAGTGTCAATAAAATGGCTCCGATCAAAATGACAACTGCAAAGCCCAATACAAGAATTCTTGGAGGATTATAATCCTTTATTTTTTTCATCGTTTTCTCCTAACTGGTTTTAAAAAATGAACCTTGAATCCAACTTACTTTTGAGAAATGCAATTTTTTTCATCAATTGTAAGTTCGAGAAATCATGTCTGTCCAGAATGTCAAAGAAGAAAAAGCATCTGGTGATTATTAGGTTATGCCACCAAATTTGAAATTTTTTTCACTTCTTCTCCCTCTAATTTTTGAACATCCAATTTTTTCGGCATGAATGGCCGGCCTACTTTCACTGCTTATGTTTTCCTAACGTAATAAAGGCTTGTTCAAGCAGGCCGACCGACCGTTTCTCATGTCGATTTAACAAGTTGAATATATATAATTATATACCTGTAACCATTATGTATCTGCCAGACAGCTCCAACCATCCTATATTGCATTGTAATTATATCCAGATGCCTATTCCCTATCCCAAAATATGTTGGGAGTGAGTTACTTTCAAAAAAACTTTTTCCTTTAAACGACAAAAAAGGTTCTTCAATTTCAATACCCCCTAAGCCTGACATAATTAGTATTTCTAAAGATTAAAAAAATAAAAATTTTTATTTTTTTGGCTTTGTTAAACAATATTGTTGCTGCTTTAAAGGCCTTTAGTGTACACGTTCAGCTAAGTTATTCATTCGAATAAAACACGCTGCCCCTGTACACCAAAGACCATTTTCAACAATCGTCGTTAACATAGCCATTTCTTTTAATGGACGAGCACTAAAGTGTTATAACTACTTGTATTAAACTACCGCTTTTTTATGAACTGAGTTACATCAATGCGGAAATAAGAATTCATAAGTATCTTCAACCATATTCCACTTCCCTTTTTATTTTTCTGCACACAAAAAAGACCCCAAAAGTTTAGACGGCTTTTCCTGTTAAAATAGCACAAAAAAAGCACCTCTAAAAAAGGTGGTCTTTTGACCTCCTTCGCTTTAGCCGATGAAGTTAGCTGACGGGTTAGGATGGCGAAAGAGGGTCATCCCTTCTGCAAGTCTGCAGAATTAACCCCAAAAAATTGGGTCCTCCATTCCCTTTCGGGATTAGGCTTTATACAATTGTTTATTATGTAAGATGATATTACGCCTGATGATATAAAAAGTAAAATTCTAAAATAGGCCAAAAACATCCTTATTTGCCTATTTTCACAGTAAAAAAGCGTTCCCAGTACTATAATTCTAATCTAATCTCTTTATTTTGCTGTTTTTCTTTAAATTCTTGCACCCAAGCAGAATTTATTATAAATTCATCCTTACTAATCTCTTATCTCGGAAAGAAATGTATGTTGATTTAGGAGAAGACTACTTTGATAAAATGCGTCTATTTTCATTTAGGCACCATTAAAAGTTGCACATGGAAAGAGGCTGGGACAAAACCCTCCTCTGAAATGAAAAAGCCGGTGAAATTTTACAACAAGTAAAATTTCACCGGCTTTGATTATTTTTAAATTAAAATAAGGACCCCTTCTGATAAAATAAAGTTACCACACAAAATCTCATCGGAAAGAAGGGTCCTTATGTTTAAAAATTATACCATGAATCAAATTGTTTTGCCTTTAGATTTAGAAATGAAATTGCAAGAAAATGATATTGCCTTCCATGTCCATCATTTAGTGGAAAGTATCCCTCAAGAAGTGTTCGAACCATTTCTTCGAAATGAAGGGTGTCCCGCCTACCATCCTCGCATGATGCTTAAGATTATCTTATGTGCCTATTCACAATCGGTCTTTTCAGGACGCAAAATTGAAGCACTTTTAAAAGACAGTATTCGTATGATGTGGCTAGCACAAGGATATGAACCAAGTTATCGAACCATTAACCGTTTCCGTGTTCAACCAGAAGTGAAAGAAGTCATTCGCGAATGTTTCGTCCAATTCCGTTGCCAATTAGTTGAAGAAAAACTGATTGATCAAGAAGCGATATTTATTGATGGCACAAAGATTGAAGCGAATGCGAATAAATTCACTTTTGTATGGAAGAAATCCATTGAGAAATATCATACAAGTTTAATTGAAAAATCAAATGAGCTATACACTGAGCTGCTTAAAAAGTGAAATCATACCCTGAAATTGAACGTGAAACCTCTGAACAATTGTCTGTGGAAGAACTCGCTCAATTGGTTCAAAAAGTAGACGAAGTCGTAACCAAATATGATAAACAAATTGAAGCCACCTCAGACATTTCAGAACGAAAAGCTTTAAGGAGTGAACGTAAACATCCAAAACAAGTCCGTAAAAAACTGATTGATTTTCTCTTGCGCAAACAGAAATACCAACAAGACTTAGAGACCTTTGGAACACGTAATAGCTATTCTAAAACAGATACCGATGCGACGTTCATGCGAATGAAAGATGATTATATGAAGAACGGGCAATTGAAAGCTGGTTATAATGTACAAATCGCCACGGAAGGTCAATACACGTTAGCCTATAGTTTATTTTCAAACCCAACAGATACCCGTACCTTAATTCCATTTCTAGATAAAATTGAGCAGGATTATTTCGAGTTGCCAAAACACATCGTCGCAGATGCGGGTTATGGCAGTGAACAAAATTATAACGATATCCTTTCAAACAGAAAACGAGAAGCACTTATTACGTATAACCTGTATCTAAAGGAACAAAAGAAAAAATATAAACAAAACATATTTAACCCCGACAACTGGGAGTATGAAGAAGAAACGGATACATATACATGCCCGAATCAAAAACGTCTTGCATTTCAGCATTATTCTACTCGCCATGACCGTACAGGCTTTGAACGGAAGTTCAAGATCTATGAGTGCGAAGACTGTTTGGGTGCCCTTTTCGTTCATCATGTACCAAAGCAAAAGAAGGTAATAATCGAAAACTGATGGTGAATGAAAAGTGGGAGCAGCAAAAAGAATATGTAAGATCGAAGCTTTCAGAGGAGAAAACGGGAGCCATCTATCGAAAACGCAAAATCGATGTGGAGCCAGTTTTTGGATTCTTGAAGGCTAATTTGCGTTTCACTCGATTTTCCGTACGAGGAAAATCGAAGGTCGAAAATGAAATGGGCATCGCGTTAATGGCAGTGAATTTGAGAAAATTCATTGCCAACAACTAATCTTTAGATAGAATTTACACGAGAAAATAAAAAAAGGTGAATTTGAGCACGCTCAAATTCACCTTTTTTCCTATTAGAAACTAGTTTTGTCCCAGCCTCTTTATTTATTAAAATAATACTGCTTCTTTGATACGGTCTGTATTGATTTCTGTTAATGCACCGATTTTTTCTAATGTTGTAAGGATAGTTCTTCCTTCACGTGTACCATCCATGATTTTTCTTGCACCCCAGCTGTCGCCGATATTAAGCACTTCAACATCTTGTGGCAAGAAATAATTTTCTAAATCAGCAAAAACAGGATTTTCAGGTTTCATCCCTAAGCAAACAAAACCATAATCGAAATCAATATTTTGATCTTCACCTTCAAATTTAACTTTGAAATGATCTCCAGCTACTTCAGTAAGAGCTGTTTGCGTACGTACATTTACGCCATGATCTTTAATAAGACTCATCATAGAAAGTCTTGTGATATGATCTAAATCTTTTCCTAATACTGGATTCATTTCAACAATCGTTACGTCGTTTCCTCTTTCAGCAAAGAATTCTACTACGTCTAATCCTACTGCACCGCCGCCGATCACAGCGATTTTTTTGTCTACTGTATTTTCAAATTGATCGACATTGCTTAACAATTTAAAGATTGAGTAAACATTGCTGTTTTCTTTATCGACATGATCTTTTAAACCGCTAATTGGCGGAAGTAATGGTGCTGATCCTGTTGCATTGACAATCACATCTGGATGGTAGCTTTCAACTAAACCGATAGTAGCTGTTGTATTGGTAAGAATCGTTAAATTATCCAATTGAGCCGCTCTAGCTTCAAGATAGGTTGGGAAATCTTCAATTCTTTTCTTGTCTGGTAATTTCGCAATAAATCTTGCTAATCCGCCTACTTCAGCTTTTTGTTCGATTAGAATGGTTTTGCAGCCTACTTCTGCAGCTGTACATGCAGCTTCAAGACCAGCTGTTCCGCCGCCGATGACCACAACGGTTGTTGCTCTATTCACTTTTCTTGCTTTATATTCATCATTATTAAATAAATCTGGGTTTACCGTACATCTAAGCGGGCGATTTAAGCCAATTCGATGACCAGCACAGCCAATATTACAAGAGATACATTTTCTTAGCGTAGCTTCTTGACCTTTTTGTACTTTTGAAACCCAGAAAGGTTCAGCGATTAAACCGCGGCCCATTCCGATTAAATCTGCTTCGCCTTCAGCCAGGATAGATTCAGCAATTTGCGGATTGCGAATATTCCCTGTTGTAATGGTTGGTTTATTAAATTTATCCTTAACCGCTTTCGCCATATATGAACGCCAGCCGTCTGGAAGATTCATTTGGTCAATTTGATATTGTAATGTATCATTTAAGCCGGCAGATACGTTGAAAATATCAACTTCATCATTTAAATATTCCAAAATTTCAAGTGTATCTTCTAATGTATTGCCGCCTTTCACAAAATCATCTGCACTAACCCTTAAGCAGATTGGGAAGAAAGGTCCAACTTCAGCCCGAATGCGGTCAATGACCATTCTTGTTAATCTTGTTCTATTCTCAACGCTTCCGCCAAATTCATCTGTCCGTTTGTTATAAACAGGTGATAAGAATTGGCAAAGGAGGTAAGAGTGTCCGGCATGAATTTCAATCGCATCAAAGCCTGCTGCAACCACTCTCTTCGCTGCTTTTCCGTATTGTTCTACAATTTCATAAATTTCTTCTACTTCTAAAGGCCTTGGAATTGCTCCACCTGTTTTAGAAGGAACATTAGAAGAAGAAACAGGCTGACAGCCAATTCTTTCTGCTACTGCAGATGCACCAGAGTGATTAACCTGCATCGCTACTTTTGCACCATGTTTGTGCAATGTTTCAGTCAATTTATATAACGCTGGAATAAATTGATCATGATCAATACGTAATTGAGTTGTTCCGTTAGAACCTAATGGAAAAGCTACACATGCATTTTCAATAATGATTAAACCTGTTCCGCCTTTTGCTCTTTGTTCATAGTATCGAATATGGTGGTCATTTATTGTTCCAGTCGCATCAGCAAGGTTCGATCCCATAGGTGGCATGATGATACGGTTTTTGATTGTCATTCTTTTCACTGTTAATGGTTTAAAGAGGTTTTCATATTTGGTCATGGTTATATTCCCCCTGATTTTTTATAATATTTGTGAATTAATTCACAATATAGTGTAAAAAAATATTCTTGTTAAGCATTTCACAATCTTCTGCAAAAAATAAAGTGTCTAATCTTTGTGATACATTTCACAATTTGATGCAAAAAAATTTTAATTTTATCCTTGTTAAATATTTTACAAACATAGCTAAATTTTATGATTTTAAAACTCTAATTTGTAAGTACAATTTGTTGCTTTCTATGTTTTTATTATATGGTGGATTCATTCATAAATCTAATGCTTTTTTTAACCTTTATTCATAGTTTTTATCAATGGTTTTGGAGTATGAAGCAGGGGGACGTTTCTCCTGCTCCCTCTTTGCTTCATCTATTATGGGTAGAAATCTATACCTCTTGAAGTTGGAAGACATATACTATCCTGAAACAAGCTAAGGAGGAGAGATTGAATATGGAAAAAAGACATTACCCTGAAAGTTACGGCCATCACCATGGCCATGGCGGGTACTATCCTGGACATGGCTATCATCATGGTCATGGCGGGTATTATCCTGGCCACGGCTACCATCATGGTCATGGCGGGTATTATCCTGACCACGGCTACCATCATGGACACGGTGGATATTATCCTAGTCACGGACAATATCCAGGCCACGGACAATATCCTAGTCACGGACAATATCCAAGCCACGGCACAATGTATCCTCGATAAGAGGAAGGTTCTTCTGCTTCCTCCCCTTTCCCTATCAAGCGGTCACGGGTCTAAATATAACTAGGGTGACCCGGTTGAATGATAAAAAAGAGAGTGATTCTTCCATATAAATGGTCAACCACTCTCTTTTTATGAGCATTAATTTAATTTTTCAAAGAGATGTTTGAAGCTTGATGAAGAAGAGGAGCGATTCTCACTCCTCTATTTTCATATTAAAAGAAAGTAAGAAGTACGGAAGCAGCGGTCTCCTGCTTCCTGAAAAAACCACCTTGTTAATTATTCAAAGTGGTGGTATATTGGTTAAGCGATGAGCTAATTTGCATAAGCCAATGGACATGCCTTTTAGGCTAAACGTACGAATGTGGTCGTCCGGTCCATTGCCGCAAACGCGTCAAAGACGCCTGTCCCTGACAGGCGTCTTTTTGTACGACTAAGAGAGAATCGTCCCTCTGCTTCAGACTTTAAATCTGCCGATGAGTACATGCAGTTCTTCGGCCATTTTTGATAAGGAGTTGGAGGAAGCGGAGATTTCCTCCATGGACGCTAGTTGTTCTTCGGTAGCTACGGATACTTTTTGTGCACTTGATGAAGACCCTTCTGCCATCTTTGTAATAAATTGTATGGACTCGGTCATCTGTTCTGCTCCGGCAGCCATTTGTTGTACGGCAGATGAAACTTCTTGTATTTGAGCAGTAACCTTATCAACGGAATTCTGAATTTGCACAAATGATTCTCCTGCCGTGTCAACGACTCCTATACCTTCTGTCACTTCTTCTGTGGCAGATTCCATCGATTGAATGGCCTGATTCGTTTCTTGGTGGACTGTTGATATTAACTGTGAGATTTCCTGAGCTGATTGTGCTGATTGTTCTGCCAGTTTACGAACTTCATCAGCTACCACTGCAAAGCCACGTCCATTTTCGCCCGCCCTTGCTGCTTCAATCGCCGCATTTAAGGCAAGAAGGTTGGTCTGGTCGGCAATTCCACGTAATCACACCGGTAATTTGACTGATTTCCTTCGAACGTTCACCTAATCCCATAATCACTACTGCTAAACCAGTAACGGTTTGATTAATCGACTTCATTTGTTGAACGGCTGTTTTAATCGCTTTTCTTCCTTCCGTGGCCTTTTCAGAGGCCTCCAAGGCCGTTGAGGAAACAGTTTGGGCATTATTTGCGATTTGCTGAACACCAATGGACATTTCATTGACTGTTTGATACGTTTCCTCAATACTTTGCACCTGCTTATCCACACTCGTTGCCATCTGATGCATCGTGGCAGCAATTTGTTCCGTTGCATAACTGGTGTGTTCCGCACTTGCCGTCAATTCTTCAGAAGAAGCTGCAACGTGTTCCGCACTGGAATTAACTTGTTGGATTAAATCGCGAAGACTTTTTTTCATGAAATTTAATGTGTCTGCTAAATCACCAATCTCATCTTTATTTTTCACATAAACATTTTCAACTGATAGATTACCTTCTGCAATTTGTTTAGAATAATCAATTAAAGTCTGTAATCGGCTTTGTTTTTCTTCTAATCATCCAAATCGTAATCACACAGGCTAGCAGCCATTGGAAAAAGTCCAAGAAGGAAACTTCCTTGAACAGACTCCCATGTTCTTTCATTCACGATTTTTGCATTAAAGTCAATGGCATTGATGGCAATGATTTCCTTATTTGGATCTTGGTCTTTAAAAATTGGGGCATATCCCGTTAAACGTTTCATTCCGCCAAATTCATAAATCTCTGAGTAATGTGGATGCTTGGTTTCCTGCATCATCTTGACAACTTCTTTATCGATGTAAAACTTATCTCCGGCTTTGAATCCTTGCTTTTCCAAGTTAGAATCTCCCGCTAAAATCGTTCCATCCAAAGATAATATGTATTGATCTTCAAAAATCGGCTTATGTTCCGTTGTCCAATTCAATATTTTTCTGTAAATCCATTGACTGCTGCTTTGTTACCTGCCATTATGACTGCTTCAATATCAGCTCGGTTTAATTAAACCAGTCGTGATATTTGCGCAGCCAACCGCTTCAATACCTGCTGCTTCATATGTTTTTTGATAACTTACCCAGTAGTTAGAAATCGAAGTAATGATCAACGAAATAAAAATAACGCAAATAATAATGATCCCCAGCTGCCATGTAAGACTCCTTTTCATACCCGTTTACCCCTCCAAATTTTCCCTTTGTTTTTCTAAAATTAAAAATAGTACTACTAATATGATTATATTGTACTATATATACAGTACTTAAGTCACAATTGTTTTTTAATAAGGAAGCAAGGGGCAGTTCTATTGCTTCCAGAGGGATTACTTGGTGCCCCTCTTTTTGGAAGTGGCCACCCGCTCATCCGATTGATTAGCTGCTAGTTTGCTTTTAGCCCAAGAATAAACAAAAAGGAGAGCCGATCACTTTTACTTAGTGATTACTCTCCTTTCGTTAGTTATCATGAACGAAACTAGCCCTTACTCGTAACATCGTAGGTTAATTTGGATGAATAACCCCCCTTATCAACCTTTCAGCATGATTGAAGAAGGGGCTTCCTGCTTCCACTGGGGTTATTTTTTGTTTACTTGGCGTCCGCTCTTTTTTTGGCTTTGTGATTTTGAGTTGCCAATTTGAAATTCACTGCCTAATTCAACATCATTTTTTTTATCCTGTCTCTCGATTTGCGCTCTTGTTTGATCCTTGTTTTGCATGCCTTGATGTGACATTACATATCCATCTCCTTTCAATGTGATCGTTTTTAATATGCGCAAGTATGAGAAAAATACGTCACATCCCCTTTTGTAAAAATATGGATTATGATATTGCAGGAACATTCATGTTTTTGGCCGTGAGGGTTGCTATTTGGAAAATGACTATGGCAATGAAAATGATGACGACTCCTAATCTTTCACTTTAACCTCATTTAAAAAGAATTAGATAAAAAATAGCCCTGCAGAGATTACTCTCCGTAGGGCTATCGTTTAGAATAAACGTAAATTTATAAAAGTAGAGGACTGAAATAAAGCACAGGAACCGTCCTGCCTTTACTTCATTCTGAGTAATGCTTAGCTAATTCTCTATGATAGGTTGCCTTTATCATAAGTTTTTTTCGTAAAGGATTGCTTAAGCAGTCGTCAACTAAATTCTTATAAGTTCGATACTTCAGCAAATGCCAGGTATACATCGTTTTAATAATAACATTCATCGGGATACCTCCTTTTGATCGTTATCATATAAATCGCAGGAGATCGTATTCGATAGCTGGCGAGCATAGTTTCAGCATTAGCCCCTTTAGCTTTGCGTCACTATTTTTCAATAGTTTTGCCTTTTCGTACGATTTATATGTTTTTAATTCATTCCCAATAGTTAATTTATTACATATTACTTATAATCAAAACAGTGTAATTAGAACTATTTTAGTATTTTTTGTCGAAATCTTGAGAATCTTGTAGTCTCTTCACCTATTTATCAGTTTCATCTTTACAGTAAAAAAGGCATAATAACTCAAATAATACATAGGGAAATATCCACTCCTCTTTTCTTGCGAAGTTGAAGCAGGTAGACGGTTTCCTTGCTTCCAAAGGACTAAAAAGAAGCATAATAACCGTCTCTTTGCTTCAAAATTGTAACAAGTATCATATTTATTTTGTTATTGCTAGGTTTATCATTATTATTGTTGAAACGAAATTCTTCGGGGCGGGGCATCACAAGGGAAAAGGAAGCACAAGAATCGCCCCTCTGCTTTATTTTAATAGAAAAGAGTGAGAAGATTGGAGTCTAGTAAACGGAATAATCGTATTTTTCTTTTTTGTATGGTCACGCTTATGTTTTGGTTTTCTATGTATACTTGTGTGCCTATTTTAACAGCTTACTTAAAGGATTTGGGTGCTACGAATCGAATGGCCGGGCTCATAGTCGGTATGTATGGGTTAAGCCAGATGCTGCTGCGGATTCCGTTAGGGATTGTGTCTGACCGTTTTCATAAGCGAAAGCTCTTTATCCTTTTTGGGCTGGTCTTTTCCATTTTATCTGGAGCAGGTATTTTTATCAGCCAGAATGTGACGTGGATTTTAATTCTCCGGGCATTAGCAGGGGCTGCTGCCGCAACATGGGTGGACTTTACCATCTTGTTCGCCAGTTACTTTTTAAAAGAAGAAACAAGTAAGGCAATGGGCACGTTGACCTTCTGTAATATGACTGGGCAAATGTTGGGGATCTTATGCGGCGGCTGGTTCGCAGATCAATTTAGTTGGGAATCTTCTTTTTTAATCGGAGGCATTGTTGCCGCCATCGGTTTATTAGCTGGATTCTTTATCGTTGAACATAAGGATGAAAGTGAACCAACCATTACAGCAAAAGATGTGATGAACGTGGCAAAAGACAAGGTCCTATTGACCGTTTCCCTTCTCGCGATTCTGTCACAGTTAGTAACCTTTGCCACGGTATTCGGATTCACGCCGGTTTTTGCTCAATCATTAGGGGCAAGCAAATTTGATATGGGGCTGCTTACCTTCTTTTCCACTGGACCTTCAGCAATCGCCGCTTGGGTGGGCGGGGGTTATCTTTCTAATAAATTTGGTGAAAAAAAAGTTGTCATTACCGGGTTTATTTTCGTAGGCTTTTTCACCTTACTGATCCCGTTTACCGGCAGTATCGTCATGTTAATTCTTACTCAAGCTTTAGCTGGGATTGGCAGGGGAATCATCACCCCCATCTTGATGTCCTTAAGCATTAAGTATATAGCACCTGGAAAACGGGCCGTCGCAATGGGATTCTATCAATCTATCTATGGTTTGGGCATGTTTGTAGGTCCACTGGCGATGGGAATCATCGGAGACTGGATGACCTTAAAACAAGGATTTATTGTCATCGGAATGATAGGCTGTCTAACCGCTTGGCTAGCTCAGGTAATGATAAAGAAGCGCGGGGGAAATTCTCTTGCTTCTGAATGACGGAACAGAAGCGGAAAAGCAAATCCCTCTTGCTTCATAAAAAAAATCAACTTGTTAATCATTAAAAATGGCAAGAAGAGAACCCACTTGCTTCCCAACTTTCCTTAAACAATAATCAGATGTTAGTTATTTATTTTTCCCTTTGGCTATGTTAACGATGATGGTTGCAAATGGCCTTTGGTGTACAGGGGCAGCGTGTTTTATGCGAATGAATAACTTAGCTGAACGTGTACACCAAAGGCCTTTAAAGCAACAACAATATGGTTTAACAAAGCCTTCCCTTTAAATGGGTTAATATCCTAATGAAATTCTATATGAAGCAAGATTAAATAAATAGAACGCGAAATTTTTTCTTCGCGTTCTGGTTTCATTTATATAAAGAAGAAAACCATTTAGTGAAATGAGCCCCGTCTATAACATTAGGAAGCAAGAGAACCTCCTCTTCCTAAGAGAGCAGTCGGGCAAGGCCGAATGCTACTGCAGCTGCCACTCCGCCAATCATGGTTGTTTGGAACGCGCTCTTCCATGGGGTCGTTCCAGTAAATTTCCCTTTAACATATCCGAATATCATAAGGGCAATCAATGTTAAAATAACGGATAATTTTAAAGCTGAAGCAGGATGAGGAATGATTATGTATGGTAATAAAGGTATAAATCCTCCTATAATATAGGAAAGAGCAATCGTTATGGCACTTTTTCTTGCCCTGCTAGGTTCTGGTTTTTCTAAACCAAGTTCAAACTTCATCATGAAATCAACCCATTGGTCAGGGTTCTTTTTTAATGTTTCTGTAATTGAATGTATTTGTTGCTCTTCAAGTCCATACTCCCTGAACACTTCAGCTACTTCTTCTTCTTCTTTCTCAGGAACTTCGATAATCTCTCTTTGCTCGCGCTCCCATTCTGTTTCATAATGCTCAACATCCGTCTTTCCGGCTAAATATCCGCCCAGCCCCATGGCAATAGACCCTGCAGCAATTTCCGCTACACCGGCTGTCAAAACCAAAGTGGTTGAATCGACCGCACCTGACAACCCTGCAGCTAAAGCGAACGGCACCGTCAGACCGTCAGACATACCAATGACAATATCACGAACGAGCTCTGAATCCATGAAATGCTGTTCCTCATGAATATGTTTTGTCATTTTCTTCCCTCCATTTCCTTCAATCTAGCATCAGTAAAACTCATTTTCAATTTAATTCATATTTTTTACCATCTAACACAATATTACCAAAGATTATCTTAGATATCTTCATGAAAATGAAGCAGAAGAATCGTCCCTCTGCTTCTAAAAAAAGAAGCAAGAACTCTGCTTCTTATCAAGAAAATTTATGTTTTAGTTTGCCCCAAAGCCCTTTTCCTACCATTTGATCGGCCACTGCGATTATTTGCTTAATGACTTTTAATACATCTTCATCTCCAGCCCAGTGCTTTCGAAGCAATTCAGGATCTACGTCATTAATTATATTATTTAATACATATGCCGCAATGGCTATATCATCAGCATAGCCCACAGGACCAAGTATGGCTTCGGGTAACAGATCGATCGGGGAAATAAAATAGGCAATGGCTCCTGCTAATTTTGCTTTATGACCTACTGAAACATTTTCATCCATTGATAATTTACATAACAAGTGAAACAAGTCTGGGCCAAACATCAAGATGTCAGCAAATTTATGAACCTTCCCATCATCACTTTTTATCCACTCATGCATCTTGTTTCTAAAACTTTGGTAAAAGTCATCCTTTTCTAACATTTTGTTGTCCTCCTATAATTAGTATGATCCCTACTGTTATTTCCAACGATCTGAATGGTGCCTAGCAGCCAAACTCTCTATCATTCAATCATCTATATATCCATCTTAATTTTTCGACATAAACATAAATGGTCGGTCTACCTACTATCACTGCTTATGTTTTCCTAACCTAATAAAGGCTTGTTCAAGCAGACCGACCGACCGTTTCTCATGTCAATTTAACAAGTTGAATATATATATATATTGTCTCACATCCAGCCCGTTTCTTTACGCTAAACATTTGTTTATTTTGGAAGCATGGGGCGGTTCTTCTGCTTCCTTCCCAGAAGGAAGCAAGAGAACACTTTCTTCCAAAATAAAAAATGACCGGTTTCCCCAAGTCCATTAACAATAAAAAAGGTCTGCAAAACTAATCTTACAGATCCTTCTTAACAGCAAAAATATTTATTTAATACACCCAGAACCCCTTTTGCGAAACGATATTTTTCATTTGTACAGTATTTATGGTAAATTATGAAGGAATAAAAAACGGAAGGAAGTTTGATGACATGACAAATAGTGAAGGAAACAATGGATTGCCGCCAAAAACTTGTACGATTGATCGCCTCGTAACAATAGAAGAAGATGTTCAGAAGGTTCTTGCAGGAGAGAAAACAGCGACTAGACGTAATGGCCGATATGCTGATGTAGGAGAGGTAATGGAATTAAAGGGTAAAAAGTATGTTGTGGAAAAGGTGTATTCGCAGTCACTTGGCGAATTAACAGATGAACACGCACGCCAAGAAGGATATGGCTCAGTTGAGGAATACAAGCAATCGATTCTGTCCATTCATCCCGGAATGCCATGGCTGCCGCAAATGAGAGTATGGGTGCATGAATTCAGCCCAGTATGAAGCAAAAGGACGGTTCTCTCACTTCCCCCAAGGAAGCAGTAGTACCGTCCCCTCTCTTAAAACAAAAAAAGGGCCAACCAGAAACTGGATGACCTATCATCTATTCAAAAGGGAGATATCACAAAAAGATTTAACGGCTTACCAACCATATGTCTAATTATATAGAAGAAATATTACGATTTAATATTAACCACCTTAATAAAAATAACAGTTTCTTTTCAACTTCGTAGAATTTTGTAAAAATTGATACAATTTTCTCCAATTTACAAAGATATACAGAAAACAAAGCAAGCTCACAACCTACTTTCATAGGGCATGAGCTTCCTTTTCTTTTTGGCTATGTTAACGATGATGGCTGAAAATGGCCTTTGGTGTACATGGGCAGCGTGTTTTATTCGAATGAATAACGTAGCTGAACGTGTACACCAAAGGCCTTTAAAGCAGCAACAATATTGTTTAACAAAGTCTTCTTTTTAAACAGACTTTTTCACTGGTCCCGAACCGCCCCTTAATTATGTGAAATAATGGCTTTGCTTTTCTAAGCATTAGGCTATGTTAACAATGAATGTTGAAAATGGCCTTATACAAAAAGACCGCCTTGGTTCATGAGTGCTTCTTTTATATCGGAAGCTGGCAATCCATCTTGCAGCAGTTGCTTCATCAATTTCATGTAAGGATCAATATGTTTAAAATATTTTTCATAAGATGCACATAAATAATTTAATCCTGGTTCATTTTGATCTGAAACTAGAAATCTATGTTTAGGACATTCGCCATGACAAGCAAATCGAACCTGGCAATTTCTGCACACGGAAGGAAGTGTGTCTCGCTTCTTCTGGCCAAAGGCAAGCTGCGATGGCAGATTTATGATATTTAATAAGCCGTCTGTAATATTTCCTAATCGATATTCAGGATAAACGTAATGATCACAAGAAAACAGATCCCCATTGTGTTCCATGGCTACCGCTCTGCCGCACTCTTCTGCAAAAATACAGATTGGTGACGAGATTCCGAGCCAAGAAGCTAACGCCCATTCAAAATTCATGACAAATACGGTTCCTACATCCTGCTGAACCCATTCATTAAAGATTTGAATAAGGAACTCTCCATACATTTCAGGTTCTACCGTCCAAGGAGTTACTGTTTGTTGTGCTTCTTCCATTAAAAGAGAAGGAGGAGCTGCAAGGCTTAGAGGCAGGTCTGCTGCTCCTTCATCCACTTCCCTTTCTACAATTGGAATAAACTGTATATACGGAATACCTTGCTGCTTAAAAAAATGATAGATTTCCAGAGGTTGATAGGCAGAATCTCTTGTGACACAGGTAAGGACGTTAAATTCGACACGATGTTTCTTTAACAGAGAAAGTCCCTTCATGACTAATTCAAAAGTAGGTTTTCCCCCGCGGTCAACCCTGTATTTATCATGAATAGGCTCGGGTCCATCTAAGCTTAGACCTACCAAAAAACGATGGGCCGCAAAGAATTCACACCACTGGTCATTTAACAATGTGCCATTTGTTTGAATCGTATTGGTAATTTGTTTCCCGTTCTCATACTTTTTTTGTAGCGATACAGCTTTTTCAAAGAAATCCAGCCCCCTTAATGTTGGCTCTCCTCCCTGCCAAGCAAAGACAATTTCTTGTGTGTCCTGTGAGACGATATACTGTTTAATATACGACTCTAAAACAGCATCAGACATTTGGAAAGAATGATCTTTAGGGTAATAAACTTCCTTTTCTGTGTAATAGCAGTACTTACAATCAAGATTACAGATCGGACCTGTCGGCTTAGCAAGAATGTGGAAACAGTTGTACTTACCCAATCTACTCCCTCCTATCTCTAGAAAAATTCACAGATAAAGAATCGTTCCATTCATATTAATGCAGATCGAATCTCTTTTTTTCTTTTTAAAAAACATACTAACTTCATGATCATCATAAAGTTCAATAACCGCTTTCTCTATTTGCCCGCTAAACGGAAACTCCTGCACTGGGTAGTTCGTGCTTACAGAAGTTAATCGATCCCGGCCTATATCCAATCCCTCAACAGAAAGAACAAATGGTAATGTGCGAGGCATATAAAGTGTGCCAACCTGATGACCATTGATAAAAAGATGCCTCTTCCCTGAGTGAGTATTTCTCGTTTAAATTCAAATCGTAAGGTTGAAAACCCAATAGGTACTTGAGCAGACGATTGAAGCTTATAGACAGTGCCAACATAATTATATTCATAGAATAGGTAGTTATCTTTTATATATAAGGTATATCCGCTTGAATGATTGCCATGCGCAATCAATACTCCTTCTTCTGTAGGATTGGAACGAAAGATGGGAATGGTGATGGAATAAGAAGAAAAGGTTATTCGTGGAGCAGCAGTTGATGGAAGATGAGCCATTCCAGGATAGAAGATGAACCTTGTTCTCCCCTCCTGCAAACCGTGATACCCTTTTATTAACGGATTGTCCCTCAGAGGGAGAACACCATACTTCTTCGCTTCTTCCCACCATACTTCTTGAAGTTCTTTTAATTTTCCAGGATACTTTTCTGCTAGATTATACTTTTGCGAAAAGTCTTGGCTGACATGGTATAATTCCCAATGATCTCCAGAAAAAGATCCACCTGTTTCATGATAGGTAACGGCTACCCACCCATCCTGCCAAATAGCACGATGACCGAGCATTTCAAAATACTGTGTTTTTCTCTTTGATGGCGCATGCGGTTCGGTAAATGTATCCAACATACTCACACCATGAAGCGGCATCTGCGGAACACCTTTATATATTTGAGGAGCCTCCATGTCTAGGAGGTCTAGTATAGTAGGCGTAATATCAATCGCATGATAAAATTGGGAACGAATGGATCCAGGGTCTGGAATACTTTGTGGGCAGTGGATGATGAGGGGGACATGTGTCCCTCCATAAAACGTATTTTGCTTATAATATTTAAAAGGTGTATTCGAAACTTGCGCCCATCCTTTAGGATAATTAGAGCTTGTGAAAGGTCCTCCTATTTCATCCACATGATCAAACATCTCATTTACGCTTTCTGCAATCCCATTGAAGTAGGCGGAATCATTAATGGAACCATTCCATCCTCCTTCCTGACTCCCTCCGTTATCAGAAAGTAAAACAATGATGGTGTCATCCAGCTTGTTTTTTGATTTTAAAAAATCCAGCACTCTGCCAATTTGCTGATCTGTGTGAGTAAGAAAGCCAGCGTACGTCTGTTGGAATTTGACGAACAATTCCTTTTCTTTCGTTGTCAATTCATCCCATGGTTTAATTCCTGGATTGCGTTCAACAAGTTCTGTGTAACGGGGAATGACGCCTATTTTCTTTTGCCGTTCAAAGCGCTCTGCCCTTATCCGGTCCCATCCTTTATCGTAAATCCCCTTATATTTTTCAATATATTCTCTTGGTACCTGGTGGGGCTCATGCTGCGCACCGAAGGCTAAGTATAGGAAGAAGGCCCGGTCCGGAGTAACAGAGAGATGATCAGTCAAAAATTCCAGCGATTTATCAACCAAGTCCTCTGATAAATGATAATGGGCTTTATGAGGCCTCTGTACACGGTGGTTATCATATACTACATCCGGAGCATACTGATCAGTCATCCCTAATAAAAAGCCATAATACCGCTCAAAGCCTTTTGAGAGCGGCCAATTTTTAAAAGGTCCGCTTGATGCAGCTTCATGACCCGGAACCAGATGCCACTTTCCAACCATATAGGTAGCCATCCCATTCAACTTTAAAATTTCAGCCAGAGTGGCAGCCGAATCTGAAATTCTCCCTCGTTTATTAGGATATTGAGGTCCCCAATCTAATTCCGTTACGAATCCCACCCCTACCGAGTGGCAGTTACGGCCTGTTAGTAAACAAGCACGAGTTGGAGAACACAAAGGGGTTACATTAAAGTTATTGTACCGTAGGCCGTTTTCAGCTAATGAATCAATGTGAGGCGTTTCAATCTCTGAGCCATAGCACCCTAAAGCTGAGTAACCCACATCATCTAGAACGATATAGATGATATTAAGATCAGATTTCTTGTCGGAACTTTCAAGCCCTTTCCTCATCTTCATTACCATCTTTCCCTTCATACTGTAATCGTACAAGGTTTCTAGACAATGGATAAGTATATTAAGTACTTTATTAAAGGGACACTTTTATTATGAAAAATCACGAATAAAAAAACTTTTTTCGGAACCTTGAAAAAACTCATTTCCTTATGGTAAGGTTCTCCGCGATTAATGCCAAATACCCGATAGATTGGTTTTACTAGGATAATTCGCAGCAATTTGTTTGATAAGGCCATCTTTTACTTGGACGGTTCTAGTGACAAAACCATGGATTTCTGGGGCATGCCTGGCACTGGGCCACAATAGAAACCGGAAAAGAAGCAGCAGAACCGCCCCTCTGCTTCCTCCCCATGAAGGACATTTTACTTGCCTGATTTCCGGATTTTGTCCTTCATATCCCCAATGAAGGACATTTTGCTTGCCTGGTTCCTGGATTTTGTCCTTCATGTCTGCGATGAAGGACATTTTGCTTGCCTGGTTCCTGGATTTTGTCCTTCATATCCCCCATGAAGGACATTTTACTTGCCTGATTTCCGGATTTTGTCCTTCATGTCTGCGATGAAGGACATTTTACTTGCCTGATTTCCGGGTTTTGTCCTTCATGTCTCCGATGAAGGACATTTTGCTTGCCTGATTTCCGGATTTTGTCCTTCATGTCTGCGATGAAGGACATTTTGCTTGCCTGGTTCCTGGATTTTGTCCTTCATGTCTCCGATGAAGGACATTTTGCTTGCCTGATTTCTGGATTTTGTCCTTCATGTCTGCGATGAAGGACATTTTGCTTGCCTGATTTCCGGATTTTGTCCTTCATGTCTGCGATGAAGGACATTTTGCTTGCCTGATCCCCGGGTTTTGTCCTTCATGTCTCCGATGAAGGACATTTTACTTGCCTGATTTCCGGATTTTGTCCTTCATGTCTGCGATGAAGGACATTTTGCTTGCCTGATTCCCGGATTTTGTCCTTCATGTCCCCGATGAAGGACATTTTGCTTGCCTGATTTCCGGATTTTGTCCTTCATATCTCCGATGAAGGACATTTTGCTTGCTTGGTTCCTGGATTTTGTCCTTCATATCTCCGATGAAGGACATTTTGCTTGCCTGATCCCCGGGTTTTGTCCTTCATGTCTCCGATGAAGGACATTTCATGGGGCATGCCTGGCACTGGGCCACAATAGAAACCGAAAAAGAAGCGCGAAAACCGCCCCTCTGCTTCCTCTAGACATTTGTTTAAAAGAGGACTATTGTTACTTAGGAAACTATTTTACTAGAGTATTTTTTCTAGGACTACCATGAACAAACACAACAGACATTGAAACAACAAATAAAAAACAAAAAAGGAGTTTAGAGTTTTCATGAGTCAGAAGCCAAAATTATGGACGAGGAATTATACGGCTATTTTGTCGGCAAATTTTTTTATTTTTTTAACGTTCTATTTGCTAATTGTTACATTAACGGTTTATACAAAGGAGCGTTTTCACACGTCACAAAGTTTAGCAGGGTTAGCTTCCAGCATTTTTATGTTTGGGGCTGTTTTGACACGTCCGATTGCGGGGAAAACCATTGATCGAATCGGCCGAAAAAAAATGCTGCTGATCTCGTTAATTTTCTTTGTTATTGGCTGTGTTCTTTATTTTACTGTAACGAGTTTGCCTATGTTAATGGTTAATCGTTTCATCCACGGTGTTGCCTATGGATTCGCCGCTACCGCAACTGCTTCCATAGCCGCTGAGATTGTTCCGCTTGAACGAGTGGGCGAAGGAATGGGGTATTTTGCGACGAGTATGAATTTAGCGATGGCCCTTGGCCCGTTCATCGGGTTATTCGTTACACAATATTTTAGCGCTAACTCCATCTTTATTACAGCAACTGTTTTTGCAATTGTTGCCTTACTGGCTGCGATGTCATTGTCTGTTCCGCAACGAGAACGCAAAGCAAAGCAGCCAGCAGCTAAAACAGGGATAAAGTTTACTGATTTCTTTGAAAAAGCAGCCACTCCTATTTCATTATTAATGGGGGTTGCCGGAATCACCTATTCAAGTGTTTTAACTTTTTTAACAGGTTATGCTCAGGAAATTCATGTAGTCAGTGCAGCAAGCTACTTCTTTGTTATGTATGCTGGCTTTTTATTGGCATCTCGGCCGTTTACAGGCAAATGGTTCGATAAATATGGGGAAAATGCGGTGATTTATCCATCCCTTACTTTGTACGCAATTGGAATGATCTTCCTTAGTCAAATTCATCTAGGGATGATGTTATTAATAGCAGGGGCGCTGCTTGGAGTCGGTTACGGTACTTTTCAATCCAGTACACAAGCAATTGCAGTAAAAAAGGCCCCTCGTCATCGCGTGCCATTAGCAACCTCTACCTATTTCACCATCTACGATTTGGGAATTGGAGTTGGTCCCTTTTTATTAGGGTTTGTTATTCCATTTACAGGATATCGCGGGTTATACGTAACAATGGCGATTATAACTTGTGTAATTATGTTCCTTTATCATATGATTCACGGAAAACACGCTTCAAAACGCCATGAAGTTGATAAAGATAAGGTACGGGTATCTATCTAATAAGAAAACATAGCTGAGAAATTTAATTGATTCGTTCATTTTTATTAATAGTTTTTTCATATTTGTTCACTATGGTATAGACATGGAAAAGAGAGAATGCTCCTTAGATTGAATTCAACAACCTTTTCTACTAAATATTCTAGGAGGAAAAAACAATGCAAAAGAAAAGAAAACTGTTTAATTATTTAATGACCGGAGCATTGTCGTTTGGAATTATCGGTGGGGTAGGTGTTTCTCCTTCTTTTGCCGCAACAAGTACAGGAACAGCCACACAAGTAAAGGATGACGTATATCCAAAATTCGATGAAGCAACAAAGCAAAAGATAAAAGTCATTCATGAACAAGTAAAGGCTGGAACTTTAACTAAAGAAGCGGCACAAAAGCAATTAGACGCCCTTGGGGTTAAGCTTCCTATGAAAGAAGACAGAGGATTCCATGGTGCACTTGCTAAACTTGATGCACAAACACAACAAAAAGTAAAAGACATTTTTAAACAAGTAAAGGCTGGGACTTTAACTAAAGAAGCGGCACAAAAACAATTAGACGCCCTTGGGGTTAAGCTTCCTATGAAAGAAGACAGAGGATTCCATGGTGCACTTGCTAAACTTGATGCACAAACACAACAAAAAGTAAAAGACATTTTTAAACAAGTAAAGGCCGGGACTTTAACTAAAGAAGCGGCACAAAAACAATTAGACGCCCTTGGGGTTAAGCTTCCTATGAGAGAAGACAAAGGACCCCATGGTGCACTTGCTAAACTTGATGCACAAACACAACAAAAAGTAAAAGACATTTTTAAACAAGTAAAAGCCGGGACCTTAACTAAAGAAGCGGCAAAAAACAATTAGACGCCCTTGGGGTTAAGCTTCCTATGAAAGATGACAGAGGATTCCATGGTGCACTTGCTAAACTTGATGCACAAACACAACAAAAAGTAAAAGACATTTTTAAACAAGTAAAGGCTGGGACTTTAACTAAAGAAGCGGCACAAAAGCAATTAGACGCCCTTGGGGTTAAGCTTCCTATGAGAAGAAGACAGAGGATCCCATGGTGCACTTACTAAACTTGATGCACAAACACAACAAAAGGAAGCGCAAAATAGTCTCTACCTTCCCGAAGAGACCATTGAAAGTCCATATAAAAAGAAAAACTCACCAACATTGATTGTTATCTAAGGTTAATCTTCCTTGAAACATTTCAGTGTAACAAGATGCTTTAGGGCGTCCCAGCAGCACTTAAAGATCCCAAGATTGCTCTGAATCAGGGAACAACCTTGGGATTATTGTTTGTTAAGTTCGATCTCATATGATCTCTGTCATTATAATGGTCCATGTCTTCTTTGGGCAATTGAATATATCAGATTTTCCAAGACATAACTGCACAGAGTCTGAAAAGGAGCAAGAACAAACCGTCCCCTTGCTTCACTTCGAAAGTGTAGGTAAAATAACTTCAACGGTGGTTCCTTCATTTATTTTGCTAGAGATTTTTAGTTCTCCGTGATGGCTTTCGATAATTTTATAGCTTGTCATTAATCCCAAACCTGTTCCTTTTTCTTTTGTTGTATAAAAAGGCTCACCCAGGGTTGAAATCCGGTCTTCCGGAATGCCGGAGCCTTGATCGATAACACAAATGGATAGTTTGCCCTTTTCTTTTACTTTTATCTTTACATGAATAACTCCCCCATCTGGCATGGCCTCAATGGAATTCTTCAAAATATTAATAAATACCTGTTTTAATTGATTTTCTTCACACACAATCAGAGGAACATCTGATTCTGTTTCTACAAGGATTTGAACATTGTTCATAATGGCCTGCGTGTTGATAAGAGTCACAACATCTTTTATTAAACTTTTAATTTCTTTTTCTTTAAAAACGACTGCAGTCGGTTTTGCTAGTACTAAAAATTCACCAACAATCAGATTAATTCGTTCTAACTCCGATAAGACAAGATTGAAATAGTCTTCCTCACTTGAATATTTAGATTTGAATAGCTGAATAAAACCTTTGATAGAAGTCAGAGGATTGCGAATTTCATGAGCAATCCCTGCTGCCAGTTGCCCAACAAGCGCCAGTTTTTCTGATTTTTGCAGGAGACCTTCTGTTGTCTCCTTTGAATCGGTAATATCCTTAGCAGTTGATACGATAGCCTCTTTCCCCTCATAGATAATGGAACGGCTGGAGACCTCAACAAAAATGGTTTTTCTATCAAGACGTACGAGTTTTTGCTCCACATTATTCGTTGATTCGTTTTCTTCAAGAAGGAGGTTTAACCGTTTCTTGGCTAATTCTTTATAATTATAATCGATAAAGTCGTAGATATTTTGACCCAAAACATCCTCTTTCTTTCGAGCACCAAGCATATCCATTCCAGCTTTATTAATATAAAGAAGCACGTTTTGAGAGTGGATGAGAATAGCATCCGGTATCGTTTCAATTAATTGTTTATAATACTCTTCACTTGCTTTCATTCTCTCCGTATAAAATTTCATTTTGTCATACTGCTTGCCGATAAACCAAGATATAACGACTGCGATTAATAAATGAATCATTTCTGTTTTAAACGTTTCACCCAAAAAGAGAGATTGAGATAATTCAACAATAATGGCAATACTAACAAGAGCAATTCGGCCTGATTTTTTCATAGGAAAGTTCCTTTAAGGTTATTGTTATATCAATAGAATCATACCACAAAAAGTGATAAACTGTTCTGACAAATTACAAGGTAAGCCGATGGTTTTATGGGCTCGTTTTATTTTGTACAAAAAACAAGGTTTTTTAATCTATAGGATCTGTTAAACAATCGTGTTGATTCTCAAAGTAGCATCGGTGTACCCGTGCACTAAGTTATTCATTCGAATAAAACACATGCCAACACACACTAATGCCGCCTATCAACCATAAACATCAACAGAGCCAATCTATAAATCTAATCAAATACCGTAAAATAATGCTGTGAAACATTTTGTGAAATAAAATTTTGGGGCTATCCGTTTCGTGACCGGAAAGAAGCAAAAGAACTGTCCTCCCCTGCTTCCCACAATTAAAATTAAACGTGATATACTAAAAATACTCAGGAAAAAAAGCCTTTATTTATCAAAACTTTTTGTATTTTAGCAATTCCATACACATAGTAGATAGAACATTTTTATAAAACATTATCTAAGCAGGTGATTCATATATGAAGCAATCAAAACTCGCCGCGTTACCTTAAAACAGGTGGCAGAGCATGCCAGGTGTATCTCGGGCAACAGCTTCGCTTATTGTTCGCAATAGTCCTCGTACCTCTGAAGCCACGAGGAAAAAGGTGTTAGCATCAATGCATGAATTGGGATATGTTTACAACCGTGTCGCTGCTAATATGCGGTCGAATCATTCGGCAACTGTAGGCGTCATTATTCCAGATATAGAAAATACATTTTTTTCCGAATTGCTTATAGGCATTCATCAAAAATTAGAGGAGCATGGATATACCATATTCTTGGGGACTAGCTTTGATTCAGATAGTAAACAGGTTAAGCTTCTTTCAACGATGCAAGAACATCGAGTGGATGGAATTATATTATGCCCTGCATCAGGCAGCTCTCAAGAAACAATTGACAAGATTAATAAGATGGATATTCCAATCGTACATGCAGTTAGAGAACTTCAAGAAGTAAACTGTCATTATGTTGGTGTTGACAATAAGATTGGAGCACAGTTAGCTGTCAATCACCTGATTCAGAATGGTCATCGCAAAATAGCCTTTTTAGGAGGACGATCGAGTTCTCCTACTTGGATTGAGCGTAAGCAAGCGTATGATAGTGCTCTTCATCAAGCAGGAATAGAGCCTGACGAATCCTTGGTGATAGAAGGTCCTCCAACAAGGCAAGGTGGGAGAGATACGGTGAAACAGCTGCTAAGTCAGCATAATCTACCGACTGCTATCTTTGGCTTTAATGATTTAGTAGCGTCCGGTATCATTCAAGAATTGAAAGAGGCAGGGGTGATTCCTGGTCAAGACATTGCTTTAGTAGGCTTCGATAATGTTCCGGAATCAGAATTACTAATCCCCTCATTAACTACTGTCTCAGCATTTGCCCAAATCTTAGGCAATCATGCAGCAGAGCTTTTGGAAGAATGTATTGAAAGTGAAAGCGGGCAACAGCATCTTATTCTAAAGCCTGAGCTGATTATTCGCAATTCCTCTCAGGGCGGGATCAAAAGTGCAATAGGCATTTAAAATAAAGGCTATGTTAATGATTATTATTGAAAATTCCCTTTGGTGTGCACGTTCAGCTAAGTTATTCATTCGAATAAAACACGCTGCCCATGCACACCAAAGGCCTTTAAAGCAGCAACAATATTGTTTAACAAAGCCAAAATAAAAAAAGACCTGCAACATTTCACTCTCGCAGGTCTCACTTAAAAAGTATATTTATTTAACAATTCATTAGCGGCACCTTCTATGAAACAAGACATTCCACGGCAAGTGTCCAGAAAAAATGCTCCAACAGATTGGGTCTCTAGCTATGCTGAAAAATTAATTTGAATATATAGAGTCATGTTAAGGTTAACAGGCTTGCAAAATGAAGGACAGATTGTTGATCATTATTGTGCTTTACTTAAATGTTTTTGTTCTAATCGTTCTTCAATCTTTTCAATGGCTTCTCGATCATTTAATAATTGGCGTTTATTTTCATTTACTAATTCTGAAAATGAGCGTTTTCTAGGTTTTCTCATTTGTATTCACCTTCCTTACTTCATATTGTAAGAGTTTTTTTGCTCAGTGACTGTTTCAATTATTACAAATTTGCGAAAATTATTAGTTTTTTTATCATTTATGCCTTATTAATAGATATTTAAGCATGAATCAAAAGAATAAAACTATTATTTCACAAAAATAAGCACTAGTTCGATTATTTCGAACTAGTGCTTATTGAATAACTCCTCTTATTCGAGACGTCACTGTGATCAGAAAGATTAGGAAAGCTCCCTTGTTTTTTCTTTAATCGGTGTCCTCGGTTTAGCGTCAGGTATTTCTTCTGGATAACCGATAGCCAGTACACCTACAACATCATGATCTTCAGGCACTTGTAGAATTTCGCGGTTCTTTGCGGTGATTCCAATAGAAGACCAGAATGTACCTACTCCTTCAGACCATGCAGCAAGTACAAAATTTTGGATAAAGCAGGAAGTGGCTGCTATATTTTCTTCCCTTTCTACTACCGTTGCTCCCTGTTTTGACAAAACAGCAAATACAACAGGTGCCTGACCAAAATTCGTTTTATGGTTTATATTGGCCCTCGCTTCCGGGCCAATATAAACGATCTGCCACGGCTCCGTCATTTTGTGGTTAGGTGCCATTGTTGCAGCCTCTAACCATGAATCGATCGCCTCACGATCAATTGGATCATTTTTAAACTTTTTTATAGTCCGGCGTGACTTAATGATATCGATCATATTCATCTAATGGATCCTCCTTTTACTTTCTGGAATTTTACTGTATAACAGCGAATAGATGTTTAATTGCATATATTTGTCTTCAAAGCATAGAGAATCCCCTGCTTTAATAATGGTTCCCCATCAATTCCATTATACCAAATTCAGGAAATTTTTTCTTCTTTCATACACTTTGTAACACGTAATCCCCATTATGAAGATGTGTTTTTTAGTGATCTCGGACTGTCCATCACATATAGTAAATGAAAATTAAGGCTCTACCCTGAAATAACTGTGGATAACTGTTATTTCATTCATTGATGTGCCAATTTTTTATTGGCATGGGTGTCTGTTATTGTTTATTGTTGATAAGCGGCATTGTTGTACATGGCAGCGTGTTTTATTCGAATGAATAACTTAGCTGAACGTGGACACCAAAGGCCTTTAAAGCAGCAATAATATTGTTTAACAAAGCCTACTTTAAAATAGTTTTAATTTTGCCTACTAAAACTCCATCCAATTCATTACGTTCAACCATTTCATCAATAATAGCCCAAACTTTTTCGATTGGCATTTGTTTTCGATAGGGTCGTTCCTCCGTCAATGCCTGGTAGATATCACATATGGTCATGATTCGATCTAGTTCTCCGATTTGATCCCCATATAAATGTAATGGATAGCCATTCCCATTAAGCTTTTCATGATGATTGGAGGCAAACTCGGTAATTTCTTCAAATCCATCGATTTGTTCTAATATCCATCTTGTGTAATAGGTATGTTTATTTATTTCATACCGTTCCTTCTCATTTAGCTTTCCTTCTTTATCGATAATATCATTTGAGATAGCTAACTTGCCGACATCATGTAATAAGGCAGCAACATACATTTTATTTTGTACTTCACAATCATATCCTAACTCCTTAGTTATTTTACTCACTAAATCAGCAATACCAACAGAATGGCGATAGGTAAATGGACTTCTTCTATCGATGATTTCGGAAAATGCATGCGCAAACCTTTTATGCCTTCAAAATCCAAATAGTTCTCTTGTATTTCGTATTCTTCTAGATAAAATAGTGTTAAATTCGTAATTGAAATAGTCTAAAAGGAAATATTCCTTGTCTATCAGTTTATGAAAAGCAGTCAATATTTCTCGATCAAATAGTTCTTGAATATCCTTCAGCCAACTTTTATTTCGTTAAACGCGTCTGAAATTCAAGTTTTCTAAGTCTCCAAAGCTAGTATCAAACGAATCTGCTATACAAATAATTTGAGCAGGTAATGGAATTTCTTCTCCTTTTAAGTGAAATGGCCCAGTGCCATTTACATGCTCATGATGGTAAAAGACATATTCTGCGATAATATTTTTTACCGGAAGTTTTAAGATGATATCCCTGCCAACTATACAGTGATCTTCAATTGAAGAGGAATTACCTGCCCCTATGTCATGCAATAAGGCCGCATAATAAATATCTTTTTGCTGTTCTTTTGGTAATTTAATTCCTTAGCGATCATAAATGATGTATAGGCTACATGTTTTGCGTGAGAGAAATAGTTTTTCTCAGCCACGTCCAAAGCATATGACAAACCTTCTATTAGTGATCTTTCATTAATCTTCATTTTTTCGTCTCCTCAAAACTTTTAATATCCAAATCATCTTTTTCACAGTATTTCTCAGTCATTTATCGTTTTTGCATCATCAATAGTAGAAGTATGTATTCTTTTATTGTTAATGCTGAAGTAATACTATGTCAAGATAGTAGACACGGATTTTTTACCGCGCTTCGCTTAATGGCCTTCAAAAAAGGTGAAAATCCCGGAGCGTCCCTGTGCGAAAACCTTTATTTTTACACAATCATAGTTTTATTCATATTAAAATATCTATAAATAAAGTATAAATAATAAAAAAATGATCAATTTTCGCAAATTTGTAATAATTAAAACAGTAATTAGGCAAAATAACTTATACAATATGAAGTAAGGAAGGTGAATAAAAATGAGAAAACCTAAAAGACGCTCATTTTCAGAACTAGTAAACGAAAATAAACGTCAATTATTAAATGATCAAGAGGCCATGGAAAAGATTGAAGAACGATTAGAGCAAAAACATGTAAGTAAAGCACAATAATGATCAACAGTCTTTCCCATTTACAAAAACCTGTTCATAGGGATAAGTATTTGTACCCCTTAACATAACTATATATGTAAACGCAAAGTAATCCCTATCTACTAGATAGAGATTACTTTGCGTTTACTGGAGATCTAATATTGATCCCCCAATATTTTTCGAGGCGCCCCTGTATAGCGCGCCCGCTCTGACAAAAAACTGTTTCGGAAATCTAACGCTTTGCAAACTATACTCTAGTAAAGCCTTCTTCATGCAGATATTCTGCCGCTTCACCATAAGAGTTGAAAGCTCCGTCTAAATTTGGACCTGCATATACACTCCACATATCCTCTTCATGCACAAGAATCAAGGTCTGATGATTCTGGTTAATCCACTTTTCTTCCTTTTGGTCTTCAATAATAGGCGCAGTTGTTTTTGGCGTTAAAGAGAGAATGGATTTTTGAATAATGGTTCGAAGTTCCTCTGCAGAAAAATCACGGATGTTGACCATCCCTTTTTCATTTTTCTTGTAACCATTCAATTCTTCTCCATATACAAAACCATTCCCATTAGGGTGTAAATGATAGACTACATTCTTTTTATCTGATGCACTGGCTTCATAATGAAAATTCATTCTCCCCATAGATACATTTCTTCTCTCTAGTTCTGGAAAAGACTCAATAATCGCCAATTTTTCTTCGAAAGTAAGCATATTGCCTCCAAGTACAATCAATTTATTTGAATCAAATAATTATATCATACCACCTATTTTTTCAAAACTTTGTATGGCAGTATCCTTGGGGCTGTGCAGTGCACCCTCTTCCTCCTCTCTTTTCTTCCAAAAAAACTTTATAACAACTAAACGGTTGTCTCTTACATTATGAAAATTGGTACATAGAATATCATAGAAAGATTTAATGGTCTTTCTGGATGTTTTTAATTTAATCAGAAAGGAGTAACATCATGACTTTTTCACAAACGGATATTCAAGAGGCAGTACTTCAGGCTGAAAATTCAGGTTTAGGCGAATTTATGTATCAGGAACCATTTAGTGTAGTCCTTGGACCTCGGTCTCGGAGGTCTCGTCGCCGCAGTGATCGTCGTTCCGGCCGCCGCAGTGGTCGTCGTTCCGGCCGCCGCAGTGATCGTCGTTCCGGCCGCCGCAGTGATCGTCGTTCCGATCGCCGCAGCGGTTGTCGTTCCGATCGCCGCAGCCGTCGTCGTTCCGGTCGCCGCAGTGGTCGTCGTTCCGGCCGCCGCAGTGATCGTCGTTCCGGTCGCCGCAGTGGTCGTCGTTCCGGTCGCCGCAGTGGTCGTCGTTCCGGTCGCCGCAGCCGTCGTCGTTCCGGTCGCCGCAGTGGTCGCCGTTCTTGATCGTCGTTCTGATTATTGGTACTTTTGATGATTAATTAAAACCTATTTTCCTCAGATCACCCCTCAAATTTGAACAAGCATCAGACCCCTCTAACGGCTTGATAGGAGTAAATAAACTTATTACGTCAGAGGGGACTTAATCGTTATGGTATAGAAACGTTGATTCAGAGAGCCGATCATCTACTCAACGATTGGCTCTCTTGTTTCTTTTTATACCGCTTCTGGTACGAGAGAGGTGACCCCACCTCCCTCTAACATTCTACTAATCTCTACATATATCAGGTGGTCACAGTGATTGAAACTATGATTCCAATTATGAAAGCCCATTTTCTGTTTATAGTGGGGATGAGCATCAACAATCCATATAGATTCATAGCTGCAATGAGGTGGACAGAACCATTGGAAGCAAGAGAATCGTCCGAGACTGCTGAAAAAGGAACAATTTTTGAAGGCACCAAAGATTTATAACCATATATAGAAAACAAAAGGAACCTATAGACTATATGTAGTATACCATCAGCTCCTTTCTCTCTTTAAACGGACTTTCCCACTGGTCTCGAACCGTCCCCCTGCTTCCGAAAAGTTACTTATCTAAACAAATAATATTGCCAGAAAGTATTATTTTAGACATAATTATTAGAATAATATGTCGAATAAGAACGAACGCAGGAGGTACCGGAATGGAGAAATGCATGAATGGATAAAACAACAAGTTCAATTAGGGGTATTATTAGCATTTCGTTTATCTTCCTAATGGTGAGTACTCTCATGACAATCGGCTATATCATCTTTTCTAATTGGAATGCATCTTCAGAGAGCATTATTGTAAAAATGGAAAATGCTTCAAGTAAGGATATTCGCAAAGAAATTGAAGACCTTATTCACCTTCCATATGATATGAATGCCATCAATCATAATATCATCGAAAATGGAATTGTCGATCTGAATAATACAGATGAACGAGATGCTTTCTTTGCAAGCATCATTCAATCAAGCAACAAGAAAATCTATAGCATTAGTTATGGGTTAGAAAATGGCGATTATTACGGAGCCCGCAGAAATGAGCAACGGAGACATACGAAATCTATCGAAGTAATGCTGAAACGAATGGACACTCTTTTTACTACTCTGTAACGAAGGATATGAAGGAAGGAGAATTTGTGGAGGACTTATGGCAAGTTTGATCCCCGTACAAGACCATGGTATAGCTTAACAAAAGAAGCCGGAAAACCGATTTTCTCCCCTCTATACAAGCATTTTATAAAAGATGACTTAGTCCTTTCTTCCACCTATCCAATTTATAATAAAGAAGGGAATCTTCAAGGCGTTTTAGGTACACGGATCACGCTTTCAAGTCTAAACGACTATTTGAAAGAAGTCGTAGCAGATCGGAAGGCAACGGCTTATGTTGTTGAAAAAAATACGGGTGAATTGGTGGCAAGTTCACTTGATAATCCATCCTTTCAGACACTTCCTGATGGCACCTTTAAAAGAATTTCGATCGATACCATTAAGAACAAATCCATCCGAGAAGCCTATGAAAATTATAAACAAACAGCAAAAAATAAAGTGATTAAAAAAACAGAAAATGGTAACCTTCATATTAAGCTAACGGAGTATAAACAAGACGGAGTAGATTGGCTCATCATTACCGCAATTCCGAATAATCAGCTTACAGCTGAAATCAATAAAAACATTCGAACTTCTATTTTATTATCCATTATTGCCTTGCTTTTATCGATGGTCATCTATAAAAAAATGACAGATGTTATTTTAAAGCCGATTAATAATTTAATAGATGCAGCAGGGAAATTTTCCAAAGGAGCATTGCTGCAGAGGGCCACAATCTATAAGAATGATGAAATTGGGAAGCTATCTCGTGTTTTTAATATAATGGCAGAAGAATTATATAAGCACATTTATCATCTAGAAGAAAAAGTAAAAGAGAGAACTACCGAAATCGAAAAGGCAAATATGGAGTTGAAATATGCCAAAATAGAAGCAGACAAAGCCAATGAAGCCAAAAGTGAGTTTCTAGCGAATATGAGTCATGAAATTCGTACGCCATTAAATGCGGTCATTGGTTTTAGTGAACTTCTACAAAATACAATTAAAGACGAACAACAGCAAAACTATCTTAAAACCATTAACATGGCTGGAAATAGTTTGCTGCTTATTATTAACGATATTCTTGACCTTTCTAAGATTGAAGCCGGAAAAATGGAACTGCATGATAAACCGATAAAACTCCATACTATTTTTAAAGAAATTGAAATGATTTTCATGCAAGAGCTCCACCGTAAAGAGATTGAGTTTTTCGTAGATATCCCGAATGACATTCCTGAACTCATCCTGTTTGACGAAGTAAGAATTCGGCAAATCTTATTGAATTTAGTTGGGAATGCCGTTAAGTTTACTCAGAAAGGCTATGTAAAGCTATCCATAAAAGCAATGCCTTCGACTCGTCCGACATGAGCAATGTCGATCTTCACCTTTCTGTTGAAGATACAGGGATTGGAATTCCTGAAAGTGAAAAAGAAAAAATATTTGAGGCTTTTACGCAAATATCAGGACAAAGTATAAAAAAATATGGCGGCACTGGCCTAGGACTTTCCATAACCAAAAAATTAGTAGAAATGATGAATGGAAAAATCTCTATTGAAAGCGAAGTCGGCAAGGGCAGCATTTTCCATATTGAATTTGCGAATGTCCAGATCGTGGACATTGAATCGCCGCCAGAAAAGAAGGAGGTTTCTCATTTGGCTGGCGGCAATTCGGACATTTCCTCCAATAAGGAGGATATAAACATGAATCAAGATACCATAGCCCCTGAAGTACTGGTCCATATAAGAGATCAAGTGGATCCGTTATTAAAAAAATTAGAAACCTCCATTATCATTAGCAGCGTGAAACGCTTAGCCCAAACGTTAATCTCATTAGGGCAACAACATCAATCTGAGATGCTTACGACCGAAGGGAAAGAATTATTGAGTTATGCCGAATGCTACGATATTGTTAACATCAAGTTAAAATTAAAACATATTGAAAAAATACTATTAGAGGGTAATCCATATGGAAAATAAAAGCAATGATCTCATATTAATAGTTGATGACAACCCTAATAATATTCAAGTATTGGCTACCATCATGGCGGAGTGCGGTTATGAGCTCGGCATTGCCCAAAATGCACATGAGGTATATCAATTCCTTGAAGAAAATACCCCAGCGCTGATTTTATTAGATGTTGAGATGCCTGATATCGACGGGTATGAAGTATGCTGTACGCTTAAAGAGGATCCCCAATATAAAGACATCCCGATCATCTTTTTAACGGTAAAAAGTGAGACGGAGGATATTGTTAAAGGGTTTGATTTAGGCGCCGTTGATTACATAACCAAACCTTTTAACAGAAAAGAACTGATTTCTAGAGTAAGGACCCATATTTCTCTCAAACGATCTAAGGATGAACTGGCCCAGAAGAATCAGGAACTTGAACATGTTTTACAGGCTAGAAAAAAACTTGAGAAAGAAAAAGACTTGTTAACGATGAAGTTACTTCAGCACCAAGATCAACTTGAAAAAATGGTCGAGGAGCGAACAAAAGAACTAGCAGCCGCCAATGAGAGAATCAGCAAAATCATTGATAGTATTACAGATGGTTTCGCCGCGATGGACAAAGATTGGAAATATATTTACGTGAATGATTATCATGTTTTTCCTGAGCATATTACAGCAAAAGATATGATAGGCAAAACAGTGTGGGAAATTTTCCCGAATGCTGTTGATTCGGATTTGTATCAACAATTTCATCGGGCAATGATAGAAAGGATTCCTGTCCATTTCGAAGCTCCTTCACATCATGATGATTCTGATTCATGGTTTGATGTAACGGTTTACCCGTTTGATGAGGGGATTTGTTGTTGTTTTAAAGATATAACGGAAAAGAAGAACTATGAAAAAGAAATGAAACGTTTATCAGGGCTGGATTTAATCGGGCAAATGGCCGCAGGGATCAGTCATGAAATTCGAAATCCAATGACCACGGTCCGTGGATTTTTGCAGCTATTAAGTACAAAGGATGAGTGTTTAGAATTCCATGAATACTTTACATTAATGATTGATGAACTTGACCGTGCTAATTCAATTATTACAGAATTCCTCTCAATGGGTAATACAAGGACAACAGATCTGCAGAAGTTAGATTTAAATTCAATCCTACATGATATAAGTCCCTTACTTCATGCGGATGTATTTAACCAAAATAAACAGATACAGTTGGAAACGGCTGAGATTCCTAGTTTACTATTAAACCGGAATGAGATCCGTCAATTAATCCTGAACCTATACCGTAATGGCTTAGATGCCATGAACCAAGGGAAGGTTCTCACGATCAGAACGTACATGGAAAAAGATTATGTTGTACTTGCAGTGGAGGATCAAGGAGAAGGAATTAAGCCTGAAGTGTTAGAAAAATTGGGTACTCCCTTCTTCTCAACGAAGGATAATGGGACTGGCTTGGGATTAGGTGTATGTTATGCAATCGCTGCCCGGCATCATGCAAAAATTGAAATTCAAACAGGACCAGAAGGCACAACCTTTTTTGTCAAATTTGAATATAAAAACAGCGGGTGAAGCATGGAGGCGGTCCTGAACTGAACCCATGTCCCTCTGATAACTTCCTTTGTATGTTATACTGGATTAAAAAATTGGCGGGGTAAAAGATGCCCCGATGGCTTTCCGTTAATATCTTAACGGTCTTCATCATTGTTTTGTGGAGTCTGTATCAGGGATATGATTCTAACTTATATTTTGACGGGAGTGATTATGTGATAAATCGTGTTAAACAGAAATTGGAAGTTGCCCTTGAAGATTGGGAGATGATGAAGACAACTTCAGGAGATGAAAGTGGAGAGTGTGCCGAACGATTTGAGCTGCATTTTTATGAGTTCATTGATGAATTAAAGGTTTGGTATCATCATTTAGAACAACCACCCACTACAATCGAAGAGGCAGAAAATCTTATTGAAATGAGAGAAATTGCTGAACGCTTGCCTGCACCGCTTGAACTCAACTTTTTTACAGAACTTGAGTTAATCATTGAAGGAATAGATCAAGTACGCTATGATGATTGATCTACTCCTTGGGACATGGGGTACAGCTTTGAACTGCACCCATGTCCCTGCAAAATAAAAAGTCGCCCGTACTGGACGACCTAGGAAATTTACGATTGAACTTAGTATTCCTAAAATTTTTGAAAAATTATATCTCTATATCCTCTGGCTTGGAGAAAAAAAGTCTAAAGAAAAGAGGAAAAAAATCACCCCTCTTACAAATTTATTCTTTTACGTCTTTGATTCCAAACCTTGATAAAATAGTCTCTTTCCTCTGTTACATACAACTTTATCCCCACAAATTTTAAAGGTGTCCATTTTTCCTTCATAAAATAATATGACATGGTACCGTTTTTCACCCTTTTTTGCGGCAACCCAGCCATCATAGCATCGCCTTAGACCTGAGGTTTTGCGTCTCTACTTTTCAGTAAATTTGCGTTTCACTTAATTAGTGGTAATTATACCAGTAAAAATAGTACATGTTAATCCTTAATTTAGTAGAATGTTAGCAATTTACATTTTATTTACTTGCCATACATATCATCCTTCTATGCACTCATATACTTAACCAATTAGGGCATAGCAGACCGCTCTGTGACACATTATTATGAATAAAATTTTCCATAGCGTCCCTGTAACGAAAACCAAATTTCCATGTTATAATCTGAGAATAATGATAGAAATTAAGTTGATGGTGTTATTAAAGGGGTTAGGAAATTAACCTATATGGCTGTCCTCATGACAGAAACCGAATCTAGAAATAGTAGCCTCACAAAAAACACTTCTAAATGTGAAAAAATACTAAAAAGAAGGCTATGTTAACGATTATTGTTGAAAATGGCCTTTGGTGTACATGGGCAGCGTGTTTTATTCGAATGAATAACGTAGCTGAACGTGTACACCAAAGGCCTTTAAAGCAGCAACAATATTGTTTAACAAAGCCAAAAGGAAAAGGACAGAAAATGTTAACTTTCTCTGTTTATTTTAGCTTTTATATAAACAACTCTGTTTCAACATTAGAAAGGACGATCTTAAATTGACATGGGAAATATTTAATATTGTCGGAACGATTGCATTCGCGGTAAGTGGCGCCATCGTTGCGATGGAAGAAGAATATGATATTTTAGGAGTTTATATATTAGGGTTAGCCACAGCATTTGGGGGAGGGGCCATTCGTAATCTATTAATAGGAGTACCTATCTCCGCTCTATGGGAACAAGGACCACTATTCTTAATGGCTGTGATTGTGATGACAGTTGTGTTCCTTTTTCCAAACAGCGCCTTAAAACAGTGGGACAAATGGGGACTCTATACGGACGCAATTGGGTTATCCGCATTTGCGATACAAGGTGCTCTTTACGCTACCGATATGAGCCAGCCAATCAGTGCCATTATTATTTCGGCTATTTTAACTGGAAGCGGCGGTGGGGTAGTTCGGGATCTGCTTGCTAGAAGAAAGCCATTATTATTGCATTCAGATATTTATGGTGTTTGGGCCATGCTAGCAGGATTAGTTATTGGAATGGGATTCGTCAAGCAATCGTGGGAATTTTATGTGTTATTTATTTTAATTGCCGTTCTTAGAATCCTAACTGTCTTTTATAACTGGAAACTACCCTATCGTTCATTAAGGACAATCAAGTACCATATAAAATAAGTCATGCTCCAAAGGGCGGTTCTTCTGCATCATTATCCTGATCAACTAAATTTAGTAAGAATGATCGTGTTATAAGCTCGGTGAAAAGGCGTGAGAAATCTGGTAGCGTGGAGGACTTACTCCTTAAGAGACGCTGATGAGGAAGGCTGTCATTGAGACAGCTTTTTTAATTTCCAAATATATAAGTCCATCATAATTTTTTGACATAAATGGTCGGCCGACCTACTTTCACTTCGCTGTTATTTCTGCGAAATAAAGGCTCGCTCAAGCAGGCCGACCGACCGTTTCTTATGTTGGTTTAATAAATGGGGTATATAAACACCTTATTGCGGTACCACCATATACCCGTTCAGAAGTGGGGGTTCCCACTTCTGAACGGGTAGTTAACAAAAACCCTGACTGAAATAAATGACTTAGAGCGTTTTACATTCCTGTAAAGAGGGCTTTTCTTTTTTCAAGAAAAGCTTGTGTCCCCTCATTCTTATCGTCGGATCCAAACAAAACAGCCTGTGCTAGCTTTTCAATCATGAGTGCTGTTTCCATATCTGAATTAAAACCACGATTAATAACAACTTTGGCTAATCTTACAGCCAATGGACCTTTCGTTAAAATCTTTTCCGCTTTCTCCCTTACTGTTTGCCATAATTCCTCCATCGGAACAGCTTTTGATACTAACCCCACTTCTTCCGCTTTTTTTGCGGTTAACATTTCACCAGTTAATATCATATCAAGGGCTCTTCCCTTACCAATAATTCGTGCCAATCGCTGTGTGCCACCTGCACCTGGAATAATAGATAAATTAAGTTCTGGAAGGCCAAATTTCGAATGATCAGCCGCAATTCGAATATCACATGCCATAGCAAGCTCACATCCCCCGCCCAATGCGTATCCATTAACAGCTGCAATTGTAGCCTTTTGACAATTTTCAATTTTTTGGTATAGACCAGACATTCCCGGTACGAGCGCGTCTTTAGGTTGTTTTTTCCTTAATTGTCCTATGTCCGCTCCAGCAGCAAAAGACTTCTCTCCCGCTCCTGTAATAACAATTACACCAATACCTTCATTATTTTCTAATGTTTCTAAAGCATAGCTAATTTCAGCTAGTGTTTTGGCATCTAATGCATTTCTTACCTCAGGACGATTAAGTTTAATAATCCCGATACGGTCCTCTAATTCAACTAAGATATTTTGATAATCCATACACTTTTACATCTCCTTTGTTGATAACATCTTTCCGAACATAAAACCATATTTTAAGTTATTGATAGAAAGCTATAATTACAACGAATATAAGCTCATAAACTCCTTTAGCAGCTCTGCCACTTGAATGAAATAATGGCCTTGCATACCAAGACGGATGATAGCCACTCGTTTCGCCATCGATGCTTTTTTTATGGTTTTCTCATGTGCTTGAAGTTGTGCAATTGTCCACCCATGATCATTTGTGATCGTTACTCCTTTGCTCATCCTGATCCGCTCTTTTAAGGATTCTTTTTAAGAACAGTGGCAAGAAAAAGCATCACTTAAACATGGCAAAGAATTAATTGTGATTTATCTATACTAAAGTAGGCCGTTTTTCTTCGGCTAACGCTAATAAGCGCTCTTTAATTTTTTCTGGATTAATAAGCTTTTGCGCAACACCTGTTTCCATTGCAGCTGTAGCAACAGCTGCCGCTACATGTGCTGCTACTCTGCGATCAAATGGGTCTGGAATTACATAATCAGAGTGAAGCTCTTCATCTGCAATTAATCCGGCAATCGCCTGAACGGCTGCCAGTTTCATTTCTTCGTTGATTTCTTTCGCTTGAACGTCCAGTGCACCACGGAAAATACCAGGGAATGCTAGTACGTTATTAACCTGATTTGGGAAATCAGAACGGCCTGTCCCAACGACGAGTGCTCCCGCTTCTATTGCTTCCTTCGGCATGATTTCAGGTACCGGATTTGCCATAGCAAAAATGATTGAATCTGCATTCATAGAACGAATCATTTCTTTCGTAAGAACACCTGGAGCTGATACGCCGACAAATACATCCGCTCCCACAAGTGCATCTGCTAATAATCCTTGTTTTTGTTCTTTATTGGTGATACGAGCCATTTCCTCTTTAAAAGAATTCATGCCGTTCGGACGTCCTTCATAAATAATGCCTTTTGTATCACATAAAATAACATCTTTTACACCCATGCTGAGCAGTAATTTGACAATCGCTACACCGGCAGAACCAGCACCGTTTGCGACAACACAAATCTCTTCGATATTTTTGTTTGCTAGTTTCAAAGCATTGAGTAACCCAGCCGCTGTTACAATCGCTGTCCCATGCTGATCATCATGAAAAACCGGAATATTACAAATTTTACGTAAACGATTTTCAATTTCAAAGCATTGTGGTGCTGCAATATCTTCTAAATTTACTCCGCCAAAGGTCGGTTCCAATAATTTAACAGTTTCTACAATCTTGTCTGAATCTGTTGTATCTAAGCATAGTGGGAATGCGTCCACATCTGCAAAGGATTTGAATAATAACGCTTTCCCTTCCATAACGGGCATAGCAGCTTTCGGTCCAATATTTCCAAGGCCAAGTACGGCTGTTCCATTTGAAACAACGGCAACAAGATTTCCTTTTATCGTGTAGTCATATACTTTACTTTCATCTTCAAAAATGTCTATGCATGGTTCTGCAACACCTGGAGAATAAGCGAGACTTAAATCTTTCGCATCTCGTAAAGGAACTTTTGATTGAACAGTAAGCTTTCCTTGATTTTCCTTATGCATCTTTAATGCTTCTTCACGTAACGCTGACATACAATTCCTCTCCTTAATTCAATAGCTTTGTTAAACAATATTGTTGCTGCTTTAAAGGCCTTTGGTGTACACGTTCAGCTAAGTTATTCATTCGAATAAAACACGCTGCCCATGTACACCAAAGGCCATTTGCAACCATCATCGTTAACATAGCCAATTCAATAGACATTTTTTTAATAAACAAAGAGTTAAAGAGAATCCCCCCTTTTTCATAGCATGTTCAAGGATCAACTAACGCCTATTGAAGAAGGTGCGCTTAGTATGAATGATAAATGAACTTAATTAGAGGTTCTTTCATCAACAACTTGTCTTGCTTTCAAATCAAAGCGGGGTTAAGTTAAAGTTATATAGTTTCTTCTCTATTATACAGCCAGTGATCGTTCAACAATTTCTACAATATCCAATGTCTTCACTTGATCTTCCACTTCCTTAGCCTTTGTTCCATCACTTAACATGGTTAAGCAATAAGGACAATTACTACCGATCGTTGTTGGACTAAGAAGTAGTGCTTGTTCTGTACGTTCCACGTTGATGCGTTTCCCTTGGGTTTCCTCCATCCACATCATACCGCCGCCGGCACCACAACACATTGAATCTGATTTATTGCGTTCCATTTCTAAAACTTTCACACCTGGAATGGACTTAAGGATTTGGCGAGGAATATCAAAGATATTGTTATAGCGTCCGAGATAACAGGAATCATGATAAGCAATGGCTTCTTTTACTTCCTTCTCGGCTTGATACGTCCTTCTTGAATCCATTTCCAAATTAATTCAGTATGATGGTAAACCTCTGCTTCCAATCCAAATTCAGGATATTCATTTTTAAAAGTATTGTAAGCATGTGGATCAATGGTAACAATTTTCTTTACACCGTAAGCTTGGAAGTTAGAGATATTTTCCTCACATAATTGTTGGAATAAAAACTCATTCCCCATTCTTCGTGCGGTATCACCAGAATTGCGCTCGTCATTTCCAAGAATAGCGAAATCAATCCCTGCGACATTCATAATTTTGGCAAAGGATTGTACAATCTTTTGACTTCGCTTATCAAAAGAGCCCATGGATCCAACCCATAATAAATACTCAAATTCTTCTGCTTCTTTTACTGTCTTAACCGTGATATCTTCACGTTCCTCACGCCACTTAATACGTTCCTTACGATTAATTCCCCACGGATTACTTTGTCTTTCGATATTTTGAAAGTAACGTGTAGCCTCTTGAGGTACATTCCCCTCTGTCATGACTAAATATCTTCTTAAATCAATAATCTTATCTACATGCTCGTTACCTACAGGACATTGATCCTCACAATTTCGGCATGTCGTACAAGCCCATAATTCTTCTTCCGTAATGACATCACCAATTAGACTAGGCATTTCTATAGTTGCCGCTATTTCACGCTCTGCCGAATCGATCGAAGGTGATAGTGCAGAGGATCCAAAAACATAACTTGGCATCCACGGATTTCGAGAAGTAACAGCTGCTCCTTTTTCCGTTAAATGATTTCTCATTTTAACAATCAAATCCATAGGAGATAATGTTTTTCCAGTTCCTGAAGCAGGACACATATTTGTGCATCGTCCACATTCCGCACAAGCGTACAAATCAATTAACTGATGCTGGGTGAAATCTTCAATTTTCCCGACACCAAACTCTTCAGCTTCTTCATCTTCAAAATCTATTTTTCTTAATTTACCAACAGGGCCTTTTTTCTTGAAAAAGATATTGAACATGGCAAACAACTCATGTAATTGCTTTGACTGTGGAACAAATACCAGAAATGAAAACACTGTAAGCATATGTACCCACCAAAATACATAAAACAATACAGCTCCTGCTGTCGTTCCAATGCCAGAAAACAACATTGCAATGATCCCAGAGAATGGAGTATAAACAAGATTTGGTTCATGTCCAAACATAATCGACTCAAATCCTAAGCAAGCAGAATCGATAAGGTCAAAGTACATAAAGCGATAGAAACAAAGGCAGCTTTTCCATCACGCTTCCATTGCAATCGTTTAATTTTTCACCATAACGACGATAAAATGCATATACAACAGCCAACAGCATAAGAAACGTTGTCCATTCCTGCAAGAAGACTGAAATATTTATGCGCCTCACCGAAAGGAAATTCATAGCCTTTAATAAAGCCTTTTATAATGAGTTCTATAAGCCCAATTTGAATGATAAAAAAGCTATAAAATAAAATTAGATGCATAAGTCCACTTTTCTTATCTTTAAATAATTTTTTATGACCAAAGACATTGATCAATACCGTATTGATTCGTTCTTTAAGATTTGGTTCAAATTCGGATTTTTTCCCAAGCTTTATAAATAAGATATCGGGTATATACAAGATTGACAAACAAATATACTGCATATCCGGTCACAGCAAGGAAAGCAAGTAAATTCAGCAGTTGTAACATTTTGTTCATCCTCCATTGTTCAGTTAATAAATTAATCAACTTAATCAATTGTCATCCTAACGTGTTAGACGTTCGAATGTACATGAAAATCAGCATCGAAGCGAATGTGATTTTCCAGTTAACCATTATTCTTACTTAAACTGAAACAAGCGCCTTTTTAAATTCTTCTGTTAAAAGAGGTACGACTTCAAAAAGATCTCCTACAATCCCATAATCTGCTACTTGGAAAATTGGGGCTTCCGGGTCCTTATTAATGGCTACAATCACTTTAGAATTCGACATTCCAGCCAAATGCTGAATCGCACCAGAAATCCCACAGGCAATATATAAATCAGGTGTGACAACTTTTCCTGTTTGTCCAATCTGTAATGAATAATCACAGTAGTCTGCATCACATGCTCCTCGAGATGCTCCAACCGCTCCGCCTAAAACTTCAGCTAATTCCTGAAGTGGATTAAATCCGTCTTTGCTCTTTACACCACGTCCACCAGATACAATCACTTTTGCTTCACTTAAGTCGACACCGCCCGCTGTCTTTCGAACAATCTCTTTAACAATTGTTCTAATATCTTTAATATTGGGCTGGAATGAAACGACTTCTGATTCAATAGGATTTTTCTGTATATCAAAGTTATTTGGACGAAGGGTTGCAAATACTTTTCCTTCATTAAATACCTTCTTTTGAAATGCTTTACCCGCATAAATTGGTCGAGTGAAGACAATATTACCATTTTCCAATTCTACCCCTGTACAATCCGAAACTAGACCCAACCCTAATCTTGCAGCCACTCTTGGTGCTACATCTTTACCAATCGCTGTATGTCCCATCAAAATGACATCTGCTTGAACTTCTTCAATCAATTGACATAAAGCTTGAGTATATGCATCAGTCGTAAACGTAGATAATGACTCATCTTCAAGAAGATATACTTTATTTGCCCCATATTGACTTACTTCTTGAACATATTGAGAAGCCCCGGTCCAAAAAGTGAAACGATAACTTCTCCGCCTTCGGATAACTCTTGACCTACAGTGATGGCTTCAAAAGAAATATTACGTAATTTTCCATCTTTCGTTTCTGCAAAAACAAGTACTTTTTTACTCATGGCTGTTCCTGGTTACTAAAATCTATTAAAAACTACATTTCGCCCCCGAACCAAGAAAAAGGGACATACTGTGACGATTCTCACGTCATTCCATCAGGAAGGGAATCTCACCCTTGTCATGAACCTATTGTTCAAAACAACCTGTGGTGCTCTGTTAGAGCCAGCTGGGGTTGCGATAAACCATTCCTTCTAGGTCAGTTTACCGCAAAGATTTTAGCACCAGGATTACACCTCCTTCAGTTGTAATTCCTGGTTTTTGATCCTTACTGTTTTATGCACGACATTCCACAGTTTCCAACTGTGATTTTCTTTAAATGTTTCGATGTTTTTGAGCATCATGCCCATGAATTGACGTCTTTGTTTCCCATTGTTTGATTGTTTCTCGGATTCTTCCATCGACCCAAGAAGGTGAATCAAATGAGGTTTTACCTTCGTCCTCAGTTGTTTGAGTAATTCCTTTGGCACTTTTTCTTCAAAGTCTAAGCCCCTTCTTCCGATGACAAAAGAAGCAGCTTCATGCACAGATAATCCATACATTTTCGTATATTTAAATCGTCCAATCACCGATGTATAGGCTGGATTGACCTTTTTAATTTTAAAACCAAACTTCAATCCTCTTGAAATCAGCGCCTTTTGCAGTTTATTTTTGGCAAAAGAATGAACCAAACGATTGAAACGATGATTCGTATCATGGTCTTGTTTAAAGGTAAGATCTTCTAAAACGAAGGCTCCTACATTCCAACTCAATAAGTAGTCGATGATTTGTTTGGCTATTTCACCTGCGATATTGCTTCTTCTATTACTCTCTGACATACTCCATTTCATGACAATAAAAGGTTTTAGACTCCAGCAAATTTCCTTGACTGGATAAAATGGAAACAGCGACTCGATCGATATTCACATCAATCCCAGCGATCAAATCAGAAGTGATTTTTTCACTCCATGTTAATTCAGATCCTACTTCCTCCAAGTCATACGTAATATGAACATAATATCTTTCCTTTTTTCGTTTGATTTCAATGGAATACACTTTATATTCTTCGATCGATTTCCCTTTGGCATTCTCACCTTCACGTAGTAGGCATCACCACATCTACGATTTCATTAAAATATTTATCTGGAATCCGAAGTTTAAAACGCAAACGTGGACTATTTTTCCCTTTTTCAACAAGTAATGGATTAGCCACTTCTAGATAAAATTGTTTCTTGATCATCGAATACGATTCTGGTATTCAAATTTCCCTTTTTCGATTGATCTCCACGGGAATAAAGGGTATTGGAACGTAATTCCTTCCACTCTTTATTCGTGATCTTTCCTTTTAAACGTTCATAAAAATGTTTCTTCCCACCAAAAATAACAGGAGGAATGGTTTCTGTTTCTTGATGTTTTAAAAGAACTGCTTCTTTTTCTTTTAGTTTGCTTAAACGAGCCTGCAATCCTTTTAAACAAATCGCAAGCGAAACTTTTTTAGGTGTTTTTTTACCTGTTTGATAATCCTCTATTTTTCGCTCTGTTTTTTGAATTTTGCTTGCACACCTTCTATACGAATCGGCAATAACTTTTTTTGACTGGAAAGGACGGCTTTTGCTTGCATAACGGCATCTTCCGCATATCGTTTATTCAAATGAAAAAGCGCATGTACCTTTTTAATGAATTCTTTCTCTTTTTCCCCTTCCACTAACCGATTAAAGGAAAAACGCAAAGCGGAACAAAAGACAGCCATTAATCGATTTAATTGTTTCCAATTCTACTGGTTTTGCTTCCTCTACTAATCGAACGACTTTTCGTGATTTTCATGCCACTCACCTCTTTTAGGAACATTTGTTCTATAATCTATTTTACATGTTCCAATGAGAAATGGCAAGAAAATACAATACTGTTCTCACATTCATTTTTTATATAATTTGATAGGTTTTCATAAGTTTTTTTAAGCTGTTGTAACCTCCTTAATCAATTTATTAGATTACTTTTGCTTCATTGCGAAGTAGCTGGAATAGCTCCTGAACCTGCTGACCGATTTCTCCCTCCAAAACTTTCCCTGCCTGCTTTTTAGGAGGTAAATATTGATCCTGAACAGAAGTCCGAACTGTTACATCAACATCAGATAACTCTAGGTCCTCTACTGATAAGCGCTCAAGAGGCTTTTTCTTCGCTTTCATGATTCCCGGTAAAGAAGGATAACGAGGCTCATTTAACCCTTGTTGAGTAGTAGCTAAGAATGGAAGATTTACTTCCACTATTTCCACATCCCCTTCAACGTCCCGTTCAACTGTAGCTTTGTTACCTTCAAGTGTCAGCCCAGTTATGGTAGATACATGAGGGATTCCCAATTCTTCAGCAACCCGTATAGCCACTTGACCAGATCCGGAATCCACTGCCATATTACCGCCTAGAATTAAATCAAATGGTTGATCTTTAATCGCTGCCACAATATATTTACTTAACGTATACTCGTCAACTTCCTCATCTAATTCCACAATAATTCCTTTATCTGCTCCCATTGCTAGAGCTGTCCGCAAAACATTTTCAGAACGATCTGGTCCTAATGTCAAAACTGTAACCTCAGCACCTGATTCTTCTTTGATTTTGACAGCCTCTTCTACTGCATACTCATCATAAGGGTTAAGGATAAATTCCACACCATCTTCATTAATCGCTCCGTTTTCAATCACAAGCTTTTCTTCCGTATCAAAAGTCTGTTTCACTAGAACTAATATATTCATTTCTATTTTCCTCCTATTCTTTCATTATTTTCTATAGAATTAGAGATATTGTTGTTTCAATTGTGCAGCAATAATATTCTTTTGAATTTCAGAGGTTCCTTCATAGATCTTAGTAATCCGGGCATCTCTATAAAATCTTTCAATTGGGAATTCTGCGATATATCCAATCCCACCATGGATCTGAACAGCTTTATCTGCTACACGGTTATAAACTTCTGATCCCAGTAATTTAACCATCGCTGCTTCCTTAATTACCTTCATACCTTGATCTACCATCCAAGCTACTCGATAAGTCATACTTCTTAATGCTTCTATGTCAAGAGCCATGTCAGCTAAATAATGTTGAATGATTTGTTGTTCAAAAATTGGTTTTCCAAACTGTACACGTGAATATGCATGTTGAACAGACATTTCCAATAACTTCTCACATGACCCTAGATTACGTGCCGCTAACCCTGCACGTCCGTTTGCAAGTATTTTTAATGCATTGACATATCCTTGGCCTTCTTCACCTAGTACATTCTCTACTGGAACTTCACAATCTTCAAAGAAAATTTCAGCAGAATGTGACCCGTTAAGACCCATTTTCTTTTCATTTTTCCCGATTGTAAAGCCTGGAAAATCTTTCTCTACGATAAAAGAAGTAATCCCTTTCGCCCCTTTTGACGGGTCTGTTACAGCCATAACCGTAAAGACATCTGCAATCGGAGCATTGGTAATATAATGTTTACTTCCATTTAATATATATTTGTCTCCCTTTTTCACTGCAGTTGTTTTTAGATTAGTGGCATGTGAACCAGCACTTGGTTCTGTCAGAGCAAAGGCACCAATCATTTCTCCGCTCGCCATTTTTGGAAGGTATTTTCTCTTTTGCTCTTCATTTCCCATTTCTACAATTCCAACCGAACCAATCCCCGTATGCGCTCCAATGACAGTTGTATATCCATTATGCGTTCTGCCTATTTCCTCATAAATGGCACACTTACCAACCATTCCAATCCCGGTGCCGCCGTACTCTTCAGGAATACTTAATCCAAATAAACCCATTTCCTTGGACATTTTCATAATTTTTTCAGGAATTTCATCGTTTTCTTCAATTTCCATTGCTAGCGGATCCACTTCACTATCAATAAAATCTCTAATGCTATGTTTCAAAAATTTAATATCTTCAGATAATTCAAAGTTCATTTTATTCACTTTCCCTTCTAATATTTGTTGTAATTATAAAATCCTTGACCTGATTTTTTCCCTAGTCTGCCTGCTTTTACATATTTTACTAACATTGGTGATGGGCGATATTTTTCTCCTAAGTTTTGATACAAATATTCCATATTTCTTAAACGACTATCCAATCCAACTAAATCGGCAAATTCTAATGGACCCATCGGATGATTTAATCCTAATTTAAGTGCCTTATCAATATCTTCAGCCGATGCGACGCCTTCCATTAGCATATTCATCGCTTCATTTCCAATTAAACAATTCATACGGCTTGTTACAAAACCTGGAAATTCATTTACTTCTACCGTTTCTTTGCCCATTTTTTCTGCCACTTGCTTCACTACTTCTACAGTGGCATCAGATGTATCTAATCCTTTAATAACTTCAATTAATTTCATTCGATGAACCGGATTAAAGAAGTGCATGGCTACACATTGCTCAGGTCTCTTTGTCGAGGCCGCAATTTCAGTTGGACTCATTGTTGAAGTATTTGTTGCTAGAATCGCATGAGCTGGTGCCAATTCATCTAATTGTTTAAAAATATCAATTTTTATCTCCATTACTTCTAGTGCCGCTTCAATCACTAAATCAGCATTTATTACAGCATCCTGTAATTTTGTTGTATAGGAAAGGTTGTTCATTGCAAGTTCTCTTTGTTCAGATTGAACATAACCTTTCTCTACACTTTTATTTAATAGACTTTCAATATAGTCTTTTGCACGATTCGTTGCTTCTTCCGAGATATCCTGTAAGGTTACTGCAAATCCCGCTAATGCCGCAGTGTAGGCAATTCCACGACCCATAGTACCTCCACCAATAACAGCGATACGTATTAACCATATTAAATAACCCCCTTTTCTTTTAGATTTGTTATATCTTCATGACTATAACCATGTAACTTTAGTACCTCTTCCGTATTTTCACCTAACAGAGGAGGTGCCTTCCTAACTGATCCAGGTGTATCTGATAACTTAATTGGAACACCTAACATTTTCAACGTACCAATAGTAGGGTGTTCTACTTCTTGTATCATTTCTCGGGCATGAACTTGAGGATGCGCCAATAAGTCGGCAATGTCATTAATAGGACCACTTGGGACACCTGCCTGTTTTAACCTTTCTATGATTTCAGATGATTCCCTTTGCTTTGTGTATTCTGTAAGGATCCCTACCAATTCTTCACGATTGGCTACGCGATTCACATTCACTGCATACTTTGGATGATCCTTTAGTTCTGTAAGCTCTAGAGCATCGCACATTTTTCTCCATAATCCATCATTCGGAACAGCAATAATTGCGTAACCATCCTTTGTTTCAAAGGCCTGGTATGGAACAAGAGTAGGATGCGCTGATCCGTGGCGCCCTGGTGCTTTACCAGTTGCTAATACACCCTGTCCTAAATAATTCGATAGTGATACAACCGTATCTAATAGGGAAGATTCTACATATTGTCCTTTCCCTGTCTTTTCTCTGGCAAATAATGCTAGATACTACCCCAAGTGATGCATAGAGTCCTGTCGATAAATCGACAATGGAAAAACCAACTTTCACTGGTGCTTGACCTGGTTCACCCGTAACGCTCATTAATCCACCAAACCCTTGCATGAGTAAATCATAGGCTGGCTCATCCTTCATAGGACCGGTTCTTCCAAACCCACTGACTGCACAGTAGACAAGTCGGGGATTGATTTCCTTTAAACAATCGTATCCTAATCCAAACTTCTCCATTGTGCCGTTTCGAAAGTTTTCAATTAATACATCCGATTCCGCCACAAGTTTCTTCACGATCCGTTGTCCTTCTTCTGTTTTAAGGTTCAATGTAATTGCCTTTTTATTTTTATTCAAACTCATAAAATAAGTAGGATTCACCATTTATTTCGGGAGGAATATAACTTCGTGTTTCATCTCCAAGCCCGGCTGTTCAACCTTTAAAACTTCTGCTCCCATATCTGCAAGCTGCATACTACAAAAGGGACCTGCAAGCGTTCTCGAAAGCTCTAATACTTTAATTCCTTCTAATGGTCCAACCATCCAAAACCCCTCCTACAAATCCATAAACCAAATTGTTCCATATATAACATCATACTACCATATATAGAATGATTTAGGTACAAAAAATTATATTTTTCTAAATATTTAAATATTACTTGTTTTATTTTCATATGCACCTTACATTCTGGCACAAACAAGCAAAAGGACTTTATTCTTAATGATTTAAGACACACTAACTACTTGTTACGATTACACTTGTAAATTTTCAACAATTGTTGTAATTCCTTGTCCGCCTCCAATGCAGAGGGTTACTAATCCATATTTAACGTCTCTTCGTTCCATTTCGTGTAACAATTTGGTCATTAGAATAGATCCTGTAGCCCCTAGCGGATGACCTAGCGCAATGGCTCCACCATTGACATTCACTCTATCTAAATCCATGTTCAACTCTTTTATTACAGCAAGGGCTTGGGCTGAAAAGGCTTCATTTAATTCAATTAAGCCAATTTCATCTAAAGATAGTTTAGCCATGGATAGTGCTTTCTTTGTTGCCTCTACTGGTCCAATTCCCATTATCTCCGGCGAAACTCCGGAAGATGCCTGGGCAATTATTCTTGCCTTCGGTTTTAAACCACGTTTAAGCGCTGCTTCTTCCGACATGACTAAAACAGCTGATGCCCCATCATTTCGACCACTGCTATTACCGGCAGTTACTGTACCATTTTCTTTAAAAACAGGTTTTAAATTGCTTAATTTTTCTAAACTAGTTAATCTCGGGTGTTCATCAACCTTAAATACCTTTACTTCTTTTTTATGTTTGACTTCGTAAGGAACGATCTCTTTACTAAAGCGACCAGATTTAATTGCCTCATTAGCTAGCAATTGACTTCGTAAGGCAAATTCATCTTGTTCCTCCCTTGAAATATTATATTTTTCTGCTAGGTTTTCTGCTGTATATCCCATTGTAAGATTCCCATAGATTTCAATTGGCTGTGAACGTGGTTGGCTTTCTGTATTGGGATCTATAATTCCCCCATTTCCTGCCCCTAATCCGTATCGGACGTTACGAATATAGTAAGGGGCTGTGCTCATGGATTCCGCACCACCAGCAATAATGACTTCAGATTGACCAGTCATTATTTGTAAGGCTGCATTATTGATAGACTGAACTCCTGACCCACATTGTCTATGTACGGTATAACCAGGCACCTCAACCGGAAGTCCAGCACGTAATAATGCTAATCTAGCAAGATTAGCTGAGTCGGCACTCTGTTTTGCTTGACCAAAGATTACTTCATCGACTTCACCTTTTTCAATTCCTGTACGTAATATAATTTCATCTATTACCTTCGCAGCAAGAAAATCGACCTCTATTTCCTTCAAACTACCACCAATTTTACCAACGGCTGTTCTAACAGAGTCAACAATTACAGCATTTTTCATTTTTTACCCTCCATGTATGCTTTATTCCCCCTTTAAGAAAGGGATTTCGATTTATTTTAGGTACCTCACTCTTTATCAACCACTAAGAGTGAATTGTACTCATTTCCTTAGGTTTTAAATGAAAGGAAAGACAAGCTTTAAATGAATATAAAAAGAATTATTGTTCCATATGGGATATCACATTCCTTCTATGGAACAATAATACCACCCATATGGCATACCGGTCAACTAAATATTTAGAATATTTAGTACAAATTTTGTTTTTAGTATAGGTTATCTTAATAGGGTCAGTATATTGACAGCTGAAGAATTAAATCGTTGATTAAGTCCTTGAGGATGTACCCAGACCACTGTTGAAGATTCAAAATAACTGTATTAGAGAAATAGTAACTCCTTGGCTCGATGCATTTACTCAGTTTTTGAACAAAGCTCACTTTTCTAGTCATCTGTTAGAAAACTGTGAGGACAAAGTCGTGGCAATTCCTGTGAGAACAGAATCAGCTCATTTGAAACCTCTTTAAACATAAGGCTATGTTAACGATGATTGTTGAAAATGACCTTTGATGTACATGGCAGCGTGTTTTATTCGAATGAATAACTTAGCTGAACGTGTATACCAAAGGCCTTTAAAGCAGCAACAATATTGTTTAACAAAGCCAAATAAAAAAAACACCATCCTTTCCATCATATTTATAGAAAGAATAGCGTTTTTTCATTTTATCGAAGATATACGATTCAATGTTCTCTGAGCATAGTAGTATATTCTAACTATATAATTCCATCATAATTTTTCGACATGAATGGTCGGCCGACCTACTTTCACTTCGCTGTTATTTCTGCGAAATAAAGGCTCGCTCAAGCAGGCCGACCGTTTCTTACGTTGGTTTAATAAATGGGATGTATATATTAATTAACACATTTTAATATATTCTGTGATTTTAAAAAAAGGAAAGACGTCTCTTATGTATGAGTTCATGATTAACCATACATAAGAGACGTCTACTTTCACACCCTAGATGAAATAAATCAATCGCTTCCAGAATGATTGCTAATCTTAATTATTGCTGGAAATTCCAATCAGAGGTTTACCACCCATAATAGTTGTTAAACTTCTTGCGACCTCCAATACTTTCTTACCATAGAAAGATGCATCTGCGTCTGGTTGGTTGGATAGAAATACACAGCTGATAACTAATCTTACCTCACCATGCATATCAAAAATAGGAGCTGCAACCCCGCACACACCAGACGTATGCTCCTCATAACTCTCAGCATAACCTTTCATCCTAACATTTTTGAGTTCTTGTTTAAACTCTTCTATGTTGGTTATTGTTTTGCTTGTAAAGGGTTTAAATCCGCTTTTCTGAATAATTTCGTCAGTCTTACTCTCATCCATAAATGCTAAATAGCATTTACCGAAAGAAGCACTCGTTAAAGGAAAACGTTGACCTACACTGACAGTTACTCGAACTGGTAAAGACGGTTCTTCCTTTGCTACATACATTAACCTGTCATTGGCGATTGGTTCTAACAAAACAACCGTTTGTTGCGTTTCTTCACATAACTCCCTTAAGTGCTGTTTGCAAATTTCAAGATAGTCAATGAATTCGGAAGCCCTTGCACCAAGCACAACAAGGTAAGAGCCAAGGCTGTATTGTTTTTTATCTTCATTGTAAAAAACATAATTATGGCTTTCAAGAACCTTAAGTATCCGATGGCAAGTACTTTTATTGATATTTAGACCTTTACAAATATCAGCCAGACTACTTGTACGATGATTATAACGGCTAAGATATTCTATTATCCTTATTGAAGCCTCTAAAGCTGGTACCTCGGAACGATCTTTTTTATTTTCCATACAAAAACCTCGTTTATCATATTAGGAGTTCATGGCATAAACAAAACTCCATTCATACTTTAACAACTCTTTACATCCTTTTAAATATTGCTTGTCTTTTTTTAAGGAAAGCTTGTATACCTTCATTTTTATCATCAAATATCAAATGTGCCTTGGCGTATTTGCGCCCAGATTCATTCCCACCTTATGTGCCATATACGTTATATTGTTCCACTTATAAAACAATAATACTATTAACGTTAGCTTTGGTCAATAATAATTTTTAGATAATTCATACTTCTTTATCAAATATAATGAAGTTGTTGCAAAACGTACAAGATCTAGTTTTGGCAGTTTGATATAGTTGTCTATGACTGTGATATTTCCGTTTGTATGCTTGGTCGTATAAGATTAAATAGGATTCTTTTCAGATTTAGGCTTTGTTAAACAATAATGTTGATATTTGAAACAAAAAAATAGACCATCATTTTGATGGTCTTCTTCAACTAAAGGGGGGTAAAGAAACGGTTAGTTGAAAACTCTATTCTTCTCTAAATTTTATTTTCGCCTCCTATCAATCCTTCTTGCCACATTTGATAAATGTAAAGGGTGATGGCGATTATTGTCATTATTAAAATCCCTTCAAGAGGCGGTAAGTTTCCCCTACCAGTTGTAATTTCTAGTTTTTTCCATAAAGTTCTGAAACCAAATGAATAGATAAAATCAACAATCAAATTAACAACGAAATACAGCCAAAATTTATGAAATGTGTAATAAAATATCCAGATAGTCCCTATCAAAAAAACTCCATAAACAGTATGTATTTGTGCTACTTTGTCCCATGAAAAAAGAGTTTCCTTATACTTCCACCAATCATACGTCCAAGCCAATTGGTATATTATTGTGTTTATTACTGTTGCAAACAAAGCAACAGGCATATACCTGCGAATAGCTGATTTTTGTAAAAAGAATAAGGAAATCCAGGGTACTAAAAAGAAAGCCCATAAAATGATTTTGACCATATAAAAAATCCCCCTTTAGATTTATCTTGTTATAACTTCCCCAAATCCCCTTAATCTATCCATTTTATTCAATTATTCTGCCACGCTCGTGAAACAAGAGAATTAACATTAATCTTTAACAGAGCGTAGATTTAAAAGGAATTCCAAGATTAATTTTTGTTAACAGAAAAGAGGATATCTCTTAAAGCTCTGCTTTTGAGACATCCTCTGCCAGATTAGTAACTTTGTATTTTCTATTGTTTAATGTAGGAAAAATCAATACTTAAGCTTTTCATCACTACATGCAAATTATACAATGCCTGTTAAAGTATAGAAGAAAATGACGAATGCTACCGCAATTGTTTTAATAATAGTGATTGCAAAAATATCCTTGTATGCTTCCTTATGCGTAAGTCCAGTTACAGCAAGCAGGGTAATAATGCCTCCATTGTGTGGAAGAGTATCCATACCACCAGATGCCATCGAAACAACGCGATGCATAACTTCTGGTGGAATATTGAATTGAGCGGCTGCAGCCAAATACTTTTCAGCCATAACACCTAAAGCGATACTCATCCCTCCAGATGCAGAACCCGTAACACCCGCTAAGGCGCTTGTAGTCACAGCACCATTAACTAGCGGATTGGTGAAAGTACCAGAGATTCCATGTTGAACAACAGCAAAACCTGGCAAAGCTGCAATGACTGCTCCAAACCCATATTCTGATGCGGTATTCATGGTTGCTAGTAAAGATCCACCTATTCCAACATTTATGTTTGTTTGGAAATTAGTCTTAACTGCTTTGAAGTTAAGTGCAATGGTCGATATAATTCCGATTACCAGTGCCATTTCAACTGACCAAACCCCAACTACTGAAGACATGTTAACTGACCCAAAAGCTTCTAATCCAATCTTTGAAAAATCAAAGCCATTTTCATACCATTTAGGAATGGAGACAGTAAAAAATTTATTCATGACCCCGACCAATACAAGTGGTAGAAAAGCAAGCCAATCTTTTGCACTAACGGCTTCAAGCGACTTCTCCTTGTTTGTTTCAAATTCTTCCTTTTCAGCTGCGAGACTTGCTGCCATTTCAGATTTTCCTGCTTCCATTTTACCGAAGTAACCTTCTCCAGCAGTGCTGCTTTACGACGACATCTTTCAAGATACAACATACCAACTACAACATGAAAAGGGCACCGATAATACCTAAAGTAGGTGCTGCATAGATATCTGTTTTAAAGAAAGTGGTTGGAATAACGTTTTGAATTTGCGGTGTACCTGGCAATGCATCCATCGTAAAGGTAAAGGCTCCAAGTGCAATGGTGCCAGGAATAAGCCGCTTAGGAATATTTGTTTTTTGGAACAACTGTTTAGCAAATGGATAAACGGCAAACACAACAACAAACACACTAACTCCACTATAGGTAAGAATAGCGCACATAATAACAACTGCTAGAATAGCACGTTTTGCTCCAACCATACGTATAACAAGCCTAGCTATTCGATCAGCTAATCCTGACATTTCAATCACTTTTCCAAAGATGGCCCCCAATAGGAATACAGGAAAATAGTTTTTAATGAAATCGACCATTTTCACCATAAAAATATTTGAAAAGAACGGCAAAACATGTCTTGGTTCTGTTAAGAATACAGCGAGTAAAGCACAAATTGGTGCAAACAAAATCACAGAAAATCCTTTATAAGCTAAAAATATTAATAACCCTAAAGAAAAAAGAATAACGATTATGTCCATAATACCCTCCATTTGATGTGAATTATCTGTACAACCCTTTTCAAGCAATTTTCTTTTAATCAGGCTATGTTAATGATGATTATTGAAAATGGCCTGAAGAGTAAATGGGCAGCGTGTTTTATTCGAATAAATAACTTAGCTGAACGTGTACACCAAAGGCTTTTACAGCAGCAACCATATTGTTTAACAAAGCCTTTAATAAAAGGCATTTACAATCCTATACAAGTACACCTTCAAGTTTCCTCTTCTTATTTACTTTTGCTAATCCAAAATCACAATTAGACTTTTCATATCCACGGCTAAGCGGCTTTTCAATTTGTAAAGCTAATTCATCCATGTTCTATAAATCTAGCAATACCGAGGATGGGAATGGTTTTCTAATTTTAAATGGTTTACTTCCTCATGCAACAACTTTGTTTAGCTTTGTCAGTTTTACTTTGTTCAGTTTATAATTTTGAATATTTAGAATTTTATATCCAAAATATAACTTTACTACTTTATCTTATTAGGATAGATGCTAAATTTCTGGATATACCTATTATTCATTTACAGAAATCTTGTCTAATTCTTCATCTAATTCCTTATGCAATGCATTCATTGAATCGATTAACAAACTTGAAGTTAATGCACCAAGAGGTAAAGAAAACTGGTCTTTTGAACATTCCTTAATAACAGCCATTAAATCCTTGTACAAAGCACCCAGTGTGCCCTCTGGTTTCCATTTACTGACTTCATCCCAATGATTGACAACCCAACTATTGCCTGTGCTTACGCTTAATAGCTTCAACATTTCGTCTTTGGGCAGATATATTTTTGTCCAAATCTAATCCCTTCTATCGTACCTGTAAGATTAATACCTACAATTAAATTATTGGCAAGTTTTGCTGATTGACCTGCTCCACTTTCTTTACCAAAATAAAAAATATTCTTGCCCATTGCTTGGAAGTAACGATTACACTTTTGAACTATATCTTCTGCACCGGCAGTCATAATCGATAATGTAGCAGCTTCTGCTCCAAACTGCCCCCCACTTACAGGGGCATCTACCAAATGTAATCCCATTTTTTCTACTTTTTCATCTAATTCTTTCACAGTTGTAGGCTCTAGAGTACTCATAATGATGATGGTCAGTCCTTGTTTATCGGCTGAGACAATGCCTTCTTTCCCAAAAATAACATTTTCTGTTTGATCTGCAGTTCGAACCATGGATATGACAGCTTCATCTGAGTTTTCAGCCACTTCTTTAATAGAATCACAACAGATAATTCCTTTTTGTCGTAACTTTTTATAAATACTCTGATTAATATCATAAGCAAATACCTGAAAGCCTGATTTTTGTAAATTTAAAGCCATAGGTACTCCCATTTCGCCTAAACCGACAAAACCGATTGATTTGTCCATTTCAAAGCCTCCAATATAATATAAATTTGTAAATTATTTATACCCGCCATTCCATGGTCTTTTACTTTTTTCACCTGCAAACCCAAACGGTCTATTTGGGTTGTTTTCTAAGTATTAGCGCTAAATGAAACTACCTGGAAAAATCTACCTCGTTTATCCAGCACCAAAAATGCAGATCAGTCCAAGGCAGTCAGATTCTGCTCTTTAATCAATTTGCCGTATATCCACCATCAACAGGTAACACAATTCCATTGACGTTTGGGCTATAAGAGCTACAAAGCCAAACAACAGCTTCCGCAATATCGGTTGGATTTCCTGGTTTTTTCCTTGGAGTTCTGGCAATCAATGGTTGTGCGTCACTTCCTAACGTCTTTTGCGCTGCCTCTGTCGCGATGAAACCTGGAGCAACCGCATTGACCCGAATCCCTTGTTCGGCATACTCACTGGCTGCAGTCATTGTCAGACTTATAACACCTGCTTTGCTTGCAGCATAAGCAGAACGTTCTGGCACACCCTTCATTCCAAAGATCGAAGCGGTGTTCACAATCGCTCCCTGTGTCTTTAAAATCTCTGGAATTTGATATTTCATGCCTAAGAAAACCCCAGTCAGATTGACATCTATGACCCTTTGCCAATCTGACTCAGCAAGATCCGCAATATTAGCAACGGCACGTATCCCTGCATTGTTATGAGCAAAGTCAAGGCGGCCAAAGGCTGAAATCGCAGTCTTTACAGCATTTTCAACGGACTGGGAATCAGCAACATTGGTATGGACGTAAATCCCCTTGCTCCCTAACTTTTCAACAGCAGCAAGAGTCTCATCTCCATGTTCAGCAACGTCACAAATGACAATATTTGCCCCGCGGCGAGCAAACGCCAACGCAGTGGCTTGCCCAATTCCTCTTGCGGCACCAGTAATCAACGCAACTTTACCTTTGAATTCATCTGATATTTTTGTCATTTCCATGTCTTATGTCTCCTTCGTAATCATTATTTTTGCAGACTGGCTTCGATTTTCTCGGTTCTTGAAGGTGAGTTTACTTCTTCTTCATCCAGATAATTGTAGACACGAGTCGCAGTTGAAACCGTAAGATCGGTTAAGATATGGGAAGCGTGTACCACCTCAAGTACAGGAAGATCAGCCAGAGGAGCTAAGGCATGTTCAAATAGTTGTAAACGAGCTGGGCCTGTCCATGCTTCTTTGATGATCAAATCAGTAATTTGAGTCTGAAGGAGTTCACATATTCTAAGCTTTCCATCAAAATCCGGCATAATTTTAAGCAAAAACGTCGGTTTCGTAATTTCTTCTCGAGCTTTATCAAAATCAAGAGGTTGATGCTTGTAGCCCATAGTTGCATTGGCTATGCGCAAGCTTCCGTAATCAACCGTTCCAACAAGCGTGTCTGAATCAATAAATAAGCGGGGAGCTCCGAGCTTTTTCGGATAGGCACTCGCTTCACGACCGACAGCAATGGCAGGATGATTATCTACATACATACAATGTGAATACTCTCCCTTGATACCGTTGTATGTAACAGGGATCACCTGGCCTGATTCTGTATAACGACCAAGTCCAGTCGCATCTGGCATATACATGACTTCAAACTTTACCAATGGTTCTTCCACTTGTAACGGTTCAGGAACGATCCTTTTTAAGGCTTCAAGATCGGTACGATAGGTAATATTCAGGTATTCGCGATTATTAAATCTAAAAGGTCCTTTCGGAAAAGCAGGTCCTCCAAGTGGCGTTGTTATTTGTTTACGAACGTCTTCTTTCAACATAATGCCTTTCACCCTTTCGTCTAAATTATATATATATTTACATTTCATTCGTCCCAAGGCAGTCTTCTACCCCAGATTTATTGCCTTCTCTTCCTAACCCGCCTTTTTTCACTCCTCCAAATGACGCTTGAATTGCAAATGGAGCCGAGTCATTCACACCTACCATTCCATAGTCAAGCTTCCACGGGGTGCATTTTAGAATATTCTGAATTTATTAGACAAAGATAGAAACATGATTTCTTCATTTGATGTTATTGCAACATAAAGCGAAACTTCCATCGGTGGGGGGTTTCTTCATTCCCACTGGTAGTAGACTTGTAAAAAGGTTGAATGATTAAATTTTGTGACTAGCTCTTTTTTCTCTTACTTCTTGACCCAGTTTCCATCCTCTTGCGCATCAATCGGAAGGTTAAAGGTTTGGATATAGATTGATAACATTTTGTAAAAACCGATGACAATCATGGCATCCGACAATTCTTCAATGGAGAAGTGTTCAAGCGTGTGTTTGAATACAACGCTCGGCGCTTTGCCTTGTTCGAGTATAAACTTCCCAAAACGCAATAGAGACCGTTCACGTTCTAAGAATACTTCACCATCATCAATGCGTTGTTCAGCGATGGCGATGAATTGATCTTCACGCACGCCTGCTGCTTGGGCAATCGAAACATGTTGTTCCCATTCATATTCACTGCCTTCATGCGCAGCCACCTGCACAACAAGAAGCTCTTTGTGGTAATCGGATAGTGTAAGCTTCTTGAAAATGGCGTTGGTTAGATCTATGACTTCCACGTAAGCACCTGGGCTATATCCCAGCATCCGGAAAAAATTCACCTTTGTAGGTAAGCTTTCGTACTTTTGCTTCACTCGCTCAGGCAATTTTGTGTAATCAGGATACTCAATTTCAATTTTTGAACTAATTCTTTCATTACTAGACAATTTAATAGACAATTTGTGTCACCCCTTCTAATAGTTCGAAAGTAAAACTATGGTTCTTCTGCCTTCTTCAGTAACCTAACGAAAGAAAATCAAATTCAGCCGGGGTTTGAACCCCGCTGAATCAGAGAGCCTTTTTGCATTCATCCCTTAACTTTAGAAGTGGAGGACTTCTGCTGAATGAAATTAACTGTCGAATGTATCATTTTTTACTGATTTTCACTACGTATTGCTACAGAAACTAATTTTGTTTCAAGATAGTCTTCCAAACCATATTTACCGCCTTCTCTTCCTAATCCGCTTTGTTTCACTCCTCCAAATGGTGCTTGAACTGCAAACGGAGCCGGGTCATTCACACCTACCATTCCATACTCAAGTTTTTCTGAAACGCGATGCACTCTTGACAGGTCATTCGTATAGAAATAAGAGGCCAGCCCATACTCTATGTTATTAGCCTTTTCGACAACCTCATCCTCATTGCTAAAACGGATTAATGGTGCTACTGGACCAAACGTTTCTTCATAGGTAATTTTCATCTCTTCATTAACATCTGCTAGTACCGTTGGCAAATAAAAATGGCCATTTTCATATTCATTCCCAGTTGGCACTTTACCACCGCAAAGAATTCTAGCTCCTTTACCTGCAGCATCCATTACATGATCGTGTGCTTTATCAACACCCTCCTGATTCACTAATGGACCTAACTGGGTATTTTCATCTAATCCATTACCAATTCTCATGGATGAAACTTTATCCGCAAAGCGGCGTGCAAATGTATCATAAATGGAATCATGTACGTAAATACGATTCGTACACACGCATTGTTGACCCGTTGATGAGAACTTACTGCTAATAGCGCCTTCAATGGCAAGGTCAATATCTGCATCTTCAAATACGATAAATGGAGCATGTCCACCAAGCTCCATCGACACTCGTTTTACTGTGTCAGCCGATTGACGAATTAATTTTTTTCCAACCTCTGTGGAGCCCGTAAATGTAATTTTCCGAACATCATCACTTGCCATCAGTTCTCCAACAATGTCAGAAGAATTCCCAATGACAAGGTTCACAACACCTGCAGGGATGCCGGCTTCATCAAACACTTTGAAAAGTTCTAGAGATGATAATGGTGCCTCACGGGATGGCCGCAATACAACCGTACAACCAACCGCCAATGCAGGCCCTAATTTTCTTGCACCCATTGATAACGGAAAATTCCACGGCGTAATGGCCCCAACAACCCCAATTGGCTGCTTTAGAACAGAAATTCTTTTATTTGATGCAGATGCAGGGATAATATCCCCATAGACACGGCGAGCTTCTTCCGCATACCACTTAAAGAAAGCAATGGTATTCCCTACTTCATAGCGGGCATTATGAATCGCCTTCCCCATCTCTTTCGTAATGGTTTGGGCAAGGTGTTCTTTTTTCCCTTCCAATAGTTCAACTACTTTATGCAAATAAGCCCCTCGCTGTTCACCAGTCAATCCAGACCATAATGGGAACGCATTTTTTGCTGCTTCTATTGCTTGTTTCGTTTCTTCTTTTCCGACTAAAAATACTTTATCAACAAATAGACCGTTTGCAGGATTTTTGACTTCTAATACTTGCTCAGTTTCTAACCATTTTCCATTAATGTACATTATTCTGCTGATTCCCCTTCTTGGTGTAATGGTAAAACCTTATTGTAGATTTTAATAACATCTTCTTTATAAACTTTTCGCGGATTATTTGGAATGGTCCCTTTATCTTCCATTGCATCATGCGCTAAACGATCGACCATTTCCTTTGTAAATTTAGTTCCTAAATAACTAAAATCTTTTGGTATATTTAGTGATTCAGTAAAATCATGTAGTAAGACTACTAGTCTTTCCGCTGCTACTTTATCATTTTCAAACGTTAAAGAAGGATCAAAGATTCTAGCAATATCTGCATATTTTTTATAGTTTGAGATTAGATTGTGTTTCATCACATAAGGTAATAGAATCGCATTCGCCAAGCCATGCGGAACATGGTAAATAGCGGACATCGGATGGGAACAAGAATGAACAAGACCAAGGCCGCCAAGACCAAAGGCCATACCCAGCGATGGTACTTGCTAGATGCACTTGTGATCTTGCTTCAAGGTTATCAGGATGTGCATAGCTTGCTGGCAAATGACTTTCAGCATCTTAATGGCTTGCAGGGCTAAGCCATCTGTTATTGGAGTTGCACGTACAGAAGTAAAGGCTTCTAGCGCATGCACTAAAGCATCCATTCCTGTAGCTGCGACGACATGACGCGGAAGTGAGGTGGTTAACACTGGATCGACAAAGGCAATCTTAGGAGTATAATACCGGTGAAGCAACAACATATTTCCTGCCTGCCTCATGATCCGTGACCACTGCAACATTCGTTACTTCAGAGCCAGTACCGACCGTTGTAGGAATAGCAAACAATTTTGGGATTTCGTTAACAACTGGTTTTTCACCACGGCGATAATCCAGGATATGGCCGGGATGGCTGGCCATGACGCCAACGGCTTTTGAGAAGTCCATTGCACTTCCTCCACCAACAGCGAGAATCATGTCACATGCTTCGTCCTTATAAACTTGAGCTCCTTTCATGACCGTTACGGCATGAGGATTTGGCTCGATTTCTGAAAATATGATTGAATGAATCCCATTTTCTTTTAAAAGAGATTGGATTTTATCTGGAATTCCAGCCTGTACAAGCCCTGGATCAGTGGCTATAAAAACCTTTGATTTATTGAATTCTTTTATTTTTACGGATAAGCTTTCCTCAACACTGTTTACTCCAAAAATCACATTTGTAGGTAAAGCAGATTGAAAAGTTTGTTGACTTAAATACATAAAATTCCTCCTGTTGAATGGAAAAAGACCCAGATTCAAGCTTTTTCAAGGTCTTTTTCCTTTGTTTAAATGAGCATTTATCTTTATTTTGGGTTTATTTCGCCCCTATTCCTCCATCAATTCTATACTGACTTCCTGTAATAAACGTGCTATCATCTGATGCAAGGAATAAAACTAATTTAGCAACATCAATTGGTTCACCATAACGACCAATTGGAATTTCTTTAGTGATTGCTTCCTTAGCTGCTTCTGCTTCATCTGGCATTAATCCTGCTTCAACGGAACGCATCATTCTAGTGTTTACAGGCGCTGGGTGTATAGAGTTCACACGCACATTTGCACTAGCTGCTTCCAATGCTGCATTTTTAGTCAACCCGATAACAGCATGTTTTGAAGCGACATAAGGTGTGATCCCGTACCAGCCCATAAGGCCTGCCACCGATGAAGCATTGATGATACTGCCTGATTTTTGAGCCATCATGACTGGCAACACATGCTTTAATCCTAAGAACACGCCACGGACATTTACATTCATAACCTGATCAAAATTCTCAACGGTTGTTTCTATAAAAGAAGAAAATTCCCCTTCAATACCGGCATTATTAAAGAAGACGTCTATTTTTCCCCAGTGATCTACTGCTGTTTTGACATAATTGATGGTGTCAGATTCTTGTGATACATCTGCTTTAACTGTAATGATCTCTCCGTAATCATTAAGTTCTTCTTTCGTTTTTAAAAGTGCTTCTTCACTTAAATCTACTAATAAGACTTTGGCACCCTCTTGCAGGAGTAATTTAGCTGTTTCCTTCCCTAGCCCACCTGCTCCACCAGTAACTACTGCAACTTTTCCATCTAATCTAGTCATATAATCATCCCTTTCAATTTTTTAATTCGAATCTATCTAAGTCGAACTACTAAATCTTAATCGTATTAATCATTGCCCATCAAAATCGATTCGGGAGGTGACATGAACTTGATCATAGCCCTTACTGCAGTATCTTTATTTCATGCTAGCCATGGCGTGGTCGAAAACAAAGCCCTTATAACCCGCCTCTTCCAAGGCCTTTCTGTAGTTCCCTAAGCCTCCTAGATAGAACAAGACCGTGTTCTTCTTGCCTGGGATGTTCGCTCCGAAAATCCACGATTCACCCTTCGAAAACAGCGTTTGGTCCGAGATCGTTTCGCATGTCGTGAGCCACTCATCCAATGCCTCCTGTGTTGGTTCGATGGTAGCAATGTCGTTTTCAACCATGTACTTCACGGTATCTGATATCCATTCGACCTGAGTTTCAATGCTAGGCGGCAGGTTTGTAAAAGGACCGTTTGGACCAAGGATCATGAAAAGATTTGGGAAATCGGGATTGGTCATGCCGAGATACCCAGCTGGTCCATCTGCCCACTTTTCGCTCATGGTGATTCCATCTCGTCCACGCATGTCGATCTTGGTATAGTTCCCATCTACCGCATCGAATCCAGTTGCATAGATCAACACATCCAATTCGTACTCGCCATCCGTCGTGCGCACTCCTTTTGGTGTAATTTCCACGATCGGGTTTTCTTTTACAGAGACAAGCGAGACATTGTCTCGGTTGAATGTATTGTAGTAGCCATTGTCACAAAGCGGACGTTTGGCATATAAACCAGTCGGCGTCAACTTGCGTGCCGTTTCAGGATCCTTAACGATCTCTTGGATTTTCTTACGGATAAAATTGGCCGCAGCCTCATTAGCCTCGGGATTGGTAGCAATATCGCCGAAGGTGTTAAACATGAAGCGGAATCCGCCTCCTGTATTCCATGCCTCCTCAAACACGCGCTCCTGTTCCTCTTTTGAAACCTCAACCGCTGATACCGTGCTTTCCTCAAAACCGAAGGCCACAGCTGAAGCTTTCGCTTGTTTCCATATTTCTTCGTAATTTGCCTTTATTTCCGCTTTCTCAGCATCGGATTGTACCTTTAATCCAATCGGTACAGTGTATTGCGGAGTCCGCTGGAAAACCGTCAAATGCTCGACCTCAGGAGCAAGGGCAATAATGACCTGAACCCCGGTTGAACCAGTACCAATTATACCTACTCGTTTACCCTTCAGATCAACGCCTGATCTTGGCCATCTAGCCGTGTGATATTGTTCACCCTTGAAGGTCTCCCAGCCCTTAAAATTCGGTACATTCGTTGCTGAAAGAAGGCCAAGCCCGGTAACAAGATACTTCGCAGTGACCGTTTCACCCTTGTCAGTGGTGACCTCCCAATAGTTCCCCTCTTCATTGAAATGAGTAGCTGTAACCTTTGTGTTGAACTGGTAGCTGCGACGCAAGTCGAAACGGTCAGCAACAGAATTCAAATAGGAAAGGATTTCCGGCTGTGTCAGGTAATTGTGCTTCCAATCCCCTTCCTCAAGCAGTTCCTTGTCAAAAGAAAGGCGGTAGAGATAGCTCTCAGTATCCGAAAGTGCTCCCGGATAGCGGTTCCAGTACCAAGTGCCGCCGACATCAGAGCCATTATCATAGGCGCGTACGTTTAGACCTAGTTCATTGCGGAGTTTATGTACAGAGTAAAGGCCTCCGAACCCTGCCCCAACAACAACCGCATCAAAGTCTACCCCTTTTGTCTTATCATTATTTTGTTGATTCATCATGTTTTTCCCCCTATTTCTTATTTTCAATTTGGTTTTCATTTGATCACAATCATCATGACATTTGAAAGGTTATTCCTTATTTTTGCAATGCCTGATACCAAGCTGCAATCCTGCTGGATTTCCTCATCCGCTTCAGGAGCGCGTCCGGCTAGGAATGGGAAAACATGCTGCATTCCATCTACAACTGACAGTGTAGCTTGTACACCGGCCTCAGTCGCACGAGCATGCAGGCGGCGCGCGTCGTCAAGCAGGCATTCGGCTCCACCCGCGGCGATGTAGAGCGGCGGATAGCCGTTGAAATCAGCGTGCAGCGGATTGGCTAATGGATCACGAACCTTCGTACTGTCATCCCCCATGAACATTGCAATCATCCCTTCAAGCAATGGGACAGTGATTAGCGCATCAGTAGCGGCGTTACTCTCAAGCGTCTTGCCAGTTAGTTCCATATCGAGCCATGGCGAGAAAGCAATGACGAAACCTGGAAGTTCAAGACCCAATTCACGGAATTTCAACACTGATGATACGGCAAGGTTTCCTCCAGCAGAGTCGCCGATGGTGCCGATATCCTTTGCCTTAATGCCGGATGCGAGCAAGGCTTTGTAAACAGCAGCAGCATCCTCCAATTGTGCCGGGAAAGGATTCTCCGGGCTGCGGCGGTAATCCAATACTACAGAGGACACGCCAAGTGCCTTGGCCATATGGCCAGCCAGCTTGCGATGGCTTGATGAGGATCCTACGGCAAACCCGCCGCCGTGGGTGTAGATTAATACTTTCGATTTGTCGCACCCGATCGGATAGGCCCAGATCACATCAACGCCGCCGACAGTATCGCGTCTTATACGTCACATCTTCAGGCTCTAACGTAGGTTTTTCCCATTCGTCAAAAAGGCTTCGGAAGTCCGCAATCGTCATGTTTGGATTGGCCGCCATACGATCGCTCCAATCCTGGTACAGTGCCCGTAGGTAATCTGCTTCCTTTGATACAATTATTAGTTTTCTGCTCCATTGATTTCATAATTGTTTTCCTCCTTCATTTTTTGGCTAATTTTTGCCTTTTTATTGAATGCGGTTTCATCTTTTAAGCCTTCTTAGATGAATCACTTAAATAATATGCAAATACCATGCCAAACTAAATTTTGAGGTGTTTTCCGCTTTTTTTTATGTGTATTTTTTTTAGTGTAGCAAATTTGCAACAACGAATTTTAAAAATAGGGTAATTGACCTCCTATATATTCAACTATTCTTAATTTTGCGACAACTTTTCTCATTTTTGCTACACTAAAAGATGTAGCTAAGAATTCAGATTAATGCTGTTGTATGCATGGCTCGGGAAGAGAAAGGTTTCCAACAATAAGAAAAAGGAGGCTTTTAATGTAAAAGCCTCCTCAGATTGTCGAGAAAGGGGTATTTTCTCGGCAATTTTTTATTTTGTCAGAATCTAAATACCAAATTTATTAATGGACCCTGCAAATGGGCCTGTTGATTTCCGCTCCGGGCACTCGCTTTCCGCGGGGAGGTCCTGGAGCCTCCTCGGCGCTTTGGCGCCTGCGGGGTCTCCAGTGACCTCTCTATCCCGCAGGAGTCGAGTGCACTTCTACTTCTTGTTTTGTAAACTTGTTTTTATTTGCATTTAAGAGGATCAGCGGGTCGTCCATTTCATCGCTGTAATAAGGACGGACCTTTTCAAGAAGAAATGAAAAATCAATATATTTATCAATTAAACGAAGAAGATGGTCATCAAGCGCCTGGAACGGAAATCAACAGACAATGTTCAGTGCAATAAACAAAAAGGGGATGCTCCTAAAAGTTATACTTTTGGGACACCCTCCTTTTTATTATTGAAAGACTAAAAAGATTTGCTTATTCTTACATTAGACTTTTGATATCATAACCCAATTTTTTTAATTTTCGATAAAAGGGTGCTGCGGCTCATGTTTAATTTTTTCGCTGCATCCATGACGTTCATCTGTGAACGTTTTAACGCT
>CAWFID010000039.1:0-168458 GCA_963815765.1 uncultured Bacillaceae bacterium
TTGTTCCTGTGACGCCTTAAACGGTTAACGTATTGCTACCGCATTCGTACCCGTCGGCCCGGTAAACATGACCATGTACTCCAATCCGCGCGGCTTGAGGATCTTTTCCTGGAAGGTTTCCAGGAACAGGCGCTTGGCCTCGGTGTGAAGATCGAGACTGTGGGAGATGCCGTCGTGCTCGATGTATTCCAGCAACTTCTTTTTGAACACGGGATTGTTGTGGCCATAGTTCAGCGAGCCGGCGCCGGCCAGAAAATCGAGGTACTGGTTGCCGTCCTCGTCGTGGATGAATTCGCCCTGCGCCTTGTCGAAGATGCGCGGAAAGTTGCGTGCATAGCTCTGTACTTCGGATTCTATTTCCTCGAAGATTTTCATTTGCATTCCTCCTGGGTGTTGTTGGTCAGCGGTCCGATCCGCAGCAGTTTCTCGGAATCGTGCTTGCCGTTGAAATGGGTTTCCCGGTCAAAGCCATCCGATACCGACAGCGTGCCGCCGGATTGTTTGGCGAAACGGGTGAAGAGCGCCCATGAAGCCTGGTTGGCTTCCGTGATGGTGGTTTCAAGATATTCCACGCCGGAGCAATCCGGGCGCGAAAGGAGACCGTTCAGCATGCGCGTCGCCAAACCGCATCCGCGGGCCGGTTCGGCAACAACGACCTGCCACACGAACAAGGTGTTTGGGCGCGAGGGAATCCGGTAGCCGGAAATGAATCCAACCAGTTTTCCGGTTTGTTTGGCACCAATCGACGTGCCTTCGAAATGGGTGCACTGAAGCAGGTTGCAGTACACCGAATTGGGATCAAGGGGAGGACTTGCCGCAACCAGTTCGTTCAGGTCGAAACCATCGGCGGCAGTCGGTGAATAAAGCTCTATTTCTTCGTATGTATCTCGCAAAACTCCACATTCCAAGGTTGATTTTAAGGTCGCTATTCCCCGTTGGCGCGACCATGCGCCGGAGAGCGAAAGGCATCTGGCGGGTCCCGTTCGGACAGCGCGCAGATGGGTGCTTTTTATGTCAAAAGAGGTTTGAACCAAACATATGCGGAACGGCATTGCAAGGGATTCCCGGACCTTTTCTTGAAACCAAGAGGAACCCGACCCGGGAATCGCATCACGCCGTGCGCTTGCGCATCAGGCAGATCCACGCCCGTGGCGGATCCACCTGGTCCCGAGCCGAAATCGCCGGAACCAGCGACAGGATTTCAAAGTGCGGCTCGACCACGGAAACCAGTTCGGTGGCCGTCAGCTGCGGTGGTCCAACCTCCCGCTCCCCTTCGTCCGCATTGCCGACAAGCGACAGCCAATAGCCGTCTTTTTCCAGAAGACCGGCTACTTTTTCAATAAAGGATTTTCGCTGGGCAACGTCCTCCATGCAATGCAGGCATCCCCGGTCGAATACGAAGCCGAAAGGGGTATCGGGTATGGTGTCCGCCAGGAAATCGGCCACCAGAAAGCAGACATCGGCGCCGACTGCGGCCAATTTTTCCTTGACCCGTTAATGGCGGTTGAGAAAAGTCGCAGGCCACGACGGAGAAGCCCTGCCGAGCCAGCCAGATGGCGTTTTCACCCGTTCCGCACCCGATGTCAGCGCTCGGCAAGGTTTTACTCAATGCCTGGGTGACCGCATCCACGGGCAGGTGCAGTCCCACCATCCCGTGATCCCACGGAGTGTTGCCTGATCGATATCGGTCCTCAAATCGGTTGTCCGCCATATTTTTAGTTCCTTACATCCACACTTCCTGCCATTTGAGACACTTCGTTGTTTGTTTCTCAAATATGTCTCGCAACGTTCCATAATAGACCAGCTTCGAATCTGCATTTCGACCAATCTGTTTTAAACAGAATAATGGAAGCAGAATAATTCGTGGCCACCGCAGACCGGCAGATCATTCCGTCTTGATTATTCTGTTCAATCCACTGCTGCAAAGCCGCGTTGGCTCCTTGTCAGGGATCTTATTTGCGCGCGTCACCCCCGCGGCAATCCTTTTTTCCGTTTTTTGGAACTTTGCGGCATTGTGAGTGTTGGGTTATAAGAACGGTATGGGTTCGGTTGAAATGCAAAAACGGATGCACGCCTTTTTTTCCGGCAGGGTTCAGGGCGTTGGGTTCCGCTACACGGTCTGCCGCATAGCCGGGAATTTCGATGTGACGGGTTTTATCCGCAATCTGTGGGATGGTGACGTGGAGCTTGTTGCCGAAGGCTTTGAATCGGTACTGGCCGATTTCTTGCGCGATATCCGCAACTCGCAGTTAGAACCGGATGAAGAATATCCATTACGTTTAACAACAGGCCGCGTTGTTTTCCATTATCTTTCAGGAAACCAAACGAGGAGAATTCCATTCTTGCGTGATATGTGCCCGGAACCATATGTCGAGGTGCATCCGGAAACAGCTGCCAAATACAATATTCAGCATGAAGAAAGAGTACGATTATTTACTCGCCGGGGCGAAAGTGTATACAAAGTAAAAATCACTGAAGCCATTCGTAAAGATACCGTCTTTGTTCCGTACCATTTCGGACATGATCAATCTATTAATCTCTTAACCATTGCTGCACTTGATCCAATTTCAAGAATGCCGGAGTTTAAGGCATGTGCGGCTCAAGTTGAAAAACTAGACATGAAGAAGGTGTAATAAATGAAGAAGAGGCTCTATCTTGAACTGGAAAATTGTATCGGATGCCGCTCCTGCCTTGCTGCCTGTACACAATGCGGAGGGCACGAACAGCGGAACAGAAACTATGTTTATGATGTTAACCCTCTTGTCAATCGTCAGACGATGCCATTAATGTGTCTTCATTGTGTGAATCCGGCATGTGCAAGAAGCTGTCCGGCTCAAGCGATACAAATTCATGAAACAGGTGCCGTATTATCTGCCTTAGTAGAAAAATGCATTGGCTGTCAAAACTGTACAATTGCCTGCCCGTACGGGATACCAAAGTTTGATACTGAACAAAACTTGATGTATAAATGCGATTTATGTATTGATCGGACAAAAGACGGCATCCCGCCGATGTGCGCAAGTGTTTGTCCATCTAATACACTTCAATGGCTGACAGACGAAGAAATTGAAGCAAAACAAAAACAATTTAATCTTGATAATGGAAAATGGGTAACGAGCCAGCCTTTCCTTGAAGGTGAAACCAATGTAAGAGTCAATCTTCCTGGTATTTTACAAGGGATAACAAAGCTGTATTAGGAGGGAGAACCATGTCGGACAAAAACAATAAAAGCCCCTTTAATGAAGATAACTATACGCATAATATCAACCGGATTCATGAAAGAAAGCTCGATAGAAGAGGATTTATGAAGACGCTCGTTGGAGCAGCAGGAGTATTTGCCTTTTCTTCCCTGCCATGGGGAGTTTTGGCGGCAAAAGAATTGAGTGGTCTTAGCGAAAAGGAATATCCGCATAAAAAGATTACGGATATAAGTGCGATTGCGATTGGGGACGCAGTTGATTTTAAATTCCCTGGTGAACACGATGATGCTATTCTAATTCGCTTAGGGGAAGAAAAATATGTAGCCTATCAAAATGCCTGTACACATCTTCGCTGTCCCGTGTTTTGGGTAAAAGAGGAAAATGAAATGATCTGTCCTTGTCACCACGGTAAATTTGATGTAGAAACAGGGACCCCAATTGCCGGACCACCAAGACGACCGCTTCCGGAAATTGAAGTGAAAGTGGAGAAAGGTGCGGTATATGCCGTAAAGGTAAAGCGCTATGAAGCATAAACATGTCTATTTTGCTGCTCTCTGTCTCATTTTATTTTTAAATGTGATTTTCACGCAAAAAATGGTACATCAATATTTCTTTGAAAACTATCAAAATGCGCTTATTTTAGCTGTCCTAAATGTGGTTCTGTTTCCTGTCGCTATTTGTATTTATAAACGCGATCGAAAGGCGGAATAAACGATGAATAATGAAACATATCTTGATTTTTGTTTCGTTAGGGTTGTGCAAGGCAACTTTAGTCAAGAAATCGATATTTTGTTATCCTCTCTTTTTAAGGACGTTAAATTAAATTGGTTTTTAGAAGAAAAGGTAGAGCAAGGCGCTGAGATCGTGATTGCTCAGGTAAAAGGTATGAGTAACTGGCGTTCTGAAGAGGAAACGATTCAGTTTCTGGAAGATCAAGCTGGAAAAGACTTTTGGGAGTATTTACAGGGCTATCAAATGTATATCTATCCGGCGAATATGAGAGGGTGTTCATGCTGTGGAACTCATTAAACCTGAAGATTTAAACCGCTTTCTATCTGTACCTGTTCAAGTCGGTATTGAAGATATACACGGAAATGAGAGGGCTCCATTTTTACAAAAAACGATCAAAAAATTGCAGCTTTGCCCAGATCATACACATTTACGAATTTATTTTAATGAAGTAAAATTTCTAGCTGTTCCGCTTGATGCAAAAGTTTCGGAAACCGTTAACGAGTGGACGGCTTGTGACGATCATTCAGGTTTGAATTATTCGATTAGAAGGGAAAATGGATGTCATGACTAAAAAATTACAGCTTCCTTTGCAAACCATTAATTTAATTGTAGGATTTATGATTTGGGTTATTCTCTCATCATTACTGCCATTTATTAAAGAGGATATTAACATCCCGGCGGATAAACTTGCTTGGGTTACGGCCATTCCGGTTGTTCTAGGTTCTATCCTTCGTGTTCCGATCGGCTACTATACGAATATATTTGGTGCCAGAAAGATATTTATGATCAGCTTTATTCTTTGTCTTTTTCCGGTCTATTACATCAGTATTGCTAACTCAGTAGCTGACTTATTAATTGGAGGATTGATTTTAGGGATAGGGGGAGCCATTTTTTCTGTCGGGGTTACCTCTTTACCAAAATATTACCCGAAGGAACGGCATGGATTTGTCAATGGGATTTATGGAGCTGGAAATATTGGTACAGCGATCACCACATTTGCCGCACCGGTAGTTGCGACAAAGCTGGGCTGGCAAACAACTGTACAACTATATGTTGTTTTATTAGGAATCGTATTAGTGGCAAACTTCTTCCTTGGTGATAAAAAAGAAGTCAAAGTGAAAACATCATTGGTTCAACAAATCAAAGGTGTCTATAAAAATGAAAAACTGTGGCTTTTCAGCTTGTTTTACTTTATTACATTTGGTTCATTTGTTGCCTTTACGGTTTATTTACCAAACTTCCTAGTTGCTAACTTTGACCTAGAAAAAGTAGATGCAGGAATGAGAACCGCTGGATTCATCGCCCTGGCAACTTTCACGAGACCATTTGGCGGCTGGCTGGCTGACCGTTTTCATCCATTAAAGATGCTCATGTATGTCTTTATTGGCTTTACGATTGCTGCCTTAGTATTGTCATTTTCTCCAACAATTGGATTATACACAGTAGGATGTTTAGCGATTGCCATTTGTGCGGGGGTAGGAAACGGTGTCATATTTAAATTAGTACCAACTTATTTCCAAGAACAAGCCGGAATTGTCAATGGATTAGTTTCTGCATTTGGAGGATTAGGCGGCTTTTTCCCTCCGCTTATATTAAGTACTTTATTCAAGATTACCGGGCATTATGCCATTGGTTTTATGGCCTTATCTGAAGTGGCACTTGCCAGTCTCATTTTAGTTATCTGGATGTACTATGAAGATAAAACAAAGCAAAAAGCACAGATGCGTGATGATCAGAACTATCATGCTGCTGCAAATTAACCGTTTAAGGAATACTGGATCTAAAAGCAATCGATTTTCGTCGATTGCTTTTCATTTAAGAGCGGCGTCTCTTATCTTCCTAAGCTGTCTTTGATATAATAGCAGCATAGTTTGTGAAAAATGTATTTAAAATGATCTGCAGGAGCTGGCTAAAATGGGAAGTAGACCTGAGAAACATATAAGCTCTTATATTATCCATACCCAAGAAGAGGAAATTAAACGAATAGCTTTAGAACTGCATGAAGGTGTTGGACAAACCCTTTATAGTCTGTTTACAGGGCTGCAATTTATTGAAGGCAGTATCGAACAGCCGGCAGCAAAAAGCTATGTGAAGGAAATGGCCCATCAGTTGGAAAAAACCATTCAGGAAATCAGACTGCTATCAGTGGAGTTACATCCTCCAACCTTGGATACGCTTGGTTTTGTTCCTGCCATGAAAAGTTATCTAAAGCTTTATACATCGACATTTGGCATTGTGGTGAAAATGGATAGTTTTGGTACAGAACAGCCGCTTTCAGAACAGCAGAGTATTGCGTTGTTTCGCGTTTGTCAGGAGGCTTTGGCAAATATTGCGAAATACGCGGATACGAGTGAAGCAGCTATGAGTCTCACATGGGAAGAAAATTCCTTGATTATTGAAATTTGTGATAATGGTAAGGGATTTGATTATGAACAACATGGTCAACAATCATCAGGTCTTGCTGCCATGAAAGAAAGAATGATTTTAGTTGGCGGAACATGTTCAATCACCTCGACAGAATCACAGGGGACATTGGTTTGTATAAATCTGCCCTTACCCATATAATTTAAGTGAATAATTCTGACTTTTGTGTTAGGCCCTTTATTATATGAAAAATAGTAAAAAAAGCGTTGTGTAAGTTTAAATACCAATGCTTTTTTGTGTATTGATATAAATGATTATAACAATTTGAATATTTTAATAATATAAAAATCTATTTCTTCATACCTATTTAATAGTATAATAAGAGGGAAAATATGTTTTTTTCTGGTAAGATAAAGAAGGAGGGATTCGTGATCAATATTAATGAGAAAGATTTCATTGAAACAGTTCACATGAAAGGTCTACATACTTCCCTTCTAGCATCAGGAGATTCTACAGAAGTAATTTACCATAAATTACTGCCTGGAAAGATGTGGGTACTAGAACCGGAAGAAGGCTGGGACGCATTAGAGTACATATTCATCTTAAGCGGTGAATTACAATTACATGATGATAAAGGATTTAAAACTTTTAAACCAGGTGATTCATTTTATAGATGCCCTGTCCAAGAGCATTATGTTTTTCACTCAGTAGGAACAACGGAGTTTTTATATGTAACTTCAGAACCGATTTTTCATCGCTATAGCAAAGTGGTAAAAGAAATGGAAGAGTTAGCGATAGCAATAGAGGAAAAAGATGGCTATACACATGACCATTGCGCGAGAATTACGAAATTGTCTATGTTAGTAGGAAAAGCAATGGGATTTAAATCAAAGCAGTTGCTTAGGCTTAATTTAGCTGCTTTTCTTCCATGATATTGGGAAAGTAAAAGTCCCTTTAGAGATTCTCCAAAAGCCAGGAAAACTAACTGCAGAGGAATGGGAGATTATGAAGCAGCACCCTACTTATGGAAGGGAGATATTGGAGGAGAGGAAATACCTATATTAAATTCATGCTGGAGAGGTAGTTGAACAGCATCATGAGCGCTATGACGGGAAAGGTTATCCGAATAATGTTGCCGGGGACGAGATTTTTATTGAAGCAGCGATCATCTCTGTCGTCGATTCTTTTGATGCAATCACAACAGACCGGGTTTATAAAAAGGGCAGGTCGAAGGAAGAAGCTTTTGCGGAAATCCTTCGCTGCCGCGGGACTATGTACAACCCGTCTGTTGTTGATGTGTTTATAGATTTAAAAAAAACAATCATAGAAAAGGAGATTTAAAATGAAAAAACTAGTAATGTTCATCTCAGCAATATTGTTAGCTGTCGGTGTGTTTGTAACACCTGCCAGTGCTGCGTACTTGCCACAGTATGATCAGACGGTTGCAGTTACATATGAACAAGCAAGAGAATTAGCTGATTCTCTTGGATTAAAAGGAGTTCCGCTTGGTAAAAAACCGCTGAACTATCTTTTAAAATGCAAGAAAAAGAAATTGCTAAATTAGAAAAAGAGCAAAATATTGAAATTAATCATTGTTACACTTGGTACACTGTTAATGGTGAAGTGGTTTTAGGAATTGATCCTCCAGTTCCATGGATATTAAGTGATTCATGGCAGCTATTTATCACTGATAAATAGCTGTTTTTATTTTTTTGCAAAAAGATTTTATTTGGATTTGCGATCATGTGATATGTTATTCTGACAATAATGTTATCGGGAATTTTGGAGGGAAAAAAAGTGATTAAAATATTGCTGTGCGATGATCATGCCGTTGTGAGAACGGGTCTTACGATGCTGCTTAATAACCATCCTGAAATGGAGGTGATTGGCGAAGCCTCAGAGGGAAATGAATGTATTCAAAAGGCACTGGAAATTAAGCCGGATGTCGTGATTATGGATTTAAGCATGCCGCATGGCAAAGATGGTCTTTCTGCTACTGTCGATTTAAAAAAGCAAATGCCTGAATTGGCCATATTAATATTAACGATGCATGATGACGAAGAATATTTATTCCGTTCTATTCAAGCGGGGGCAGCTGGTTGTATTTTAAAAAGTGCTCCGCATGATGAACTGATTTCAGCGATTCAATCTGTTGCCAGCGGTAATGCTTATCTTCATCCTTCAGCAACGAAAAGATTAATGGAAGAATACTTGGGGAACGTAAAACAAGGTGACATAGATACATATCATTTATTATCTGAGCGGGAGAGAGAAGTTCTCACTTTAATTGCGAAAGGTTTTTCCAATAAGGAGATAGCTGAACAGCTTGTCATAAGTGTCAAAACAGTTGAATCACATAAAGGGAATTTAATGGAAAAATTGCAGATGAAAACAAGGCACGAGCTTGTTAGCTATGCGTTAAAAAAAGGTTTGCTTGGATTTGGACTGTAGAGGATATGATGAATGATGGACGAATTAACAAAGTATGAGCCGCTTTTTAATATTTGTAACAAATTACATGATGAATTGCCATGTGATTTTGTCGGGATTGCCATTCAAAATAAAAATGGACCTGATGTAAGATGGCATTTTGCTGTCGGCAATGACAATGACAAATATAAAAGGATTACCCTGCGCTATGGCAAGGGGATTGCTGGTAGAGTGATTTCAACGGGGAGGCCTATAGAGGTAGCTAATTTTCCGAATGACATTCTTGGTAAGGCATTGGAATACCCAATCATGCTGGCGGAAAAACTCGTTTCCGCTTATGCAGTGCCAATTAATTACCAGGATATTCCAAAAGGTGTTTTATTAGTCGGGAGAAGAATGAATCATCCATTCGAAGATCGTGAAAAATTGCTGGTTCAGCAGTCCGTGAAAATTTTGGAAGAACAATTGGTTAAAGATATAAGAGCATAAGTGGGAGTGACAACATGGACGAAAGGACACGAAAAGATCTTGTTCAACCATTTAAAGAGCTGCTGGATTTAAAGTTTGCTCTTGATGAATCGACTATTTTAGCTTTCACAGATCACAAAGGAATCATCACCTATGTGAACGAGCAATTTTGCCGGGTTTCAAAATATCATTATGATGAATTAATAGGTTATGATCACCAAATCGTAAATTCAGGTTTTCATTCCAAAGAATTTTTTAAAAATATGTGGCGAACAATAGCCTCTGGAAAGGTGTGGAAAGGGGAAATAAAAAATCGGGCCAAGGATGGTTCAACCTATTGGGTGGATACCACGATTGTTCCATTTTTAAATGGAGAGGGAAAACCCTATCAATACGTGGCTATTCGGTACGAAATCACGCAATTGAAAGAGGCAGAAGAAGAACTGCAGAAAATGACAAAAAAAATCATTGATGTGCAGGAAGAAGAACGCAAAAGTTTGTCGCGCAATCTCCACGATGGTATCGGACAAAATTTATACAGCCATTTGATCACGATCAACCGACTTCAGGCTGAGATGGATCACCCATTATTAACACAGATGCAAAATGAAGCTACGCAACTAATTGAGGAAGTGCGCGAGATTTCTTGGGGGCTTCGACCTTCTGTGCTGGATGATCTTGGGCTAATCCCTGCCATTCGTTCATTTCTTGTTCGTTACTCCAACCATTATCAAATCGATGTCACATTTGATTGTGTTTTAAACAGGAGGCTTGACTCTGATAAAGAAGTGGCTATTTACCGGGTGATCCAAGAGGCATTAACGAACACACGTAAATATGCTGCTACGGAAAAAGCCTTTGTCACAGTAAGAGAATTGGACACAGTCATTCGGGTGCTGGTGGAGGATAAAGGGAAAGGCTTTGAACCAGGGAATGCCGCTCGTGGAGTCGGGCTATTTAGCATGGAGGAAAGAGCTCGGGCAGTCGGAGGATGTCTGCAAATTTATTCCGAAATGGATAAAGGAACAAAAGTCATCCTTGAAGTACCCATTGAATAACTATATTTGAACTGAACGCGGTAAAAATGGAACAGCCTTCAGAGACTGTTTTTAAATATACAGGTGCGTATGGTATAAGTGAGCCGGCGGCGCTGTTATACAGCGGAGCGAAAAAATTGGAACCCGTCAAGAAAAAATCAGGGAATGTTACGATTTCAGTTGCCATCATACCGTATTGAATTGGTAATGGATATAGAAAGGGGCAAAAAAGATGTTAGATCGTAGACTCGTTATTGCTGGTACAGGAAGCGGTGTTGGAAAAACAACACTTGACGATCGGGCTTATGTCAGCTTTACGGAAAAAGGGATACACCGTTCAAGGATTTAAATGCGGACCGGATTATATTGATCCGACGTATCATACCGCGGTTACAGGAAGACTTTCACGAAATATTGACAGTTGGATGATGAATCATGAAATGGTAAAAGAGATTGTCAATCGTGCCAGTGAAGATGCGGATATTTCCATGATTGAAGGGGTGATGGGCTTTTTTGACGGAAAAAACCCAATAAACAATGAGGGATCAACTGCCGAAATCAGTATGATCACTAAAAGTCCGGTCGTTTTAATTGTCAATTGTGCCAGTATGGCCCGAAGTGCCGCTGCGATTGTAAAGGGATTCCAAGCTTTCTAGAGGAAACCAATATTGTCGGGGTGATCGCCAATCAGTGTTGGCAGTGAAGGACATTTTAAAATCGTCAAAACAGCGATTGAACAAGAATGTGGTATTCCAGTTCTTGGCTACTTGGAAAGAAAGATGAGATCGCAATTCCAGAACGGCATTTAGGTTTGATTCCATCCGTGGAACGGGGTGAGCTAGATCCATTTTTTAATCAGCTCGGCGATTGAGTGCTTGAAACAGTGGATGTTGAATGCATTGTATGAGCTAGCAAAAGCTCCAGCCCTCGAAATAAAAGAATCCCAGTTTAAGAGAAGAGGAAAGGAATCAAGTTCGTATTGCCGTTGCAAGAGATGCTGCCTTTAACTTCTATTATCAAGAAAATTTTGAATTGCTAGAGGCGAATGGTGCAACTCGTAGAATTTTCTCCGTTACAACGGTGAAATTCTCCGGAAGATGTTGACGGATTATATATCGGCGGTGGATTTCCAGAGGAATTTGCAGAAGAGCTTGCGACAAAAAAACGAGGTAAAGCATTCCATTAAAGCGCGATTGAAAAAGGGCTGCCAACATTAGCTGAATGCGGCGGTTTTATGTTTTTAACAGAAATCGCTTGAAACGACAGATGAAAAGAAGTATGAAATGGTCGGGATGATTCCGGGACAAGGTGAAGATGCAAACAAAACTGGCCGCATTAGGATATCGAGAAATAACAGGGGTAGCAGGGAATTTCTTATTGGCGGAAGAATGAAAAGCAAAAGGACATGAGTTCCACTATTCTACCTACCATCCCAAAACGGAAATTCAACACGCCTACCAAACAAAAGGGATGCGAGGGATTAAGCAAGAGGGATATATGGAAGGAAATTTAATTGCGGGTTATACCCATTTCCATTTTGGTTCCTGCCCGGAAATGGTTGAAAATTGGATTAAGAAATGTAAGAGGATGAAAGTAGATGGTTAAAGCTCTCCCTATAATGTGGTGCGGGGCCGGGAGTCCGAAATTAATCACAGTATATGGAATGGAGTGTATTCAAAAAGCCGATGTCATTTTATATGATCGCTTAGCGATTGAAGAAGCAGCTGTTAACGAGCGAATCACCCATCCTGCGATCATTCTAGTTGGGATGTCGTTGGGTTACGGGAAAAAATAAAGTGGTTTGAAGAATTAAAAGAAAAACAAGAAGTTCGTATCTTGTGATGTTTTTATTAACAAGGTTTAAAGAAGATATCAAAGAGGAGGATATATAATGTTTAGTAATGAAGAAAAAGAAGCTATTTACAACGTGATTTATAGAAGGAGAGATGTTCGCAGTTTTCTTCCTGCTCCTATTCCTCCTGAGGTAATCGATCGAATTCTTCAAGCGGCCCATCATGCACCATCAGTAGGATTTATGCAACCATGGAATTTTATTTTAGTGGATTCATCTGAAATGAAAGAACAATTAGCCTGGGCTGCGGAAAAAGAAAGAAAAGCATTGGCCATTCACTATGAGGAAGAACGGGCAACACAATTTTTAAGTTTAAAAATAGAGGGAATTAAACAAGCTCCGTTAACTATTTGTGTAACATGTGACCCAACACGTGGGGGTTCGCATGTATTAGGAAGAAATTCAATTCCAGAAACGGATATTCTATCTACAGCTTGTGCGATTCAAAATATGTGGCTAGCTTCATGTGCGGAAGGAGTAGCGATGGGTTGGGTAAGTTTTTATAAGAAAAATGATGTAAGAGATTTATTACAAATTCCTCCCCATATTGATCCTGTAGCCTTAATTTCTATGGGATATACAGATGACTACCCATCATCCCCTATTCTAGAACAAGTTAATTGGGAAAAACGGAGATCACTTCATAGTTTGATATTTCACGAGGTATGGGGCAATCAATAACAACAGGAACAGAAATTGCTCAACATTTATCAGCTTCACCCGATCAAAATGGACTCCAACAATCGGTTAGAAAAGCTGGCTGAACAGCTAAATAAGGTGAAGGAAATCATGGAGGACGGGGAATAGCCTAAGGGCTGTTCCTTTTTTTTTGAAAAAGCTATGTTAACGATGATTGTTGAAAATGGTCTTTGGTGTACAGGGGCAGCGTGTTTTATTCGAATGAATAACTTAGCTGAACGTGTACACCAAAGGCCTTTAAAGCAGCAACCATATGGTTTAACAAAGCCTTTGAAAAAAGGAAAGCTTTATTTCATCTACTAGAAACTGACAATCTCCTAAGCTAAAATCAACCCCTCTAATATGATAAAATACTAGAGAGAAAAAGCTTTGAAAGGGGGATGAGGGTAAATGTCAGTACGTTTATTAATCGGCCGTTCGGGCAGCGGTAAAACAACTCAATGTCTAGAAGAAATCAGGTCGAAATTGGCGGAAAATCCAGAAGGGAATCCGATTATCTATCTCGTGCCAGATCAAATGACATTTTTATCCGAGTATAAATTAATCAGTACACCCGGACTTGGCGGAATGATTCGTGCCCAGGTCTTTTCCTTTACCCGCCTTGCATGGAGAATTCTTCAGGAAACAGGGGGAATGAGCCGTTATCATTTAAACAGTACAGGAATCAGTATGCTGATTCAGAAAATTATTGAAGAGAAAAAAGAAGAGATTGCACCTTTTCAGCCGTGCTGCTGATAAAGCGGGTTTTATCAGCCAGATGGAACAATGCTGATTGAATTTAAGCGATATTGTGTTCAGCCGGCAGAATTGGAAATACAGAAAATAATTATACTCGAAAAGGCCTTGCAGGATAAACTCCATGACCTTCAGCTCATCTATGAAAGCTTTGAAGAAGCCTTGTTGAATAAATACATTGATTCAGAGGATTATTTCCGCTTCTTATCTGAAAAAATAGCGAGTCAACCTATTTAGAAAATGCAGAAATCTATATTGATGGTTTTTACAGTTTTACTCCGCAGGAATATATGATCATTGAGCAGTTAATGAAGCATTGTCAACAAGTGCACGATTACGCTAACGCTTGATCGTCCTTTTCGTATCAGGCTCCAGAGGAACTTCATTTATTCCGCCTGTCAGGAGAAAATTGCCGGACATTATATGAGATTGCTTCTGTAAATGGATTGAAAGTAGAAGAAGTGCTATTTAAGTGAACAAAAAAGATGGAGGAACCGTCATTACAGCATTTGGAAGCGTATTTCGATTCCCGTCCAGCCATGTCTTTAATGGGACAAAGTTCGATTCATATTGCACAGGCAGTTAACCGAAGGGCAGAAATTGAAGGGATTGCCCGAAAAATCAGGCAGCTTGTTCTGGAGAAAGAATTACCGCTATCGTGATATTGCCTTGTTAATGCGAAATGGTCAGGACTATCATGAAATGATTGAGACGATTTTTCGCGATTATGAGATTCCTTATTTTATTGATCAAAAAAGGACGATGCTTAATCATCCATTAGTTGAATTGATTCGTTCCGTCTTGAAGTCATTAATGGCAATTGGCGTTATGAACCGGTTTTTCGTGCCATTAAAACAGAATTATTATTTCCGCTTGGGCAAAATGCGAATAAGCTGCGGGAAAAAATGGATACCCTTGAAAACTATGTATTAGCATATGGGATTAAAGGGAGATAAATGGACGAAAAGAGATCGCTGGGTCTATCGACGTATTCAGGGACTAGAATTTGAAAAAACAGTGCAAACAGATGCGGAAAGAAAAAAAGAACAGGAATTAAATGAACTGCGGCTCATGATCACGGCTCCGATTTTACGTCTTATCAAGAAGATTGAAAAAGGCGGAAACTGGCGGAAGCTTGGCGAAGCACTTTATTTATTTCTTAGAAGAATTAGATATCCCGGCAAAGCTGGAAAAATGGAAATTAGCAGAAGAAGAGAAGGGGAATCTTGTAAAGGCACGGGAGCATGACCAAGCATGGAATGCAATTATGGATATCCTAGATCAGTATGTTGAAATTCTTGGTGAAGAAAAGATTTCACTTAAGTCATTTTCAAAAATAATGGAGCTGGATTTGAAGCACTTCGATTTTCGCTTGTTCCTCCGGCCATTGATCAGGTATCTTGCAGGTGATTTAGAGAAGTCACGACTTTCAGATATCAAAGCAGCTTTTATTATTGGTCTGAATGAAGGGGTATTCCGGCGAAAATTTCAGAGAACGGAATATTAGCTGATGAGGAACGTGAACAAATGTTGATAGAACGGATTAAAAATCGCCCCTTCCAGCAGAACAAGATTACTTAGATGAAGAATTTATTCGCCTATAAAGCATTTGTGACACCTTCAGAGAGCTTATATATTAGCTATCCGCTTGCGAATGAAGAAGGAAAAGCATTAATTCCTTCTCTTATATTAAAAGAATGCAGGATTTATTTCCGAATCATACAGAACATTATTATATGACAGATCCTGCAGAGCTTCCGGAAGCAGGAGCAGATTGCACTATATTTCACATCGAAACAGAAGTTTGTCGTATCTTAACCTCCCAGCTCCAGTTGAAAAAACGAAATTATCCGATATTTGATTTTTGGTGGGATGTTTATAACTGGTATATATCGGGTATCTGAAAAGCAAACGGCCAAACAGTATTTCGAGCTTATATTACAAAAACCAGTAAACAGCTGTCAGAGGAAGTCAGTGATGAATTATACGGTGATACGATTCAGGCAAGTGTTTCACGAATGGAGCTTTTTAATGGCTGTGCATTTTCCCATTTTGCCCAGCATGGTTTGAAGCTACGTGAACGGCAAGTTTTCCGTCTTGAGGCTCCTGATATTGGTGAATTATTCCATGCTGCATTAAAGCATATTGCTGAAACGGTAATGAGAGCAATATATCTTGGTCATCATTTAACAAAGGAACAGTCGAAAACATTGGCGAAAGAAGCAGTGGAAACATTGGCACCAAGACTGCAAAATGAAATCTTACTTAGCTCAAACCGCCATCCCTATATTAAACAGAAAGTTAGAGCAGAATTATTAGCCGAGCATCTATTATATTAAGTGAACATGCAAAGGTAAGCGGATTTTCACCAGTCGGCTTAGAACTTGGCTTTGGTCCAAAAAGAGAGCTGCCGCCATTGTCTTTTCAACTGCGAAATGGGACGAAAATGGAGCTTGTTGGCCGGATTGACCGGGTTGATAAAGCAGAGGATGAAAACGGTGTTTATTTACGGGTTATTGATTATAAATCAAGTGAAAAAGAGTTGAATCTTAGTGAAGTATACTATGGCTTGGCCCTGCAAATGTTGACCTACTTAGATATCATCATCACTCATTCAGACGATTTAATTGGTACAGAAGCAACCCCGGCAGGTGTCTTTATTTCCATGTTCATAACCCAATGATTAACTCGAAAAAAATCATGACAATGGAAGAAATTGAAAAGGAAATCTTGAAAAAATTTAAAATGAATGGTTTAATGCTTAGCTGAAGAAAATGTAATTCAGTTGATGGATCATTCAGCTTGATTCAGGTAAATCAATATCTTCCTGCAGGAATTAAAAAAGATGGAACATTAGCGAAGAAATCAAAGGTAGCAAGCATGAAAGAATTTGAAGATCTAAGGCACTATGTCCGAAAGATGTATGTGAAGACAGGAAATGCAATTGTTGAAGGGGATGTCGAGATTTCTCCATATAAACTAAAGGATCAAACACCATGTACATTTTGTTCTTATCAAATCAGTTTGTCAATTTGATGAATCAATGGAAAATAATCGAGTATCGAATGCTAACTCCGCAATCAAAGAACAGGTATTTGAGTTATATGAGAGAGGAGATTGAAAATGATGAGGATGAACATGATCCTCCGAAGCCTGAAGGTGCAACATGGACAGAAGATCAATGGAAAGCGATTATGGCGGAAAATCAAGATATTTGGTTGCTGCTGCTGCCGGTTCAGGAAAAACAGCTGTCTTGTTGAACGAATGATCAAAAGGTCTTAGCTAAAGAAGACCCGATCAATGTCGATGAATTGCTTGTTGTAACATTTACAAATGCATCTGCAGCTGAAATGCGGCACCGGATTGGTGAGGCATTGGAAAAAGCAATCAATCAAGATCCGGCGTCAAGACATTTACGAAAACAACTTAGTTTGTTAAATAAAGCATCCATTTCAACACTCCATTCCTTTTGTATGGAGGTAATTCGAAAATATTATTATTTAATTGATGTCGATCCAGGTTTTCGAATTGCAGATGAAACAGAAGCCCAATTATGAGAGATGAAGTGATGGACGAGTTATTTGAAGAGGAATATGGAAAAAAGATAATGAAGCTTTTTTCCGGCTCGTGGATACTTTTACAAATGACCGCAGTGATACAGCCTTAATGGAGATTGTTCGTGAAATTATATGATTTTGCGCGTTCGAATCCGTTGCCAGAAGAATATTTACAAACAATTGTGGCAATGTATGATGTTGAATCAGTGACAAGTCCATTGAAGAACTTCCATTTATTGAGCTCTTATTTTTGATATTGAACTGCAATTAGAAGGTGTCAAGAGAAATGCTTGAAACAGGCACTTGAGCTGACAAAGCTTCCGGGGGACCTGCACCAAGAGCAGAAAATTTCTAGATGATATAGTGATTGTTGATACGCTCATTACAGGCGAAAAAGGATTCATGGAAACACTATATCAAGCGATGCAAACATGGTCCTTTTCAAGAGCAAAGCAGTGAAAAGGAGATGATTTTGATAAGGAATTAATTGAAAAGGCTCAAAAACTGCGTGATAAGGCAAAGAAAAAAATTCAGGATTTCCAAGATGAACTTTTTTCACGAAAGCCCGAAAGTTTTTTGCGTGATATGAAGGAAATGAGGCCAATGATTGAAACACTTGTCCAGCTTGTTCAATCGTTTTCCGAGCGTTTCAGTGAAGTCAAAAGAGAGAAAGGGCTTGTGGATTATTGCTGATTTGGAGCATTATTGCCTTGAAATTTTAACTGGACCATGACAGCCAAGAAAGATGGAATTACTTGCACCGTCAGAAGCGCATTTGCATTATCGCGAGTCATTTTAAAGAAGTATTTGTTGATGAGTACCAGGATGTGAATATGGTTCAGGAAACCATTCTTAAAGTGGTGACAAAGGATGGTGAAGCAAATGGCAATCTTTTTATGGTTGGTGACGTCAAGCAGTCCATTTATCGTTTTCGGTTGGCAGAGCCAAACTATTTCTAGGAAAATATAATCGTTTTACAACAGGATGGAGAAGAAGCGGCTTAAGAATTGACTTGGCACGGAATTTCCGAAGCCGAAAAGAGGTACTTGAAGGTACCAATTATTTATTTAAGCAAATAATGGGGGTTAAAGTTGGGGAAATTGAATATGATGAAGCGAGCCGAACTTGGAAAGGGTGCCCCCTATCCTGAAGAAGAGCCATATCCAATCGAATTGCTGTTGATTGATCTTAGAAAAGGATGAAAAGAGATTCGCATGAGAGAAGATGGTACAGCTGCAGAACAGGCGTTTGATGCAGATGAGCTTGAGAAATCACAGCTTGAAGCAAGAATGATGGCGAAAAAATAAAAGAATTGATAGCAGAACGGTGCACAAGTATATCAATCCAAAAACAAAGTCCAATCGGCCCTGTTATGTATCGGGATATTGTGATTCTGCTCCGTTCTATGACATGGGCACCGCAAATTATGGAAGAATTTAAACAACAAGGAATCCCAATCTATGCTAATCTGTCAACCGGTTATTTTGAGGCAACAGAAGTAGCGATTATGATGTCTTTATTAAAGGTAATTGATAACCCGTATCAGGATATTCCGCTTGCTTCTGTCTTGCGTTCACCAATTGTCGGGCTTAACGAGGAAGAATTAGCACAAATACGTATCCATCAGCAGCAATGGGCACTTTTTAGGATGCGTTAACGTCCTTTTGCCGGCAAAAGACCACTGGAAAACGAGGAACGATTTATGAAAAGTACAAACCGTTTCTCATGACATGCTCAAAACTGGCGGTCGATGGCACGACAAGGTTCCTTATCTGAATTAATTTGGCAGTTGTATCGGGATACTCAGTTTTATGATTTTGCCGGAGGACTTCCAGGTGGAAAACAGCGTCAGGCTAATTTAAGAGCCTTATATGATCGGGCACGACAATATGAGCAACATCATTCCGCGGCTTATTCCGCTTTTTACGTTTTATTGAAAGAATGAAGGAAAGAGGAGATGACCTCGGGGCAGCACGGGCGCTTGGTGAGCAGGAGGATGTTGTTCGGGTAATGACTATTCATAGCAGCAAAGGGCTTGAATTTCCGGTTGTATTTATTGCCGGTTTGGCGCGAAATTTTAATATGATGGATTTCCGAAAATCATATTTACTCGATAAAGAGTATGGCTTTGCGGCAAAATATGTAAATGTGGAAAAACGAATTACCTATCCATCCTTGCCGCAAATGGCCTTTAAACGAAAAAAGAAAATGGAAATGCTTGCTGAGGAAATGCGTGTTCTTATATGTGGCCTTAACAAGGGCAAAAGAAAAGCTATATTTGCTTGCTTCGGTAAAAGATCTGCAAAAAAAGCTGTCAAAATGGGAAGAAACATCTTCACTCATACTGAGTGGCTGTTAACGGATTATGAGCGGGCTGCTGCAGTATGTTATTTAGATTGGATAGGGCCGGCACTTGATCAGACATCGTGATTTTCAGATTGTTCTCGAGGAAAGTGTTCACTCAGCTTCTCCTATTCCCGAGGAAATTCGGAGCATCCATCCTGTTGGAGTATCGCAGATTCAGAAAGCAAAAGAGGCAGCGATGATTGATGAATCTGAGGAAAGCGATGAGGAGAACTTGGCTGAATCAAGTTGAAAAAGGAGAACACGTCCAAGTTGAATCACCGTATAAAGAAGAGATTGAAACGCGGCTTTCCTGGAAATATCCTTTTATCTGCGGCTGCGTCACATCGTTCAAAGCAATCTGTGTCAGAGATAAAAAGACAAAAGGAAGCCTCTGATGAAGCGAGCGGAACAGACTTGTTGCGAAGGTTTAAAAAGCCATTATGAACCGACCGCGCTTTATGCAGGAAAAAGCATTAACGCCTGCTGAAATTGGAACGGCTATGCATATGGTCATGCAGCATATTGATTTTTCAGCCCATCAATCGTGAAATCAATTTTGCAGCTGATTGATGAGATGGTAAGTCGTGAGCTGTTGACTGAAGAACAAAAACTGGTGATTGACCCGGATTTAATTGTTCCTTTTTTGAGTCAGATTTAGGAAAGCGCATGAAGGCTGCGCCAAAACTAAATCGCGAGGTTCCGTTTAGTTTATCGCTTCCGGCAGACGAGGCCTATGCGGATTGGAAAGGAGAAGATGAAGCCTGTTCTTGTTCAAGGGATCATTGATTGTTTGTTTGAGGATGAAAAAGGACTTGGTTCTTGTTGATTATAAAACAGATGGAATCACAGATCGTTTTAAAGGCGGTTTTGAAGAAGCAAAGCCAATCCTTGAAAATCGATACAAAGTTCAAATTGATTTGTATACAAAAGCAGTAGAAGAAATTTATAAACGACCTGTTGCAGAACGCTATTTATTTTTCTTTGATGGTGCGCATATTTTAAAAATAGAACGATAAAAAAACGGCCGACAAGTCAGAAGCTTTCTTTCCGGCGTTTTTTAATTGCGAATGTTTTCAAAGTGCTACTGGTCGATTTTCTTAATTATTTCCAACATTTGGCTGATCAATTAAATTCGTATCAAAATGATTTGTAGCACTGATTCCATTATTTGTGATGACAAATCCACCGGTATTTCCTGCCGCCTGAACCTGAAGTTGATTCGAGTTGCTTTTCGGGGAAATATTTAAGGTGTCGCCAAATTGAACATTTCCCCCGCCAATGTTAACAATTTGAACTGGTCCAACAAATGCGGGCATATCTTCATTCCTCCTTTAAGGTTATCTTCTGGTTCTATTTCCATTCTTCGAGCTGTCTTATATGCATGGAGCGGTTTTCTCTTTGAATATGTTCAGTATTTCCAACATGCACCATAGATCCGGCAGCGAGCCCTAAGTACTCAATATGCCGACCTTTATGATTGGATTTAATGAGGTTGATTGAAATGCTATAGTGTTCATCTATAGGCGGAATAGGGAGTGAATAGGAAAAAACCTCATAGGAATCAAAATTTGCTTCATTTGAATAAAAAATCTCCTGCTCTCTTTGTACTGCAATGGCACGGGTATAGCTAAAGATCAAGGAAGAATCCCCAATTTGAAACAGGAACCGGTAATGGCAGAATCGATTTTAATAAAGTCAACTTTCGCTGTCCGATTTAACATCTTGTTACCTTTCCTAAGGGCACAAATGGACCAATAATTAAGACTTCTGCAGGGGTGTTAAACAGAGAGGTAAGCTGGATGGTGTCTGCATCCCCTACCAGAATCATAGAGGAACTGGAAACCCCGATGAGCGAATACTGCCGACACAAATTTCATGATTGACGACTTCAAAATTCATTCTGTTTTCATTCCTTTCATATTTTCAGGTAAATTCTGAAGAAAGGTTAATACACCATGTTGAATTTCTTTTATCAATTGTTCAATAATCCATTCTTTTTGCTGTTGGGTGCGGATTCTGGAATCTTTGCGGTTGATTTAAGTAGTATTCGATTCGATTTGGCAGCTGTTTTTTAATATCTTGTAAAATAAAATCACGATAGGTATCATCTACTTGGAATTGTAATTGCTGTCCTGCATCCTGCATGATTGATAAGCAGGTTTTGTATCAAGATAATCATGGATAGAATTTTCAATTTCTGTAAAAAGAGCCGTTCTTTCTTTCGTGTATGGGGGGCCTTTTTTGCTTGGAACAGAAAAATCCTCAATATTTTGTAAATCGGCTGGATTTAGACCGATGTTCAATGTTCCCTCAAGTGTTTCCACTTTCAGCTGATCAAATTTATATTCCATTTTCTCTACATGAACGGGAGGCCGATTTTGTAATTCAATTATTTTTTGTTCTAATGAATGAATTTTCTGCTGCAAACTGCTGAATTTTTTTATCCTGCTTCATCATATAAGCCTGCATCGATTGCCATATTTGATTCACTTCCTGATTCATTCATCACACCTCACAGTCGACTCTTGCTATAGTTTGCAATTGACTGACGATAGATTAAGACGTCGGAGTAGTAATGGAACAGATGGAACATGTGGAACTGTTGTTGTGTATCGATTATTGTACCGGGCTTATCAATTAAAGGGGCAGGTTCTGTAAATCCGCCTGTATTAAACAGATTTGAGACAGGTTTTATAATTCCGGCACTTCCAATTTGCAGCACAGAGGAGTTTGTAATCCCATTAATTTTTATAAATTGAATCGAAATGGATTGTTGAACATAGAAATTCATATTATTTCACCACTTTTTACATTCGCATTTTTGCATATCCTTAGGTGGTTATGCATTCGTTGTTACAGTGTTATTAAACATTAAAGTAATTCCCTTGATCGATTCCGTCTTGATCAAATGTATTGGTCGTGCTTTGTTGATTTTGTACATATAATCCATCACCTGTATTAAAGGACCCTGCACCAGAAAATGTTTTTGCATTGGAAAAGGTTGATATTTTATAAACATCCCCAATATGAACAACAGAACCTGACCCGACAGAAATGACTTGAACAACACCTACAATGGCCGGCATTTGAAACACCCTCTGATTTATTTGATAACGGGCAACAGAAAATAAGAATTTATTCTCTTGCCCAGCTTTTGATATTGTATGTGTTGGGTCATAAAAGGTGATTTTTAAAGGTGGATTTTAACGATCTTTTGAGTCATTCTCCTCATATTTCGAATATGAATCAATGTTGCTATAGTGAGAATGTTTTTTATAATTTATGGAAGAATTATTTACCATATGCAATTTAATTTTATAGGGGTTACTTTTGTATAGTAGTGAAAAAAGGTTTCCGTAGACCCACTCATACTGTGCTTGTTAAGATAGTTAGAGAGAGTGTAATAGAGGGTGAACTAGGGATGGATCAACAAAAAGTATAATAATTTAAAACTTGGAGAACGTGGAGCTATTATTAGCATTATTGCTTATATCTGTTTATCTATTTTAAAGTTAGCGATTGGGTTTATGGCAGATTCTGAAGCGCTAAAAGCGGATGGTTTTAATAATACTACAGATATTATTTCATCTATTGCCGTTTTAATTGGACTAAAACTGTCTCAAAAGCCGGCAGATTTAGACCATCCGTATGGTCACTGGAAATCGGAGGCAGTATCTTCGCTGATTGCTTCGTTCATTATGATAGCTGTAGGGATTCAAGTTTTATTTACAGCATTTTTTTCCGTTTTTAGAGGGGGAGAAACGTCTCCAGATTTAATTGCAGCATGGACAGGTATTTTTAGTGCCATTGTCATGTATGGTGTGTATCGCTATAATAAGAGATTAGCAAATAAGATAAATAGTCAGTCCGTCATGGCAGCAGCAAAGGATAATCAGTCAGATGCTTGGGTAAGTATAGGGACAGCAATGGGAATTATTGGAGCTCAGTTTCATCTGGAATGGCTTGATCCAGTGGCTGCAGTAATCGTTGGGTTATTAATTTGTAAGACGGCGTGGGAAATTTTCCGGGATGCTTCTCATCAATTAACAGATGGTTTTGATGAAAATGAAATTCAATCCTTTAAAGAAACAATTGATAATATTTATGGTGTTAAAGGGGTCAAGGACATTAAGGCCAGAAATTACGGCAATAACAAAGTTGTAGACGCTGTCATTTTGGTAAATTCGAAGTTGGATATTATCCATGCTCATGATATTTCTACCAAGGTAGACAGGCATTGGTTGAAAGAGCATGATGTATATCATGCCCATGTTCATATTGAACCTAATTAATTTTTTCCAAAGTCACTCCCTCTAGATGGACCTTTTTGCCATTTAGAGATAACACTAAAATAGTAGAGACAACAAAATCCCCCAGTTAAATAACTTTGAGGGATTTTATTGTCTCTATATTTGAAAGGTACCTATTAAACTTAACCTTATTTGGAGTACTTTTTATCGATTATTATCAAGTGGTAACATTACTATTGTTGTTCATGTCTAATCTTTGTTTTTAATCGTTCTTCTAACACCTTGATCATATAAAGGAAGTGACCAGCTTCTCGTACAACATGGTCGGCTAAAAGAGGATCAATCACATTTCGAATTTGGCACGACTGAATAAGTGCTAATCCGGTTTCTTAAAGGCAAGAATTTCAGACGCAGCATTTTCACTGTCTTTATTCATCTTACTGATAATGGGATATGTGGGCTGCTTATGATATAACATGGATTCTACATCTCTAGCTTGGTTTAAAAGGACTTCGAAATCATCCCCGAATTTTCGTGCTGTATTGACTAAATTTCTTTCAGACTGATCTAGTAATGAAGCAATGAATCTTGAGTGCTCCATCATAATTCGCAGCCAAAATACATTCTCATTAATAATGGCATCCTGGATGGGTTCTAATATTCCTTGATTAAACTTTTTAAGTGTTCTCATAAAATATTCTGCCTCGCGAGCAATATGATCGACAAGCAAAGGAAAATTAAACCCACTTATTTTGCAATTTATGATCAGGATCAGTGGTTTCTTTGAAATTTCGGAACCCATGAACTAATTCAATACTTTCCTCATTTAATTTTCGCACTAACTCAATATGGTTAGTCATTTGATTTGCCTTGGTTTCCTGTTGTTCAAAATAATGATAAAAACGATCTGTTTGTTGAATAAGTTGTTTATCATTACGGTTAAATCCCTCTCCCAGAAAAAAAGCATGCTCCTTCATAATTCTGAGCCAAAATCTATTTTGGGTTAGTGAACGTTCAATAAATAATTGTTCGTTAAGGGACTCTGGTTTTGCTGCGAACGATTCGGGCGTAAGTAACATTTGATTAAACTGCTCAGTGGTTATGTGACCAGGAATTTGCTGATGATTTCTCATTTACAACCTCCTTTAATAGAGTTATTCCTCTCATTTAATTTTTATAATGAAGAATAAGTTCGGGACAAGATTAGAATTTTTTATTACGAAAGTCACCACTAAGAAGATATGTTAAGTAATAACTAATAATGCACGATAATAAAGTTATTTAGAGAAGTGAGTATCCTTAACTCTATTTATAAAACTTTTTATTAGTTATTGATTGACAATAAGGGATAGTTGTAATATTATTATCTTGTATTCGAGATAAATTAATTAAAAGATAATAGATTTGAATGTAAATACTCTTGGATAGTAATTATCACTTTGTTTATAACTGAAAGAAATAGGTGGTGTAGGAATGGGTTTTTTAGATAAATTATTTGGAAATTCAACTAATAAGGAGGAAGAAACAATGACAAAATTAAAAATTGGTATTATTTTAGGAAGCACACGTCAAGGACGCGTAAGTCCACAAGTTGGAGAATGGGTAAAAGGAATTGCTGACAAACGTGGAGATGCAAATTATGAAATCGTTGATATTGCAGACTTCAAATTACCATTTTTAGGTACAACTGATGGTTCAGAACCAGGAATTGCAGCTTGGAATGAAAAACTTGCTAGCTTAGATGGATTCGTATTCATTGTTCAAGAATACAATCACAGTATTACAGGAGCATTAAAAAATGCCCTTGATTCTGCACGTGAAGCATGGAACAACAAAGCAGCAGGTATCGTAAGCTATGGTTCAACTGGTGGAGCTCGTGCAGCTGAACATTTACGTGGAATCTTAGGAGAATTAAAGTTGCAGATGTTCGTGTACATCCAACATTATCATTATTTACAGATTTTGAAAACGGAACAGTATTTCAAACCAGCTGATTTACATCTTGACAAATGTAAATGCAATGTTAGATCAAGTGATTGCATGGAGCGCTGCATTAAAAACAGTTCGTGGTTAATTGTAAATAAAAAAATAATTTCAGGAAAACCTCTCATTTTAAGAATGAAGAGGTTTTTCCTTATTATGAATGCTCCCACCACTTAATTTTCTAACAAAAATTTGAAGAAGGGGTACTCTTGTCAATATTGATAGATCTTTATTTTTCTTATTTTTCTTAATTTTATAACAAATAGGAATGATGGATATGTTGAAAATACGAAATGTGAAAATGGAAGATTTACCTGAACTTGTAGTCATTGAAAATCTTTGCTTTACAAAAGAAGAGGCTGCGACGAAAGAAGCGTTTGAAAAGCGAATTCAACTTATTTCTGATAGTTTTTTTGTAGCTGAAGAGGATGGTTTGATCGCTGGCTTAGTCAATGGACCAGTCATTGAAACAGCATTCATTACAGATGATTTATTTAGTGATATAAAGGAAAATCCAGCATCTGGCGGTCATCAAAGCATTTTAGGATTAGCGGTGTCCCCAAATTATCAAAAACGAGGCGTGGCATCAGCGTTACTTGCACATCTTGAAAAAGAAGCAAGAGCAAAAAAACGTGAAACGATTACACTCACTTGTAAAGAGAACTTAATTTACTTCTATGAAAACTATGGATACCTCAACTGTGGTGTTTCTAGTTCTGAGCATGGTGGAGTTCATTTGGTACAACATGAGTAAAAAATTGCAGTGATTTTACTGTGCTAGTTTGAATGACATTAAGAGGAATTATACGAACGTTTCAACAATGAAAGCAAAAAAAGGAAAAATACATAATAATGCCCTGAATTTAGCATCCTACATTACTAGTATGAGGAAAGTGAAAGAGGAGGCTATTAAGATGAATTCATCAAACCAAAATGAAAGCAAGGCTATACCGAATGCGCTGCCGCCGCAGCATGAATTCACTCAGCCAGGCTATGAATATGTGATGGAGCCAAGGCCCATTTCAGAAGATCAAGCCTATAAAGGTTCGCAAAAATTAACAAGGAAAAGTGGAGCAATCATTACGGGCGGGGATAGCGGAATTGGCCGGGCTGCTGCCTATGCGTTTGCAAAAGAAGGCGCAAAGGTTGTAATTGTTTATTTAAATGAACATACAGATGCAAAGGAAACGGAACAAAGAATGAAAGAACTGGGCGAGAGAATGCTTATTGATTCCCGGTGATTTGAAAGATGAGCAAATGTCCCAGGTTGTCGTTCAACAGACACTTCAGGCCTTTGGAAAAATAGACATTTTAATCAATAATCATGCAGTACAATATGTGCAGCAAAGCGTATTAGAGATTACAAAGGAACAATTGGAAGAGACGTTCCAAACAAATATTTTTGCTTTCTTTTACTTAACAAAGGCCGTACTGCCTCATTTACAGCCAGGAAGCAGCATTATTAACACGACTTCGATTACTGCCTATAAAGGGAATGAAAAGCTAATCGATTATTCAGCTACAAAAGGAGCGATTGTCTCATTTACACGCTCGTTATCACTTTCACTTGAAGAACAGAAAATTCGTGTCAATGCCGTTGCACCGGGTCCAATTTGGACGCCATTAATTCCGGCCAGTTTTTCCGAACAGGATGTTGCAAAGCATGGCACGACCGCAAAAATGAAAAGAGCGGGGCAGCCTTTTGAATTGGCTCCTGCCTATGTATACTTAGCCTCTAATGATTCAAGCTATGTTTCTGGACAAGTAATCCATGTAAATGGAGGGGAAATCCTCAACGCTTGAAGCATATTGAAAGGATGGGCACTCTAACGGAAAATCTCTACAGCTGAGCAGGATATCATTTTGGGGGAATAATGCTTTTCTAAAAATGAAAAACGGGTGTAAAAGCCCGTTTTTTAGTTAATACCATATAGATAGGTTTTTATCTACTAGTATGTTATGATAGATTCGAATTTAAATAGAGAGGAGATTCGAAAATGACTCATGCTCATATTACCACATGGCTGATTGCATTGATTTTGTTCTTTATTGCCATTTCACTACATAAAGGTGGAAAGTCTCGTGGATTAAAAGTTGTCAAAATGATTTTACGTGTATTCTATCTTTTAATCATCGCAACTGGAGTTGTTATGCTATTCAGTATTAATATAACTGGACTCTATGTCATAAAAGCAATTGGTGGAATCATTATTATTGGATTATTTGAAATGATTCTAAGTCGTACAACGAAAAATAAGTCAACGGGTATTTTTTGGGTACTTTTTATCGTATTCTTTATTGCAGTTGTTTATTTAGGATTAAAACTTCCTTTAGGTTTTTGGATTAAATAAATCAGAATATGCACTTACCTGAGTTTTTTAGGGTGTAAAAAAACTGCCTGTTGGCAGTTTTTTTTATTCATAAACAAGTATAATTATATAGAGAGAATCAAATGAGGAGAGGGAAATGATATCTTTTTATTTTCGGTTTGCTTATTTTATGCTGCTATGGTTAATTTTGTTTAGAATCTCTATCATTGCAAAAAATGAATTGCCATTTCTATTATTATTTTGTGCGATCTCTTTAACCATGTATTTTTTTCTACCTCTTATAAAATATAAGCAATTAGTGTTTTGTATTTTGCTAATATCTACATTTTTATTTTCGATTTTTGTTCCATTGGTGTCTATTAAGATTATTATACTAATTATGTATTTTTATTTGTTCGAAGCAGCATTTCAATTAAAAGCTATTTCGTTTCGAATGACGCTTTTGATAGGAGGTTTACTCCTTGTTTGTATCATTTATTTAAATATCTATGAATTGGACTTATTAATCTTTTTATTGTTGGCAACGATTCTTGCTATCCCCATCTATCATTTATGGAATTCGGCAAACAGCAAATTAGAGGAACAAAAGATATTGTATGATCAAATAATAGATGAATACCGCCGAATGAAACGGCAGGCATTAAAAGACGAGCATTCTGCAAGATTAGAGGAAAGGACAAGAATTGCAAGAGACATGCATGATTCGGTTGGACACCAGCTTACAGCTCTTGGAATGTATATGGAAGTCGCAAAAGCGGAAGGTTCAATCGAACAACACATTCCGTTGATGAAGAAAATGGTTGAGGAATGTCTTGAGGAAACTAGAAAAGCCGTTCGAGCGCTACAAACAGATGAAATAGAGGGAATTTCAGCTGTTCTTCATCTCATACGTAAGCTGGAAAGTGAAAGTCATTTACGTATTCATTTCATGACAAAAGAAGGTGTGCTAGGCATATCGTTGCCTAATAAGCAGAGTATATTGCTCTATCGCGTAATTCAGGAAGGGTTAACAAATGCCATGAAATATGGGGCATCAAGATCTGTCTGGATTACATTAGGAATCTCACCTATTGGTCATTTATCGTTTGAAATAAAAAATGCCTTTCAAGAAACAGTCTTACTCCATGAAGGCTTTGGCTTAAAAAATATCCGAGAACGATTGGAGGAGATAAAAGGTTCATTCCATATTTATCAAAAGGATCATGAATTTATCATGAATGGAACATTGCCATTGGGGGAAATCGGCTATGAAGAGAATCCTACTCGTTGAAGATCAGGGTATTGTGAGACAAGGTTTAAAAATGATTATTGAGCAGGATGAAGAGTTTGATGTAGTATGTGAAGCGGAAAACGGACTAGAAGCGTTGCAATTGTTGGAAGTACATATGGTGGACATTGTTTTGATGGATATTCGAATGCCTATGATGAACGGGATTGAAGCAGCACACAAGGTGAAAAAACGTTGGCCAGATGTGAAAATTCTCATGTTAACGACTTTTAATGATGAAGATTATGCCATTGAATCGTTAAAGGCTGGTGTAAACGGTTTTTTGTTGAAAACCTCTGATGGACCAAAGCTCCTTGATGCGATTAGAAGTTGTCTTAATGGTGGGATGGCCATTCATGAACAAGTTGCTGCGAAGGTAATGCCAAAGCTGCTGCATAAATCAGAAGCAAAAAAAATAGAGCTTCCACTAACGAAAAGAGAGTTGGAGATTACGAAGCTTGTTGGTTTAGGAAAAACAAACAAGGAGATTTCGAAAGAACTCTTTTTGTCCATCGGCACGATCAAAAATCACATTACCCAGATTCTGTTTAAGCTTGAGCTTAGAGACCGTACAGCTTTAGCTATTTTTGCTTTAAAAAACGACATATTGTAGCTGCAAGGCATATCCTTTTTAGGGTGCCTTTTTTTCTTTTTATGACTGAGGTCATGTTTTCCTTGATGAAATATGACTCTGGATAGTGTGGAGAACACTTCTGATTTTGTATATTAAAAGAGAGAAAGGGAGGGATATCTGGTGTTAGAAGTGATTGAGTTAACGAAAAGGTTTAAACATACACTTGCTGTGAATGGGGTAAATCTTTATTTAGAAAAGGGTGAAACAGTGGGACTTCTCGGACCAAATGGAGCTGGCAAGTCAACAACGATCTCGCTTATTTCTTCTTTAGTCATTCCGTCTGAAGGTGATATTCGGCTTTACAACAAAAGTATTGTAAAATCGCCTGCAGAAATGCGGAAAATATTAGGTGTTGTTCCCCAAGATATTGCTTTGTATATGGAACTGACAGCTAAGGAAAATCTCCAGTTTTTTGCGCGAATTCATCGCATTCCAAAAGAAAAGGTAAAGAGCCGAGTGGATGAAGTACTGGATATGATTGGACTACGTGATAGGGAAAATGATCTGGTTAAAACCTTTTCTGGGGGGATGAAAAGAAGATTAAATATCGGTGCTGCCCTCTTACATGAACCAGAGCTCATTATTATGGATGAGCCGACTGTTGGCATTGATCCCCAGTCAAGAAACTACATTCTTGAAACAGTAAAAAGACTGAATAAGGAAAAAAATATGACTGTTTTATATACGAGTCACTATATGGAAGAGGTTGAATATCTGTGTGATCGCATCTATATTATGGATCATGGCCAAATCATCGCCTCAGGAACAAAAGATGAAATAAAAAGCATTCTATCTTCAGAGCAAACGATCTCAATTAAACTTGATATTGTTAAGGGGGAGTTTTTGCAATTATTAGATCAGGATCACAATATTAAAAAATATTCCATCCAAGAACAAAGGATCTCGATCATTGTGCCAAAACAAGTCAATATTTTAAAAGATTTATTTAAATACGGAGAAGAAACAGAGTCTAATATAGTAGCGGTTAATATTCAATTGCCAACTTTGGAAGATATTTTTCTCCATCTGACTGGCCGTCAGCTAAGGAATTGAGGTGGATAGGATGCTATTTCAGATTATAAAGAAGGATATGCTCATGATTTGGAGAAGACCAAGTCAGTTTGTCATTCTCCTGCTTATGCCATTTGTATTGATTTCTATTTTAGGGACGGCTCTTGGTGCTTTGAATAGTGATGAATCTCCGACCATACATGCAAAATTGGCGATCATCCAACATGATACCCCTGAAGAAATCCAAACGGCCATAGAGTCTATGCAAATCTCTATTCCAGAGAAGGAAAGAGCGGCTCAAATGATCGAAAGCATTGATCCTATTACGATCCTCCTAAATGATGTATTAAAGAGTAAAGAATTAAAGGACAATATTACAGTAACCATTTTCGATCATGATCTTTCAGGGAAGGAAAGGGAAAAATTCAGTGGTGTGCTAGAAATCCCAAAGAACTTTACAAGGGATTATTACCGTTATGCTTTTTTATCTGCAGGAAAAGCACCTGAGCTTCGCTGGAAGTTAAATCAAATAACAGGTCTGGAAGCTTCGTTTTTAACAGAAATTCTGCAAACTTATCAGGAAGAAATGTCATTTTGGTCTCGCGCTCATCAGGCCGGGGTAAATGTTGAACAGCTGCAGAATAAACTCACAGGAACAGTGGGTGAGTGGAAAACCATTAATGAAAAGAAACCTATTAGCTCGGTTGCTTACTATGCAATTGGTATGTGTATGATGTTTATTTTTTATGTTGCTTCCACATCAGCAGGGGTGGCATATGAGCAAAAGGATAGACATATTTTTGACAGAATTCTGCTGGCAAATGTTCCAGTACCTCTCTTTTTTACAGGGATTTTTATCACAACCGCTTTTGCCGCTTTCTTACAGATGATCATTCTCTTTACTTTAACAGGCGTTATCTATGATGTTCAGTTTCCTAGTATTTTAGACTTTCTCATGCTTACCTGTACCGTTTGTGCAATGGTCGGGGGCTTTGCTGTTTTCATCTCGGCAATAAGCTTCAGAATGAAATCAGATACAATGACAAGCTTGTTTAGATCTTTTCTCATTCCGGTATTTGCCTTTATTGGCGGAAGCTTTTTTCCAGTGTCACAGCTAGGAGCAATTTTTGAAACTCTTTCCAATTATTCTCCAGGAGGAGCTGGAATTACTGCTTATATAAAACTGATGCAAGGTTATGGGTTTGCTGATATAACGAATCAAATGATTGCTCTAATGATTAGTACCGTCCTCTTGGTTGTGGCAGCTATTATGATTCAGCCGAAAAGGGGTGGAACGGTATGAGTGCGGTCATGTGGGGAAAGCTTCGTCAGTTTTTGAGAAAACCTGGCGGAATCATCATTACAACCATTATTTGTATAGCCTTTGCACTTGTGACTGGTTCCAGCGCTAATGAGAAGATTGAGGTTTCTGTTTTTCATTCAATGGAGCAAAAGGAAGTCAACACCATTTTGCAAAAATTAAATCAAAGTGATACTTTTCATTTCGTTGAGGAAAGTGAAGAAAAAGTAAAAAATAAGGTGGCAGAAGGAAAGTCAGAAGTAGGCATAGAGCTTAAAAGGAACGAATACACGCTTTATTATGCAGGAGAAACACAAAATGTATCGTTAATTGATCATTATGTCAGTCGCTATTATGAGAAAAAGCTGCAGCAATCTGCTTTGAATGAACTTTCAGGTAAAAATGGAAAAACGAAAATAGATCCTGTATTTAAGTTGAAAATATCTTCATTCAATGATAGTAAACCCGTATATAACCAAAAATTGCACTCTATTTTTGGCTTTACATTATTTTTTGTTATTTATACTGTTGCTTTTACTGTTGTTGAAATTTTACGTGATAAACAAAATGGAATATGGGATCGGCTAATTCTATCTTCTACTGCTAAATCAAAACTGTATCTGGGAAATTTACTATATAGTTTTCTTGTTAGTTATGTACAAATGATCTTTATTTTTCTTGTATTCCGGTTTGTAGTAGGTGTTGATTTTAACGGCCGGTTTTTGTTTGTGCTTCTTGCAGTGATTCCTTATCTATTTGCAATCGTTTCTCTATGTATCCTGCTAACCGGGCTAGTCAAAACGATGGGGCAGTACAATGCGATTATTCCATTAGTTTCAGTCAGCTTTGCGATGCTAGGTGGAGCCTATTGGCCACTCGAAATTGTCTCATCTGATATGCTGATCAATATGTCAAAAGTCATTCCACTTACATATGGAATGGAGATCCTTAACGGGATTGTATTAGGAGGGCTGTCGTTTTCAGATTTGCTCTTGCCAATAGCTGTACTACTATTGATGGGTGTATTAATGATGGGGATTGGCATTAGATTAATTGAAAAAAGACATGTTTGAAAGTGAAAATGGGAGACTGGCTTATAAGCGGCAGTCTCCTGTTTGCTATCCGATTTTTTCGATGATCATTCTTTTTCCCGTGTTTAATGTGAATTCAAAGCGGTCACTAATGTTTTTATAGTAGAAAAAATGATGATGAACACTGCAAATAGAGTCCCCGTTATCAAAAACCATAAAGTTGACCCCGCTTTTCTGTTTGCTTTCACTTAGAAAAGTTAAATGATTATAACAATAGATACAATCATAGATAGAAAACTCTAGGGCATTTAAGCTTGTGATAAATTGGCAGAAGGCATCATCATTGACTTCTTTTAAGAGCTGTTCCAATGAAAATACTAAAGATTTTCGTATCCTGATTAAATTTTGATCTTTTAAATGGATCGTTTCATCACCAAATTCTATGCGGGCATCTTCATACAGGATTCCTTTTCTCCATCGTTTTAAATAGAAGATCTCGATTTCTTGATAAAGCCACCCATCTAATAATGAAGCTTCTTCTGATTCCTCATCAAAAAAAACCCATTGCTTGTTTATATATTCAACCGTTCCAACAGTGAAGGCACGGTGTTGAATTTCCAGTAATTGTGTTCGCTGTTGTTTATTCATATCAATAAACCTCCATCTAAAGAACCCCTTTAGCGGAAGAGGATTTCCGCCTTTCTATTTCTTTACAAAAACTGAAGAATTTAAACCATTTCCGGGACAAATAACCATTTTATATAAAGTTGCATAGACTGTGAAAAGAAAAGAGAGCCTATGGCAGTTCCGCAAAGAAAGGATGAGCAAATGTGTGTGGTATTACTGGTTGGATTGATTATCATCTAAATTTAAAAAACGAGACGGAGACCCTTGGGAAAATGGCGGAAACTTTAGCAAAAAGAGGACCGGATGATACAAATGTATGGACTAATCTGCATGTTGGATTTGGTCATAAACGGCTAGTTGTCGTAGATCCTGAGGGTGGGAAACAACCAATGGTAAAAATGAGGCAAAATCATTTCTACACGATTTGTTATAATGGTGAGCTATACAACACAGAGGATATCCGTAAAGAGCTGCTAATAAAAGGATATTCGTTTAATGGCCATTCTGATACAGAAGTTTTATTAACTGCTTATATAGAATGGAAGGAAAAATGCGTGGATTATTTAAATGGGATATTTGCTTTTGCTGTATGGGATGAGGAAAGGGAAAAGTTGTTTATTGGCCGCGATCGTCTGGGAGTAAAGCCCTTGTTTTTTTATGAAACAGCTACAGGACTGATCTTTGGATCAGAGTTAAAAGCCATATTGGCACATCCTGATGTAAATCCGGATGCTGGATCGGGAAGGCATAGCGGAGATTTTTGGCCTTGGGCCGTCAAGATCTCCTGGAACGGGCGTATTTAAAGGCATTAAAGAGTTGAGACCTGCTCATGCGCTGACTTTTTCCCGCAATGGTTTGAAGATTTGGCGTTATTGGAATGTAAAAAGTGAACAGCACCAGGATTCTGTAGAGGAAACAGCTGAAAAAGTTCGCTTTTTATTGACAGATGCGGTCACAAGACAGCTAGTGTCAGATGTTCCGCTTTGTACATTTTTATCTGGCGGAGTAGATTCAAGTGCGATTACGAGCTATTGCTGCAAAAGCTTTACAAGAAGAAGGAAAAGGCAGCCTCCATACTTATTCCATTGATTATGAAGGAAATGATCAATTTTTTAAAGCAAATGAGTTTCAGCCAAATTCAGATGGTGTGTACATTAAAAAAATGTCAGATACGTTTGAAACCATCCATCATAGCTGTGTTATTTCACAGGAACAGCTGGCTGCAGATTTAATAGAGGCCGTTCATGTCAGGGACTTACCGGGGATGGCTGATGTTGATTCATCGTTGCTTTGGTTTTGCCGGGAAATTAAAAAAGATTTTGTTGTGAGCTTATCTGGAGAATGTGCGGATGAAATTTTTGGCGGGTATCCGTGGTTTCATCGCCAAGAGGATTTAAATCGATACTGGTTTTCCGTGGATGCGTTCGATTGATGAGAGACAGGGTTTATTACAGAAGTCATTGGCAGAGAGAGCTTAAATCTTCGACGAATATTCGCAAGGTAAATATGAGGAATTGGTGGCTGAAACACCTTTACTAGATGGAGAAAGTAAACAGGAAGCGCAGAGAAGAGAGCTGTTTTATATCAATATGCTTTCATTTATGACAACATTACTTGATCGGAAAGATCGGATGAGCATGGGAGCAAGTTTAGAAGTGCGTGTTCCATTTGCTGATCATCGGCTAGTAGAGTATGTTTGGAATATTCCATGGGAAATGAAAATGACGGAAATCGGGAAAAAGGAATTTTACGAAAGTCATTGGAAGGAATGCTTCCCGATGAAGTATTTTATCGGAAAAAAAGCCCTTATCCGAAAACACATCATCCTGCTTACTTGAAGATTGTGAAAGGGATGCTTGAAAGTGCTTTACAAGATCGTCAATCTGTTTTATATGAGTTTTTTGATCAAGAAAAACTGTTGCAAATTAGTTGAAACAGAAGGATCATCATTTAAGGAACCGTGGTTTGGTCAATTGATGACAGGACCGCAGCTGTTAGCTCATCTTGTTCAGATCCACCATTGGTTTAACGATTATAATATTAATTTGGCAGATTGAACTTGTTTACATTGTGAAGAAAATAATCATCCTGTAAAAGCCCGGAAATCCGGGTTTTTACAGGATCTTTTCATTGCTATCATTAAAAAATACATTTAATTTTTCTAAATGTTTGACTCAGGTAGAAACTACAGGCTAATCTTAAAGAGATATATTTGAATATTTATTTAATTTTATCTTTTGCAGTTTCATACGAGGGGGAAATAGAGATGAAAAAAGGGGTTTTTATGCTCATATTCATTTCGCTGTTTTTCTTAAACGTCCATCCAGCAGGGGCAGTTGAAAAAAAAGAGCGAAAATGGCAAGATGAAAGCGTTTATTTAATCATGATTGATCGTTTTAACAATGGGGATCTGAAGAATGATAATGGAGTAGATATAAATGATCCAAATGAATACCATGGCGGTGATTTTCAAGGGGTTATTGATCAGCTGGATTACATAAAAAATATGGGCTTTTCGGCAATTGAGCTTACACCGATTTTTGCTAATGAGGATGGGGGATACCATGGCTTTTGGGTGAATGATTTTTACAAAACGGATGAACATTTTGGTTCGATCTCTCGATTTAAAAAATTAATTCATGAAGCACATCAGCGGAATATGAAAGTGATCATTGATCTTGATGTCAATCATGTTGGCCGGAGCCACCCGTGGCTAGAGGATCCGACAAAAAAGGATTGGTTTATACCTCAACAAGAGATAAATAAAGAAAATGACAGCTTACCTAAGCTAAATCAGGAAAATCCTGAAGTGAAGCAATATTTTATCAAGGCAGCCAAATGGTGGATAGAGAAAACCGATATAGATGGCTATCGTCTTTATTCGGTAAGTGATGTACCGCAAAGCTTTTGGAGTGACTTTTCGAAAGAAGTAAAAAAGGTCAAAAAGGATTTTTATTTACTGGGAGATAGCAGGGGAAAGGATTCCGCTCAGCTTTCAACCTATAAGGAAACAGGGATTGATGGATTTGCTGATTATCCATTAAATGAAGAGTTAAAAAAGGCTTTTGCCCAGCCTGATCAATCATTTAAGGGTTTGTTTGCGGTAATGGAACAAAAAGCAGATTCCATTTCTAATCCTTATTTAAATGGTACGTTTATGGATAACGAGCAAATCGTTCGTTTTACTAGTGATGTAGTGAAGAAGAATGAACACCCAGGACCTCGTTGGAAACAGGCACTAACCTTTCTCTATACAACACCAGGAATTCCGATTGTCTATTATGGGAGTGAAATCGCGTTAGATGGAGGAGCTGGAGCTGACAATCACAGGCAAATGAATTTTAGAACGGATAAAGATTTAATAGACTATATAACAAAAATAGGTGAATTACGTTCAAAATTGCCGTCATTAACAAGAGGAACAATGGATGTATTGTACGAAAAGGATGGCATGGCTGTTTACAAAAGAGTATATAAGGATGAAACGACGGTTATGGCCATTAACAATACAACGAAAACCAAAACGGTTGCCATTTCAGCTGACAAGCTTGCAGATAATAAGGAATTAAGGGGCTTGCTGAATGGCGGTCTGATCCGCAGTAATGAGAAGAAATACACGCTAACGATTGATCGTGATATGTCTGAAATTTACGTGCTGACTGATAAGACAGGTATAAATATTTCCTATATTATTGCCATGGCTGCTGTGCTGATTGCCTTTACGATTTTTATCATACTTGTTTGGAAAAGGTCGAAAGAGAAAGAAAGGAAAGGCATGGTTCGGGAATAGCTTGAAAGAAAGGGAAGAGGATGGAATGAAACTCCATCCTCTTTTTATGACACTATAAAAGGCTTATTTAGTTCATCCAGAATCTCTACTCGCTTATTCTCGAGGCTTTTTGGCACGTTAATGACCCGTTGATTTGAACTGCCTTTATAGCATAAGGATAAATCCCGCTTTGTTAACTCAAATCTTCCATCTACTAATATATCAATTTGTTTAAGCATGGCGAAATGGTCAGGATCTTGAAGTAATTCCTCATAAAGATAGCCCGTATAACACCAAATGTCTTTTCCTGCTTGTTTCAATTTTTTGGCCAGAGGAGCCATTTCTTTTGAGTGAAGAAAAGGCTCTCCGCCACTGAAAGTGACATTTGATAGTTCATTTCGCATGACTTCTTGAAAAACTTCCGTTTCTGTCCATTCGATGCCATTCTCGAAGTTCCATGACTGCGGATTATGGCAGCCGTGGCAATGGTGGGGACACCCCGCAAAAAAGATCACCGTTCTTAGCCCTTTGCCGTCAACAATCGAATCATGAAGGATATTTAACACTCTCATTTTATTTTCCCTCATGCGATGGATTTTGTTTTGCGAGTCTAGAAACGGATACTTGGTGTTTCACTCGTTCACGTTCTTCACTTTGTTTACTTGAATTCCATCTATTCAATGAACCAACTAAGTATCCAGTAATTCTTCGGATACGTTCGATCTTAGATTCATCATGATTTCCACACTGCGGACATTCGTTATTAATAATCCCTTGATGACCGCATTCTATACATCTATCGACTGGATGATTAATGCTTCCATAGCCAATTCCATATTTATGCATAGCACGAACTAATGTATCTAATGCATCAACATTACGGCTTGCATCGCCATCTACTTCGATATAAGTGATGTGCCCTGCATTGGTTAAATCATGAAAGGGAGCTTCGATTTTGATTTTATCAATGGCACGAATAGGATAATAAACAGGTACGTGGAAACTATTTGCAAAATACTCACGATCTGTAACTCCTTTTAGGACACCATGTTTTGCTTTCGTTGTTCTTAGGGCTTTTCCGGCATAGGATTCGGCCGGAGTAGCTAATAAAGAATAGTTAAGACCATAATCCCGTGTAGCTTGATCCATTTTTGAACGTAAAAATTGAATGATTTTATATCCAAGTTTGAAGGATTCTTCACTTTCACCATGATGGTTTCCTGTTAATTGAACAAGGGCTTCCGCTAATCCAACAAAGCCAACAGAAAGAGTGCCTTGTTTGAGGATTTCTTTTAAATCATCATGAGGTCCTAATTCTTCACCATTCCACCATACACCTTGGCCATAGAGAAATTTAAAGTGTGCGGGTGTTTTTTGTGATTGATAGAGATAACGTTCGTGCAATTGTCTAATAGAAAGATCTGTATAGGCTTCTAGCTTTTCAAAAAAATTTTCTACTGATGTTGATTCTATGGCAATGAGCGGCAGATTAATTGTGGTAAAAGAAAGGTTGCCTCTGCCAACAGGGGTTTCTTTCCCGTTAATATTTCCGATCACTCGCGTTCTACAGCCCATTGTAGAAATTTCTCCTTCAGGTGTGCCATCATAGTATTGTAGATTAAAAGGCGCATCAATAAATACATAGTTTGGGAATAGCCGTTTGGCTGTTGTTTCTAATGAAAGTCGGTATAAGTCATAATTTGGGTCAGTTTCATTGAAATTGATGCCATCTTTTATTTTAAATACGATAATGGGGAAGATGGGAGTTTCGCCGTTTCCTAATCCTTTTTGCGTGGCAAGAAGAAGGTTTTTTATGATCATTCGTCCTTCTTTTGATATGTCCGTCCCAAGATTGATCGAAACAAATGCCGTTTGGCCCCCGCCCCTTGAATGCATAGAGTTACAATTATGTACAAATGCTTCACATGCTTGGAATACTTCCTTCTCTGTTAAATCCCATGCTTTTTCCTTTATATATTCTTCAGAAGCACCAACAGCAAATCCTCTGATGAGCTCGTATTTCCGTTCAAACGTTATCCGAACATATGGTGCAAGATCGTAATCGAAGCAGGGGACGGACTGTCCGCCATGCTGCATGTTTTGATTCGCTTGGAAAATAATACTTGTTAATGCCATCGCACTTGTGATCGATTTTGGCGCTCTCATATGGCCATGACCCGTGTCAAAACCACTTTTTAATAGTTTGGCTAATGGAATTTGCGTGCAAGTTGTTGTTCCACTTGCATAGAAATCTAAATCATGAATATGAATATAGCCATCTAAATAGGCTTGTTTCACATCCTCTGATAGCAAATGATCGATCGTAAAGGCCTTTGCTGAAGCAGAGGCAAATAAGCTCATCATTCCCATTGGTGATAATCCATCAACATTGGCATTTTCCTGGACTAAATCCTGATTACTGCTGTCTACGATTTCTTGAAATTGTTCAAATAGCTTGCTCATTTTGTTCACGACCGTTTCTGTTTGATGTTCATTTTTGTGAAAATCCTGTTCATCCTCATGCCTGTTAAGTCAACTGTTTTTTTCGTATACGTTCTACAAAAAGCTCAACAAATTTACAACAGCGCTTTATGTCACTTGGCTGTGGTGATAGTTCTACTTTCAACGTGACGGCAAGATCTGTTTGGACATACAACATATCTCGAAATTCATCAACCGCTCCACAAAACTGTGGGTAAAGGGAATCTCCCGTCCCGACAATGCCCGTTAGCATATGTTTGACTTCCTGCTTCTCAAATGCTTCATACAAGGGAAGCATTTCGGTTGGAATTTCCCCGTCTCCCCATGTATAGGTGCCAATCACGATCGCATCATATTCTGATAGCTTCGAAAGGGGAAACTGATCCACATGATACAACTCAATCTTTATAAAATGGAGAGAGAAAAGCTCGTAAAGATATTTCACAAGTTCTTCTGTATTTCCCGTTTTCGACGAATATACGATGGCTATTTTCATTACAATTCATCAAATCCATTCGATTGTGTCACCTTTGAATAGTTCGTGACTTTTGCTCAAAGAAGTCTGATTTTGTTTCATTAATCATTTCATCACTAAAAACATGAATCCATGGCATTGGATTATCTCGATCTTCATAAAGATTCTTCAGTCCTAGCTGACGAAATCGTTTATTGGCAAGATATTCAACATATCCTTCAAACTCCAGTAAATCAATGCCTTCAATATCTTTTAAAATAACATGTGCCCATTCTTTTTCAAGTTCAACCGCCTTGCTTATCGTTTCGTAAATATAATCGATATTTTCTTGCGAATTCATTTCAGGATTTTCCGTTAACAAAATACGAATAAATTGCGAAATAAAGTACGCATGCTGCATTTCATCCCGTTGAATATAACTAATCATCGTGCTTGTTTTCAGCATTTTTTGCCTGCGGGCTAAATTATAAAAGAAGGCAAAACCAGCATAAAAATAAATACCTTCTAAATTAATTGAATTAACAGCAAGCTTAAATAAATTTAGCGGTGTTGGGTTATATCGAAAGCCTTCATATGCATCTAAAATCAGAGCGTTCCGTTTTTGTACGATCGGATCATTTTTCGCTTGATTAAAGCGAGCATTTTGTTCATTAATGGAACAAGCGAGCTTAAAATATAGGAATACGATTCATTATGAACCGCTTCTTGCTGAGAAATCACCGCAAAAATCGCTTTAAAGCTCGAATCTGTCACATAATCCATCACTTGACTCATCGTTGGTGTTTGCAAGCTATCGAGTGAAGCAAGCTGAGTATTAACTCGCAAAAAAACATCTTGTTCCACTGGAGTTCAAAGAATCCCATTGTTTAATATCATCCTGCATATTAATTTCTTGGGCCTTCCAAAAGTTCGACAACAGCGTTTGATAGAAATCATACATTTGCGGATAGGCAATATCATTCCAATTTAAAAGTCCGGAAGATTGCCCATTAATAATGCCTGTTGATTTATTAGGAAACTCTGGATTCAGTAGCTTGATTTTTGTTAACATTTGATTCATGAAAAATCCCCCTATCAATCATATTGTTGTATCAATTGATACAAACAGATCAGCTATGACATGCTTCACATTCTGCGATCTCCGCCTGAGATGTACTGCGTACATAATAGGTCGTCTTCAAGCCATTTTTCCATGCTTCCATATGAAGATGCAGCAAGTCTTTTGCTTTAATATCGTGTTTGACATATAAATTGAAGCTAATCGCTTGATCGATATGGCGTTGTCTTGCTGCATTTTGTTTAATACTCCATACTTGATCCAACTCATGTCTTGCTCGTCGGTAATAATTGTACGTAATATGATTCAAATCAGGAGCTGTCACTTTGAATTTAAAGTTTTTCTTTTCTTCTGCATATTCCACCGAATAGATCGGATCGATGCCATCAGTCGAACCGCCAATTTTGGCCGTGGAGGAATTAGGAGCAACCGCCATTAACCAGCCATTGCGAATTCCTTTTTTCGCTACTTCTTCTCTTAATACTTTCCAGCGATCTGCTGTATAGCCCTTTCGTTCAAAATATTGACCTGTTTCCCATTCGGATCCTGAAAATTGGCTGTAAGCTCCTTTTTCAGTAGCTAACTCCATGGAGGATCGAATCGTATAAATAGGCAATATCTTCATATAGTTCATCTGCATATTGAACAGCTGCTTCTGATTCCCAATGAATGCCTTTTATCGCTAAAAGATGATGCCATCCAAATGTCCCTAATCCTACTGCTCGGTATTTTTTATTTGTTTTCTCTGCTTGTCCAACAGCAATTGTATTTAAATCAATCACATTATCTAGCATTCTCACTTGAATGCGAATTAAACGTCGAGGACATTCCGGAACGGCTTTTGCCAGATTAATAGACGATAAGGTTGCAAACAACAAAATCTCCTGGTTTTCGAACAATGACTATGTTGCCTTCTTCATCTTTCATATTCATTCACAATCGTTGTAGCGGACATATTTTGAGCAATTTCTGTGCACAGATTACTGCAATAAATCGATGTCCGTCCTTCGCCTGTACATGTTTATTTGGATTTTGCCGATTGACTTCATCGCGATAAAACATATAAGGTGTGCCTGTTTCTAATTGAGAAACCATAATGCGCGCCATAATATCCATCGCTCGATATGTTTTGCGTGGAAGAAGCGGATGTGAACCGCCTCTTTATATTTTTCCGTAAAATATTTTTTGATCTTTTTCATCATAAAAATCTTCAAGACCCAAGTGGATTGCCATTCTCATCTTTCCAGCCCATAATTTGTTTCACTTCATGCGGACAGAATGTATGCCACTGTCCAATGCTTCTTCCGTTCTCATCTACTTCCTGTAATGTTTCCATAAAAAGATCGGAATGGTTACACCTGTAAAAATATCATGTGCTTTCCGGCGCTCGTCGCCATTATTTGTTTTCAAATCAAGAAATCCGTTCATAATATCTTTATGGAATACATCAAGATAGACGGCAATGGCACCTTGGCGTTGCCCAAGCTGATCCACGCTAACAGCTGTATCATTGATTAAGCGAATCCAAGGCACAACACCAGAAGAATTCCCTTTAAACTTTTAATATCTGAACCGAGTGCACGCACTTTTCCATAATAAATTCCAATTCCGCCGCCATCTTTACTTAATCTGGCAATATCCCAGTTGTTTAAATAAATACCGTCTAATGAATCCTCTACCGTATCAATAAAACAAGAGGATAGCTGGCCAAAACTTTTTCCGGCATTTGCTAAGGTCGGTGTGGCTACAGTCATGTATAAATGACTTAACGCCCAATAAGCTTCTTTCACAAGTTCTAAACGATTGCCTTTGTTTTCATTTTTCATCAGATGCATCGCAATAATCATAAATCGTTCTTGTGGCAGCTCATATACATTCCGTTCATGGTCTCTTCGCCAAATAACGATCTGCTAATAAAAATAATCCGATGTAATTAAAAAGATGATCTCGTTCGGGTACGATTTCAGCAGCTAATTGTTGAATTTCCTGTTTTGAATAACGAGTTTAATAAGTCGTTTGAATAGATTCCTTTTTCCGTCAATGTTTGAATCAACGCGTAGAAATCTCCATATTTTTGAGTTGAGTCATATCCTCTATTTTGAGCAGCAAGATCATATAATTCGTTCAAATAAGCCTGTGCAGCAACAAAAGTCCAATTTGGTTGATCCATCGCAATCTTATTTAATGCATAAAACAAAGCTTGTTCGTTTGCTTCCATTTTCCGTTCCATTTATCACGAGCTATGCGATCGTTAATTTCTGTAATATCTAGATCGTATTTCTCAGCCGTTTCTTGAATCACTTTTAAAACACGTGAAATATCTGTTTGTATAGGTGATTTCATCGTTATTTCCTCCTAATAAAAAACACATTTTTTATCCATTTTCATCAAAAAAAAGTCCGCTCAGTTTTGAGCGGACGAAACGATAACATCAAAAAGAATAGTTGAAAATAGCAGAATCCAACATTCTTCTTGGGGCCACCATTTCATCTTCTCAATCCCCGAAGAAGTTGAAACAAATAAGAAAAGCGTAAGGCGCCCGTTTTATCGGCTTATGATTTAGAGCCGATGGCGCCTAGAGCTAGACATTAAAAATAAGACAGGTCTCCTGACTCATGCTTCATCCTACTTTAAATCCTTCCCGTATAAGCACCTAAACGTTAAGCCATCTTATACAGTGGTTCATTTATTTCGTCAGCATTTACAGTTGCGGGGGCAGTTTCGGCATCAAACCGAATTCCCTATTAAGCGAAAAATCGCATCTTATTACAAGGCTGATACTATATATAGTTGTAAAATATGTTTGATTAATTCGATATGTAGTATTTACTATGTTTAATAGTAAATGATAAATTTTTATTTTACAAGTATTTATTTTTTGATAGCTTCTTTCATTGTCTATCTCATTTCTATTTTTTCATCGTATATTGAACAATAATAACCACAATTTACAGAATAACCATGTTTCAAAGAGAAGAAACCCCCTTTTTCAGAAAGATAATCGTTGAAAAAGGGGGTTATACTTTACGCTTTACTTATGATTAAGCATTATAGTGAGTATAGTTCAGAACGGCTCGTTTTACTTTAGCTGTTTCGACCATTACTTTTAATGCGGCAATTGTTTCTTCAATACCTCGTGTTTTTAAACCGCAGTCAGGGTTAACCCAGAATAAACGGTAGTCTAAGACTTTAAGGGCACGTTCTATATTTTGTGATAATTCTTCCAATGTTGGTACACGCGGGCTATGAATATCATACACGCCAAGTCCAATCCCTTTATGATACAGATGTTCTTCAAATGAGCGAATTAATTCACCATGACTTCTAGATGTTTCAATCGAAATGACATCTGCATCAAGTGCATCAATCGCTTCAATAATATCTTCAAAGTTCGAATAGCACATATGAGTATGAATTTGTGTTTCTTCCTTCACAGACGATGTTGATAATTTGAACGCATCAACAGCAGCTTTTAAATAGGTTTCAGTTTTTTCTGTTTTAATGGCAATCCTTCTCGTAAGGCTGGCTCATCGACTTGAATCATACCGATGCCATTTGCTTCTAATGCTTCGACTTCTTGACGAATTGCCAATGCCAATTGATTTAAGACATCTTTACGGCTTATATCATCACGCACAAATGACCAATTTAAAATGGTCACAGGACCTGTTAACATGCCTTTTACAGGTTTTGTGGTCAAGCTTTGCGCATAAACCGTTTCTTTTACTGTCATCGGTTCTGTTAAGACGACATCCCCAAAAATAACTGGTGGCTTCACACAACGTGAACCATATGATTGCACCCAACCAAACTTTGTAATCGCAATACCTGCTAATTTTTCACCAAAGAATTCAACCATGTCTGTCCGTTCAAATTCACCATGGACAAGTACATCTAAGCCATGTTCTTCTTGAATATCAATCCATTTTTTAATTTCCTCGTGAATGTATTGCTCATATGGTTCATTTGATAATTCGCCTTTACGCCATTTTAGACGTTGCTTTTCGTACTTCTTTTGTTTGCGGGAAACTACCAATCGTTGTCGTTGGAAGAAGTGGTAAATGCCAACGTTTCATCCTGTAATACTTTTCGTTCGCTTGCATCAACGCGAGTTGTTGAATAGCTGTGTAAATTGCTTAATGTCATTTTGCACTTCTTTCACGATTTCGAAAAGATGAATCATTTAAAACTTGAATTGCTTGATCTTACGTTTATAATCTTCTTCAATTGGTTATTTCCTTTTTGCACCAATTTTGTTAACAGACGCAATTCCTTAAGTTTTTCATCTGCAAAAGAGAGCGCATTTTTACAATCTGGTTCAATAGTTTTGTTCATTTTTCACTGTCACAGGAACATGAAGCAGACTGCATGATGGCTGAATAATAAGACGATCTTTTGCTACATGCTTCGTTAATGTTTCAATGAGTGTTAGCTTGTTCGTGTAAATTTGCTTTCCAAATATTTCGTCCGTCAATGACTCCTGCTGCCAATACTTTATCACTTCGGAAAACCAAATGTTGTAAATGAGCTAAATTCACGCCTCGTCATGAACAAAGTCTAGACCAATTCCTGCAACTGGAAAAGAACAATCGCTTTATATTGCTCAATGCTTTCAAAATACGTTTGCAGAATGATTTTTACATTCGGAGCGGCTATCATTAAAAGCTTGATAGACTTCATTAAAGCGCGTAAGACTTCATATCAATATCGTTTAACTAAAATTGGTTCATCGATTTGTATCCACTCGGCACCTGCTTCTGCAGTTGCTGCTAATAGTTCGATGTAAAGCGGAACAAGGCTTGTAACAGTTCGTTGCATTTTTCTTCGCTATATCCTTTTGACAATGCTAACAAATGTAATTGGACCTAGAATGACAGGCTTTCCATCTATATCCTAATTTTTCTTTTGCTTCTTTATACAATTTAATGGACGATTTTCTACTAACACCGGCTGTGCATCTTCTAACTCTGGTACAATATAGTGATAATTTGTATTAAACCATTTTGTCATTTCTGAGGCTACCTTATCCTTTACTGCCTCGCGCAATTTCAAAATACGTTTGAAGTGAAAACTGTTCCCTCATCTGTATTCAAATCGTTTTGGAATGAGACCAAACATAACGGCTGTATCTAACACATGATCATAATAACTAAAATCACCGACTGGAATAAGATCAATTCCTTTTTCTTGTTGTTTTCGTAAATGTGATAGACGAATATATTCCATTTCGCTTGTGAATTGTGTCTTCCGTCTAGTTTTCCTGCCCAAAACTAATTCTAAACGTTTTTTTCCATTCGCGATTTTCACCAATTCTTGGATAACCTAAGTTTGAACTTTTTACATACTCATTTTGTGCCCCCATTTTATTTTAATTTATCGGTCAAATAAAAAAGTCTCTCTTTCGCAATGAAAGAGAGATTGATGATAGACATAGTTAACTAAAGTTGAGACTAGCAATGTAGTTTCAACAATATGACCATCACTCCTCCCTATATTTCGCGTAGGTAATAAGTGCATACAATAGGCAGGTCTCCTGACTTAGGTTCATTGCTTCTTATCCCTTCCCATTTCATACATGAAACAGTGGTTAGATAAGTTGCTCCCCATAACAGTGGCGCGACCGTGTCGGATTTTCACCGGCTTCCCTTTTAAGCTAAAAGCATAAAACTTATTGCTTTTAACACCTATTGCTTGAATATTATTTTTTTGTGTTTAATGTGATAAATGAATTAAGTTAAAGAGTATAGGATCTTATCTGCTTTTGCAAGAATTTTTTATTAAATCGTAAAATTCCTCTATAAAGCAGGTTTGCATTTTTTTGTTTTCTTATCGATAATTTACAAATTGTACATCAACGGTTAAATCGGCTTCTTTAACAGCTTGAATGATTTTTTGAAGATCGTCGCGGCTCTTGCCTGTCACACGGATTTGATCATCCTGAACCTGACTTTTAACTTTAACGCCGCTGTTTTTAATCAAGGTGTTGATTTTTTTTGCATTTTCTTTATCAATCCCTTGAACAAGCTTTGCCCGTTGTCTGACTGTGCCGCCGCTTGCCTTTTCAACTTTACCGTAATCAAGATTTTTCACAGGTACTCCGCGTTTAATTAATTTGCTAAAAAGTACATCCTTTACTTGATCTAATTTATATTCGTCATCCGATATAAGAACTAATTCCTCTTTATCCAGCGAGATGTCACTCTTACTGCCTTTAAAATCATATCGGGTTTGAATTTCCTTCATTGCAATTTGGATTGCATTTGTGACCTCTGCAAAATCAACGTTTGAAACAATATCAAAAGAAGCTTCCTTAGCCATATCGTACCTCCATATATTCTTCATTATTAAGAAATGATTCAACATCTAATAGGTGATTTTCCTTTACATTTCAATTATAGTAAAATATAGCAGTTAAGACAACATTTGGCTAATATAGGATCAGATTCATTTTCTACATAATAGATGATGTTGAATGGAAGGAGGAGTTTTTTTGTCATTGCATGAATTTATTGGTCAAACGGTTTCGTTAGAGGTAGTAAGAGAGGCTGATTTTGGTTATTTTTTAACAGACGGCACAGAAGAGGAAGATGTGCTGTTGCATAAAAATGAAACGGACAAGGAATTAGAAGTTAATGAAAAGGTAGATGTATTTTTATATACCGATTCAAGGGGGAGAATTACCGCCACGACAACCATTCCTAAAGTTACGGTCGGAGTATATGATTGGGCTGAAGTTAGTGATGTTAATCCCGGACTTGGAGTTTTTGTTAATATTGGGATTCAGAAGGATATGCTTCTCGGTGAAGAGGATTTGCCAGCCCATAGCAGTGTGTGGCCTGAGGTCGGTGATGTATTGTTTATCACATTAAGAGTAAATAAGAATAATCGTGTTTACGTGAAGCTAGCAACAGATCCGGTTGTTGAGGAACATGCGACAACAAGCAGAGCGGGATGCTTTTAATAAAAGTGTTCATGGGTATATGTACCGGACAGCAAAAGTTGGAACGTGGATTATTACAGCAGAAGGATATAAAGGTTTTATTCATGAATCACAGCGAGGAAAAGAACCAAGGCTTGGCCAAAAGGTTGAAGGTAGAATCATTGATGTGAAAGAAGATGGAACGGTGAATGTTTCACTGCTTCCACGGAAGGAAGAAGCCCTTGACGTAGATGCTGAGCAGATTCTTTCGGTATTTAGATGAGAGAAACGGTGCGATGCCATATTGGGATAAGAGCTTGCCGGAAGATATTCAGGAGAAGTTTCATATGAGTAAAGCAGCATTTAAGAGAGCACTTGGCAGATTAATGAAGGAAGGAAAAGTTTATCAGGAAGAAGGCTGGACTTATACGAGAAAAGGGTGAAATAAAGAGATTTAAGGAGAAAACTCGCCAATCGGCGGGATAACCGTTTCTTCTCTTATCTGATATTTCTCGTACGAACATTTTATAAATGATCCGTTTTCTTTGAATATTGGTTTTTCCCGGCTTTGCGATTTTTTTCTCGAATCATATTTTTCTCCATGCGAACAGCATTATTGTCCTTTGCTTTTTTATCATTATCAGATGTATGCGGCATATGAAAAACTCCTTTCCATCATTGGACTAGCAATCTTATTTTCTGCAGGGATGAACAGGAGTATGTCCAGTGAGTATTTTTACCAACTGAATTTAAGAAGGAAGAGTCGTTTAAGAAAAAGATGGCAATCGTTCCTGGTCCTGTATGGGAACCGATAACGGCTCCAATGTCAGTAATCAGACATCTTTCGCACCAAATGCTTCTTCCATTAGTTTTTTCATTTCTACGGCTGTTTCAGCATCATCTGCATGGCTAATCCCAATGGTTTGCTGGTCTAAGTGTACCCCGCGTTCTGACATTACCTCAATAATCCGCTTGAGAAGCTTCTTCTTACCGCGTATTTTTTCAATCGGAACAAGCTTTCCATCCTCCACATTTAATAGCGGCTTAATATTTAATAATCCGCCAAGAAATGCAGAAGCTTTTGAAACGCGTCCTCCCTTTGCTAAATAATCTAAATCCTCGACGGTAAATAAATGTTCCATATGGGAGGAGAGGAATTCTATTCTTTCCATAATTTCTTCATAGGAAGTATTTGCATTTGCTAAACGGGCTGCTTCCATGACAACCAATCCCTGACCAAGCGAGGCACATTTCGTATCGATAATGGTGCATTGAAAGTCAGGATAGGTTTCTTTTACTTGATCTAAAATCATGACTGCCGTTTGATAGGTACCTGATAATTGTGAGGAAAAGGCAATATAAATTCCTTGTTCATTATTTTGTGCCATTTCAGTAAACGTTTTTTCAAAGTCCAGTGGAGATACTTGCGATGTTTTTGGCTGCTGCCCATTTCGAATCGCATCATAGATTGCTTTTGGTTTAATGCTTAACTGATCTTCATACTCCTTTTCATTCAGTAAAACTTTTAAAGGGAAAAATGTAACGTGGTTTTCTTCATAAAAGTGTAATGGTAAGTCACAGGCGCTGTCAGTCAAAATTTTAACAGTCATAGGATTCACCTTCTTCAAAAATTTAATGGGAACGAACCGTGCTGAAGCTTATTAAAAGTGTATCATTTAATGATTTCTGATTAAAGAGATATCTTATGAGTTGGAAAAAAACAAAGCTGACAGGGACGTCAGCTTTGTTTTGGTTAGATCTATGATTGTAGGTTGTCTAACTCTTTTTGTAGTTCGTGGAGCTGCTCTTGTTCAGCGGGGGTTGTGTTGGCCCACGCTGAGGATAGGGCATTTTTTGCTTTGGCAACAGCTTCCGATTTACTGTATGAATCGCAATTCTTCGCTAAATCAACAAAGGTACGCGCTTCTTGAAAAAGTCTGTTTCCCATTGCTAAATACCTCCACGTGAAGATTCGTTCACATTGGACATTTTAAACGCCTCTGCTTCGGCATAGGTCATGTGATACGGGATACGTTCAGCATGTTTTGATACTGAGTCAACACCTTGCTGTACAAAACGTTTTGATTTGTTACGTTTACCCATATCGAATCCCCTCCAAAAAAGAGTTTGAAGCTTCAATGAGCTTCGTTTATAGTATGTTCAATTTTTTGAATAATAAGAGAGAAAATATTGGAAAATCAAATGGCTTTTAGGTTTAATAAATCATTTAGATAATAGGCCACACCGTCTTCTTCATTTGATAAGGTTACATCATTGGCAATATTTTTTACTTCATCAATCCCATTTCCCATCGCAACACCACAGCCTGCATATTCCAGCATTTCTAAATCGTTGTCTTCATCTCCAAAGGCAATAATTCTTGAAGGTGGAATATCAAAATATTCTGAGGTAGGTTTTTAGACCAACCGCTTTATTCAGTCCTCTTTTAATGATTTCAATTACAGGAAAAGGTGCACCCCAGCTGCGATGTTCAATGACTTCTGCATGAACATCTGATAAATAACTGCGGATTTTCTTGACTTGATTCTCCTCAGAATGAATGAGCATACTAGTCGGAGAGGCATTTAAGAATTTGCGCAAATCCCCGGTTGTGATGTGCGGATTACCAAAACTGAACAAATCGAGCAGTTTCTCATCATGATAGTGAAGATAAACATCGTCAATGACTTCAGCAATAATATTATAAAATTGAAAGGAATTGCAGGCATCCACAATATCCTTCGCTACAGATATTTCCAGAGGAGAGTGATGAATTCCCCAGTTTTGATCCTTTGGATGATGAACAAATGCACCATTAAAATTCACAATCGGTGTGTCTAGATTCAAGTTCATGATAATACATTTCTGAAGAGCGGAATGGACGTCCAGTTGCAATCATGACGACATGTCCCTGTTCTTTTGCTTTGCTGATGACCTTTTTTGTTTTATCAGAAATGGTTTTATCATCTTTTAATAGAGTTCCATCTAAATCAAGTGCAATTAAATGTTTATCCATGTAACTCTCCCTTCTAATCATTGATAGCTCTATTTTTAAACAAAAGAATGTTTATTCGAAGAAAATTCTATTTCTACTAGTTTAATCCTTTTAGAAATGATTTTCCACTTGTTACACTCATGTGTACATTATGATTTATTTTTCGGACAATGATATAATGTATTAACTACTAAATATATGTTATGGTCTATTTTAACAATCCATTTGTTAACCGTTTCGCTCTTATATTGTAAAATAATTATTATTTTTCAGACAGAATGGAGGATTTCATGTGATTATTAGTTGAAAATAAGTGTATCGAACAGATCCCTGTTTTACATATAGTAAGTAAAGAATCATTTAGATGACAAACTTCCATTTGTTATGTTTGTCCATGGTTTTACAAGTGCAAAGGAGCATAATCTGCATTATGCTTATTTGCTTGCGGAAAGAGGTTTTCGTGTTGTTCTTCCTGAGGCTGCTTATCATGGTGAAAGACATCAAAAGAATTAAAAACGGAAGAGATGGCGACTGAAATTTTGGAATATCGTCCTTCAGACGATTGATGAACTGGATATTATTGCGCCAGTATTTTGAAGGTGAAAATTTAATTGATGCCGAATCGAATCGGGCTTGTCGGAACTTCAATGGGTGGCATGGTTACACTTGGTTCCCTTACCCGGTATCAATGGATAAAAGCGGCTGTAAGTTTAATGGGTATGCCGCAATATGAAAAATATGCCCTTTGGCAATTGGAGAGCTGAAAAAACAAGGGATTCAATTGCCGTTTCAACAGGAAGAAGTAGATGCACTGCTGGAAAAATTAAAGCTTGTTGATTTAAGTAAGCAGCCTGAAGCACTCAATAATCGTCCATTATTATTTTGGCATGGCAAGCAGGATCCGATTGTGCCATTTTCTTATACGTATGATTTTTATGAGAAAATTAAACCTCTTTACAAGAGTACACCAGAAAAATTACACTTTATCATTGATGAAAAGTCAGGTCATAAAGTCAGCAGGGAAGGTCTGTTGAAAACAGTCGAATGGTTTGATACGTATCTTGGTTAAATTATGACGAACTTGTCCCTACACGGTAAGATGTCTATAATTTTCGTTTTTGTGTCATTTCTGTTAGGATAGAAAAGACAGTGCATTTCATGTAAGGAGATGAATGAAAAATGGATGAAGAGTTAAAAGATAATATTTATGGTGCTTTAGAATTAGTAGTAGACCCTGAGATTGGGATGGATATTGTTAATTTAGGACTTAGTATATGATGTGAAAATAGATAAAGACGGTATCGTTACGGTTGACATGACTTTAACTTCAATGGGCTGTCCGCTTGCTGGAATGATTGTAGAACAGGTGAAAAGCGGCATTAAGTGATATTCCAGAAGTGAAATGCTACAAATGTCAATATTGTTTGGAATCCGCCATGGTCAAAGGATATGATGTCCCGATATGCGAAAATTGCCCTTGGGATTAAGTAAGGTAGATTCAGGTGAAAAATAAAGTCATTTTACTTAGTTCAGATCAATTAGGAAAAGGAGAAAAGGATCTTGGAGAAGGGATATTAGAAACCTTTTTCACGATTCTTAAGCAGAAAACAGAGTTGCCAGCAGCGATTTTTTGTATGAATAGGGGAGTGTACACTTTAACGAGTTCCTCTCTTGTTTCTCTTCAATTAAAAGAGCTTGAAGAAAAAGGAGTAGACGTTTTTGCCTGCAAAACTTGTGTAGACTACTATCATTTAGAAGATCAGCTTGCAGCAGGAAAGATTAGCTGCCATGGATACTTTTATTCAATTAGCAGCTAAATATGAAGTACTAACAATCTCATAACCGGCAGATGCTGTCGGTTATTTTTTATGATAAAAATGTTATGTTGTGAGATACTTCACTTTGTGCACAAACGAACTACCCTATAATAAACATTATTATGATGTTTGAAAGGTTTCTATGGCGTTTGCCGTGAAACAAAGATAGGGGGAACATACATGTTTAATCGAGATTTTAATAAAGATCCTTTTATTGTGATATGGGAATTAACAAGAGCATGTCAGCTCCATTGTTTGCATTGCCGTGCAGAGGCACAGTTAAAAAGAGACCCAAGGGAACTATCCTTTGAAGAAGGAAAAACATTAGTTGATCAAATATATGAAATGAATAATCCGATGCTCGTTTTTACCGGTGGGGACCCACTAATGAGAGAGGATGTTTTTGAGATTGCTTCATATGCTGATTCAAAAAGGTGTTCGCGTTTCAATGACACCGAGTGCAACTCCAAATGTGACGAAAGAAGCCATTGAAAAGGCAAAAGAAGTCGGTTTATCACGATGGGCGTTTAGTCTTGATGGCCACAATGCAAAAATTCATGATCATTTTCGTGGAACAGAAGGATCATTTGATTTGACAATGGAACGCATTAACTATTTACATGAACTTGAAATTCCCATTCAAATCAATACAACTATTTCTCGATACAATCTGGATTACTTAGAAGAAATGGCATGCATTAGTTGAGGAATTAGGCTGTGTGCTTTGGAGTGTGTTTTTCCTTGTTCCAACAGGAAGAGGGCAGGAAAAGGATATGATTTCTCCGGTGAACATGAAAAAGTTTTTACATGGTTATATCAATTAAGTAAAAGAGTTTCATTTGATATTAAAACAACGGCTGCGCAGCATTACCGCCGTGTCGTTATTCAGCAGAAAAAGAGGGAAATGAAACAGCAGAAAGAGTGAAATTCAATATTTGGATGCATTAACAGAGCAAGGACTGACAGGTTCTATTGATGGCTTGGGCAGGGCACCGAAGGGTGTAAATGATGGAAATGGATTTATTTTTATTTCTCATATTGGCGATGTATATCCAAGCGGACTGCTGCCAATAAAGGTAGGAAATGTACGGGAAAAGACACTTGCTGACATTTATCGTGAATCTCCCAATTTTCCAAGATTTGCGTAATCCAGATAAATATAAGGGGAAATGCGGTGTCTGTGAATTTAGAAATGTGTGTGGCGGTTCAAGGTCTCGTGCATATGCCATGACAGGTGATTATTTGGAAAGCGAGCCATTCTGTGTCTATATCCCAGAAGCTTTAAGGAAAAAGTAAATGTAAGATGGTTACAGTTTTTCTCTTATTTGCAAGTTAGGAAGATTGTTTTTTCTTCTAAAATTGAAACATAACTGCATTAAATTAATGGATACAAATACGAATAGAAGACTGTTACATAAAGTGAAAATGATTTAAGCGCATAGCTGTGATAAAACTCAACATGCAAAACTAATCACGTTGAAAATCATTTAATGGATAAGAACTCTTTAAAGGAGTTGATGTACTAATGACAAAAAAAAGGTTAAAGATAAATTAAATCGTCCTTTAAGAGATTTGCGCATTTCAGTTATTGATCGTTGTAATTTTCGCTGTCAATATTGTATGCCTGCTGATCTTTTTGGTCCTGATTTTGTTTTTTTACCAAAAGGAGTTCTTATCTTTTGAGGAAATTGAACGACTTGCCCGTGCTATTTGTTAGACTTGGAGTAGAAAAAATTCGCTTAACAGGCGGGGAGCCGTTAATGCGTAAGGAGTTACCAATCCTTGGTGAAAAAAATTGCCTCTATTAAAGGAATAAAGGATATCGGTTTAACAACAAATGGAGTATTATCTTCCCAAATATGCTAAAGAATTGAAGAAGCGCAGGGCTTAAAACGAGTAAATATCAGTCTTAGATACATTAAATGATGAATTATTTGGGCAAATTAATGGCCGTAAGGTCGGTACAAAACCTGTTCTTGAATGGAATACATGGCTGCAAGAGAGGCCGGATTTGGAGATTAAAATTAATATGGTTGTGAAAAAAGGCCTGAATGATTCATGAAATTGTTCCAATGGCTCAATTTTGCAAGGACCAAGGACTTCAGCTTCGCTTATATTGAATATATGGATGTTGGAAGTACAAATGGCTGGAAAATGGATGAGGTCATAACGAAAAAAGAAATTTACACAATTTTAAAAGAACATTTTACAATGCAACCGGTCGATCCAAATTATTATGGAGAAGTCGCAAAACGCTATAGTTATAAGGATAACCAAGTAGATGTAGGTTTTATTACATCAGTATCTGAATCCTTCTGCTCAAACTGTACAAGATCCCGTCTTTCAGCTAATGGCCAAATTTTCACTTGTTTGTTTAATGGAAATGGTCATGATATTCGTGATTTTATGGGAATGGTGCAAGTGATGAAGAGATTCGAGAGCGGATTATCGGACATTTGGCAATGGAAGAACTGATCGGTATTCAGATGAAAGAACAGCTGAGACGGCTGCAAATCGGAAAAAAATTGAAATGTCGTATATTGGCGGATAAAAAATACAAAATCCCTGAAAAGGGGTTTTTTATTTTCATCTAAAAGGACGCTGAATGAGCAAGTGGATTCCGTGATCAACCAGCGTCGATTTATATTAGCTAAATATCTTGGAAATAAAATATTATTTTCTAAATGGACATGCATAAATGTATCTGACTTCCAACGTCTTCAAGCGCTTAAATACTAAGTGTATATGTTCCGCAAGCATCATGTGGCAGTTTATAGTCAGCGGTAATCTCTCGAAGTTCTTTAAGAATATTTCCAGCATGATCATGTTCTTTTTCAAGTTCCTTAATCGCTTCAATAATTTCAGCGCGGTTTTCAACGTCAGGATTGTTTATCAAGTGTTAAGAATATGTGGAAAGCTCGTCTGCTTCTTCTTTTAATGTGTGTTCAGTCAGTTCTTTCTTTAACTCATAGAAAAGTTCATATAACTTTCAAGAGCTCTGGATGTCTTTCGCCATGTACTCTTGAAACCTTTGTTACATAAGGACTTAAGCGCTTAATTCTTCTTTAAGTGGGAGGTGATAGTGTTTGATAATATGATGAATGATTTCTTCTGAAGTGACTGTTAAGCCAAACCTCAATATTATCGCTTTGATCGGACTTTTTCATATACTTCAGCAAGCTCCTGCATCAATTCATCAAGATTAACGGAACTTTGTCAGCGGCAGCGTAATTAATGGGGTATTTCCTCCGCAGCAAAAATCAATGCGGTATTTTTTAAACACGTCACTTGTTTTCGGAATTTCATTTACGATATCCCTTACTAAGCTTGTATTTGAAAAAGATAAACTCATATTTAAAACCTCCTGTTTTCATGGTGAATAAGCTAATAAGGAAAGCATAAACGATTTATTATGTTTATACGGTGACTGGAATCACAGATTTGAAGATTAATAAATTTTTAAGAAAATGTGACACAGGTCATGACATTACTAGGCATCTATTGATATATTGAACAAAAAGTGATTAATAATATAAGGACGGTTAAATAGTATGCTTCAGAAAAAAAAGCAAATAAGAGACTTAGAACTTGAAAATGAATTTCTTTTAAACGAATTGAATGAAGTAAAAGATCGGTTACATAAGAAAGATGAAGAAGTTGGCTCATTTATGAAAAATCTGCAGGAACAGTTATTGACGACTATTGAACAGCATGAAATCGTGAACGCACAACATGGTCAATTGGGAGATTTAGTGGCAAAAATTAAAAAGCATTTTGAACAAGCAAGTGAAATGGTAGAGGCTTCCGGAAACTGTGCAGATTCCATGGATAAAGGTGGAGAAGATCTGATTATTTCTGCTGAATTGATGGTTGTAAAAGGGAAGGAAAGTAGAAATATTGTCAAGAAAATGGAGGATAATATTTCGTTACTCGGTCATACGATGAAGGAAAATGTAGGTTTAATTCAAGCAGTTGGGCAGAGGTCAAAGGAAATAGACCGTATTGTACATTTAATAAAAGGGATTGCGGAGCAAACAAACTTACTTGCACTTAACGCGAGTATTGAGGCGGCAAGAGCAGGTGAACATGGAAAGGGTTTTTCAGTTGTTGCAGAAAAGGTGAGGGAATTAGCAAAAGAAACGGCAGAAAGTACAAAGGGAATTATAGAATTAACGTATCATTTTCAACAGGAACTTGAAAAAACAATATACAGTACACAGCAATGCTTTAATCTTGTTCATTCCAGTATGGATTTAAGTCAACAAACAACAGAGAAAATCAATGAAATGGATCAGGTGATGGTTCAGGTTGGAAACCAAATGCAAGAAGTTCGTAGGAATATCACCCAACAAAACGAATACTGTAAAAAAACACTTGAAGAAATTAAACGAACAAATACGGTGTTTCAAGAAGTAAATAATTTAATTATTTACCATATAGAATCAGCAGAAGTAGTGGATCACAAGCTTGAAACAGGTGTAAATGAACTAAAAAAGAAAATCGTCTAAATAGGAGTTGTAAAGATGTTAGAAAAAAGAACCCCGATGCCAGTTGGTATGGCTGTGAACAAGATTATGCAGGACAAAGTCAAAGGCAGTATGGAGTATGTATCCATCGATGAAAGCTATGGACGTTATTTAGCAGAAGAAATAGCTGCTGCAAATGATGTTCCCCATTTTGATAAAGCACCATATGATGGATTTGCCATTAGATCCATTGATACGAAAGACGCATCATTGTCCAATCCAATTGAATTTGAAGTCATTGACCATATTGGTGCAGGTATTGTAAGCGGCAAAGAATTAGGACCTTTGCAAGTTATTAGAATTATGACGGGAGCACAAATGCCTGCAGGGAGCGATGCTGTAGTCATGCTTGAAGTAGCTGCGACGGAAGAACGCGATGGAAAACCATATATGACGATTAAGAGATCTTTTAAAAAAGGCGAAAATGTATGCTTTCGTGGTGAAGATGCAAAAAAAGGTGAAGTGATTGTTGAAAAGGGAACGTACATAAATCCAGGTATTCAGGCAGTGTTGGCAACATTTGGGTATGCAAAAGTGCCTGTTGCCAAAAAACCAATCGTGGGTCTATTTGCAACAGGTACTGAATTATTAGAAGTTGAGGACGAGCTGGAACCAGGGAAAATTCGCAATAGTAACTCACATATGATCATGGCACAGATTGAACGTGCAGGGGCGGAAGTGAGATATTTCGGTAAGCTTACTGATGATTTAGAAACTTGCTACGAAGCCATTTCAAAATCTATTCATGATGTTGATCTGATAATGACTACTGGTGGTGTGTCAGTTGGAGATTTTGATTTCTTGCCGGAAATATATGAAAGGCTTGGTGCTGAGGTATTGTTTAATAAAGTAGCTATGCGTCCAGGCAGTGTGACAACAGTAGCTAAATGTCAGGATAAACTTTTATTCGGCCTTTCAGGAAATCCCTCTGCTTGTTATGTTGGCTTTGAATTATTTGCAAGACCCATTATAAGGACGATGCTTTTTTCGCATAAACCGCACCTGCGCAAGGAAAAGGCTATTTTACAAGAAGATTTCTCAAAAGCCAATCCATTTACCCGTTTTGTCAGAAGTACTCTTTCTGTATTAGATGGGCGACTTGTTGTTCGTACAAGCGGGAGGGACAAGTCGAATATCGTGATGAGTCTAGCGGGTGCTAATTCATTGACTGTCTTACCAGGTGGGACAAGGGGATATAAATCAGGTGAAGAGGTAGATGTTCTCCTGCTTGAAGACACGATCGGCGGCGCATGGCCTTGGTAAAACCATTTGTCTTTCAGATTGTTGGCTATCAAAATAGCGGGAAAACTACGTTTGTCGGCAAACTTTTATCTTGTTTGAAACTAGACGGGATTCGTACTGCTACAATTAAGCATCATGGACATGGGGGAAAGCCGGCCGTTGTCGAAGACACTGATTCTGCCAGGCATATCATGGCAGGGGCAGCAGCTTCTCTTGTAGAAGGCAATGGAAGGATGATCATCCAAATAGAAAATTTAGATTGGTCATTAGATGATAAAATAGATTTCTTGTCTAAATTAAAACCAGATCTCATTTTGGTTGAAGGGCATAAGTATGAGTCCTATCCCAAAATTGTTTTCATACGAAATGACCACGATATCCAGCTTCTTAAAGAATTGACAAATATTAAAGCGGTGTTTTATCAGGAGTCTCTCGATGTTTATTATCCATTTCCAAGTTTCCATTGTGATGATCCGAAAACAATAAAACAGGTAGTTGAATATTTGAAATGTCAAGTAAAAACTTAACCATTAAAGTAAAAAAGAAAGAAAAATTACTCAAAACTTTAAAGAAAGTTCAGTGAAAGTTCTTAAAAAGTTAAAAATGTAAAATTTTTAACTTTATACACTGCATGACTTATGATTCCAATGTAATATAAAGGAAGAAGAATGTTTTTTCCCTGAGTAAAGCAATAATGAATGAATAGAACACAAGATCAAATCTTCTTTTGAAATAGCAGAATCATAATGCGGGGGTAAGAAAAAATGAAACTTTTTTTACCAAAACAACATGGTGCATGGGCAATGGTTATCATTCCGTTTTGGCTTGGCGTAGCTGCATCTGATTTTATGTGGCAGCATATTCCATTTTTTATCGGATGGTTATTACTCTATTTGGGTACATATCCATTTCTTCTTCTATTTAAGGGGAAAAAAATCTCCTTTTATATAAAATGGACACTCATTTATATGGTACCCGGCTTAGTATTACTTATCATACCTTTGATGAAAAGACCAATGATTATTTGGTTTGGTTTGGCGATGTTACCCCTTTTTTTACTGAATATTTATTTTTCAAAGAAAAACAAAGAGCGGGCATTAATGAATGATTTGATTGCGATTTTATTATTTTCTATTGTCGGGCTTGCCAGCAGTTATTTAGCATATGGGGATATCGAACAAGTAGAAATAAAGGTATTTATCATTTCAATTGTTTTTTTTATCGGGTGTACTTTTTATATTAAAACAATGATAAGAGAGAAAAATAATAAATGGTATAAATGGATTTCCTTCTCCTATCATATTTTTATTTCATTAATCATGGTTGCAGCAGGTGAATGGTTGGTTGCCTTGGCTCTATTACCAAGTCTTTTTAGGGCAATTTATTTTTATGGTAAGCCATATTCTATTAAAAAAATTGGTATTTTGGAGATAGCCAATGCAGCTTTATTTTTTATCATTATGCTTTTTGATTTATTAGGGTAAAGAAGACTTCCCTCAGTGGGTTTTCTGAGGGTTAGTCGCACTTATCGGATCTTTACGGGCAGTTGATCCTCTACCTATCCTTCTTCGATTTCCCTGAAAGGGATCTTATTGCCCGTTAAGATGGGGAAAAAAGAGGCTGGCTCTAATTTTGAGCCAGCCTCTTATGAAACATTTAAACAGTGATTATTCAACATTACAAATTTCGATCGGGCAATTTTCACAGTCGATTTCTATTTTTAAGTGGTTCAAGTTATGGATGGTAATAACCCCTTTATTAACTGAGAGAGCCTTGCTTTTCCGCAATTCGCTTAACAGGCGATTAACGACTTCCCTTGAGGTACCGCAAAAATTAGCTAATTCCTGATTTGTTAATGGTAAATCAATGACAATACCTTCAGGAGTTTGTTTTCCATAGCTATTGGTGAGTCGAATAAGTGTAGAATATAGTGCTCCCTTTTTTCCGTGCAGCACAAGGTCTCGAAATCTCGTTTGTGTTTTGCGGTTTTGCTTACTAACCCATTTCATAAATTCAAGAGCTAACACGTTATCCTCTTCAAGTTTTTTCTCTAACTCATCTTTATAAATGACAGCGACCTCACCGCTTTCAATGACTTTTGCATTAAGTAAATATTTAGATGAGGGACAAAATATAGTCAGTTCACCAATTAATTCGCCAGTAGAACACAATCTTAACGTGAGTTCGCGCCCATCTGGTATGATTTTACTGATTTGAATCATTCCACTTTGAATGATGAAAAGCTCCAGAGCATCTAAGCCTTCTTGGTATAAAAAAGTTCCTTTTTCAACCTTGCGAATAAGTTGAACTGAATGAAGCAAGTGGGTAAGATCATTTGACATTCCTGTCATCGACTGCATATAAAAACCCCCTTTAATAAACTTCGTATGTAGTTAGAATAGTTTTTCTTTATTGTAAAAAAATGAGATAATCTAAATAAATCAGAAAAGATGGATGAAAGCTTATTTTATTTAAAATAATAATACTATTATTATAGTATAAAGTCGGTACGGTTTCATAAAAAAAAGATTGATTTTATAAGATGGAATTTTTATAATGAGATAAGCATATCTTATATTTATTAAAAATAATGAGTAAATATTCAATCATATATTACGGAGGTGAAAGGAAATGAAGGTTGCAGTTATAGGAACAACAGGATATGGTGGTGTTGAACTGCTAAGGATTTTACAAACACACCCTGTATTTCATATTCAGTCCATCCACTCGTCAAGAGGAGAAGCACCGATTTGGGAAGAATATCCCCATTTATATGCAATTAAATAATCAAACACTGGAGACGATTAACCCAGAGGAAATAGCAGAGAAAGCAGATCTTGTTTTTCTTGCAACTCCATCTGGTGTTTCAGGTCAATTAGCTGCCCAATTTGCTGAGATGAATATAAAAGTAGTTGATCTTATCAGGAGATTTACGGTTAAGAGAATCAGGATGATTATATGAAATGGTATAAACATGAACCTGCGCCGCAGCATGTTATCGATAAAGCAGTTTACGGATTATCGAATGGAATCGTGAGCAGATGGCCGGCGCGGAATGGATTTCCAATCCTGGATGTTACGCTACAGCAACATTGCTGGGATTGGCTCCTGTTGTAAAGGAAAATCTGATGGATCCATCAACAATTATTGTTGATGCGAAGTCCGGTACTTCCGGTGCAGGAAGAAAACCGACAAGAATGAATATGCACGCTGAAATGAGCGAAAATTTTAAAATATATAAAGTGAATGAACATCAGCATATTCCTGAAATTGAGCAGCAGCTGCTGGAGTGGAATGAGGAAATTAAACCAATTACGTTTTCAACACATTTACTGCCTATTTCAAGAGGAATTATGGCAACGATTTATGTTCAATTGAAAAAAGAGATGGATATTGCACAATTAATGAACTTTATCAAGAACATTATAAAGATGCTCCATTTGTTCGTGTATATCCAGAAGGACATTATCCGTCGATTAAAGAAGTATGCGGTTCAAATTATTGTGATATTGGTTTGCATTTAGATGAACGGACGGGAAGATTGACCATTGTTTCTGTCATTGACAATTTAATGAAAGGAGCTGCCGGTCAGGCAGTTCAAAATGCAAACCTAATGAATCGGATTGGATGAAAAACAGGAATTGATTTCATCCCAATGTATCCATAAGATAAGTGAGTAGATCGCTCAGTGACAACAAGTTTAAGACTGAGTGCTAGTCATGAGTGCTAGATAATTAAAGGAGGAACCATCAGTGCATGCATTATCGAATACAAAGGAAGTAAAGGAAATCACAGATGGCAGTATTTTATCTCCGAAAGGTTTTAAGGCCGCCGGGGTTGAGGCCGGAATTAAAGGACACAAAAAAAGATATCGGTTTGATTATGAGTGAAGTACCGGCTGTTTGTGCGGCTGTTTATACAACGAATCAATTTCAAGCGGCACCTTTAAAGGTACACAGGAAAGTATTTCGAAGGAAGGCCGTATTCAAGCTGTCATCGTGAATAGCGGTTGTGCAAATGCATGCACTGGTGAACAAGGACTAAAAGATGCATATGAAACAAGAAAGATGGTGGCGGATAAATTCTCCCTGCCGGAACATCTTGTTGCAGTGGCTTCCACAGGTGTCATTGGTGTGAATTTGCCGATGGAAAAGATCACAAAAGGAATCGAAGCGATTAAATCCTGGCACATCCGCAGAAGATGCCGTTGATTTTCAAACAGCTATTTTAACAACAGACACAGTCATGAAAAAGTGCTGTTATTCGGCAGTGATAGATGGAAAGACCGTTACGATGGGCGGCACATGTAAAAGGCTCAGGGATGATTCATCCAAATATGGCAACAATGCTTGGGTTTATCACAACAGATGCCAATGTTGAACAAGAAGCATTTACAGCTTGCTTTAAGGGAAGTAACGAAAGTCCTTTAATCAAATCACAGTAGATGGAGATACATCGACAAATGATACGGTAGTCGTGCTTGGCGAATGGAATGGCAGAAAATGAACCATTGAATGCTGATCATCCGGAATGGGAGTATTTGTTGAACTGCTGAGAAAAACAAGTGAGAGTCTTGCGAAACAAATTGCTAAAGACGGAGAAGGCGCAACAAAGCTAATTGAAGTGGAGGTGCGCGGTGCAAAAGATTCTCTTGATGCGCGAATGATGGCCAAACAAATCGTAGGTTCAAGTTTAGTGAAAACAGCAGTATACGGAGCAGATGCAAACTGGGGAAGAATCATCAGTTCAATCGGTCAGACAAAAGGCGCCATTAATCCTGAAACAGTTGATATTGCCATTGGCCCAATTGTGATGTTTAAAAACAGTGAGCCGGTTGCTTTTTCAGAAGAAGAGGCACTGAAGTATTTGAAAGGGGACTTTGTCCAAATCGTTGTCGATTTACACAATGGTGATGCATCAGGAAAAGCATGGGGCTGTGATTTATCTTATGATTATGTAAAAATCAATGCATGCTATCGAACATAATAAGAGAGATGAGAAAAATGAAAAAAATTCTAATTAAATGCGGGGGCAGTGTCCTTGATGAACTGACTCCTGACTTTTTTGATTCGTTAAAGACGTTACAAGAACAATGGATATCAGTTCATTTTTGTCCATGGCGGCGGTCCTGATATTAATAAAATGCTTTCCTTGTATCAAGTAGAACCGGAATTTCATAATGGATTACGAAAAACAACGAAGGAAACACTTGAAATTGTTGAATTAGTCCTCTCTGGGCAGACGAATCGAAAGCTGGTCGGAAAATTAACGGAAAATGGACTTCAGGCGATCGGTTTAAATGGCAGTGATGCCGGCTGTTTAAAAGGTGAAATGATCGATGAGGCATCCCTTGGTTTTGTCGGCGAAATTACAGCCGTGAATGCTCAGCTAATTACAGTGCTTATGGATAAGGGATATATTCCTGTTATTACCCCGATTGCTGCGACTGAGGAAGGGCAGAAGCTGAATATTAATGCTGATTATGCTGCAGCTGCGGTTGCGCTGCTGTAGAGGCGGAAACCTGTATCTTTGTAACCGATGTTCCGGGAATTATGGTTAACGGCGAAGTCGTTCCGCAAATGGAAAAAGCAGAGGTTGAAGGCTATATTGAAGATGGCACAATATATGGCGGAATGATTCCAAAGGTTACATCAGCGATGTCTGCACTTGATAAAGGGCTTGAGAGTGTCATGATTGTGTCCGGGAAAACATCCTTTTTTAATGGAACGGAATGGAAGGGTACGAATATTATTAGAAAAGAGATGAAACATAATGAGTAATCTGTTCCCAACATACGCAAGATGGGAAATTGAGCCTGAGTGGGCTGAAGGCAGTTATATCTATGGAAAAGACGGGAAGAAGTATTTAGATTTCACTTCAGGTATCGGAGTGTGTAATCTTGGACATCGCCCTGCAGCTGTAGAAGAGGCAGTTCAAGCTCAATTGAAAAAATTTTGGCATGTATCGAATCTATTTCCAGTTGGGATACAAGAGGTTGCTGCTGAAAAGTTAGCAAAAGCAGCAGACTTGGATCTGGTATTCTTTGCTAACAGTGGTGCTGAAGCGAATGAGGCAGCGATTAAGCTAGCAAGAAAAGCGACAGGAAGAAAAAAAATCATTACCTTTTTCCAATCCTTCCATGGACGTACATTTGCAACGATGTCTGCAACAGGACAGGATAAAATAAAAACAGGCTATGGCCCAATGCTCGAAACCTTTACGTATGTTCCTTTTAATGACTTGAAAAGTTTAGAAGAGAAATGAGTGATGAAGTAGCAGCTGTTATGCTTGAAGTGATACAAGGTGAAGGCGGTCTCCATCCTGCTGATGCAGAATTTTTAAAGGGCGTAGAAAACTTATGCAAAAAGCATGGTTCACTTTTCATTATTGATGAAGTTCAAACAGGGAATGGACGTACAGGGAAACCATTTGCCTTCCAACATTACGGATTACATCCGGATATTGTTTCAACGCAAAAGGACTAGGAAGCGGTTTTCCAATCGGTGCGATTATTGGAAAGGAAAGTTTAAAGGAGTTTTTTGGACCTGGTATCTCATGGAACAACCTTTGGTGGAAATCCGATACCGGTTTCAGCTGCTATTGCGACAATGGATATTATTTTTAATGAGGAATTTTTAGCTAGATGTGAATGAAAAAGCGGATTTTGTCATGAACAGTCTAAAGGAAAAACTACAATCGGTTTCAATCGTGTAAAGAAATCAGAGGGCTGGGAATGATGATTGGAATTGAAATCAATCAAAGTGCAGCTCCTATTCTTGCAGACTTTAAGAAAGGCTGGTTTTATTGCTCTTTCAGCAGGAGAACAAGTGATAAGACTGCTTCCGCCATTAACAGTCACAAAAGAAGAATTGCAGCAGGCGGTTGAAACCATTTCCAGTGTACTAAAGGAACAGGGAGAAACAGCCTAATTTATTAGGCTGTATAATTTATCAATTGACTGCATAAATATTAGTTTAGTACAATAAATATACAATTAACAACATGGGGTGTAGGAGATGAAAGGATATTTACAGTTGAACAGTGGTGATTGTTTTCAGGGCAAGTGGTTAACGGATGCACCTGACGGGGAAGTTAAGGGTGAAATTGTATTTTTTACTGGGATGACAGGTTATCAAGAAGTATTAACTGATCCTTCCTATAAAGATAAGATTATTGTATTCACATATCCTTTAGTAGGGAATTATGGGATAGATGAACATATTTTGAAAGTAAAAAACCGCAAGTTGCCGGTGTCATTGTGTATGAAGCAAAACAAACAGCCTATCATTATGAGGCGAAACATACATTAGTTGATTATTTACAAAAATGGGGCATCCCAATGCTTGGGCATATTGATACTCGTGCTGTAGTGAAAAAAATTCGCAATAAGGCACAATGCCAGCTGTTTTATCGAATACAAATTAGAATCAGGGGGATTCCATTGAGCTCGCTAAACGATGAAAAGGTTTGTAAAGTAACAACATTAAAACCAGAAAGCTTTGGAAATGGAGAACACCATATTGTCTTGGTAGACTTTGGGTCAAAAAGATCAATCGTAAGCAGTTTAATAAAACGAGATTGTAAAGTAACAGCTGTACCATATGAGATGTCGTTTGAAGAAATACAAAGTTTAAATCCGGACGGGATTCTGCTCTCAAATGGACCGGGGGATCCAAAAGATCTGCAATCCATTTTGCCGACAATAAAGAAATTAATCAGTCATTATCCAACATTAGGAATTTGCCTTGGCCATCAGCTAGCAGCACTCGCTCTTGGGGCAAACACAGAAAAATTACTTTTTGGGCATCGTGGCGCCAATCATCCGGTTATTGATTTAGAGACAGGAAAAGTATTTATGTCGTCACAAAACCATAGCTATGACGTTGATCATAAAAGTTTAAAACATGCAGGACTTATTGTACGATTCTCAAACCTTCATGATCAATCAGTTGAAGGCATGGTTCACAATGATTTATCCTTTACAAACGGTTCAATTCCATCCGGAAGCGCACCCAGGCCCTGCGGAAAGTGAATATATTTTTGATGAATTTATCGAAAAGTAAAAGAAAACAACGGGAGAGTATTTGCATATGCCTAAAGACACAACGATCCATTCAATTCTAGTCATTGGCTCCGGTCCGATTGTCATCGGTCAGGCAGCTGAATTTGATTATGCAGGCACACAAGCATGCATGGCGTTAAAAGAAGAAGGCTATGAAGTCATTTTAGTTAATAACAATCCAGCAACAATTATGACGGACCACAGTTTTGCAGATCGAATATATTTTGAACCATTAACAGTAGATGTATTAGAGAAAATTATTGCAAAGGAAAAACCAGATGGCTTCTTGCGACACTTGGCGGTCAGACAGGTTTGAATTTAGCTTTTCAATTAAGTGAAAAAGGAATTTTAGAAAAATACGGTGTTAAATTGCTCGGAAGTTCCATCGAATCCATTAAAAAAGGGGAAGATCGGGAAGCATTCCGGCAATTAATGCATGAATTAAATGAACCTGTTCCTGAAAGTACGATTGTTCAGACATTGAGGAAGCTCTTGATTTCGCAAAAGAAATTGGCTTTCCGATTATCGTTCGTCCTGCCTATACATTAGGCGGTACAGGTGGCGGAATTGCAGATACAATGGAAGAACTTACGTAAATTAGTGACAGGTGGTTTAAAGGAAAGTGCGATTGATCAATGTTTAATTGAAAAAAGTATTGCAGGATTTAAAGAGATTGAATATGAAGTCATGCGAGATGCGAACAACACTTGTATGATCATTTGTAATATGGAAAATATTGATCCGGTCGGGGTTCATACAGGTGATTCAATTGTTGTTGCGCCAACACAAACATTGACAGATGAAGAGTATCAAATGCTTCGTTCGGCTTCTATTAAAATTATTTCTGCACTTAGAAATTATTGGCGGATGCAATATCCAATTTGCTCTTGATCCGAAAAGTAAAAATTATTATTTAATTGAGGTAAATCCGCGGGTAAGCCGTTCATCTGCACTTGCATCAAAGGCAACTGGTTATCCAATTGCCCGGATGGCAGCAAAATTATCAATTGGTTATTTATTAGATGAGATTATTAATCCTGTTACAGGAGAGGCTTTTGCAAACTTTGAGCCTGTCATTGATTATGTGGTGACTAAAATTCCAAAATGGCCATTTGATAAATTTCCTTCTGTTGAGCGGAAGCTCGGCACACAGATGAAGGCAACTGGTGAAGTAATGGGAATTGATCGTAATTTGGAACGAGTCATTATTAAAATCGATTCATTCATTAGAAATAAAGGTAAATGACTTGAAGCTGCCATCGCTGGAAGGAAAGAGTTTGGAGGAATTGCAGAATGAAATTGCTACAGCAAACAGATGAGCGTTTCTTTATTATATTTGAGCTATTGCGCAGAGGGATAACGATTGAGGAGCTTCATGCTCAAACAGGAATTGATTTATTTTTCCTTCATTGCTTTCAAAGGAATGGTTGATCAGGAACAGGAAATTACAGACTCTAATCTAAATACTGTGACAAAAGAGCAACTACAGGAATGGAAGGAAAAAGGCTTTAGCGACAGCTTTTCTTGCGATGCAATGGGGTGTAGATGAGCGCGACATTCGTAAAAAACGCAAGGAATGTTCAATTCTATCCTGTATACAAAATGGTTGATACTTGTGCAGCAGAATTTGAAGCAAATTCAATTATTTTTACTCTAGTTATTTTGGCGAAAATGAGCAAATTCCAAGTAGAAAAAGAAAAGTTGCTATTATCGGCAGCGGTCCAATTCGAATTGGCCAGGGAATTGAATTTGATTATTGCTCTGTCCATGGCGTACTTGCTTTAAAGCAGGAAAATGTTGAAACAATATTAATTAATAATAATCCAGAAACAGTAAGTACAGATTTTGCAACGGCTGACCGCTTGTATTTCGAACCGTTAATTCTTGAAACAGTTTTAAATGTGATTGAAACAGAAGGAATTTCAGAGGTTATTGTTCAGTTGGGCGGGCAAACAGCTCTTAATCTTGGCCAAAGCAACTTGAGGAACATGGTGTAACAATTCTTGGAACAAATTCACATACGATTGATATTATTGGAAGACCGTGATTTATTCTACCAAATGCTTGATAGTTTGGAAATTCCTCATATTCAAGGGGATATTGCCTATAATGAGGAGCAAATTACAAGCATTAGTGCGCAAATTGGTTTTCCTGTTTTAATAAGACCATCCTATGTAATTGGCGGAAAGGGAATGGAACGAATTAATAATGAGGAAGATTTAGACTCTTATTTACAAAATGATGATATTCCATATCCCAGTACTTGTTGACCAATTTATGCAGGCTGCAGAAGCGGAACTTGATCTGGTCGCTGACGGAAAAAATATCTGTGTTCCAGCCATGATGGAGCATGTTGAAAAAACAGGTGTCCATTCTGGTGACAGTCTTTCTATTTTACCTGCCGCAAACATTAACAAAAAGTGCTAAAATAAAAATGAAACAATACGCCGAAAAGATCGTCCAAAAAGTGGGATATAAAGGAATTATGAATATTCAATATATTGTTGATGGTGATGATGTATTATCTTCTTGAAGTGAATCCGCGTGCAAGCCGAACGGTGCCAATTGTGAGTAAAGTAACAGGTGTCCCACTTGTCCAAATTGCGACAAAAATATTGCTTGGGAAATATCATTGTCGAAAGAAGAAATTGAGAGAAAATACGGATATTCCTTATGTATGTGTTAAGTATCCCAGTTTTTTCAAATTATGCATTAAATGGTCTTGATTCCAAAGTTAAGTCCTGAAATGCGTTCAACAGGTGAAGGAATTTCTATTGCAGCAACGTATGAAGAAGCACTGCGTAAAGCATTCATGTTTCTTTGAAGGAAAAAACTGGGCATTCTATTGCTAATGAGTACATTAGATGAACTGGAAGAGGTAGAGTAGTTGCAGCACAAGCGGGTGTGAAGCTTGTATTAGCTGAGGATGCAGAAACAGAGTTAGGTGATCCTGATACGATTGCTTATTACAACCCAGATGGAGTGAGGAGGATAAAAATCTCCGTTCTTTGGCGACAAGAAACCGCGTGATTACATTTACGGAAAAAGAAAGTTTATTGCCTTTCTTATCGCATTAACGATCAAAGATTTTACTGTCCATTCCATCGAGGAATGGCACAAATGTTAAAAGAGGACGTGAATGCAGTATGATATCAGTTACAAACAATTTGAAAAAGATCTTAATTTAAAAGGAAAAGATTTTTTAACATTGGCCGATTTTACTCCAGAAGAAATTTTAGCATTATTGGATAATGCAAAAAAAATTAAAGATGCCTACAATTGCAGGCGAACCCTAGCACCGTTAAAAGGAAAAACACTTGGAATGATATTTGAAAAATCTTCCACAAGAACTCGTGTTTCTTTTGAAGCGGGAATGCTTCAATTAGGCGGACATGCTCTTTTTTTCAGCAGCAATGATTTGCAAATTGGCAGAGGGGAACCAATTCCTGATACTGCACAAGTATTATCTCAATATTTGGATGGAATAATGATTCGAACATTTGAACATGAAAAAGTGGAGGAGCTTGCGAAGTATGCTTCGATTCCAGTTATTAACGGTTTAACAGATATATTCCATCCTTGCCAGGCATTAGCTGATTTATTAACGATTCAAGAGCATAAAGGAGAACTAAAAGGCTTAAAATTGGCATATATTGGCGATGGAAATAATGTGGCCCACTCATTAATGATTGCTTCTGCTAAAGTAGGAATGGATATTTCTATAGCGTCGCCTAATGGATATAAGCCAAACGAAAAAGTTGTTACAAATGGCACTGAGTTTGCAAAAGAAAGCGGAGCTAAAATTGTTATTACAGAGGATCCAATCGAAGCTGTTACGTGATGCTGACGTAATTTATACAGATGTATGGACAAGTATGGGGCAGGAAAAAGAAAATGAAGTGCGCTTAAAAGCCTTTGCTCCTACTTATCAAGTGAATGAAGAACTTGCGAAGCATGCGAAAGACGATTATATTTTCCTTCATTGCCTGCCAGCTCACCGTGGTGAAGAAGTAACAGCAGAAATTATTGATGGGGAACACTCAGCTGTTTTCCAGGAAGCTGGAAACAGAATGCATGCACAAAAAGCTTTATTAGTGGAATTACTTTAAAAAGTTAGCTCCGTTAATTTTTATGTTGATGTGCGGCATTGGTGCACCCGTACACCAATGCCACTCTGAGAATCAACACGCTTGTTTAACAGAGCCAAAAAGTTAAGCTAAATGAAGGAAATATTTAGCTATAACGTAGAAAATTATAACCTTTCTGAAGTTAGCCGGTCAGGAGCTTTACGCTTGCTTTCCCCTATCCTTTTATTCCCTTCATGAATGGGTGTAAAAAGGCCATAATAAGAGGGATCAAGGATAAAGGGGGATTATAATGGGACAAAATCGACAGTTTCGTCCAGGACAAAAGGCACCAAATAATGGGATATATATAGAAATTGGTGATACAGGAAGTACTGTAAATAATCCGCAAAGGCTAAAGCTAAAAGCTGGAGATGCATTTCCGGAGAATTCAAATGATGAACGTCTTTGGACATATCAGAGAAAACCATAAATGTTTTAAGACCATCCTAATAAGGATGGTTTTTTTACTTTTAATGGGAAGTATCCGTCTTTTATTTTTTATAAAAGAAGATTATAATAAAAATAAAGGTCAAAGAAGGTCAAAGGAGAGATTGGATATGGATATTAATCAAATGACTGAAAAAGTGCAGACAGCGATTATGAATGCTCAATCGATCGCGATTAGGGAGCAGCATCAAGAAGTGGATGAAGTTCATTTATTTCTCGCATTGCTTGAGGATGAAGGTAGTCTTATTTCTTCGATATTAGAAAAAACCGATGTCAACGTTCAGGAAATGAAAGATGAACTGCAAGAAAATGCTAGCAAAAAACCGCGTGTTTCCGGCGAGTGGGGTAGAGCAAGGAAAACTGTATATTACGAATGAATTGCAACGGCTATTAGCTGAAGCTGAAAAATTATGAAGCAATTTAATGATGAGTATCTTTCTGTCGAACATATCTATAATAGCGGCGGTCGCGCTGCCATCTGAAATAGGAAGATATTTAAAAGCAAAAGGGATCAGTCAACAATCATTATTGAAGGTCATTAAAGAAATAAGGGGGAATCAAAGAGTGACATCACAAAATCCAGAAGGAACATATGAAGCATTAAAAAAGTATGGAAGAGATCTAGTTGCAGAAGTGCAAGCAGGGAAAGATCGACCCAGTCATTGGAAGGGACAGTGAAATTCGTCATGTGATTCGGATTCTTATCAAGAAAAACAAAAAATAATCCTGTCTTAATTGGTGAACCGGGGGTAGGGAAAACAGCGATTGTAGAAGGATTGGCCCAGCGAATTGTCCGAAAAGATGTACCGGAAGGATTAAAGGATAAAACGATTTTTTCACTTGATATGAGTTCATTAATTGCTGGGGCAAAATTCCGCGGTGAATTTGAGGAGCGGTTAAAGGCCGTTTTAAATGAAGTAAAAAAAAGCGAATGGAAGAATTCTCCTTTTTATCGATGAAATACATACAATTGTTGGTGCAGGAAAAACAGAAGGGGCAATGGATGCTGGCAATATGCTGAAACCGATGCTTGCACGCGGGGAACTTCATTGTATTGGGGCAACGACACTTGATGAGTACCGGAAATATATTGAAAAGGATCCTGCCTTAGAACGCCGTTTCCAACAAGTCCTTGTTCAAGAACCAAATGTTGAGGATACGATTTCGATTTTAAGGGGATTGAAGGAACGGTTTGAAATTCATCATGGTGTTAAAATTCATGATCGGGCCTTAGTTGCATGCTGCTACACTTTCAGATCGTTATATTACAGATCGTTTTTTACCTGATAAAGCGATTGATTTAGTGGATGAGGCATGTGCGATGATTCGAACGGAAATTGATTCAATGCCAACTGAATTGGATGAAGTAACAAGAAGAGTGATGCAGCTTGAAATTGAAGAGGCTGCTTTAGAAAAAGAAAGAGATGAAGCAAGTAAGGAGAGACTTGCCTCTTTACAAAAGGAATTGGCAGAATTACGAGATCAAGCAAATGCGATGAAAGCAAAATGGCAAATTGAAAAGGAAGGCATTCAAGAAGGTACAGAGAAAAGCGGGAGCAGCTGGAAAAATTACGCCGTGAATTAGAACAAGCTGAAAATGATTATGATTTAAATAAAGCAGCTGAGCTTCGCCATGGTCGGATTCCTGCTCTTGAAAAAGAACTGAAACAAATGGAAGCAGAATTAAATGGAAAACAGGGAGAAAAATTATTAAGAGAAGAAGTAACAGAAGAAGAAATTGCTGACATTGTGGCCAGATGGACAGGAATTCCTGTTACAAAGCTTGTGGAAGGAGAAAGGGAAAAGCTGTTACGACTTGAAAGCATATTGCATGAACGGGTTATCGGCCAAGATGAAGCGGTTGAACTGGTTTCAGATGCGGTTTTAAGAGCAAGGGCAGGGATTAAAGATCCGAATCGGCCGATTGGTTCATTTATTTTTCTAGGACCAACTGGTGTAGGGAAAACGGAACTTGCAAAAGCGTTAGCGCAAAGCTTGTTTGATAGTGAAGAACAAATGATTCGAATTGATATGTCTGAATATATGGAAAAACATGCTGTTTCCCGATTAATTGGGGCACCTCCGGGATATGTAGGATATGAAGAAGGCGGACAGTTAACAGAAGCAGTTAGAAGAAAGCCGTATTCTGTTATTTTACTTGATGAAATTGAAAAAGCACATCCGGAAGTATTTAATATTCTGTTACAAATGCTTGATGATGGTAGAATAACAGATTCGCAAGGGAGGACCGTTGATTTTAAAAATACGGTCATTATTATGACTTCCAATATTGGTTCACACTTTTTACTTGATCGTCAAGAAGGAGACGATGAAATCCAGACTGAAACAAGGGACTTAGTGATGGGACAGCTGCGGAGTCATTTCCGTCCAGAGTTTTTAAACAGAGTTGATGAGATTATTTTGTTTAAACCATTGTCATTACAAAATATTAAAGAAATTGTGACAAAATTAATCAGAGAATTGCAGATAAGACTGTCCGATCAACAAATTCGATTAAGTATAAATGATGAAGCAAAGGAATATATTGCAGAAAATGGCTTTGATCCGGTTTATGGGGCTCGACCGCTTAAACGGTTTATTCAAAGGAATGTAGAAACAAAGCTTGCACGTGCGATTATTTCTGGTGACATTCGTGAAAACCAACAAGTAATGATTGTGATCAGAGACCATGAAATAGGCCTTGACATGAAGTAAGCTAGATATAAATAAAACAGTTCTTAAGTCTTATGAAGGAAATAGATCGTGTTTGCTTACTATAATAAAAAAGTCATCCTGAATTATCTTCAGGATGACTCCATTTTCTTAAAAATTAGCTTTGTTAAACAATCGTGTTGATTTTCAAAGTGGCATTGGTGTACACGTGCACTAAGTTATTCATTCGAATAAAACACGTGCCCTGCCCATATACACCAATGCCGCCTATCAACAATAAACATGAACAGAGCCTAAAAATTAGTGTGTTCCTTCATGGCCGTTTGGCTCATTTGGAATGATAGCTGAAATAACAAAGATTAAAATTGTCGCAGCTACAGTTAAGATAAGACCAGTTTGAAAATCAAAAGCAGCACCGGTCATTGAACTTACTACATAAGTTAACATCTGCATTAAAAGAAATGTCCAAAATAAAGTCCAAAAATATCGCAAAGAATTCACCTCTCGCATTGTAATATCTTTATTAATCTTAGCACAATGTTCATAAATAATAAATGTTATTTCAAGTTTCAAATAAGTTTCCTCTTGCTAAGTCTACCTTCACTCATTACACTGTTATGTAAAAACAAAGATAGCTAGGCAAATCCCCATTCATTTTTAGAGAAGTCCACATACATTAATAACAACTAGAAATTCAAAAAAGAGTTAATCAAATAAGAGATAGTCAAAAGGGATTATTTTAAATAATCATTAGATACTGGAAAAATATTTTCCCATGAAAATGATAAGTTTCTATTTTAAGTAAAAACAGTTTAGAACAAAGGAGAGATGTGCGATGGAGAGCCGGAACTTTCAATTGGATACCGAATGGAATATAATTCACTATCCGGAACAGCCTCAAGGTTTCGGTATCCTCATCATTGGGGATGAAAGGCATTTTGTTGATGAAAATACGAGCTTTTGGATACAAAATGAAGGGAAAAAATCACAATTAAAGATGTTACAAAAAGCGGGGTATACCTTATTTTATAGCAATTTATATGGAAAACACTGGGGGAGCGATAAAGCAGTAAAGTTAGCAAAGCGTCTCTATGAACATGTCATTCGAACAGAAATTATGAATGGAAAAATACATGTAATTGCTGAAGGAATGGGGGCATTAGCAGCACTTAAATTAATCAACGAAATGGGTTCAACCATTCGTTCCATTTTTCTCATAAACCCCATTTTGTCATTACAATATCACCTTGAACTAGAAAAGGATCATAAATTTTTTTATAAAAAATTATTAAAAGAATTGGCCCATTCATATGAGACGGATGAAAAAGATATCATTGAGCATCTAAAAAAAGTGGACGCCCCTTCGTTAATAAATCTACCCGTACCAATGAAAGTTATTCACATTTTAGCAGGCGGACGTGCCTATAAACAATCGCAATTATTAAATCAATTATCTGAAAAATGGGAGCAGGAAAAAGTCTCAATTTCAGTTTTCTATATGGTTCCAGAAAAAAAACAGCAAATGGCAGACCAAATGATTAGTTTTTTTAAGAGTCATGAAGAAATGTTATAGTTTAAAAAAATCATGCACAGACAAATTTAAGGCGGCATCTATACTTCACTTCGGTAAAAGAAAAGAAATAAATGCTTTTCCTTGGGCATAGCATGTAAGTAGCATATATGTTAATCAGGGAGGATTTCTTAATATGGATAAGGCAGTTATTGTTGGCACTTATGAGTTTCTCGGTTTCCATTTCTGTTTGCATCTGCTTGAACAAGGGATAGAAGTGACAGGTATTCATTTGCAAACGCAGAGAAAGGACTTATTTCTCGAAGAAAAAAGGTTGGAGATCGGAAGAAATAGTAATTTTGTAGAAAAGAGTATGGAGGATTTATTATTAGAGCGTATACCAGATAATACAATTGTTTTTGTGGATTACTATAGTTATTATTTTAAACAAGCGGAAAACGAGCTTATGTCTTTCATGAACAAGGCCTTCATAAATGGTTGCCCAGATCGGTTTATATTATTTTTTCCTATTCAGTTGAGTGGGGGGGAAATCGATAAAAAGTATCCGGTTTTTCAACATTCTGTATGTTCATCCTTTTATTTACCAACTGTATATGGTCCGTGGCAGCCAGAAGAATATGCCTTTCAGCAATGTCTTATTCATCCTGATGAACCTGTCATTGTTAATGAGCGGGAATGGACAGAAGATGCCCTCTTCATCGAGGATATAATTGACATAGTCATGGACTATTCTTGTAAACGAGAGACGAAAAGCTATTTATTAAGAAGCACAATCAGCGATCAGTGGCAAAGGTTAGCTCATATATTTTTGCAAAAGCCAATAACTATACCTAGTTGTGACTATAATCATGTAGAAAAGGATGTCTTTATTTTAGATGTTGAAGGTACTGAAATAGAAGAAGGAAGCAAGAAACAAAGGCTGCATTTAGATAGGTTGACTAAGAACAGGTATTAGAAATAAATAGAGGAAAATCTTTTAACCGTTAGTTTTTAGCGGTAGAATGAAAAGGGAAAAGAATGATGATTTATGTTTATTTATGCACAAAAGATAAAAAGTTGTTTACAAAAGGGAGATGCATAGAATTGAAAAGGTTAGCTATCCTTCTTTTTTGCCTTCTTTTTGTACTTGCTTCATGTGGACAAGCTGATACTAAAGGAAAACTGAAAAAGGCTGGACTTTTAGTACCAAATACAATTCATGATCAAGCTTGGGGAACCCAAGGCTACAAAGGTTTGCTGAAAATTCAATCGAGCTATAACGTTGATGTTTATTATAAAGAAGGAATGAATTCCCAGGCAGTTGTTGAAAGGGCTGTGAAGGAATTTGACCAAAAAGGGGTGAACTTAATTTTTGGACATGGAAGTGAGTTTGGCGAATATTTTGATAAAATAGCAAAATATTATCCTCATATTCATTTTGTTATTTTTAATGGTAATGCGAAAGGTGCTAATGTAACAAGTCTTAATTTTGAATCATATGCGATGGGATTTTTTGCAGGAATGGTGGCAGGACATATGACAAAAACAAATCGGATAGGAATGATTCCTGCCTATCAATGGCAGCCGGAAATAGAAGGCTTTTACGATGGTGCAAGTTATGAAAATAAAGATATAAATGTGGATATTGAATTTGTTGGAGATTTCGATAATAATGAAAAAGCACTGCAGATACTTGATAAAATGATTGATGATGGCAATGATATTATTTATCCTGCAGGGGATGGCTACAGTGTGCCAATTATTGAAAAGTGCAAGGAAAATGGCTTGTATGTTATCGGTTATATTTCAGATCAATCTGATTTAGGAAAATCGATCGTTTTAACGAGTACCATTCAACATGCGGATCTTCTTTATAAGTCAATTGCAGAGAAGTTTAATAATGGAGAAATAGAATCTGGAAATTTATCTTTCGATTTCCAAAATGATGGTATATCTCTTGGACAATTCAGTCCACTAATTGACCAAAAATTTATTGATGACTTGAATGCTTCCATTGAAAGGTATAAAGAAACAGGAAAACTGCCGAATGAATTAAACCCGAAGAAATAGATAAAGCTGACCCAAAAGAAAGAAATAAAAAAGGGTCAGCAGCATAATATATTATTTAATCCATTTGTTTACAAGCGGTGTGAGTTTTTTCCATAATGGCTTTAATTGTGATGTGGTATTCATCAGTGTATCAATATTTTCAACAAGTTCCTCCATGTTTATATTGTTCAATAGCTTATTGATTTGTGAGAATTCTTCTAAACCGTTAAATTTGTTCGGCTCTAAAGGTTCTTTATCGCGTTTACCAAAAAGCCACTCATCTGCGGAAAACGCCCGATCATGAAAGGGGGCCTCTTTTGTGTCTTTTAGCTGTTCTTCCTCAATTCTTGTCTCGTTTTCTTTTCTTTTTCCTCCAAACAAGAATTGAGCCATTGGATCATGAAGTTCCTCATTAGTAGAAGGGATATCCCTTTCTTCATTTTTACTCATATTTACATTCTCCTTTTTCTTGCTTATTAATGGACAGTGAAGTTCATTCACACCGTCCTATGAAACCTCGCGATGATGTAAGTTTCGTATCTTTCTCCTCTACAAAATATGAAAAAGAGGTGAAAAAGGAATAGATATTTTTATATTTTTTATATAAAAACACTATTTATTTAACTTGTTCATATATTTTGTTGCGAAATGACCTATTCATTTGATAAAATTAGTACCAAGTCATAACAATTGATAATAAGGAAAGTGTAAACACTTGGTCCTGCAGTTTTAAGTATGGACGGCGAAACTAGTAAAGAAAATGGGTGTGACTTGAACTTTTTCCTTAATAGAATAGAATAGAAGCTGAAAATAAAAAGGAGTTGGCAAAATGAATGCAGGAATAATCGGAATTGGCAGATGTTTACCAGAAAAGATATTAACAAACGCAGATTTAGAGAAAATGGTGGATACAAACGATGAATGGATTCGAACAAGAACAGGAATAGAAGAACGCCGGATTGCTGCAGATGATGTAGATACATCCGATATGGCATATGAAGCAGCTGTTAAAGCGTTGAAAGATGCAAATATCACTGCTGAAGAGATTGATTTGATTTTAGTTGCAACCGTTACACCTGATCATCCATTTCCATCTGTTGCCTGCATGATTCAAGAACGACTTGGGGCAAAAAAAGCAGCTGCAATGGATGTAAGTGCTGCATGTGCAGGATTTATGTATGGGATGATTACAGCGAAGCAATTTATTGAAAGTGATTCATATAAGATGTGCTTGTTGTCGGTGTCGAAAAACTTTCAAAAATTACTGATTGGAGCGACCGTAATACAGCTGTGTTATTTGGTGATGGAGCAGGTGCGGTCGTAATGGGACGTGTGTCTGAAGGACGGGGTATACTTTCCTTTGAGCTTGGTGCAGATGGAACAGGTGCAAAGCACTTATACCAGGATGAATATATCATTATGAATGGCCGAGAAGTATTTAAGTTTGCCGTTCGTCAAATGGGTGAAAGCTGTGTCAATGTTATTGAGAAAGCGGGACTAACAAAAGAAGATGTGGATTTCTTAATTCCGCATCAAGCAAATATCCGCATCATGGAAGCATCAAGACAACGATTAGAATTGCCGGAAGAAAAAATGTCTAAAACAATTAAAAAATATGGAAATACTTCTTCATCTTCTATTCCGATTGCCATTGTGGAAGAAGTGGAAGCAGGAAAAATTAAGGATGATGATGTTGATTGTCATGGTAGGATTTGGTGGAGGACTAACATGGGGTGCGATTGCAATTCGTTGGGGTCGTTAATAAATATTGGAAAGTTATAACTCACATACGTTCAATGAAGGAGATGTAATACTAATGGAAAAACTAGAGTTGTTGTTACAGGAGTAGGAGCGGTAACACCACTTGGAAATGATGTAGAAACAACATGGAAAAATATCGTGCAGGTGTATCAGGAATTGGTCCTTTAACAAGAGTGAATGCAGATGAATATCCAGCAAAAGTTGCTGCAGAAGTAAAGGATTTCGATCCAAATGTATTATATGGAGAAAAAAGATGCACGAAAAATGGATCGTTTTACCCAATATGCGGTGGCTGCTTCTATTATGGCAGTGAAGGATGCAGGACTTGAAATTAACGATGAAAATGCAGAACGAGTCGGTGTTTGGATTGGTTCAGGAATCGGTGGAATGGAAACATTTGAAAACCAATTTGAGAACTTTCTTAAAAAAAGGGTACCGAAGGGTAAGTCCATTTTTTGTGCCGATGTTAATTCCGGATATGGCTACAGGACAAGTATCGATTACACTTGGGGCAAAAGGATTTAATTCCTGTACGGTAACAGCTTGTGCTACGGGAACAAACTCAATTGGTGATGCGTTTAAAGTAATTCAGCGCGGTGATGCGATTGCGATGGTCACAGGCGGAGCAGAAGCGCCAATTACAAGAATGTCGGTTGCCGGTTTTTGTGCCAATACGGCTTTAAGTACAAATCCAGATCCAAAAACAGCTTGTCGTCCATTTGATGCAAATAGGGATGGATTTATTCTTGGGGAAGGTGCGGGAATTATTGTATTAGAAGAATTAGAGCATGCATTAGCTCGCGGTGCAAAAATTTATGCTGAAATCGTTGGCTATGGTTCAACTGGTGATGCTTATCATATTACGGCACCAGCACCGGGTGGTGAAGGCGGGGCCCGTGCAATGAAAATGGCGATCAAGGATGCGGGACTTAAACCGAAGAAATCGATTATATAAATGCACATGGAACAAGTACGGACTATAATGATAAATTTGAAACAGCTGCCATGAAAGAAGTATTTGGTGATCATGCTCATAAGCTTGCAATTAGTTCAACTAAATCAATGACAGGTCACTTATTAGGTGCTGCTGGCGGAGTTGAAGCTATTTTTTCTGTGTTGGCGATTCAAGAAGGGATTTTTCCGCCAACGATTAATTATGAAACACCAGATCCAGAATGTGATTTAGATTATGTTCCAAATCAAGGCAAGAAAGCAGGAGATTAAAACTGCCATGAGTAATTCACTTGGCTTTGGCGGTCATAACGCAACAATCGTGTTTAAAAAATATGAATAAATAAGTAAAAACAGGCTGCGGTTGCAGCCTGTTTTTTTATCGTATTTGCAAACTTTATTTAACTAATGGATCTCTTCTTTCATAAGTTATGTAGAAGGGGGGATATTTGATGAGCGTCGTAAGAACAGATGAATGGCTTGAAAAAGTATTTTTATGACCCAATAAAAATGCTCAAAAGGTTCGTTTTACCTACTGATGAGAAAAAAGCATCGACATTTTATCATTATTTACAGGGTTTGGTATGTATAGACCGAACAGGATGGCGAAAGAAATTTTTACTCAATTAAAAGAAGAGGAAATATGGTCATAAGGCTCAATTCTTTTTAGATCATTATCAGAAAAAATGGGATGGCCCTGATATTCCCGTCTATATCTTTCCGATCGGCAGGCTACGAAACCCAAACATGAAATAACAAAGCAGGTGTTTCATTTCCAAGATAAAATGTTTCTCTTTCTTACACCTCTTGAGGATGAAAAGGAACTAGAGGCATTAATTATCCATGAATATCATCATGTATGCCGAATGAACAAAATAACAAAACCGATACAAGAATATACTCTTCTTGATTCGATGGTGATGGAAGGTTTGGCTGAATACACTGTAGAAAATTATTGTGGTAAAAATTATAATGCAAAATGGATCTTCTTATTACAAGGAAGAGCAACTTAAATATTATTGGAAGAAATATATAAAAGAAAATCTTGATGCCAAAAAAATGGATAAAATTCATGATGCGATTCTATTTGGAGCAGGGAGATATTCCAGAATTACTTGGATATGCTGCAGGTTATCAGCTTATTATTCATTTAGAAAAGAGAAGAAGATTTACGATTAAGGAAACTTTTTGTCTTAAGGCAGAGGATATCGTTCACCAAACAGACTTCCTGAATTGATCGCTTCCTGTGCTTTCTGTTTGTATTTTGAAGAATACCTTTATTGATCCTTGAAAGTGCGTATATTAATATGCAATGCCCTATGTTAGAACTTATTTTTAAACTCATATCAGGATTTCGATGATGTACGTTCTTATCATTAGGTGAAATATCCAAAATAAAACAAAAAGTGGTTTTATATATAGTTTTAGGAATAAATTAACTTCTGTCTGCCTATACTGATTGACAAACAGTTAGTTGAAGTGAGGGGTTAATATATGTTGTATCTTCATGATGTATGGGTTAACTGGTTTGAAGGGGAAGAGAACGGATATAACGTTTGCCATTTTCATGAATGGCGTAAAGATGATGGCGTTGAATTGCTTGACCAAGTACCTTTATTAAAAATAGACCCTGTTCTTTTTAACTACATAGAAAATGACTTGGCAGAAGTACCACAGCAATTATTGGATGATGTTTATCAAAAGGCATTTTTAAGAAAAAATCATGAAAGAAGTCAGCTGGAATATTGTTTTGTTATATCAGATGGGATAGGAATATTGGCTGTTGATACGATTGGATACACGATTCCGATTCGAAAAAGCAGACTTATTCCACGCCAGGAGCAACTTGCTTTTGAAATGTTGGAAAATCAAGAAACACTCAATTATTCGTTTAATCCCGCTCCAGCTCAGATGAAGGATTTTCATATTTTGTCGCCTCAACCAGAGCTTATGAAGGGACTCACTCGAAAAGAACGGCAGTTAAAGCAGCTGTTATTTATGGCATTTGATCAGTTATACTCTTCTAATAATGTAGCAGAGGTTCGGTATTGGTATACAGAATGGTGTCCTGATTTATATCAGGATATTCAAAATCTTGAATTTGACGAAGCATGGGAGCAGTTATATGAAGAAGCGAAATATGGGTGGACAAGTAAGCATGAAAATTTTTGTGAGAATTTAATTAAAGGTCAACCATTTTTTGAAAAACTGTGGGATATGGAACATGGTCATAAAGTAAACTAAAAAGGAGCTTGTAGCTCCTTTTTAGTTTGTCCTTTTTCTGCCAAGGCCCATTGCATTTTCCATTTTTTTAACCATCTTATTGGAAACAAGTCTTGCCTTTTCTGCCCCAATATCTAGAATATCATCCAATTCGCTTGACTCCATCAGCTCATTGTATTTTTGTTGAATAGGTTCAAGGGCTTGAATCACTACTTCAGCAAGATCTCCTTTGAAGTCTCCGTAGCCTTTTCCTTCATATTTAGTTTCTATCTCTGCAACTGTTTTTCCGGAAAATATAGAATAAATAGAGAGAAGGTTGGAAACACCCGGTTTATTCTCTTTATCGTAACGGACAATGCCATCTGAATCTGTTACAGCACTTTTGATTTTCTTTTCAATTTGCTTTGGATCGTCAAGCATCGAAATAAATGCTTTTTGATTTGGATCAGATTTGCTCATTTTTTTCAAAGGCTCTTGAAGGGACATAATGCGTGCACCAACTTTTGGGATTCGGGCTTCAGGAATGGTGAAAATATCATTATATTTCTTATTAAACCGTTCCGCTAAATCACGTGTCAGTTCAAGATGCTGCTTTTGATCTTCTCCAACTGGGACAATGTCTGCGCTATATAATAAAATATCTGCTGCCATAAGCGGCGGATAGGTGAGCAATGCAGCAGAAACGGCATCTTTACCTGCTGATTTATCTTTAAACTGCGTCATTCGCTCAAGTTCGCCGATATATGAAATACATTGCATCATCCATGCTGCTTGAGCATGTGCTGGCGCTTCAGACTGAATAAATAATGTAGCTTTTTCAGGATCGATTCCAACTGCGAGATATAATGCAGCAAGGGAGCGAATGTTTTTCCGCAATACAAGCCTTTCTTGCGGAACGGTTATCGCATGTTGATCCACGATACAAAAATAACAGTTGTACTCATCCTGAAGTTCGACAAATTGTTTCAGGGCACCTATATAATTGCCAAGAGTGATTGTTCCGCTTGGTTGAATACCGGAAAAAATCGTTTTCATTTTTATCATCCTCCTTCATCAAAAAGGACCACTCATCCCTATTTTGAATAGGGACGAATGGTCCGCGTTGCCACCCTAAATTACTCAATGTGAGTCACTCTGATCTCCCCTCAAACAGGAAGCAATCTCAGTAACGTGAGATAAACGCCGGGACAAGATCACTATAAATAGTAATTCTTATACCGAAGCTCAGAAGTCCATTCCACTTACAGGGTTGTTTGTTTTCACCAGCCACAAACTCTCTTAAAACCTTATGTAAAGTGTACTACTCTTCGTCAAAGCTGATACTTGATATGAACATATATATTAATAAAATATCGTATTCAAAGAAAAAAATCAAGTATTTGGAAAGGAAAAATAATGCACTTATTGATGTAAAAGGGATAAGAGCTTAAATAAAGACAATAAGTAGTCACTTGCAATCATTCTTATATCTTTAATATAATATGTTTGGCAAACGGAAATTTTCACAAAATTCGACAATGAATTCGAATGCGATGTATATTAAGATAATATTTGTAATAATTGATAAATTTTACACTCCTCATAACAAATATACTATTGCTATTACATAGTTGACTTAGAGTAATTTCTTAATCCGTTTGTAAAAAACTTTGAAGGTGGTAAAAAGATGAAAAAAAGATTATTACTCTTTTTTAGCATGCTGTTGGTTTTAAGTATGTTTTTAGCTGCGTGCGGCGGAAACAAGAATAATAATGCAGGTGGCGGAAAAGAAAAGGTAGCGCAGGATCTCCGGATCAATATCGCTAATGACCCGCCAACATTACATCCTGGCCTTGCTCAAGATACAACTTCAGGAACGGTACTCCGCCAAACCTTTGAAGGACTAACTCGTATTAACTTAGAGGGCCAGCCAGAAAATGCAATAGCAAAAGATGTTAAGATTTCAGATGATAAAAAAACATATACATTCACACTTCGTGATGCTAAGTGGTCAAATGGCGATCCTGTAACGGCAAGAGACTTTGAATATGCATGGAAATGGGCATTAGATCCTGCCAATCAATCTATCTATGCTTATCAGTTATATTATATTGAAGGTGGACAAGCATTTAATGAAGGAAAAGGCAGCGCTGATGCCGTTGGTGTAAAAGCACTGGATGATAAAACGCTAGAAGTGAAGCTTGTAAATCCAACAGATTATTTCCTAGAGTTAACTGCTTTCTTTACTTACTATCCAGTTAATAGCAAGATTGCTGCAGCAAATCCTGATTGGGCAAATGATTACAGTGCCAATTATACTTCAAACGGACCTTTTAAAATGACTAAATGGTCTCATAACGACAAAATTGTCTTAGAAAAGAATAAAGATTATTGGGATGCAGATACGGTAAAATTAAATAAAATAACGATGATCATGGTAAATGATCCGAATACGGAACTTTCAATGTTTGAAAATGGTGAGCTTGATTGGGCAGGTAAGCCGGTTTCAAATCTGCCGCAAGATGCCATGCAAGCATTAAAAGATAAAGGAACCCTTCATACACAACCAATTGCAGGGATTTACAATTATAAATTAAATACAACAAAACCACCGTTTAATAATGCAAACATTCGTAAAGCCTTTGCATTAGCAATCAATCGTAAAGAAATAACCGAAAATGTCACCCAAGGCGGAGAAATACCTGCAATGGGAATCGTACCTAAAACAATTAATTTGGGGTCCGGTAAAGGTTATTTCAAGGATCATGATGTGAAGAAGGCAAAGGATTATTTACAAAAAGGATTAGCAGAACTTGGCTATAAAGATGTATCTCAATTACCGCCAATCACTCTTTCGTTTAATACAGATAAGGGGCAGCAAAAAATATCCCAGGCTGTTCAAGATATGTGGAAGAAAAATTTAGGAGTAGATGTAACACTAAACAACCAAGAATGGAAAGTATATTTTGAGAAAGTCCAAGCTCTGGATTTCAATATTGCCCGTATGGGATACTTAGGCGACTTTAACGATGCCATTAACTTCCTTGAAATGTACTATTCAGCAGCTGGAGGCAACAATAATACTGGTTGGGAAAATAAAAAATTCCAAAGTCTTTTAGATCAGGCAAAAATAGAAACAGACGCTAATAAACGACGAGAACTGCTGCAACAGGCTGAAAAAGTGATCATGGATGAAATGCCGGTTATTCCTGTTTACTTCTATTCGAGTAACTGGGTTCAAGATGAAAACTTAAAAGATGTTGCCGTATCTGTTCTTGGGGATGTTCAATATAAATGGGCGTATTTTAAATAAAATTTTTATTTGGTGAAAGGTATATGGGCATTGACCTATATACCTTTGTTTTCTAATAAGACGAAAATTGGAGGTGTTTGAAATGGCTAAATATATTGTGAAACGTTTGCTTTATATGGTTATGTCACTATGGCTTATTATTACAGCAACGTTTTTATTTATGCGTTTGGCACCGGGAAACCCTTTTACATCTGAGAAAAAGCTGCCACCCGAGATTGAAGCGAATCTTAACGCTTTTTATGGGTTGGATCAGCCTTGGTATGTTCAATATTGGGACTACTTAGTAAAGATTGCAAATTGGGATTTTGGCCCATCCTTCAAATATAAGAGTCAAACAGTCAACGATTTAATTAATGAGGGATTCCCTGTTTCCCTATCATTAGGAATAGAAGCCATTCTAATTGCTCTTGCTGTAGGAGTTCTATTGGGCGTTGTTGCAGCCCTAAATCATAATAAGTGGCCTGATTACACTGCAATGATCGTGGCTGTATTAGGAATTTCTATGCCTTCTTTTATCCTTGCTACTCTATCACAATACTATCTCGCTGTTAAAATGGGGATATTTCCGGTTGCTTTATGGGAATCCCCAATGCACACTGTATTGCCGGCCTTGGCCCTTGCGGCTTCCCCAATGGCTTATATAGCTCGTCTTACTCGTTCTTCCATGCTTGAAGTTTTATCCAATGATTATATTAAAACAGCAAAGTCAAAAGGGTTAAGCAAAGGTGTTATTACCGTTAAACATGCTATACGAAATGCGATGCTGCCTGTAGTTTCCTATTTAGGCCCTTTATCGGCAGGAATTATTACGGGAAGTTTTATTATTGAACAAATTTTTGGAATTCCAGGATTAGGTTCATATTTCGTGACAAGTATCCAAAATCGTGATTATACCGTAATTATGGGAATTACCGCTTTTTATAGCATTATCCTCCTTGTATGTATTCTCCTTGTCGACATTACTTACGGACTTATAGATCCTCGAATTAAGCTGGCTGGCGGGCGAAAGGAGAGTAGATAATGGAAACAAATAAACTATTTGAAATAGCAGGAACTAAAGACACTGAGACTGAAAAAATATCTAAGCCCAGTCTTTCCTTTTGGAAGGATGTATCACATCGATTTCGAAAAAACAAGCTTGCCATGGTTGGTGTAGTTATTCTTGTCTTATTAATTATTTTGGCAATCTTTGGGCCCTATATGACTGGTTATGATTATCGAACGAATAACTTATCTATCAAAAACCAGCCACCGTCTGCTGAACATTGGTTTGGTACAGATGACCTTGGGCGTGATGTCTTTACCCGAACATGGGATGGTGCCCGTATTTCCATATTTATTGGTGTTGCAGCTGCAGTTGTTGACTTAACTATCGGCGTTCTTTGGGGCGGACTTGCAGGCTATAAAGGCGGCCGATTTGATGAGTTTATGATGCGTGCTGCTGATGTATTATATGGGATCCCTTATTTATTACTTGTTATTTTACTAATGGTTGTACTCGGGCAAAGTGTTGGGACAATGATTTTGGCTATGACGATTACAGGATGGGTTAATATGTCGCGGATTGTTCGTGGTCAGGTTCTTTTATTAAAGAACCAGGAATACGTGTTAGCTGCTCGTACTCTGGGAGCAGGAACATCGAGGATTATGAATAAACATTTAATTCCAAATGCTATGGGTCCTATTTTAGTTACTATGACGTTAACGATTCCGTCGGCGATTTTCACTGAAGCGTTCTTGAGTTTTCTAGGGTTAGGATTAACTCCGCCTTTGGCGAGTTGGGGAACAATGGCATCTGAAGGACTGCCAGCGTTACAATATTATCCATGGCGCCTATTTTTCCCAGCAATGTTTATTTGTTTAACTATTTTTGCTTTTAATGTAATTGGTGATGGGTTACGAGATGCTCTAGACCCAAGACTACGTAAATAGGAGTGAGATGATGGAAAAACTACTGGAAGTTAAAGATTTAAAAGTCTCATTCCATACGTATGGAGGAGACGTTCAAGCAGTCCGTGGTGTTTCCTTTGACCTTTACAAAGGCGAAACATTAGCCATTGTTGGCGAATCTGGTTCAGGAAAAAGCGTTACAGCACAAACACTGATGAAATTAATTCCAATGCCGCCAGGTAAAATTACTAATGGGGAAATCCTGTTAGATGGTGAAGATATTGTACTGAAAACAGAAAAGCAGATGAAAGATATTCGCGGAAAAGAAATTAGTATGATTTTCCAAGATCCAATGACTTCTTTAAATCCAACAATGAAAGTGGGTAACCAGATTACCGAAGTCTTAATGAAGCATCAAAGCATGTCAAAGAATTTGGCAAAAGAAAGGGCCATCGAACTTTTGCATCTTGTTGGGATTCCAATGCCAGAAAAACGGATAAATCAGTATCCACATGAATTTTCCGGTGGTATGAGACAGCGGGCGATGATCGCCATTGCCTTAGCAGCTAAGCCCAAGCTTCTGATTGCTGACGAACCGACAACAGCACTTGATGTAACCATTCAGGCGCAAATACTGGATTTAATGAATGAATTACAGGCAAAAATGGACACATCCATTATTTTTATTACCCATGATCTTGGAGTGGTAGCAAATGTTGCAGATCGTGTTGCGGTTATGTATGCTGGTCAAATTGTTGAGATGGGGACGGTTGATGAAATATTCTATGATCCTCGTCATCCTTATACCTGGGGCTTGCTTGCTTCCATGCCGAGTTTAGATAGTGCTAATGATGAAGAGCTTGCTGCTATTCCAGGTACACCTCCAGATTTGACCAATCCTCCAATCGGAGATGCGTTTGCTACAAGAAATCAATTTGCACTAGCGATTGATTTTAAAGAAGAGCCGCCTGTTTATCAAGTATCTGAAACTCATTTTGCCAAAACGTGGCTACTGCATCCGGATGCTCCCAAGGTTGAGCCGCCAGAGTTAGTCAAACGACGTATGCGCAAATTATCCTCCACGTTTGAAAAACCGGTATTAGTGAAGGGGGATAAGTAAAAATGACTGAGAAGTTACTTGAAATCAAAAATTTAAAGCAGTATTTCAATGTTGGCAGTTCGAATGTCGTAAAAGCCGTTGATGGAATTACTTTTGATATTTATAAAGGTGAAACATTAGGGCTTGTTGGTGAATCAGGCTGCGGTAAATCTACAACAGGGCGCACGATTATTCGTTTATATGATGCAACAGATGGACAAGTTCTTTTTAATGGTGAAAATGTTCATGGCAGAAAGTCAAAGGCAGATTTGAAAAAATTTAATCGGAAAATGCAAATGATTTTCCAGGATCCTTATGCCTCATTAAATCCGCGGATGACCGTTGCTGACATTATTGCAGAGGGAATTGATATCCACGGCTTAGCTAAAAATAAAAAGGAACGCATGGAGCGTGTTTACGAGCTTCTTGATACGGTTGGGTTAAATAAAGAACATGCGAATCGCTATCCGCATGAGTTCTCAGGCGGACAAAGACAACGGATTGGGATCGCCCGTGCACTAGCAGTGAAACCGGATTTTATTATTGCTGACGAACCAATTTCAGCTCTTGATGTTTCCATTCAAGCACAAGTTGTCAACCTATTAAAAAAGCTACAACGGGAAAAAGGGTTAACATATCTATTTATTGCCCATGATTTGTCAATGGTTAAATATATAAGTGATCGTATTGGTGTCATGTATTTTGGCAAGCTTGTAGAACTAGCTCCAGCAGATGATTTATATGTAAATCCCATGCATCCATACACACAGTCGTTATTATCAGCGATCCCACTGCCAGATCCCGAAACGGAAAGAACCCGTAAACGAAAGTTTTATGATCCTGCTGCACATCACTACGCAGCAGGTGAGCAATTAGAGATGCGGGAAATCAGGCCGAACCATTTTGTTCTTTGCTCTGAGAAAGAGTTTAGCGACTTGAAAGTGAAATATTCAAACTAATAAGAACCGATCTCATCTCCGAGATCGGCTTTTAACTGTAAAAATGTAAAAGAAGGGTTTTTATCAACTATTGTTGAAGAAGTTGCTTAACTTGTTTTATCGTTATATATAAAAAGTGGATGACTTATTAAGCCATCCACGTAAAGATTATTATCATTTTATTTATTTAATTCCACCTATTTTTTTAAAGCCCGCCTGCATTCTGGCGGATTGACTTACAAATTCTGCTTTCCGCTTTCCACCAAATAATTTAGCAATTGCGTTTGACAGAACTCCACTAATCGCTGTAATCCCGATAACTAGTGCAGCAACAAGTACAAAATCAATAATAAAAGCAGTCATGATTCTCCTCCATTTTACGTTTTGTTGATCATACTTTGATGAAAGGATAGTAACTCCTTCTTATATTGTATATAAAAATTAGGCTAAATGAAAGATAATATCGTGAAAGTACTTCATTATCAATGGAAGTACTAATTTATCTATCGCTATTTTCAATATAAATAATTAATTGAGAATTAGAAGGTATTTTTATATAAGTTTACTTATATATATAGATAAAAAAGTATATGTGCAGCTAGTCAAATTTTTAATATGAAAAATGATAGAAAAAAACAATGGATGATCCCTAAATGTATTAAAAGAATTCATTTATATAAAAGGATGATTTGGTAGGCCCTTTTGAGTAAATAAGTACCGTGTCTGTATGCTTTATGGTCATGGGATAATAAAATAAAAAAATTACTGTTAAAGTGAAACTTTTTCCCTTCAGATTCGTAATACATTAATAGAAACAATTTATGAAAATGAAGATTTGATAATTAGAATAACTTTAATCTTTTTCAAAAAAGGGATACCAAAACAATATTTAATGGTGTATAATTAATAATATAAATTACTTTATTAAAGTTATTTTAATTTGAGAACTGAATGAGTCACTAAAAATCTTCGCAAAATATAAATTATAGGTCAAATTAAAAGGGAGTGTTGTTTTAAAATGGTAACTTTATACACTTCACCAAGTTGTACATCTTGTCGAAAAGCGAAATCATGGTTAGAAGAACATGAAATTCCTTATACAGAAAGAAATATTTTTTCAGAACCATTATCAATTGACGAAATTAAAGAGATCCTTCGTATGACTGAAGATGGTACTGATGAAATAATTTCTACCCGTTCAAAGTCATTCCAAAAATTGGATGTTAATCTTGAAACAATGCCATTGCATGACTTGTTTCAATTAATTAAAGATAATCCAGGATTACTGCGTAGACCGATTATTATTGATGAAAAAAGATTGCAAGTTGGATATAATGAAGATGAAATTAGAAGGTTTCTTCCAAGGAAGGTTCGTACATTCCAATTTCGTGAAGCACAACGGTTAGTAAATTAAGGAGGCAGGCTCAGTAGATGGGCCAGCCTCTTTTTTTAATATTTTCACAAAGTTATGACTGCCGTTCATCAATTGCTTATCACTTCTAAGTCGCTCTGCTTTTCAAATCAAATTGTTTTTGTTAAAATACGTGTAAGATAAATAGGCACATAATGGTTTTATAAAATTGTGTCTTTTTAATTCCCTTTATTGTCTTTTTGTCATAAAATAGAGTACAAGGTATAAAATAAGTTTATTTAACTTGTATTTTTTAAAACATATTGATAAAGGGTAAAGGTTTTGTTTAGACATTTAAGGGGGTATTTAGTCCCTTCAACCAAAGCATGGAAGGGAGAGTTACTATATGGAAATTGAGCGTATTAATGATAATACCGTTAAGTTTTACATTTCTTACATTGATATGGAAGAAAGAGGCTTTGATCGTGAAGAAATATGGTACAATCGTGAGCGAAGTGAGGAACTTTTCTGGGAAATGATGGATGAGGTTCACAATGAAGAGGAGTTCTTAGTAGAAGGACCTCTCTGGATTCAAGTTCAGGCACTTGATAAAGGATTAGAAATTGTGGTAACCAAAGCTCAGGTTTCTAAAGATGGTCATAAGTTTGAACTCCCGATACCTGGAGATAAGTATAAAGAATTACCCGTTGATGAACAAATTGAAGATCTGTTAGATCATCATTTTAATCCCATGTCAGGATGATGATGATTCTCAAGAAGATGACCGTATGGATTTTGTGTTAAGTTTAAAGATTTAGAAGACCTTATTGCTCTTTCAAAACGAACTGGATTAGATGAATTAACATCGAAACTTTATTTTTTTGAAGGAAAATACTATTTATATATTGAATTTCTCCGAGGATGTTTGAAGAGAGCGAAATTGATAATATATTAAGTATTTTACTTGAATACGGCCATGAAACAGCAGGACGATTCATCGAATTGAGGAATATGGAAAGTTAATCATTGATTCACCGGTTTTTCCTCAAATAAGAAAGTATTTTAAATAATAATGCCGATTTCCATTGGAATCGGTTTTTTTTTAGGAACAAGACTTCTTCCTTGTGTTTTACAAGGCGTCTGCGCTTTTGATGGAGGTTAAAATGAAAAATACTGTTAAAATTCTCTTTTTTCTGCTTATTTTGGGTGTTTTCATTATACTTCACTAATAAATATGTAAATGTTATAGATGGATTTATTGGCTATGTGAGTATTTTGATTACTTTAACTGTCATGGTGATTGGGTTTGTTATTTTTATAGAAAACCGGCATCCGACCCAGACTTTAACTTGGCTTGTTGTTATTGGCGGCTTTCCGGTATTGGGTTTTATTTTTTATCTATTATTTGGTCGAAATTATCGAAAGGAAAAAATGTTTCGCAAAAAGTATTTCCTTGATAAACAGACATTTTTACAATATGAAGGACAGGATCCAGTAAGTGAGGAAAAATTAAACCAGGCAGGAGTTCATCAAAAGAAATTATTTTATTTAGCACAGAGATTGGGAAACAGCCCGATTTCATTTGGAACAGATACAAAAGTATTAACGAATGGTGAGGAGACTTTTTGTCACATATTAGAAGAGCTTCAAAAGGCCGTCCATCATATTCATCTTGAATATTATATTGTTAGGGATGATGAAATTGGACAAAAAATTAAATCAGTTCTTATTCAAAAAGCTCGCGAAGGAGTGAAGATTCGATTTTTATATGATGCTGTAGGATCATGGAAGTTATCAAAAGAATACATTGATGAATTAAAAGATGCAGGGAATTGAAATGGTTTTATTCGGTCCAGTTAGAATCCCAGTTCTTAAACAGTAAATTTAACTTTCGAAATCATCGAAAAATTATTGTGATTGATGGAAGTGTAGGTTTTGTCGGAGGATTAAATATTGGAGATGAATATTTAGGGCGCGATGCGAATTTTGGTTTTTGGCGGGATACACATTTAATGTTAAAAGGTGAGGCGGTCCGTTCGCTGCAATTGATATTTTTGCAGGACTGGTATTACATGACCAATGATAGCTGTTTAACTGCAGAATATTTGTCACCGGTGCTAGGAGAGAATAAATATGGCGGGGTTCAATTAATTGCCGGCGGTCCGGATAATGAGTATAGTGCCATTAAAAATATTTTTTTTTCGATGATCACATCGGCAAAGGATTCAGTTTGGATTGCTTCTCCCTATTTTATTCCGGATGAGGATATTTTCTCTGCACTAAAAATTGCATCGTTAAGTGGAATTGATGTCAGGCTTCTTGTCCCGAAAAAGCCGGATAAACGAATTGTATTTCATGCTTCACGCTCCTATTTTCCGGAGTTATTAGAAGCAGGTGTGAAGGTTTATGAATATGAAAAAGGATTTATGCATAGTAAAATTGTTATTGTTGACCATGAGCTTGCTTCCATTGGGACATCAAATATGGATATGAGAAGTTTTCATTTGAATTTTGAAGTAAATGCATTTTTATATCGGACAAAAAGTACAGAGAAATTAGTGAAGGAGTATTAAAATGATCTAAACGATTCCAGTGAAATTGATGCTGACAATTTTTAGCAAAAGACAATTGGGTTACCGATTGCTCGAGTCAACTTCGCGCTACTTTCGCCGTTATGTAACGGTCGTCGCAGTTTATCTACAAGAATTTCAATATAATGAAAGAGAATAATTCATTCCTTAGCAGCTTAATGTATTTTTTTTTTAGCAGGACTTTTAATGTTGTGGAGAATGTAATAAAATGAAAGGAGGGATGGTATTGTTATAAGCTGTCCAAAAAGATGGAGAGACTTTTCGTTTATTTCCAAGACCTCCAAGAAAAATTAAGGGAAAGAAAGAAAAGGGGAGTTTTATTGTCCTGAGTGTAAAGAAAAGGTCATGATGAAGTGGGCAGCAAGAATGGAGCATTTTGCTCATCAAAAAGGATCTCAATTGTGTGGAGAGCTATGAAAGAGAATCCGATTACCATCTTATTGGCAAACTGCAATTATTCATTGGCTGGAAACGCAAAAATTAAATCCGGTGCTTGAACCTTATTATCATACTATTCGGCAGAGACCGGATATTGGTTTTTCCTACATTAAAAAATATGCACTTGAATTTCAATGCTCACAAATCCCGCCAGAACTTTCATCAAAAGAACAAAACGTTACCAAAAAACAGACTTACCTCTATTTGGATCATAGGAGGAAAAAATATTAAGCGAAAAGGGAAAAGGAAAGTAGCTCTTACAAATTTTGATTATTATTTGCTTCGAAAAGTCCCTCAGGTTCCTGGTATCTTCCAGCTTATTGCTCAACATCCAAAATATTTATTCTCCTAAATAATCTTTTACCCGTTTCCGCAAAAAATGCTTTTGCCCATATTACGATCATTCCTGCACAGCAAATGACTGTGAAAAGCTGCTTGACGTCTACGGTCAAATCGCCATGGTACAGTGGAAATTGGAAAAGAGAAATTCAATCACAAAAGTCAATTATCACTAAAAGGGTGCCATCAAGGTGGATTATGTTGAGAGAACTATACCAATTATCATTGAATATATTCATTGCTTCCTCCTATTATTGGTCTTCCTGTTCAAAATGCACCAAATTGAATCCTCTCCTCTCATTTGGCAAGCCTATTTCTTTATCGATACGATTTAACAAAAAGGAAGGAGAGATCTTAACATTTAATGATATTTATCGCAGTTTTATGCGACGTGTCGAAAAAAGGCAAATAAAATTACGTATCCTTCCTTTAGTCACAACATCAATCATCATTGCCCCTCTTCTGAATACCTTCATTTATTAGAAGCGTCTACAAGTACTGAAAGCAATAAATACGAATACTTTCGGAATCACTGAGAGAGTGAAAATACCGGAGCATATTGTGTTGCAACAGGAAATGGAGGATCAATTTTACAAGGAATATGAGACTTCCTTTTTGGATAGGTTCTGTTAAACAATCGTGTTAATTATCAAAGTGGCATTGGTGTACGCGTACATTAAGTTATTCAATCGAATAAAACACGTGCCAACGTACACCAATGCCGCATACGAACAATAAACATGAACAGAGCCTTGGGATAAAAAATAATGGTCTTACCATTGCCCAAACGAGTTATTGTGATAGAAATAACAGCAAAATGAAAGTGAACCGACCGACTTTCTCATTCCTCGTTGCGAGCAGTTGATCATGAAGTTTTTAATGAAGGGGAAAATGAAATATAGGCTGCCAGCATATACTATAATGGTTTAATTTTTAAAAGGAAGGAAATTGCGGTAAACTAAGAGAAGGTATAAGAAATCCCTTTTAGGGTAGTAAAGACGGAATGGAGGATTATAATGGCAAATGAAACGACAGTAAACAAACTTCCTTCAAGAAGTGAATTTCCGGTCGAAGATACATGGAGATTGGAGGATATTTTTGCAAGTGATGATGAATGGGAAAAGGAATTTCAGGAAGTGAAATCACTAATTCCTGGTGTAAAAGAATATGAAGGGAAACTTGGAGAAAGTGCAGATACACTCTATAAGCATTGCAAAAACAGGACAAGCTATTGGAACGATTGGAAAACTTATATGCTTATTCCCATATGCGATATGACCAGGATACGACGAATTCATTTTATCAAGGGCTTGATGACGAATGAAAAATCTTATATTCACAGGCTGCAAGCAGTCTTGCCTATATTGTTCCTGAAATATTAGCGATTGATGAAGCAAAATTAAAGCATTTTTAGAGCAAAAGCAGGAATTAAAACTTATACGAGCATTCTCTTGAGGAAATTAATTTGCAACGGCCGCATGTATTATCTGCGGAACAGGAGGCATTATTGGCTGAAGCTTCGGAAGTGTTAGGATGCTTCAAGAAATACATTTGGTATGTTAAATAATGCGGATCTTAGAGTTTCCTTCAATTAAGGATGAAAATGGTGAAGAGGTAGAAGTGACCCATGGTCGCTATAGCCGTTTTCTTAGAAAGTGCAGACGCACGGGTCCGCCATGATGCCTTTAAGGCAGTATATGATACATACGGGAAGTTTCGAAAATACATTTGCCAGTACATTGAGCGGAAACATCAAAAAGGATAATTTCAATGCACGGGTTCGAAAATATTCATCTGCCCGCCATGCAGCACTTGCGGACGAATAATATTCCTGAAAGTGTGTATGAAAACCTTGTCAGTACAGTAAATGATCAACTTGCCTTTATTGCATCGTTATGTAAAATTACGTAAAAAGGTGCTTGGTCTTGACGAACTGCATATGTATGATTTATATACACCGCTTGTGAAGGATGTAAAAATGGAAATTACCTATGAAGAAGCGAAAGAGATTATTTTAAAAGGACTGGCTCCACTTGGGGAGGAATATATTGCAGGTTTTAAAGGAAGGCTTTGAAAATCGCTGGATGGACGTTCATGAAAATAAAGGGAAGCGAAGTGGTGCATATTCATCAGGTTCCTATGGTACAAATCCATATATTTTGCTGAACTGGCAAAACAATGTGAATAATTTATTTACACTCGTCCACGAATTTGGTCATTCTGTTCACAGCTATTATACAAGAAAAACTCAAGCCTATCCATATGGCAATTATTCGATTTTCGTTGCCGAAGTGGCTTCAACTTGTAATGAGGCATTGTTAAATGATTATTTATTAAAGACAATTGATGATGAGCAAAAACGAATTTATTTATTAAATCATTATTTAGAAGGCTTTAGAGGAACCGTGTTCCGCCAAACAATGTTTGCTGAATATGAACATCTAATCCACCAAAAAGCACAAAATAATGAGGCCTTAACAGCAGAATCATTGACAAAGGATTATTATGAATTAAATAAAAAATATTATGGAATGAAGATATTGTCATTGATGAGGAAATTGGCTTAGAATGGTCAAGAATTCCTCATTTCTATTACAATTATTATGTATACCAATATGCGACTGGTTTTAGTGCTGCAACAGCATTAAGCAATGGAATCTTGACTGAAGGGCAGCCGGCAGTTGAACGTTATATTGATTTCTTAAAAGCAGGAAGTTCTGATTATCCAATTGAAGTATTGAAAAAGGCTGGCGTGGATATGACAAGCAAAAAGCCAATTGAAGACGCTTGCAAAGTATTTGCTGAGAAATTAACAGAACTTGAACAATTATTATAAGACGATAAAAGAAAGGAGCTGTCGATACTTGGATACAGCTCCATTCTTTTACTAAGATAATGAAGTGTATAACAATTCTTAAAATCCTTTAAAGCGATTACGGTTATTGAGATAAACAACAAATAAAAACAAGGACACAAATAAAATGGGAGAAGTAAGGTAAATCGGGAGCAATTTCATTAAACCAAGAAGCTGTAAGAAAAAGGAAAAGATAATAAGCACAATTAAAAAAGAAGATAGATTTTTCTCATCCCTAATGGTCTCCCTTAAATATTAAAATAATTATAGGTGTTAGTTATATCACATGAATAATACTTAAATATATGCTTCAAAACTGTTAAAATAGGCACTGGTTTTATGACAATAATGTGAAACAAAATCAAATGTATTGTCATAATGTATCACATGTGATATATTAATACCGTGAAGTTAATCACAAGCAAACATATACCCCTTTGTTTGACCGTGAAAAATTTCTCCCATCCCCTTTGTTCGTATTTAATGAAAAAGACTTTGCAAAGCAAGGTCTTTTTTCTATTAACAAATGAATGCCTTTTCATCAGTCGTATAAAAATCGGCTTTTCGCCGATTGATTTAAAGTTTTATAACAATAGGATTTTTTAAAACACACAATTATCGTGCAAGATTTTTCCTTGTATTTAGCCTCCAAAAGGTTCCATATTTTGCAGGAACTTTTCTACTAACTGTTTTAATTGCAGTTTTTTTAATTCTCTTTCTACATCATGAATAGTCATATTATAGACAGATGCAATTTCAGTTGAAGCAACTAAATGATAATGTTTAAGGAAAATTTCCAATCGGCGGAGGTTCTGATTTAACTGGTTTTTCCTGAAGCATTTCTTCTATAATTTGGACATAAACTTCATATGGATAATACCCAGTAATTTTAATTCCTTCTTCTTCAATATTTTCATTGAAGAAAGACAAGAGTAGGAATTTCTGTAACATCCATTTCAGAAGTGATTTTTAAGTCACATTGAAATGCTTTCGCAGCACTGTCTGAATGAATATCGCAGATGAATTCATCCACATCTAAGCCGGTACGCTTTCGGCACATGCTTGTTAAAACATCGAAAGTACGAAATATTTTGTTTTTCAAGAAATACCATTTCCTGTAATTTGCGAAGAAAACGAATTCCAGCCTTTCTTCCTTGTAGCTCAGCTGCTTTAATGGCAATGAGAAGTAAGATATGGGGAAGAAATTGGATTTTCGAGCCAAAGACTTCCATCACAAGACATACCAAAGCGGCTGCTGTTTTTTCCCAAAGCTCTTGCAATCTTTTCGAAGTTATGTTTCCTGCCTAATTCAAGCGAAGCCAATCGTCCACTGACAACATATTTTATTTTAAAATATTGTCCGTATTCAATATGCAGTTTTTTTAAAATTGGCTCAAGAGCCCAACATTCCGGGCATAGCGGATCGATAAATAAATAAATTTCAAGCGGCTTTTTTTCATGACAGTGACAGGGTAGGAAGCATGATTTCATTGCGAATACTTCTCGCTTTGTCACATTCCCTCACCCTTCATATTTTGGTTTTCATCAGTATTTATCATATGTGATGCAGTCAAGAACAAGTCTTGAAAAGTAATCGTCACGCAACGGACCTGACAGACCCACTTCGTCCATTGCTTCTGCCATACATTGAAGCCATGCTTTTGCTCGTGTTTGTGTAATTTCAAATGGCAAATGACGTGCACGAAGCATTGGATGTCCATGCTCGGCCGTATATAAGGGCGGTCCGCCTAAATATTGAGTCATAAATTGCTTTTGTTTACGAGCTGTTTCCGTTAAATCATCAGGAAAAATGGGAGCGAGATGTGGATGTTTTCCAACGCGCCGGTAGAAAGCGTCAATAAGCTGATGAAGTTTTTCTTCACCTATCATATCGAATGGAGTAGGTACTTTCTCGATCATCATAAACCCTCCTTTAACATGTAGTATAATCATATTTTGCACTAAAAAACTAATCCGTTAACGGGTTAATCATGGTTAAGATTAAAATCTCTATTATTTTAGCAAGCAAATATTAATATCTCAAATAAATAGCTTATACATCATTCAGAGCGGAATCACATTTACAGGATAATACCACAAAACAGCTAAAAAAGTCCATTTCAGCTGTTTAGGCTAAATAGTGACTTTTGACCTTTTGAACATAATTTTGCGTTTCTTTAAAGGGCGGAATGCCATTATATTTGTCAACATTTCCCGGCCCAGCATTATAGGCAGCTAGTGCAAGCTCTATATTGCCCTTATACTTATCCAGCATTTGACTTAAGTATTTTGTGCCGCCCATGATATTTTGCTCAGGATCATAGATATTTTCCACACCAAGGGAACGCGCGGTCTGCGGCATTAATTGCATAAGCCCTGCAGCACCCGAAGGACTTGTTGCATTGGGATTAAAGTTAGATTCCTGTCCAATAACTGCTTTAATCAACTGTGCAGGTACATGGTAGCGTTCAGATGCAGACTGAATAATTGTTTCATAGCTTTTATTGTGTCCGGCCAATTTTGATAATTGTACTGGAGGCAAGTGTGAATGAATTTAACATGGATGCAGATTCATTTTGTTCTTAACTGAATTATCATCAGACAGATGCGGATTGTGTTCTGCTAAAGTAGGGTGTTAAGCAAATATTGAAATAATGAGTTTGATACGAGATTCGCTTGTTGTTTCTTAATTGAAATTCTGCATGGCCTTCAGTTCAAGCATGATTTTAAATTGATTCACATTCATGTTAGGTTTCGCCTCATAATCATCTATTATTAGTGTTCTAAAGACAATTTTCGTTCATAAAATCGCTGGACTTTATTTTTTGCATTTCGATGGGGGATATTTACTTCTGAAAGCAGTTGAACAAAAACAGCTTCTCCCGTCAAACGGTCAGTTACCTCATATTCTACCTCATAATCCTGAGCATTTAAATAGGTGCTTAAATCCAAGACCAACTCCCCGCCTTTATATTCTATTGCCGCACGTTTTGTCTCGAGTGATCCAAAAAAACACAGATGGTCAATTTTTATATCCATGCGCAGACAAGCTGTTCTTTAATGATTCCATCCGTTAGCGGTGCACCTTCCAGTAAGGATTGAGCTGCTTTTTCATCTAAATTTTCGTTTGTTTCCAGCAGTCCGTCCGGGTGTGGCTGTTTAAGTGTCATTTCATAACCGTCTTTCTTTTCTCGGATTCTTAAATTACATCCATGTTGTTTTAAGGAGAAATCAGGGGTATCAAAGTAATGGTTCACTTGTTTGAAAAAATGGGATTCGTTCAGGCTGAAATGCTTCAGCAGGATATTGAATTCACTTTCGGTAAGCATATTCTTAAATTCGATTTCAATATTTTGCGGCATTTTCTGTAATCCTTTCTTTCGGTATAATAAAGCTCTGGAATAAGCGTAAGCTTCTACTTTATCTTATTATCTACCCTCAAGTATTTAAAGGCAATTTTTAGTAAAATCGTAATTCCTATGATAAAATAAAAAAGTGTATGGAAGGAGATAAATAGATGAATCACGTACTAAATATTAATCATACCATTCTAAATAAATCGGAATTAATCCTTGAAATTGACAGCAATTATAGATTAGAAAATGTAAAAGCATCAGGACAAATGCTTGTTGATTCCTTAGAGATTATCATTTGTATATTTACTGGAAAATAATGATACCTATACATACCTTAAAGTACCTGAAATCTTCTGGACTGACTTAAAGGAGGTATTGACACGAGAAATTTCTGTTTCCGTGACAAATGGACAGGAGAAAATCAATTTGGTGCACTTCTTTGAGGAATTAACTTATCTTAATTGAGAATATTAAAGGAAACAGCAATTATGGTGAAGAGATGGTTAATAAAGTAGAAGCCGTATTTCAATAAGGTGGTGTTTGGGTGAAGCATTGGGATTTGTTTTTAGCTCCTTATAAACAAGCTGTAGAGGAGCTGAAGGTGAAATTAAAAGGAATGCGCAGCCAGTTTGAACTGGAGGGGAATTATTCTCCTATTGAATTTGTAACAGGAAGGGTTAAACCGATTGCCAGTATTTTAGATAAGGCAAATCAAAAAGGGATTCCGCTTGAACGGTTAGAATCAGAAATGCAGGATATTGCAGGCTTACGAATGATGTGCCAGTTTGTGGATGATATAAGCAAAGTGGTAGAGTTAATTAGGAAACGAAATGATTTTGAAATTGTCGAGGAAAGAAATTATATTTCCCATAAAAAGACAAGTGGTTATCGTTCTTACCATGTCGTAATCCGCTATCCGGTTCAAACGATACAAGGAGAAAAGAAAATTCTCGTTGAAATTCAAATACGTACATTAGCGATGAATTTTTGGGCAACAATTGAGCATTCTTTAAATTATAAATATAAAGGCCAATTTCCTGAAGATATTAAAATGAGACTGCAAAGAGCAGCTGAAGCTGCCTTTCGTCTTGATGAGGAAATGTCATTAATTAGAGGAGAAATTCAGGAGGCACAGGCATTTTTTAGCATGAAAAAGGAATAATACAAACGAAGATAAGTACAAAATGGAAGAGCTTGAGATAAAGGTTTGAACTTGGTAGTGTCCAGCTCTAAGCATTTCTTAATAGGAGGCTTTGAAACGATGAAATTTGCAATCACATCAAGAGGGGATTCAAATTCAATTCATTAGTGTACAGAATGAAAGATTATTTAATTGATTTTGATTTGACATATGATGAAGAACATCCAGATATTGTTGATATCTGTTGGTGGGGATGGAACTTTGCTATATGCTTTTCATCGTTACAGCAGCCGTCTTGGATAAAACGGCATTTGTTGGGGTACATACTGGACATTTAGGATTTTATGCAGACTGGGTACCAGAGGAGATTGAGAAGCTTGTCATTGCGATTGCGAAAACGCCATACCAAATAGTGGAATATCCATTCCTTGAAGTGATCATTCGCTATAAGAATGGTGGCAAAGAGTCAAATATTTGGCATTGAATGAATCTGACTGTTAAAAGCAATGAGGGGACACTTGTGATGGATGTGGAAATTGGCGGTCAGCATTTTGAGCGATTTCGCGGTGATGGTTTATGTATGTCCACGCCATCTGGAAGCACTGCATATAATAAAGCCTTGGGTGGAGCCATTATTCATCCGTCAATTTCGGCAATTCAATTGGCTGAAATTGCTTCCATTAATAACCGGGTATTTCGTACAATCGGATCACCGCTTATTCTTCCATCACATCATACTTGTTTATTGAAGCCAGTTAGTCATAACAGATATTTCATATCACTGATCGATCATCTGAATGTTCTTCATAAGGATGTAAAATCAATTCAATACAGAGTTTCAGACGAAACAAATCCGATTTGCTCGTTTTCGCCCTTTTCCATTTTGGAAAAGGGTGCATGATTCGTTTATATCCTCTGAATGATGATGGGATAAGGAATTCGATAACTTGTATGGAATAGGAGCTATATGGAATGTCGCAATTTTCATTACAGTGGAAGATAAATTCTCTGAACGCAGGGAAAATGAGTCCGGGAATTTTTAAAAGAACAAGCATATTTCAAAGAGTGCCTTAACCGATATTAAATTCAAGGGTGGCAGCATCATGGTCAATGAATCAGGATGTAACGGTCCGTTATCCGCTTACAGCAAGGGGATCAACTGATCGTTTAATTTCCTGCTGAAGAGCCGAGCGAAGGGATTAAAGGGGAAGAGATTCCACTTGAAATCATTTATGAGGATGAATCTATTCTTGTCGTGAATAAAACCTGCGCGGATGAATACCATTCCTTCAAGGGAGCATCCGAGCGGCAGTCTTGCAAATGCTCTTAATTGGATACTATGAGCAAATTGGTCTAATGCCACCGTACATATTGTCACAAGGCTTGACCGGGATACATCAGGAATTGTATTAATCGCAAAACATCGCCATATCCATCATTTATTAAGCGAACAACAAAAAATGGGACGGTATAAAAGGACATATGAAGCATTTGCACAAGGAATATTTTCAGAACCGGAAGGAAGAATTGAAGCACCAATCGGGAGAAAAAGTGACAGCATTATTGAACGTGTTGTCCGTGAGGATGGTCAATATGCAGTAACTAATTATAGAGTCAAGAAAAGCTTTGCTCATTTTACTTGGCTTGAGCTTCAATTGGAAACAGGCCGTACACATCAAATTCGTGTGCATCTTTCATATATCGGACATCCATTACTAGGGGATGATTTATATGGCGGCAATCTTGAGCGGATAAAAAGACAGGCGCTGCACTGCAGGAGAATTTCATTTGTTCATCCTTTTACTGAAAAGGATGGAATTTATTGCAGATTTACCTGATGATATGAAAGAATTTGCTAATGGTTAAAGGCTGACTAAATTGTCATAAATCAAAGATGAAACTTGCCTTTAGTGAGGGCTATTATATATAAATCCCCAGGCATAAGTATGAAAGTTATACACCTTATGTTATCGATTTCATCTCAAGTTCACGAAATTTCTCTGCTACATACGGCATTGTAGAAGAAACGGAAACAATTTCGAATTCAGGAAACCGAAGGGAAGATAGCTTACCGCCAAAGACAGCACCAGTATCAATATTATATGTATTCCTACTTTTCTACTTCTCTTACCGGAGTGTGACCGTAGACAATGTATGCTTTACCTTTATAATTTTGTGCCCAATCTCTTCTTACAGGTGATCCGTCTGGATGTTTTTCACCTGTAATATCTCCATATAGAACAAATGTTTTCACCCGTGAATTTTGCTTTCCAATTAATTCCTCACTGATTCCGGCATGGGCAATGACAAGTTTTCCTTCAGCGAGTATGTGATAGAGCGGGGCATTTTCATAAAGTTGAATAAATGATTTCCTCACCTGTTGCTGCTCTTTTTTGTCAAGTGCTTCAAATTCAGCAGCAGTTGTTTCTAATCCATGAGTGATTTGAACCTTGTTGCCAAGAAAGTAGCGGTAAAGTTTATTGCAATGGTTTCCAGGTACGTAATAGGCCAAATCTTTTTGAACTAAGATGATACACGGTATTTAATAATTTTTAGTGATTGTGGTCCGCGATCGGTTAAATCACCGACAAAAGCGAGTTTCCTTCCTTCAGGATGGATCAGGAATATCCATGTTTCCATTGGTATCCAAGCTTAAGTGTTAGTTCATGAAATTCATGAAAACAGCCATGAATATCACCAATAATATCTAATTTCATTTTGTCAAAACTCCTTTTTTCAAGCGGGGCATAGTCTTGTAGAGTTGGCATTCTATTGTTTAAGTTTACCTTTACTCTATCCTTATATGGAAGAATTTAATCCCTCAGTATCCTAGAAAACGAATATTTTCTATAAAGTATTCCTTATTTGTAGCAATATTAATTCAACTATGTTAAATATTAAATAGAATATTTTTCCATCAATACAAGTAACTCATAAATAATATACATATGATTTAAAATAAAGGGGAGGAAATTCATGGAACATAATGAAGCATCTGTTATATCATTATTAATTGTTATTTTAGTGGCCTTTTTAACCCCTATTATTCTGCACCAATTGAGATTGAATATCATTCCTGTTGTTGTTGCTGAAATTATCATGGGGCTTATCATTGGAAGAAGTGGATTTAATCTTGTTGAATCCGATATGTGGCTTGAAACTTTATCACACTCGGATTTATTTTTTTAATGTTTTTAAGTGGACTTGAAATTGATTTTAAAGCTTTTTCAGGCAGTGCTAAACGAGGAAAATTACCGAGTGGAAAGCTTGAACCAAATACATTTGCTCTAGCGTCTATTATTTTTGCCGGTATTTTTGTTGTTTCTCTATTGTTATCATATTTATTTGTCATTGCTGGATTTATTGATAATGCCTTTTTAATGACTATTAATCATATCAACCATTTCTCTTGGCGTCGTTGTTCCAACCTTAAAAGAAGCACATCTAATGAAAACAGCAATCGGGCAAATTATTTTGCTCGTGGCAGTCATAGCTGATCTTGTGACGATGATTCTTCTTGCTGTATTTGTTTCACTCCAGGATGGAGGGAAGGAAATACATGGTTGTTACTCCTACTATTTGCAGCAGGGATTCTTCTTTATTTTTTCGCAAAACGATTTAAAAATCGTACTTTTTTGGAATCAATGTCAACAGGAACCATTCAAATTGGTACAAGAGGAGTGTTTACTTTAATTATTGTGCTTGTGGCTATTTCTGAAACAGTTGGAGCTGAAAATATCCTAGGTGCCTTTCTTGCTGGTGTTCTTGTTTCCTTGTTATCACCGAATCCTGAATTAGTGCATAAGCTTGACTCATTTGGCTATGGATTTTTTATCCCAATTTTCTTTGTCATGATTGGGGTCGATTTGGATATTTGGTCATTATTTGGAGAGAAAAAATTGCTTCTCCTTATTCCGCTTTTATTAATTGGTTTGCTTGTTATCAAAACTTATCCCTGTTTACCTATTAAAAATTTGGTATGATAACAAAACTGTGATTGCATCTGGCTTTTTATTAACATCCACTTTATCACTTGTGATAGCAGCAGCTACGATTGGTGAACGAATGGGTGTCATCACAAAGGAAATGAGTGGGACATTTATTTTAGTTGCCGTTATTACCTCTATGTTTACGCCGATTGTTTTTAAAAAAGTGTTTCCGCTGGAAGCAGAACAAACAAAAAAAACAAAGGTTGCTATTATTGGAGCTAACCAGTTTACTTTACCTGTATACAAGGAGCTAAAAATGGGTTTATATGAACCAACACTTTACCATACAAAGCAAGATAAAATGACTCGATTCGATCTATTTGATATTGTTGAGATTGGAGAGTTATTCAATCGATATCTTTAAATGAAACAGATGTCCTTGAAGCTGAAATTGTTGTTGTTTCAACAGGTGATGAGGAAAAAAATGCAAGCTCGGAATCATGTTAAAGGAAAAAGGAGTTGAGCGTGTAATTTGCCGTGTAGAAAGCCTCACTTGAAGCGACTTTAAAGGAAAATGGAATTGAAGTTTTTTCCGTTCTTCTTTCAACTCAAACATTATTACGTGCTTTAATTGAAATTCCGAATGTCATGAATATATTAACGAATCAGGAAACTTCTTTATATGAAATTAGATTGTTCAATAGTAAATTTGAAGGAATGACATTGAGGAGAGTTTCCATTTACAGGCGATGTTATTTTTGTGCGAATTTTCCGTGGGAAAGATTCAATTGTTCCACACGGGGAAACTGAGCTTCATGTAAACGATCGATTAATTGTAACTGGGACGAAGGAATATGTAGAAGAATTAAAACAAGAGCTTCAATTTAGAGGTTATATAAAATATTAATTTTTCCCCACCTTTGTTTCTATTTAGCTTCGTGATTGATTTAGGTTTCGTTGCTTTTCTTTTTCGTAAATTGTAGTAATGTTAGTACTAGGTACTAATAACTTGTGTTAATTGTGGAGGGTTAATAAGAATGACTATAAGTTTAACTGGTAAAACATTTGTGGTTATGGGAGTTGCAAATAAACGAAGTATTGCCTGGGGAATTGCCCGTTCATTGAATCAAGCTGGGGCACGCTTAATTTTTACATATGCTGGAGATCGACTTGAAAAAAGTGTTAAGGAGCTTGCTGGTATCTTTAGAGGGTAGCGAATCACTTGTCATTCCTTGTGATGTAACAAAAGATGAAGAAATGGCAAAATGTTTTAATGAAATTAAAGAAAAGGTTGGCACGATTCATGGTGTAGCTCACTGTATTGCATTTGCCAATAAAGAAGAGCTTGAAGGTGAGTATATGAATACGACACGTGATGGTTTCCTTTTAGCGCAAAATATTAGTTCTTATTCATTAACTGCTGTGGCAAAAGAAGCAAGTGCGTTAATGACAGAAGGCGGCAGTATTGTGACACTCACTTATCTTGGCGGTGAGCGCGTGATGCAGAATTATAATGTAATGGGTGTTGCAAAAGCCTCTCTTGATGCAAGTGTTAGGTATTTAGCAGCCGACCTTGGTAAGGATGGCATTCGTGTTAATTCCATTTCTGCTGGGCCTATTCGTACATTATCTGCAAAAGGAATCGGTGATTTCAATAAGATTTTGAATATTATTGAAGAACGAGCTCCATTGCGTAGAGCAACAACACCAGAAGAAGTTGGCGATACAGCTGTATTTCTATTCAGTGATATGGCAAGAGGGATTACTGGTGAAAATATTCATGTTGATTCTGGATACCATATTTTAGGCTAATGGAATGATTTTTTACAAAAAAGGTTCACTTTTCTCGAAGAAAAGTGAACCTTTTTTTGTAAAAGAAGCTAACTATGCTATGAAGATTCATGAGTAAAAGAGAAAATAATTTTGTGAATTTTGATGATGAAGAAACGAAAAGAAGCTCTGTGCATATACATATAGATAGATTCTACAGAAGGAGGAGAGCTGAAGTTGAATAATAAGAAATCACATAATCCGCTCCTTTATATACAACAGCCAGATTGGGAATTTCCTGTTTCTGACATGCAACAAACCTATTATATTAAAGAAACAGTGATTGAACGGGTGGTGCCAGCAAAAACACAAGTGAAAGAAAATAAGAATGAGTCTGATCAAAACAATGGCATAACGGCGGTGTCAACTATCGAAAAGGAACTGAACAACAGCCAAATACAAGAAAAAATTTTAGATAATAACACAGAAGAGAATCAAGATATTATTTTAAATGAACTTATTCCAAAAGAAGAAATACAGATACAGACTAGTCAAGTAGATTCGTCCATACAAGTGACTGAAAGTATAGATGTTCAAGAAATCATTGCTCAATATGAAAAAGAAAGACAGGATGAATTAGCACTTTCTTCAATTTCACCAAGAAATAAGCAGTCTAATGCCCTCAAACGGATGAAAAGCTTTAAAGAAATGAATATAGAAGAAAAACTTGATTATTTATTACATTTTCCAAAGCTGCTTCCGCCTGTTTCATGTATCTTTGTCACTAACGATAGTTCAGTTAGAGGCTTTTTAATGAACCAAACAGAAGAAACAATTGAAGTGAAAACGTTTGATGATAAAATCGAAAAAATCCAGATTGGAACTCTGATTGAAATAAAAATGATTGGTTTTAATTGACCAATAAAAGTATTGGTTATAGTTTCTTTATGTAGAAGAAGCCAGCTAGAAGGGGCTGGCCTCTTTTTGTTGATTAAAGACCAAGATGTACATCATCAATACATTGAATGGCACAGAAACAGTTTAGATCCACAGTAATACAGTCATCTGTTGCTTCGAATCCACTTAAAGCACAAATAGCTGCTAGGTCGACACAGCATTCGTCGACAATTTTTAGCGTATCGTCTCCTTCAAGTGGACGAAGGACACGGAATACGGCACAGCAGTTATCAAAAATATCTTCTACACGGAAGAAGATGGAGACACATGCACAGCTGATCTTCACTTCTGAAAAATGCATGGAATGGAGACCCGTCCGCTGTTTTTAATACAAATACACGAGTGTCTGCATGGTGGTGTTTTTTATGAGGTTTTGATCCAATAGATCCAAGCGGTTCTAAAAAGCAGCTATTACACTCATTAGATTCTTCGACAGCATTATCTTGAATGTCTTTGATGGCGCGAACTACATCACAAACACAGCCCATATGTTTATCGTCTTTTTTTCCACAACCCATAATGTTTTTCCTCCTTATTTTTTTCTTTGTCATACTACACTAATAACATATTGTCGGAGGGCAAATTGGGTAACGGACAAACGCCTTGTTTTATGAAATTAGGCATATGCTGGAAAGCAATAAAGTGAAAAATATTTAATATTTCATTTCGATTCCCTTGAACAATGAAAACAAAATGATTATATTGGTGGTTTGTGAATGAATATCAGTATTTTGGAGTTACTCATATTAGGATTGGCTTCCTTTCGACTAACGAGATTAATGGTATTTGACCAGATTACAGCATTTATTCGGGGATTTTTTTATCGTTGAACGGGAAGAAGTGAACCAAAAAGGGGAAAGTGAAATTTACTTAGTGCCAAAGGATGGGATCATCAAGGGTTTTATTGGAGAATTATTGAGCTGCTATTGGTGTACAGGTGTGTGGTCTTCCATCGTATTATGTACCATGTACATCATTGTACCTTCTTTTGCCTTTCCTTTATTACTTATTCTTGCTGTCGCCGGGATTGGGGCGATTATTGAAACAATCATTCAAATGTGGATTTAGCTTTTCCCTTTTTCTCCTTAATGTTCAGATAAAGGAACTATGCCGTAGTGTGGCGAAAAACGGTACTAGCATGTCCTGTACGTCAAAAGCTCTCATTCGACGGAAGCATTCTCTATCACAAGATGGGCACCTGATGTACACAAGCTTTCGTTTTCCACATAAAATGTGTCATAGCGACGAAACAAATTTTGAATGGAGGCTTTTCATATGAGTCAGGCAGGGAAAAAGTCCATATCTTCAGTAAAAGGAAAAACTCAAAGCCAAAAATCAGCAACGAAGAAAAAAGGCTGCGGGTGTGGGAAAAAATCATCTCGGTAAAGAGAAATTGGGAATTATTTCTGAGTAGCTGATATTTTGAAATGAATATCCAGTAGCTCAGTGGTAGAGAATTTGGCTGTTAACCGAATGGTCGTAGGTTCAAATCCCTCCTTTTCCTCCATAGTATAAATAATGCATCTTTAGCTTAGCAGGATAGAGAAATGGCCTTCTAAGCTCTGTGTCAGAGGTTCGAATCCTCTAAAGCGTGTAAAACCCCTAAATCTTTGAAAATGGATTTAGGGGTTTTTATATATATTTTATAAGCTTCAACTACAAAAATCTATTTTGTTCTAATAAGGAATGGTTTTGTGAATATCGGACCGGACACTTTGAGGGACAGCCTCTTTCATTTCTATATTAATCTGTAGATGACTTATTCTTTGCTTTTTTGTTATATTCTTTTAAGTCATCTCTAACACTTTTATCCCAAAGTTTTACTCCTGAATTATAGGCGGCTCTATTAATTAAATGACCAGAAATAGGGGAGGTCATAAAAAGAAAGACAATGCCTAAGATAAGCCTGGAATTAAAATGACCTTCAAGAGCATAAAAATATAAAAACGTTCCTAATAAAATAGACATGACCCCTAATGTAGCAGCTTTTGATGCTGCATGGTTTCTCGTATAAACATCAGGGAGTCGAATGACTCCAAAAGCAGCAATCAGACAGAGAAGTGCACCAACTAAAATAAAAAATCCAATGAGAAAATTAATGATTGCGCTCACGTTCAATAATAACCCCCTTTTCCAAATATTTGGCAAAGGCTACTGTTCCTATAAAGGCAAGAATGCCAATTAGAAGAATGATTTCAAGAAATGCATGAGATTTTAATACAATGGAAATGAGAGCAGTAATGGCTACAAGATTGACACCAATCGCATCTAATGCAATAACACGATCTGGCATGTCGGCCCCTTAATCACCCGATAAATAAGTCCAAGCATAGCAAGTGAGCAGCATAACAAAGCAATTCGAATGACGATTTCAAGCATTAACGGCTCACCTCCAAAATAGCTCTCTCAAATGAATTTTTGATACTGTTAATTTCCACTTCTATTTCGCCAATATCCATAGCATGAATAAATAAGGTTTTATTGTCTTCTGATACGTCAATGACTAAAGTACCTGGAGTTAAGGTAATTAAACTGGATAAAAGAGTGATTTGCCAGTCTTTTGTTAAATCTGTCTCTAAGGCAAAAATACCTGGACGTCATATCTAATTTAGGTTTTAATACAATTTTGACAATCGCAACATTGGACAAAATCAAGCTCCTTTATAAAGATAAAGGTAAGCTTGATAAAGGACCACACCCTAAATAGATAAAAACGGCTTTGAAAATAACGTCTAAGGATAAATATGACTGAGTAATCCAAATAAATAGCCTTTTATAAAACTAATGGGATCATACGAAACCTTAATAAACATCCATAAGAAAGCTAGTGCTATATTTAATAAAATTTGAAATGCCATCCTTCTCACTCCTTTAAGACAGCTTCAATATAAATACTTGGATCCACTAATGTGTCAGCTGCCTGAGAAATATACGGTAAAAATGATTCTGACCCAACTCCGTAAAGAGCGGAAATCACTACTAAAATAACCGGAGCAGATAAGTAGCCATTTTACAGGAACTTTTTCTTCCTCCTTCGTAAGTGCGGTCTTTTCCCCAAAAACCATTAATAAAAATTTTCATAACAGAAAATAGAACGAGTAAACTTGACATTAATACAAGTGCTGCACCTATATAGCTTTCTGCCTCAAACCCTCCTTGAACAATCAGCAGTTTGCCAACGAATCCACTTAATGGAGGAATGCCTGCAAGAGCTAAAGCAGCAATAAAGAATGTCCAACCAAGGCCTGGATAACGGGTAATAAGACCACTGATGTTTCTCAAATTACTTGTTCCCGTAATAGCCATGATGACGCCAACGAGAAGGAATAGGGCTGCTTTGATCAGCATATCATGAATTAAATAGTAGACGGATCCTGTAATAGCGGTAGGATTCATAACCGAAACACCATACAAGATGACTCCAACAGCGACAATAATATTATAAATAATAATCTTCTTAATATCCCAATAGGCAATGGCTCCAATGACGCCCACAACAATAGAGAGAATCGCTAAAATGGATAGGAGATGGAAAGTAAAGTCCATATCATGATAAAAGAATAAGGTATACGTTCTTGTGATGGAATAAACCCCTACTTTTGTTAATAATGCACCGAAAAGAGCTAAAACCGGTGCCGGCGGTGCATAATAGGAACCCGGCATCCAAAAGAAAAGCGGAAAAATCGCCCCTTTTAATCCAAATACAATTAAAAACAGCAACCGCAATCACGGTTAAAATACCAGGCATTCCATTTGTACTTACTTCACTGATTCGTGCAGAAATATGTGCCATATTCAGTGTTCCAACAACAGAATATAAATAGGCAACAGCTATAACAAACAAGGCTGATGAAATGACATTCACGAGCAAATATTTAATGGATTCCCGTAATTGAATCTTTGTTCCTCCAAGAACCATTAAAACATATGAAGACATGAGCATGACCTCAAAAAAGACAAAGAGGTTAAAAATATCTCCTGTTGTAAAAGCGCCATTTACCCCTACTAATAAAAAGTTAAAAACAGGATAATAGTAATATTTTTCACGTTCTACCCCAATGGATTTAAAGGAGTAAATTAAACAAACAAATGCAATAATACTTGTCGTAAATACAAGAATAGCCGAAAACATATCGGAAACTAAAGTAATACCAAAAGGAGCATCCCAGCTGCTGATATTTAGAGATTGGATCCCATCCTTGTGAACTTTCTGAACGATTATGAATGATACAATGAACGTGGCAATAGATGAAAGGGTGGAAACCACGCGCTGAGCCATGGTTCTATTGTGTAGAAAAATTAATATTGCCCCCGTCAATAAAGGAATTAATATGGGTAGAATAATTAAATTAGTCATTTCTGTTCTGATCCTCTCATTTCTTCCACATTATCAGTGCCCAGCTCTTGATAAGACCGATAAGCTAAAACTAAGAAAAAGGCTGTAACACCAAAACTGATAACAATGGCTGTCAAAATTAAAGCCTGTGGGAGCGGATCTGTATAGTTTTCTATATTCTCCCCTAATAATAGGAGCAGCACCTCTTTTTAATCCACCCATGGTTAAAATAAGAAGGTGAGCACCGTGGCTTAATAACCCAGTACCGACAATAATGCGTAGTAAGCTTTTTGACAGCATTAAATAGGTAGCTGTCATGAATAAAATACCGATGACAAATGCCATTAATATTTCCACTATTCATCCTCCCCTATCGTTTGAATAATGGTCATCGTCACACCGACAACAACAAAGTAAACACCTAAATCAAAAAGTGTCGCTGTATGGAGAGATAACTCTCCTAGAAGAGGCAGGTCAACATGTGTAAAAGCATGTGTTAAAAATGGAACGTTAAATAAAAGGGACCCTGCACTTGTTCCAATTGCAAATAATAAACCAATTGCGGTAAGGATTCGGTAGTTAATGGGTAAGATTTTTGCTACCGTGTTAATATCATAGGTGATTAAGAGGAGAACAATGGCTCCTGCTGTCATTAATCCCCCGATAAATCCGCCGCCGGGATAGTAATGTCCGGCTGTGAATATATAGATTGAATAGAGAACGATGATAAAAAGAAGAACTTTGATAGACGTTTCAAGGATTATATTGTTGGTTTTTTTCATCCTTCTTTCCCCCTATTCATTCTCAATTTGATCATGCCGAAAATTCCTAAGGAAGCAATAGCGAGTACCGTTATTTCAAAAAGTGTATCAAAACCACGGAAGTCCACCAGTATGACATTGACCATGTTCTTTCCTGCTGCCTCTTCATACGTATTCTCAATATAATATTGAGAAATAGAACTAAACAGCTTATTGCTATGTGCTGACAGCGCGATAGCTGTTACCACTGCACCAACGCCAAATGAAATGAGTGCATTTGTAAGTTTAAAGGTCATTCTTGTTTCAAACTTGCGCAATTTTGGCAGGTGGTAAAAACATACTAAAAATAGGGCGACAGAAATTGTTTCAATCACTAGTTGTGTTAAAGCTAGATCTGGCGCTCTAAAAAGGACATAGAAAAGAGAAACGGTATATCCAACTGCACCAAGTAGTATAATTGAAGTCATTCGTGATTTGACAAAAAGAATGCTAATGGAACTTACCACGACAAAGATGGCTAAGACCATTTCATAAATCCCTATGGAAGAGACATTGCTTGTATCCAATTTAAAAGCATTCTTCCAAATGAGTGTTGTTGATAAGATAAAAATAAAGAAAGCGAGTATATAAACGAGATAGGATCTTATGGACCCGTTCATATACAAATTTGTTAACTTATTGGAGCCTGACTGCGACCGTTCTAATATTTGATCATAAAAACCATTAAGTGAAAGCTTTGCTGGAATTGCCTTATAAATCCTTTTCCATTTTGGATAGGTTTTATAAAGGATGAGTCCTAGTATGATCACTCCAATTGTCATAAATAACTCTATTGTAGGTCCGTGCCAAAAAGCAATATGAACGTCAAAAGCTTCTCCTGCTTGTAATAGGCTTGGAAGAACTGCAGCCATAGCAGGTGATATCAAACTTTCTGATAATAGATTGGGGAAAAGGCCAAAAATGATGACAAGTGAAACCAATATAACAGGAGATATTAACATTCCTATTGGGGCTTCATGCGGCTTCTTGTCTAGTTTTTCCGGCTGATATTTCCCCGTAAACGTTTTGAAAACAAGAATCATACTATAAGTAAAGGTAAAAACACTTGCTACCCAAGCAATAACAGGGAATAAAACACCCCAAGTTTCAAGGTTGAAAATATCCAACTCGGTTACACGAACCATGGCCGAAAAGAACATTTCCTTACTTAAGAATCCATTAAATGGTGGAAGTCCTGCCATGGAGAAGGCCCCAATCATTGCGATCGTAAACGTAATCGGCATAAAATGCATGAGGCCGCCCAGCTTACGGATATCCCTAGTACCTGTTTCATGATCAATAATCCCGGCAGCCATGAATAAGCTGCCTTTAAAAGTAGCATGGTTGATTAAATGAAAAATAGCTGCCGTAGTTGCTACAGTAAAGATGTTATCATCTAAAGCTTTGTAATGAAGAGCAGCCGCTCCAACTCCGAGCAATGACATAATCATTCCCAGCTGACTCACAGTTGAAAAGGCAAGAATCGATTTCAAATCTGTTTGTTTTACAGCGAAGACAGATCCCCAAATTAAGGTAATCAGCCCAACTCCAGCAACAAGCCAAAACCATATGCTAGATTCTCCAAACACAGGAGTAAATCGTGCCACCAAATAAATCCCAGCCTTTACCATTGTAGCTGAGTGCAAATAGGCACTGACTGGTGTTGGTGCTTCCATCGCATCAGGAAGCCAAATATAAAAAGGAAATTGAGCGGACTTTGTAAAGGCACCAAGTAAAATGCAAAGTAAAGCCGGAATAAATAAGACATGATGGAAAATCTCACTAGACTGAGTCATAATTTCCGTCAAACTGAATGTTCCTGTCATGATGTAAAGAAGAATAATTCCACCAAGCATAGCAAGTCCGCCAAATACGGTAATAAGCATTGATTTTTGGGCTCCGTAACGTGATTTATCTCGTTCGTACCAGAAGCCAATTAACAGGAATGAAGAGAAGCTAGTTAACTCCCAAAAAGTATACATGACAATCAAGTTATCGGATAAAACAACACCGAGCATTGCACCCATAAAGAGTAATAAATATACATAGAAAGTATTTAGCTTTTCTTTGTCTTGAGCTAAGTAATAAATGGAATAAAGAACAACTAGAGCTCCAATACCTGTAATTAAAAGGGCAAATAAAAGACCCAGCCCGTCTACTTTTGTTGTGAAATGGATGCCTAAAGATGGTATCCAGCTTAATGATTCTGTCATGGTTTTTTGATTCGTTGTTATAGGTAAGCAGGAAAGAAAATAGATGAACAATAGAACGGGCAGAGGAAGAACAAACCATCCAGTATGGATACCGCGGAATATTTTATAGAAAAATGGAACAAGTATAGAAAATAACAGTGGCGATAATATCGCCAAATGCAAGTAAGACAATTCAAAACCTCCTTATGCTAATGCAAGTAATTTAAATATTTTACATATGTTTGCGATGTACTATCTTCTTCAATATTGATTTTGTTTTGAGGTCGACCTAATGCTGAACTACCTAAGCAAATGGATACATAAGAAAATTAATGGCAGGCTCTAATCTTTCACGATCTTCTTTAAAACAGCAGACCCCGATTAAAGTTTTATCAATATCACTCGACCTCTCAAGTCTTATCATTTGTATTAAATTTTTAAAAATACAAAAAGAGCCTGTCACTAAAGGGCATAATTATCCCTTTAGTGACAGGCTCCTCCTAAATTCCAAATATTATAATATATAAACATAATATCATATTTGAAAGCTGAAAAAAAGTGTGTATTTCATTTTTCCTTTTCTTAGCAAAAAATTTTTTAGAATTCCTTGTTCTTGTACAAACTATTCGTAACTGGAGGTGTTTGCACAATGAATATGAAAATTTTAGTAAGTATTTCTATATTTATCCTGTTATTTTCAGCGGCATGGCTGCTGCAACAAAAAAATCACGAAGAATTTTATGTTCATAAAATTGAATTGAAGACAGATCCCATCATGGTGGCTCCATTAAATGTTCAGGCTTCACATGTGCAAGAAAAACGAAATACACCATTTAAACCGAGAGAATATGTCCGGATTATAGCGTCTTAATAAAAACTGAAAGGATGATGATCGTCATCCTTTCAGTTTTTATTAAGAGATATTTTGATATATTAAATCAACTACGAAACTGCTCTTTTTTATGCAAAAATGAAAGCATAAATAAAAAAAATAAAATTTATATATCCCTTGATATAAAAAGGATTTCAGGATGTGTGAGCAGGATTTTCTTCTCTCACGGTTTGAATTTGTATTCATTTTTTGTTACGGTAAATATAGAATTTCTGAGTTTATAAAGTGACAGTAAAGAAAAAATAAGCTTTGAAAGCCAAAAAAAATCCCTATTATATTTCATCTATATGCTGTGCTTATCAAATTCCTCAATTGTGATTTTACCTCTATACCTACTTAAACGATCTGTTTAATCACAAATTCACTTGCAGCAAAGTATTGATTTTTTATGAGTATTGTCGTCTAGCACTACTAAGACCGGAATGAGGATTCTTGTATGGCGTCTAGAAAATTCACTATACCTTTACTGGGTATAGTATAGTATTCTATTTTAGCTTTGAACGAACTTGCCAAGTAGTGGCAGACATTCTTGAAGAAGATTTCATCTAAGTTCATACGCCTTTTATGCTAAATCATAGCATGATCTAGTGGGCATTAATAAATATGATAGGGACAATTAAAAGAATGAGGTGACTGAATGAAACCAATGTAGAAGTCAGAAATGTCTCGAAGATATTTGGCAGAAATCCTAAAGCATCCATTGATTTATTGAAGCAAGGAAAAACAAAGAAAGATATTTTGAAAGAAACGGGACAAACAGTCGGCGTTAATAACGTATCTTTTGAAATTTATCCCGGCGAAATTTTTGTCATTATGGGGTTATCCGGAAGTGGAAAATCTACTTTGATTCGCATGTTTAACCGGCTAATCGATCCTACACTTGGGGAAATTTTGATTGAAAATGAAGATATCGTTAAGATGAGTAGAGCAAGACTAAGAGAAATCAGGCAAAAGAAAATTAGCATGGTCTTCCAGAATTTTGCTTTATTCCCTCATAAAACCATACTGGAAAACACCGAGTATGGTCTCGAAATCCAGAAAGTCCCTGCTGATGAGCGTCGGGAAAAAGCCATGCACGCGCTTGAAATTGTTGGATTAAAAGGCTACGAACACCAACTGCCATCGCAGTTGAGTGGCGGAATGCAGCAGAGGGTAGGTCTTGCACGCGCTCTCGCGAGTGATACGGAAATCTTATTAATGGATGAAGCTTTCAGTGCCCTTGATCCGTTAATTCGTAAAGATATGCAGGATGAATTACTTGAAATTCAAGAACAGTACAAAAAAACGATTATTTTTATTACCCATGACTTAGATGAAGCATTGCGAATTGGGGACCGAATTGCTTTGATGAAAGATGGTAGCATTATTCAACTTGGTACACCAGAACAAATTATGATGAATCCTGCAAATGAATTTGTTGAGAAATTCGTTGAAGATGTCGATTTATCTAAAGTATTAACAGCATCACATGTTATGAAACGACCAGAGAAAATCGGTGCAGACCGTGGTCCAAGGGTTGCACTCGAAATTATGCGGAAACAAGGATATTCCAGTATTTTTGTAGTAGACCGCAAGCAGAGGCTATTGGGAGCCATTACGGCTGAACAAGCTCGCCAAGCAATCGATCAGAACTAGTCCATTTCTGAAGTCATGACAACTGATATCCCAACTGTTTCAGAAGATACGTTACTTACAGATCTACTGGATGTAATGGCAACATCCAGTATCCCCATATCGGTCATAGATGAACAGAACAGAATAAAAGGAATCATTATTCGCGGAGCCGTCATAGGTGCTTTAGCAGGTAATAAAGATTCTTTGAACGAAATGGAGAGTGAATGATTCAATGAATATACCAAAAATCCCATTAGGAGAATGGGTAGATTCTACTAGTGGATTGGATAACCATTACGTTTGCTGGATTATTTTCATTTATCACAAATGTGATTGATGGGCTATTAAATATCTTAGTGGATGTAATGAGTGTAGGACCATCCATTGTATTAATTGTTGATCTTAACTCTTTTAGTTACCTACACGAGTCAGATGGCCATTAGGAATATTTACATTAATTAGTTTGCTGTTGATTGATAATCTTGGTTATTGGGAATCAAGTATTCAAACATTGCCATCGTTTTATTATCAGGATTTCTTACGATACTAATCGGGATCCCAGTTGGAATATGGTGTGCACAAAGCAAAACAGTGCAAAAAATCGTTACCCCTATTTTAGATTTTATGCAAACCATGCCTGCATTTGTTTACTTAATTCCATCCATCTTATTTTTTGGTATTGGGGTCGTACCTGGGATTATCGCTTCCTTTATTTTTGCGATTGCTCCGACCATCCGTATGACCAATCTTGGAATTCAAGAAGTACCTAAAGAACTGATTGAAGCATCGGATGCTTTTGGTTCCACCAGCAGCCAAAAATTATTCAAAGTCCAATTACCTTTAGCCACTCCAACGATTATGGCAGGGGTGAACCAAAGTATTATGCTTGGCTCTGTCAATGGTTGTTACGGCTTCATTAGTTGGGGCACCTGGACTTGGAGCAGATGTTTACCGAGCTGTCAGTCAAATTAATGTAGGACAAGGCTTTGAAGCTGGATTATCCATTGTTTTCATTGCGATCATTCTTGACCGTATTACGCAAAACTTACGTAAACCAGCGTATGAGCAAATGATTAGCCGAAAAATTGTCTTTTCTATTTTAGCTGCTACTTGTAGTAGTTACTGGAATTGTTTTGACGATTACAAAAGACAATACTGCAATAGATGCATGCCAATGGGATCGGTGCCCAAACGGATTATAAAATTATTGGGATTGAACCTGGAGCTGGATTAATGAAATTGACTAAGACGGCAATAAAGGATTATGGATTAGATGATTGGAAGCTTGTTGAAGGCTCATCAGCAGCAATGGTTGCTGAATTGAAGAAAGCCTATGATAAGAAAGAACCGATTATTGTTACTGGGTGGTCACCACATTGGATGTTCTCTGCATACGATTTGAAATATCTCGACGACCCGAATAGGATCCTTTGGCGGGGCAGAAGATATTAATACACTCGTAAGAAAAGGGCTTGAACAGGATGCTCCTGGTGCATATAAAATCCTTGATCAATTCTCTTGGGAAACGAGTGATATGGAAAAAGTGATGGTTGATGTTACAAAAGGGATGGATCCAGCTGAGGCTGCTGAAAAATGGATCGATGCGAATCAAGACAAAGTAGCTCAATGGACAAAAGGTGCCCAAGCAGGAAATGGTGAAAGTATTAACCTTGTCTATGTTGCCTGGGATACAGAAATAGCGAGTACAAATGTGATTGGCAAGGTTCTTGAACAAAATGGCTACAACGTTACATTAAGTCAAGTTGAAGTTGGTCCTATGTTTGCCGGGGTTGCAAATGGAAGTGCTGATGCAATGGTTGCAGCATGGCTGCCTAGTACCCATGCCGAATATTATAACACCTATAAAAACGATATTGTTGACCTTGGACCAAACCTTCAAGGAACAAAGAATGGATTAGTTGTACCTGAATATGTGGATATTGATTCAATTGAAGACTTGAAATAGAAATAGGTTTGGCTGCTAAAATTTAATCAGTTTAATCAGAGGCTGTTCCAAAAGTCGATAAAAATTGACTTTTGGGACAGCCTTTCCTATGTCGGGGGTTGTTTTTCTTGTTTCTAACTGTAATATAATTCAAAGATGAATATTTAAAAATTATCTACAAAAGATGTAATATAGTTGATATTCTATTTGGTTTCTAGATATTATAGGATGAAAAAATAATAAAAGTTGTATGGATATGATAAAAGTGGAAGATAATAACCTCGGATATATATTATTTGGAGGTTTAAAATGGTATCTTATCCTCATCGCCAATAAATATGGATTTGGATTGTCAACACTGAACTAGATAGGTTTTTTCAGGTGTTCAATTTTGAAATCTATCGGGCTTGTCATAATATGTTATTTTTTGAAGAAAATATAGTCAAGAGAAAAAGTAACTTTTTACATAGGAAGGATAGAAAATGAAAATAAAACAGATTGTGTTTAGTGTATACGTATTTCTATGTGTGTTATCGATTATGGTTGGCTGCAATACAAACATTAATGATGATATAAATTCTCAATTGTCTTTACATAAAACAACAAACACAAATTCAACCACATTGGTAATGAATACAAAGAAAGTGTCTGTTGCTGATATTAAAAAGGAAGTTCAATCGATCGATGCTATTTATGATGTTGCTGTCATTAAAGGAAAAACGGATACGCTTGTTTCCTACAAGGTCAGGCATTTTCAAAGATTCCAGATAAAGCCTATTGAAAAGGAAGTAAACTCAAAACTTGAGAAAAAGTACCCAAAAGAAAACTTTATTGTTTCAGGTGACGAAAAAATTTTTTTAGCAGTTAAATGGGGGAAAAAATGAATGATTCAACGTATTCTAGAAAAAAGGGCGAATCGAGAACTGGAAAGAATGTTTGGATAAAAATAAGAATTTACGTAAGAAAGGAGATTGAAATGGGGAAACAAAAAAACAAAAGAAGACGCCTGAGCAGCAGCAATATCAACAGCTGCAACAAAAACATGAAACGAAAAGGCCTGTATTGAAAAATTGTATAAAAGCCTTTTTTGTTGGCGGGGTGATTTGTGCAATTGGCCAAGCAATTAGTTATTTTTATATTTACTTTTTTAATTTTACGGAACAAACAGCAGGAAATCCAACTGTTGCCACGCTTATTTTTATTTCCATGCTGTTAACAGGCTTTGGCATTTATGACCGCATTGGTCAATTTGCTGGAGCAGGCAGTGCGGTACCTATCACGGGTTTTGGCAATGCGGTCATTTCAGCAGCAATTGAACATCGGACAGAGGGGTTTGTCTTAGGTGTGGGAGGGAATATGTTTAAGATTGCAGGTTCTGTTATTTTATTCGGTGTTTTTTCCGCGTTTGTTGTTGCATTAATTAAAACCATTCTCCGAATATGTGGGGGGTGATATAATGTTGTAGGGCAACAATCATGGGTATTTAAACAACAAACCGGTCATTGCTGCAACAGGAGTAACGGGGGTCCTTTTGAAGCAAATGGAAACTTAGCAGATGATTTTGATATTCTACATGAGGATTTATGGATGGGGCTTGATTCATATGAAAAGGCACATCGAAAATTGATTGAAGAAGCCATTCAGACAGCAATGCAAAAAGAGAATATACAAAAAGAAGATATTCAATTTTTAATTGCCGGTGATTTAATTAATCAAATTACACCGACAAGTTTTGCTGCAAGAACTGCAAATCCCATATTTCGGCATATTTGGTGCTTGCTCGACCTCAATGGAGGGATTGGCCTTTGCCTCCTTTATCATCAATTATCAAGGGGCAAGGAATGATTGTAACAGGTGCATCAAGCCATAATGCTGCTACAGAAAAGCAATTTCGTTATCCAACTGAATATGGCGGACAAAAGCCGCCAACAGCTCAATGGACGGTAACTGGTGCAGGAGTTGCCCTGGTCACTGCCAATGACCAACCAGCAAAATCTCCCTTTCACAACATCAGCAACGATTGGAAAAGTAGTTGATATGGGATTAACAGATCCATTTAATATGGGGGGAGCAATGGCTCCGGCTGCAGCAGATACGATTATCGCTCATTTTAAAGATTTGCAAATCGATCCTTCTTATTATGATTTGATTGTAACAGGAGATTTGGCAAAAATCGGGCGAGAAACCGTTCTTGAATTATTAAAAAATAGTGGATTAAAAATTGAATCCGGAGCGATTTCAAGATTGTGGTTTACTGATTTATAAAGAGGATCAGCCGGTTCAATCCGGGGGAAGCGGTGCAGGTTGTTCGGCAACGGTTCTTTATGGTCATTTGCTGAATCAAATGAAAAAGGGTGTGTATAAAAGAATCTTAGTGGTGGCAACGGGTGCGCTATTGTCACCACTAAGTTATCAGCAAAAGGAAAGCATTCCGTGTATCGCACATGCTGTTTCCATTGAAATGGAAGTAAATGAAGAAGGGGGAAAAAAAATGTTGGCGATGTTTTTTTGGGCATTTGTTGTTGGCGGTTATTTTGTGTCATTGGTCAATTGTTATTTGATGTAGCAAAGCTGACTCCTGGCCATACATTAAGTTTACTTGTTGTGATTGGGGCAATTATTAGATGGTTTTGGATTATATGAACCATTAGTGGATTTTGCTGGAGCAGGTGCAACGGTTCCAATTACCAGTTTTGGAAATTCACTAGTTCACGGTGCACTTCAGGAAGCAGAGCAACATGGAATAATTGGTGTGTTAACAGGAATGTTTGAAGTGACCAGCTGCAGGAATTTCAGCTGCAATTGTTTTTGGGTTTATTGGAGCTTTATTATTTAAACCAAAAGGATAATGCTCTATTGTAAATGAATCCGCCTGCTTAGTAAGGGCGGATTTTTTTAACATTAGTTCGCTAATAAAGCTTGCTTCACCGATTTAGCCCATTTACATATGTTATTAGAGACTTAAAAGAAGTGAGGTGAAGGTTTATGTTCGGATACGGCGGATACGGCTATGGCGGCTATGGCGGCTATGGCTACGGCGGTGGTTACGGTGGCAGCACATTCGTATTAATCGTTGTATTGTTCATTCTATTAATTATCGTTGGTGCAAGCTTCTATAACTAATTGAGGATAAAAGCGAAGAAGAGGGCTCACGTTATGAGCTGCTCTTCTTCTGTATATACAAATTTTCTTATTTCATTTTCACCTTTTTAGTCTTCCTCATAGAATATAAAAGGATTAAAAAGGAGGAGTTATTGAAAATGGATAATCAGTTTTTTAAAAATGTTGAGAAGAAAACTGGTGTCAATATGAAGGATGTTTTTGAATTAGCCAACTCATTGCAAAATGCGAATTTTAAAGATGAAAAAACAGTTCGTAATGTCATTCGCCGTGTATCACAAATTGCGAACAAATCGGTATACAAAGAAATAGAAGATAAAATTGTTAAATCGATTGTGAAAGATGGCAAGCAGCTTGATTTTAATACAATTTCAAAAATGATTAATAAAAAATAAACTAAAGGGCTGCCCTTGTTGAGGCAGCTTTTTTCATATAAAATACTTTTTAATTAATGAACAATTCCTCTTAGCGTATATGTGTTAAAAATCTCGATTTATGCTTTTCTTTCCCCGCCAATTCTGCGGGACAGAGATGAAAAGCTCTTTCTTTGCTCTCGTCACAGCGACATAAAGCAAGCCGTCTTTCTTCTTCAAGCGGTGCATTGTCCCCGGAACGATAAGATTCCAAAGCATAGTCATGCGGGATGCTGCCATCAACAGCACCGATAATATAAACCGTCTTATATTCCAAGCCTTTAGCCCGATGAATCGTACTTAATGTAATTGCATTTTGTCGTTGTTTACTTTGCAATTTCATTTCTTTATTCATGGCAGTCATATGATCAGCATGTTCCAAGAAATTCGTGAATGGTTGCAAAGTTTTTAGCTGCCACCTTCAAATCACGAATATCATCAGACCCTTTTCCCAACGATTGCCTTCATTCCCTCGTTTTTTCAAAAAATCTTGAAAGCCAAGTTCTTTATCAACCTTTTCAATCGCGTTAAGCGGAGACAACTTAGAAGAGTGAACGGATCACAGGAGGGAGTTTTTTTAATTTCCGTTCTTGAAAAGAAAAGCCTGTCTTCATTGTGCTTAAACTCTCAAGCAGTGTGCAATCATTTAGGATGCTGTCCGCTTTTAGGTCACGAAGTACCGATTGTTTAACAAATAGTGCAGGAAGAATATTTGTGATGGCCTTTTGATCCTCTTCATTTAAGGCGAGTTTTAAAAAGGAAAGCATGCTTCTGACAATAAAGCGTTCATAAAAGGATTCGATGTCCTGTTCAATTTTAAAAGGAAGACTTGAATTTGCCAGTCGTTCAAATACAGCCCTGCTTGCTGTATTGGTTCGAAATAAAATAGCAAAATCCGCTGGATTAGCACCATTGGCAATTTTTTCGCTAATGTCGGTAACAATCATCGTTGCTTCTTCCTCTTCATTATAAGGGAAAAATAACAAAGGAGATTGCTCTGTATTCAAATTGGGCATGCATTTGTTTTGGGCGGCTTTTTTATTTTGCACAATGATTTTATTTGCGGTTGCAACAATATTATGTGAAGAACGGTAATTTTCATCTAGTATGACAACATCGGCATGAGGAAAGTCCTTTTCAAAATCAAGTAAATAGCGCGGGTCACTTCCGCGGAACGAATAGATGGATTGATCATCATCTCCAACGGCACATACATTTTTGTGCGAGCTGAAAGCAGTTTAATTAGTTCATATTGCGCCTTGTTTACATCCTGAAATTCATCAATCAGAAAGTGGTCGAAACGATCTTGGTAACGTTCCAGCAGTGCAGGTTGTCCATGAAAGAATGTCGATGCAGCCTGATAAGCATATCATCGAAATCAAATAAATACTTGCTGTGTTTTATGATTCTTCATATTTTTTATATAAGAACGAGATGTCTTTTCTTCCCAATCGGAGTCAGTCTTCACTTGAATGCGGTGTAACGAGGGAATTTTTCCAAAAGCCAATTTGCTGTAAGGCTGCATCATAGGCGAATTCTTTATCGTCCAGACCAAGTTCTTTTCCTGCTTCTTTTAAAATTTGTCCCGCGTATCCATTCTTTACTTAATAGTTTCTTGCCATCCCATTTTTGCGGATTGTGATGAATGAGAATCCGGTAAAAGATACTGTGAAAGGTACCTGTAACAAGACGTTTGATTTGTGCAGGATGACATATAGTGGATAAGCCAGCAGTCTTGCTTTCATTTCGCTCGCAGCTTTTGCGGTAAAAGTAACAAGCATAATCCGGTTTGGTTAGCACTTTTCTTCTGCGATAAGAAAGGCGGTTCTAGCGGTAAGACCCTCGTTTTTCCGCTCCCTGCTCCAGCAATAACCAGCAAAGCACCATTTGGATGAGACGACTGCTTTTGCTTTGATTTTCATCTAAATAAACATCAGCCTTTTGCAGTGCCTCAATATAGGAAGAGTTTTGTGTGTTCATTTGATTATTTCTTACAGTAAATGAAGGGATCTGTTTGATCGGCTGCATTGAGCGAAAGATGATGAATTTCGGGCTTTGGAGCGGTGATGACCCTGGATTGGGGCAAGTGAAACCCGTTCAATATCCTCGGGTCGATTTTTTCGTTCGAATGGTTTTGAATAGTCAATTTCTGCATCACAACACAGTGAATCTCTCGTAAAGGCATGCTGAAAGGGGGATCTGACATGATTCCCAAAATCAACTTGACCTTGTTCCGAGCATACCGGACAGGTCTAATAAGTCCTTTTCTTCCCTCGTCATATAGACGCTGGTAAGATTGAACGATCTATTTTATCTAGTTGGATCCATTCGTTTCCTTTTTTTAGCTGTTTTCATTCCATTAATTCATCCTCTTATAGTTCTATGAAAATTAGACAATCTTAATCAGATATCAAGGAAAATCAGCAAGTAATAGCAAGAGAAAAGAATGCTAGGCAGGTAACATGAAATGGTCATTTTTATCACTATAATTAAAACTTACGGCGAAGCATTCTGTCATAAAATGTTTTTCATCATTGATTGATGTGGAATTCCTGCTTCATAAAACTCATCTGAAATAATGTCATAGCCTAAATGACTGTAAAAGGGAATGGCATGTTTCTGAGCATTCAGCTTTAATTTTTGAATTCCATTATTATTAGCATATTCTTCAATTTTGTTCATAATCGCTGCACCAGCACCGCTTCCTCTTTGCTCATTCAGAACACAAATCCTTTCAACCTTGCCGTATCCCTCTAGAATCCGCAATCGGCCTGCACCAGCAGGTACGTTATCCACGTACAGAATAAAATGAATGGCTTCCTTTTCTAGTTCATCGATTTCTATTTCAGGTGCTACATGCTGTTCCTCAACAAATACTTTCCGTCTAATCGAAAATGCCTCGTTTAATTGCTGTTCATTATTTACGATTTGTACATCTAGAGTTTTTACGTCCATTTTCAAGCTTCCTTTCCAAAGCGAAATGTTTCATAGACTGTCCATGAGCCGTTTTCCAGCTGGTATAAAAGATGGAAATGGTCGATTTTATCTTGCATATTAACCCGCCGCATTTTTAATGTACCGTAAACATCTGAATGCTCTTCATTTGAAAGATTTTGAGCAATCGTAATATGAGGAGCATACACATATTCAGGAACATGTTCAGGGAAGCGGGAGGATATTTCTTTGTGTAATTTTTCCAACTCTGTATTAGGATCAATTTTTAAATAAATGACATTATTAACAGGTTGGAAGGAGCTGAATTTTGTCATTTTAATATTGAATGGCCTGGCATTATTAGCTAGTTCATGTAGTATTCGGACAATCCCATTGATTTCATCATCATGTACCTGAAACTCGGCTTTAAGAGTTATATGTGGAGGGATTTTAGCATAATTCGGATCATATCGTTTTCGGTAAGAGTTAGCAAAGTCTTGTAAGGATTTTGCCGGAAAAACCACAACACCGTATTTCATTCGATATACCTCCCATCTAATGGCCTTTTGCCATTATTACAATGAAATTCATCTCATATGTTACACCCTATTATAACAAACCTTTGTCGTTGATGAGGATCCTCTTATCTAAACATATGCTTTAATGCCCGTTTTAAATCAGGTTGCCAATATTTCCAAGTGTGATTACCGAGAAATTCTTCATAAAAATAAGGGAATCCTCTTTTTTTCAACAGCTGTGACAGCTCTCGGTTTGGTGTTAAAAAGTCTTTTATGAATCCATCAGTGGTTTTTACTTCTGTTTCTTGCTTGCCAATCACATGATAAATTTGTAAATTAGCGTTTTTAGTCTGTTCTGCCATTTTGATCACATCGCTGTTTACAAATGGAGATTGTAAGAGTACGGTTCCAAATGTGTGTGAATATTCTATTGCTGTCATAAAAGATACCGTTGCAGCAAGGGAGTCGCCAATAAGAGCACGCCCTAGCCCCATTTGGTATGTTGAATACTTTTGATCTAAAAATGGAGCAAGCTCATGGGCAAGAAAACGTCTATACGATATTTGCTGCTCTCCGTTAGGATGATATTTTCTCCGTCTATCTTCAATATTTTTATACGGAATCCCGGCAATGATCAAAGGGTCTATTTCTTGTTTATAGATAAGCTCATCCGCAACACGGCCAATTCTGCCCAGCTGGAAATAATCACGGCCATCCCCGGCAATCAACAAAGTATATTTATTTAATGGAGAGTAAGAAGCGGGCAAATACACAAGAAAATCGACGTCTTCTCCGAGTTCCTTACTGTAAAAATGAACATCTTGAATGGACCCCATTGGATAATTCATTGAAATTCCCCCAAAAAGTAATCGTAGTTGTATATTTTAACATAAACAAATCAATAAAGTTCTTGATGGAAATAATTAGTTGTGAATTGGGTGGATCGTCCTCATACTGCTCTTAAAAAACGATATTTCGGCAAAAAAATTAAATAATTATGTTTGTAGTATAGAAAAAATGATATGAAATAATATCCAAGTATTAAGCACTTCTATGAATGTAATATTCTTTTAATTTTACTAAAAAATCAAATATTGTATTTACAACGACTGTCAAATAATATTTAATAGATAGTATGTTCTAAAATATTCATTAATTTGGGGGTAAAGAAATGAGTAAGTTTTTCAAAAAACCACTGCTATTTGCTTCAGTGCTTATGCTGCTGATGTTGGCTGCTTGTAGTGGTAATAATTCAGAAAGTTCCGATAAGAAATCAGACAAAGGCGGACCTATAAAAGCAAAAATTGGCGTTATTTCGATATTAACTGGTCCTGGTGCTGCTTATGGGGAAGCTATTACAAATGGTTTTAAGTTAGCTCAAAAAGAAATTAATGAAAAAGGTGAAGTAAATATTGAACTTGTTATTGAAGATTCTGCAGGTAAGCAGGAGCAAGCATTAACCGCAGCTCAAAAAATTATGAGTGATGATAACATTGTGGCGATACTTGGACCAACGTTAAGTACTGAAATGAATGTGGTTGCACCAGAAGCTGATTTAAATGGTATTCCAATCATGGGAACTTCAACAACAGCTGCATGGAATTCCGCAAATTGGTGATTATGTATTTAGAAATTCATTTCCTGAATCTCTAGCTATTCCTGCTGCTATTAAAAAAGCAGTGGAAAGAATAAGTGCCAAAAAAGTGGCAATTATTTACGGAAATGATGATGTTTTAACAAAATCAGGATTTGACACGATGAAAAAAGAAGCAGAAAAAATGGGACTTGAAATTTTAACAATTGAAACATTCCAAAAAGGACAATCTGATTATAATGCACAATTAACAAAAATCAAGGGACTTGAATCCAGATTTAATCTTAGCTTCAGCTCTTTACAATGAAGGTGCTGTTATTATGGATCAGGCAAGAAAAATGGGAATTGATGTTCCATTTGTAGGAGGAAATGGCTTTAACTCTCCACAAGTTATTAAAATTGCTGGTGAAGCAGCAGATGGATTAATTGTTGCAACTCCTTGGTTTGGTGAAAAAGATGATCCAAAAGTCAAGACTTTGTTAAAAAGTATGAAACAGAATATGGTAAGAAACCAGACCAATTTGCTGCACAAGCCTATGATGCACTTTATATCATGGCTGAAGGCATTGAAAAATGCTGGAGAAGCTGATCGTGATAAACTTCGTGATGCTCTTGCAGAAATAAAAGATTTCGAAGGTATCCTAGGTAAATTCTCATTTGATAAAGATGGAGACGTTGTCATGGAACCGACTGTCTTATCATTAAAGATGGAAAATTCCAACTATTTGAATAAATAAAAATTTATGATTAGGTGCGGAAATCATTGCGTAACCGATCTTTCATTAGTGAATTTATCAAAATATTTAGAATTAAAGGATGAGATGTCTTGCTATTAGAACAACTAATTAATGGAATAACACTTGGAAGCATCTATGCGATTGTTGCCCTTGGATTTACGCTTGTTTTTGGTGTACTAGGCATCATTAATATGGCACATGGTGAAATCTTTATGTTTGGTGCTTTTATTGGAGTAATCGTTACAAATACGTTGGGGTTGCCATTTGGCTTGCCTTTCTTGCAGCAATCGTTGTCACGGTCATCTTAGGATATTTGCTTGAGCGTTATTGCTTTACGTCCTCTTCGCGGAAAACAAGGTGTTTCGCATCTTGCTCCATTAATAAGTACGATAGGAGTTTCCATTTTACTAGAAAATCTTTCGCATCATATTATTTGGAGCAGGAAATCATCCATTCAATAATGCGTTTGCAGAAATTCAGTATTAAAATTGGTTCGATAACGGTTTACTTGTTCAAATTTTAATATTTGTTATTTCGGTTATTTTAATGATTGTTCTTTCTTATTGGCTTTCCAAAACAAAGGCAGGGAAAGCTCTTACGTGCGACTGCAGAAAATTTAGAAACAGCTAGTATTCTCGGTGTAAATACAAAACGAATCATTACGATTAACGGTCATTATTGCATCTGCAATGGGTGGAATTGCTGGAATTTTAGTTGGTATGGCATTTAACTCTGTCAATCCACAAATGGGATTATCGATGGGGCTTAAGGGTTTAGCAATTATTATTTTAGGTGGTATGGGAAATGTAAAAGGTGCTATGGTTGGAGGATTGATTCTTGGATTGTCCGAAACGATGATTGTTGCATACGGAGATTCAGGATATCGTGATGCCATTGCCTTTATAACGATTATCTATTATCCTATTATTACGACCACAAGGACTTTTGGTCAAAAGACATCTGAGGCAAGGAGGTGATGTTATGTTAGGAGAATTATTAAATCCATACTATTTACAAGTCGCATCGTTTATTTTGATTAATATTATTCTTAGGATTAGTATCTATATTACTCTTATCCTCTGGTCAACTTTCATTAGGAAGTGCTGGATTTATGGGGATTGGTGCATATACGTCTGCATTATTAACAATTCAATTATGATGTGCCCATTGTTATTGGAATTATTGCAGGTGCACGTTGCTGGCTGGTATATTAGGCATTATTGATTGGAATTCCTTCGCTTAGATTACAGGGTGTTTATTTGGCGATTGCCACTTTGGGCTTTGGTGAAGTCATCGGGTGTTTTTTGTTAACTGGGAATCAGTCACAAAAGGGGCGATTGGTATATCTGGAATTCCTCATATGGGTAGAGAATTATTTACGAGTTTTAAGAGATCAGGATTTGACCCAGACATGATTGGATTAAGGAATAATCAATTTATTTATTTACTTGTCCTTATAATACTTATTAATTATAAATATTTTACTGATATGGTTTTTTATTAGGCAAAATAAATCACGTGTTGGAAGAGCATTTGCAGCTATTAAAATGGATGAGAAGGCGGCAGAGGCAATGGGGATTAATATTACTTATTATAAAGTATTGGCCTTTACGCAAGGTGCCATTTTAGCTGGTTTTGCAGGTGCATTATTTGCCCATGTAATGGCCTATATTAGCCCAGCGGATTTTTCTTATCATCGTGCAATTGAAATCCTGATTTTCGCTGTATTTGGCGGAAGTGAAGTAATTTGGGGAGCTATATTTCGGTGCAACCTTTATAACCATTATGCCTGAGGTATTACGTTTTATAAGTGAATATCGTTATATGATTTATGGTGTTATTTTAATTATCTTATGATGGCATTCCGTCCTCAAGGAATTATTGATGTTTCGATCTATGAACTGGTTTAAAAAGTTAAGATGCCAAGAAAAGGAGGGAGCGTTCATGGTTCTAGAAATTAAAAACATCACTAAAAATTTTGGCGGTATCTCCGCCTTAACCGATGTTTCATTTACGATTAATAAAGGTGAAATTTTTGGTTTAATTGGCCCAAACGGAGCAGGAAAAACGACGATGTTTAACATGATCACGAACATGTTTCCTCCGACTGCAGGGGAGATTACTTTTTTGATGAGGAGAATTACAGGAATTAAGCCATATAAAATTACTAGAAAAGGGTATTTGTCGAACCTTTCAAAATATTCGCCTTTTCCCACAAATGACGAGTGTTAGAAAATGTTATGGTTGGCGGACATTGCCGCAGTACATTCAGGTGTTTTAAGTAGTGTTCTTCGGACAAAATCGCAACGAAGGAAGAAGAAAGACTTCATGCAACAGCAAAGGATTTACTCCGAATTAGTTGGGTTAGCCGAATTTTGAGGATGTCATTGCTGAAAATTTAGCATATGGTCAGCAAAGAAGACTTGAAATTGCACGAGCATTAGCCAGTAACCCTAAGTTATTATTGTTAGATGAACCAGCTGCAGGAATGAATGAAACGGAAACGGAAGAGTTTGTTTGATTTAATAAAAAAAGTACAAGAAGAGGCATAACCGTTCTTATCATTGAACATGATATGCCGCTTGTTATGAAGCTTTGTGACCGAATTGCCGTATTAAATTTTGGAAAGAAGCTTGCAGAGGGTACACCTGAGGAAATTCAAAACAATCAAGCTGTTATTGAAGCCTACCTCGGTTCAGAGGAGGATGATGTATTGCTTAAAGTAACAGGAATAGAAACGTTTTATGGGAAAATCCAGGCACTAAAAGGCGTTAATCTTGAAGTGGAACAAGGGAAAATTGTGACCATTCTTGGGGCAAATGGAGCCGGAAAAACGACAACAATGAAAACAATTGCCGGTTTTTTAAAACCAAAGCAAGGAACGATTGAGTTTTTAGGTGAAAATATGACGGGCTTAAGACCGGATCAGCTTCTAAGAAAGGGAATTGCTCTTGTTCCCGAAGGAAGGGCTATTTTTCAGGAATGACCGTGATGGAAAACCTTGAAATGGGTGCTTATCATCGGAAAGATAATGAAATAGAAAAAGATATCGAAAAGGTGATGAAGCATTTCCCTATTTTAAAAGAACGAAAGACTCAGCTAGGAGGCACACTTTCTGGAGGGCAACAACAAATGCTGGCGATTGCAAGAGCGTTGCTTGCAAAACCCAAGCTGTTATTGCTTGATGAGCCTTCCATGGGATTAGCCCCTTTAATCGTTGCTGATATTTTTAAAATTATTAGAGAAATTAAAGAGTGATGGGACAACAGTATTGCTAGTCGAGCAAAATGCGAAACAAGCATTAAAGGTTGCCGATTACGGTTATGTGATGGAAACAGGAAAAATCATTATCGAAGGAAAAGCAGATGATCTTCTTAAGGATCCAAGAATCGTAGAAGCGTACCTTGGAAAGAGAACAAATTAGTAAAGATCACATAAGTTGAAATTTGAATATCATGTTTAGTTTAAGGGATTCTCATCTTTTGAGATCTCTTTTTTATTAGAGATTGAAAGCCTTTTCGTAATTCATGGTTCTGGGCATTCACATAAATTCTTCTCCATCATAAGATAGAAAAAAAGCCTTGGGCTACTTGGAAAGAAATTTTGAGTTTTGAAGAGAGAGAAGTTGTAAAAGCTGCTTTAGCCGGTCTAGTAATACTCTTTGCAATAGCAGAGTTCATTTGATATATCAATACTCCTTTATTGGTGGTGTAAGTGATGTCAATATTTATTGTTACAGCAAAGAAATTAGTCACGGTTTCGGAAAAAGGAACAATTAATTTTGGAGCGATGGTCGTTCACGATAGAAAAATCATTGACATTTCTACATGGGAAAGAATAAAAAATATGTATGGCAGTGCACCAGTGCTTGATTTTAGTGATTATGTTATTTGCCCCTCCCTTGTTGATTGTCATACACATCTGCTTGAATTTGCCCCTCCAACTCAATTTCCGATTACGAAAGAAACGCATCTACTTGCTGGGAAAGCTATTTTATTGAATGTCCTATGTTCGGGAATTACGGCCGTTGGAGAACATGTATGCGGAAATCCTATATGGAATACGAGCATTACTAATCTGACGCAGGCTGTACAGGATGTTCCACTGGATATCAGCTTTGCAGCAACGAGTATATCGCTCGGTTTTAAGGAACTTATTCATTTTACATCAGTAACGGAATCTGAACCGGTTCAGCGGGAAAAGTTAGTAAGAAAAGAGTTTATAGAAGCTTTAGCAGCAAAAAATGAATTTGGGGGAGCAAACATCTTTATAAATGCGACACCCGCCAATTTTAAAAAGGAAGAAGTACCGAATGCCGGTAAGATTATTTTTTCCCAGCGAGAATTAACAGAGATGGTGTCTGTCTTTCATTCATTGCATAAAAAGATCGGTACGCATGTGGCAGGTGAGCGAGGAATCCAAATGGCACTTGAAGCAAAATTTGATGTTCTTCATCACGCTCCTGGAATAACAAATAACCAGATTATTAGAGCCGCTAAACAAAACACGATGGTAGTTGCTGCTCCTCTTGGTGGAACACATTTACCGCCCAATACCATCGAAGAAGTCATCAAGATGAGCCATTTAAAAATGACTGTTGCCATCTCAACAGCTGCATTTCTTCCTCCGTATGAAAAAAAGGCTGTTGCACTGCCGATCGATAAGAAAGGTTTAATTGGACCAGAAGCTTTAATGGCTGTCGCCCATCCATATATGCAAATGATGATGGAAATGGGGTATGATGAAAATCAGGCATTAGCTTTGTTAACGTTAAACCCTGCAAAAGTATTAGGGAAAGAAAATGAATTTGGAAGTTTAGAAGTAGGAAAGGACGCCAATTTCATCATCGCAGAAGGTATTCCAGGTATAGAAATTGTGAATCCAAACAAAATTAAAGCGGTTTATTTTCGGGGGAAAAATGTTATTTCCCGAGTCTAACCTATTTCGTTATCTAAAGCTGTAGTGGAAAAACACTATAGCTTGTTTAAGTTATGAAAAAGGGAAGATAGATTTTATGAAAAACATCCAAATCGGATGTTTTTTTCTTTAAGCAGCATACTAGTAAAAAAATGATAAAAGTGGTGATGAGATGGAGTTGGAAGAGGTATTAGAAAATGAAGCAAATGAAGCAAATATGAAGTTGAACGAGAAAATGAATGATGACAGTAATATTCCACATGGAGCAGGCGAAGTAAGTTCAACTACAGAAACAAATTTAAAAATTCAAGAAGCCTTTTATAGTGAAAATGATCAAGATGAAGCTGTACCAACCTATATGAGCAGCAATACTCCAGCTATAAAGATTACGGGGAACAGTAAATAGAGAAAAAGAGATTGAAACTAATAAAATATAGAGTCTGTCCACGATTAATGTCGAGATCTACTACGGAAAATTACAAGGAAACAATCAGTCAACCATTAGAATAGGATGTATCAGGAACACATTAGAAAACTAAATCAAGGAAGATAAATGCCCCTAGTATGTTAAGTATGCTGGGGGTTTAGTATTTTAACTAGTACTTTTGACATAATGGATAAGCAGTCATGAATGGTGTAAATCATCAGTTATATTGAATTTTCAGCTTATCCGATTACTAATAATGATCATGATGCAATAGGTTGACACAGAAATGTACTTTTTTATTCCATATTATCAGTTAAAAGAACTTATTTTAGTTATACAAGAAAAGGACGCTATTCTTTAATTAGAAGGTGTTCTTTTTGCGTTGTATCTAAATGGTTTCCCTTCATTCTGAATACGATGCTTCGTATAAAAGGAGAGAGGGGTAGAAAAATTCTGCCTCTCTATCCTTAGTTTCTTAAAACATTCTATTACTTCACCAGATTCTTCTCTTCTAATTGTACTGAAAGGAAATCAACTTTCAATTTCCCTCTCGATTCTATTTCCATATATTAATTATACAAATAAAGGAAGATTTTGTATAATGGAAAAGTACAAAGCTGGAATCTAAAAGGTTGATGATCTTTCAGATTTTTTTAAGTTCATACGACCAAAAGAAGGCAAGGATTAGGATTAATAAAAAGTAGAAGATGTTATGACAAAAGAAGGAGTTACTGCCATGAAATTTGAAAAAGTTCGATGGGGAATTATCGGATGCGGTGATGTGACAGAAGTGAAAAGCGGACCAGCATTCCAAAAAGTTAAGAACTCTGAGTTGGTTGCCGTTATGCGCAGAACTGGGGAACTTGCGAAAGACTATGCAGAACGGCACAATGTACCAAAATGGTACGATAATGCCGATGCACTTATTAATGATCCTGATATCGATGCCGTCTATATTGCGACACCACCAGGTTCACATAAAGAATATACAATCAAAGCAGCAAAGGCAGGAAAATCAGTTTATGTAGAAAAGCCAATGGCACGCAATTTCGCTGAATGCCAAGAAATGATCGCTGCTTGCGAGGAGGCTGGAGTTCCTTTATATGTTGCTTACTACCGTAGGGCGCAACCGCGATTTTTAAAAATAAAAGAGCTGTTGGAAAATAAAGCAATTGGTGACGTTCGGTTCGTGTCAACAACACAATATCAACAAGCTTCAGAAGATGTGAAGGATTCACAAAATCTCCCGTGGCGAGTTCAACCCGAATTGGCCGGCGGGGGACTGTTTTTTGATTTAGCTAGTCATACGCTTGACATGTTAGACTTTTTGCTTGGACCTATTAAGTCTGTTCAAGGTTTTGCTTCCAATCAAGCAGGTTATTATCGTGCGGAAGATATTGTTACAGGTACATATCTATTTCAATCTGGAGTCCACGGTGTAGGAAATTGGTGTTTTTCTGCTTTTGAAAATGTCGATGTAAATGAAATCGTCGGCAGTAAAGGGAAAATCACCTTCTCAACTTTTGGAAATGAGCCCATTGTTTTGACGACAGCTAGCGGAACAGAGGAATGGAGTTTCGAACCGCCACAGCATGTCCATCAACCACTTGTGGAAACGATTGTGGCTGACTTAACAGGAGATGGCAGTCAAGTGTCCAAGCAGTGGAGTGACAGGTGCGAGAACCAACTGGGTCATGGGTGAAATGGTGAAGAATTATTATTTCATCGATTAATTTTAAAAAAAAGAGCTTAACGTATTTAAAGAAATTTGCAATCTAAGAAAATCATATGAATGAGGTAAATACAGATGAGTGTAGTTAAAGTTGGTGTAATTGGAATAGGAAATATGGGTAAATCACATGCCCTTCAGTTAGATAAAGGTCTAATTAAGGGAGCGATGTTAACTGCGGTTTGCGGCCGGAAAGGTCAAATAAACTGGGTGAAAAATAATTTGACAGATAAGGTACAATGTTATCGAAGATGAAGATACCTTTTTTAATGAATCAGGGATTGACGCTGTAATTATTGCCACACCGCATTATAGTCACCCGGAATTAGCAATAAAGGCTTTTGCTAAGGGCATGCATGTTCTTCTTGAAAAACCAGCTGGAGTCTATACGAAAAATGTATTAGAAATGAACAAGGCGGCTGTCTCGAGTGGTAAAGTATTTGCCATGATGTATAACCAACGTACAAACCCTCTTTATCAAAAATTACGTGAACTTATTCAAACTGGTGAACTTGGTGAAATTAAACGGACAAATTGGATTATTACCGATTGGTACCGTTCACAAAGTTATTACGATTCAAGTAGATGGAGAGCAACATGGAAGGGTGAAGGCGGTGGTGTTTTATTAAATCAGGCTCCTCACCAATTAGACTTATGGCAATGGACGACAGGTCTTATGCCAAAACGTGTACATGCATTTAGCAGTTATGGGAAATATCACGATATTGAAGTAGAAGATGATGTAACCGCATATGTTGAATATGAAAACGGTGCAACAGGTGTATTTATTGCTTCAACAGGTGAAGCACCGGGAACGAATCGCTTTGAAATCGCCGGTGACCGCGGGAAAATTGGTTGTTGAAAATAATGAACTTACTTTTTACCGCTTAACACAATCAGAACGAGAATTTAATGCGTCATATACAGGTGGTTTTGGAAAGCCGGAATGTTGGAAAATTGATATTCCTGTAAAAGGTGAAAATCCCGGTCATGCAGGTATTATTCAAAATTGGATAGATGCAATTGTTAAAGGAATACCGTTACTTGCACCTGGTGAAGAAGGAATAAAGGCGTTAGAATCATCAATGCCATTTACTTATCTTCTTGGTTAAATCAAACAGTCGAATTACCAATTGATGCTGATCTTTATTATGAAAAATTGCAGGAAAAAATCAACGATTCTTCATTCGAGAAAAGGAATGTAACGAATAGAACATTAGATGTATCTGATTCGCATTAAAAACTATAATTGAAATACTTGGTATGATAGGTATTCTGATGGAACAAAGGCTGGCCCAAAAGTGGTCTTATACCGTTTCTTTTGAGTCAGCCTTTGTTTGTTTTAAACTAAACCATCTGTTTTGTCGCTCTTGCTTTTATTTCGTTTATTCCCTTTGCTGTTGTCCCCGCTAAATGGAACTTCTCCGTGTGCTTGTGGCGAATTCTGATTCTTGCTGCCTTTGTTAAATTTTTTGGTCATAAACTATTCCCCCTTTCTTGTTTACTACAACAGTTTGCCACTTTTTCGGTGAATTTATGAAGAACTACTTTTGAAATCGATGTTTTTCTATTACTTCTAATTGTGTAATTTTCCCTTCATGAATGACGAACGTCAGTGAACCAAAATTGATTTTTTTCAATAATGTTATGATATTGTTCAACTTCCCTTGATCAGTTATTGCCATTTTAATTCCTCCCCTTTTCTTCATGTTTTTTGTCTCTTTGTACAGATAGATACTTTTGTTCTACGTCACTTAATGTCCATTCAAATAGATGTTTACTGCTCTTCTTGTAAACATGAGATGAGACTAATTGCTCAATTAAGTACTGCTTTCTTTTTTCTAACGCACTACGAAGATAGAAGCTCATTTTTTCTCACACCCCTTTAGTAAGAAAAAGGCACCTATCCCGATAAAATGGTTAGGCGCCTTTGGTAGACCAATCAGCTTTTATTAAATTAAGACTATATTAAAACATATAATTCCAATGAGTCAAGTGAGTTTTAAAAAAATAAAAAAATTTACAATACCATTCTGTAGGTCCTGGTGTCCACATTGAAATGAAGCGCGGGGATGCAGAGGAGTTTTTAGAAGCTGAAATAAGCAAGGACGTCTTTGTCCAATTAAATCTTAAAATAGGTGAAGTGGCTAGGCATTTATAGATAAGTTTAATACGTGCACTTATTAGATTTTTCGCAGGAGCTAGTTTAGGTTTATTATTTGGCACTGTAACAGGATTTTCAAACACTTATTTAATTTTCAACCTTGTTAGTATTCCTCATTTCTTTCATTTATTATTATTTTTTGTGAGACGGAGTTTGTTGAACAAAATAAAAACGAGCAGGAATTTGTTCCATGCTCGTTTTTTCGTTTTCATCTATTTTAAAAATCCCAAACATCATGGGCAATGTTAATTACATGACGGATCTTGTCCCACTGCTGTTCTTCTGTTAATTTATTTCCTTCTTCTGTAGAAGAAAATCCGCATTGTGGACTTAGGCAAAGTTGATCGAGACTCAAATATTGACTTGCTTCTTTTATTCTTGCTTTAATATTTTCTGAATTTTCAAGTTCGCCGAATTTAGAAGTGATAAGACCTAAGACAATTTTTAGATCAGGACGGTTGACATGTCGTAATGGTTCAAAACCTCCTGAACGTTCATCATCAAATTCAAGGAATAAACCATCTAAATTCAAACCGCCGAAAATAATGTCGGCTACATTTTCATAGCCGCCGCTTGATGTAAAGGTAGATTGGAAATTTCCTCGGCAAATATGCATCGTAATCACCATATCTTCAGGCTTGTTAGCAATGGATTCATTGATCACTCGCGCATAAAGTTCGGCTAATTCACGCGGGTTTTGGCCCTGTTCTTTCATTTTTTCTATTCCTTGTTCATGGAAGAATGCTGCCCATGAAGTATCATCTAATTGTAAATAGCGGCAGCCAGCATCATAAAAAGCTTGTATTGCTTTTTGATAGGCAGCAATTAGGTCATTTGCTAAATCGACTTTATTCTTATAAAGATCTGTTTCAATTTTTCCTCTATATAACATCATATTCGGACTTGGAATTGTAAATTTTGCAACATGCTCACCAGCAACGCTGTGAAGGAATTTGTAATCCTCAAGAAATGGATGGTTGCCGAAATCAATTTTCCCAAGGACTCTAACACCATGTGCTCTCGTTGTTACACCATTAAATTGTAAGCCTGCTTCTGTCTCATAAAATTCAGCTCCAACAAGACCGCCTAAAAAGTCAAAATGCCACCAAGTACGTCTGAATTCTCCATCTGTAATAGCCTGTAAGCCTAATTCTTTTTGTTTTTCAACAACACGAATAATTTCTTCATCTTCAATGACTCTTAATTGTTCAGCTGTAATTTCTCCATTTTGTTTTTGTAATCGTGCCTGTTTAATACGTTCAGGTCTTAAAAAACTACCAACATGATCTGCACGGAATGGTGCCTTTATAGTTGTTTTAGTCAAGTTGACATCTCCTTTGTTAATACTCTAATTTATTATATTAGTAAATTAAATTAATTCACAAGTATTTTACTTGGCTTTGTAATAGATACAAATGTAATCTCCTATCTATCTAAAATAATTGTAAAAATTCTTTTACAGAGGGGGGGAGATAACCATTGGATCTCCAAATGAGTGCCCGTTCCAATACCCAAGGGTTGTTCTTTATTTCAATTCTTTTAAAATTTCCGATGAATTTATTCCATAAGATGGATTCCGGTAATATGGTTACACCAAATCCAGTCGATACTAAATTAAGCAGCATGGCCGAATCATGGCATTTACATAATATATTTGGTTCTAAATCCTGCTGTTTAAACTCCTTCAAAATTTGGTCATACAACCCTTCGCTTCCTTGAGAAGGATGTAAAAGCAATAAGGGAAGATCTGCGATAGCAGCCACGTCAATTTGTTCCTCGGCAAATGGATAATTAATTGGCATAACGAGAACACACGGATCGACAGCCAATTTTTTCATTTCAATACGATCCTTCGGAAAAGGTCCCCCTGAGATCGCGATATCAATTTGTCTATCTGCTAATAACTCCATCAAGCGAGTTGAGCTGCCTTCCCAAATGTTAAAACGGATTTGCGGAAATTTGTGGCGGAATTCAGTTAATGTGGAAAGCATCAGGGGCGCACAGTAGATAGTAGAGCCAATCGACAATGTACCACTAATTTTTTCTCCGAATTGTTTCACTTCTATCATTGCTTCCTCTAAGTTAAACAATACTTCTTTGGCTTTTTTTAGAAATAATTCACCCTGTGGAGTTAATGTTACTTTTTTCTTTTTATTTCTTTCAAAGAGAGTGATGCCTAATTCTTCTTCCATCATTTTTAACTGCCTGCTTAAAGGCGGTTGAGCCATATGTAAATGTTTCGCTGCGTTTGTAATCGTTCCCTCTTCCGCAATGGCTACAAAATAGCGTAATTGGCGTATGTCCATCCAAAAGCCTCCATACTATATAATACTTTAATTGTATTATAATTTTATTTTTTAGATATAATCAATATATACTTGTGGTAATGAAGAGGGTGAAGAAAATGAACGATACTGAGACTGAGATGTCGATAGAGGTATACGAATTACTAAATGGAAAAGAACTTACTGACAAACAGCATGAAGCGATGATGCTGCTAACAGTTAGTGAGGATGGCTGGCCGCATACAGCCATGATTAGTGTAGGGGAAATTGTCGCTTTAAATAGAAGAGAACTGAGAATAGGGTTATGGCCAAGAACATCGACAACAGCCAATATCATTCGCACAAATAAAGCGACATTGGTGTTTTTTTATCAGGGTAAGGCTCATTATATTCGTCTCTTATTAAAGAGATTACCGGAATTACCGTCTGCACACTATGAAAGAGTGCGATTTTCTGCAAAGGTTGTTTCGGTTCGAGCGGATATGGCAAAGTATGCTGATATCACCTCAGGGATTAAAATTGAGTTAAAAAATGCAAATGAAGTGATTGAACGTTGGAGTCAGACCATTGAGGAAATACTTCAATAAGAGGTTCTTTTTCCAGCTTAGACCAAAATAATTAAAACTATATATATTCAACTTGTTAAATCGGCATGAGAAACGGTCGGCCTGCCTGCTAGAACAAGCCTTTATTACGTTAGGAAAACATAAGCAGTGAAAGTAGGTAGACCGACCATTTATGTCGAAAAATTATGATGGACTTATATATATGGGAAAAGACAGGGGAAATCCTCCTTTTCCTATTTTTTACTATACGCGCAATTCAGCACCCAAACCGAATCATACTTATCAAATAATTCTTCCTGCCTGTTAATGATATCCTCAGCTACATCTTGGAAATGAATCACTCCCATATATTTAAGTTCGTAAGAGTTGTCTTTTTTGTGTATCTGCAGCTCTTGTGTTACCTTTTTATGGGCTTCTTCTTTTGTATATCCATTCACTTTACAATATGCATTTAGGATTTCGTTTTGAGCAGGATCATCGGCTAAAAACACATAACATGTATATTTTTCATCCATTTTATCACCATCATTCCCATTTAGTTTTTACTCTATCTTAAACAAAGTATAGTATGGTAAATCAAGCAGAACACTACTCTTAACAAAAAGAGAAATATTTGTTGAGACCTGGGTAATTGCCGAGGTTGGATCATTTAAGTGAGTCTATCGTTTGCCTCACTTTTTGAGGTTTATCTATACCCTGTTGATATAATATAGAGATTTTTTAGATATTATCTATATAAGAAGAAAAAGCGTATAATCTTTTGTAGTAGAAAGATTACCCACAAAGGCAGGGAAAGGTGAATAGATAAATGAAGATTATTGTCGGAATGACCGGTGCAACTGGTGCCATTTTTGGAATAAGATTATTAGAAATCTTAAAAAGTGCGGAAATTGAAACACATTTAGTCATGTCCCAATGGGCCGCGGCGACCATTCAAACTGAAACTTCTTATTTAGCTAAGGATGTAGAAAAATTAGCTGATTATAATTATTCATATAAAGATTTAGGGGCAAGAATTTCTAGTGGCTCCTTTCGGGTTGATGGAATGATTGTTGCACCTTGCAGCATGAAAACATTAGCAACAATTCGGATGGGACTAGCAGATAATCTAATTACACGTGCTGCAGATGTTATCTTAAAAGAACGTAAAAAACTTCTATTGTTAACACGAGAAACCCCACTTAACGATATACATCTTGAAAATATGCTGGCGCTATCTCGTATGGGAACAATGATTTTTCCACCAATGCCTGCTTTTTATAACCATCCACAAAATATTGATGATATTATCAATCATATTGTCTATAGAGTAATAGATCAGTTTGGCATTTATCTGCCAGCGGCTAAAAGATGGGATGGAATTAAGAAGAGTGGAGAAATTGTAAAATAAAGGACGTAAAACGTCTTCTTGAAAATAGATCCGTTTTTAAAAGATAAATAACTTATATGCTATAAAGCCATGAGGATCCCTCTTTCAATAAGGCTTTGTTAAACAATATTGTGGTTGCTTTAAAGGCCTTTGGTGTACACGTTCAGCTAAGTTATTCATTCGAATAAAACACGCTGCCCATGTACACCAAAGGCTATTTTCAAGCATCATCGTTAACATAGCCTTCAATAAAAAAGGATATGAATAGGCAAAGTTTCCTAGCAATGAAAGACAATTTGTGGAAGGGTGAAACGGTGATCCATTTAGAGAAAAAATACGGGAGAATTAGGTTAATTTTAGAAGCTTGTTTCATGGGAGAAGATCTTGTTGTCATGATTTCTGGAGGAGACCGTCCACATTTAGGAACGATCACAGCAGGAGCAAGACTCGAACCTTTGCAAACCGTCCAGTTGCAAAATCATAAGGAATTTTACATTACGGAAGAGATTGCTGTACTGCTTAGAAAAAAGTTTCGGGGGAATTTTGTCATATGCTGCGGGACGCATTTAGATGATATTACGAAAGCGGAACTAAACACCATGACCGATTTAAGCATACAGTTAGGAATTGAATTAATCGAAGAATTAAAGAAAAGGGAAAATAATCCTGATAAAAGTGACTAAAGGGTTCTGCCCGCAAAACGCGTAACTTCAGATAATTCTCATCTATAGATGGGAATTATTTGAAATTTCTAATAAAAAGTAGTAAGCGCAGAATCTTATACTGGATGACAGTGAGATGATCGATTTTTAAAACTTAATAGGTATATATTATATACATAATAGATATTTTAGGTATACAAAAATAAGGAGTACAATAATAATTGTCAGAGAAATTAAGAGAAATAAAGTATTAGGAGGAACACTCATGGGTTATAGAGATTTAAGAGAATTTTTAGAATTACTCGAATCAGAAAATCAATTAGTTCGTATAAAAGACCAGGTTATGCCAGAACCCGATTTAAGTGCGATTGGACGTTCTGCTCCAAATATGGAGAATGGACCAGCAGTTCTTGTTGAGAACATAAAAGGATACAAAACACCAGTTGTTTTAAACGTTCATGGATCGTGGCAAAACCATGCCTTAATGCTTAATTTACCAAAGGATACACCTGTTAAAGATCAATTCTTTGCATTAAAAGAATTATGGGATAAATACCCTCTCAAACCAGTTTGGGTGGATAAGAAAGATGCACCAGTTAAAGAAGTCGTCATTGAAGATGATATCAATTTATTTGATATTTTACCCCTGTTCCGAATTAATGAATTTGACGCTGGTTTCTATATTTCAAAAGCTTTAATTGTAACTAGAGATCCAAATAAACCGGATAACTATGATGAACAAAATGCCGGTATATACCGCATTCAAGTGAAAGGGAAAGATAAAGTGGGTATTCAACCACTTCCATTCCACGATATCGCCGTTCATTTGCGAAATGCTGAAGAAAAAAATGAACCACTTCCAATTGCTATTTGCTTAGGTAACGACCCTGTATTGAGCTTCATGGCTAGTACACCAATTGCTTATGTTCAATCTGAATATGACTTTGCTGGAGCTTTAAAAGGTGCACCAATTGAATTAACGAAAAGCGAACTAGGTAATTTAGATATCCCTGCTCGTAGTGAAGTTATCTTAGAAGGTTACATAGAACCTCGCGTTCGAGAAATTGAAGGACCATTTGGTGAATTTCCAGGAAGTTACTCCGGTTCTCGTTTACAACCAATTGTTAAAATCACCAAAATAACTCACCGTCAAAACCCAATTTTTGAAAATTTATACTTAGGTATGCCTTGGACTGAAATTGACTACTTAATGGCATTAAATACCAGTATTCCATTATACGAACAATTAAAACGTGATTTCCCAGAAGTTGAAGCTGTAAATGCCATGTATACCCATGGTATTGGAGTAATCATATCGACAAAATCTCGTTTTGGCGGATATGGGAAGGCAGTTGCTATGAGACTGTTGTCGACTCCCCATGGAATGCCTTATTCTAAAATAGTCATCGTCGTAGATGAATTCGTTGATCCATTTAACCTAGAGCAAGTGATGTGGGCTTTAACAACACGAGTTCGTCCTGATAAAGATGTCGTTAAAATCCCATTTGCACCTGGTATGCCATTAGATCCATCTTCTGAACCAGCTGGTATGCATACAAAATTAATCATCGACGCTACTACGCCAGTTGCTCCTGATATTGCCAGAGATACTGAACTATTGTCCGTTCCAGAAAAAACAGAAGAATGGTCAGCCATCCTTCGTAATTTAATTAAAGAGGGGAGAAACAAATAATGATATGTCCTAGATGTGATTCTGAAAAAGTAAGTTTATTAACGAAAGCACCTATTGATGATGCCTGGGAAGTATATCTTTGCGGTACTTGTTATTTTTCATGGAGAAATACAGAAGGTGAGAACATTACAAACCCAGAAAAATACGACAAACGTTTCAAACTAAATCCAGCTAATTTTGATAAATTAGATCAAATCCCTCCAATTCCTGATTTGAAAAAATAATTATATAAGCCATAAAGACCTCTAGCCTTTCTGTCTATTCAGAAATTGGATAGAGGTCTTCGTTAATAAATGGGCGACTAAAAATCAAAAGTGATAATGAATTTTGAATATTTGAAATTAGGATATGAAACCTTGGCCTAGATCTTGGGAGTAATCGAATATATGAGGGGATTTTCATTGGGATAAATTGGTTATGTTAGTTTTGATAATAAGGTGTCGCTTTATTCTTGCTTTTATTTAAAGCATATTGAGAAACCCTTCGAAAACCTTAACAACAAGAAAGAAGTAGTTTATGGATTTAGGAATGGCAGTCGGCTCAACTGGTCTTGGTATGCTTGCTAGCTAGCTCTAAAGGATATCATTTTATTTACGGTTTTTTCGATTGTGTTTTTAATAGCTTTAATAATCATTTATACATTCACATTCGGCATACGTCCACAACAAAAAAATGTGGAGGAAAAATTTACTTAAATTGGTTTAAGTAGAAATATAACTCTATGAATGTGAGTAAACTCATCTTTATTTGAACGACGTTATTATACTAGTATGATTCTCTGATAGTAGACAGTTGAAATGGCTTGCTTTTCTGCTTACTATCAGGGGATTTTCTTATGGTAAAAGGCGTAAACTTGTGATGTGGAATTTTGCTAACTTATAGGTAGAATGTTGACGCCTGAATACGGGGAAAAGAGGGCATGGCGGTCACTATCAAGTAATAGTGCCCGAAAAAGAGATTGAAGCAGAAAAACGGTAACTATCAAGCATTAATAGTGCCCGAAAAAGAGGTCGAAGCAGAAAAACGGTAACTATCAAGAGGTAATAGTGCCCGAAAAAGAGGTCGAAGCAGAAAAACGGTAACTATCAAGAGGTAATAGTGCCCGGAAAAGAGGTCGAAGCAGAAAAACAGTAACTATCAGGAAGTAATAGTGCTCAAAAAAAGGGGGGGAATCAGAAAAACGTTCACTATGAAACCATAGTAGTGACTGAAAAAAGGTCATTTCATTTTATTCTTCTAGAGGTACTTCAAAATATGAGAACCTTGCATGTTTAATGTGGTTAAAGTTTCTCCTCAGAATCCTTCGTATTGTTTTCCTAGATTCAATCACCTTACACCACTCATGAATAGCATTTGTAGTAATTTTTCGTTCTGAAAAAAGGAGTTGGAATTCCTTTATGCTTCGCAAAACAGCTGAATCAATGTCTTCTTGGTTACTACAACTTTTACATACTAATTTCTTTTCAAAAATAGAAGTCAAAAGTGAGCTGCACTTTGCACAAGTAATACCTTTATCTAGTTCACCATAGTCATAGCCAGGTAACCGGGAAAAAGAAGAATCATTTTGATGTGCAGCTACTAGTTGATCAGCCAACTTAGAATGCTTTTCATAAAGTTTTGATGAACCCGCGTTTAAATTTTGCATAAAACGATTAAGCTGTGTCGGAAAAATGATAGGTGAACTTATTGGAGCTTGATATACAGTAAACTCGGGGTTAATGAAAACGAGGTATGCTTCGATTGATAAGTTTAAGCTTTGATTTTGGAGCAATCTTCTGAGTAAAGATTCACTGCGTTTTAACTGATTTAATGGATTCGTAACTTCATTTCCAGATATTGTGTGCCACTTTTCTTCATTAATATAAAAGTCGCCTTCGTAATTTTTTACTTCGAAAAGAAGAATCTTTTTTTGAAGAATGAGTAGTGAATCGATTTGAAAAATCGTGTTATTATACTCAAGCAACAAATCATTAAGAATAAGACAGTCACTAGTAATGTTCGCTAACCATTCTTCTTCAAACTTTCGTTCACCCTCATACCCTTTTTCAAGATTAGCATAGTGCTGTTTTTCTTTGCTCGATAAAACCATTCTTAAGTTTACATATCTCATAATTTTTAATTCTACTGGTTCAAAGCAAGGCTTAATAATCACGTTTCACTACCTTTCTTTATTTATTACTGTTTGATATAAAGGGAAATAATGTTAAGAGTGCCGAATAGTAAAAAATATTTTGGAGGGAAGCGCATGGATTTTGGGGTAATCCTACGAGTTTAATTGTACTATGATATAAAAACTCTTACATTCATTTTATGAATAATCAATGACTTTTTCAAGATGGTTATAAAAAGGTAAAGCCTGTACCTTTTTATAAGGGGACAGGCTTTAAAAAAACTATTTTGAAACATCGGATGCTGCTATTTCGCTACCCTTTTATTCCCTGGAGCCATTTTTGATAGCATTCATTGCATAAAGTTTCTTCTCGTTCTGTATCAGACATATAAAACGTGACAAGATGGATTTCATTTTCTATTTTAGCTTTTTCCTTTTCAGTCTTTCTTTATTTACTAACTCTTTTATAAATAGGCTTTGTTAAACAATATTGTTGTTGCTTTAAAGGCCTTTGGTGTACACGTTCAGCTAAGTTATTCATTCGAATAAAACACGCTGCCCCTGTACACCAAAGGCCATTTTCAACCATCATCGTTAACATAGCCTATAAATAAAAAACAAAGTGGTCGCAAGATGCGATCGCTTTATTCATAACGTAAAGCCTGGATTGGATTTAATTTTGATGCTTTATTGGCTGGGAATACACCAAACACAACCCCGACAATAAGTGAAAATAGAAATGAGAATATAACGATAGAGCTTGAAAAAGAGACGGTCATACTTAAAGCAGAGCCTAATATCTTCCCTATGCCGAGCCCAAACAAAATACCGATAATACCTCCCATTGCGCTTAATACAACAGATTCAATTAAAAATTGCCACAGGATATCTCGCCTTTTCGCGCCAATGGCTTTTCTAATCCCAATTTCTTTTGTCCGTTCAGAAACAGACACAAGCATGATATTCATGATGCCGATACCGCCAACTAACAGGGAAATACCCGCAATACCGCCAAGCATCATAGTCATCGTGTTGGTAACAGAGCTCATCGTATTCATTAAATCCTGCTGATTCGTAACACTATAACTGTCCGTTTTATTAGGGTACATACTTGCCATTGCATTTTCAACTTCGGCCATCACAAAATTCATATCCTGCCCGCTTTTTCCTTGCAAATAAACTTGATTAATACTTGTTGATTTTACTAAACGTTCAGCTGTGCTTAGTGGAACAATGACAACATCATCACCGCTTTGGCCCATTGAGCTGCCTTTAGAAGCTAAGACACCAACTACTTTAAAAGAATTCCCATCTAATTGAATGTATTGTCCAACCGGATTTTCTGTTCCAAAGAGAGTTTGGGCAGTCGTTGCACCTATAACGGCAATTTTCTGCCGATATTCGATATCTAAATCAGTAAGAAAACGACCTTTGCTGACCTGAGTATTTCGAACAGTTTCATAAGCAGCATTGGTTCCGGTAAGGGAAGTTTGAGATGATGTTCTATCTTTTTTAACACTTACTCTTCCAGAAACAACTGGTGATACCGCCTTAACACCATTTAATTTCCCTAGTTTATCAATTTTATCTTCTGTTAATGAAAGATCTGTACCAAATGTATTGATCGTCAATAGATTGGTCCCTAAATTATTGATTTGGCTCGTCACATTTTGGGTTGAACCTTGAGCAATCGAAACAAGGACGATAACAGAGGAAACTCCAATGATAATTCCAAGCATAGTCAAGACAGATCGCAGTTTATTGCCTTTTAATACTGCGAAGGGCCATTTTAATGGATTGTAAGATTGCCAATTTGTTCACCCTCATTCTCAAACAGTTGTCCATCTTGAATGCGAACCATTCTTTTCGCTTGCTTTGCGATTGATAAATCATGCGTGATTAAAATAATTGTATGACCTAGCTTCATTTAGTTCTTTCATCAACTGAAGAATTTCCGAACTCGTTTTGCTATCGAACGCCCCTGTTGGTTCATCAGCCAATAGAATGGAGGGATTGCCGACAAGTGCCCGGGCAATCGCTACCCTTTGCTGCTGTCCGCCTGAAAGCTGGGTTGGCAAATGACCAGCCCTTTCTTTCAAACCTACTTTCGTTAAAGATTCGAGTGCCATTTCTCGTCGTTCTTTTGCCGAAACCCCACTATAGATTAGCGGAAGTTCAACATTTTCCAGTGCGGTCAGCTTTGTCAGCAAATTAAAGTTTTGAAAAATAAAGCCGATTTTTTGATTGCGAATCGTTGCTAAATCATTATCATTCATCTTTCCGATTTCTTTCCCGTCAAGATGATATTCTCCTGAATCCGGCCGATCAAGACAGCCAATCATATTCATCAATGTAGACTTTCCTGATCCCGACGGTCCAATAATGGCTAAAAATTCACCTTTATCAATGTTAAGTGAGACATTGTTCAAAGCATGAACCGTTTCACCCCCAAGCTTATAGGATTTCATTAAGTTGGAAATTTGGATCATCGGTGTGCTCATTAATTACCACTCCTTCCGCCGAAATTTCCTCCTCCACTGCGATTACCTCGATTCATACGGTTCGAATGCCACCGCCGCCCATTCCGCCAAAGCCGCCCATCATTCCACGGGAATTACATTAGTAGTTGCCGTATTGCTAACAGCTAGATTTGGTAAACGAACTGTTTGACCTTCTGTTAAACCTTGAGTGATTTCCACATAATCTTCATTGGCAAGACCTGTTTTGACAGTAACTCGGTTTGCATACCGTTTTGACCTTGGCTCTGTCCTTGACTTTGACGTTGACTTTGACTTGTATCGTTTGAAGCTAACATGACAAATTTTTGACCATTCATCGTATGTACAGCATCAAGCGGTACATAAAGGCATTATCCTTACTTGCAGTCAAAATACTTAGTTTCAGTGCTCATTCCTACTTTTAAATTTTGCGGATTATCGATTGATACGGTCACATCGAAGCTTGAAACCCCATTTGTAGAAGTTCCTTCATTCGCAATCGAAGCCACTTTTCCTGTAAAAGTTTGGTCAGGAAGGGCATTAACCTTGATCGTTGCAGATTGGCCAACTTTAATTTTTGGAATATCAAGCTCATCAATTTGAGGCAACCGTTTTTAAAGTATTATAGTTTGTCAAATGTGCTACTACTTCTCCAATTTGAACTCGTTCGCCAGGTGAAACAGCAATGGTTGTAATGACGCCGTCAGCAGGTGCAGTAATCGGGTCACTTCCATCGGTAAACGTAATTAATGTTTCGCCGCTTTTCACAGATTCTCCTGCTGATACTAATACTTCATCAATTGCATTATTGTTAATTGATGACTTAATATCCTCGACTTGTAACCGGCTGAACCGTTCCGGTACCGCTCACTTTCACCTCGAATTTTCCTTTTTGAACTGTTGCTGTTCGGGCTTGTGCTTGTAACTGTTGTTTGTTGATTGTTCGATTTAGAGGTAAAAAAATAGTAGCCTGCAAATCCAACAATAAGAATACCAATCACAATAAAAATCCACTTTTTCATCTTTTCTGCTCCTTTTTCTTCATGGATTACTTTGATTCCCTCATATCCATACCAAATACTTTGTTTGGATATGCTGATTATAGTGGGGTTCTCTTAACTGTGGGTCAAATTCCCCTTAATTTTTTAACAAAACTTTCGGTGCGATCCAAGCAAGGATGCGCAATTTAGCAGGTGGAAATCCTGCTTGGTAATACTTTTCAAGTGCTTGCAGTGTCACATCTACACCGAGCCTTTCGCGAGTTAGATCACTGGACTTATCTGCTGCTTCCTAAATGGATAAACCTACCAATTTCAACACATAAATGGCCGTAAAGGCAAAAATTTGTAATGATCTTTTACACCTAACCAAGCACGTTTTAAAAAGTTCATATATTATTCTCCTTTTTATCTAAATATTAGATCTTGGCTGAAACCGTCATCATGACTTCTCTTGTTGTTACAAAGGCGTCGTGTTTTCCTCTCCAATTTGTCGTTTATAATGACAAGCTTATCTAGCATAAATATGAAAAAACTATGAACAAATGATGACGTAATATGCAAGAAACAGGGGAAGGATTTAATAAAATGATATTTAAATCCAAGATAATCATTCAACATGTTTAAGCACGATTTCATACGTCAATACTGCTCCTAGAAAAGAAACGGATTGGGATAAGATGAAAGTTTTACAAGTCACAAAAACACATGGAATCACCATAGATGATTTACGCCAAATGGAGAAGTGGAAAAAAGAAGCGAGTGACTGCACACGCCTTACAGCTGTTCGTCTTGTGAGGGAAGGATATAGATATAAGGCAATTGATGTCGCTACCATGCTAAATATTCATCGGCAAGTGTCTCAACGTATGTGAAAAACTTTGAAGAAAGTGGGGTTCTTTCACTTCTACATCGAAAAACATCACCCGGTAAAGTTCCTTATTTTCAAATGAGGATCAACTTACATTTTGCTTTTTGTCCCCCTTAGTCTCCTAACTTGATTGAGAGATTTTGGCGGCGGCTAAAAGATACCGTTGAGACGAATTCCTTTACAAAACACAAGAACACTTGATCAAACAAATTGAAAAATTTCTTAAAAAAAGGGCTCAATTCCCTAAAAGGTATTGAGTAGATTAGGTCAGCCTCATATGCTGATCACTTAATTTGGATTTATATATCCAAATTATTAAACCAACATAAGAAACGATGGTCGGCCTGCTTGATCGAGCCTTTATTTATGCAGTAAATAACAGCGAAGTGAAAGTAGGTCGGCCGACCATTTATATCGAAAAATTATGATGGATTTATATAACAAGAAAAAACAAAAAATTGACATCCGACTTTGCCGAGACTATTATAGATTAGCGGTTGTTATAGATTAATAGTTACACAGCTTTATTAGTGTGGAGGTGTTTTATAATGAACTATCAGTCACTATTACAGATGAATACGATATTTATCAGCATATTAATTGAATCACTTCCATTTATTTTATTAGGCGTGCTTATATCTGGAATCATTCAAATATTTGTGACAGAAGAAATGATCGCAAAGGTCATTCCGAAGAACCGATTTTTGTCTGTCCTTTTTGCAATAGGCATTGGAATTTTCTTTCTGGCCTGCGAGTGCGGGATTGTACCGATTACTCGCCGCTTAATTGCCAAGGGAGTCCCTCTTCCAGCCGCAATTGCCTTTATGCTCTCGAGCCCTATTCTTAATCCAATCGTTCTTTTCTCTACTTATATCGCATTCGGTGACGGTTGGAACATGGTTCTCTATCGCGGAGGAATCGCATTATTAGTCGTTTTAATTGTTACATTTATCATTTCATTGCAATTTAAAACATCTCAGCTAAAAAATGATGTCTTTGTCCATGCACATCCTTCAAATACGTTTAAGGACAAAATAATAGGAATGTTAAAGCATTCAGTTGATGAATTTTTCTCAGTAGGGAAATATTTAATCATCGGCTCTTTGATTGCAGCAGGGATTCAAACATTTTTAAACACTTCCCTGTTACTTAATATTAGCCAAGGAAATGTATCAAGCAACCTGGTTATGATGGCTTTATCTTATGTAATGTCTCTTTGTTCACAGGCAGACGCATTTGTGGCGAGTTCTTTTAGAAGTACCTTCAGTACCTCATCTCTAGTGGCTTTTCTCGTATTCGGGGCCATGCTTGATATAAAAAATACGATTATGCTTTTAGGTACCTTTAAAACGAAATTTGTTTTGTTTTTAATGGCTTATATTTTTCTTTCAGTACTAGGACTTACTTTACTGTTTACTTTTTAAAGAGGGTGTTAATATATGATACGTTTATTCATATTAACAGGATTGACTTTCTTATTTATGCATTTACATGCGACTGGAGATATATCGAAATACATTAATATGAAATATGCTTATGTTTCAAAAAGTGCTATTTTTATTCTTCTTATTTTTACAATTATTGGCTGTTATTTATATATAAAAGAAGAACATAAAGAGGAATGTGACGACTGCCATTGTGGACACGATCATTCTCACGAAAACAAGGGATGGAGAAAATATGTTACTTACATTCTATTTTTCCTGCCTATATTTACAGGAATCTTCCTTCCAGTAGCCACTATGGACTCTAATATCGTTGCGAAAAAGGGTTTCCATTTCTCTATCTATAATGATAGAGATCAGTTTAGCCAGCATCAGTTCCTGCAGCCGAATACGAGTCTTTACTACGGTAAGGATGATTATTTAACGATGATGGATAAAGCAAAGAAAGATTTATTAAAGCAAAACAATCTTACATTAAATGATAAAAACTATTTGAATGATTTAGAAACTATTTATGCATATCCTGGAAATTTTACAGGTAAACAAGTTACATTAACTGGCTTTTCATACAATGCAGAAGGTACAGAAAAGAACCAAGTATTTCTGTTTAGATTCGGCATTGTTCACTGTGTATCAGATTCGGGAGTATTTGGGATGTTAATTGAATTACCAAAGAACCTTCATCCTAAAAATGATGAGTGGCTTACTGTAACCGGTGATCTAGAAACCGTTTATTATCAGCCGTTCAAGAAAACGATCCCTGTTCTTAAGGTTTCTTCATTTGACAAAATTGCTCAACCTGATGATCCCTATGTGTATAGACAATATTAATTATTTTTTTATGGACAAAAAAGGTAAGGGGATAGCCTCTTGCCTTTTTTCTTGGTGTATTTGGCGACATACTCTACTATAGGGTGGAAGCCCTGGATACGTCCGCCCGCCGATTAGTCGGGAAGTTCTCGGTAATTTTCATCGTCTTTTTTTATTGATGGTAAAAGCTTATTAATATGTTTTGTGATCTAAGTATGCTAAATTTTAATAATTGGAATCTACAAAAGGACTTCTAAAAGGAGAGAGGAAAATTGGAATCGTATGTTAACCCTTGGGATAAGCGGTTTGATGAAGAAGAATATATTTATGGAAAAGAACCAAATCATTTTCTAAAAAATATGGCTGCTAAGCTTCTTAAAAAAGAAACACTCACGATTGCAGAAGGGGAAGGGGAGAAATGCTGTCTTTTTAGCAAAGCTTGGCCACACCGTAACAGCATGGGATTATGCCCCATCGGCTATTAGAAAAACACAATTACTAGCCAAAGAGATGGGTGTAAATGTGACAGCGGAGTTGCATGATTTAGAGCAGGCAGAATGGGAAACTGAAAAATGGGATAATATTGTCAATGTATTTGGGCATTTTCCAACTCCACTACGGGAAAAAACATTAATGGGAATTAAACAATCTGTTAAGCAAGGGGGATTTTTCCTCACTGAAGTGTACTCTATCCATCAGCTAGATTATAGAACAGGTGGACCCCGTGACATTGATATGCTTTATCGACCAGAAGAATTCTTAAAGATATTCTCAGATTGGAAGATACTTCACTTTTATATGGGAGAAGCTGAGCGTTTTGAAGGACAGCTTCATTCGGGTAAATGTCATGTGATTCAATTATTGGCGCAAAAAGTGAATTCATAATCTTTGCATAATAATGTAAAAAGGTATCTCTTATGTCCAGAGATACCTTTTTTACGGTTAATTATAATTAATGTTTTTGGAAGATCTTATTACAAGTTTTTGATGAATAAACGGACAACGTCTAGCTCCACCAATAAATGTTCCTAATGAACTTCCTAAATTGGCAAGGACAATGACAAGCAGAATCCGAGTTACTTTATTATTCCAAAAGCCCTTCAGACTATAAACATCTTCAGAAAGATTTTCAAAGTCTCTTACATTTGGTTTTTTGATATAGGCTTGGACAATTCCGGTAAACCATCCAGCTGCAGTAATGGGATCTAAGGCAGTGATCGGGGCTGCAATAAAGGCTGTCAAAATGGTAAGCGGATGTCCAAGGGCAATTGCAGTTCCAAGTGCTGAGAGCGACCCATGCCATAGAAACCAACTAAGTGTTTGATGCAATCCCGCAGATGGATTCGTATAAAAAGTATAGGCAATAATCGAAATAATGAATAATCGGAATAGCCCAGCCAATAATTTTTGGTGCCTTTGATTTGGGAGGAACCTGTGATAAGCGTTCTAAATCATGTTCTTTTTTTATTTCTTCCTTAATACCTGGAACATGTGCAGCGCCTAAAACAGCAACAACCTTTTTTCCAGGTGCTTCTTTAATTTTTTGCGCTAAATATTGATCCCGTTCATCAATTAAAGGAGTCTTTAGTTTAGGAAAGTGAACGGTGAATTCATTCAAAATTGAATTAAGCATATCTTGGGATTTCATTTTTTCCAGTTCTTCTTCAGAAATGGTTTCATTGCTGAAAATACTATAAATGATCTGCGTGAGAAGCTGCATTTTTCCCCAAAAGCCTACATTATGCCAAATGCGGGAAAAAGTAATTTGAATATTTCGATCAGCTAGTACTAGGTTATGCACCTATTTCATTAGCTGATGCAATCCCTTGTATCATTTCTTGTCCAGCTTGAATGCCCAATTGTTTTGCCATCCGTTTTTGAAAGGAGGATATGACAAGATTCATTAAAAGTAAGGTGGCCTTTTTTTCTTTAATGACCTTAAATATATCCGTTTCCTTCCATTTGTTTCCTTCTGTAATCGATTGATATCTTTGTTCATCCAATTCGATACAAACAGAATCAGGTCTTTCAGATTCGATCACTTCCTTCACTTGTTCGGCACTTAGCTTTGATACATGAGCAGTACCAATAAGGATAAATTCTTTTTCATCTAAAAATATTCTCGTAATGTTTTCGCTTTTGTCTGACATAAATTACCTTCCTTTATGAACAATAACTGTCGTGAACTTAAACTACCTTTATACAATGATAAACTACAATTGAAGAAATGAAAATTTATTTTGCTCTATTTTAACGAAGATGAAAAATAATAAAGAAACTATGTGAAAGATAGAAGTCATATTGACATATATCAATGAATATTATATAGTATATATTGTCCTCACCAGTGGGACAAATGATATCGATTCCGTAGTTCAGCTGGGAGAACGCCACCTTGACAGGGTGGAGGTCGCTGGTTCGAGCCCAGTCGGAATCATACTTTTAGTGAAGCTACAAACCTTGATACATAAGGGTTTGTGGCTTTTTTCATTTTTATACTAGGCACCATAAATCCCTCTCAAAATGAGGTTGGTGCCATTTTGGTGCCGAAGCAACTGTTAGCTTGATTCTGTTAGTAAAGCATCGATTTGATTAGCCGCTTCCTCCTGCATATTCGGTAACACATGGGAGTAAGTATCTAATGTAATGGGCAGATATACTAAGCATTGTAAAAAAGGAAATTTTTTATAGATAAATTCAGGCTGACTTAAAAGGTCGTTAATAACGACTTTTATGGGTCAGTTTTTTCATACATAGGGAATTAGCTATTTGAATAAGTGGATTATCTTTCAGTCATCCAATTGGATGATTACAAAAGAGCTTATTTATTTTACCATAATAATTAGAGATTGATACTAAATGACATTTATCGAAAGAAAGATAGAAAGTGTCATCTTTTTGAAAAAAAGTTTAGGAGGAATATACAGATGGTATTAAAGTTAATTTTACCATTGCTAGCGCTAATTGGTGGAATGGCACTAGCAGCGCAAGGTCAAATTAATGGCGGTTTAGGTAAAAAGATCGGTGTTATTGAGAGTTCATTTATGAATTTTGCAGTGGGCGCATTGGTACTATTATTTATTTTATTATTTTTCGGAAACGGTAATATTTCAGCTGTTTCAACAGTACCAAAGTGGCAAATTATTGGGGGATTGTTAGGGTCTTTCTTTGTCATGATTCAGGTGATTGTTGTCCCTAAAATTGGTGTCTCTACCACTTTTGTAGCTGTTATTGTTGGGCAGATTATTCTTTCAGTTGTGATTGATCATTTCGGTTTATTTGGAGGAAATCGTTTTCCAATTGATAAACAGAAAGCGATCGCCATCTTTTTAATGTTAGTTGCCTTATTTTTATATATTAAAAAATAAAAGAAAAAACAACTGAGTAAAATGGATGGGGAAGTAAAAAACAGTTTTCTATCAACTTTATTTCATAAATTACAGTAAATCTATAAAGATAATAAACTATAAATATCCATTTAAAGAAAGGAGAAATAGAATATGTCATCACAGGAAAATACAATGATTGGCTTTATCGGAATAGGTGTTATGGGGAAGAGTATGGCGGGTCATCTTTTACGTGCAGGTTATTCGCTTATTGTCTACAATCGCACGAAAGAGAAAGCGGAAGATCTGTTGCAACAAGGAGCTGTATGGGCAGATTCACCTAAAGAAATAGCAGAGAAAGCCAATGTCATCTTTACGATTGTTGGGTATCCTCAAGATGTAGAAGAAGTATATTTGGGTGAGCAAGGGATCATTACGAATGGGAAAGCTAATACATATGTGATCGATATGACAACTTCAACTCCCACTTTAGCAGTAAAAATATATGAAGAAGCGAAGAAAAAAGGGATTTTTTCTGTGGATGCTCCTGTTTCCGGCGGCGATATTGGGGCAGAGGAAGCACGCCTTTCAATTATGGTTGGTGGAGACAAAAAGGTGTTCGAAGAATTAGAGCCTTTATTTAAACTCCTTGGAACCAATGTGGTTTATCAAGGGAAAGCAGGGGCGGGACAGCATACGAAAATGTGTAACCAAATTGCAGTTGCTTCCACTATACTTGGTGTTTGTGAAGCGATTGTCTATGCAGAGAAATCAGGTCTTGATCCTAATAATGTGCTGGTAAGTATCACATCAGGTGCAGCGGGAAGCTGGCTGCTGTCTAATATGGCTCCTAGAATGCTTGATGGAGACTTTGAGCCAGGTTTTTACATCAAACATTTTATTAAAGATATGAATATTGCCCTCCAGGAAGCTGAGGCAATGGAAATGGAAACACCTGGACTTGCTGTAGTCCAAAGGCTGTACACTGTTCTGGCAGAAAAAGGTGAAGAAAACAGTGGACATCAAGCATTGTATAAATACTGGAAAAAATAACGAAGGTAAATAAAAAAACTGATCTTCTCCATCTACCCTAGAAGATACCGTGTCTGTTGATCGTTTATATTTAATCATGTTGATCAGGCAGGTTCTTGGGAAATTCAATGGTTATACTTTATATTTGGAATCATTTCTATGGGCATCGGTATCGGTATATACGTGGAAGCTCATTTTCCGAAGTCTCCAATAGATGGACTCATGCTGGCAATTCACAACCGATTTAAATGGAGTATAAATACTTCTAGAATAGTAGTGGAATTAAGCGGAGCTGTTATAGGATTTTTGCTTGGCGGGCCAGTTGGATTAGGGACATTAATTATTGCCTTATTCGTTGGGGAAATTATACAAATGGCTAATGTAAAAATAAAAAAGATTTTAAATTTGGAAGGTATGTCTATTAGTCATTCTTAATTGATTTTCATTAAAATAAATTTGAGATGCATTAATAAGTATTGTTCTTTGATTTATTTCAAAAGAGTTTGTGAAGAACTATACTTAAAGTATAGTATGCGTTAGTACAACACGCTATAAGCAGCAATCATAATCATTTTCTTGATCTTCCGTAATCGGGCGTTATTCTGTAAGAAGGAGTGTTTTATTAATTTAAATAAGTATTAATGAATAGTTACTATTGTTGTTGCATTACCGCTCATAATTGCTGTTATGAGCGGTAATGCATTTCCTATAAATAATTAATAGAACAAGCCACATAAGCAAGCAAAACACGCTATATTAACTGACATTACACAAGAGATCTTAAAAAACTATATTCCTAGCTTCTTTTCTTACTTTTTTAACATTTGAAGAAATTGAACGCTTAGCCACTATTTTTGCAGAACTTGGTGTAAAAAAACTCAGGTTAACCGGTGGGGAACCTTTGCTGTGCAAGGATTTGCCAGTTCTTGTTGAAAAGCTTTCCCGCATTGAGGGCATCCAAGATATTGGTTTGACCACAAATGGGGTTCTCCTATCCCAGCTTACATCTGACCTGAAAAAGGTGGGATTAAAGTGAGTCAATATTAGTCTGGACAGTTTAAATGATGAATTGTTCGGGAAAATGAATGGAAGAAATATTAGTACGAAGCCAGTTTTTGATGGGATTACCGCTGCAAAAGAAGTAGAATTAAGTATAAAGATAAATATGGTTGTAAAAAAAGGGGTAAATGGTTCTGAAATTATCCCAATGGCTGAATTCTGCAGAAAGGAAGGACTGCAGCTTCGTTTTATTGAATTTATGGATATTGGTTCGATAAATGGCTGGAAAATGGATGATGTCGTTACAAAAAAAGAGATCTATGAGATCTTGACAAAATATTATGAGCTTGAAATCCTTGAACCCGTTTATTTCGGAGAAGTAGCAAAATAATATCGTTATAAAGATTCAAATCTTGCAGTCGGTTTTATTACTTCCTTCTCCGAATCATCTTATGGCAGCTGTACCCGTGCCCGCTTATCGGCAAGCGGACAAATCTACACCTGCTTGTTTAGCGGGTATGGTCACGATATCCGTGATTTATTGCGAAACGGGGTAACCGATGAGCAGTTACGTGATCGAATTATGGATATTTGGTCGCGGAGAACGGACAGATATTCTGAATAACGAACAACTGTAACAAATAAAAATATCCAAAAAATTGAAATGTCTTTTATCGGCGGATGCCTCGGATTTTTTAAAGGTATTTTATCTAGCAAGCTCGATAAAAATCCGGGCGCAAATTCGGCGGGGCGAATTTGATTGAAAAGATCCATAGATAGAGGTGTGAAAAATTGGCTGAAAAGGAACTAATTCTCGTAGAACATTTAGAGGAATTACGCAAAAGAATCATTATTGTTGGAGTAGCTTTTGTGATCTTTTTCGCGGTTGGGTTGATGTATACAAAAGATATCTATTTATTGTTAATGGCGAATTATGATGGCAAACTGCTGGTGTTAGGGCCAAGTGACGTCATTAAAGTATATTTTCAGCTTGCTTCCATTATTGCGTTTGCCGGTACAATCCCAATCGCTGCCTGGCAAATCTGGTTATTTGTTAAACCGGCGTTGCACCCAAATGAAAGAAAGCTGGCATTAAGTTACATCCCTGCCTTATTTCTGCTTTTTATTGCCGGGATTACTTTTGGATACTTTTTTGTTTTTCCTAATATTTTACATTTTCTCACCAACCTGGGAAAAGAAATCATGATCACGAGCTTTACTGCTGATAAATACTTTAGCTTTTTAATAAACATTACGCTGCCATTTGGTATTGCTTTCGAATTGCCACTGGTCATGATGTTCCTGACATCTTTGGGAATCATCAATCCATTTACTGTAGCCAGGTTAAGGAAATATGCTTATTTTATTTTAGTGATCATTGCAACACTGATTTCCCCACCTGAATTTATTTCACATCTTTCCGTTGCAGTGCCGCTTATTCTTATTTATGAAGTTAGCGTTTCGCTGTCAAAAATTGTTTTTAAACGAAAACAAAAAATGGTTGTTGAGGAGTAAGCTATCTGAAAATCCACTGAATGGATTGCTTTTCTTTTTTTCAAAACAGTTCTTTTTTCTGTGGTTCTAAACTGAAAGTAGCATATTGTAATAATGATAATACTAAAACCAAAACTCTGAAATGTTGTGGGTTTATTTAATTTGGGTTTTTGATTTATTTATTCTGAAAAAACACAATTTACAAGAGTTTACTAGAGGATAATTTTCTTTCAATAAAAAGGTTGGATTTAAGGAGAGTGATAAAGAGGACTTGCTTTCAGTGGTGTTTGTGCCGCTTTATCTTCCTAAACGTAATAAAAAGTCAACATAATTGTTGACTTTTCCCCTACATAAAAACATAATAAAAAACCTACTTTTCTCCTTGGTTCCCTTGTTGAAACTGGATGAATTACATAATAGAATCCTAAAACACTTTCAATTTCTCCTATGTCTAAATTTTCACCTGATGAATCTTTAAGCACTATCTGTGCATCTTGAATATCCAATTTCTGAAGTTTTTCAATGAGTTCAGATACTGTCATATTTTTAATTCCCTCCATATGTATATTATAAAATAACAATACCACAGATTTTATTTATAGGATAATTTCCTTTAAAAATCAAACAGATGTCTGTACCTACTTTTACGTTTGGACGCTCAAGTAAAACAAACAAAAAAAGCAACCAATTTGATCTAAAAATGGATTGAAATGTAAATTTAAAATAGAAAAAGGAGGAGATGGTTCGTATTTTCTGTGTTTATTACAGTTAATATATGTGTAAATTTCGCTCTTTACGCTTTATTAGCCCCGGTAGTAGGTTTTCTCCATTTTTTTGTATAAAATAAGAATAGAAAATAAAATAGAAAAGGTGATAAAATGAGTCAATTATCAGAGCTTTTATCAAAGAATCAAACATAAAAATGTCGAGGAATTAAAAGAATTGCTCCGTATTCCAAGCATCAGTTCCTTATCTGAGCATAAAGAGGACATTCAAAAAGCAGCTTCATGGATTTCCAATAAATTAAAAAACATCGGAATGGAACATGTTGAAATCATCCAGACAAAAGGTCATCCCATTATTTATGCCGACTGGATTCATCAGGAAAATGCCCCCACTGTCTTAGTATACGGTCATTATGACGTACAGCCCGTTGACCCTATTGATTTATGGGAAACCCCTCCTTTTGAACCGACCATCCGTGATGAAAAGATTTTTGCCAGAGGGGCAACAGACGACAAAGGACAGATGTTCCTACATATAAAAGCAGTTGAAACGCTTATTGGAATCAGGTGGAAAATTACCTGTAAACATAAAATTTTGCATCGAAGGAGAAGAAGAAATCGGAAGTCCTAATCTTCCGCACTTTTTATCCGAAAATAAAGAAAAATTATCCTGTGATGTGGTCCTTATTTCCGATTCTGATATGTGGGATAAAGGAGTCCCTGCGATTACTTGTTCTTTAAGAGGTCTATGTGCACTCGAAGTTTCCCTTAAAACGGCTAATTCTGATTTGCATTCGGGCATGTTCGGAGGGGGAGTTCAGAACGCCAACCATTTATTGGTACAGTTGCTTTCTACTCTTCATGATGCAAACGGAAAAGTAAATGTTGACCATTTTTATGATGATGTCATTGAACTGACAGAATTTGAAAAGGAACAAATTAAAGCATTGGGTTTTGATGAAGAAAAGCTAAAACAATCGTTAGGGTTAACGGAATTAACCGGAGGGGAAAAAAATTATCCTTACCGTGAGAGAATCAGTTCCCGGCCAACATTAGAAATAAACGGCTTATGGGGAGGATTTCAGGGGGAAGGTACAAAAACCGTCATCCCGAACGAGGCACATGCCAAAATCACCTGCCGTCTAGTCAACAATCAAAATCCTGAAAAGATTCAGGAATTGGTCAAAAAGCATCTAGAAGAACATGCACCAAAAGGATGCACGGTAAAAGTGTCACTTGGAGATACGGGCAATCCATTTTTAACTCCAATCGACAGTCCGATGATTCAAAAAGCTGCCGAAGCTTATAAAAATGTGTATGGGAAATCACCTGTTTATAAAAGAGAAGGCGGCTCCATTCCGATTGTATCGGATTTCAGCCAATCACTAAATGCTCCCGTTGTCTTAATGGGATTCGGTTTGCCAGATGAAAATCTTCATGCTCCGAATGAACATTTTCACTTAGAAAACTTTGATAAAGGCATCTTAACGATTTGTTCTTTTTTAGAACTGATTTCAAAATAAAATCATGCAAAGGAGGGATTCTCAGCATCCCTCTTTTTTTGTATTACAAAATATTTAAATGATAAGCTGAACTAAAGGATTTTCCTGTTATCGATATTTGAAGAAATTCCATATACAAACGATAATGTTGATATCGTAATTGGTACTAATACAGATAGAATGTATTTAACTTCTTATTATGACTATCGGGTAGCTTTTATTTAAGAACGCAGTACAGAATGATTAAACTTTTTTATAAAAACTGAACACTAAATTATAAAAAGGAATCCATGTTGATGCCATGTTAATGAGATATTGTTCATATGCAAATGGCGGTAGCACCCAACTAATTTAGTTAGATGCTTCTGTTTTTTGTCACATATTGGTCACGAAACATATATAACTGTCTATTATTCATTTACCTTTTTTAATTATGTCATTCGGGCACTATTATGTAATTTGCTGAGGCAACTCGTTTAGCCTTACTATTGACACCTTTATGGTTTATACTATTATTCATAGTATTCATTTAGAAGGAAGCATATAAAATAGTAATTGCTAAAAGTGGAATCTACTTTTTTATTAAAATGAATCATTTTAATTAAGCGGTACGAATGTCCTCCGAATGAAACGTGGAGTTTGATTATACGTGAAAAGCCCTTGAACAGGTAGAAAAACGGTGTAAGTCAGAGGAAAAACCTGATTAAGTACCTATGATTCTTTAAAGTAGGCACCATCGAGCACTTAAAAAGGAAGTAATGATTGAAATGAAAAAGGATATTCAACTTATTTGGGATTTCGATGATACGATTGTACAAACATATGTGGAATTTGAGAGAACAAACCAGAAAGCGGCGGAAATCATTGCCGCAGACGTATATGGTGAGATTAGAAATATAAAAGAGATAAAAGATTATCAACGTAAATTAGATGTTGAAATGGTTTCTTCATTTGGATTTGTTCCAAAACGTTTTTTATTAGGATGGATGAATACTTATGATCACTTTTTGCAAGAAAACGGGAAAATAGAAAATCCATTTACAAAAAAAGAAATACTAAAGACTGCGAAGGATGTATATCTTCGAAATATGAAAATATACCAGAAGCAATTCCGGTTTTAAGTCAGCTTAAATTAGCAGGGCATTCGAGCTTAATTCTGACAGCGGGTGTAGATCATATTCAAAAACGAAAAGTTGTTGAATCAGGCGCTATTAATTTTGTCGATCATGTGTACGTATATCCACTGAAAACACCCGCTACCTTAAAAGAAATCATCAGACTTCATCCAGCATCGGAATATGTGATGATTGGAAATAGTTTAAAATCAGACATATATCCTGCCTTAGCGAATGATGTGTGGGGATTTCACTTTGAACAAGATACATGGGAAGCAGATAATTATGACATCGATACAAAAAATGAAAAATATGTTTCTGTGAGTTCTTTATCACAAATTCCAAATGAATTACAAAGACATTTCAACATCGATCAGTCTGAATTTGCCCTTCCTCTTTAATGGGAAGGACAAGTAGTCTGTTACTAAAGGTATTAAAATGGGAGCGCTCTACTGGCACAACTCGGTTTTTCTTGATTCACAAAAAAGTTGGGGAAAGAGACTACTCCGGACGATTTACGGCACTTCTTTTGTAGCTATACAATCAAATGTGGAATGAGTGTTTATGAGGTTGCGAATCAGGCCGGTTATTCCAATATTCATACAACTCTTTTATACACGAACCCTACAAAAGATGATCTGATTAATAAAATGAACCAATTATAAGGTAGTTCTTAATGTTTCAATACTAACTATAGAGGAATTAAAAAAAGTGCCTATGTAATAGAAGCCTCTCTTCATAATTGAACGGGTTCTCTTTTGAGGTGCAAAATGTAAAATAACATGTAAAATCACACAGCAAAAAGCATGGCAATTCACACAATAATTCGCCATGCTTTTTTGTTTTGAAATAACGAAACTATAGTTCATTAAGGATTAAATTAATTACCAAGTTAAATTAGAGATTTATGATAAACTCCCGTAAAAAACTTTGTTTAATAATTCGTTTGTCATTTAAAAGACCAACGAAATAAACGTTATTTTCTTCTAAAGCAAATAATTGAATTGGTTCTCCATGAATGAGGTGGATGACGATTTTCCTAAAATCAATTATGGGTAATTTTTCGTTTTGTTCTACAAATCGAATTTGTTCTGCTTCCCTTATCCATTTACGAATTTTACTAATTTCCTCCTTAGTGGCAATTGTTCCATTTTCGAGTTGGTATTTCCCGTATAATACACAATAATCAACATTGTCACGACTTTTTATAATGCCAGTTTTCATATATATCCCCCTCATTCTAAAAGAACATAATCAACTTTGATTAATTTTATTATCACATTACCATAATTTCTCTTTTTTATGACATATAAATAATGTCCTTCAAATCAAATACCTTATCTGTTAATCCAATTCTTTGAGCAGGAGTAAGCATTTGCTTATTACTGCCTTTTTGAACATAACAGAAATTGTAAAAGGTTCGTAAGATGGTAATGGCATATTGGGCATATTTAGGATTGAAGTTGGCATAGATATAGCTTTTCCCATCTCCTCTTGCTGTTACCAACGGGCGTTCCAGTATAGAGATACGCCTTCTGATTTGTTGGATAAAGCTATTTGTGGCATGGTCATTGACCGACAGAAGCATTTCGGCTAATTGGTCATTATCATAGGAACTGACATCCGTTCGGCAATCAACGGTTACAGTTCCCTTATCAATCGTTGGCAATGGGTGTTCTATAGGATTGTTCAGCCATACCATTGCTGTTTTATCAGGAAAAACCGTTTCTTCGCAAAAATGATGGGTTTTCAGCCTCTCGGTTAAATAGGCTTTAGCTAAACTATAAAGAGAGGGATACGAAATCGCTTTTGCTGAACCCCAATCTCTAAGAAATTTGATGGCTTCTTTATGTTCTTCATATGCTTGCTTTTTTGATTTTGCCTTATCTATTTTGCAAACAAAATGGTGGGCATTATAAAGCCGAAAATCCTTTGAGAATACACGATAAATGGAATTCATAAGGGAATGGTCTTCATCCGTAATAAAACGCCATTCTTTTGCTTGTACTAATTGCTGAATCAGCCAAAAATGAGCAATGGAAGTGTACTGCGATTTCACATGCAATCCGTCTATGAACTTTTCCCGTTCCTTTATTTTCAGCAATTCCTCTGTAAAACTGCTGAAATCTTGGTCATCTTCTTTGGTTGGTTCTTGGGGATAATAAGAAAACCGTAATCGGTCATTCTTTCGGCAGAACGAATCTACATGGTCATCCCTATACCATAAAGTATCATCCTCCACATCCTTTAAGGTGACGTTCCAATCATAAGCAACATCGCTTCGGAATACATATCGTGTTTTCACATCGGCAGAAATAACTATATGAGTTTGCAATAGTTTATCTTCCAACTTGGATTCATATTTCCCACCTTTGCCTTTTCTTCGGACATTGTTTAGGTTGTATAGCATTTTATCGGTGTTTATCCACATAGTATCGAAAGAACGGTTTTGAAACGCCTTCGTTTCATGCTTATCTAAGAATTCCAAACAACAGCGATAAAACCATTCTAATTTAGTGTAGTAGGTTTTACTACCGATACCCAAATATTCACAGGTACGTTTTACAGGCGTTTTGCTTAACAATAGTCTTGCAAATTGAGGCAGAATATCGTTCCGCTTTTGATGATAAGTGGTGGATTCTTTTTTTGCTCGGCAAAACATTGGTGATTTTCTTACACTCTTTGCATTGGTACTTTTGAGAATTACCTGCACTTTTTCCTCGTCTATAAAAATCTTTGGGCTGTGCAAAAGGATTCAAGTGTCCGTTCGAGCAACCTTCATGATGAAATATGTATTCAGGCTTAATTTCTTCTACCGTTTGAAGCTCCACTAACCGTTTGATTTCTTCTCCTACAGACCAATTGGACAGCGTATAGGTTTCACAACCAAGACTTATCTTAGGAAGTTTAGAAGGTATCGGTATAGGATTACATAATATTCTTTTTGCCTTACTGTTTTTTGAACCATTTAATTTATAACGGTACGGTTTATTTTTGATGGTTGTAAATCGCTCCTGTTGTAAGCCAAACGATTCACAAAATGGATTGGTGCAATGATTATACTGTACTTCATATTGATTCCCGTTCCATGTAAAGTGAACAGGCTTAAACAACATATCATGATACCGTTTGGCAAATTTCATTGGTGATAGTAGAGGATAATGCAATTGTCTGTCAATTAATTCATCATCACTAACGGGGCAATCAACTTCAACAATATCCTCGTCTTTCGGAACTAACTGCTTCAATTTGGACATAAAAATTCCCTCTTTACTCTTCTATTCCAATGGATTTGAGCATACGTTTATTATTACGCTTGGACTTTATCCATTCAATGAAATGTTCATCTTTTATTAGGTTTCGTAGGAGAAATTCATCGACCACTTCTTCTTCCGAGTATTCACTGTATTCAGCGTAATAGGAAACCAATGCTCTTGTTCGCTCAGAGATGTTCCAGTCAACCTTTTTAGCGTTTTTATTTTTGGGTTGGATAAATTCTAATGGCTTTGCCATAATAGTCAGTCCTCACTTTTAGCATAGGAATTCACACCCATTTTAGCACAGTATCTCCATGTTGGAGAATAATTATTCGCAACTCTTTATTTACTATGCGATTTACCATGCGATTTGGTATATTAATCCCATATAAACATTGATATACCAGTAAAAAATAGGATGCTAAAATCATTGCGATTTTACATCCTATTTGTATTGCTATTTATAGTGTTTGCACCTCAAAAGAGA
>CAWFID010000040.1:0-71096 GCA_963815765.1 uncultured Bacillaceae bacterium
GAATATGATTTCTATGATGGGGCTTTCTTGATTATGAAGCACGAACGCTCTCTTATATACTTCTCTAAGCTGATTGACAATATCCTAAGTTATTCTCCAATTCTGTATTGGCTAGATCAAGAAAACCTTTAGTCATTTTTGTATTTGAGTAGTTTCTGAATATATGGGGTTAATGGCTTGCAGTGTAAAAACAAATTATTGAGATATTCACAGAAATTGTTGCAGGAGTCATAATAAATAAAGTATAAAAATACTACTAAATTTAATGGGAGTACAAAATAAAAGAAAATGTATTTGCTCGTTACAGTTCGAAAAATTTGAATCAAACAAAATAGACGGAGGAAATTTCAAGTCAGAAAGAGAATTAATATTAATAAAGTGTTCTGAATCTATTACATATTGAAAAGAGGAAAAAAAGTGAAATTCATTCAATTTAAAGTAGGAGAAAGTATTCGCTTAGGAATCAAAACAGAAAATGGAGTTATTGACGTGGAGCAAACTGCAAATTCATTGTCACTTGAGTTGCCAATGAATATGGAACAAGTGATTGCTGGCGGAGAAGAGGTACTTAAGCAATTAGCAGAATTAACGAAACAAGAAGTTTCTCTCATATCCGAAGAAGAAATGGTATATGCGCCATGTATGACTCAACCGGAAAAAATTATTTGTGTAGGATTAAACTATGCAGATCATGCAAAAGAATCGAATATGGATATTCCAACTTATCCCGTCCTCTTCAGTAAATTTAATAATGCCTTAGCTGCACATAATCAAATCATTAGTCTGCCAAAGACCGCTGAGAAATTTGATTATGAAGTCGAATTGGTCATTGTCATGGGGAAAGAAGCTGTGAATGTTTCCAAAGATGAGGCACTTTCTTATGTCTTTGGATATACAGTAGGAAATGATTTATCTGCAAGAGACCTTCAATTCCGTAGTGGTCAGTGGTTACTTGGAAAAACATGTGATCATTTTGGTCCCATTGGTCCATATATAGTCACTGCAGACGAATTAGACCCGACCAATCTAAACATTCAATGCAAAGTGAATGGAGAAGTTCGTCAATCCGCTAACACTCGTGATATGATTTTTGATTGCGCTACCCTTGTTAGTTATTTATCGCAGCATATGACCTTGAAACCAGGGGATCTTATTTTCTCTGGAACACCAGAAGGAGTCATTTTGGGCTATCCAGAAGATCAACAAGTATGGTTGAAATCCGGTGATGAAGTACAAGTTTCGGTTGAAAATATCGGAACTTTGGTTAATGTATTAAAGTGATTTTATAAAAAATAATGGAAGAAAGGGCTGCCCTTAGCAAAGATGTTAGACACCTTTTGCTTGGGACAACCCTTTTGTTATTTAAGATGCTTTGTTTACATTTGTTTCATATGGCGACGGAATTTTTTCTCCATATGAATTGGTGAATTTGATTTCAGAAGGGTTCACTTTCTCGCCAAAACTCCATTTTTGAACGTTTTCGGCTCCTCTAATTTCTTTAATTTTCCCCTTTTCAATGAAGACTTCTTTCACTTCTGTTCCGGTAAAATCGACCACTGCATTTTGGGCAGAAGAGATCACAACGGTTGTTTTCTTTAATCCATCACCTAGAAGAGTGGCAGATTTTTTAAGATGAATACCATCTGTAATAGAAGAGGTTTCATCCATTTTGATGAGTGCATTGTCTGGTCCAATAACAAGTTTTTTTGCTTTGTAACCAACAAGATCAAACACTTTATCAAACTGAGCTTCATCTGCCACAATTGGTTTTTTCAAAGACGTTTGAATTAAGACTGGATCATGGTCACTTGCACGTCCGTGTTCTTCCATGAATCCTGAATTAATATGAAGAATATCAATATCCGTTCTGTTTGCTATGTTGTTGGACACTAAAATATGGTCAAGTACCTGAGCATTTCCTTGGTATGAATACGTATAACGCTCTTGTGCAGGAACTTTCTCAATCATATTTGTTAATTCATTCCCTTTTAACGCTTTTAATGGGTTAGAGAATTCAAAGTCATTAAAGTCGCCTAACAAGACTACATTTGCATTTGGATCTTTTGCTTGAATATCTTTTACAAAGCCGTTTACTACATGAGCGATTTGCATACGTTGTACTTCACTAGTTAAGACAGGAGGCTGTACTTTACCGAATAGTGGTAAATCTCCACCTTTTGAGTTAAAGTGGTTTGCTACAACAATGACACTTTCTCCATTAAAATTAAACTGTGCAGCAAGTGGTTTACGACTGCTATTAAAAGCAGAGTTAGTTGGATCAATACGGCCAGGATTTAATGTTAGCTTACCATTTTCAAAAGCTACTGCTTGTGTGGCAGTACCTTTTGTACCTTCTGTTAATGTTACTCGCTCAGGGTTATAAAGGAAGCCGACACGGATATTTCCTCCTGGAGCACCGCCATCTTTTTTATCTTCTGGTGCGATGTCAGTATAAACATAATTTGGACCACCTAGAGATTTAATCTTTTCGATTAATAGTGCAGCACTTGCGCTGGCATCGGTTGTACCGCTATCTGTAGCGCCATCGTTATCTTGCACTTCTGTTAATCCTATAATGTCAGGTTTTTTCATGTTCGAAACAATCGCTTCAGCTAGTTTCGTAACTTTTGCATCATCTGTTTTTGTTGAAAAGTTTTCTACATTATAAGAAGCAAGTGTTAATTTGTCAGCTTTAGGTGTTATAGATGTTGTTTCACGTGTGTTTGAACCTTCGATTAATGTTGGAAGATCCGCTTTTTTGCTAAGAACTTTAAAGTTGCTGTAGCCATAGCTGACAACCCCTTTAATAGTTCCTTCAAAACGGTCGCCCATTTTGGCTACGTAGCCAGTATCATTAATATCAATCATAATTCTTTCAGGGTTATAGTCAAATTCAGAAATGCGTAATCCACCAGCTTTTGTATTTGTTGCCATATTGCCAGGAATAACAGTTAATTCCCCATATTGTTGTAGGGCAACTACTTTTGGATTATTTACTCCTACAAGCATACCTTCCAAGCTTTCAAAGAAGTCAATTCCATCTTCCTCAGGATCAAATTCAGTTAATTTATCATTGTCAATGATTTCAGTTGGTGGTTTGCGATCTTCACCGATGATAATGGCTTCAGGTAGCTTTTGATTGCTTGCCATTTTTTCAATGTCAGTTGCATTTATTTCTGTTACTGGCAGATCAGTTTGTAATTTTTCTGCATAACCTTCTAATACCCATTCCTTGACTTGTCCGCTAACTTTAACTATGTCGCCGACTTGAACGCCATGTAATTTTTTATATACTAAAAGACCTTCTGAAGTCTTATCATTCATATCTGGTTGCAAGTCTTGAATATAAAAATCACTTCCATTCACATAAGTGACAATTCCTTCTACATTACTAACATTTTTTCCAGTGTATGGTGAATAATGTCCTTCACCTTGAATGTCGTGAATTCGAAGATTTTCGATTGCAATTGAATAAGAGAATTGAGACACATCGCTATTTGTTAAACCTTCCTTTACTGCCATGGCTTTAATCGTCGTGTCTACTGTAATTTCAATTGGAGCACTGTATTTCGTGCTGTTTGTATTGGGTTCACTGCCATCCACTGTATAATAGATGGTTGCACCTTCAGTACTAGTAGTCAATTCTACTTTCGTTCCTTGGGATACCGTACCTTCATTTGGTGTTGCGTAAACATCTTTCACTTTAGTAGGATTTGATTCCTCAATAAAGATGTATTTTGTTGGACTTTTTAAACCTGGAACAGAAAAATAAACTTCCAATGAACCGGTAATTTGAATTTTCTTGCCTAAGTTTTCTGGATGATCTTTTAAATTTAGTTCTGTTCTAATAGAACTAGAGGGTAACTGTACGGGCAAAATTTTACTAGGATTGGTTTCATTAGGTGAATCAGCGATGGCAATATTTGTACCAGCAGCCGTAAATGTAAATGGAGCCGTATGTGAATACGTGGCCTTTCCACCGCTTCCTGTTACTGTTGCACCAACAATATAGCCTTCCACGGTAGCAGTCCCACTATTATTCGCAATAGCCTCGGCAACCGAAATAATTTCTGCTGCTTTTGATACATCTGCACTAAAGGGTGTAAATAGGCTAAAGATTAATGCAAAGACGAGTATCAAATTTAAAGTCTTTTTTTTGTACGTTCCTACCATTTTATCCTCTCCTAATCGTAGTTTAATCGCTTAGAGAAAAGTACATGATAATAAACCAAGAATGTGGTTCGTTCTTGGTTCCTATGCATATATCGTCATCTCTACTATTAGTAAAACATTCTCTTATTAAAAAAGAATGTTCGCCTTGTAAAATTATTATAAAATTCAGAATAGGTAATATATAATGCGTATAAAGACCTATATGCTTTATTTCGTATTTTTCTGTCAAAATGATAGAGAATTAGGTGTTTGGATTATTTTATTTTTGAAGGAAAACAAAATAAATAATCCAAACGAACTAACCATTTACATCCAATTTACAAAATGTTAAGAAAACTAATGTCCTTTTAATCATTTTGTTTTTAGATGTTCAAAATATAATTAACTTTGGCACTAGACTAAAAAAATAGGAGTTGATTATATTGAAAAAGTCCTTCGGAAAAATAGGGAAATCCGTTGTTGCTACAACAATTGCATTATCTGTTTTGGCAGCACCAGTATCATACAAAACATTTGCAGCTACACCCGATCATGCAACACAGCAACAGGAGAAAACAAATAAAAGTGATGGAAAGCATGTAGTAAATCTTAGGATTCTAGGAACTACAGATATACATACAAATCTATACAACTATGATTACTATAAAGATGCTGAGTCGCTTGAGTTTGGACTTGCTAAAACAGCTACTCTCATAAAAAAGGCAAGAGCAGAAGTAGAAAATACATTACTATTTGATAATGGTGATTTAATACAAGGGAACCCTCTAGGAGATTATAAAGCGAAAGTGGACAAGCTTGAGGATGGTGAAGTTCACCCAGTATTTAAAGCTATGGATAAGTTAGATTTTGACGCAGCGACAGTTGGAAACCATGAGTTTAATTATGGGTTGGATTACTTAGAGGAAGTACTTGATGATGCGCCATTTCCATATGTAAATGCCAATGTTTATAAGGATGACCAAGACAATAACCCAACAAATGATCAAAATTATTTCAAACCATACCAAATCATTAAGAAGAAAGTTACTGATAAGCAAGGTAAAACACAAGTCATCAAGATCGGTGTTGTTGGAGCGGTCACTCCGCAAATTACTCAATGGGACAAAGCAAATCTTGATGGAAAAGTCATTACGAAAGATATTGTTAAATCAGTAGAATCACAGATTCCAAAGATGAAAAAAGAGGGTGCAGACCTTATTGTCGTTCTTGCTCATACTGGTATGGGTAATGAAGAGATGGTGGAGATGGAAGAGAATGCAACCTATGACCTGACAAAATTGAAAGGCATTGATGCCATTATCACGGGTCATGACCATGGGAATTTTCCTGGCGCTTATAATGGGCTTCCAGGTATAGACCAAAAGAGCGGGACGATTAACGGTGTTCCTGTTGTGATGCCAGGAAGCTGGGGCAATCAACTTGGCGTTATTGATTTAAACATTGCGAAGGAAAAAGGAAAATGGAATGTTAAACAATCAAAAGCATCTTTAAGAGCAATCTATGATAAAAATACAAAAACAAGCTTAGCAGAACCAGATTCAGAGATTTTAAAAGCGGTAAAAGAAGAACATAACGCTACGGTTGACTATGTACGTCAGCCAGTAGGAAAGACAACAGCTGATATCCACAGCTATTTTGCGCTTGTACAGGATGACCCATCGATTCAGATCGTAACGAATGCTCAAAAGTGGTACATTGAAAAGCAATTAAAAGGAACTCCTGATGAAAACTTGCCAGTTCTTTCTGCTGGTGCACCATTTAAAGCGGGTGGCAGAAGTGGTGCCAACTATTATACGTATGTTCCAGCTGGTACCATTGCGATCAAAAATGTATCTGATCTCTATTTATACCCGAATACCATTGCAACCGTAAAACTAACTGGAGCTGACGTAAAAGAATGGCTTGAAATGGTTGCAGGACAATTTAATCAAATTAACAGTACAATAACAAATGAGCAGGCATTAATTAACAATGATTTTCCAACTTTCAACTATGATGTAATCGATGGCGTAACGTATGAAATTGATGTCACAGAGCCAGCGAAATACGATAAAGACGGAAAACTAAATAACCATGAGGCTAATCGCATCAAAAACCTTCAATACAATGGGAAGCCGATTGATCTAGAACAGGAATTTATTGTAGCAACAAACAATTATCGGGCAAATGGAAATTTCCCTGGTGTCCGTAATAAGAAAGCAGTTGAAATGTATCCTGATGAAAATCGCCAAGTGATCATTGACTATATCCGTGAACTTGGAACGATTGATCCATCTGCAGATAACAATTGGAGTTTTTTACCGGTAGAAAATGATCTGAATGTAACTTTTGAATCTTCTATGGATGCAAAAAAAGCGATTACGGATGGTAGTTCGATTCAATATGTAGGAGAAGCTGCAAATGAATTTGGCAAGTATTCTATTAAACTGCCAAAAGCAGCTTCAAAAGCACCATTTGAATTGCAAATACTAGGCATTAACGACTTTCATGGACAACTTGATACGTTTAACAAAAACTTAAATGCTGGAGGAATTGAATATCTGGCATCTTATTTGAAACAACGTGAAGCACAAAATCCGAACACATTACTTGTGCATGCGGGTGATGCTGTTGGAGCAAGCTCGCCTGTATCTGCTTTATTGCAGGATGAGCCAACGATTACATTTTTAAATGAATTGGGCTTTGATGTAGGTACGGTAGGGAACCACGAATTTGATGAGGGTGTTGCAGAAATGAAACGTCTCATTTTTGGAGGAAGTCATCCAAAAACGGTGGACAAATATGGTGTGTTTGCAGGAGCTAATTTTCCTTATGTTGCAGCAAACGTTGTTGACTCTAAAACCAATGAGCCAATTCTTCAACCTTATATATTGAACAAGTGAACGGAGTGCCAATCGGTTTTATTGGTATAGCATTATCTGACACCCCTAATATTGTGATGCCAAGCGGTGTAGCGGGATGTGAAATTCACAGATGAAACAGAAGCTATTAACAAATATAGTGCAGAACTTAAGGCAAAAGGGGTTGAAACGATTATTGTTTTAGCTCATAACCCATCTAAGTCAAATACAGATGGTTCAAATCCAAGTGATGAGCTTGTAGAGATTGCGCAAAATGTGGACGATGAAGTGGACGTGTTGTTTGGCGGTCATAACCATGCCTATACAAATACAGTAGTAGATGGAAAATTACTCGTTCAGTCTTATTCCTATGGTACTGCATTCTCTGATGTGGATCTTTTAATTGACCCTGCAACAAAAGATGTTATCAATAAGAAAGCAGAAATCGTTACAACGTATCGTGATAAAGTAACTCCAGATGCAAAAATAAAACAAATGCTTGATGCCTATGTGGCTGATGTAGGTCCTATTTTAAACGAAGTAATTGGAAGTACTCCTTCCATGATTACAAGAACAGCAAATGCAGCTGGTGAATCTGCCATGGGGAATTTGATTGCTGATTCTATGAGAGCACAGACTGGAACTGATTTTGCTTTTATGAATCCAGGCGGAGTACGTGCGGATATTGATGCTGGAGAAATTACATGGAAGGAAGCCTTTACGGTTCAACCTTTTGGCAATGACCTCGTGAAATTGTCCTTAACAGGTGCAGATATTAAAACACTGTTGGAACAACAATGGGGAACTACTGCAACAAGAATCATGCCTGTTTCCGGTTTAAAAGTAACCTATGATGATTCACGTGCTGCTGGTGACCGAATTGTTTCTATCGTAAAGAATGATGGAACACCTATTGATATGAATCAAACTTATAGTATAACAGTTAATAATTATATGGCTGATGGTGGAGATGGATACACGGTCCTTGCTGGAATTAAAGATCGTACAATCGACGTCGTTGATTTAAATGCGTTGGTTAACTATATTAAAGCAAAAGGCGAAGTGAATCCGAAAATTGAGGGTCGTGTAACAAAATTAAATTAATAGTGTCTAATATTGGTAGAGTGCTGAAATGATTCAGCACTCTATTTTTGTTAAGGTTTTTGTGAATAAATGGAGAATATTTATCTTGCCCATTACTAAACAAAATGGTCTAACGATGTCCTTTGACAATTTCATTAATCTTAGAAATTTTGATACCAGACTCTGTGAACGCTGAAGAAATGTACTTTGCAAAATCTAATGCCTGTTCTCCGTCCCCATGAATGCAAACAGTATCCGCAACAATCGATACATCACTTCCTTGAACTGTATGTACTTTACCTTCTTTCACCATGGTAATAGCCTGATTAATAGCTTCTTCATGATTTATAATAAGTGCATTTGCCTCTTGGCGGGAAGTGAGGGTGCCGTCTGGTTGATAGGTACGATCAGCAAATACTTCACTAGCAGTGCGCAGACCGATTTTCTTTCCTGCTTTAATTAATTCTCCTCCTGCTAATCCAAAGAGGATTAATTCTGGATCGATTTTATAGACGGCTTCGGCGATGGCCTCGGATAAAGAGGTGTCTTTAGCAGCCATGTTATAGAGGGCGCCATGTGGTTTCATATGTTGCATTTTTCCACCTTCTGCTTTTACAAAACCGTAGAGGGCACCAATTTGGTAGACGACAAGTTCAAATGTCTCCTGTGGTGATACTGACATCTCTCTTCTACCAAAACCAACGAGATCCGGGAGTCCAGGATGTGCACCAATACCCACATTTTTTGCCATAGCTCGTTGAACGGTTTTTCGCATCGTTGCAGGATCACCTGCATGAAAACCACAAGCAATATTAACGGATGTGACAAAATTAAGAATTTCCTCATCATTGCCAAGTCGGTATGCTCCAAAACTCTCACCCATATCACAATTCAAATCGACCATATGCATATCTGTTCCTCCTATTTAAATTTATCGTAGATTCCATGTTTGAGCTGTTTAATTTTAATTGCCCGTTCTAGTAAAAGCAGCTGAGCCTCGTCGTGGGTGATTTTCGAGAAATGTATGGTATCTCCTGGCTTAGCTTGTGCAATAAAAGATAAATCAACAGTTGCTATTTCACCGAATTTGGGATATCCACCTGTTGTTTGTCGATCAGCCAAAAGAACGATTGGATTTCCTTCTGCCGGAACTTGTATGGAACCAAATGAAACAGCCTCAGATATCATTTCTTTTGTATGTTCAAGTTCAAGGTGGGGACCTTGTAATCGATATCCCATCCGATCTGATTGGGTTGTCACCATAAAAGGTTCAGTAAAAAACGCTTCTTGACTTTCTGTAGTAAAAAGCCGGTATTGGAGGCCTTTTATTACTCGTATAGAAGGATTGCTCTTTATATTGGGTATGAGGTCAGAGGTTATCGTCCAGTCCATTTCAACAAAGGGCTGATCAGTCATATTCTTGCTCAGTTGTTGAATCATTTTTTCTGAAAGCCTTGAAGGGGTGTCAAACATAATTTGATCTCCTGCATTTAAGGACCTGCCTTGGTAGCCCCCAATTTTGGCCCGTAAGTAAGTTGATTTACTTCCCATGATTGTAGGAATGGAGAATCCGCCTGCTACTGATAAATAAGCCCTGCAGCCAGAACGAGCTTTTCCAAATCGGAGTTGGGAGCCTTTTTTAACGAGAATCGTTCTCCAGGTACGAAGGGAAGTTCCGTTAATGGTAGGAGATAAATCCCCGCCGCAAATGGAGATGAGTGAGTCCTGTTCGAATCGGATAACAGGTCCTAGTAAGGTGATTTCGATCGTTGGTTTATTTTCACTGTTTCCAACTAATAAATTAGCCATACGATGGGCAATGGATCCATTGCGCCACTTGCTATGACACCATATTTTTGATAGCCGTACCTTCCTAAGTCTTGGATACTAGACAAAAGGCCGGGTTTAATGATTGTGATCATCCGTTGTCGTTCTCCCATTCTAAATATTCTGTATAGCTAATGGATTTGAATTTAATTTTATCCCCTGCTTTAAGCAGACTAGGGGATTTTTCCATCGGTCGGAATAATTGGAGTGGGGTTCGTCCGATGATTTGCCATCCCCCAGGAGTTTCAATTGGATAAACACCAGTTTGTTCTCCAGCAATTCCAACAGATCGTTCTGGGATTTTCAACCTTGGAGAGTTTCTCCTTGGTGTAGCAATTTTCTTAGACATCCCACCCATATAAGGAAATCCAGGGGCAAACCCGATCATAAATACTAAATAATCACCAGAGGTATGAATATGAATGACTTCTTCGGTTGTTAAATCGTTTAATTGTGCTACTGTATTTAAATCAGGTCCAAGTTTTCCTCCGTAACATACAGGAATCGTAATCGTTTTAGATTCTATCGTGTTCCCAACTGTTAAGCCCGATAATAGATTGGTTAATTGTTCATAAACAAAATGATAAGGCAAATGACTGCCTTGATTAAGAAGTGTGATTTTTATAGGGTCATAAAAGATTGTGACAGTTGTAAATGCGGGTATGTATTCAATCATCCATTCAAAGGGGTGATCATCTAAGTAAGAGGTAATGGTTTGAATTTTTTGATGTGTGGCTATATTTATGTCTTTTCCGAGTTGGATACGTATGGCTTGATCACCTAATGGGGATAATTCGTAATCCATATTTCCCTCCTAACTGTTTAAATAAATGATAAGGTCTATTTTACAGTAAAAACATAATTCTAAATTATTATAAAAATCGCGGAAACGTGTATAATCGAGTAATAAAGATATAAATATTATAATGAAAATGCTTGATAAAGAAAAGAGTATGCGAAACAATAGGGTATTGTCCAATGATGATAAAATGAAATTTGATTGATAAGATTTAGAGTATATGAAAAGAATGGATAAGATTTAAATAATAACTAGGAGAGAACTAATGAAAAAACGAGTAGTCATTACAGGAATTGGAGCAGTTACTCCTTTAGGAAATAATATAGATACCACATGGGAAAATATGAAAAGCGGTGTGTCAGGCATCGAAATAGCAACACGTATTGATATAGATAAAGTGGATGTAAAACTAGCAGGAGAAGTGAAGGGCTTTGTACCAAAGGAATTCATGGATCATAAAGAAGCTAGACGGATGGGGCGCTTTAGTCAATTCGCCGTCGCCGCCAGTAAAATGGCTATACAGGATGCAAAAATACATATGGGTGAAAACGCTAACCCGGAACGCGTTGGTGTATGGATTGGTTCTGGTATTGGTGGTTTAGGAGAGTTTGAAGAACAATATCAAAAATTCTTGGAAAAAGGTCAAAGAAAAGTGAATCCTTTTACCATTCCCATGTTTATACCAGATATGGCTGCTGGACGAGTTTCCATTGAATTAGGGGCAAAAGGAATAAATAATTGCTCTGTTACTGCTTGTGCATCTGGTTCCAATTCGATTGGTGATGCTTTTAGGGAGGTTCAAAAAGGGAATGTGGATATTATGGTAGCGGGTGGTACGGAAGCATCCATTACGGAAATGACCGTTGCAGGATTTTCCAATATGACCGCTCTTTCTAAGAATCAGGATGCCGGGACAGCCTGTCGACCTTTTGATAAAAATCGGGATGGATTTGTGATCGCTGAAGGTGCGGGGATTATTATTTTAGAAGAATTAGAGCATGCGTTAGCACGCGATGCAAAAATATACGGTGAAATCATCGGCTACGGTGCTACTGGAGATGCCTATCATATTACATCACCCGCGCCGGACGGAGAAGGGGCACAGAGGGCAATGAAACTTGCCATGGACGATGCAGATATTTCTCCTGAGCAAGTAGATTACATTAATGCACACGGCACTTCGACTCCATTAAATGATTTATACGAAACAAAGGCCATAAAAGAAGTGTTTAAGGAACATGCTTATAAACTACCAATTAGCTCTACGAAATCGATGACCGGTCATATGTTGGGGGCAGCTGGGGCGGTTGAAGCGATTGTTTGCCTATTATCCATCAAAGAAGGGATTATTCCACCTACGATTAACTATGAAACGCCGGATGAAGAATTGGATTTGGATTATGTTCCTAATGTTGCGAAGAAGATTGATGTTCAAGTGGCGTTATCCAATTCATTGGGATTTGGTGGTCACAATGCTACATTGATTTTTAAAAAGTTTTCATAATCTATTAGGCATCGGCAACCGTTCTAGGTGTTGTGAGAGTACGTATAGTGCCCAAGTTGAAATGCAGGATAGACAAGAAAAATATTGACATAAATTTAGTAATATGTTATTAAAATTATAGTTAGCACTCTATCTATTAGAGTGCTAATGTGAACCAACGTAGTGATCGAATGGAAAGGAGAAATGAAAATGGAAAAGAAACAGTTTCAAGCAGAATCAAAAAGGCTATTAGACATGATGATTAACTCCATATATTCTCAAAAAGAGGTATTTTTAAGAGAATTGATATCAAATGCAAGTGACGCCATTGATAAAATTTATTATAAAGCTTTAACAGATGAACACTTAAGCTTTAATAAAGAAAGTTATTACATAAAAGTGGTTGCGGATAAAGAGAACCGTACCCTTAAAATCATTGATACGGGAATCGGAATGACGAAGGAGGATCTCGAAAATAACCTTGGAATCATTGCGAAAAGTGGGTCTTTAGCTTTTAAAGGTGAAAATGAATCAAAAGATGGATACGATATAATCGGGCAATTCGGTGTTGGATTTTATGCAGCGTTTATGGTTGCTGACGTTGTAACGGTCATTAGTAAGGCACTTGGCAGCGAGGAATCTTATAAGTGGGAATCTGAAGGAGCGGACGGCTACACGATTGAGCCATTTGAAAAGGATTCTGTTGGAACAGAGATTATTTTAAAAATAAAAGAAAATGCAGATGAAGAGACATATGATGAGTATTTAGAAGAGTACAACCTGAAAAATATCATCAAAAAATACTCTGACTTTATTCGCTATCCAATTAAAATGGATGTGACGGTTAAAAAGCCGAAAGAAGACAGTGAAAATGAATATGTTGATTTTACAGAAGAACAAATCATCAATAGTATGGTTCCAATCTGGAAGAAAAATAAAAGTGAACTAACTCCAGAAGATTATGAGCAATTTTATATGGAGAAACACTATGGGTACGACAAACCATTGAAAACAATGCATATTAATGTAGACGGAACCATTCGATATAATGCCATTCTTATTTATTCCGGAAAAAATGCCATATGATTACTATTCAAAAGATTACGAAAAGGGCTTGGAGTTGTATTCAAACGGTGTATTGATCATGGACAAATGTTCAGATTTACTTCCAGATTACTTTAGCTTTGTTAAAGGTATGGTGGATTCTGAGGATTTATCGTTAAATATTTCCAGAGAAATGCTGCAACATGATCGTCAATTAAAACGAATTGAAAAAAATATCAACAAGAAAATAAAAAGTGAATTGCAAAGCTTATTGAAAAATGAGAGAGAGAAATATGAAGAATTTTATCAATCCTTTGGCAAACAGTTAAAATATGGGGTGTATAGTGATTTCGGAATGCATAAAGAAGTATTGCAGGATCTCATTCTCTTCCATTCCTCTAAAGAGAAAAAACTAGTATCCTTGGATGAGTATGTTTCAAGAATGCCGGAAGATCAAAAATATATTTATTATGCTTCTGGAGAATCTAATGAAAGAATTGAAAAACTTCCACAAACTGAATTAGTTTCAGATAAAGGATATGAAATACTATACTTTACAGATGAAATTGATGAGTTTGTTATCCGAGTCCTCATGACTTATAAAGATAAAGAATTCAAATCGGTTTCAAGTGGAGACTTGGGGATTGAAGAGGATCAAACAAGTTCAGAGGAAGAGTTAAATGAAAATAAGGAGCTTTTTGATTTTATGAAAAAGACCTTATCTGACAAGGTAAAAGATGTTCGGATTTCAAAACGATTAAAGTCGCATCCTGTATGTTTATCAACAGATGGAGAGATTTCGATCGAAATGGAAAAGGTATTGAATGCGATGCCAGATAATCAGAATATCAAGGCTGATAAAGTGTTAGAAATTAACGCACATCATGATGTATTTCAATCATTGAAAGATGCCTATGAAAAGGATCAAGACAAATTAGCACTATACACTAATTTATTGTTCAATCAAGCGCTTCTCATTGAAGGATTACCAATCCAGGATCCTGTTGAATTTACAAACGATATTTGCAAAGTGATGATATAAAAATTAAATAGCTAAATAAACGAAAAAGATGAATCTCTATGCAGACTTCATCTTTTTTGTTTGGAGTTATTTTCCTAATCCTGATAGATTGGAAGCTTGAGGGTAAAGCAAGTTCCTTTCCCATATTCACTAGAAACTGCTATGGTTCCATTCATTCCTTTAATAATGCTGTAAGATACCATCATGCCAAGTCCTGTCCCTTTTTCTTTGGTTGTAAAATAAGGTTCACCTAGACGATTAATTTGTTCTTGGGTCATCCCTTTTCCTTCATCTATAATATCAATCACTGATCATGTTATCTGCGAAACTTTGCTTTATTTTTAAGTTTCCATTATCATTCATGGATTCAATGCCATTTTTTAAAATATTGATGAGACACTGTTGGAATTTTTTCTTCTCTCCTTTTGTAAAGCATTGCTCTTGTTCGAGTAACGAAAGCGAGATCTGTACCCCATTCATTGTGGCTAAGGGAGTGATCACATTGACTGGCATGTTGAATTTCGTCATGAATATTTATTTTTTCTTCTTTTTCAAGTGTAGGTTTGGCAAAGGTTAGATAATCGTTAATGACTTCAGTGGCACGATCTAATTCCATTAAGGCAATCTCTGCATATTCCTTTCGTGATTGCGGTGAAATATCTTCAGATAATAATTGAATAAATCCTCTGCTGACCGTAAGAGGATTTCGTACCTCATGGGAAATACTTGCAGCTAAATGACCCACCATTTGAATTTTCTCTGCTTTAATAAGTTTTTGGAGTACTTGGAAATTGGTTCTGATTACTTCCCATAAAAGAGTTGAAATTAACATTCCAATAAAATGGATCACACTATACTTTACCCAAAATTGGTTATTTAAGGGAATGTTAAATATAATCGTTGTTAAATAATAAGAATTCACTAAGCATAATGCAGTCAGTGAAAAACTTAAAGCAACCTTTTTCTTAATAGTTACTCTTAAATAGTATTTAGATAATAGAGTTGCTAATATGGTGATAAGAGTGAAGTTAATAAGGACTATATAAAATCCTGTACCACCTTGAACGTAGCGAATTGAGAGAACTAAGAATAATAATGGAAAACCTAATTTATATCCACCATATAGACAACCTAAAATAAAGGGAATCCAACGTAAATCCCAAACTATCACTTTATTAATCGAAACGGGATATAACATACAAAGAATAAGTGACAATACAGGAAATAAGGCAATAACCCATCCTTTTAGATCCTGCAATCGATTGGCGTACTTTGCCATGTATATCATTTGCACTAGAAATAGAGCAAGCAGAATAAATAAGAAGTTGATAAGCAATCCTTTAGTAATGAAATCCATGAGTGCACCAAACCTTCAGTAATTTTGAAAAATTTAGGTAGTATACTAAGATCATATCAAGATCAGTTCATGAATACTAGTAAAAAATGAAAGAAATGCTCCTTTAACAAACATTTAAAAAAGCCATCCTGTTAATTTTAGGATGGCTATTATAATGATCGATCCATGTTCAATTAAGATTTAAGAGTAAAATTTGAGACTGATTAAATTGGGAATAGGTCAGAAGATAAATAACGTTCTCCGGTATCTGGAGCTAAACAAAGAACCCTAGCAGAAGATGGAAGCGTACCCGCAATCTGTACTGCGAAATGGGCGGAAGCTGCTCCGGATGCTCCGACAAAGATGCCTTCTTCTGCAGCAAGACGGCGTGCCATCACTTGAGCATCTTCATCTTCTATGAGGAGAATTTCGTCATAGATAGAGCGGTTTAAAATTGTTGGAATAAAACCCGGTCCTGTTCCAGGTATTTTATGTGGACCCGGTTTCCCACCAGATAGCACAGGAGAGCCTTTTGGTTCCACGACATAAATTTTTAAATGAGGAATCTGTTTCTTTAGCACTTCGCCAACACCGGTGACCGTACCACCTGTACCTGCGGTTAATATCAAGGCATCGAGTTGCCCATCAAAGGCTTCTATAATTTCTACAGCAGTGGTTGTTCGGTGTGCGTCGGCATTTGCAGGATTCTCAAACTGCATCGGAATAAAGCTATCAGGGAGTTCCTTCGCTATTCGGTTCGCCTCATCAATGGCTCCTTGCATACGGAATTTCGCTGGAGTAAGGATCACTTCTGCACCATATGCTTTCATGATTTTTACACGTTCTGGTGTCGCATTATCAGGCATGGTTATGATGCAGCGATATCCTTTTACTGCACTTACCATACAAATGCCAATTCCCGTATTTCCAGAAGTGGGTTCGATGATGGTGCTTTTTCCAGGAATAAGTCTCCCTTCAGCTTCTGCTTGTTCAATCATATTAAAAGCAGCACGATCTTTAACGCTTCCTCCTGGGTTAAATGATTCTAATTTAATAAATACTTCCGCGCCAGTGGGTTGGGGAAGTTTATTTAGTTTGACAATAGGTGTTTTTCCTATTAAATCAAGAATGGAATGATAAATTTTCAATATAATCCGATCCTTTCTTATTTTTTATCATCTTCCGACAGAAGACTCCCACTTCAAGAAATGTGAAGGACGTAGCCCAATGAGTAAGTGGGAGATGAATGTCGGTTGGCGGTAGCCAAAGCAACCTTCACTATGTTATAATAAGAACATATGTTTCTTTTGGTGAGGTGAAGGATATGTTGGTGAACAAGGCTTACAAATTTCGTATCTATCCAAACAAAAAACAAATTGAACTCATTAATAAAACAATTGGTTGTTCAAGATTCGTTTTCAACTTCTTTTTAGGCAAACAAAAAGACAAAGATGCCTATTGGTACATCGTTGAGGAAATGGTTCAAAACGGTCAGCTTCCAACGAATAACTGGAGAGGCAAATGCCTAAACAAATACGAAACGGTTAAGTCTGTTAAGGAATTAAAAAAACAGTATACCTACTTAAAAGAAGTGGATAGTATTGCCTTGCAGAAATCAGTGGAAAATCTAGCTGACTCCTATGATCGTTACTACAAAAAACAAAATAAATATCCACGTTTCAAGTCTAAAAAGAATCCTGTTCAGTCTTATACAACGAAGCATACGAACGGAAACATCGCTGTAATAGACAACTATATTAAGTTGCCTAAACTTGGATTGGTTCGCTTTGCTAAAAGTCGCGAAGTCAAAGGCAAAATTTTGAGTGCAACAGTAAGACGAAATCCTTCTGGTAAATACTTTGCGTCTATAGCGACTGAAGCAGAAGTAGTCGAGTTGCCTAAAACGAATTCAGCGATTGGTATTGATGTAGGTCTTAAAGATTTTGCTATTTTGTCAAATGGAACAACTTATTCTAATCCTAAGTTCTTCCGTACATTGGAAGAAAAGTTAGCAAAAGCACAACGTATTATGAGTAGACGAACGGTTGGTGGTACAAATTGGTATAAGGCTAAAATCAAAGTAGCTCGTATCCATGAAAAAATTACAAATGCAAGAAATGATTACTTAAACAAAATTTCCACTGAGATTGTCAAAAACCACGACATCATCGGGATGGAAAATTTGTCAGTATCGAATATGTTGAAGAATCATAACCTTGCCAAAGCCATCAGTGAAGTATCATGGTCACAATTTAAAACGATGATTGAGTACAAGGCAAAATGGTACGGAAAACAAGTTGTAACAGTTGCAAAGAATTTCCCTTCCAGTCAACTTTGTTCGTGCTGTGGCTATCAAAACAAAAACGTTAAAAATCTTGGATTGCGTGAATGGGACTGTCCTGAGTGTCACAACTATCATGATCGAGATCAAAATGCAGCCATGAACCTGAAAAACGAAGCCATTCGTTTGCTTTCGGTATCAGCATAAAAGATAGCAAGATGGCAGGAGACTGTTAAGTCGTTTGTACTGCTAACCGTTGGTGCGACGGGGATCGCCTGCTCAATAACTGAGGGATACCTCGGTGTTCGCAGGAATCTCCCACTTCAATCATCTCGCAAGAGCGATAAGTGGTGAGTAGTTCAATCCTTAAATAATAAAAAATACTATATAATGTGGGGGTCCTAGGTTTAAGTGTTTTGAAATTCTTAAAGCTAGAATTATTCTGTCAGACATAATTCATACTACCTTAGTGTGTTTAATACTATTCATTATAGATAGAAAAAAAGACAATTGACTTTGCTTAAGGAGTAATAAAAATGAAGGAATATTATTTTGATAAATTACTGAATGTAACCACAACAGGATACCAAGAGGGATTTAATCAGTCTTTTCATTATCATCGTTATGAGCCAACACCCTATTCTGCCTTAGAAATATTATTTAATCAATATGGGTGTAAGAGCAGTGATCGAGTGGTTGATTTTGGGTGTGGAAAGGGAAGATTAAATTTCTATATTCATTATTTTTTTCAGGCAACAGTTGTAGGGATCGAAATGAACGATACTTTTTATCAAGAGGCAATTGAAAATCGAAGTCGATATTTGCAGAAAACAAAGTATAGAAATGGGAACCTTCTTTTTCAATGTTGTTTGGCCGAAGAGTATCCCATTCATCCATTAGACAATAAATTTTACTTTTTTAATCCGTTTTCCATTCAAATCTTTATGAAGGTGATTAACAATATTTTGCGTTCAGTGGAAAGAGATGAAAGAGATATTGATTTGATTCTTTACTATGTATCTGAGGATTATATTTACTATTTAGAAAACGACACTTCCTTTGAATTGAAGCAAGAAGTTATACTGCCGGATCTGTATGAACAGAATTCGAATGAACGATTTTTAATCTATCGTTTAGCCTAAGGATGGGAACTCGGAGTATTTAAAACAAGCCATCATGAACGAATTCCTAAAAGAAATTCTCCGTACATGATGGCTGGTATCTTATTCTTTAACAAATTCTATGGTGCTTCTAATGGTTTCGATGGGACGAACTAAACTTTCGATTTGTTCACGTTTAGGTTCTAAGAAAGGAGGCAATGATAATTTTTCTCCAAGCGTTTCATATGGTTCGTCTCCCATAAATCCAGGACCATCTGTAGCAAACTCAAATAGAATTCCTGGTGCAACCCTTGCATATAAGGACTCGAAAAAGTAACGATCCACATAACCAGATGTTTGAAAACCAAAGCTTGACATCCGTGCGATCCATTCTTCTAAAACAGAACGATCTTCCACGCGTAATGCCGCATGGTGAACGGTACCAAACCCTTGTCGTCCTTGAGGAAGAATCACATTGTGTTCAACAATAATTTGTGCCCCATTTCCTCCTTCACCAACTTCGAATAAATGGAAAGATCCTTCTTGATCAATCTCTTTAAATAATAAAACTTTTTCCAGTATTTCTTTAAAGTAATCAAATTGAGCGATTCGAACGAAGATAGGCCCTAAACCAGTGATTGCATATTCAAGAGGGATGGGTCCTTTTTGCCATGGAGTCCCGGAAGCAACACCTTCATTATTTTCATCTGAAATAAGTTGGTATTGCTGATCATCAAAGTCAACAAAAGAAAGAGTCTTTTTACCAAACTGTTCTTTAATGCCTGTGTTTTTAACTTCTAGTCGATCAAAACGTTTTACCCAGTAATCCAATGCGGCATCACTCGGGACACGGAAAGATGTTTTTGAAATTTCGTTTGTACCATGCACTCCTTTTGGTATTCCAGGAAAGTCAAAGAAAGTCATATCTGTACCTGGTCCACCTACGTCGTCTGCAAAAAATAAATGGTAGGTTTGAATGTCATCTTGATTAACGGTTTTCTTAACTAGACGCATCCCCAAAACATAAGTGAAAAATTTATAGTTTTCTTCCGCGCTGCTCGTAATGGCTGTTACATGGTGCATACCTTTTAAATGGTTCATTTATAATTCCTCCTGTAGATGTCAGTAAATGAGTTGATTAGTATTTAGAGTAATAATCTAATTATGTTTAATTAAAATATCTTTAATTCGAGATAAATATAACATGAATGAAAATTGGTGTCAAATCATAATTAACTTAATTATGTTAGAAAATATAATAAAGGAACCATAGTTGGTCTTTTTTTCATTATTAAAAGATTAAAAAAGGGAGTAGAGACCGTCCTTATGACGATTTCTACTCCTTTTGATTATTAACTAATGACTGCGATAATACCTTGTTCATCATCTAATACAAGTTCAATTCCTGCATAAGGATCTCGGTTTAAGTATTCATCCAACCATAGACGCAGGGCCTCGATTAAGTTGACCGTAATAAGAACCTGTTTTCGACCATCCACAAAAACTTCAGCAGAAAATCCATAATCATCATCATACATCAATTCTACTTCGACTTCTTCAGGTTTTATCTGTTTTTTACGAGAAGTATAAATACAAATAGCATTAATGATGTCTTGCTCAGGTATGATTACTTTCTCCATGGATTGGGGTCCTTTTTATTGTTTTTGAAAAAAGAGAAGATTTTACGAATTAGGGCGATGACAACCAAAATCGCAATTATGTTAATGAATAAACCGAGTATATTGCCCAAAAAGCCCATATTTGCAAATAAACCACCAAACAGCATACCGGCAAGTCCACCTATCATAAGCCCTCTCATGAATCCTCCACCTGAGAAAAATCCACGTTTTGTGTTTGTAGTCGCTGCAGATCTATTGGTTGTATTGGATTTGCCTTTCTTTGTTGGAAAGTGTTGTTATTTGTACTATTATTATTACTTTTAAAACTCTTTGAACCTGATCTGTACGATTTTGCTTCCACTGTTGTAGAATTATCGTGAAAAACTACGTTTCCGATCGGCGAAAAAATAAGTACTGCCGTAAGTACTGCTGATAAGATTTTTTTCATTTATACTATTCCCTCCATGATGTTAGGTATGATTTGTGCGTGGAACTGTATAAGTATTACAGGTTCCATCACTTTTCCTATTGTATAGTATTTACGTTTTAGAATGAAAAAAGTTTCTCCTTTTTAAAATAATTATTTCTCTTTTGAATAAAGTCCTGTGAGGCTTAAAAGGAGAATGGAAAATTACATACATGTGTATATAATGAAAGATCCGTTCCTTCGATGACAGTTTTTTATTATTTTAGCTGATACATGTGGATACGTTCTAATTGGTTAATATGATTAAGATACTTTACACATATTTTTTATTAGAAACTCAAAAATCGACAAACGTTGTTCTAGTTACAAGCGCCGTGTAGAGGCTCTCCAATCTGCGCCAGATCAGATCCCAGCCATAATTGCACGGGCATTATCCAGTAGAATCAAGCTTCCTGCGTGTTGATGGACAAATGGTTTACTCAACAGCCTTTGATTCAAGCTATCGTCGAACAAGGGCTTCATGGTAAAAAAGTGCAAAGCAACGTTATCAAATCGATGGACAAATGGTTTCATTAAAAGAACTCTAACAATGGATCGCAGGTCTACCTAGTTATATCAGAGCTTACCTGTCAGATTTGAATTGCGAAAGTTGGGTAAATAACTTAAAATTGTTATCTAGTTAAAAAAATATTATGAAATGTTTGTTAAAATACAAATAAAGAAATAAGTTACCATCCCATCCGAACACAGCAGTGAAATAGTGTTTTTTAAATGATAATTAATATTTAAAAAATAACGATAATAATATTGGGACTGTTTCTTTAATGAATGCAATTGCAATGAATATGATTTTGCCAGACCGGTAAGTGTCTAAGTATTTTCTTGAATAGTTATTTGAACTTATTCTATGTGCGGAGATTAACAATTAACCGTGTAATAGGTGTTGTTAATATTACCAATAGGCGGTTATGGGTGATATTGCAAAAATATTTTCTTTAACATAGTTGTCCTGTTGGAATAATCATATATAATGAATAATATATGATTATTCTTTCCTCTTCAAATAGTGATACTTCAGCGTGGTTAAGTAATTTATCATCAAGGACATAAAATGGACAAGATTGGCTTTATCCTAGAAGGGGTTATGAAGTGTGCTAATTATACTAATGCTAGCCATGAAATTAATCCTCATTTAATCAGGAAATCATTAAGCTTGGGGAAGAAAATAAATAACAATGTGTAAAAAAATCAAAAAAGACTGAAAGATAAAAATTACCTTTTAAACATAAAAAAGTAGGAGGTAGACGATGAGTAGATATGATTTAGTAGTGATTGGTGCAGGTCCAGCTGGTATGACTGCTGCTATTTATGCTGTGAGAGCAAATTTAAAAGTATTATTGCTTGAACAATTAGCTCCGGGAGGACAAATGATCAATACCAATGAAATCGAAAACTATCCTGGGGTAGGTAAGGTAAACGGTGCTGAATTAGCCATAAAGATGTTTGAGCAGACTCAAGAATTAGGGGTGGATTTTGATTACCGTACCGTAACCAAAATTGAGAGTCTAGAAGATATTAAACAAGTGCACACAGAAGAAGATGACAATGTTATTGAAGCCTTAAGTGTAATTGTAGCCACAGGAACACGTCCTAGAACTTTAAATATTCCAGGTGAAGAAGAATATAAAGGATCTGCTATTAGTTGGTGTGCAATTTGTGATGGTGCTAAATACCGTGATAAAGATGTAGTCATCATAGGAGGGGGTAATAGCGCAGTAGATGAAGGAACTTATCTAGCAACCATTACGAAATCACTAACCATTATTACTGATTTCGACTTAACGGCTGATCCTGTTTCCTCAGATTATTTACGTTCATTGCCGAATGTCACTGTGTATCCTTATAAGCGTGTCGTAGAATTTATCGGTGAAGGAGGCCAATTCAAAGGGGCCAAATTTGCAGATAAAGAAATGGGCGAGAATGAACAGATTGTCCATTGTGATGGTGTCTTTGAATATGTTGGGGCTATCCCATCAACAGAATTTCTGCAAGGGACAAACATAATTGGAAGTCATGGATATATAGAAACAAATGAACGCATGGCTACAAAAATACCTGGGATTTTCGGGGCAGGGGATTGCATTAGCAAACACTTGCGCCAGGTAGTAACAGCCACTTCTGATGGAGCTATTGCTGCTCAAGAAGCGAGTTCCTATATTAAAGCCTTAAGAAGACAAGAAATACAGGAGGTATTGAAATGATAAAAGAACTAGTCAAAGAAGAATTTACTGCTGATTTATCTGAAGGTTCCGTTTTAGTGGACTTCTACTCTAAAACTTGCGGACCGTGTAAGATGCTTTCCTTTATATTAAACGATATTGATAAAACATTTGGTGAAAAAGTAAAGATTATTAAAGTTGATTTTGAAGAAAATCCGGACTTAATTGAAGAACATCATGTAGAAGGGTATCCAACCTTAGTTATGTTTAAAGACGGTAAAGAAGTATCGAGAAAATCAGGTTTACAACAGAAACCGGTAATCATCAAAATGATTGAGGAGGCTTTATAATTATGACAACAGCAAGAATGACAGAGACAGTTGGCTACAACTATAAAGAGCATTTAATCCATAAACAAGCGAAGGCCGAGGCTGCTATGTTAAAAGAGTTTGAACTAGGACAATTTACAATGGAAGCCCCTTTAATTAAATACAATCCATACTTTGTTAACGATTTAGCTGCAGTTATGTTATTTAGAACGGAAGAAGAAACGTCCATTACCATTCGTGTACTAGGTAAAACAAAAGAAGCGGATTTTTATCAAACCTTTCCTAAAGGGAAAGAACATATCATTCCTGTTTTAGGTTTATATAGTAATTATGAGAATAAAATTGAAGTCTATCCCTATCAAAAATATAATCAAAAAGTTGTTCATACGATTAAAACACCTGAAGTGGCAGGAGCTAAACTGGTTGAATCCATGGATACAACACCAGAACATATGCAAGATGATGTAGTGTTCCTATGTCCTGCGGTGAATGATTTAGCTATTGCTGTTGACTATGCAGGGGATGTACGGTTAAACTATACCGTTCCGATGGTTTGGGATATTAAACGACATCCTAATGGCAATCTCCTACTTGGATCTGAACGTTTAATGAAGATGCCTTACTTTGTTTCAGGTATCTATGAAATGAGCCCAGTTGGGAAAATTTATAAAGAGTATCGTGTGCCACGTGGCTATCACCATGATCAAATTACATTACCGAATGGCGATATCGTCGCATTAAACTGTGATTTAGACAATGGGACAGTGGAAGATCAAGCTGTTGTTATCGATAAGGATACAGGCCATGTAAAACGAACGATTACATTCTCTAACTTTATTAAGCCAGGATCCCAAAAGTCTGGTTCATGGTCAGATGAAGACTGGTTCCACTGTAATGCTGTGTGGTATGACGAACATACGAACTCACTAACATTTTCCGGACGTCATATAAACGCAATGGTTAATATTGATTTTGATACAGAAAAATTAAATTGGATTATCTCCGACCCAGAAGGCTGGCCAGAGGAGTATCAACCATACATGTTTAAACCAATCGGTGAAGGGGAATTTGATTGGCAGTATGAACAACATGCTAATTTAATTACACCTTTAGGCGATGTTATGTGTTTTGATAATCACCATTATGGAGCACAAAATCCTGATAAATATCTTTCAGCGAATGATAGTTACTCTCGTGGCGTGAAATATCGTATTGATACAGATAAGATGGAAATTGAGCAATTATGGCAATACGGAAAAGAACGTGGCAAGGACTTCTTCTCCCCATATATTTGTAATGTCTTATACTATAACGAAGGGCATTACTTAACACACTCAGGTGGTATTGCCTTTGATGGCGATGGAAATGCATCTGAAGAGTTAGGTCCATTTGCTCAAATTGATGATCCGAATGTGACACTAGAGTCTACTACAGTTGAAACCATTAATGATAAGAAAGTATTAGAATTAAAGGTTAATTCCAACTATTATCGTGCGAATAAGTTCACGCTTTACTCTAAAGATGGTAATAATCTTTCACTTGGTAAAGGACAACTTCTAGGGTCATTAGGAGAAACACCTCAGATGGATTACGATATTCCTGCAGAAGATACAGGTGAAATCCTACCAGCCAAACACGAAGCTCACATAACAGATGAAGTGGATATGTTTACCTTTGAATCAAAATTTGAAAAGGGACAATTGGTCATGTTGTTGCTAGAATCAGACAAAGAAACTCGTAGATATTTCATCTCTACATCTAAAGGAAAGCGTGGCGCAATGTGTACAGGAACCTTCTTGCCTGAAGACGACCGCGAAACAAGAACGGTTGTCTCAAAAGAAGGTTTAGACGGAGACTATCAAGTAAGAGTAATTGTGGATGACAAGAAATATGGTACAGGTATCACAATCAGAGCTTAAATGAAGAGCTAACTGTGAATTTATATAATAAAGGCAGGTTGGGGCAACCTTTCTATTGAATGAGCAGGTAAAAACGCTTCTTTTAGAAATTTGGATCCCTAATCACCTTTATTTTTATCAATTAAAGTCATGAATATGCCAAATTTTTATGAATAGTAGAAAAGAATGTATAGGAAAAAACCTTATCGAATTTTATTCTTTGAAAGTAGGAAAGTACCATGGTAGTTAAATCGTATAATAGCTTGATTAAGCAAAACATAAGTGCCGAAAGTAATAAAATAAAAAATAATTACTTTGATGGTTTGGAAGTTAAGGGAAACTATAAAATGTTATTTTTCATTATCATGTTTGCTTATTTCTTTGAACAGATGGATAATTGGAATTTTGCATTTATTGCCCCCTCATTGATGGCAAATTGGGGTATAACTATGGCGGATATTGGGAAGATCAATTTCGCTTATTTCGTGGCTATGACCCTTGGGGGTTTAGCCGGCGGTGTTATTTCGGACTTTATTGGTCGGAGAAAAACATTCCTTGCCTCCATATTAATTTTTTCTCTAGCGTCGATAGCTAATGGTTTTGCACCTAATCTTTTAATATTTACGATAACACGTGCCATAACTGGATTTGGTGTTTTCTGCCTGATGGTTTGTTCACAAGTATATATTGCTGAGATGACACCTAGTGCAACAAGAGGAAAATGGCAAAGCCTAACAGCGTCAATAGGTTTCATAGCGGCTCCTTTTATTGGGATTTTGTGCCGTGCTGTGATTCCGCTGAGTCCAAGTGCTTGGCGATATGTTTTCCTTCTAGGTGGAATAGGTATAATAGGTTTCTTTTTTGGTCTTAAATACTTAAAAGAGTCCCCACGTTGGTTAGTTGCCCAAGGAAAAGTAGACGAAGCCGAACAAGTTATCGAGGAGTTAACGAAAGTTAAAGTCGATTTAAGTGAAGTAGCTTCCAAAGTAGAGCCTAAAGTAAAAACAATGGAAGTCATAGTCGGATTATTTTCACCAAAATATATTAAGAGAACCTTTGTAATCTTATTATTTATTATTTTTACAGTGCCTGCAAGTTTTGTTATTACTACCTGGACAACGACACTATTGAGTCAGAGAGGATTAAGCGTTGATGCTTCCTTAACAGCTACTACTATGTTAATGTTTGGTGTTCCAGCAGGATGTTATTTTGCCTCTTTGATTGCTGATAAAGGTGGAAGGAAAATCCCAATGGCAGCTATGGCTATCACTGTAGCGGTTTTATCAATAATTTTTGGGGAATTAGAAGGATTTGTTCCTATTGTGGTTTGTGGATTCTTGATGATTGGTGCAGCTATGGCATTAAACTTTATTACTTACAGTTATATTGCAGAGAATTACCCGACAAGAATGCGGAACACGTCTACTGGTATTCATAATGCTACAGGCCGTTTAGCAACTTCTGTTGTACAATTGTACGTTCCCGTCGTATTTGCCCAATATCAGTTTTCCGGCGTATACAATATGGTTGCTATAATGGTTTGTTTACCAGTAGCTGTTTTACTGCTATGGGGTATGAAAACTGGCGGTAAGTCTCTTGAGGAAATTTCTTAATGTACTTTAGAATGATAGAATAATTAGTAAGATCAACTTGAAAGGCCTTCTGAAAGAAGGCCTTTTCTAAGCTATTCAGAAAGTATAGCTTTCAGGGGGCGCAAGGGCAACCAGCGACTTAGCCTCTCTATGTTCAAATCGATGGTCAAATGGTTTCATTAAAAGAACTCTAACAATGGATCGCAGGTCTACCTAGTTATATCAGAGCTTACTTGCTTAATTTGATCTGCGAAAGTTGAGTTAGAAAGAATCAGAGTAAGCTTTTTATCGATATTCGAGATGTTTTTAGGATTCAGCCATTTTTCAGGAATGGTGATAGAGCTGCAGAGACTTTCTTTTAAATATCGATAGATAATCTGGGCTTCATCTATTTCATCTCTGCTTATCTCTTTTGTAGAATAAGGCGTCTTTTTTGGGAAATAAGTTAAAATAGCTTCCTTTATGATCGAACAGAGATGTTCAATATCTTCGTTTTCAAGAAAATACTTTTTACGATAAAGAATCTCTTTCCCCTTAATTAAAAAGAGTTTAAATGAGTGATCATTTAAGTATTCAATGATAGCCATATTTTTATTTTCTAATGTAAATTCAATCATTTTCTCTTTATTTAACAGACTTTTGACAGCCTGTATATGATCTCTATATTTAGCTGCCTTTTCAAAATGAAAGTTTTCAGCTTCATCTGCCATTCTTTGCTCCATTTCTACTAGGAGGCTTCGATCAGAACCATTTAATAATCGAATGATCTGATCCATTAGGATGTTGTATTGTTCAACAGCCTTCCCCCCGAGACACATGCCCATGCATAACCCTAAAGTATAATTTAAACATGGAGTACCTTTCTTAGCTGGAGAACTGCAATCTATTTTAAAACATTCTTTTAATCCTTGAACGGCCTTTTCCACAGTGCTTTTACTCGTATAGGGTCCAAAATAAAGATGTCCCTCATTTGGAATAGGGTCATGAGTGGTTTCGATTATAGAATTTGTGCCATTCCTTTTTATGACAATATAAGCATAGGAAAGAGGGTTTTTCATTTGTGTGTTGTAAATAGGCTTGAGTTCCTTAATTAATTGGCACTCCAATAGGAATGCCTCAAATTCAGTATCTGTTAGAATATAGTCAAAATCCTTTAAATGCTTAACAAGCTTAACGATTTTGGGAGGATGGTTTTTGGAGTTTTGAAAGTACGATTGCACCCTTTGTTTTAAATGTTTCGATTTTCCAACATAAAGGATGCTGTCATGGGAATCTTTCATGAGATAAACTCCAGGAGATGAGGGAAGGCTTTTTACTTTTTCGGTTAGATTCATATCAATTCCCTCCTTTACAAATCACCTACTGTATTTTATCTGTTTTTAATGTAAATTTCTACAGGTAATGAGTCAATAAAAGAATGAAAACCCTGTATTTTGTATTGTCGATAGAAATATTTGACAATTAGATTAAATTCAGTATATTGTGAAATCAATAGGATGCAAATAGTATACCAGTAAAATGAAAACGGATACAGATGGTGAATCTTGTAGAACTTAAATAGTAGAAAGCTAGTTTACTAGAACAACATTCATTCTAATGCAGCTTTTGCTAACGTTTCTCTAGTAAAAATAATAATGAGGTGAATGTGTATGGAAAAGGAAAACCAACTATGTAGGTTATGCGGTAGTAGTGTTTCCTTACTGAACATTCATGAAAAGTGGATTTGTCATGAATGTTTACAAACTGCTTGTGAAAAATTAATGATCCCATGGAAAACTTCTCTGGAAGTACTAATAAAGAATTATACGGATGCTTGCATGATATGTAAAACAGAGGATGATCCAGAGGCTATCCATTTAGCCAGAGTTACGGGTCGTAAAATTAGGGCTATTCTTGAATTTCTAGGTGTACCAAAAATGCATGAGTTATTGAAAGTCATTAAACAAATGCATCATTCGTTTAATAAAATTCGGGAAGCAGATGTTTTACTAGAGGAAATGAAGAAGGATTGTGAGAGCAATACTGTGTATAAGGAAATTGTAAAACTAGTGACGAGGAAGAGAAAAAAATTGCAGAATGCAATGGGAAGAGAAATTTCCTCTTTAATAAATGAATCTTTTGTTAAACAGGCTCAAGATTTTATAGATCAGGAACTAGTAACATATATCTTGCCGTTAGAAAAAGAAAAAGTCATAAGTCAATATGAAGAACATTTCCTTAGACAGGTTAAAGGATATGAACAGACAGTTGAAGAAAATGGTAAATTTACAGTTGATTCGATCAAAGCTCTCCACTCTTTACGAATTCATTCGAAATCCATGCGCTACATATACCATTTTTTAAATGAAACCCTGGGTGAGAATTACCAGGATAAAGAGGCTTATTATGAAAGGATTCAAAATCAATTTGGTGACATAAACGATGTTCAGGATTGGTTATCTCAAGTTAAGGCATATGAGAGAAAAATTCATGCACCAAAAAGTGAGATTGAACATATGAAGAAAAATTTAAAAGCTAGATTACATCATCTTATTGAAAAAGTTGATTTGTCTCAACTAAACAGGTAGAAGAACAACGTTAAACCATAAAGTAGTTCTATAAATAAATGGTGCTAGAGCACCCAGGGTAATCCATTTTTTTGGATAAATATGTATGGAAATGAATGATAGTTGGCATAATAAATCAGTATGAATTTAGAGGAGGACGTTCGATTATGGCAGATTCACTTTATGAAAAAGTTGGTGGAGAAGAAGCAATTTCAAAGGTTGTCGATTATTTTTATTCAGAATTGGTTTTGAAAGATGAGACAGTAAATCACTTTTTCCAAAATACAGATATGGAAAAACAACGTAGTCATCAATCAAAATTCATTAGTTTTGCTTTAGGTGGACCGAATCAATATTCGGGAAAATCAATGGCAAAGGCACATGAAAATATGAATTTACAACCGGAGCATTTTCAAGCTATCGCTACGCATTTGCATGATGCACTTGCACATTTTGGTGTGGAAGAAAGAGATATTGACACGGCCTTAACAAAAGTGGCTTCATTAAAAGAGGATATTTTGTACAAGTAAATTCCATTAGGTGCCTAGTTCTCCCCGATGTATGACAGGGACTAGGCACCTTTTCATTATAAAGTATAGATTCCTTAATGAAATTAAGAAACAACTTTAATCGTAATGTCTAATTGCATTTCTACATTTCCTTGAATCGCTCTGCTTATCATACAAGAGGTTTCTGCCTTTTCTGCCAGTCTTGTTGCGAGTCGTTTGTCTCGTTCGGAGGCATCTGTTTTCAACGTAATAGTTGGTCGGTGAATGATTTTTTTATAAGTAAAAATGCCCTCGGTGACATCGACAATTGCTTCGGATTCCATTGTTAAGTCTACTTTTTCTAATTGACTGCGTTCCATCATAGCTGCAAGTGTAATAATATAACAGGTTGCAGCTGCCCCGAGAAGCATTTCATCGGGGTTCGTACCAATACCAGGCCCATCCATTGCTGGTGGGATCGATACCTTTGTAATTAAGTTCCCCGATTGAATATCCCCTACGTCATTACGCAATCCCGGCCAATTTGCTTTTAAGTAGAAATGATGTTCTGCCATCTGTTTTACCACCTTTCTTTCTGCATATTTCAGTTTAATGTATAAATGAAAGAATGAGAAGTTCAGAACTCTATTTTCTTTTTCGTGGTACAATAAATAAAAATTATAAGTTATTCAAGTTAATTAAAGGAGTTTTACTATGACCTCTTACATAAATCAACAAAATGGGATCTTTCATTCAGTGTGTTCTTTAGATTGTCCTGATCAATGCGGTTTACTTTTACATAAAAAAGATGGAAAAATTATTAAGATCGAGGGGGATCCAAACCATCCGGTAACAAAAGGGAATATTTGTAATAAGGTTCGGAATATGACAGAACGAATCTATGATGAGAAACGGTTAAAATATCCTTTGAAACGTATAGGAGCAAAAGGCGAAGGTGCATTTGAAAGAATAAGTTGGGAAGAAGCCATTCATACCATTACAAATCAATGGAAAGAACTCATTCAAAATCATGGACCAGAAAGTATTTTGCCTTATAGTTTTTACGGGAATATGGGGAATCTTACAGCTGAAGGTATGGATCGACGCTTCTTTCATCGCCTAGGTTCTTCACAGCTTGATCGGACGATTTGTTCCACTGCTGCGGGAGTTGGTTATACGTATACGATGGGGAGCAACTTAGGAATCGATCCGGAGGATACTACTCAATCAAAATTAATCATTTTTTGGGGTATTAATGCCGTAAGCACCAATATGCATCAAGTGGCCCTTGCTCAAAAGGCACGAAAGGATAACGGAGCCAAAGTTATCGTCATTGATGTTCATAAAAATCAAACAGCTAAGTTTGCTGATTGGTTTATTCCCATTTTACCAGGAACGGATAGTGCACTTGCATTGGGGATGATGCACTTATTATTTTCCGAGAATATGGTAGACTCTTCTTTCTTAGAGGAATATACAGTGGGACATGAAGAGTTACGAAAACATGTTGAACAGTATGATCCACATACGGTATCCGAAATAACAGGTGTACCTGTTGATGATATTTATAAACTAGCTCGTCTGTATGGAAATACTTCACCATCGTATATCCGAATTGGGAATGGCCCACAGCATCATGATAACGGAGGAATGTTTGTTCGAACGATTTCATGTTTACCGGCTTTAACTGGGCAATGGCTGCTTAAGGGCGGAGGTGCCATTAAAAGTAATTCAGATTATTTAGCATACAATGCAGAACGTTTGCAGCGTCCTGATTTATTAAAAAATAAAGATACTCGTGTCATTAACATGAACTTACTCGGAGAGACTTTAGTTTCATTAGAGCAACCAATAAGATCCCTTTATATATATAGTAGTAATCCAGCAGTTGTGGCACCAAATGGGAATAAGGTCAGAAAGGGTCTTGAGCGAGAGGATTTATTTACTGTTGTACATGATTTATTTTTAACCGAAACAGCTAAGTATGCAGATATCGTTTTACCTGCAACCTCTTCGTATGAGAACACTGATTTTTATACATCATATTGGCATCATTATATGCAAATACAAGAGCCTGTTATTGAACCTTTCTGGGAATCTAAATCAAATGTGGATGTGTTCAAATTACTTGCAAAAGAAATGGGCTTTGATGAATTGGCTTTCCAGGAAACGGAAGAGGAAATGATTGCACAGTCTCTGGATCACTCGGGTAATCCTTATATAGAAGGAATCAGTTATGAAGCTTTAGTGGATAAACAATATGTGAAAGCAAGTGTTAAGCCCTTGTTTCCAGGGAAACTTAAGACACCAAGTGGGAAAATAGAGCTGTATTCAAACAAAATGAAAGAGGATGGATACCCAGCTTTGCCAACCTATATACCACTTGTGAAAGATGGGGACTTTCCATTTTCATTTGTGGCAGCACCAAATCAAAATTTCCTTAACTCTACTTTTTCAAATAATCCTAAACATCAAGCTCTTGAAAAAGAACCCCTTCTTCATATGAATCAAAACGATGCTCTTATACTCGGCATTAAAGAAGGAGAAAGGGTTCGAATTTGGAATCATCGAGGAGAATGTGAGTTAAAGGTGAAGGTAGGAGAAAACGTTCTGCCTGGTGTTGTCGTAACACAAGGTCTGTGGCAAAGCGCAGACGGCATAAACCAACTAGTAAATACACTAACCCCTGATCGGCTGTCCGATATGGGAGGCGGAGCGACCTTCTTTTCAGGACGAGTGGATATAGGGAAAATAGAATGAAACAGTGAAAATAATGATATCTATTAAAAAAGAAGAGAAATTTCTCATTAATAATGGAAGATAACTAAGATTTAATCTGTTTTCCCACTAGGAGATGATAAACCGATGATCATACGAGAAGCTGTTGAGAGTGAGCTACCTGCAATTCGAGAACTAAGAATAAATGCTTATCAAGAACATGCACAGAAGATTCCTGAGGACCATTGGAAAGTTCTAAAACAGTCCATCTCATCTGATGCAGATATACAGTCAGGAGCTGATTGTTTCGTAGCTGAAATAGATGGGAAAATAGTAGGCAGTGTTGCCTTGTTCCCACCTAAAACTGATGCGTATAAAGGGTTAGTAGATGAGCTGGATCATCCTGAAATAAGGATGCTGTGCGTATCAGAGAATGCTCGAGGCAAAGGGGTAGCGTCAGCGTTAATTAATGAATGTATTCAATATGCGAAAGCAAAAGGTTTTCAAACAATCGGATTGCACACTGCAGATTTTATGGAAAGTGCAATCAAATTATATGGTAATCTCGGTTTCGAACGTTTGCCTAAGTATGATTTTGAACCATCAAATGATGGTATTATCGTGAAGGCATTTAAATTTACAATTCAATAAAGTCTTTCAAAATAAATGAACAAGAGGAATCAGAGTGAGAAGCTCTGATTCTTTTTGTTTTCGCAAACATTAATAAAGAGATCTTCTTTATTAATGTTATTCGGGGTATTTCTGGATGTTCTAAAATGACCGAATCAAGAATAAAGATGAATGGGGTTGGAATATGAAAGGGAGTGAGTTGTCTTGGTTAAATATAAAAATAATTGGATACCGACTAAAACCTTAGAAGAAATGTCAAATACAAATTATGATGTTCTTATTGTAGGGAGCGGACCCGGTGGCGGAGCTGCCTTGCAGAGGCTCTGTGAGTTATGGAAAAATCAAGGGGCTAAAAAGATTGGCATTCTTGAAATGGGAGATAAGTTATTTCATTCCCATGCCCAAAATATCCCAACTCAGAATGTGAATACATCAAGGGATGATTTGGTTCCCAATAATTCAACTCCTGTAGGACAACGGTTACCGCAATTTTCAGGAGCAACAATGGTTTATGCACTAGGAGGCAGATCCTTATTCTGGAATGCAGCCACTCCAAGACCGATTCGTTCTGAATTAAACAAATGGCCAATTAATCGGAGAGAGCTGGATGTTTATTATGGAATGGCAGAAAAATTATTGCATGTAACAACGGATTGGGCTAAAGGTTCGTCCATGCAAAATATTCTATTAAAACGACTTCATGCTGGAGGAATTTTAGAAGCTAATGATATGCCATTGGCTATTGATTTGACAGCATCAAGGCAAGGAGAGGTCCACTCAAATGCTTGGTATAGTTCCATTAATGCATTAGCGGCAGCTCTTTTTGATAGACCATATGATCTTGCTGTAAATGCATTCGTGTATAAAGTGAATGCTCCCAATAATAGGGTTCAAAGCGTACAAGTATATGATGCTAATAAGAGGTCGCACACAATAAATGCAAAAAATGTAATCGTTTCTGCCAGCACTCTTGAGACTCCACGGTTGCTTCTTAATTCAGGAATTCCAGGACCAGCAATTGGTCGTTACTTGACAGGTCATGTGTCAATGATCGGAATAGGGACAATTAGCCGAAGACAATTTTCAGATCGAATTGGCAATGTTTCGATATTAAAGTTTGAAACTGATGAGGATCCGTATCACATCCAGATACTAGGACCAAATCAGTATTGGTCATATCAGCAATTTGAAGATAGGGTATTACAAGATCAGCTCATGATTGTATACGCAACTTTTGGCAGAGTGCAGCCTAGACGGGAAAATAGGGTGTATGTGGATCCGAATACTAGAGATGAGTTTGGTGTACCTTTGCAGCAAGTTCAGTATTCTTTGAATGATAAGGATAGGCAAACGGCAAAGCAAGTAGAAGATGGCATTAGACGTTCTGCCAGAGCTATGGGAGTCACTCTAGATGAGTCTTCTTTAGTTCTTCGTCCGCCAGGTGCTGATATGCATGAGGCTTCTACCTGCAGAATGGGAGATGATCCAAATACCTCAGCGACCAATCGTCACGGTCAGATACATGGTGTTCAAGGTTTATATGTAGCGGATAATAGTGTTCTGCCTTCCTTGACAGCAGCTGGTCCAGTTCTTTCTAATAGTGCTCTGGCTATTCGATTAGCAGATCATATTGTTCGTCAGTCATCATAATGATTTTTTAGAATAAATACGAAAGAAAATAAAAGGCAATGAGCTGAAAAAACAGTTCATTGCTTTTTGTATGGTTATTTTCGTTCAGTATAATGAAATTAGACTTTAAGAGGGAGTATAATCATAGATAGAATCAATTAAAATAGTTTGATTGATTTTTTACAATAATTCTGGTTAAGAAAGGGATTCAGTATAAATACATAGGAATGTGATATTAAAGGAGATATGATGATGAAATGTGAAAAGGTTCGTTGGGGGATCATAGGATGCGGGGATGTGACGGAAGTGAAAAGTGGTCCAGCATTCCAAAAAGTAAACAACTCAGAGCTGGTTGCTGTGATGCGGAGAACGGGGGAACTTGCAAAAGATTATGCAAAACGGCATCATATCGCAAAATGGTACGACGATGCAGATGCACTTATTAACGACCCTGATGTCGATGCTGTCTACATTGCCACACCACCAGGATCGCATAAAGAATACACAATCAAAGTGGCAAAGGCAGGAAAACCTGTTTATGTAGAAAAGCCGATGGCGCTCAATTTTGCTGAATGCCAAGAAATGATCTACCGCTTGCAAGGATGCTGGAGTTCCTTTATATGTTGCTTATTACCGTCAGGGCGCAACCGCGATTTTTAAAAATAAAAGAGCTGTTGGAAAATAAAGCAATTGGAGACATTCGATTCGTGTCAACCATACAGTATCAAAAAGCTTCAGAAGACGTGATGGATCCACAAAATCTCCCGTGGAGAGTTCAACCTGAATTGGCCGGAGCGGGACTATTTTATGATTTAGCCAGCCACACGCTTGATATGTTGGATTATTTACTTGGACCCATAAAGTCTGTGCAAGGGATAGCTTCCAATCAAGCAGGCTATTATCGTGCGGAAGACATCGTTACGGGTACCTATCTATTCGAATCCGGCGTCCATGGCATAGGGAATTGGTGTTTTTCTGCTTTTGAAAATGTGGATGTCAACGAAATTGTCGGCAGTAATGGGAAAATCACCTTTTCAATTTTTGGAAATGAGCCCATTGTTTTGACGACAGCTAGCGGAACAGAACAATGGAGTTTCGAGCCTCCACAGCATGTTCATCAACCACTAGTGGAAACGGTTATGGCTGAATTAACCGGAGATAACGGCAATTGTCCTAGCAGTGGTGTGACAGGTGCGAGAACGAACTGGGTATTGGGTGAAATGGTAAAAAACTACTATTTCGCCGATTGATTGTTTTTGTAATGGCTTACACGTTTAAGAAGCTTACATAATTAAGAATATAATAAGAACGGAGTAAATAAAGATGAGTGTAGTTAAAGTGGGGGTAATTGGAATAGGTAATATGGGTAAATCACATGCCCTTCAGTTGGACAAAGGACTTGTAGATGGAGCCGTGTTGACAGCAATTTGTGGTCGAGAAAAGCAATTGGAATGGGTAAAAGATAATCTAACCGATGGAGTCCAATTTTATCAAGATGAGGATGCTTTTTTTCAAGAGTCAGGAATAGAGGCAGTCGTTATTGCTACTCCTCATTTCGGTCATCCGGAATTGACCAAAAAGGCTTTTGCCAAAGGAATGCATGTGCTTCTTGAAAAACCAGCGGGAGTCTATACGAAAAATATAATAGAAATGAACGAGGCGGCTACCTCGAGTGGGAAGAAATTTGCCATGATGTTCAATCAACGAACAAATCCACTCTTTCAAAAATTACGTCAACTTATTCAAACGGGCGAACTTGGTGAAATTAAACGGACCAATTGGATTATTACTGATTGGTATCGTTCTCAAGCCTACTATGATTCAAGCAGTTGGAGAGCAACATGGAAAGGGGAGGGAGGCGGAGTTTTATTAAATCAGGCTCCTCACCAATTAGATTTATGGCAATGGACGACAGGCCTTGTGCCTAAACGAGTTCACGCTTTTTGTCAGGAGGGGAAATATCATCAGATTGAGGTAGAAGATGATGTAACAGCTTATATCGAATTTGAAGGCGGAGCGACAGGTGTACTGATTGCCTCAACAGGTGAAGCTCCAGGTACAAACCGTTTGGAAATCGTTGGGGACCGTGGAAAATTGGTGGTTGAAAATGGAAAAATTACTTTTTCCCGCTTAACACAATCAGAACGTGATTTCAATGCAACCGATACAATTGGTTTTGGAAAGCCTGAATGTTGGGAAATTGATATTCCTGTAAAAGGAAAATATTTAGATCACATGGGGATCCTGCAAAATTGGATTGATTCGATTTTGAAAGGAACACCGTTACTTGCTCCTGGTGAAGAAGGAATTAAAGGGGTCGAATTGGCCAATGCGATGTACTTATCTTCTTGGCTGAATCAAACCGTTGAATTACCAATTGATGCTGATCTTTATTTCGAGAAATTACAAGAAAAAATGCATTAATCAACATTCCAAAAATAAAAGTAAGACCTCACGAATAGCATTTCAATACAGAGTGAGTTTGTTCTATAGATGAATGAGTACCTTTCTTCTAAAAGTGGACTTTTGACTTTTGAAAGAAAGGTATTTTTTTATTAATGACAAAAAGGATCATTCTGAAAAAATAATATATTGGACGTGAGTACTATTTGGAAGGTACACTTAAAATGAATATTCCGACTTTTAAATTTGGAAAATGGATTTTTTAGTGAAAATTTAACGCATAAACATATTTAATTTAGGAGCGATAGATCATGCGAAGTTACCTTGTTTTGGGAATGTGTACATTATTTCTCATTCAATATTTTGTTGAATTGGGCTGGTTACAATACGTGGTTGTATTGATATCATTAATGGCATTTCTGGTTAGTGTAGTCCATGCAGATCGAATTCCACGTTTACTTGGAATTCTGATGATGAGTATAGGAATCATTATTGAAATAAACAAAGGGGGAGGTTTTGGTGGTATTAGTGAAGGGATTTTCTTGATCCTTCCATTGTTAAGCCTTATTACTTTGGCACCACTTCTTTCTATTCCCTTAAAGCATGGAGGATATTTTGGTGCTGTTTCACATTTATTGCATCATTTATTAAATCAACCGAAGAAATTATATGCTGGAATAACAGGGACTTTATTCTTGTTAAGTCCGATCTTAAACTTAGGTTCTATTCGAATCATAAACGATTTTCTGGAAGATCTTAAACTTCCATCCGCTATGTCGGCTAAAAGCTACGTGGTAGGTTTCTCAACCGCAATGATATGGTCACCTTATTTTGCATCTGTATCGTTAGTTCTTCACTATCTCAATGTACCTTTTAAAGAGTATTTGATATATGGACTTGGATTATCCATACTTTCGTTGTTGATTGGAAATCTATTGTTTGCGTTTTGGGAGAAAAAGCATCCAATGGAAAGAGAAAATTTATTGGTTGTACCGTTAGAAAAGTCTGAGCGAAACCAGCTTTTAAAGCTTGTATTATTTGTATTTATTCTAATCGGGACCTGCCTAGTTATTGAAAGCATGACGAATTGGTCCATGATTGTCATTGTGTGTCTTCTTTCAATTATTGTTCCACTTTTATTTGCGGTTATTTCATCCAATTGGAAAAAAGTGACTCCATCCTTGATTGATTTTCGTGATCGAGCTGTGCCAATGATGAACAATGAAATTGTGCTATTTATGAGTGCAGGAATGTTAGCGTTCGCTTTGAAAGGAACAAGTGTGATGAATGGCGTTAGTGTATTTCTTAATGTATTAGCGAATCAATCCTTTTTCTTATTTGCGTTTGCCGTATTAATAATTGGTTTCTTCCTTACATATATAGGCATTCACCAAATTGCCGTAGTAGGTGCATTAGCCATGCAGCTGGATCCGTCAGAGTTAGGAATAAGTAGTTTGGCTTTAGCTATGATTCTATTGCTTACTTGGACGATTTCAACAGCCTTAAGCCCTTTTTCGGGTCTCAATTTATTAGTAAGTCGTTTTTCAAAAGTTTCCGGAGCACAGGTAGGCCTTCGTATTAATGGACTGCATTTATTAGCGGTTGCGTTTCTTGGAATAGCTATTATTTCGTTTATAAGATAATAAATAATCCCGTTACCAAATTCCCCTTCACTTAATTGTTGTGAGGAGTTGGTAATGGGATTTTGTGTTTTCTCAATGTATAAACAACAAGTAATAGAAATCGTACGAAATCATTGAACTGTCGGTCCTACCTCAATTAATCCATTTAAGTCAACGATCTGTTCATGATCCATCTCATCGAGCGGAAATACCGTTGCGGTTTGATTACTTGAATGAACCTCTTTAATATAAACGGGTATCCCATGAAAACGAACATTGATCATTTCAACCGAATGGAGGATTTCCTTTGCACGTTGAATTTCCATCATTCTCTCCCCTTTTAAACGAGTTATTATATTTTAGGGTTTAATAAACACAAATATACATAATTTTGGTGATGAACTTTTAAGAGAGTTTCCTTAATGCTTCATTTAACGCTTAATTTCCCCTTTTAAAAAGACGTATTTCTCAATTGTTTAGATAAGTATTAAGGGGTGGGCCATTTTTTGCTTAAAGCACTAATAAAGGCCTTCACATTATTTTTCTCTTGCATAATAGGGGAGTACACATAGGATAGTGTTCTTTTAAAGGAATGATCTTTCAACTTTATGATTGAAAGATTCTTATGCAGTGCGTCTCTTTCGATAACACTATGCGATAAAAGTGATAGTCCCATCCCATTCATGACGGTTTCTTTAATGCCCTGATTACTGCTTATCGTCAGAAGAGACTTCACTTTTAAACCATTAGAACGAATGACATGGTTCAAATATTCTCGTGTACCTGAACCAACTTCTCTAGAAATCCATGCTTGATTCTGAAGATCCATCATGGTCACTTGATTTTTATGGGCGAGTATATGATCATTCGAAGAAATGATAAATAATTCATCTTGTAAAAAGGGATGGACGGAAAGGTCTTTATCATTTGTTTGTCCCTCGATTAATCCAATATCGACTTGAAATAAACGGACAGATTGAACAATTTCTCCCGTATTGCCAATAATAACTTGAAGTTCGAGATCTGGATAATCTTTTTGGAGGTCCATCAATAAAGAAGGCAATATATATTCACCTATCGTGAAACTTGCACCTATTTTTAATTCGCCTTTTACAATATTATGATGTTCCAGAATGTCTTGTTTTGTCTGTTCGTAAATTGTCATGATTTGTTTCGCGCGTTCATATAAAATCTCACCGGTTGGCGTGATTTTTAAAAACTTGGGAGAACGTAAAAATAGTTGTGTTTGAAATTCCTGTTCTAAATTTTTAATATGTAAACTGACACTGGGTTGGGATATGCGCAATAACTCTGCTGTTTTGGTAAAGTTTTTCACTTCTGTTAGTGTGACAAAAGTTTTTAACGCTTCATGATTCAATTGAAACCCACCTTAATTATTAATAATCCTAATAGTAATCATTATTAATATGTATTTTACTAATATTCAGGTTTTTGGTAAAGTCAAATAGAAAACCATTTAAAGGGCAGACTATCAATAAAAAAGGTTTATTATTGATGATTTAAATCCGATTTAATCTATACGAATGATTATGAAAGAGGAAAAGTTAATCATTATTCATGTGAAATTTAATCGAAATACAACAAAACCAACTTGACTAATAGGGATTAAAAATCTATTATATATAGTAATCGATTCTTTAATTCAGTAAAATAAAAGTTTTCCTAATATTCTTTTGTGAGGTGGATATCCGTTGCAACTTCAGGTAATGAACAGTCCGTTTAATCAGGAGCAGGCAGAACTCCTAAACAAACTTTTGCCAACATTAACAGAATCACAAAAAGTCTGGCTGGGTGGATATTTGGCTGCAACACAGTTTGAATCACGGTCTGCTGTTGCTTTAGAGACGCCAGAAGCACCGGTTAGTGAAATTCTAGCAGGAAGTACAAATAACATACGGTCAAAAGAAGTGACCATCCTTTATGGATCACAGACAGGGAATGCACAGGGCGTTGCGGTAAAAGCAGGTAAGACGCTCGAAGGACATGGATTCAAAGTCGTTTTATCTTCAATGAGTGATTTTAAGCCTAACAATTTAAAGAAGATCCAAAACCTTCTGATTGTCGCGAGCACACACGGAGAAGGGGAACCGCCGGATAATGCCATCGGATTCCATGAATTCCTTCACGGAAAAAGAGCACCAAAACTTGATGATCTAGGCTTTTCCGTCTTGTCACTTGGAGACAGCTCATATGAGTTCTTCTGTCAAACAGGAAAAGACTTTGATAAGCGTTTAGAAGAACTGGGTGGTAAACGGATTTATTCTCGTGTTGATTGTGATCTAGACTATGATGAACAAGTTGCAGAATGGATCGAAGGAGTCTTAAATGGTTTTAGTGGTGAAGGACAAGGTGAAAGTAATACTTCACAGGTTCAGGAAAAAGAAGTTCAAACTGTAGAATCTACGTATTCTAGAAATCATCCATTTAAAGCGGAAGTGCTTGAAAATTTAAATTTGAATGGTCGTGGATCGAATAAAGAAACACGTCATCTTGAGTTATCACTTGAAGGATCTGGACTCACTTATGAACCTGGGGATGCTCTAGGGGTCTATCCAGAAAATGATCCGGAGCTTGTAGAAAGTCTCATTCAAAAAATGGGATGGAATTCAGAAGAGAATGTAACGGTCAATAACAAAGGAGACGTTCTTCCGTTAAAAGAAGCGCTTAGCTCATACTTTGAAATTACAAATCTTACAAAAGGTCTTCTTGAAAAGGCAGCAAAGTTGTCATCAATTGAGGAATTACAACAACTTTTATTGCCTGAAAATGCGAGCCAATTAAAGGACTATTTGAAGGGGCGCGATTTGCTTGATCTAGTAAGTGATTATGGCCCATGGAATCTATCTGCGCAAGAGTTCGTTTCGATTCTTCGGAAAATACCGGCTCGTTTATATTCCATTGCAAGCAGTATTCAAGCGAATCCGGATGAAGTACATTTGACTATTGGTGCCTTGCGTTATGATGCACATGGACGGGAACGCGAAGGTGTCTGCTCTATTTTATGTGCGGATCGTATAAAGCCAGGTGATACATTACCGATTTATATTCAACATAACCAAAACTTTAAGTTGCCAAATAACTCAGATACGCCAATCATCATGGTTGGACCAGGGACAGGTATTGCACCATTCCGTTCATTTATACAGGAACGTGAAGAATTGGGAGCAGAAGGAAAATCATGGTTATTCTTCGGAGATCAGCATTTCGTAACGGATTTCCTTTATCAAACAGAATGGCAAAAATATTTAAAAGACGGTATTCTGACAAAATTGGATGTTGCGTTTTCTCGTGACACAGAAGAAAAAGTATACGTACAGCACCGCCTGCTTGAACACAGCCAGGAATTGTTCGAATGGCTTCAAGAAGGGGCAGTTGTTTATGTATGCGGCGATGAGAAGAATATGGCAAAAGATGTCCATAACACCTTAATTGAGATTATTGAAAAAGAAGGTAAAATGAGCCGTGAAAAAGCAGAAGAATACCTTGCGAACATGAAACAGCAAAAACGCTACCAACGTGATGTATATTAATATTCGATCGAAAGGAGTTTTACAGGAATGGTAAACACGGTGAATCAAATTCTAAAAGCACCAGAAGGTCCTCCAAGTGATGTAGAGGGGATCAAAGAAAGAAGTAACTATTTACGCGGCACACTAAAGGAATCCATGCTAGAACCGCTTAGTTCTGGGATATCTGAAGATGATAACCGTCTAATGAAACACCACGGCAGCTATTTACAGGATGACCGTGATCTCCGAAATGAGCGTCAAAAGCAAAAGCTTGAACCTGCCTATCAGTTCATGTTGCGTGTTCGCTTGCCGGGTGGAGTGGCAACACCAGCCCAGTGGCTAGTCTTGGATGAGCTTGCTGATAAATACGGCAATGGAACATTAAAACAGACAACACGTGAGACATTTCAAATGCATGGCATTCTAAAATGGAATATGAAGAAAACGATGCAAGAACTCAATGAAGTTCTTTTAGATACAATTGCCGCATGTGGTGATGTAAACCGTAACGTTATGTGTGTAGCCAATCCTTATCAATCTGAGATTCATTCCGAAGTTTATGAATGGTCGAAAAAGCTAAGCGAATATTTATTACCGCGCACGAGAGCTTATTATGAAATTTGGTTGGATGAAGAAAAAGTTGCAGGTACTTCAGAAACAGAAGAAGTAGAACCAATGTATGGACCGCTATACTTGCCAAGAAAGTTTAAGATCGGGATTGCCGTTCCACCATCGAATGATATCGATGTATTTTCACAAGATCTAGGATTGATTGCGATTGTGGAAGATGGAAAGTTAATCGGATTTAATGTGGCAATTGGCGGAGGTATGGGGATGACTCATGGCGACACTGCGACGTATCCGCAACTGAACAAAGTCATTGGCTTTTGTACCCCTGACCAAATTCTAGATGTCGCTGAAAAAGTCATTACGATTCAGCGTGACTACGGAAATCGTTCAGTCCGCAAAAATGCCCGTTTTAAATACACAGTGGATCGTTTAGGTTTAGAAACCGTAAAGGCGGAACTAGAAAAACGACTTGGTTGGAATTTAGAGGAAGCTAAGTCATACCATTTCGATAGTAATGGGGATCGTTACGGTTGGGTAAAAGGGATTAAAGGAAAATGGCATTTTACGCTGTTTATTCAAAATGGTCGTGTTGCAGATGCTGATGACTATAAGTTAAAAACAGGACTACGTGAAATTGCCAAAGTGCATACAGGTGAATTTCGTTTGACAGCGAATCAAAATTTAATCATTGCCAATGTATCGAGTCAGAAAAAGAAAAAAATAAATGAATTAATTGAACAATATGGTTTAACAGATGGTAGCCATTATAGTGCACTTCGCCGCAGTTCAATGGCGTGTACATCTCTTCCGACCTGTGGATTAGCAATGGCGGAGGCAGAACGCTATTTACCTATTCTACTTGATAAGATTGAGAAAATTGTGGATGAGAACGGGCTAAGAGATAAAGAAATTACGATTCGTATGACAGGTTGTCCAAATGGATGTGCCCGCCATGCGCTTGGTGAAATTGGTTTTATTGGTAAAGGACCAGGGAAATACAATATGTATCTTGGTGCAGCCTTTGACGGAAGCCGTTTAAGTAAAATGTATCGTGAAAATGTAGGAGAAGAAGAAATTTTGAAAGAACTGGGTGTGATTCTTCCTCGCTATGCGAAAGAACGTCTGGAAGGCGAGCACTTTGGTGACTTTGTGGTCCGCGCTGGAATCGTTCAAGCAACAACAGACGGCACCAATTTTCATGATTAACTAATTAAAAAGAGATCGAAATTGATTCTAACATCAAGATTCGATCTTTTTTTATGGAGTTTAAAAGGAAAGTGTGATAGGCTATCGAAGGTTCGCAATAGATCGTTTGCCACTTAGTCTCAAGATTTAACTTCATTCAGCAAATGCTTTTGTACCGAAAGCTTGCGACAGGTACAGAAGTCTCCCACTTCTATAAGTGGTGAGATGAATGCCAGCTTTTATCCATTCAGTGGTGGTTCAATCCATATGGATTATGAATGAAGTTAGGTTCTCCTGATCGTATGGAGAAAAGGTAAGCATAGAAAATGTGGTAAAAGTATAAAATTAACTTTTTTATGTCGAAGAAATTCGGTTATACTAAAAATGAAATTATTTAAACTTTTTATTAACGGAAGTAGTTCGTGTCTCTTCAAATGATGAAAAGGAGTGAAGAAAAATGGCAGAAGATGAAAAAGTATTAACAAAAAATGAGAAAGAAACCCCTAAAATTAGTAAAGTGAATGTAGGGGATATGATTCAAATTAAGAAAGGTGTTGAGCAAGGGGTAAAAGGAAAAGTAGTTGTATTGCGGGAAAACTCGGTTATTGTGGAAATTGGGATCAATTCTAAAACAGATGAACCCATCAAAACCGTAGTTAATCATAAAAATTATAAAAAAATTAATTAAGTGATTTGAAATAATACCAACAGGTAGTCGAACTAAGCTTGTCTTTTAGCAAGTAAGGTTCGATTATTTTGAACTCTTAAGAAAGAATAAAATTGCTACGCTGGAGAAGTTCGATGTAGTGGCAATTTTCAAGAAAACAGTATAAGTGCAACTACGCCTCTGTCTTCGCCTTGCAGGCTCGCCAATCGGCGAGTTTTCTTTATTTTAAGCTGATATAATCGTATAATTATACGTAAATCCATGAGATTCGTTGGAAAATACAAATTAAACTACCGGTGTAGTTATTTTTGCTATAAATATTAAGGGAAAAGAGGGTCATAATGAATAAAGAGTCCATTTATGGATTAACCATTAAACAATTGACTGAATGGCTTATTGAGCGCGGTCATACAAAGTATAGAGCATCGCAGGTATGGGACTGGTTATATAGACAACGAGTAAAGGATTTTTCTGAAATGGTCGATGTCAATCCAGAATGTTTGAAGTTATTGGCAGATCACTTTGCTATTCAGACCTTTAACGAGCATGTAAAGCAAGAATCGGCAGATGGTACGATTAAGTTTTTGTTTAAACTAAAGGATGGAAATTTAATTGAGACGGTAATGATGAGACATAAGTATGGGATTTCTGTTTGTGTCACGACACAAGTGGGCTGTAACATTGGTTGTAGTTTCTGTGCCAGCGGCTTATTGGCAAAAAGTCGTGATTTAACGAGTGGAGAAATTGTGGAACAGATTATGGATGTTCAACTTCACTTGGATAAAATGGGGCAGGGAGAGCGTGTAAGTCATGTTGTTGTAATGGGGATTGGGGAACCATTTGATAATTATGAAAATCTATTGGATTTCTTAAATGTCATTATGGATTATAAAGGCCTTGCTATAGCGGGGAAAGGGATTACCGTTTCAACCAGTGGACTTGCGGATAAGATTTATGAATTTGCGGATACTAAATTACCAGTAAATTTAGCGATTTCACTTCATGCGCCAAATAATGAACTTCGAACTCGAATCATGAAAATAAATCGTGCCATTCCGATTGAAAAGCTCATGGAAGCACTTGACTATTATATAGAAAATACAAATCGTCGGCTTACGATTGAATATATTTTGTTAAAGGGTATCAATGATCATAAGAAAGATGCAGAACAACTTGCCGAGCTTCTAAATGATAAAAAAGGTCGGCTTTATGTGAATTTAATCCCATACAATCCAGTGGATGAACATAGTCAGTATCAAAGAAGTGAAGAAGAGTCTGTGCTGTCGTTTTATGATACATTGAAAAAACACGGCATTAATTGTAAAATCCGACAAGAGCATGGGACGGATATAGATGCTGCCTGTGGGCAGTTAAGAAGTAAGCAAATTAAAAAGTCTGCGATTCAATAATGGAAGACCATGTTAATTATGGTTCCTTTGCATTTGAGTTCATTTGAAAGGTAGTACTACAATTTGCTGCTTATATTTCTTAATTATTATATTAAAAAATATCTTTTTTGGGATAATTATGATATTATGTACTTCTAATAGAAAGAGGACGTGAAAATAGTGATAAAAATTGATATACCAGAACCAAATCTTACGATTACAGAACGAAAGCAAGAACCTAATGAAAATGAACCAATGATTAAGCCGATCTACGGATTTATTGATTTTCACTTAATTCCAAGAGATAAAGGTGGTATCTTTTTATTTTATAATATCAATGATGAATTGCTTTTTGTTGGGAAGGCAAGAAAATTAAGACAGAGAATCAAAAAACACTTTGAGGATAATGTTTCACCAATCAAAATGCATCGTGATGAAGTGTATCGAATTGATATTAGTTACGTAGAAGAACCGATGGATAGAGAAATTTACGAAACCTATATTATTAACGCGCTTCAATCTAAATACAATATCGAGAAAGTATTTTATAAATAATGGTTTATTTCCCCCACTTACCAATTGAGTGGGGATTTTTTTGTAGGTAAATACAAAAAACAGACTCTTAAGAAAGAGTCTGTTGTATAGGTCGTTCTTATGCTTTTTGTACGTTAGTAGCTTGAGGACCACGTTGACCTTGTTCAACTTCGAAAGTTACGCTTTGGCCTTCGTCTAAAGTTTTAAACCCTTCGCTTTGGATAGCTGAGAAATGTACGAATACATCGTCTCCGTTTTCGCGTTCGATAAATCCAAAACCTTTTTCTGCATTAAACCATTTAACTTTACCTTGTTCCATTTTTGTTGCCTCCTAGTGCTTTTAAAAACACGTTATATTACTATCCTTGCTCAAGGGAATTAGACGAAAAGCTTACACTTATACAATCCATTACACCGAACAAAAATAATTCTACTTCAGTATATCAGGAAATGTTGAAGAAGGCAAATAAATTATGATTAATATGAATAATTTAATGAGTGTTGATTTAACTATAAAAATGGAACATACGAATGGGTGCAAGAAGGATAAGGAAGGGGAAGATGGGGGAAGTTTTTAAAAAATAAAAAACAGACTCTGTATCAGAGTCTGTTATATAAGCAGTTCTTATGCTTTTTGTACGTTAGTAGCTTGAGGTCCGCGTTGACCTTGTTCAACTTCGAAAGTTACGCTTTGGCCTTCGTCTAAAGATTTAAACCCTTCGCTTTGGATAGCTGAGAAATGTACGAAAACATCTTCTCCACCTTCGCGTTCGATAAATCCAAAACCTTTTTCTGCATTAAACCATTTAACTTTACCTTGTTCCATTTTTGTTGCCTCCTAGTGCATTCACACATTGTTACTATCCTTGCTCGACGGGTTTAGACGAAAACATATGTAGTTATACGATCTATTACACTGAACAAAAATAATTCTTAATAAATATAACAGAAAATGAAGAGGAAAGCAAATTAGTTAATAAGGATTTACAAAGAAGTAAATGAATAAACATTGAGAATGAATTTTATAAGAAGCAGGTTATTTTGAAAAAAGATCAAAAGCAAGATTAATAAGCCAAAGAGAACTTAGAGCAACTGATGCATATAAACTTATGTAAAATATAATTTCCATTATTATTCCTCTTTCTGGATTCATTATTTTCTTACTTCATAAGCCATTATAAATAAGACGGTGAAAAGAGTTTGTCGAATTCTGCAGGATTCTCCAATTTTAAATAAAATGTTATCTTTATGTAATAATAGAAACCAAGCGTTTATTAATTTTTATATAAACATATGGGGATTTTTTCTATTGATAAATGAAAGGAAATCATTTATTATAATTTCATAAGCTGCGTTGTTCGTAACGATAATAAAGTTTTAACCTTTAAGCTGTAATAGGGAGTTTAACATCGAAACAGGAATGACAAGCCTCTGTCTATAAGACAAGGAGGACATACATGAATGTTTCTGCGAACACCCACTTTTAGGAGTGGTGGTTTAAAACTTTCTTAACACTGTTTACGACAAATGCGGCTATATATTTGTTAACAAACTAGTTTCCAATTGGGAGCTAGTTTTTTTAATTGTTTAGGAAATTATGAAAATTACAGGGTGTGGATAAGTGTATTAAATATCTGTTTTTAGAAAGTTCAATGTTCTGATTTCCTTGGTGTTTTGAGGTTTTTATGGATGATTGTTAAAATAATGTTCGCGGCCATGTATTATAATGAATAGGGAGTAGGTATTTTTTCAGGAGGAATGTGTATGGTTACCGTTCATTCAGTTAAGATTGATGGTGAAAGTATTCGTGTATTTAATAGTGCGATCTATATCTTTGAGTCAGGTTCAAGGTTTACTTTAGAGTTAGATATGATTGTAAGCGAGGTTACTTTAAGTAAATATAGAAATGAAGACAATCTTATTACGGAGATTGAATTAGATGATGGAAGAATTTTCAGTTCTATTATGAATTTGAAAGCCTTCTCCGAGGGATTGCCCCAGCTTAATTTAATTTGTGAAATTGAAGATCCCGGTGAATATCCTGGTTTTGATCAAGTAAATGAACATGATTCATCGTTTCCGAATATAGAAGAAGGGATTACAATAGAAGAGATAAGAAAAGTTGAAATGCCTAATAAAAGCATTACTCTAAAATTAAATCTACCTATTGATCAAACAGAATGGCTTCTAAATCAAAAAAATAAAGAATTGAATATACTATTTAAAGCAATAATATATGAATACTGGAAAGAGCAGACCAACGATTAAACTTTTCTGGGGCCATATTTGGAAATAAAAGCGAGGGATTACCAAAAGCCTTCGCGGAATATTGCCTTTAAGTGAAAAAAGGGCTAAAGTCAGCCAGACAAAAACATAACTGTATCAAGATCACTTTATTCTAATAGAATAATAAAAAAAGAGCGGGGGTTTTTTCTCCGCTCTTTTTAGCTTGGAAGGAACATATCTTCAAATGGATTCAATTTTATCATATAGGATTGAGGCTTTTCTGCTTTTTGTTTATCAAGTTCGCAGTATATTTTTTTGTATTCAGCAATAGTAATTTCTTCCTCAATATAACACTTTTGAACATAGTCAAGCAATTCATTGGCATGTAAAGGGGTACGACTTTTAACTAGTTTAAAACGACTTATTAGGTTCTCAACTAACATATTAATTCCCACTTTCATCCTAATTTGTATAACCTATTTGTTAAATAAAGTATAACATGTGATTTTCTTCATTCTAATTGTTACAAAATTCAAACTAACGACATGTTTCAACATTATTATATTATTATAGGTTTTTTGTAATCTATTTAATTGTTTAAGAACAAGGGTTTTTGGGGTTTTCTACAAAAATAATTAAAAAAAATTGTAGAAAACCTCAAAAAATGTCGAAAGAAATATTGTTTTTTTGAACTATAGGACTTAAATATAGTTGCGATTGAGAAATTAATTAAGAAGATTCCCATAAAAAGGTGAAATTATTTTACTTAATTAATTATATTTTCCGAATATGCTCAATAATATAACTATAGTTAATATCGTTTAAACGTTTGCATTATGGAGATATTCTATATAGAAAACTTGATGAAAATGTATTGGAGGTTATGCGTATGCATTTAAGTCAAATCATGCAAAAACGGAAGGTATTAAAACAATGTAAGAACTGGTATGTATTGGATGATGAATTCTCTTGGAACCTAAAAAAACTACACGATACTATTTTTAAACATATAAAGGCAAAGTTCCATATTCCGGTTATTTTTTGCTCGATCAATGAGGCGAATAAGATCATAAGTGAACTAGGTGATGAAGAGGATGAGTACTTACGATTTGCATCTGGAATCTATTGGAGAGATTTAGAAATCATATTTATTTTTGATTTCAACGAATATCTTCCGTTAATTGAGACTCTTTTTCATGAATTTCGTCATGTCATGCAGGATCTAGATCCTGAGTTTAGACATTTTTTCGATTCGGATCGAAAATTACCTTACAAAGAACGAATTACAGAAATAGATGCCTTTAAATTTGCAAAAGAAAAAACAAATGAATATATAAGGGCTATTTAAAGAAGCATCCATTATGTGTGGGTGTTTTTTTATTATAGGCCACTTTTTGGGTAAAATAGGAATAGCACTCCATTTGATTTAACTTCATTCAGTTAAAACAGAAGTCTCTCACTTTTATAAGTGGTGAGATGAATGCTAGCTTTTATCAATTTAGTGGGGGTTCAAACCCCGGCTGAATGAAGTTAAAGCCTCCGGCGGATGCCACAGATTTTAAAAGGAAATTTATCGAGCGAGCTCGATAAATCTGGGCGCAAATACGCCGAGGCGCATTTGATATAGGTTTTACAGCAACCAGTCAGAATAATGCATTCCAAAGAGTAAAACTAAAATCCAAATAAGACATTCTGAGGTGTAGGAAATGACGATTATTCGTCTTGGCTATGTAGCTATGAGCATGGAATTGCAAAACGCATCTCCATCGAAAACAATGACATTCGCTCAATTTGAAAAAATCAAAGATCGTGAAGCTGCCATTCGTAAATTGGAACGAATTGCCTTGATGAACTTGCAGAATACATTGAGATTATTAAAACATAATGCGGCTTACGATATTCATTTTTATCGATTAACGTCTCGGTTGATTCCACTGGCAAATCATGAGGAACTTTTGGATTGGGATTATTTGAAGCCGTTACAAGGGATGCTTCAAGAAGTAGGGGATTTTGCAAAGAGATATGATATGAGGATTGATTTTCACCCAGATCATTTTGTTGTCCTAAACTCCGTACAAAAGCATATTTTGAAAAATTCATTGAAAACATTACGAATGCATTATTTATTATTAAAGGGGATGGGGATTGATACGACACATCGCTGTGTCATGCATGTGGGAGGGAATTATAAGGAAACAGAAAAGTCACTTGAACGTTTTATTGACAATTGGATGGTCGTTCCGCAATCGATTCAAAAGATGATTATACTAGAAAATGATGACACTTCTTTTACTTTAGAAGATACTCTTTATTTATGCGAAAAAATAGGGATTCCTCTGGTTTTTGATTATCATCATCATCTAGCACATCATCGTAATGTGAATTGGGAAGATCATTGGGATCGGGTTGTGCAAACATGGAAAGGGTCTCCGCTCCCTGTGAAAATGCACATATCCAGTCCAAAAAGTGAGAAAGAATACCGTCATCATTCAGATTTTGTAGACATCGAGATGTTTTTCCGATTCTTAAAAGAGGTTAAAGGGAGTACAACTCAAATTGATTGTATGATTGAGGCAAAAAGAAAAGATGAGGCACTGTTTAAATTAATAGAAGAGATACGAAAAAGGGATGATATTGAAATGATCGATGGGTCGACCTTTGTTTTAAAATAAATAAAAAGAATGATTAAAGTATTTAGGTTCAAAATGCAAATGGACTAGGGCTGCCAATTCCCAGCATATAAAACTCGCATAAAAATGAGGTAAACCATTTTATGCGAGTCGAGATCATCCATTTAGCCTTTTACAAAAGATTTTTGATCGGATGTAGTAGCGCCCTTCCTAATGAAAGAATGGATCATGGTTGACAGAAATAATCCAACAGTCATTAAACCACCAAACACCAAAAATGGTAAGGAGATATTTCCGGTCTGTAATAGTAGTGTTGCTAGAAGGGGGCCAATACTAGCACCGATGAATAAAATAAAGGTATAGACAGAAGTAGCTACTCCTTTTTCATTTCCACCTAATTGCCCCACTAGTGCCAGCATGGAAGGTACAACAATGGCAATGCCACATACAAAAATGATGCTCATTAGGATCATGATCCATAAATGGCTACTGAAGCCCATAAAGAAAAGGCCTATAATAGAACTAAGCAGTCCGCTAGTAAGAACCTTTTGCATTCCAAACGTTTGAACAAATCTTCCTGTTAATGGAGATAAGATCATACCTAAAATCCCCAGAGCTCGTACATAAAAGATTTCCTGATCATTAAAATGAAAGGTTGCATTTAAATAATGTCCTAATGCCGTGTACATTCCAACAAATGACAGTAAAATCATAATTCCAATGCAGTTACATAAGATCAGTGTTTTATGCTTAAAAGGTAGACTGAATTTCTTTATGACAGAAAAAATATCTTTGTTTTCTTGCTTCACGCTATCAGAAGGTAAAATAATAAATAAACAAATCGTCGTAATGAGATAGATGATGCTAAAAAAGTAAAAAACCATATTCCAATTAAAGCTGGATTCTATGAATGAACTTATCAGTTGGCCCACAATGCCAGCCATTAAAAATCCTGAAGAGATAATTCCAATGGTTGTGACCTTCTTTTTATCGGGAAACATAAGTCCAATGTAGGTAAGGGCTACAGGTGAAAAGGTTGCCGCGGCAGCACCTTGAATTCCTCTCAGGATCAATAGCTGGTTGAAACTATTTGCTAATCCAATTGAAAACGTCAAAATAGATAAACATAGTAATCCATAAACCATCACTTTCTTTTTCCCAAAACGATCTGAAATGGCACCAAAAAATAGACATCCAACAGCGAAAGAAAATGAAAAAATACTACCTGCCCATGCTGCCTGACTAGCAGAAAGTTGATAAGTGGAAGCAAATACAGGTAATAATGGAATCGTTACATATAATGAACATAAAACAACTAAACCAGACCAAAATAAAATAAAGGTAATGCGATTGATATTTTCATGGAGTACAGGATTCTCTATGTCTCTTGCATTTTGCATATTCAATTTTCCTTTCAAAAATAGGATATAGAATGTTTACTATTATTATGATGCAACTTTAATGTTTTGTAAAATTCAATCACTTTAAATTGCCATATTTCAATGGCTTACAGAAATCATTCACAGAGAAAAAACGCAATAGAAAAAGCCAGGTATTCTATATAGAATATCTGGCTTTACTATTAGGAAAACTTAACTTTCAAAAGTTTATAAAACAATAATAAAATTAGTCAACTAAATTTGCGTAGGATTCTGAAATTTCTTTGTATGATCCAGAAGTAGTGATGAAACCAGGATTGTCATCATAACAATCTTCATGAGTTAAATTACTCATAATATCTAAAACTACTTGATCCTCATCTTTAAAATCAACTTTACATTTAGCGCAAAAAATTTCCATAATTAATTCCCCTCTCCCATATAAAATATTTTCTGAAGAATTCTCCCATTTAGAATTCTTCTTTATATTACCATGTAAGCGCTTATAATTTGTGACAAACTTGTGAACATTTTGTGAATTATTACAATCTTTTGTTTATACTTGTCGAATTGCTAGAGGGATTCTTGTTTTCTCTTTGGTATTCATAGTGGTTCTTTTTTTAAAACTAAAAAAAAAATTAACGAAATATTTTAAATTAAAGCGTTTACATTTTATGAAAAATGATGTATATTATAAGTGTAGTAAAGATAGAGAAACATAAAAGAATCATTAACAGTTTTGGAGACTCAACCAGATAATGTTCGTTCCGTTGGAAATAGGAGAACGAAGAGCAATAACCTTTCAACTTGTTTTGTAAAGAGTATTCTAATTGTTTTGATTAACTAAGGATAGGAAAGCATTTCGGAGAATGGAAGGAGAAAAAGTACTATTAGGAAGGGGCTCTGACAGAATCGTGTAATAATTTAAGTTTATCTAGTTGAAGAGAGTCAGTAATGTGCTGCAGATGAAAGCTAAAAAGCTAAGTTATTTTGTACAGGCATTGTGACAGAATAAGGATATGCTAATTTATAACACAGTTCTAAGTAGTTGTAATACGCAAAAAAGCGGGAATGACCGTTTTGAAATCAGTAATATGACCAGAAACCCAATAACCTATGTTCATTGAGATTTTAGATTTTAATTTGTGTATTGAAATATGAATATCAAATGAGAAGATCTTGAAGTAATGCTAGTGCGGAACAAACACTCTTGGCTGAATGGCCATACTGTTGTGAGAATACTTTAGCTCACATCTAGTAAAAATAATGTTCGCATATCAGCCGGTCAAGATGGTTGGGTCTCCAAAATTGTTAATGTTAACCCTCTAAATATAATAGAGGGTCTTTTTTATTGTCTTTCAACTTGGTTTTCCATCATGTTTAAAGGTTTATTCTGGATGGTGTCATAATCGTATCTGCTATTAAAAGTGGTATAGTAGATTTAGAGAAAGCAAAAAAGGGGGGAGAACTTATTATGAAACGCGGAATTGGACTGCTCCTCATTGCAACCATACTGTGGGCTGGAAATTACATTAGCGGGCGTTACTTAGGGGATGCGCTGCCTCCCACATTATTAAACACGGTTCGGTGGGCGATTTCAACTGTGATCCTAGTAGGGATTTTAATAGCTAAAGGAAAGAAATTACCGCTCCTTTCAAAGTGGAAGGAACTGTCTATTCTTGGATTCACTGGGATTTTTGCTTTTTCAACATTAACTTATCTTGCCTTAGGCAGTATTAGTGCCTCTCAGGCAGGGATGATTTCAGGAGGTATTCCGATTGCCATTCTTCTGTTCACTCCATATATTTTAAAAGAAAAGATACAGTTAAAAGAATGGCTTGGGGCTTTCATATCCATTGTAGGTGTCATTATTTTATTTCAAGGAAAGACGGATATTGCTTCTTCCCAAAGTTCTTTGATTGGGAATTCTGCTGTGGTGTTATCTTGCTTAATGTGGGGGATTTATACCGTCCTTGGCAAACGATTTGGAAAAGAAATGGACCCACTTACCATGACTGCCGGAGCAGCTTTTTATGGAACCATTTTTAGTGCCATCAGTTGTGTGGGTACGGTGGATGTCAGTTTGATTCATATGACACCAATTGCATGGATTTGTTTAGCTTATGTCAGTACCTTTGCTTCGGTTCTTGCTTTTTTAGCGTGGAATATAGGGGTGAAAATCATTGGAGCTAGTAAAGCGGCACCCTACATTAATATGCTACCGGTTTGGACAATTATATTAGGAATTATGATTCTTAACGAACAAATTTCTTGGATATCATGGATAGGTGGTATCATTACAATCGTTGGAGCGGTATTAGCGAGTTTGAAACAAGATTCTTTCTCTAGAAATAGAATGATGGATAATAGAGAAAAAACGAGTTAATAGTTAGTATTATTTTAGTTTAGACGTCCCTTTAAAAGAATCACCCCCTACAGTTGAACTATAGGGGGGGTCTTTGATTATTTTAGATCCAAGAAATCCGTCTCTATCTTATTTGTATCATGCCATTCATATCGATAACGGTTAACATTGATTGTATCATGTTCATCGATTTCAATCCCTTCACTTTTAAGAAGAGAAACCTGAACAAAATGGGATTCATCGTCATTAATGGCAATCTGCCCTTTTGCATTAATGACTCTGTGCCATGGCAAATCATAGACATGGCTCATCGAGTGTAGAATTCGCACCACCTGTCTTGCGCCTCTCGGACTGCCAGCAGCACGTGCAATTTGCCCGTATGTCATAATAGATCCTTCTGGAATGGATTTAATGATTTCAATTGCTTTTTTCGTAAATGGATTCATGTCAGTCTTTTTCCTAAACGAGCAATAGGTAAAAATTAAAGATGTTTCTTGATACGTTCAATGGTTTCTTGATACTCTTCTTCTGTCAAATAGGTTTTACCAGGATTCATTTCGAAAGTAGAGCCCCAATTTTCTTTTCCTTCATATTTTGGCACAATATGCATATGTAAGTGATGTAGTGTATCCCCATAAGCACCATAATTTATTTTATTAGGTTGAAACGCCTTTTCGATTGCTGCTGCAACTATTTTTACATCCTTCATATACGCAGTTAATGGGTCTTCATCCAAGTGAAATAATTCTTTTACATGGTCTTGATAGACAACATTACATCTACCACGATACGTTTGTTCTTTGAAAAGAAAAACAGTAGAAACACTCAGTTGACCGATTTCAATCATCAGATTGTCACGTCTTTCATCTTCCATACAATACATACAATCTTTATTTAATTCCATTTGATTCCACCCTCTCATACCATTCAAATTTTTTTGTAGATTAGTTCAATTCTTTCCTTCGACCTTTTACATTATGCCTTAAGTTTGTTGTTTTTTAAAGATGATCTATCTATTACCGAATATTTCATGTGTTCTAATAATAGGAGAAAAGGTTTTGGAAGTTGTTCAAGAGTATACTTTTTAATTTATTTAAAAATTAATCGAAATAATGGTTGACATTATATTGTTGTATATATTAATATACGTATAGGGGTAATGGTAATAAAAAAACTTCAAGAAATTTTTTTGCAACAAAAAATACCCATATAGGTATAATGAGATGGAGGTTTTGAGATGAATCAAATGAATGCGAATGAAGTAGTTGATGCAAAAGGATTAGCATGCCCGATGCCAATTGTGAAAACGAAAAAGGCGATGACCAATTTAAATCCTGGTTATGTATTAGAAGTTCAAGCAACAGATAAAGGATCCAAGGCTGATATGAAAGCGTGGGCTGAAAGCACTGGACATCAATATTTAGGTACTATTGAAGAAGGAGATGTATTTAAGCATTATTTAAGAAAATCATCTAGTGAAGAAACAATTGAAAGAAAACATCCAAATGTAGTAAGTAATGAAGAATTAGAAAAAGTATTAAAAGAGAACAAACATGTGGTTGTACTAGATGTAAGGGAAGCAGCAGAGTATACCTTTAACCATATTCCCAACACAATCTCAATTCCTTTAGGTGAACTTGATGAACATTTGGATGAACTAAACAAAGGCGATGAAATTTATGTTATTTGTCGTACAGGTAGCCGCAGTGATTTTGCTTCACAAAAATTAACTGAAAACGGATTTGTAAATGTGATCAATGTTGTACCAGGAATGAGTGAGTGGTCTGGAGAAACTACAAAAATAAATCTATAAGGAGTGGGATTAAATATGAATTCAGTAACTGTTTATACAACTACAACATGTCCGTATTGTGTAATGTTAAAGAACTTTTTAATAGATCAAAAGGTTTCTTTTAAAGAAGTAAATGTTGAAAAAGAACCCATGATGATGCAAAAACTTGTCCAAACAACAGGGCAATTAGGTGTTCCACAAACAGAGGTTAATGGTAAATGGGTAGTAGGGTTTGATCCAAATAATATTATGATGGCACTTAAAAAATAGGAGGAATGAATAATGAATAAAAAAGTAGCAATTATCGCAAGTAATGGTGGATTATTTGATGCATATAAGGTGTTTAATATCGCAACGGCAGCAGCAGCAACAGATCTAGATGTAGCTATTTTCTTCACATTCGAAGGGCTAAATTTAATTCATAAAGAAGCTTATCAACAACTTCAAATGCCTGAGGGAAAAGAAGACATGGTAGAGGGGTTTGCGAATGCTAATGTTCCAGGGATTCCTGAATTGGTTGCAATGGCACAAGAATTGGGCGTTACATTCATTGGTTGTCAGATGACAATGGATGTTATGGGGTTAGAACAAGCTGCATTTATTGATGGAATTGAAGTAGGCGGAGCTGTAACCTTTTTAGAGTATGCAAAAGATGCAGATGTAACTCTAACATTTTAAATTATATTTTTTTAGATAATAGTATACCTTAGGGGGTAGTTTTTATGACGGTAAATGCTTGGTCTGCAAAAGAAGTCACGGATAAAGTATTAAATAAAGAAGCCTTATTTGTTCTAGATGTTCGTAATGAAAGTGATTTTAAAGATTGGAAAATTGAAGGAGAAAACTTTGAGTATTTAAATATACCTTATTTTGAATTGCTAGATGGTGTTGAAAAAATCATGGAAAAACTCCCATCGGATAAGGATATTTTAGTAGTTTGTGCCAAAGAGGGTTCATCTCTTATGGTTGCAGAGATGCTGTCCGAAGAGGGGTTTACGGTTTCTTACTTAAAGGGTGGAATGAAGTCTTGGAGTGAATTTTTACACAAAACCAAAGTATATGAGGATGAAGAGATAAGTGTGTATCAATTTATCCGTGTTGGAAAAGGATGTCTTTCCTATATGATTGTTTCAGGTGATGAAGCACTTGTAGTGGATCCTGCAAGATTTGTAGAACAATATGAAGAGGAAGCGAAAGAGGCAGTTGTTCAAATTACGCATATTGTTGATTCTCATCTTCATGCAGACCATATTTCAGGCGGGAAACAATTAGCAGATCAAACGGGTGCTCAATATTATATCATGAAAAGTGAAGGAGCTACATTCGACTTCAATCCTTTAGAACAATATGACAAGATTCAATTCAACAAAGTCAACCTTGAAGTTTTGGCGGTAAAAACACCCGGTCATACGCCAGGAAGTGTTTCATTCTTTGTTAATAACAAGCTATTACTCTCAGGGGATACGATTTTTGTCAGTGGATTAGGACGTCCAGACCTTGGAAACAAAGTAAGAGAATGGGCTAAGGATCTATATAACACCGTGTATGCAAAGGTTTCAGAAATTGCGGATGATGTCATTGTTCTTCCAGGCCACTATGCGAGCCTTGATGAAGAATTGAATGAGGCGGGTTATGTTGGTGCGACACTTGGGGATATTCGTAAACGCAATGAAAAAATGTTTCATACAACAGAAGATAACTTTCTTGATCAAGTAGAAAAGTCTGCAAGTTCGGTCAAACCACCAAACTTTGAGGCGATTGTATCGATTAACCGTGGTGTACAGTCAGCAGATATTGAACAAATGCAAGAACTTGAAATTGGACCAAATCGTTGTGCTGTTCATCATGTGGATTAATTGTTCTAAGAAAAAGTAAAAAATTTTTGATATAAAAATACCTATATAGGTATACGAGAGGAGTTTTATTAAATGGAAGTTACAAAAGTGTTAGATGCAAAAGGGTTAGCCTGTCCAATGCCGATTGTGAAAACGAAAAAATCAATGGATACTCTTGAAACCGGTCAAGTATTGGAAATTCATACAACGGATAAAGGGGCAAAGAATGATCTTACCGCATGGGCAAGATCAGGTGGACATGAATTATTGAAGGTTGAAGAAGAGACTGAGGTTATTAAATTTTGGATTAAAAAAGGATAAGAAAAAGGAACGAACCAGGTTCCTTTTTCTTAAAGGGGGAGTTAAAGTTGGATGTTGCATTTATTATAACCATTTTCTTAATCGGATTTATAGGTTCATATATTTCAGGAATGGTAGGAATTGGGGGTTCCATCATAAAATACCCAATGCTGTTATACATTCCACCATTATTTGGTCTAGCAGCATTTAGTGCACATGAAGTATCAGGAATTAGCGCCATTCAAGTACTTTTTGCGACGATTGGGGGTGTTTGGGCCTATCGAAAAGATGGCTATCTCAATAAGACATTAATTGGCTATATGGGAGTAAGTATTTTAATCGGTAGTTTTCTAGGTGGATATGGTTCAAAGTTAATGTCAGAAAGTGGCATTAATTTGATCTATGGTATTTTAGCTTTACTAGCTGCTATTATGATGTTTATACCAAGAAAAGGTCTAGATGATATCCCAATGGATCAAGTGAAATTTAATAAATGGCTTGCCGCCATATTAGCGTTAATCGTTGGTGTTGGGGCTGGAATTGTTGGGGCAGCAGGTGCCTTTTTATTAGTTCCCATTATGTTAGTGGTGTTAAAGATTCCAACAAGAATGACGATTGCTTCATCATTAGCGATCACCTTTATTTCCTCAATTGGATCAACGGTAGGAAAGATCACAACAGGACAAGTGGATTATTTTCCAGCTTTCATCATGATCATTGCTAGTCTAATTGCTTCACCATTAGGAGCTATGGCTGGAAAAAAGGTAAACACAAAAATATTACAAATCATTTTAGCTTTATTAATTCTAGGAACCGCTATAAAAATTTGGTTAGGTATTTTATAATGGGATATTTATTCAGGAGATTTCAAAAAAATCTACCTAAAAAGGTTTTATCTCCTCTTTTAGGTAGATTTTTACTTTCTCTCTAAGACTCTTTTCTTTTGAGGATAATAATAAAAATAGTCCCTTTGTTTAATTCACTTTCAACATGGATCGACCCACCGTGTGCTTCAACGAATCCTTTCGCTATCGATAACCCAAGACCGGTTCCGCTCTCTGTGCGGGATCTAGAAGGATCTCTTTTGTAAAAACGATCAAAAATAAAAGGTAGTACATCATCCGGGATGCCAGGGCCGGTATCGGAAACTTTGAGTATCAGTGAATCCTTTGTTTCTTGGGCTGTCATTTCCACCGATCCTTGTTCGGGTGTATGTTGAAGAGCATTTCCTATCAAGTTGACGATTACTTGTGTCATTCGATCCGCATCGATTTCGATATTATAATGAGCTGGAATGCTGTCATATTTAAGTGAAATGTCTTTTTCCTCTGCAAGCCACAGTAAATGACTGCAAACCCGATTGATAAGCTGTTTGATATTCACCTGCTGTTTGTTTAGTGGAAGTTTTCCTGCCTCTGCTAGACTCAATTGTTGTAAATCACTTACCAAGCGTTTTAACCGATAAACTTCATCTGTAAGTTCAAGAATAACCTCTTCAGTCGGTTGAATGGCACCTTCTTGCACCGATTCTAATTTTCCTTGAAGAATGGAAAGGGGAGTTCGTAATTCGTGTGCAACATCTGCAACAAGTGTCTGCCTTACATTTTCATTTCTTTCCAATTGATCGGCCATTTCATTAAAAGCTTCTCCTAGTTCATGAAATTCATCTTTTGTCGGGATCGTAACAGCATTCCACTTTTCTCCATGTGTAATTTGTTTCGTACTCCTTACTAAAAGACGTAAAGGATTCGTGATTTTCTTAGAAATCCATATACTGAACAAAACAGCCATAATGGAAGCGATAAAAACACTGATAACAATGGCTAAATTAGTAGAATGTATAAACTCTTTTTCGAGTTTTTGAAATTCTGTTTGATAGAGTAGAAGGGTTCCTTTTTTCTCACCATTTATAATCAAATCCTGCTTCTTTCCTGTTAAAGCTAGTCCACTTTTACCTATTCGAGTACGAGTAGTATCCGCAATCACTTTTCCATTATTGTCTAGTAAAATAAGATCAGCACTTGACATGGACATGTTCATGTTTGACCCACGCATCATCATTCCGTGACCTTCTGGCCTTGCTCCATTGAAGAAGTGCTTGTAAAATACAATTCCTGAACCCGATCCCATGCATCCAGTTTCAAGATAATGAAGCTCGAGATTTTGTTTCATTCGCTCCATATACCCAATGTTATATTGATCTAAGTAAGTTTTGAAAGTGGATTGAATTCTGGATTGCAGAAAAATGGATTGAGTGATCCCCATCAACAAAATCATGACAAAAAAGGAAATGATCAATTTCGTTTGAAGTTTCATTTAAACTCACCAAAGCGATAGCCAATTCCATAAACAGTATGAATATACTCTGGGTGAGCAGGGTCTTTCTCTATTTTCTTTCTTAAGTTACTTACATGCGTGTCAATGGAGCGTTCATAATTAATGAATGCTTCACCCATTGCGCTATCCATTAATTGAAGGCGACTAAATACACGTCCGGGTTTTTGGATAAGTGTCACGAGAATTTTATATTCCGTAGGGGTCAGATTTAATAAATTTTGCTGAACCCTTACTTCATAGGTATCCAGGTTAATTTCAATCTCTCCCCATTTGAGAATTTCATCGGGTTCTTCATTTTCAGGTTCAGGTGCACTTCTTCTTAAAACGGTTTTAATTCTAGCAACAAGCTCACGCATACTAAAAGGCTTTGTGATATAGTCATCCGCTCCCATTTCAAGTCCTAACAACTTATCTATTTCTTCCGATTTAGCTGTCAACATAATAACAGGCATTTTTTTCGTGCGTGTTCGGATTTCTCGCAAAGCCTGTAAACCATCCATGTGTGGCATCATCACGTCTAACAACACAAGGTCAATCTTCTGATTTTCTATTAAATGAATGGCTTCTACTCCATTCTCAGCTTCCACGACTTCAAAACTTTCATTGGTTAAATAGGATGTTATCATTTCTCGTATTTTTATTTCATCATCTACAACGGCAATTCTGGTCATAGCTACGCCTCCTGACTCTGTTGCTTCCATTATACCAAGGATTCTATGCTTTCTATCTGAAAAAGAGTGATTAGTCACGAGCTCGTATGAAAAAAAGCTCTGAAGCAATGCTCCAGAGCCTTTCATATATTAAAAATTACCACCTTGACCCATGCCCATCATATGTCCGCCTCTGTTTCCATGCATAGGACCCACATTTTCACGTTCAACAGCATTTGTTATCCTTACTTCCATATTTTCTAGCATGGCATCCATCTGTTCTTGTGTCAATTTTCCATCTGTCACCGCTTGCTCTAGGTCGGCTTTTCTTGATTGGATCATCTTGTTCACTAGTTCATCCTTATTAATCCCTTTTTCATTGGCAAGCTCAGCTACTGATTTTCCTTCAGAACGGGCAGCTTGAAGTTCATCAAGTGTTACTCCAAGCACATCAGCAATAACTTCTGACATATTTCCAGAGAAGTACTGACCCATTCCAAATCCATTTCCCATTGGAGTTCCATACATGGGGCAAGTATTATTATTTCTCGCTAGTTGAGCTGTATCGTTCTCTGTAGCTGTTAGGACAGTCGAAGGATTCTTAACAATGTTTTGTTCTTCTGTATTAGCTTGCGGTTGACCAATAGGAGAAAACAACGCTCCCAAGGTGAAAACACCAACAAAAGCTCCTCCAACCAAGACTCTCTTCCATAACATAATAAACATCTCCTTTTCGTTATCTAGTTATCCTACAACTACATCTTAGCGAACAACCGTCCAGAACCTCAGAAGAAAATATCAAGAAAATGTTAAGATGATCCTATTGTGCAATGGAATTGCCTTCTTCATAAATAGTCGTTTGATTTCTACCATTCATTTTGGATTGATAGAGAGCGGAATCGGCTCTTTTTACCATTTGATCCCAACTCAAATCTTCACTTTGATAGGAGGAGATCCCGAATGATATGGTAATCGGACGACCTATTGGATTGGGCTCCTGAGAGAACTTGATTCTCAATCGTTCTGCAATTTTGAAGGCATCATGATCGCTTTGAACAGTCGTCAAGATAGCAAATTCTTCTCCACCATATCGAAAACATAAATCCTCATCTCTACAAGTTTCTTGCATCATGGAAGAAAGATGTCTTAATACATCATCACCTACTTGATGTCCAAATGTATCATTTACTTTCTTAAAATGATCGATATCCAGTAATATGATGGAGAATTGTATATGATTATCAAACCATTCTTTCATAACGTAATTAAAGGTTCTCCGATTATATAAACCTGTTAGTCCATCGCGCTTAATTTGATTGTTTAATAAGACAAGATAATTACTTAAATGACGGTAAAGTTGATGAATCTCATAAATATGGGATTTCATTTTCAAGTCATCGAAAGGCAATGTAAGTGCTCTTTTTTTATTGACAGCTTCCTCAGAAAATTTCGCTAATGAATTAAGTGGTTTAGATAGTTTATTTGTTAAAAACCAAACGAATACCAAAATGAGTAATAAAATGGGTAGAGATTGAAAAATGATTTTTTTTGTTAAATTGTGTAAAGGTGCTTCAATAACAGAGGTAGGCGTTTTAATAAGGATTCCCCACCCTGTTTGTTCTACAACTGCGTAAGCTGCAAAATATTCAATTCCGTTGCTATTAATAATTTTGGAGGAACCACGTTTTCCCTTAGTGATACTTTTCACAAGAGGATGATCTTTAGGAGAGTCATTTATTTGATTTGAATCAGGATGATAAATGATTTTACCTGACTGATCGACGACAGAAACAGATGATCCATCCAAAAATTTATGTTCATTGAGTATATTTTCAAGTGAACCATCACAATCTAGATGCACGGTTCCATCCACGACACCTTTATAATGACCATTTTCATCAAAAATAGGAGAGGATATAAGCAATATTAAATGTCCTGACTGTGCTAAATAGGGTTCGGAAATAAATCGTTCCTGCTTTTTTAAGGCTTGTTTCATAAGGTCTGAGGTAATCTTTGTACCCGGTTGTACTTTGCTCTTTTGATCAATGGGACTTACGAATTGTAAGACTCCATCTGAATTAGTGATAAAGATGGAATTGAAATAGCTACTATACGTTTTTCTCCATTCATCAATTTCCTCCTGCTTAAATTCATGTTTTCCTAGGATATATGCTAGAGAAGTTGTATTTTGCTGCATATTGTTCAGTAAAACACTTGTACTCAAAGCTGTTTTTTGAGCATATAGATAATTACTTTCGAGATATTGATCCGTTAATGTTTGTTTAAGTGCATGAAAAGAGGTATACCAAATAACAGTCGTCGTACAGAAGGCAGTTAGGATCACAAGAAAACTTATCGCATATTTAAGTTTTATCCCTTTTTTGTAAGCCATGTTTCGGGCAGCCCTTTCTCTTAAAATAGCAGAAATATTACTTGTTACTCTATTCTAACAGAAGAAAAGGGTTGTTAATAGTTCTTAATACCTAAATGTATTGACATTTCAGTATAATTTTAATAGTTATTGTTTAGTTTAGCCTGTTTATAGAAGAATGTTGATTTTGAATACATATTGATGTTGTTAACGGTAGTAATTCATGTGCAAATGGTAGAGCATCTTAGAATAGCTCGATGGTTGATCTTTTTTTAAAAAAGCCCACATTATTCATGTAAATCTACATATACTGTAACATAACAGATCGTAATAAAATAATTCTGTATTATAAAAAGGAGCGATGAAAATAATGTTGCAAAGTCCAGTAGAATATTTCAAAAGTTTACCGAAAAAGGAGTGTTCAGAATGTGGGCAAATAATCGAAGAGCAAGCAGAGTCTTACTTGATGGAATGCGATTATTGCTTATCAAAGAGGGATGAATAGGGGGTTACTCCTTCATCAACGAATGATTGTGAGTAGAAAAGGATGAAAGGTTCCAACGAATATATGGTTGGAACCTTTCATCCTTTTGGGGTTGTTTCATTTTAATTGGATTTTAAGATTCATGTTAAGGATGAGAATTATTTATCTTCCATTTTACTTTCTAACTTTTTAATGGAGACTACTTTATTTTTGTCTGAGGGAGGATCGTTTTCTTCATTCTCATCTTTAACTAGGTCACTTGTTGCTTTTTTAAATTCTTTCAACGTGTTTCCAAACGCCCGTCCAATCGCAGGCAATTTGGATGGTCCGAAAATAATTAAAGCAATGACCAAAATGATGATTAAGCCTGGGATTCCAATATTTTGTAGCATACTTCACCTTCTAATGAATAGTTAATTTTATGTCTCACTTTAAGAATGAACGAATTAAATGATCGGCATACCGTGACGCTCTAATGCAGCGGCTTCTAGTGGGGATATCCCTTGATCCTCGGCAAAGGCAGCGAGCTTGTTCGATACAACTGGACCATAACCGTCAAATCCGCTTGTTGGATTGCCAGTAGCCTCTGCTGCAAGTCCTTTTGTTGCATTTGTTAGTGGTGAGAATAATCCAGTTGTTCCTAATGTTAATGCTACCGTGCTCATTCCGCCGACTTTTAAAAAGTTACGACTGTTCATGCCCTTATTGCTAAAACTCATTGAAATTACCTCCATAAGTCTATTTTTTAGCGGATGGTCTTTTCTATAAAGTAGGCTCTATACATTAAGGTAACAAACCAATCTAAAGGATTTATGAAAAAACTGTAACTTCTGTAATTACATTGAAAAATAAACCCAAAGTATGGATCGTTTAGGAAGAGGTGGGGTATTAGATGCAACGTAAGTAACGTGTTAGGGGGCGGAACATGAGGATTGGGAATAATAGAGAAGAAAACCTAATACTATGATCACGGAACTACGGTTAAATATTATTAATAATTTGTAAAGATTAGTGCGCCTTTTATTAATTTGTAGTCTTGAAAAGATTTGTAGGGTAGGGTCGACAGAGCTGATCAATCAAAAGGGATGATAAAGTTATTGTCAAATAATGTCGTAAGTCTGAATTTTTTTTTAATAATAATGAAACCATTTACATGTTATAATATTTACAACATTAGCACGTTGTTAAAATTAAAAATAAAGTGAGTGATAACTATGTTAGAAGAGTTGAAAAATCGTTTTGAACAAGTTAAAAAGCGTACTCCAATCCATGTAAATGAATTATTAGATTATCTTCAAAAAAGTTATATTTACGGTGAACTATCAATTGTTGAGTACAAAAATCTCTTTTTTGAATTGGATCAACTTAAAGCTGAAAAGCCAAGTGATTTTGAATTTGCTGCAATGTAAGTTTTGTGCAATAATTGTTTCTGTTTAATTATTATTAAAGGTTATTTTGTGTAGTATAGTAAATTTTATTGAATAGATTAGTAGAAAGATTTAGTCGAAGAGCTATCTTGTTATATTAGACTAGTAGGATTAATTAAAAGATGAATATAATATATAAATGGTCCGTCTTCCCAGTGTATTTAGATTCATACTGAGAAAATGGACCATATTTTTGCAGGAGTATTTTTTTAAGTGAATGGATAGAGGATGTGTTACTTCTTATCCAATTTATTTTCCGGTACAACCTGATTATTGTGATTACTGTTATTCCCCTGATTCTTCTTATCATTTTCTTTTGGTTGACTGTTCTTATCTGATGTGTTGCTTTCCACTTTTTCCTTTTTAGGTGGTTCAATCTTTACCGCATTTGTTTTATGGGTATTTTCATCTGAGCGTTCTTCTTTTTTTAATTGTCCTGGAGGAATAGAAGGGGTGCGATCCTTACTACTTTCCATGTTCTCTGTTGGTTTTGTTGGTTCAGCTTTTGTCATTTCCTTTTGTGGATTCGGTGGGTTTACTTGCTGCTGTTTTGCTTGCTGTGAAGGTACTTCTAATTTTTTATTTTCCTCTATCTTTTTGTTCTCCTCTATCTTTTTGTTCTCCTCTATCTTTTTATTTTCCTCTATCTTTTTATTTTCCTCTATCTTTTTGTTTTCCTCTATCTTTTTGTTTTCCTCTATCTTTTTGTTTTCCTTTATCTTTTTGTTCTCCTTTATCTTTTTGTTCTCCTTTATCTTTTTGTTCTCCTTTATCTTTTTGTTCTCCTCTATCTTTTTGTTCTCCTTTATCTTTTTGTTCTCCTTTATCTTTTTGTTCTCCTCTATCTTTTTGTTCTCCTCTATCTTTTTATTTTCCTCTATCTTTTTGTTTTCTTCTATCTTTTTGTTTTCCTCTATCTTTTTGTTTTCTTCTATCTTTTTGTTTTCTTTCACTTTTATTTCCTTAATCTCTGTTTTCCTATTATTTTCTTTATACAAGCCTGTCGTTAAGCCTTGTTCTATGGCTTTCGTTCGATCCTCTAGCGTTCCATTCACAATTGTTACATCAACATCTTCATTTTGCATAAGTTCTTTCATTTCATTCAAATCTTTTGTTAATTCTTTTTGTAAGTGAAGGTCACGTTCTTTATGTTTTTCCGTAACATAAACGGTTGACAGAACGACTTCATGATTCTCTTTTAGATAGCCTTGATTGCTCATTTCATTGAAAATGTCTCTCAATACATATTTAACATCCTCATGTTTCCAATTTTCAAGCAGGCTGACTATTTTCTCTCCGTCCTTATTATAGGGAATCAATTCAATGACTTGATCCTTTTTATTAACACCTAGTTCAATACTAGGATTGATGTCAATGGACATATAAGCATACACTTGATTATTTAGTTGGGAGGGAAGAATAGAGATCATGAGAACGAGCGCTAAGGCTGTTGCAACCACAAACTTGCCTTTATGGGGCTGAAAATGAAAGAAAGATAGAAGGGTACTTATTCTATTTTGTTCAACAGGAGAAAAGTCAATTTCTTGTCCAATTTGAACCTTTTTATTTAAATTACGGGTACGTAAAAACTCACCATCAGGGGTTAAAATAGTCAAAAATCTTTTATTTACGTCCATAATGATTCCTTTTTTCACGTTTCCAACACCCCATTTATATAATCTTGTAAGTAAACATAATCCCCAATAAGTATAAGTGCAATGGCAATGATATACTTTCTATTACGTTCAATCGTTTTTCTACTTAGTGGTACAAAGCTTTCCAATTGCTTCATAGGAAGTCGTTTATTCTTTAATAAACTATTTTTAAGTGATTCATTTTCAGCTAAAATTTTTGCCACCATAATGGCATTCTTACGAGCATCTGCATGTTTTGGTGAGTATTCAATCAAATCCTTTAATGAAAGATCAAATTGATGCAATTTATCAATGAATTGAAGGATTTCTTCTTTTCTAAATTCTTCATCCTTTTTCTTCTCGTAATGATTGATGGAAAGCTCGACATCGATATAGTGTTGTTCGTGGTGGTCTTGTCCATCTTGACTGCTTGTATCCATGCTGATCGTTTGATATTTAGTAGATTGCAAGCGAATGTAATCAATGACTCTACGTTTAATGAGAATTTCAGAAAAACTGATTAAAGAACTTCCTTTTTCTGGATTATATTTCTGGATGGCTTCATTAAAAGCGATAAGCCCCATGCTAAATTCATCATCAGATTCATTTATATATCTTTTACATACAGAAGAGACGGTTTTTGCAATAAATGGTTTATAAGCATGGATTAGTTCATTTTGTAGGGTTAGATCTCCCTGTTGTATTAAACGGACTTTCTCTTCAAGCGAATTTTTTTGTTTCTTTGCCATAAACAATAAACCTAGCATTAGCCTCACCCCCAGACTGAAACCATTATATCATAGTAGTAAAATACATTTAATGGGGTTGGCTATGAAATAGAAGATAAAGGATAATAGGCTCTTTGTGAGCCCTTTATCCTTCATTACAAGTTCAAGTTATTTTTCATTTCCTTTGTTCGCTTTATCTTGACCTTTCCATTTGATTCCTGTTCTAGCCTGTTTGGTTGATCAGCCTTTTTCTGTTGTTTTGCTTCTTCCTTTTGTTTCATACGATTTTCTTTTACCTCTTGTTTGATTTCTTTTATTTCTTCTTTTGCTTCTTCTTTAATTTGTACTTGTTGTTGTTTCATAACTTCATGTGTTTCTTTCTTTGCCTGAGCTGGAGTTTTTTCTTGAACAGGTGCTTTTACAGGTTCTTCATTAGATGTGGCTGCATCTTCCGTTTCAGGGTCTGCTTCATTCTTAGAGACTGAAGCATCTTGTTCTACTCCTACTCCATTCTTAGAGGATGAGGTTTGTTGATCTACTTCTCCTGCATCTTGACCATCAGCAACTTCCTTATCTTCTGATTTTTCTTCAGTCAAAGTGAACTTAAGAGCCTTTTCTTCCAGTTTAGCTAGTTTTTTTTCTAGTTTGGCATAGCTCTTTTTAATATTTTTTTCTAAGGCGGCTTTTGCTACTGGATTTTTCACTTTTTCCATCGCTGCTTTTAGGGAAAGAATATTTTGTGAAACCATTTTTTCTACTTCTACCAAGGAGTCGTCTTGATTTTCATCCTCTGCAGAAGCGGTATCACTAGTAGATGTATTATTTTCTTTTTCTTCATCTGTACTAGTTGCAACGGATTCTTTTTCAGACTCGATAATGGTTTCTGTACTTTCAAAATGATCAAGTGCTTTTTTTATGTTTTCGAGTGCCATGTCTTCCTTTCCTTCAGAAAAAAGGACTTCCGCTTCTGCTAATCGTTCAGTCGCATATGTTGTTAATAACTCAGCTTCTTTTACATCATTGAATGTAAGGGCAAGCTTGATCTTTTCTAATGCCACTTTCGTAAAGTAAAAGAAATTTCCAGGTACAAGAGTGGGAGCATCTTTTTGAGTATCTTCTGATGGGGTTTCTTCGCTTACAACAGTCGTAGAGGTTGTTTCTTCCGTTACTGTATCATGTTCTTCAGTAGAATTTTCCTCTGTTAAGGATAGAGCCTGCAAATCAATTTTCTTGATATTTTCTTCTTCGGTTGTTTCTTGAGCTGCGAAAGCTAAGGCAGGAGAGAAAGCAAAACTTCCTGCTAGGACAATTGCGAGTGTATTCTTTGCGATTTTATTTTTATCTTGTTTGGTTTGGAATTTCATCATCATCACCTCGGAAGTTACTTAAGTGGCGACTTAGTCAATACATCTATTCGAATATAATCGAGGATTTTGAGGGGGTAGAATAAAAAATATTCCAATATAGTAAAATAAACCTACAATGTATGTACTTGAAATGAAATAGATTGTTAGTGGAATCTTATGACTAGATTTTAAGAAAGACTTTGAGGGGGAGTTAAGTCTTATTTGGTTAGGAAAATAGAATCGTTTTTATATAAAACGGCCTAAAAAGTGTTGAATGATTAGTAATGTATTAAAAAAATAATGATTGGAGGGATCCAAAGGATGGAAACTAATCATTTAAATCACGAATGGCTTAAAATTGTTAAAGAGATCAAGGAATCGGATGTAACTTTAGAAGAATTTAAGGCGTTCATCGAATTGAAAAAAGAGAGAAAAAGAAGGAGAGGACAGCGATTTTAATAAATGGAGGTAAAAATACCTCCATTGACATGGAAACGTTACACGTAACTATTTCTTATTTATAAAAGAAAGCATAATAAATTAGAAATTGAGAAGGATTCTGATTAGCACTAGAATGATTTTCAAACATTATATACGAGAAAGAGCTTCAG
>CAWFID010000041.1:0-46164 GCA_963815765.1 uncultured Bacillaceae bacterium
TTAGGACCGAACGGAGCAGGAAAAACAACCTTTCTTCGAATATTGAATGGAGTCATAAAACCTGAGAGAGGTTCTATTTCCATTCTAGGCTATAATCCTGTGGAGAACGGGGATGAAATAAGAAAGTTTTCAGGGATCGTCACGGAAAGTGCTGGTTTATACCATCAGTTGAGTGGAGAAGAGAACTTATCTTTTTTTGCTGAATTATATGGTGTGAAAAACAAAAGAAAAATACCTGAATTATTGAGCCTTTTCGATTTGGAAGAGCATAAAGGGAAAGCAGTCGGCACCTATAGTACAGGGATGAAAAAAAGGCTTGCACTTGGGAAAGCTCTTTTGCATGAACCCAAATTGCTCTTCTTGGATGAACCGACGAACGGATTAGACCCGGACGGTATCAAAATGGTCCTCTCTTATTTGAAAAAATATAATGAAGAAACAGGAACTACGATGATTATTTGTTCACATGTATTGCATCAGTTAGAATCCATTTGTGATTCATTTGCTTTTTTAGAAAATCAGACCATTGTGGAACAAGGGACTATGAGCGCGCTTGAACGTAAATATATCCATGAGATCATTGTCAAGATCAACACCAATTTTTCACCAACAGATGAGCAGTTTTTAGGATTCCCTTGTAAATCAACTGAGGAAAACACGGTTCTCTTTACTTTACCAACAAAAGAAAAAATCCCCGCGCTTTTGCAGGAGTTATTAAAGAAAAACGCTGTCTATTCAGTGGAAATCATGAATAACGATCTTGAATCTATTTATTTTAAAGTGAGGGAGAAAATCAATGAATAGCAGGATCCTAAAAGCCATTGTAAAAAAGGATTTAAAGGATATTTTTCGTAGCAAAAGTTTATTAACGACGCTTATCATTATTCCGATTCTATTTTCCGTCATCATTCCAGCCATATTGGTTGGAAGTGCACTGGTGTTTGATTTGAAAGAAATGGTTGGAAATGAATCTGAAAAACTCATTGAATTATTTATGGCAGTAGTAAAGGATGTACCGGTGCCACTAGAAACAGAAGAACAGCAGTTTGTTTATATATTTATCAATTATTTACTGCCTTCTCTATTTTTATTAGTTCCTATCATTACGGCGAGTACTGTCGCTGCAAACAGTTTCGTCGGAGAAAAAGAGCGAAGAACGCTTGAAAGTTTACTATTTTCACCTGTGAGCATCAAAACACTTTTTGTCAGTAAAGTAATAGCATCCTTTTTCCCATCATTTCTTGTTTCTTTAATCAGTTTTATTCTGAGTGGAGTTGTGATCAATGGGTTAGGATATCCTTTATTTGGAATGATGATTTTCCCATCAGCCAACTGGCTAGTACTGATCTTATGTCTATCTCCAATGGTCACGCTTATGACCGTATTGCTCAACGTACTTATTTCTTCGCGAGTGAAAACTTATCAAGAGGCACAGAATATTGGAGGAGTCATTATTTTGCCGGTGGTTGGAATGATGGCCGGTCAGGCGAGTGGTTTGTTTTTAGTCGGAACGAAAATGATGCTGCTGATTTCATTAGCCATTTTGGTTCTTAATGCGGTCTTGCTGCAAAGAATCACAAAATACAATGATCGATACGTCTTATTTGAAAAACAGATTCATTAACTTCCCATCAATCAGACTATGTGAAGAAAAAACAATCCCATTTTAGTCAAGGATTCCACCGTATCGACTTTCCTAGATACTCCTTTCGTAAAAGCGTAATTTTTAGACTATTTTTACTTTTTGAGACATCATTATTATAGGATAGAATCAATTTTCACTATTTTATTCCAGACAAAACAGGAATCCAATGATTGAAATGTTTTTGAAAAGGCACCAAAAATATAAAATTATTTTAATAGTATGACCGAATTTTTGTAATAATTTCACTTTTGACAGACATATTTTAATAAAAATTGGTCTATGGTACGATCTTATTGGATATGGAATTAGCGGCATCCACACCATTGATGTAAGAGGTTTTAGCATCATGCATTCCAAATGTATTGAAAAGAATCTAATAACGAAGAGGTGTACGATGAATCCGAAAGAATATGTTCAAAGTGAAAATGTCAAACTTTTAAAAGAAATATCGAAACTTAAAACCATTTTAAGTGATTTATATGCACAAAGTGGACCAAACAGTTCAGACTATATAACATTCTCTTGTGAATTGAATTTTCTGGTCAATGAATATGTGGACGAAAAATTGTCTTTTTTTCAGGATCAACTAACTGAAACGCGAAACTCTAGTATGCAACATAGAGAAATGATCAGGGCCTAAATAGAAGAAATATCATTAATCGAGATCATGAAAAGCCAGGGAATGAACCCTGGCTCTTTTTAATTACTTTTTATCATTTTTTCGACAGAAGACTTCCTCTTCAAACCGTAACTATGCGACAGCGAGTGAAGGTTAAGGGGGAGATGAATGTCGGTTGATGATTGCTGAAACATATGTTCTAATGGTATAATATTCCTGTACAAATTGTTCTTTGAAAACTGGATATATGGGGGTTGTGACAAGAAAGGCTTTGTCACGTAAAATATCCAAGCGTCAACCGCCTTGCACTTGCTGAAGTAGCGAAAACCAAGCAGAGTAAGCAAGTGCAATGAGTCCAAATGTACAAGTTTGCTTCACCGCAGGAGGCGAATTCGCCATCTGTACTGCTAACTGTCGGTGCGACAGGGATAGCCTGCTAAAAAACTGGTGGATACACTGGTGTTCGCAGGAATCTCCAACTTCTACAAGTGGGAGTAGTTCAAAAGTAAATGGCAAGTGAACAAGTACGATCCACCAATCAAGTATAGTGTGTACCTGTATTTGTTATTCAACGGTTATCTACAGTACCTTGAGGATATCCTCTTCCATTTTAGCCGGATCGGTTGTTGGTGCGTATCTTTCGATCACTTGACCATTCCGGTCAATCAGAAACTTTGTGAAGTTCCATTTAATATTTTTGGATAAAACTCCTTTTTTCTGCTCTTTTAAGAACGAAAATAAGGGATGTGTGTGGTTGCCATTAACATCAATTTTTGCAAACATCGGAAAGGTGACGCCATAGTTCATCTGGCAAAATTGAGTCGTTTCTTCAATATTTTCAAATTCTTGATTGTTGAATTGATCACACGGAAAACCTAAAATTTCAAGGCCTTGATCCTTGTATTTATCATATAGCTCTTGTAATCCTTTAAATTGAGGAGTTAATCCGCACTTGCTTGCTGTGTTCACAATAACAAGTGGTTTTCCTTCATATTCATTTAATGATTTTTCAGTACGATTTGGCAACTGCACAGTGAAATGATAGATGGAATCCATTTTTTTCCTCCTAAAATAATGGTTTGATAGAATGGCATTTATTTAAATCGTCTACGATTAAATCATATACGATCTAATTTAGGTGAACAAGCTACAGTATTTCGTTTATTTCCCTAGGGTAAAGAAGAAAAATATATTCAATCAGAGGATATTGCTGAATACATCGTTGCTCAATTAAAATTACATCCACGTGTTTAGATAAAAACAGCAAGTCTATTAGGAACGAATCCATATTAATGAAAAAACCTTGAAGGAATGGATGAACCATCCATCTCCTCAAGGTTTTTTAAAAAAATATGAACTTAGTAATCGGTTACAATAAAGTTTCTTTCTAAAAAGGACTCAATGACTTCCGTTATCTGAAAAGAAACTTGTGGGGCATCGTAATTTTCAAAAGCATGCTCACACTCACTTTTATAATTCATCGTTTCATCATAATGGATCATATGTCGCTTAATATCTTCATCATTATCCATACGTGCTTTTTGTCTTTGAATAACCGTGTCACGATCCGCATAAATAAAAAAGCGCATCACTCGATCCCCATACATTTGCTTTAATTTTTCAGTACCTTCAGGGTTTAAAGTCAGATAAACAAGATTATGAGATTCAAAGGCCTTTACAATATCGTTTTCGCGAATTCCATAATGAAAACCATCGATTTCAACACTCTCAAGAAATTCATCTTGATTTTGCATGTTTATAAAGGTGGCTACATCCACGAAATGATAATCAACACCTTCTTGTTCATAATGACGGGGCGGCCGTGTAGTGTAGGAGAGAACAGTTTCCATATCAAATGTAGTTGCGACCATTTTTGAAAGGGTTTTTCTACCTGATCCATCCGGTCCAGTGTAAATGAATATTTTTTCTTTTTCTTTGATTTGATACATAGATCTGCCTCCTCATTTAGAATACACTCTTGATTAAAGGGTGCTTCAAGAATGTTAAAATACAAAGGGTAGTTCTTAAAAACTACCGATTAATCTATATTTCTTTTATTTTACCAAAAAACTGTATAAAAAATCAAATTTTTCTGACTTCTATATTTCGAGGAAATAATCGAATTATTGCATTGACAAATATATTTATCTAAGATATTATTAATTCAAGATAAAGGCTTTAAAGATAGTTATAAAAAACAAAACGTAGGGAGAATGATTATATAATGAATGTACTAGTAGTAAAAGCAAATAACCGTCCAGCTTCTGAAGCAGTATCAAGTAAAATGTATGAAACTTTCATGGAAAACCTAGAGGGTGTAAACGTAACAACTTATGATGTATTTGCAGAAGATACACCTTACTTTGGTCAAGATTTATTCAACGCTTTTGGTAAATTAGCATCAGGTGAAGAAATGACAGATGTTGAACAACGTATTTTGGCTGCAAAACAAAAGGCAAAGGACGCATTAACGGCTGCAGACGTAGTTGTATTTGCTTTCCCATTATGGAACTTAACCATCCCAGCAAAATTACAAACTTTTGTTGATTATGTTTATGAAGCTGGGTATGCATTCAAATATGATGAAAATGGTCAAGCTGTACAATTAATGACTGATAAAAAAGCGATCATTTTAAGTGCTCGCGGGGGAGCGTATTCTACTCCTGAAGCAGCACCAATGGAAATGGCTGCTAACTATATGAAAAACGTTTTTGGCGGTGTATTTGGAATGCAAATCGTTGATGAAGTTATCATCGAAGGTCATGCTGCTGCACCAGATCAAGCTGAAACGATCATTGCTGAAGGATTAGCAAAAGTTGCAGAAGTAGCAACAGGTTTATCAGCAGTAAAGGCTTAAGTAGGATAAAAAGAGGCGGTTCTCTTGTCATTTTGACAAGAGAACCGCCTCTTTGTTTTTTAGATAAAATTAGTTCCAAAGGATAGAAGGAGGAAAGCGGTCATGGCAAGGCCGGCAGCCATCTTTTTTCTTCTTGATTTTGGCGAGGTATTTTGAAGTACATAGCGAAAATAATAAAATATACCGGCAGCAATTAAGAGAAATTCTACAAACATACTCATAGGAACGTTCTCCCATAGACCAAAACCAAGTAATGGTAAGTTTCCTAAATTCCCTGGAAGAATTGGCATATCCGGGCGATGGACGATGAGGTCAAGAATCCAATGACTGAATACGACGGAGCCTGTAATGGCCGCAGATTTCTTTCCCCAGAATTTTCCTGCGAGGCTTGCCGCAAGAAGGGCAAGTAATAAAGCTCCTACTAGTGAGTGTGTATAAAAGGCATAAATCATCATGCTGCCATAGCCTCCGTCTCCCACAGGCTCCATTCTCTCTATCCCGGCTAAACTAAAGGGAATATAAGCAATATCAAGTAATTGTGAACTAACGATTAATGACCATAATGGCAATTCTGGTGCTTTGCTTTTGACTGCTGCAGCAACTCCGAAGTGGCCAGCGAACATATAAACCCTCCTTTAATCAAATTTCAAATAAATAGGGAAAACCGACAATGTCTTTATTATTATAACGTAGCGTTATAGTGATAAAGGTTAATCAATTGTAAAATTTATATAATTCAGGTAATGAATATGGTTATTTTGACATTTTTTTGCTAGAAGGGGTGTTTTAAAAGAAAAATTGAACACCGATTAAAATAGCTTCTGCGACAACTATACCTAATACTAGATTTATTTTGACGGTATGTTTCTTTTCAATGCTCTCTAAGTCTTGTTTGCTCAATCCATTTGTTGAAATATACTCGAATGTTTCTTCGTTTTTTTTCCTTTGTTCCTTCAATAGTGCAGCGTTTTTTTCGAGTTGTTGGATTATTTCAGCATGATGCAATTCATCATTTTCATATTGTTTCAGAATCCAATTATTTTGTTGCTGTGTTAATTTGTTGATCAATGCCTCTTCGCGAACGACAAGAATGTTTTTCAATCCTTGTTCATGTATTTGAAGTTTGGTTTCATACGACTTTATAAGTTGTTCCCAGCGTTCAGCCATTTGCTGGAGTAAGGCTGTATTTGAGGTTAATTGTTGTTCCGCTTCAGTAATCTGTCTCTTTACCAATGTCACATAGGCTCTATTTTGTTCTAAATATTCTCGATTATTTTGATCAGAAAGGGAAAGTTGTTGAACAAAATCATTCATTTGCTCAAAGTGATTCTCTAAAATTCCTATTCTTGTTTTAAAATCATCGTAGAAAATCTCATTATTGAGTGTTTTTAATTCATCTATGGCATTTTTGTAATCATTGATTGTTGGGAGTTCCGTTTTAGTCATCTTTTATGATTCTCCTATATTCATAGATTCGATTATTTTTTCACCATCTTGCTGCAGGAACAGTAAATATTGCGAGACGAACCAACGTTCTTCAACCGATACATAGAGAAACTTTTGTTTAAGTTCATCCTTATACAATAGCCAATGTTTGATCAAATAAGCAAAGAAGTTCTTAGCATGTTCACAATCATGTTTCCACAATCTGTCAGATTCCTCTTGTTGTTTGATTAGAAGCTCTTTTTTTTCTTGATGTTTGGCTTGGAGGTGTTTTAGCCTCTGTAAGGTTGCGTCTTTCATCTGTTGTAGAGTCTCTTTTTCAATTAATAATTGCTGTAGGTGTTGTGTTCCTTCATCATGGGTAAAAGTTAATTGAGTTAGATAGGCTTTATGCATTTTTTCGACCCAACTGGCAGCATACTCACGCGTGATTTGTAATGACTTTTGATATTGGCTATTAAACCAAAAGGTATCTATTTTAGGCTGGATTTCCGGAATGGAATTAAGCCTGGGAATGTGTAAATGCTTGATAGACAGAATCTGCAGGGGTTGTGCTTTCTCTTTTAAATCCGAAATCTGCTTTTTGATTCTTGTTTGAACGAACTGCTCTAGCTTTAATGCACATCCATTGATCGCACTAGCTTTTTTATGTTTTGATTGAACAGGGATTATTTCATGCACAAAATGTTCAATATCCAGGGCATTTAAATCTGTGATGATCATTTCTATATGTGTTAAGAACTCTTTATATTGGTTGATTGTTACGAACAATTGATTTTCCTTACTAGCCGTTTTTTTCAACTCTACTTCAATTTGGATATTGGTTTTCTCTATTAAATCTCCCAGTTCTGCAATCTTTTTGTCATATTTCGCAAATACTTGTTTTCTAGTCTTCGCAGCTACTTTAGGCAACTCAATTAAGTGACAAAAGGAGGGCGCTCTTTGGGTCAAACTTATCCGATCCTCTGAAAGGGGGAGATCTACATTTTCTTGGATATTTAATACGACGAAGGAATGTAAATATTCTCTCTGTGCATTAACAACCCATTTATAACGATTCTTATGATAATCAGTGAGCATATGGAACATTTAGAAAGATCAACTCCTATATTTCACCGTATGTTTATAATAAAGGATCCGTATTGTTCGACTCATCACATAAGGATATGAATAAGCTTTCCACAATTTAAATAAGAACGTAAATGTTTTGTATATGTATAAATAGATTAATACTACTTTATAAAAAACAATATAGAATATTTTAACTGAATATTTTTACGATTTATTAATAAAGTTTACAACAAATTGTAATAGGCTGCAAACAATGTCCGGAAACAAGGGTTAAAAGAATCATGACAGTAGAGTCAGGCACTAAAAAATAGATGAGTAGGACATTGACTGATCTGCTCAATTTGATTACAGTGAAATTGACCAGATCAGTAAAAATACGCATAAAACATTCAATAATTGAGGAGGTTCCATCATGAATGTAATCGAAATCAATCAACTGACGAAAAGTTATGGAAAGGCTAGAGGGATTACGGACGTTACTTTTCATGTAGAAGAGGGCGAGATCTTTGGCTTCATTGGTCCAAATGGTGCAGGGAAATCTACTACGATTAGAACCTTATTGTCATTGATTTACCCAACTAGCGGCAGTGCAAAGATTTTCGGTATGGATAGTGTTAAAGATGCACCTGAAATCAAGAAGCAAATCGGTTATTTGCCTTCGGAGGTGTTTTATTATGACAATATGAAAGTGATGGACCTATTAAAATACTCAGCTAGCTTTTATAAAAAAGATTGCAGTAAAAGAATCAAAGAATTAGCGGAAATCATGGATCTTGATCTTACGAAAAAAATGGATGATTTATCATTAGGGAATAAAAAGAAAGTAGGAATTGTCCAAGGGCTTCTTCATGAACCAAAGTTGCTTATTTTGGATGAACCAACGAGTGGCTTAGACCCGCTCATGCAGCAAAAATTCTTTGAATTGCTTGAATTGGAAAATAAAAAAGGAGCAACGATTTTATTTTCATCCCATATTTTAGGTGAAGTACAAAAATTATGTAATCGTGTGGCTATTATAAAAGAAGGCAAATTGGTGACGGTCGAAAAGATTAGTACGTTACAAGAAAACAACTATAAAAAATTTAAAATTGATACAAAAAGTACCGTTGGTGAAAATGACTTTAACTTGACTGGTGTGACAAATCTAGAGGTAAAGGGTCCTATTGTCAGCTTCATATTTAAAGGCAATATCAATATGGTGTTGAAAAAAGTGGCAGAGATGGACATCACGAACATTTGGATAGAAGAGCCTGACCTTGAAGAGATCTTTTTGCATTACTATGAAAAGGAGGCTTAAAACACGATGAACATATTTAGGCATGAATTGAGGGCGTACCGAAAATCTACGATCATATGGACGATTTCTTTAATCATGATCGTTGCGCTATTTATGTCGTTTTATTCTTCTTTTGCTAAGGATGCGGAGGAATTTACAAAAATAATGGAAGGGTATCCAGAGGCGATCAGGAATTTATTAGGGGTTAACCTCATAAATTTCTTTACCATTCTAGGCTTTTATAGCTTTCTATTAACGTTTATTACTCTTTGCGGAGCGATACAAGCTATGAATCTAGGGACTTCTATTGTCAGCAAGGAAGTCCGCGAAAAAACAGCTGATTTTCTGTTAACAAAGCCAGTTACACGTACAGCTGTTATGACAGCCAAGCTGCTGGCTGCATTCAGCTCCCTTGTCATCACGAATATCACTTACATAGCTGCTGCAAGCTTCATTCTATTTCAAGTAAAGACAGATGACTTTAGTGTTAAACTTTTTATGATGCTTTCACTCACGATGTTTTTTGTTCAGCTCTTATTTTTAGCCATAGGAATTTTCATTTCCGTCATGGTTCCAAAGATTAAATCTGTTTTGACCGTTTCTCTCTCGACCGTCTTTGCCTTTTACTTTCTAGGTATGTTCAGCAGTACGACTGGTGAGGAAGCTAAACGATATCTTTCGCCGTTTAAATATTTTGATTCCGCTTACATTATTGAACATTCAAGTTATGAAGCAACATTTTTGATTACGGGTGCAGTCATTATGATTCTTTTAATTGCGGCAAGCTACTACGTTTATGTCAAAAAGGATATCCATTCTGTTTAGGAAATCTGATTGGTGTATGAACGATAAGGAGGGGTGGTATATGAATATCTTTTGGAGAGAAATGAAATCTCATCGAAAATCTCTTATTTACTGGAGCATTGGCGTATTTCTAATGGTCCTATCAGGAATGGGAAAATATGAAGCGTATTCGTCACAAGGCCAATCCATTAATGTACTAATCGCCGATATACCCAAATCATTAAAGGCCGTTATGGGTTTCAGTGATGTGGATGTATCGAAAATCAGTGGATATTATTCCATTCTGTTTGTTTATCTTTTATTAATGGCGACCATCCACGCAGCCATGCTTGGGGCAAATATCATTTCCAAAGAAGAGCGTGACAAAACAGCTGAATTTTTATTCACGAAGCCTTTATTAAGAAGTACCGTCATTACGGAAAAATTATTGGCAGCGTTTGTGAATCTTGTGGTCTTTAATGTAATCACGCTCCTTTCGTTGATTACGATCATGGGAAAATACAATCATGAGGGTGAGGCAATTAATGGGGATATTGCTCTAACGATGGTCGGTATGTTCATTTTGCAGATCTTGTTTTTGGTAGTCGGTAGTGCCATTGCTTCTGTAAAAAAGAACCCAAAAACCGTTGCATCATTAGCGACTGGGATCCTCTTGTTCTCCTATTTATTATCGATTGCCATTGATTTAAACGAGAATATTGAATTTTTAAAGTATATAACACCGTTTAAATATTTTGAGGCTGAAATGGTGATGGATGGTGGAGGTTTGAATATGGTATATGTCCTAATATCCATCGTTCTGATTGCGGTCTTGTCACTTGTTACGTATGTATGTTTCGAAAAAAGAGATTTAAATGTTTAATGATAAGAATGGCCTTAGCAAAAGGAACGATTATGTGTAAAGATGACAAAAAAACAGATCAAGGTCTGTAAACCTTGGTCTGTTTTAGATGGGGTCATGTTTGCTGTTCATTCATATACGTTTTCATAATAGGTGGTTTAAAATGGACAAATTGATCAAGAAGTCCTTTTGCATCGGCATCCACAAGTGTCATCAGCCGATGCTTTTCTTCCATGAACATTTCATTTGTCATATGATTAAATAATGCGATAAGAGGATCGTAATAATGATTGATATTTAAAATTCCTAAAGGTTTTTGATGAAGTCCTAGCTGTGCCCAAGTGAAAATTTCAAAGAATTCTTCCAATGTTCCAGGTCCACCTGGCAAAGCGATAAAACCATCGGCTAAATCACTCATTTTTGATTTTCTCTCATGCATGGATTCCACAATAATGAGCTCTGACAATTTCTTATGAGATCGTTCTTTTTGATCGAGAAATTTTGGCATGACGCCAATCACATTTCCTCCAGCTTCAATAATAGAATCTGCAACAGCACCCATGATACCGACACTTGAACCACCATAAATAAGGGTAATCTTTCGTTGGGCTAATTCTTTTCCAAATTTAATAGCTTCTTCGATATAAATATCTGACGCACCTGTTCTCGATCCACAAAATACGGCTAAGCTTTTCACTATATTTCACCTCTTAATAAAATTATAGTCTATTAAGAGAAATCTAAAAACAATTTCCGAAAAAAATATGTAATGGGTTCAAAGATCATAAAATGGATTTCTGCAACAAACACTATAAATAATCATGGTATACTAAACGGATGAGGGAATTGAACAGATTTTGAAATAGAAAGGGATTAAACACATATGAGATATATAAAATCACAAATGAAACAGTTGGTTAAAGAACATAAAGAATTGCAAAATCGCTTAAGAGAATTGATGAAAGAACACGAGCTAGAGAAAAACTTTGCCCTAAAAGCTTTGTATCATTCGGAAGTTGCTGAAGGCGGGAAATATCAACTGGATTATCAAGCACTTGACTTGCCTAAAGGGTAAGTCTTTTTAATGATTATTAAAGTGAAAAGTGTCTAACAATCGTGTAGGATTAAAATAATTAAAGGGTAGTAAATGAACATGGTTAGCTTAAGTACATAATGATAATGGAGGTAAAACAATGGCAGAAATCAAATTTGAAATAGTAGAGAAAATAGGAACTTTATCAACCTCACCTAAAGGATGGAATAAAGAGTTAAATCTAGTCAGTTGGAATGGAAACTCACCAAAATATGATTTACGAGATTGGGCACCTGATCATAGCAAAATGGGGAAAGGAATCACCTTGATTGATGGCGATCTATTGGCATTACGTGATCTTTTAAATGAAATGGACTTATCATAGGTAGACCTTGTAAACAACAATAAGTATTCATTTAAATAAGGGGGAGTCGTAAATGTTAGCAAGGATTAAAAAAGATAAAGATGGCTATATCGCACGATTCGAACGTCATCTGCACTATTCTGTAAAAGAGGTTTGGTCTTGGTTGACAGAAAATGAGAAACTAGTGCAGTGGTTCACTGAACTAAGTGTGGACGATCTTCGTGAAGGCGGCAGCATTAAGTTCGATATGCAAAATGGAAGTTTTGAAGAAATGAAAATTCTTGAACTCAAAATGGAATCTGTTTTAGAATACACATGGGGTGAGGACATTGTTCGTTTTGAATTGGGGCCAGAGCTTCAAGGTTGTCAATTGGTCTTAATTGAAAAGATAAAAAGAGTCACAGACCATACTCCAAGGGATTTAGCAGGCTGGCATGTATGTTTAGCTGTGGTCCAAGCATTAATGGATGGAAAGACCTTTGATTCCAGGTCTGAAGAATGGACAAAATGGTACGAAAAATATGTTCAGGCATTTGCGGGAATAAATCTGTAGTAGCTTTAAACTACATAAAACGAATGGAAAAGACGATTTCTTTGGTCATTTTACAAAAAACGCTTAAACTTTCCATGAATAAATTTTACATACCAAAAAGGTCCAAGTTATCCGAATGAACCTCTCGGGTAACTTGGACCTTTTTGGTATGTGTCGAATTGGCTTAAAAAAATAAATAAAAAATTTTTTTATAGATATAAGGGTTTTTTAAAAAAATATTATTGTTTTATAGGTAAAAATCTAATCTTCCCTTACTATTAAAGGAAATCTATAAATTTTAACTATACGAAAAAAATAGTATGTACGTTTATGAACATAATTCTGAAAATTCACAATATATTTACAACTCTTCTAATGTGTGATAACTTATTAAACATAATATAACAATAAATTACTAAATTTTAAAAATGTTGTTATATGTGATCAATGTTTAAAAGAATAACTTTTCAAATGATTAAGGGGGAGAGAAATAATGATCATTCATGAAGAAGAAGTAATGTCACGTAGTGAAATGGAAACGCTTCAATTATCACGGTTAAAAGAAACAGTAGAAAGAGTTCATAACAAAGTACCATTTTATCAAAAAAAATTTGAAGAGCGAAATATTACAGTAGAGAGCATTCAGTCGTTAGAGGATCTGAAGAAGCTACCATTCACGAAGAAAAAGGATTTAAGGGATCATTATCCGTATAACTTATTTGCTGTCAATATGAAGGAAATTGTACGAATTCATGCGTCTTCAGGTACGAGTGGAAAACCAACCGTTGTGGCCTATACTCAAAATGATATTGGTCATTGGTCAGATATTGTTGCTCGGGCAATCGCTATTGCGGGTGGAGATCCTGAGGGAATATTCCACAATGCATATGGATATGGTCTGTTTACAGGAGGTTTAGGTCTTCACTACGGTGCAGAAAGACTGGGAATGGCAACGGTTCCAGTGTCAGGAGGGAACACGGATCGGCAAATCACAGTCATTGAGGATTTTAAACCAACTGTTATCGCAGGCACTCCGTCCTATGTGTTAAAGATGGCAGAAGAAATGGTACAGTATGGCAAGAATCCAAAAGAAACCTCCCTGAAATTTGGCATATTTGGTGCAGAGCCTTGGTCAGAAGAAATGCGAAGAATATTAGAAGAAACTTATGGCATAAAAGCCTGTGATATTTATGGTTTAAGTGAAGTAATGGGACCGGGAATCGCCATGGAATGTCATGAAGCGCAAGATGGTCTACATATAGCTGAGGATCATTTTATTGTGGAAGTGATTAACCCTGATACTCTTGAAGTAGTTCCTGATGGAGAAGAGGGGGAATTAGTTTTCACTAGTTTAACGAAAGAAGCATTTCCAGTTATAAGATATCGAACGGGTGACATTGCGTCTATAACAAGAGAAAAGTGTAAATGTGGTAGAACAACAACCAAAATGTCCCGTGTTAAAGGTCGTATAGATGATATGTTGATCATTCGTGGAGTAAATGTATTTCCATCTGAAATTGAACACTATTTAATACAATTGGAGGAGCTTTCTCCTCATTATCAAGTCTACCTTCATCAAAGAGGAAGTCTTGATATCGTGGAACTTCATGTTGAAATAAATGATGAAATGGATAAACAAATAAACGGTAATATGGAGCATGAATATATTTCGAAAATCAAGAAAACGGTTCAGCACTCTATGAAAAATCATTGTTTAGTTAGTATGAATGTAAAGGTGCTTCCACCAAAAAGCATTCCTCGTTCAGAAGGAAAAGCGATACGAGTTATTGATTGCAGAAAGGAAGGGGTCGCCTTATAGGTAAAAAAGAGTTTATTTTATATCTATATGATTTATTTTGTTTGTAAAATTCAGAAATTTATGAAAATTAAGTAACTTAAATAGGTTTCCATTCATTTATGTTGAGTGAAATGGGGACGCTTTTGGTTCAAAATAAGTCCCCATTTCTCCATTATTTAATATGTAAATAAACTTGAAAGGGTTGAAGTTATGGGGGATTTTTTACAATTCTCAATTACAGGTATGACCATTGGTAGCATTTATGCCATTGTGGGACTAAGTTTTGTCTTGATTTATAGTGTAACAAAAGTAATCAATCTTGCTCAAGGGGAATTTGTTATGCTCGGCGGGATGATCATGTTTTCCGGTGTCAATGCGGGTTTACCTTATTGGGTAAGTTTTCTTCTAACGATTTTGATTGTCATGATATTAGGTTGGGTTATGGAAAGGATGATTATCAAGCAAGCTAAGGGAGCAAATGCGATCAGTTTAATCATTCTAACCATTGGGGCTTCTATTTTTATCCGTGGTGTTTCAAGTATGATCTGGGGCAAAGACCAAGTGAAGGTTGAGCCATTTACTTCAAATGAGCCAATTGGGGTTGCTGGAGCAGTAGTTACACCACAAAGCCTTTGGGTACTGGTCATTATGTTCATCATTGTTGGAGGATTGTATTTTCTTATGGATCGAACCATTATAGGGAAAGCATTTCAGGCCTGTTCCATCAATCCTTTAGCAGCACGATTGATGGGGATTAGTCCTAGAAAGATGTCATCCTTTTCCTTTACATTAAGTGCTACTCTCGGAGCACTGGCAGGATTAGCTATTGCGCCCATCATGTTTCCATCGTATGACATGGGAGTCATGCTTGGAATAAAAGGTTTTTCTGCAGCCATTTTAGGAGGGTTAGGCAGTGCGCCGGGTGCTGTGTTAGGAGGGTTAATTATTGGTTTATTGGAATCATTTAGTGCTGGATATATTAGTTCTGGATTAAAGGATGCGATTGCCTTTTCCGTTATATTAGCGCTTCTATTATTGCGACCTAGTGGACTTTTAGGTGAGAAAAATGTTGGGAAAGGTGGATTGTGATGAAAAGGACAGGTGTACAACAAACCAATTGGATCGGCGTCGGAATATTTGCCATCCTCATTCTATTATTTCCCCTGGTAGTCTCAACTTCTTTTTATCATACACAAGCAACCTTTGCAGGAATCTATGTCATCGTCGCAGTGGGACTTGGTCTGTTAATGGGGTATGCAGGGCAAATATCGTTGGGACAAGCAGCATTTTATGGGGTAGGTGCTTATACGACAGCGGTATTGTCGACAACTTTTGGACTTAGTCCATGGATTAGTCTTCTCTTCTCTTTACTGGTTCCAGCCATTCTAGCTTTCGTATTGGGATTTACGATGGCAAGATTGACTGGATTTTATCTTGCAATGGCCACACTTGCTTTCGGAATCATTGTCCATTCTGTTCTGATCGAATGGAGGGGGGTAACAAAAGGGGCTACTGGATTATATGGAATTCCACAAATTAACTTTTTTGGAATCACGTTGAATCAAGGGATTGGCTACTATTACTTTGTGTGGTTTTTCGTGCTATTGGTTGTTGTGATCTCCTTAAACATTGTTCATTCCAGAGTGGGACGTGCACTTAGATCGATCCATGATAGCGAAATTGCATCAAGTTCGATGGGGGTCAATACGGGTAGGTATAAGATGCAAATATTTATTCTAAGTGCGATGTTTGCGGGGTTAGCAGGTTGGTTATTCGCTCATATGTCCTATAGTATTTCACCTAGTTCCTTTACTTTTGATGCCTCTATTATTTTTCTAGCAATGGTTGTATTAGGGGGAAGTAGTTCAATATGGGGAGCTGTCATAGGGGCTATATTAGTTCGATTAATTGGGGTCATTGTTCAAGCATTGGGTGAGAATTTTCCTTTTATTACAAGTGATTTTGAACAAGTTTTATATGGGTTTCTCTTAATGGTTGTTGTCATTTTTATGCCGCGCGGACTTTTTCCAACATTGGTTTCCTTGTTGAAAAACAGATTCACAATTAAACGTGAGAAGCTTGTTAAGGCGAAAAAGGTTAATTTCAGTGAATAAGAGGTGTTGTAGGTGCTAAAAGTTCAATCATTGACGAAAAAATTCGGTGGAGTAGTCGCAAATAATGATGTTACTTTTTCTGTTGAGGAAGGTCAAATTGCTGGATTAATTGGTCCAAATGGTGCTGGAAAAAGTACCATGTTCAATATGATCTCTGCCATTTTTCCTGCAACAACGGGTTCCATAGTATTTAGAGGAGAATCGATTAATGGGATTCCAACTCATCACATGGCATCTATAGGAATTTCAAGAACCTTTCAAAATTTACAAGTCTTTAAGAATATGACGGTTTTGGAGAATGTCATGATTGGACAGCATATCCGAACGAAAGTAGGAATCATGGGAGCGGCATTTCTTTCACCAAAAGCAAAAATAGAAGAGAAAGAAATCTATGAAGCTGCCATGGAACAACTGAGATTTGTAGGGTTAGAGAATTATTTTAATCATTTGGCAGGAAGCTTGTCTTTAGGTAAGCTTCGTTTACTTGAATTAGCTCGGGCGTTGGCAACAAATCCCAAATTATTATTACTTGATGAAATAGCAGCAGGGTTAAATCATACAGAAACAATGGAAATGAGTATATTGATTCAACAAATAAGAGACCAGGGAAATACGGTCTTCGTTGTCGAACATGACATGGATTTAGTCATGAATATTTGTGACAAAATTGTTGTTCTTGATCAGGGTGAAAAAATAGCAGAGGGTACACCGAAAGAGATTCAAACGAATGAAAGGGTTATCACAGCCTATTTAGGTGTTGAAATCTAATAAATGCTAGGGATGTGAAAAATGATGAGTAAGGAAGCAATCTTGTCCATTGAGCATCTTTCTGTTTCCTATGGTCCTATACGTGCATTAACAGACGTGTCGCTTCATGTGGAAAAAGGAGAAATCGTGGCCATTTTAGGTGCTAATGGAGCTGGGAAAACGACTCTTTTGCAGACCATCTCTGGTTTGCTTAAACCGTCAAATGGACATATCTATTATCACGCCAAGGATATCACAACTTTAGGAGCTGAACAGATCGTTAAACAACATTTGGTCCATGTCCCAGAACATCGACAGGTTTTTTCGACACTTACCGTTCTTGATAATTTGTACTTAGGTTCCTATCATCGACGTCATAAATCGAATAAACAATCGATTGAAGAAGATATAAAACAAGTATTTGATTTATTTCCTATATTAAATGAGCGGAAATCACAATTAGCAGGAACCTTATCTGGTGGACAACAACAAATGCTTGCCATTGCGAGAGGAGTTATGGCAAAACCTGATTTGTTATTACTAGATGAACCGACATTAGGATTGGCTCCTATTATTGCAAAGGAAGTTCTTGAACTTGTTAGAGAACTTCGGGATGTGTTTGGCACAACCGTTTTATTAATTGAACAAAACGTGGTTTCTTCTTTAAAAATTGCGAATCGAGCCTATGTGATTTCTCACGGGGAAATTGTGAAATCTGGTTCTTCTAGTGTTTTATTAGAAGATAAAGAAATTAGGGAAGCTTATTTAGGACAAACAGTTCATTAAAAATGGGGGTTTTATAATGAAAAAGATCATTCTTACTAGTTTATTAATTACATGTTTACTTCTATTAGGGGCATGTGGGGATAAGAAAACATCAAATGCTGTGGATGGAGAAAAACAATCGGAATACAAAATTGGTGCGATCTACTCCAAAACCGGTCCGAATAGTCCACTTGGTGAGCCTGAATGGAATGCAACAAAATTATTGGAAGAGAAAATCAATGCAGAAGGTGGCATAAATGGGGTTCCCATTCGCGTGATTTTAGCTGATGATGAATCAACACAAGAGAAAGCTACACAGGAAATGAATCGATTAGTAAATGATGAAAAAGTATTAGCTGTACTTGGTTCTTCCGGTAGTGGAGAAAGTTTAGCCATGAAGGGAATCGCTATGCAACAACAAGTTCCATTAGTATCTGGTGGTGCAAGTATGCACATTGTGAAGCCAGTCGAAGAAGCACATTGGGTTTTTAAAACACCACATTCAGATATTCATGCCGTTCAGCGTTTATATCAATACTTGAATGAACAAGGAATCAAAAAAGTGGGAACATTAGTTGACTCGAATGCATTTGGAACAAGTGGACTTGAGCAACTAGAGGCACAATCAAAAGAATATGGAATTGACATTGTCGCAAAAGAAAGTTATAACACACAAGATCCAGATATGAGTACGCAATTAACAAAGATTAAGAGTGCAAAGGCCGAGGCGGTTTTAGTCTGGGGAACCAATCCAGGTCCTGCTGTTATTGCCAAAAACCTTCGTGATTTAAATTTGGACATTCCAATGGTTTCTAGTCATGGAATTGCCAATCAAACTTTTATTGATTTAGCTGGTGAAGCTGCAGAGGGTGTTGTCATTCCGACAGGAAAACTATTGTTTCCTTCCCAAATTGCAGAAGACGATGTTCAATTTGATGTTATTTCTTCTTTCTATAATGAATATCATGAGAAATTTAATAGTGAACCAACTAATTTTGGATCATACGGACATGACAATTTAATGTTGGTTGTGGAGGCATTAAAAGCAGGAAAAACAGACCGAGAATCCATTCGAGAGTTTTTAGAAAATGATATTGTCGATTGGACTGGAGCAACAGGTGTGTTTAATTTTACCGCAAAGGATCACAACGGATTACAAGCAGATAGCATGGTCATCGCAACAGTAAAAGATGGAAAATGGAAATTGGTAGAATAATCGTTTTAATATGAAGATTTATAAAGGAAAAGGCGTGGTTTTTAATCCATGCTTTTTCTTTAGTGTAAGATATAGAAAAGTATAACAAGAAATAAAAATAAATAGATAATAGTGTTATATTAATGACGAAAAAAGCTTTGTTTTAATGATAAAATATGTCTATTTAAGGAGATTTTATCGCAATTTATTTGGAAAAAAATAAAAATAAATAAATATTCAGAAAATTATTGATTTTTATATAACAGTAAATTATAATTAAGTTATAAATCAGTTATATAAAAGGAGGAACCTATTAATGACGATGACCGCCGCACAAGATAAGGAAACTGAAAAATTAGAATATTTTATTAGACGCATTGAAGATGGACAGAAAATTGAACCAGATGATTGGATGCCGGAAGAATATCGCACAGCTTTAATCAAGTTAATATCCATGCATGGAATGAGCGAAATTATGGGAGCGCTTCCTGAAAAAGAATGGGTACCGAAGGCTCCTTCCCTTTATCGGAAATTAGGGATTATGGCCAAAGTACAGGATGAAATGGGCCATGGACAATTATTATTACGAGTAGCCGAAGATCTATTAAAGCCATATGGGAAAAATAGAGGCGATTTGATGGTGGATTTATTTAATGGAGATCTTAAATTCCACAACGTCTTTCATATGGCAACAAAAACCTGGGGTGATGCAGGCCTAATTGGCTGGCTTGTGGATGGAGCTGCGATTATTACGCAAACAGATATGTTAGGAGCATCATATGGCCCGTATGCAAGAGCCTTACAACGTATATGTGCAGAAGAAGTGTTCCATGCTCAACATGGCGAAGCGATCATCATGGCGCTTGCAGAAGGAACCCCAGAGCAAAAAGAGTTGGTACAGAATGCATTGAATCGTTGGTGGCCAGCACTTCTTATGTTCTTTGGTCCTGCCAGCAAAGCGACAACGGGTGCATCGAAACAAGATGTAACGATCAAATATAAAATTCGCACAAAAACAAATGAACAACTAAGACAGAGCTTTTTTACAAAATATATTCCACGTATTTTATCACTTGGATTGACGATACCAGACGTAACCATCCATTTTAACGAGGAACAGCAAACATGGATATACCAACAGCCAGATTGGAATGAATTTAAGAAAATCATTAAAAATCAAGGTCCTCGTTCACAAGCAAGAATTAAACTGCGCCGGACTTCTTATGAAGAAAATGCGTGGGTAAGGGAAGCTTTAAGTGCAGTGATCAACTAATAAACAGAAAGGAGTCATGAAAAATGGTGAAACGATAACAAAACATTTTACCAAGAATTTGAAGTGTTTAGTAAAAGAACGCCCAGCTCGTCATTCCAGCATCAATTCAGCTTACTTGCACCAAACGCAGAAATGGCTTTGCTGATGGCGCAAGAGAATTTTATGAGAAGAGAACCTGTTGAGGATATTTGGGTAGTGAATCGAGTGAACATTCGCGGGTTAGATCAGGAGGAGAAACAGATCCTCAGTCGCATCGATAATAAGGATTACCGGAATACAAAAGGGTACGGGTATTTAAAGAAAAAATGGCGTCATTATGAACAAAAAATGTTTGATGAAAAAGAAATCCTATCTTGGGGAAAGGAGCAAAACAAATGAGTGAACAGGTTATAACGCTAAATCAAGAATATAAGAAAGCCGTAGTGGATCTCTTATTACAACTAGCCGACGATGATTTTCTGTTTTCTTATCGCGGTTCAGAATGGCTTGGACTTGCACCGCATATTGAAGAAGATGTTGCTTCCTCATCGATTAGTCAAGATAGCATGGGTCATGCAGCAATGTATTATAAATTGCTTGAAGAATTAGGTGCAGGTAAGGCGGATGATTTAGCACATGCGCGTCCTGCAAATGAAAGAAAGAATTGTTTATTAGTCGAAAGAGTGAATGGGCCAGGAAACTATATGGAAGATCCCCATTATGATTGGGCATATGCAGTCGTTCGAAATTATTTTTATACACTTGCCAAGAAAATAAAGATTCAATCTTTAAAACAAAGTGATTATCAACCACTCGCAGATGTGGCTGTGAAAGTAGAAATGGAAATACACTATCATTTATTACACTGGAAAACATGGTTTGTCCAGTTGCTCAGTTCAACAGAAGAAGCTAAAAAGCGGATGACACAAGCGATTGAAAAAGTAATGAATGATTTTTCGGATGTCTTTTCGTTTGGGAATCAATGCTAGGCACATTCACTCTTACGGTTTAATTGAAAAAGAAAGCGTTTTAATAGAACGTTGGATCACAGCCCTACAAAAGGAATTGGATAGGATTCAAGTATCGCTCCCGAAAACGAATAACGTCAGTAGTAAAAACGGGAGAAATGGGGAACATTCGGCAGATCTTGAGGAAGCTCTCGAAATACTAGGAGAAGTGTATCATCTGGATCCTGCTGCTGCTTGGTAAATTAAAAAGAGAAGAGGTGTGAACGAATGATAGCACCCAAACAACTGACAAAAAAAGATGTGTTGCGTGTATTAGAAAGTGTGAAAGATCCTGAAATTGATACGGTAAGTATCCTTGATTTAGGAATGGTAGAATCCGTATCGATTCAAAATGAACAGGTCAGGATTGAAATTTTACCAACATTTGTAGGGTGTCCTGCCTTGGAAATCATTCGTAAGCAATATCGTAAAGACTGTAAATGACTTTAGAGGGAGTGAAGGAGACGGTCGTGGAGTTTATCAATAAGCCTCCCTGGACATCCGATCGAATCACTTCAAAAGGGTATCAAGGTCTAAAAGAATTTGGCATTGCCCCCCCTCCAAAACAAATGAAGGAAGACGGCTCTTGGCATATTGATTGCCCTTATTGTGGGTCAACGTACGTAACACTCGATAATATCTTTGGTCCGACTGCTTGTCGAAGCATTCTGTATTGTAAAAGCTGTAAGAATCCATTTGAAGCGATGAAATTAATATCAATTACAATGTGAAATGAGGTTTTAAATGATGATTAAATTGATTGCATTTTATAAACACCCTGAGAACAAAGAGGCCTTTGATGAACATTACTTTAATGTACATGTACCCATTACAGAAAAAATCCCTGGACTTCGTAAAATGAAAGTGACAAAAGGAACAGGTTCCCCTATGGGTGGTGAAGCCAAATATTACTTAATTTGTGAGATGTATTACGACAGTCATGAAACATTAAAAGCAGGTCTTCGATCGGAAGAAGGGAAAGCATCTGGTAAGGATGTAATGGGATTTGCGGGTAATCTAGTAAGCTTTATGATTGGTGAGGAAAATGAGTGAACCATATGAATTCATAGAGGCGTACACAAGTGATGGTGTAGGAGTCATTCAATTAAATCGCCCGAAACAATTAAATGCCTTAAATCGAAAGCTAATTCGTGAAATTATTACGGCAATGGAACACTTTGATCAAAATAACCATGTGATATCGATCTTAATAACGGGGAAAGGACGTGCTTTTTCCGCAGGAGCAGATATCGACGAAATGGCAAGCAATGTACCCATGCAATTAGAGTTATTAAATCAATTTGCGGATTGGGATCGCCTAACATTAATTAAGAAACCGATTATAGGTGCTGTGAAAGGATTTGTTTTTGGTGGTGGTTTTGAACTAGCTCTGTGCTGTGATATCTTAATTGCTGCAAATGGAACGCAATTCTCCTTTCCAGAAGTCAATTTAGGAGTTATGCCAGGCGCTGGAGGAACACAGCGTTTGACAAAAATAGTTGGGCGAGCAAAAGCATTAGAATGGATATGGACTGGAGATCGTATTCCTGTGGATATCGCTTTAGAATACGGGATTGTGAATCGGATTGTATCAGAGGAATTATTAATGGAAGAAGCCATGAAGTTTGCTAAAAGGATTGCCAAACAGCCTCCTTTATCATTAAGACTCATAAAAGATTCGGTGAATAAAGCGGTTGATTATTCCTTATATGAAGGAATGCAATATGAAAGAAAAAACTTTTATCTATTATTTTCTTCACAAGATCAAAAAGAAGGAATGCAAGCATTTATGGAAAAAAGAAAACCGAATTTTAAAGGGGAATAAGGATGTGTGCGCGGATGTTTGAAACCATTCATTACAACGTTCGAAACGGAGTAGGAACGATCGAATTATCTCGTCCCGATAAACTAAATGCATTTAATTCCCTTATGATTCAAGAAATACAAGCAGCCTTGAAAGAAGCAACAAAAAATGAACAAGTACGTTGTCTCGTGTTCACTGGTGCTGGTCGCGGATTTTGTTCAGGACAAGATTTAGCAGATGTCGATGAACAGATGGATCATGGACAAGTATTAAGAGAGAAATATGGCCCTTTGATGAGGCAGATCATGAATTGTGAAAAACCCATCGTGGCAGCTGTGAATGGGATAGCGGCTGGCGCAGGCTTTAGTCTTGCCTTAGCTTGTGATTTCAGGTTAGCTACTGAAAAGACAAACTTCTTAAATGCCTTTATTCATATCGGGTTAATTCCAGACTCTGGTAATTTATACTTCTTACAAAACTTAATTGGTTATGCAAAAACAGCAGAGCTTTCGATCTTAGGAGAAAAAATTTCTGCGGAAAAAGCACTTCAATTAGGACTTGTTACAAAATTGGTATCCACTGAGAACATGGGAATCAGAGGTTGTTGAGTTTTCGGAAAATTTAGCAAAATTACCAACGAAAGCAATCGGTCTCATTAAACGAAATTTAAAATTCGCTAATCAACTTTCCTTCGATGCTTTTCTTGAAAAGGAAGCGGAAGGTCAACGTATTGCAGGTCTAACCCATGATCACCAAGAAGGTGTTCAAGCATTTATCGATAAAAGAAAACCTGTTTTTATAGGGAATTAATAAGGAGTGGGAATATATGTCAACAGTTCAACAAACGTCAGGAGAAAAATCAACCATGAAACGTGATTTTTATCATTTAATTATAAATGGTGAAAAGGTAGAAAGTAGCAATGGTGGGACAATAAAGACCTATAATCCTGCGACGGGTGAATTAATTGCTGAGGTAGCTAAAGCAACGAAGGAAGATGCAGAAAAAGCGGTGCAAGCTGCAAGAAATGCATTTGATCATGGAAAGTGGAAAAAGTACCCTATTAATAAGCGTTCACGTACATTAAATAAAATTGCCTCTATCATGCGTTCTCGATTTAATGAATTGGTAGAATTAGAGATTTTAGATACTGGAAAATCGCTAAGTACGGCTCAAGGTCAAGTCTCTCAAGCAATTGAAGATTTTGAATTTTATGCAGGGGCGATCGTTGGACATAGTGGGACTGTGAACCCGATCCCAGGTCAATTCCATAACTATACAGAAAAGGAACCCGTTGGCGTTTGTGCCCAAATCATTCCATGGAATTATCCTTTAATGATGGCGGCCTGGAAAATTGCCCCTGCCATTGCTGTAGGATGCTCGGTGGTTGTTAAGCCGGCTTCTTTAACCCCACTAACCGCGATTATCTTAGGGGAAATTTGTCTTGAAGCCGGTGTACCAGAAGGCGTTGTAAACATCGTTCCTGGATCAGGTTCTGAGATTGGAAATTATTTGGTGGAACATGAAAAAGTAGACAAAATCGCTTTTACTGGATCTACACCAATTGGTAAAAATATTATGGAACGAGCATCCCAGACTTTAAAACGAATTACATTAGAATTAGGTGGTAAATCTCCTAATCTTGTATTTGAGGATAGCGATATTGATGCTGCAGTAGATGGATCCTTATTTGGAATCTTTTACAATACAGGTCAATCTTGTGAAGCACGTTCCAGATTGTATGTACATGAAGATATATATGATGAATTTGTAGAGAAGTTTGTCCAAAAAACAAAGAAACTGAAACTCGGAAATCCTTTTGATAAGGAGACACATGTCGGAGCGATTATTGATCAAAATCAATTGAATGTGATTGATGGGTATGTACAATCCGCTATCCAAGATGGTGCTGATATTTTAACAGGTGGAAAAGCGGCTGTAATTGAAGGTTATGAAAATGGCTACTGGTATGAACCAACCGTTATTGCCAATGTGAGTCATGATATGAAAGTAGTCAAAGAAGAAATATTTGGTCCAGTTGTTGTTATCATGAAATTTAGCGATGAAAAACAAGCTATTAAACTGGCAAATGATACAGAATTTGGATTAGGCTCTGCGATCTGGACGAAGGATGGTGCTCGAGCTACTCGGGTGGCGAATCAAATTCAAGCTGGAATCGTTATGGTGAACTGTCCGTTCTCAGCATTCCCTGGAACGCCATTTGGAGGCTATAAGCAATCAGGCTTTGGCCGAGAACTTTGCATTGAAACGCTTGATTTATATACAGAAACGAAAAGTATCATTTCATATTATGGAAGCCGCCCATTAAATCCACTAGGTATTTGATTTTAATAAATGAGTACGATGGGCTGTAAGTTGTGAGTCTTATTCGTACTCATTTGTATCATGGTTGAAAGGAAGATGAATGATGATCAAAAACATTGTTGTTGTAGGGTCAGGTGTGATGGGCAGAGGGATTGCCTATGTTGGTGCTATTGGAGGATACTCTGTTACGCTTGTCGATACGAATGAAGCAGCTTTGGATAATGCCCAAAATGAGATTGGGATTATATTTGAAAAAGGATTATCAAGAGGGAAAATTAGCAATGAGAAAGTGGAAGAAGCGAAGAAGAATCTGCATTATGCTAAAAACCTGGCAGATGCCGTCCATACGGCAGATCTTGTGATTGAAGCGGTACCCGAGAAAGCTGAAATTAAAAGACAAGTGTTTGAAATATTAGAAGACCATGCACCTTCTCATTGTCTATTTGCTTCCAACACATCAACGATGAGTCCAACTGAAATTGGCTCCTACTCGAAGCGACCAGAAAAAACCATTGCGATGCATTTTTTCAATCCCGTACATAAAATGCCGCTCGTAGAGATCGTTCGTGGATTAGAAACAAATGATCAAACAGCAAAACAAATAAAAGCAGTAGCTGAACAAATGGGAAAAGAGACCGTTGTCATCAATGAATTCCCTGGATTTGTCACAAGTCGAATTAGTGCTCTTGTTGGAAATGAAGCTTTTTATATGCTGCAAGAAGGACTGGGTACTCCCGAAGAGATTGATAAAGCCATTAAATTAGGATTGAACTATCCGATGGGTCCATTTGAATTGGTTGATCTTGTTGGGTTGGATGCTCGGTTAAATAATTTAAAATATTTACATGAAAAACTAGGAGAAAAATATCGTCCGGCACCATTGTTAGAGCAATATGTGAAAGCGGGCCGATTAGGAAGAAAAACGGGCAAAGGAGTTTTTGACTACAGAATAAATAACGAAGAGGTGATGATGAAATGAAGGAAGTTGTGATTGTGGATGCGGTTCGAACACCCATTGGAAGATACAAAGGAGCTCTCAAATCAATCCGTCCGGATGACCTAGGAGCCGTTGTCATTAAAGCACTAATCGAACGTAACCCAAACGTACCTGTAGAGGAAATTGAGGAAGTTGTATTAGGAAACGCCAATCAAGCGGGAGAAGACAATCGAAATGTGGCAAGAATGTCTGCACTGCTTGCAGGTCTGCCTATTCAGGTTGCTGGGACTACGGTTAATCGGTTATGTGGTTCAGGACTTGACGCTGTCATGTATGCAGCAAGAGCGATTGCTGTTGGAGAAGGAGATATCTTTATTGCAGGTGGAACGGAAAGTATGACGCGTGCGCCCCTTGTCATGGCGAAACCAGAAATCGATTACCCACGTGGAAGCATGGAATTACAGGATACAACAATTGGATGGCGCTTTACGAATAAAAAATTAAAAGAATTGTATGGCGCTGATAGCATGCCTCAAACAGCCGAAAACGTGGCTAAAAGGTTCAATGTTTCACGTAGTGCTCAAGATCAGTTTGCTTTTGAAAGTCAGCAGAAAGCGAAAAGAGCAATGGATGAAAATCGTTTTGCAGATGAAATTGTTCCAGTTATCTTTAAAGACCGAAAAGGGAATGAAATCGTTGTTGATAGGGATGAACATCCACGTCCTGAAACAACACTCGAAACACTAGGAAAACTAAAGTCGATCTTTCCAGAGGGAACCGTTACAGCTGGAAATGCCTCTGGGGTAAACGATGGGGCAGCCGCTTTATTAATTATGAGTGCTGATAAAGCGAAGGAATTGGGATTAAAGCCTTTAGTGAAGTATGTAGTAGGAGCTACAGCAGGGTTAGAACCTGAAATTATGGGATTAGGACCCATATTTGCTTCTAGAAAGGCATTACAACGTGCCAATCTGACTGTGGATGATATGGGTTTGGTGGAGTTGAATGAAGCTTTTGCCTCGCAATCATTAGAATGTATTCGACAACTAGAACTTAATAAGGAAAAGGTCAATGTAAATGGAGGCGCCATTGCATTTGGTCATCCGCTTGGTGCTAGCGGTGCACGTATTTTAACGACTTTAATATATGAAATGAAGAAAAGAAAGGTACAGTATGGCCTTGCTACGATGTGTATAGGGGTAGGGCAGGGAATCTCAACCATTGTTGAAAATATTTCCGAATAAAATTTCCTTAAGGGTTATTGAATCAAGAAAGAAATTCTTGTTTTTAGGGGAAGGAGCGAAAAAGAGTGTCAAAAGTTTTATATCAATTGGAAGACCATATCGCCTATGTGACGATTAACCGTCCGGATGTGTTAAATTGTTTTGATTATGACACACTGCAACAGTTAGAGGAAATAGTCCATTTAATTGAAATGGATCCTGATGTGAGAGTAGTTATTTTTACCGGTTCAGGTGAGAAGGCCTTTAGTGCAGGTGCCGATCTAAAAGAACGTAAAACCTTATCGGAGCAAGAAGTAAGGCGAAATGTAAAAGCAATTCGAGAAGTGTTTCATCATATTTCCATGTTGCCACAGCCTACCATTGCAGCGATTAACGGCTATGCATTTGGAGGTGGCTTTGAATTAGTACTTGCGTGTGATTTTGCCATAGCAGTAGAGGCTGCATTATTAGGTCTGACAGAAACAAGTTGGGGAATTATTCCAGGTGCTGGAGGGACACAACGACTCCCTCGATTAATCGGTGAAGCAAAAGCAAAAGAACTGATTTTTACAGCGAGAAAAATAGAAACACGAGTGGCAAAAGAATGGGGAATCCTTACAAAAGTAGTGAAGAAGGAAGAACTCATGAAGGCGTGTGTAGAATTTGCAAATGAAATGTTAAAAAATGGTCCAATTGCATTAAGACAAGCAAAATTTGCCATTAGCCAAGGGATGAATGTTGATTTGCAAACAGGCTTGGCTCTTGAATCGAAAGCATATGAAATAACCATTCCAACAGAAGACCGCTTAGAAGCGTTGAATGCTTTTAGTGAAAAGAGAGCTCCTATTTTTATTGGGAAATAAATGTTGCGAATATAATGAAATGTTAGATATGATTAAGGCAACTTCCAGAACGAAGGTGACTTTTGCATATGGGAGGGGGAATCTAAAATCTTGGCGTTCTATGGTTTGATAAACAAGGGATGCTGGCAGAAAGAGTGAGACAATTATGAGTAATACACAATCACTGATATTAACGATTTATGGGGATTATATTCGTCTCTATGGAAATAAAATTTGGATTGGTAGTTTAATACGTTTATTAAAGGAATTCGGCCATAATGAACAAGCTGTCCGAGTGGCAGTGTCTCGAATGATGAAAAACGGATTGCTCCAGTCGGAGAAAAAAGGAAATAAAAGTTATTATACATTAACACCACGAGGGGTTAGCCGTATTGAAGAGGCGGCCAGACGTATTTATAAATTAACTTCACATGAATGGGATCAAAAGTGGAGAATTATCATGTACAACATTCCAGAGGAAAAAAGGCAAATTCGTGATGAGGTAAGAAAGGAATTGCAGTGGAGTGGTTTCGGTTGTTTATCTAACGGGTGTTGGGTTTCCCCAAATAACTTTGAAAAAGAAATTAATCTATTAATTAGTAAATATAAAATTGAAGAATATGTTCACCTCTTTCTTTCTGATCATAAAGGTCCTCACTCCGACTTGCAATTAGTGGAGAAATGTTGGCCATTACATGAAATTGAAGAGAAGTATGAACAATTTATTGATGCGTATAGCAAAAAATATATTGTTCATCAAAGCATTATTCAAAAGGGTCAAATGACAGATGAGGAATGTTTTGTAGAGAGAACAAACCTTGTTCATGAATATCGAAAATTTTTATTTGTTGATCCAGGTTTACCAAAGGATTTATTGCCAGAGCGTTGGAATGGGGATCACGCAGCCCTTTTGTTTAATCAATATTATCAAATGCTTACTGGACCATCCAATCGCTTTTTTGAAAAAGTGTATCAATCGGATAATCCATTAAGTATGAAAAATAAATCCTCTTAATCTACCGATTTATCATGGAAAGGATCATAAAAAAACTCCCGATAAGGAAGTTTTCTTATAGTAGAAATTATTTTGATTCATATGTAGTTCCCATTTGAACGACGGATTTATTTATTCTTAAGCGTTTTATTATAAATATATCCTTTTTTAACATAGGAATCGATAGACAATTGAATGATATGTAAATCCTTTTCAGTTAATTCACGAACCACTTTTCCAGGTGAACCAACAACGAGTGATCGTGGAGGAATGATTTTACCGGGTGGAATAAGTGTATTCGCACCAACAATGCATTCTTCACCGATTACGGCACCATCCAAAATAGTAGAACCCATTCCAATGATACATCGTTTTTTTACTGTGCAGCCATGTAGGATGGCATTATGTCCTACTGTCACTTCATCTTCAACAATGACGGGATATTCTTCAGATAAATGGATTGAGGCATTATCTTGGATACTGCATCTTTCTCCAATGATGATGGCATCTTCGTCAGCTCGTATAACAGCATTGAACCAAATCGTACTCTCTTTGCCTACTTGAACATCACCAATGATATGGGCACCGGGAGCAATAAAGACGGTTTCATGTATAACAGGTTTCTTTTCGTTGAATGGTATAAGCAAAGCAGCGGCCTCCTAAAAAATGAATTTTCAGTGTATTATATCATAATATTGTGAACAAGGTGGGAGCAGGGATGAAATATATTTGTGATCAGCTTTCCATTACATATCCAATTATTCAGGGTGGAATGGGAAATATAAGCAATGCAAGCCTGACGGCAGCAGTTTCAGAAGCAGGTGGGCTTGGAACAATCGGATGTGGGACGATGAGACCAGAAGAAATCGAGACGATCATTTTGGAAACAAAAAACAGAACTCAGCGTCCGTTTGCTTTAAATATTGCCATTTCTGTTACTCCATATATACAAGAGTTAGTTCAATTAGCCATTCAACATCAAATCCCAGTTGTCTCTTTATCTGCTGGGAATCCTGTATCCATTATACCGGAATTGCATCAACACGGAATTAAGGTTATTGCCGTTGTAGCTTCTGTCAAACATGCACAAAAAGCGGAAGCAGCAGGTGCGGATCTCCTTGTAGCGGAAGGGTTTGAGGCAGCTGGAATTAATTCGAATCTTGAATTAACAACGTTCACTCTTATCCCACAAATCACGAATGCGGTATCGATTCCAGTCATTGCAGCAGGAGGAATTGGGGATGGGAAAGGGATGGCAGCGGCATTCATGCTTGGAGCAAGTGGCGTACAAATGGGGACACGCTTAATTGCAACGAAGGAAGCACCATTTCATCAAATCGTATAAAGAAAATATATTGCAGTCAAGTGGAACGGATACGATGATTGTTGGGCGTTCGGTTGGACGTGTTAGAAGAATCCTAAATACTTCATATGCACAAAAGCTACTACAGGCTGAAAGGGATGGAGTCAGTTTGAAACAATTTAATGAAATGACTTCAGAAGATCTACATATAAAAGGTGCATTATATGGAGATATGGAGAATGGCTTTATTAATTGCGGTCAAACGGCAGGTCTTATTACATCTATTCCGAGTGTGAAGGAACTATTTAAAAGTATGATGGAGGAAGCTAAAACTCAAATGAATCGATCTGCACAATTCTTTGAAGAGGTTACGACTAATTGATTACCTTAGGGAAATGAGTGTTGTTGTTTAGTAGATTACTTATTTCATAATATTTTTTAAAGGTGGAGGGATATAATGGCAATAAATGGTGCTGAAAAGGAAATAAGTAAGAGGGATCAACAAGATATTTTTAGATTTTTTGAACAAGAACCTTACGCTCAATTTCTTGGCATAAAACTATTAGAAATTGGTGAGGGAACTGCATGTGCTGAATTAGATGTGAAGGATCATATGCTAAACACACATGGAACGGTCCATGGTGCTATATTATTTGCCTTAGCAGATTATGTGTTTGCAGCAGCTTGTAATTCTTACGGAAAAACAGCTGTCGGTCTATCAACTACTGTCAACTTTATGTCGCCTGGTCGAAATGGTTCTTGTATAAAGGCTAGTGCTGTTGAGGAGAAAAAAAACAACCGAATTTCCTGGTATAAAATTAGAGTTGAAAGTGATGGGGAGCTATTAGCTACGATGGAAGCATTGGCTTATCGCAAGAAGGATTATTTTATTCCGATTGAAGATGCTACCATTCATGAATAACAAACAAAAATAGCGAACAGTTTAACTGTTCGCTATTTTTGTTTGTATAATGATATAAAATTCAAAAAAATTTTTTAAATTTTATTAGAAGAGCATTGCGTTCCCGAAGAAGAGAGGTTATAATACAAAAAGAATATTAAAAATGTAGAAATTTCAGATAATTAAAACAATACCCATTCTATTTATTTAATATTCGACACAAACATCATAATGGTAAAGTGCAAAGTTCATTTTCAGTATATTAATAGTTCATTCTATATTAAAAACTATTAGTATATTTAAAATACTAAATTACTACGAAGGAGGTCATGATCCATCATCACTTGTATAGTGAAGTGATCCTTATAAGCATTAAGGATACTAGTATAACAGAAAAGGGACAAGTTGGTCTCGATTCAAGTTTTAGCATTAACTCTCGAAATGGAAGCTAGAAGGATGTAAAGAATTAAAAGATTAAAGAAGGTAGTCCGCTTCAAATATTTTAATAATTTACAAAATTTAGTAAACTAATCAGAGTTAATACTAAGGAAGTAAACTCACTAAATGTGAAACAAAGGGTAAGTAGAACTGGTTCCAAAGTAATAAAAAGGGATAAGGAAGTTTACTTAATGAGGGGGAAGTTTATTCGTGGCAAAAGTTAATGTGGTAGAGGTTATTAGTAATAGTAAATTTAACCGTTTTCATCTAGGGTTATTTATCTGGAGCTTTATGATTATTTTGTTTGATGGATATGATTTATCCGTGTATGGAACTGCTTTACCGTTAATCATGGAAGAATGGAATTTGACATCGGTTCATGCGGGAACGATGGCAAGCTATGGACTCTTTGGAATGGTGTTTGGAGCAATTATATTTGGTATACTAGCTGACCGTATTGGAAGAAAGAGAGTTATTATTATTAACGTATTCTTATTCAGCTTATTTACACTATTTTGTGCCTTTGCACCTGATCCAACTACTTTTAGTATCTTTCGTTTTCTAGCTGGACTAGGTCTTGGTGGAATTATGCCGAACATTGCTGCTCTAGTATCAGACTATGCACCTAGAACGATGAGAATTAAATTAGTATCTCTTACACTAGTAAGCTTTGCTGTTGGTGGGGCACTTGCACCAACCGTTGGGGTTCTATTGATTCAAAGTTTTGGATGGGGATCTGTTTTTATCACTGCTGGTCTTCCGCTTTTGGGTATTCCTTTCATGATGAAGCAACTGCCAGAATCAACTAGCTATATGATTCGAGCTGGTAAAAAAGAACAGCTTTTTGCTACTCTTGCTAAAGTAAGTCCAGAGTCAACTTTTAATAGCGATGATGAAGTTGAAGTAACAACTGCTACTCATGCAAAAGTTCCAGTTGCAGGATTGTTTAAAGAGAACCGTGCTTTAAGTACGATAGGATTTTGGGTTGCATTCTTCTGTGCTCTATTAATGGTATATGGATTAAATACTTGGTTACCAAAGCTCATGATCGAAGCTGGTTATGGATTAAATTCAAGTTTATCCTTCCTTATTGCCCTTCAAGGCGGAGCCGTTATCGGGATTCTTGCTCTTAGTAATCTTTGTGAAAAATATGGTTCTAAAAAGGTTATTATTACCTCTTATATTTTCGGTGCCATTGCTTTAGCGTTACTAGGATTTGGCGGAAATACATTCTATATCTTCGTATTAGTGGCGATTGCAGGGGCTGCTACAACAGGTTCACAGGTACTAATTCAAGCTTATGTAACATCGTTTTACCCTTCTGAAATGAGATCAACTGGTTTAGGTGTAGCTTCAGGAATTGGCCGATTCGGTGGTATGACTGGACCAATATTAGGTGGATTCTTATTAACAATGACTTTACCTAACTTCATGAATTTCATGGTATTCTCGATCGTTGGTCTTGTTGCGGCAATTGGATTATCACTCATTGCCGATAAATACTCAGCAGTTCATATTCTTACTCAAAAGGAAAAGAGAGAAGATGCAGCTAAAGCAAATGAGGTAGCAGCATCACTAGAATAAAATCGTTTCGATTAATCTCATAAAGGAAGTAAAAATATCTGAATTATTAAAAGATAAAGAGAACAGTGGCTCAACTGTTCTCTTTATCTTTTTTGTATGATCTTTAAAAATAAAGGGTCATGAATGTTAAAATGAGAATGGAGAGCGAATCCATATGAAAAGGAGAACATAATACAAATGAAAGAACTATTTAAGGCATTAGTCGTCAATAAACAGGAAGAGCAATTTACTGTCGAAATAAAAAAAATGAAAAAGACTGATTTACCAAAAGGGGAAGTTTTGATTCGCGTTCACTATTCAAGCGTTAATTATAAAGATAGTTTAGCAACGATCGCAAATGGCAACATTGTCAGTACCTATCCATTCGTTCCTGGAATTGATTTAGCGGGAACCGTTGTTTCATCAGAAGACGATCGTTTTCGGGAAGGGGATGAGGTCATTGCAACAAGCTATGAAATCGGGGTTACTCATTTTGGGGGTTACAGTGAATATGCACGCATCCCGGCTGCATGGATCGTTCCCTTACCAAAAGGACTTACATTAAAAGAGGCGATGATTATTGGGACTGCTGGATTAACAGCAGCACTATCTGTCTTACGTCTAGAAGAAAATCATGTTTCGCCTGAAAAAGGGAAGATACTTGTTACAGGTGCGACAGGTGGGGTGGGGAGCTTTGCGGTTTCCATTCTTTCGAAACGAGGGTTTAACGTTGAGGCAAGTACTGGAAAAGAAACTGGACATGAATATTTAAAGAAGATCGGAGCTACTACGATCGTTTCTCGCGAAGAGGTTTATGATGGAAAAATACGAGCATTAAGCAAACAGAAATGGGCAGCAGCTGTCGACCCTGTGGGTGGAGAACCATTGGCTGCTTTATTAAGCCAAATACAGTACGGAGGCTCCGTAGCTGTCAGTGGACTAACAGCAGGAACCAAACTTCCCACAACTGTTTTTCCTTTTATCTTAAGAGGAATTAATTTACTCGGAATTGATTCTGTCTACTGTCCTATGGAAACTCGAGTAAAAATATGGGATCGACTTGCAACAGACTTTAAACCCAATCACTTAGAAGAACTTATTCAGCAAGAAGTTACACTTGAACAATTGCCTGAAATGTTTCCAACCCTATTAAAAGGGCAGGCCTGTGGAAGAATTCTTGTGAAGTTATGATCCTCGATCGGGATTGCATATTGCCCTTATCCCCATAATTCTTTAATATAACCTAAGATGGTAAATGTTCATGTTGAATTGTTAACAAGAGGAAAGAAATGGTTGACAAATATCCCTCTGAATCTATAGTTTATTGTAAACTATTTATAAAATTTAGTTAACAATAGGAGGAAGATAAATGAAAAAGGATCAAATAAAATTGAGATCAATGATTTTGATTGCCTTATTTGCAGCCATTATTGGGGTATTAGCTCAGGTAACGATTCCTTTGCCTCTTGTGCCGATCACAGGACAAACTTTAGCGATTGGTCTAGCTGCTACCATTTTAGGATCACGTAATGGTACATTGGCCGTTTTATTATATTTATTGATTGGTTCAGCAGGCGTCCCGGTATTTGCTGAGTTTTCAGCAGGCATATCGAAATTAGTTGGACCAACAGGTGGTTTTTTAGTAGGGTTTATTCCAGCGGCATTTATGATTGGTTATTATATGGAGAAACGTGGATTTAACTTTATTAATGCTATGATCGCAAATATCATTGGTATGCTTATAACGCTTGCTTTTGGGACCATTTGGTTAAAAATATCTGCTGATTTATCTTGGAGTGCTGCATTTGCTGGAGGGTTCGCACCATTTATTATTGTGGGAATCATAAAAGGTGCACTCGCTTCATGGATTGGTATATTAGTTAGAAACCGTTTAATATCATCAAAGCTTTTAATTTCATCCAACGTAAATGTAAATTAAATAAAAGATCTAGGATGGGTTTTTAAAGTGATACTCTGAAATTTTTGCTAGTAGTAGAGTAGTAAGAACAACTGGAACACGATCAATCAAAAATATATGTTTTTTTCAGAAAGCGAACAGTCAAAGTGCTGTTCGCTTATTTAAGTATAAAATTGTTTTTTAACAACGACCACTTGATGGTGGAAAATAGGTTGGATATAATAAATTCGATTTGTAATTGGAATAATGATAAAATTACTTTTAATAGGAATCATTCGAATACTAAAGATTAGGAGGATGACTATGAAGGACCATTGTATCCATTTACTTCAGTATGACCATTGGGCGAACATGAAATTGTTAGGATATATTCAGAGCTTATCAGAAGAACTTTTTCATAAACCAACTGAAAGTGTTTTTCCATCCATTGCACAGACCTTTTTTCATATTTATAGAGGTCAACGGATTTGGATGAAAAGATGTTTTCCTCATTTAATGCTAGATGAGAATTTGAATGAGTTTAAGGACAGAGCGATGGCAGAAACTTGTTTTACTGATCTTCATCAAATCATGATCCAGTCTATTCATGATTTTTACGATGAATGTGATGAAATTATTTATCAAAACGATAAAGGGACTACTTTTAAAAATAGTTTAAGTGAGATTTTGATTCATCTTCCTAACCATGGTACCTATCACAGAGGAAATATCGCATCCATGATCAGGCAATTTGGCTATAAAGGCACATCGACAGACTATATACAGTATTTAAGAGACCAATCCTAAATGGAATCTTCCATATGAATTACATTGTGTTGTTTGATGGGGAGTGCCATTTCTGTGATTTGAGTGTACAGTTTATCATTAACCATGACCCCAAAGAGTTGTTTTATTTTGCCTCCTTAAAAAGTGATGTAGGAAAGAAATATCTTGCCAAATATCAGCTTCCTGCAAATATCGATAGCATCGTGCTAATTGAGAATGAACAAGCGTATGTGAAATCAAATGCTGCATTAAGAATTTGCCGTCATTTACGAGGAGCATGGAAGGTTCTATACGTCTTTAGGTTCGTACCTACTATAGTGCGAGATATCGCCTATGATCTGATTGCAAAGAATCGCTACAAATGGTTTGGGGAAAGTGATAGCTGTAAGCTGCCACCACCAAGTATTATAAAGCGATTTTTAACATAGTGAAATTTCGTTATAAAGAATAAAGTCCTTTTATCAACACTCTATTTATCTTTGAGTGTATAAAAGGATTTTTTGCGTTTTTCAGCTAATTTATAATGCAGCAGAATATTTTGTCTGACTTGTTACAGTGAGAAATGATATAGTGAACTAGACTTAATTAAGGTTAAATAATAAAAATAAATGAAATGAATTATGAAGGATGGAAATCAATTGAATAATGACCACAATAATGTTTTGAATTATATTTATACATTTGCTTGTAGATCAGAGGAACTGACTCTTTGCCAAATGGAAATGAGAGCACTTTTTGGAGGGGATACAACAGTACCAATTTTGAAAAGTCCTGTTGAAATAGAGCCAAGTCGAAGTCCTTTTATTAAAGAAAGAATTGACGTTCTCTGTGAAGGGGACACTCTACAAGGCATTTTAGAACAAGTGAACAAGATACAACTAAAAGGATCAACCTTTAAAGTTGTTTTTGCAAAGATTAATGATTTAGATGAAATAGCGAAAATTTCTTTTGCCAAACGGAGAGAGATTGAACGTTCAGTTGGACTTAGAATGAATGGTGAAGCGGATTTGGATCATCCCGATACCCTTTTTGGGATTGTTCCGTTTGGTGGCCGGTGGTACTTCGGAAATTACCATAAGAGTGAATCCGTCTGGCTGCATCATCTTAAGAAGCCGCGTGAATATTCGACAGCCCTTAGTACAAAGGTGGCACGGGCCATTGTTAATATTGCCGTGCCGAATCCTAATGGGACCCAGGTCATTGATCCATGTTGTGGCATTGGCACCGTATTAGTCGAGGCTCTTTCTATGGGGATTCACATTGTGGGACGTGACATCAATCCACTTGCGGCAGAGGGTTCACGAGAGAATGCTGCTTATTTTGGATATGAGTGTGACGTAGAAACTGGGCCTATCTCAGACATTATGAAGCATTACGATGTTGCCATTATTGATATGCCCTATAATTTGTACACACATGCTACACCTGAAGAACAACTTTCGATCTTACAACATGCTCGCCGCATTTCAACCAAATGTGTTGTTGTCACAAGTGAAGACATGGATGCGATGATCCAAGATGCTGGATTTACAATAATGGATCGCTGTTTAACAAGGAAACAACTATTTACAAGACATGTCTTACTATGTGAGTAGAATAATTTGTGTTGATGAAGATCAGACTTTATTCCTTTTTAACAGGTAGGTAGACTAAGGACGCCAAGTTCTGAGGCAGCATCTGCACTAGCATTTTCTATTCGTCAGAATACCCAAAGAGGTGGAACTCTTCTTATATAATTGTCCTTAAGATTTGATAAGCATCATAAACGATTCAAAAAATTGGATGGCTTATGATGCTTTTTTCTGTAGTGGGATTTGTTAAATGCAAGAACTAAATCCTAGAAACTTATTTTTACCTTAATGGTGTTAAGCATTCGTTCACCAATACTTTTACGGCCTTCGTGCTGTAAAGAGTCTGTGTGATGATCGAAAAGTTTCGTTTAAAAGGGAGCCCTTTTACAGGTAAGACGCTGATGTAGCCATTAGTAAGCGCTTTCTTAATTGTCCAGCTAGATAATAAGGAAATACCAAGTCCAGCTTCTACCGATTCCTTTATTAACTGGATACTTCCAAATTCCATGATTTTCTTTGGGGTAAAATTATACATACTAAAAAGATTGTCCGATGCTTGTCTTGTACCTGAACCTTCTTCTCTTACAATCCAAGTTTCCTGTGCTAATTCCGAAAAGTTGATTTCCTTTTGCTCGTTCAAGAGGTAATGATCCTGACAAGCTACAATAAACATTTGATCCCCAGTAATAACTTCTACTTGGAGCTTCGCATCATCAAAAACACCCTCAATAATTCCTACATCTAATTGATGAGTCTTTACTAGTTCAATGATTTCTTTCGTATTATGGATTTGAATCGATGGGTTAATAAGCGGATATTTCTTCTGTATTCTAGCAATGATATGTGGCAAGATGTATTCTCCAAAAGTATAGCTCGCTCCAATAGCAAGGGTGCCCTTAGCTTGGTTAGTGAGATCATCAACCGCATACTGCATTTTTGTATAGAGTGCTAATATTTCCTTTGCGTAATTATATACTATTTCCCCGGCCTTATTTAGACGAACGTACTTATTGCTCCGCTCTAATAATCGCGCCCCGACTAATTCCTCCAATACTCTAATATGTTGACTAACTGCTGGTTGTGTCATGTGAAGTTCTATCCCAGCCTTTGAAAAGTTTTCTTTTTCAACGACTTTTACAAACACATGTAAATATTGATTCATCTCATAAACTCCTATCTTACGATTATTATTTTATTAGAGTGGACGTACAAAGATGTCGTCTATCATGTTGAATAAAAAATTGAGGTTTTTCCTTAAACAATCCGTATTAATTGATTGGTAAAACGTATTCATGTATATGAAATTACTTATTATCGTTATTATATATATTTATTTTTCTAATGTATAGTTTTGCAGTATTCTAAATGTAGATCAGAAAATGAGGTGGAATTATGGGAAATCAAAATGCTAAATCCCTGTCAATAAACAAAGAACACGATCAAATGTCCAAAAACCCCGTACCCAATATTTCAATTATTTTGTGGTTAGGAGGAGTTAGCTTTACCTTTCTACTAGCGACAATTGGTTACGGTTTGTCAAAAGTGCCGGGTTTTAATCACGTTGGACCACTGGCATGCGCCATTGTCGTAGCCGTGTTGTACCGACAATTTTTGGGATACCCTTACCAAATACGGAAAGGAATTCAGTTTTCTTCCAAACATTTATTAAGGTTTGCTATCATTTTATATGGACTCAAATTAAATATAGCTGTAATCCTTAATCAAGGATTAGGTCTGCTTCTTCGAGATATTGTTGTGATTACCTTTGCTATTTTATTTACAATATGGCTTGGAAAACGTCTAAAGGCAGATTCTTCGTTAACCCTTCTATTAGGAGTGGGTACAGGAGTATGTGGTGCAGCAGCAATTGCGGCCGTTTCACCAATTTTAAAAGCAAAAGAAGAAGATACTGCCATTGGGGCAGGAGTTATCGCTTTAGTAGGTACGTTTTTTTCCATTGCCTATACGATCATGCGACCTTTTCTTCCGTTATCGGATATTCAATACGGGATATGGAGTGGGACTACTCTTCATGAGATTGCTCATGTCGCATTAGCCGGCGCTCCAGCAGGACCAGATGGATTAGCCATTGCCCTGCTAGCCAAATTAGGCCGAGTTTTACTCCTTATCCCTTTAAGTTTGATACTAATGTACTGGATGAAAAGGAAGAATACAGGTCAGAGTGATGAAACAAAGATTGAATTTCCATGGTTTTTAATCGGATTTATTCTTATGAGTGTATTTGGAAGCTACGTTCTAGGGAAATCTATTCCAGTTACAAACGAAGTATTGGACCAAATATCATTTGCAACTACCTTTTTGTTATCGTCATCGATGGTTGGACTTGGTATAAATGTAAGTTTACTAGAGCTTCGGACAAAAGCATTGCGTCCGCTTATGGCTATGGGCATAACTTCTATTATTCTATCTATTATAACTTTTTTTACCGTTTAAAGTACTTTCATGTTTTTTTCAATATGATGGTAGAACTCTTGATAAATTGATAGATTATCCTACCAAAAGTGTCCTTCCTGAGAATTAAAACGAACACTTTTGGTAGGATACTTTTATTATTTTTAAAAAATTAGGAGTCAGTTAAGCGTGATTATGTTATCAAAAAATTCTATTCAAAATAGTTGCCCTAAAATTCATAATATTACATAATGGTAAGGATGGAACATACAATTGGAGGAGATCACATGGGAGAATTAATTAAAAAGGAATTTGAATTACTACGTACAAGATTATATCCGAGAGTGGAAGAAATAGCAGATCATGTTTTTGATATTCAGCCAGAGGGGTTCAACAATACGATTCATTGGCATATTGGACATATCTTAACGGTTACAGAAGGCTTCTTATTTGCTGAAAATGGACAACTACCTGCTGAATATCAAGAATTATTTGCTCCGCGTACAAAACCTTCTGATTGGAAAGGGGAGGTTCCGAGTATTGCAACGCTTGTCCAACAATTAAAAGAACAGCATGAACGCATTAATGCAATTCCAAATGAAACGTTTAATGAAAAATTGCCTGAAGCAAAATTGGGTTGTTCAACAGTGGGTGAATTAGCTGGCTTTACCTTCTATCATGAAACCTACCATTTCGGACAAATTCATGCGATGAAACGCTTGATTGAAACTTCTTTAGTCAAAACAAAATAAAGTAGAAAGCTGAAATCTGATACGATTTCAGCTTTTTTCTTATTCATCTAACTAAAAAGCTGAAACAAGGTAGAAGCTTAAAAAGAGTTAAAATAATTATATTAAGGTATAATAGGATGGATTGGATATACATAGAAAAAAATTTGGAGGAAATAAAATGAGCGAATTAGTGAAACGTCAATTTTCAATGGGTAGACATCAGCTATTACAAGACATCGAGGGAGCAGCAAAGGAATTATTTGATGTTCAATTGCCGGGTCTTCCAAATACGCTTCATTGGCAACTAGGTCATATTCTATCAAGTGCAGAAGGCTTTTTATTTGGAGCAGAAGGCCAACTTCCTGCAGAATATAATGGGTTATTCGGATATGGATCAAAACCATCCGCTTGGCAAAGTGAAGTTCCAAGTGTTGAAACACTCGTAGAACAGTTGAAAAGTCAATTAGAACGCATTTTGAACATTCCTGATGAACGTTTTCAAGACAAGTTACCGGAAGTGATTATCGGGAATTCCACATATGGAGAGTTAGTTAGTTTTACTGCCCATCACGAAGCGACGCACATAGGGCAAGTTCATGTGATGAGAAAGCTTGTTGAATCCTCATTAACTAAATAGAAGAATAAAAGCTGGAATCCTGAAGATTTCAGTTTTTTTAACGATAAATATGGATAAAGGTGGTTGAAACATGAAATACAATTTTGATGAAATGGTCAATCGCAGAGGAACGTATTCGATCAAATGGGACGGCGGCGAAATCATTAAAAAGTTAGGTTTTACGGAACGATATGATGAAGAGACCATACCGTTATTTACCGCGGATATGGATTTACCCGTTCCACAACCCGTGATTGATGCTTTACATAAAACCGTGGATCATCGAATCTTTGGCTATTCTGTCTTTCCAGAGGAATATTTTGAAGCCGTTCAAAGTTGGTTTCTTAAAAGGCATGATTGGAAAATCAAGAAGGAAGAAATCATTTACAGTCCTGGAACCGTGTATGCATTGAATGTAGCCGTTAAAGCTTTCACAGAAAAGGGTGATGGAGTCATCATACAGCGTCCTGTCTATCCACCCTTTACAACAGCAGTAGAAGGAAATGGGAGACAGGTCATTAATAATGCCCTAATTTGTGATGAAGAAGGATATTATTCCATCGATTTTGAAGATTTTGAAGCAAAAGCAAGGGTAGAAACAACGAAAATGTTTATCTTATGTAATCCGCATAATCCAACAGGCAGACTATTTAATCGAGAAGACCTGAAAAGATTATCAGATATCTGTTTGGAAAATAATGTGTTGATTGTGGCTGATGAAATTCATGGAGATTTAATTAGACGTGATCAAACCTTTATTCCAATTGCAAAAGCTTCGGACAAGGACGATCATATTATCACCTGTACAGCGATCAATAAAACATTTAATGTAGCGGGTTTACATTGTACGAATATGGTCATCCCAAATCCTGAGCTAAGAAAAATATTTAGTAAAGCAGCAGGTCATCAAATGGCAACACCTTTTACGATATCAGCCCTTATCGCTGCATACAATGAGGGGGAAGATTGGTTAGATCAATTGAAAGAATACATCGATGAGACAATGGAATGGATTGTACATTTTCTAGCGGAAAGAATGCCCAAAGTGAAAGTGAAAATACCAGAAGGAACCTATGTGATGTGGATGGATTTTAGTGGATATGGGATCTCGCCGAAAGAAGTCCATGATCGTATCTATAATCGAGCGAATGTTCTCTTAGAAGATGGCGTGATGTTTGGAGAAGAAGGATTAAACTATCAGAGGATCTGTGTTCCTTCACCAAGACCCATCATTAAAGAAGCGTTTGAAAGAATCGCAAGGGAATTTGAAGAGTTCCATTAAGTCATAGATTCATCATGCAAAAAGAACCGCCTCCAATTAGGGTCATCTTAAAATGCAATTGGAGGCTGCCCCTTGTATTCTCAATCAATTTCAAATGAATAGGAAAACTACGCTATTCATTATGATTGTTTTTTAAAATGAAAGAGTTTTTTTAGGTGATCAATAGACAGACTCACCTTCGCTAATAGATTCTTAAGTCCCGATGTAGATTTTTTTTCTTCTATTTGGTTCGTAGGATAATCAATTTGAGAAAGCATGAGCTGACTGTTGATCTCAATTTCATCACTTTTTCTTTCAACATAATGATATTCACCCGAAGAATCCTGTTCACGCGCCTTCACATTATCTTTAAGAATCACTTCTAGTACATGGTAGACTCGCTCTTTTAATCTATGGGACAAGATTGGAAACAAAATTTCAACACGATGATCCATGTTTCGGGTCATCAAGTCTGCAGAGGATAAATAGATTTTTTTCTCTCCATGTTGATGAAAATAATAAATTCGCGTATGCTCTAAAAATTTCCCTACGATGCTTCGGACTTTTATATGTTCACTGACACCTTTTATTCCAGGCCTCAAACAACAAATTCCTCTTACAATTAAATCAATTTTGACTCCAACTCTTGATGCCTCATACAGTTTCATGATGAGTTTTTTATCAGAAAGTGAATTCATTTTTGCTATTATATAACCATCCCCAAATTGTTGATGGTAGTTCATTTCTTGGTCAATCAATTGAATGAATTGATCTCTTATATCAAAAGGAGAAACAATTAGATGATGGTATTTTGGTTTTTCCATATGACCACTTAAGTAATTAAAATAGTTCGTCGCATCAATGCCGATTTGTTCATTCGTTGTAACTAACCCCATGTCTGTATAGGTCCTAGCTGTAGCATCATTATAGTTGCCCGTTCCAAGATGAACGAATCGCTCCATTTTGTTTTCCCTATGACGCACAACAAGTGTAATTTTGCTGTGAATCTTTACATGGGTCATTCCATAAATGACATGACAGCCTGCTTTTTCTAATTCCTTTGCCCACTGCACATTGTTATGTTCATCAAATCGAGCTTTTAACTCGACTAGAACCGTGACTTGTTTTCCATTTTCAGCAGCCCGTTTGAGACTTTGAATGATAGGTGAGTTGCCACTTACCCGGTAGAGAGTTTGGCTAATGGATTGAACATTTGGGTCATCTGCAGCCTTTGAAATAAATTCCATAATCGGTTCAAATGACTCGTATGGATGATGCAACAAAAGATCCTGTTTCAGTGCCGCCTCAAAAATGTCTTTCGTGTTAATGAGGTCAATGGGAAGCTGTGGTGTAAAAGTCTCATCCACTAGATGTGGATGTGTTGATTGAATGGTATGATAAAACGAAAACATAAAGGTTAAATCAAGGGGTGCCTGGACAAAATAGACATCCTTTATATGAATTTCTAACTCTTTCATTAAATAGTCAACCACTTGTTGATCATGAACTTGATCCTGTACTTCTAATCGAACCGGGGCTCCCCATTTGCGTTTCTTTAGTTCTTCTTCAATTTCGATTAAAAGATCATCTGCCTCATCTTCGTGGATATCTAAATCAGCATTTCGAGTGATCCGAAAGGCCGTTACAGATTTAATCTCATAGCCCCTAAATAATTGATCAATAAAATGAGAAATCACATCTTCTAATAAAACAAAATTTCTATTGGTAGAATTAGAAGGCAATTCAATATAACGCTTGATTACGGAAGGGACTTGAACAATGGCAAACTTTTCCGTGGAATTCATTTTTTCACTAGATGATCCATATTCCTTTAGAACAATCCCTAAATTAAGTGATTTGTTTAATAGCATAGGAAAAGGTCTGTACGCATCGACTGCCAATGGGGTGAGTACAGGGAAAATATGTTCATTAAAATGATCTTCTAAAAAGAATAGCTCCTGTTGAGATAACTCTGAAATCGATCGAAACCCCACATACTCTTTGGCTAAAAGAGGGGTTAATTGATGTATGTATGTAGAATCATGCTCTTTAATTAATTCATGAGTAATCTTGGTGATAGCGGATAACTGTTCTGTTGGGGTTAAGCCTGCTTTATTCTCAGGTCGTTGATACCCTGCCTTTCGTTGGTCCACTAAACCTGCTACACGTACCATAAAAAACTCATCTAAATTCGAACTGAAAATAGCTAAAAACTTATATCTTTCTAGCAAAACATTTCGATCATCCATGGCTTCTTCCAAAACTCTTTTGTTAAAATTGAGCCAGCTTAATTCTCGATTATTATAATATGCTGGATCACCTAAGTTTATCGAAGGGTCATCTAGGGTGGATTCTCTCGTTGTTGTATTCACTTCGCTTTCATCTCCTTTCCTTCATTGCGGGATATCTATAAAAATGATTAAGAAAATACTCCTTTAAAAAGATCATCTTATTGTCTTCCTTTTACTTTTTTTCATGTAAGTAAAAATGATCGAATCTCGTTATACCATTTTCATTTTTTTCAAACCATTCATAAACCTATATTATTTCAGAACCAATAAAAAGTAAAATTAATATTTAACCTTGAAAACATTGCGTAAAAATATAATTGAATCATTCATTGTTTTTGTTTACTTTGAATCATTAAAAAGAGGAATTGGATAAGCAGTTCTTGAATGAAACAACAAGGAAGAACGTCAATTCTTTGATCTTGGTATGAAAGGTTCCTTGAGGTACTTAGAAAACGTCTATTTAAAATGGAAAGATATCTTCAAGGTGATATATACTGTAATAAAAGGAGTGTGATCATCGTGAAAAAAGGATATATGGGAATAGGCATTATTATTGCGATCATTGTGGTTTTAGGAATGATGTTGATGTCCAGTTATAATGGCTTTGTCAACTCAGAGGAAAATGTAAACCAATCATATGCTCAAATTGAAACTCAACTGCAAAGAAGGCTTGACTTGATTCCAAACCTTGTGAATACGGTGAAAGGGTATGCTTCACATGAAGAAGAAGTACTTACTCAGATTTCAGATGCTCGTGCAAGGCTAGCTGGAGCGAATACACCGCAAGAAGAAGCCACCGCTAATACGGAATTAACAGGAGCTTTAAGTCGCTTACTTGTTGTGGTAGAGAATTATCCAAATCTTAAAGCCGATCAGCAGTTTACTCAATTAATGGATGAACTTTCGGG
>CAWFID010000042.1:0-248225 GCA_963815765.1 uncultured Bacillaceae bacterium
GAAAATAATTCATGATAAAGAGGCAAAAAAATGAAGCTAAATCGAGTGGTGTTAAGACATTTACAAATGGAACAAAAGTCCGCTTTTACAACGAGTTATGGCACAATGACAACGAAGGATTTTATTCTGGTTGAGGCCATTGATGAGGACGGTGTTTCAGGCTGGGGGGAATCCGTTGCCTTTCGTTCCCCATGGTACACAGAGGAAACCTTAAAAACCAATTGGCATCTACTGGAGGACTTTTTGTTGCCGGTTACATTGAAACGGCCCATTGATCATCCCGATGAATTGACAGAGCGATATTCTTTTATCCGAAAGAATAATATGGCCAAGGCTGCGATCGAGGGCGCGGTTTGGGACTTGTATACAAAAAAACAGCGGATCGCTTTAAGTCAAGCTCTTGGCGGAAGTAAGAAAGAAATTGAGGTTGGCATTAGCATTGGCATTCAAAAAAGCATTGATGACCTCCTCCGTAAGATTGATCAATCTGTTACAGAAGGCTATCGGCGTGTCAAAATCAAAATTAAACCAGGCTGGGACATCGATGTGATTGAAGAGGTTCGCAAACGGTTTCCCAAGCTTCCCTTAATGGCCGATGCGAATTCTGCCTACACCCTGGATGATGTAAATCTGCTCAAGGCTCTGGATCCCTATGATCTGATGATGATCGAACAGCCCCTGGCGACAGATGACATTATCGATCACGCTACCTTGCAAGCTCTCATCCAAACGCCCATTTGTCTAGACGAAAGCATTACGTCTGTGGAGGATGCCCGAAAAGCCCTTTCCCTTGGAAGCTGCAAAGTGATTAACATCAAGATTGGCCGGGTCGGTGGAATTCGTGAGGCCGTCAAAATTCACGATTTGTGTAAGGATCATGGCATTCCTGTTTGGTGTGGCGGGATGTTGGAGGCAGGCGTGGGACGAGCTCATAACATCGCCTTGACTACACTAGATCAATTCACGATGCCAGGTGACACCGCTGGTTCCTCACACTATTGGGAAAGAGACATCATCGACCCCGAAGTCACCGTTCATAATGGGCTCATCACGGTACCTGATGGACCAGGGATTGGCTATGAAGTGAACCGCCGTCAGGTTGATGCCTATACCGTTTCATCGAAGACCTATCGGAGTTAAACTTAAATACATGGCAACAGATGAGGAAAAGGAAATCCTGGCTTTTCATGCCTTGATTCTTTTCCTTTTTTGCAGTTAGCGAGCTTTGATACTGCCATTTTTTCTGATCGTCCTCTTTCTGATCGCTATTAGCTCCCATACCGCTATTGCTTCTATATATATCGCTCTTAATTTTGCGACATAAACTAAATGGTCGGCCGTCCTGCTTGAACAAGCCTTTATGTACGTAGTAAAACATAAGCAGTGAAAGTAGGTGGCTGACCATGATTAGACCTCTATGTCGATTTAATAAGTGACATCTATATACCTTCTCTATTATTTTAGCTCTATCAGCCTCCGGATACGTTCACTTTTACTTTGAAACTTCCATCATCACTACTAGACTGTCAAAATGCTATTTTCATGCCTTTCACTGATCATCATCAAAAATTTTATGTAATAAAGCCTTCTATTCAAAATATCTTTTTTCCATTTTTCCACTTGTGCAAAACAAAATATAACCTAAACATTCTCTTTTCGTGTATAATAGAGTTAATTATCAAATTTATCAAATTATTCAATCACTTGGTAGTCTTATCCGGCAATTTGTCGGATTCTTTTTTTGAAACTACTTTATTCTTAAGCGGAATATCATTTTCGAAATAAGTATAATCCATTCTAGTAAAATGGTTACTATCCATATTTGTGAGGAGATTATAATGAAACGAGTATTGACTGTGGATAATCAATCAGGGTTTGATAAAACTATAGAATCCCTTCGTAAAGAACTGATCAATAGTGGCATGCAAGAAGGATTAACGCACGAAAAAACGCTGGAATTAAGTCAAAAACTTGATACCTTTATTGCAAAATATCAAGCTTCTAAAAATGAATCTTAATCAAAGAACACTATTGATAAAAACGAATTGGATTAAAGTGAATATCTTTGTTCAGTTATGATCAAGCTTATTTTGGGACACAAAATAGGCTCTTTCTTTACTGTTTTTCCTTCTCCCCCCGTTTTCGAGCATAAAACGAAAAAGAGCTTGATCCCTTTAGTGGCAAGGGATCAAGCTCTTAAAAATCCACCCTAATCTAAATCATTTTTCTAAAATTAACTTCTCCATTATGAATGTAACGAAGCTTACTTTTTACCCTTATTTCCATTTCCAGTTGAAAAAGTCCAAATGTCTGAGACGGTTCTTCCTGTATAATCATCTTCTGCTACGGCATACCATGCATAGTTTTGGTTCAATTCTAATTGGTTCCATGGTACTTGTGCGGTATGACCGCTTTTCACCTGTTTCTTCTTGCCAATCAACGAATCCGTGTACACATTGACACTAAAGCTGTCCGTGGCAATTCGTTTTTGCTGAGCATCTAGGTTTAAATCGATGACAAATTCGTCTTTTTCCCCGTACTTGTCCGTATCGTAAAAATTATAATCGTTCATGTATGGGGAATACGTATTCACGATAATACGATCCTGTTCTTGATCAAAGTGAAGTAGGCGCATATACCCTTGTCCACCCTCAGGGCCTGCTTGATAATCAGCAAGCAATTGATAGACTTTACGATCTGGCTGTTCCATCTCCGTTATCATCAATCTCATCGACTAGAGTTTGAGCTTCGTGATAGTGCCCAGATAAAACGGCAAACACATTTTTTTTGGAACGACGAATTTCATTAAATAATTTATCCCCAAGCGGATGTCTTGTTCCTGTGGACAATAAATATTCATGGAAACTTAAGATTGCTTTCCGGTCTGGGTGCTCTGCCAATACTTTATTGATCCAAGCAATGGATTCATCATCCACGCCCCAGCCCATATAGACCATGATATAGTCATTGCCGCCCGCTGAAATTAAATCATAATGCCCGCGGTTATTTTTGTACGATTCCCCGTAGTAAGGATTGTCCTTATAACGATCCTCGCCAAAGAAGCGGTAGTATTGTGTGTAGTCGTTTGTTTTATGATCAACGTCATGATTTCCGGCCAAAACGCCATTCGGAACATTCGCATCATCTAACGTTTTCATAAATTGATCGGCATTGTTCCATTGGTATTCCTTATCGCTTTCATCCACTAAATCTCCCGTATGGAAGACATATTTAATCTTCATCGCTTCTTGATTTTCCACAATCCACTGTGTTATGTCGATCAAAAATATACGGGAAGCTTTCGGAATAATACTGGGTATCACTCATCCAGACAAAACTGTAATCATAGTCATCTGGAGAAACAGGAATTTCATCTTGAACAAGGACATTGATTTTACTATCCTTCACAAATTCTCCTACCTTCAACATTTTGCTTCAAGGTAAAATCTTCTTTCCCCGCAATCGTTGTAGCCAAGTTGAGACCCAATCATTTTTCTCATGGCTCCAAGCATACATGGACACTTTTCTGCCTTCTAAGGAATGACCCTCCCATGATAATTCCACGATATCGGTTTCATCTACTGAGCTGTCAACCGTCACATCAAAACGGTGATAAGGGAATTGCGTCTCGGAATCGGTTACCAAATATTCGTCATCTGAAGTCGTGATTTTAGCGATTTCCTCACTCACAAGCGCTGTTTCACCTGCTGGAATACTCTCTTTTGGTGGTTCTGTATCTGCTGCGTTTTTAAACACTTTCATCTTTTCCACATTTGCCGCATTGTACTGGAATCCTTTGTAAAAAGAAACCTTTAGATCATCTTTGGTTGGATCCTGTTACTTTTACTTGTAAATGAGCCACTTTGTTCTCATCCACCTGCTCCAACCTTTGGTGAAATCAATTCCGGTTTCGCCGGTAATTCATCTACTACGGAAAAAGGAACCTTTAATTCTGACGGTTTCCTATTTTATCCTGAGCTGAAATAGTCAATGTATGACTGCCAGGTGTTAATTTTGCGGATGACGTTTCATATGGTACGGCAATCACTGCGTCATCCAGCTTGATTTCGCTTGTTTCCAAACCAGCTAAAGCATCTGTTATAGTCGCTTCAATTGTGAATGCGCCTTTGTATTCTTTATTCTTTTCCATGTTTGTTTCAATCACAGGGGCGGTGTTATCCACTTTCACTACTTGCGGTTGCATCAGGGTTCACAGCGTCTTTGGCAAGAATCGTATAGTCTCCGTCTGCCACTTTTGTCGTGTCCCATTTATACGTTTTCGAAAGCATTTTTTCCGCCGGGATATTTAAAGTAAAGTCAACGGCTGCATTGGCATCATTCATGGCGATTACTTTTTCAGCATCCTTGTATTGTGGATCCTGAATGACCGTCCCATCTGCTAACACAAGTCTTACGTTTCGTAAGCTGTAATCATCTCTATTTTCTCCATTACCGGTAGGAAATGGAGTAGCTTTATCACCTGAACGCATCGTAAAGACATTAGCTCCTTCTTTTAGTCGATCTGGTTCGATTGGAACCGTGATTGTTTTCCATTGCGGAATTCCATCGTCCACAATACGAAGGATTTCATCCCCCATTGTTACACCATTTTGGAAAAAGGTGTTCACTCCACTGACTTCAAAGGCAAAATAGCTTTCACTTTCAAGTGAGCGGTACGTGTTTTCCACGATCTCTTTTTCATCAATCAATAAGTTTACCTTTTCAGGAGTGGCATCATCCGATGAGGCTTTGATCGCTTTTTCTCCTGAAAGGAACTCTTCGTTATTTCACATTGAGTCTTAATCGATCCGGATTACGATCGCTTGTCAGATTGACTTTGATAGGTGTCACTTTTGATTTCATTTTTTCCATCTGAAACGACATAATAGTATTCTATTGATTTTTTCGCAATCAGATCTGGCGAATAAACCGTGTAATGATAGAGTAGATTGTTATAATCTTGCTGTAAAAGAACCTTTTTATAGTCCTTTTGCTCGTTGTTTTTATAATATAAAGCAACGGTTTTAACGATTGAATTGTCTTTTGCATCTGCTGTAAGGATTAAATCTTCTTTTTGATTGATTTCGGTTTTTCCTGTTAGATCTTCAACTGTTGGTGCGATGGTATCTGCAGGAACTTGTACTGTTTTTGCTGGAACTTGTGAGGCCATAACGGCTCCAGGTGTCGCCGCTTCTTTCCCTGCACTTATTTTTTGCATTTGATTCGTTCCATCAACGGGATATTTATAAAAAATCCCTTTATTTGCATTCGTATCATCTACGCCTGATTCTTCATTATAATAGGCAACTGAACTTTCAATATCTGTGTTCGTGGCAATAAGGATTCCTCTTGTACTGCCGTTTGCCATCCCGGCAGAATAGATTTTGACGATGTCCTTATTTTCCACAAGGTTTCGTTTTATATAACGCATTAAAATCAGCAACCGTTTTGGCTCCATTTTTATCATTAATAATCCAGAACACAACGGTTTCTTTTGAAGCTATCACAAAGTCATCTGGCACCGACTCCCAAATCACATCTGTTTCTGGATCTGTTCCATAACGATATTGAATCTTATAATCTTTAAAAAGAATTTCTTGATTGCTATTATTATAGATTTCGATGAATTCATATCCATCAGCGCCATCTACATTCGATGAATCTGGTACCACTTCTGTAACGAGTAAGGCTGGCAGTTTATTAAAATCAAGATTAGGCTTGAGCCACTGTAATCTTATTTTCTACTGTTCTACTCGTATTTTTTCCATCTGATGTTTCGATGTAATAGATCAAATTAGATTCCACTTCAATACTTGGAATGCTTACAGTAAACTTGGCAGGATTTTCTGCTGAACTGTTCATGGATAGAGCAGTGAAATATTTCTGCTCCCTTCTTTTTTATAATAAAGAGTGGCATAGGGAACGGATGCATCGTCTGTTACGTTTGCTTCGATGGTAATATCCGTATAGGCTTCACTTGCTGTCACAGGGGTATGCTCAATCACCGGTGCCACAAGATCTTCTGGAATATTATTCAGGTTCACAGGTGTTGTGGGAACTTGAGTCGTGTTCGAATGTTCCTGGTGTTGGGTTGGCCATTATGGCAAGCTTGGACATTTCTACGTTTGTTTTTGGATATTGGTATTGAACTACTTTTCCATTATTATCTGTTTCACCTGCAAGATAGCTGGCTGAAACAATCGTTTGACCTGCTTTATTTTTAATGGCTAATTCCTCTGTTGCCACCATTGGCAAAGCCTGGAAATTGATCTTTAAAGGAAATAATTGCTCTCCTCAGGTATGCTACTTCCAAAGAAAGTATTGAACTCAGCTGGAGTCTTGCCTTTCGATTGTTGTACCAAAAAGTGAGTGTTTGTTGTGGTTGTATCACAGTGTTCTCTGGAATCGGAAAGGCTTTATCTGCGCCACTTCCATCTGTGTATAGATAATAAAAAGTATAATTGTTTAATAGAATAGGTTGATTTGAGTTGTTATAGACTTCAAAAAACTCATAGTAATCACGTTCCCACTGAATTAGGTGAGATTTCCGTGATTAATAGCGGCGGATAACCATTGAAATCTTCCGGTGTTTCTTCCGCTTGGACCTTTGTTGCAGCTGGTACCATTTGAATCAGAATGAGACAAAAAATAAGTAAATACGATAATAACCGTTTTATGATGCTGTTTTTCACAATATCCTCCTTTATTTTGACAAAATATTTACATATCCTTATTTTACATTTCCAACATTTAGGGATTGTTAACTTATTATGAAGGAATGTAAATGCCTCTTGATATTGTTTGGGGATATCATGAAGGACCTATGCATTAAGATTCTTCCTATCAGAGGCAGTATCAGGAAAATGCAGTTACAACGATAAGGAAATACAAATAAGAAAAAGCTAACTTTCCGCACGTCAATGAAACCATACTAAAAAGAAACCTAAGTACTGGAACCTAGATTTCTTTCATTAGAGGTCATGATGGAACTTTTAATGGTGATGAATCGCGCTCTTTCATGACCAAACATTGTAGCAATCCCTCATTCATGTACCCCATCCATCAAATTTATTTCTTTTAGTGGTAATGTCTTTTAGTTGTTTGGCTATGGCTATTTTTGCATTAAACGCCGTGATCGTTGAATCAATGATCATGGTCACTCCATTGCTTAAATCAACCTGTGTTTTTTTCCCTAGGCGGCGGGTCTGTTCAATATGGTCTACATTAAACCAGATCGCATCATGATTCTTTGATGACTTATGTGGAAATAGACAAATATTATGGGTAGGGTTCACACTCTTTGGTTAAATGAGAAATACTCTAACTTTATAAAAGTTTGCATCCTATTTAGAGCAAACCCTAGTAGAGAACGCTTAAAATTTGCTGTGATACTTTGCACAATTCTATAAAAAGAAATCGTGCAGACCTTCATTCCTGCGTCTAGCACTTATTAAAAAAATATAGTAGTATAATGATAATAATGGAGTACGATCGTTAGGGAAGGGCGTCTTTACTTTGATAGAAACATTACTAATCAATTTCTTATTTTTACTAATGCCTTTTTTAATCTTTGTCCTATTTTTTGAACATAATATGCATTATTTTAATAAATTCATCTTATTCGTTCTTACTGCTATTTCCATGAGCCTTTGTATGACATTTCCGATTCCGCTGGGAAGTGGGCTTCTTTTTGATTTGCGATTTATTCCTTTTATCATTGCTTCACTTTTCCTGGGATTCAGGTATACGTTCCTGCTTTATCTCGTTCTCAATCTATACCGACTACTCCTTGGTGGAGACGGGTTGTTTCTATCGTTTATCATTTCTACACTGATTCTTGTGCTGGTATCCCTATGCAGGGGAAGATTTGTTCGATTGCATTCTTCCAGTCACAGAGTTTATTTTGTAGTTGGAGCTTCTTTTATAACGGTTGTCCTTTATTTGGCGGCTCTGGGTATGCATATTCCAATGGACCGGGAATTCTGGATATTGTCTCTTTATGCTTTGCTTACACACGTCCCTATGACGATGATTCTGATGTATTTAGTTGAACAAATCATTTCAAACGTAAAAGCCCGTGAGCATTTTTTACAATCGGACCGGTTTCATTTGATTAGTGAGTTATCGGCAAGTGTTGCCCATGAAATTAGAAATCCGCTGACCGCTGCAAATGGGTTTATGCAACTGTTACGTGAATCCGAGTCCATTCCAGCAAAGGAAAAAGGCTATATTGAGTATTCGTTACAAGAATTAAATAGGGCTGAAAAAATTGTGAGTGATTTCCTTGCTTTCTCCAAACCTCAGTCCAAAACTCAGGTGTATTCGAATTTTGAAGAGGAAACAGAATACGCCAAAAACGTTTTATTGCCATATGCAAGTATGCACAAAGTCGATATCCAGCTTACTTATCATAATTCGTTATATAAACATTATGATCGAAACCAAATTCAACAATGTTTAATTAATTTATATAAAAATGGCATTGAGGCGATGAAAGAAACCGGTGGGATTCTTACTGTTGATGTATCTGAACAAAAAAAGAAGATCGTGATTAAAGTTTCAGATTCGGGAGTTGGGATGACAACGGAGGAATTGTCGCGTTTAGGAAAGCCCTACTATTCTACGAAGGAAAAAGGAACAGGGCTTGGCATGCTGATGGTATATAGTTCCATAAACAAACTAAGGGGTTATATTGAGGTAGAGAGTGAAAAAGGAAAGGGAACGACGTTTTCCATTTTCATTCCGATTTGAAAAAAGGTCCCGACCATTGGGGTCTTTCGGGCGCAGTTGCGCCCTCTATTCTTCTTTAGTATTGCACACTTTGAAGCTTAAGGCGGGTGTCGTATGGTCCTTTCCTGAGTAGAGATTGCTCAGGAAAGCTGTGACTATCGTGGGATTTTCGACTTTTTTAGCCAAGTTTTTCAGCAATCCATGTATAATGTACAAATAGATGTAATTGATTTAGTCAAGGAGGACCCTAGAAAAATGGAATGGACGATCATCATTTTGTTTGCTGCAGCCATTTTGCTGCTCATACTATCGTTTGTTAAAACGAAACAATCATCAAAAACAGTGGACCAACAAATAGAAGAGCTTTCTTTTTCTTTTACAAATGAAATCACTCAGCTTCAACAGCAAATTCGCAATCTGGAGCTGGATGCTGAAATTACAGCGCAGGAGGCCGGTATTTTACCCGGCTCATCGAAGCAACGAATATTATTACGTGAAGTGCTTGATTTGTATAAGCGTAAATATTCTTTTGAAAGCATTGCGCAAAGAACAAAGCTGACTCCTTTTGAAGTGGAACATTTGCTTACTCCCTATATGAAAGTAAGAGATGAAGGGAGTAATGAAACCAATGAACTCTAATTCCATCCGAAGCTTCGCCCTCGGACTCTTGGTTGCTGCAGGAACGTTTGCTGCCGTCTACTACTCGGGAGATAGTGAAACGACAAACGTTCAAAAGGTCAAAGTCCCAACCGAAGACGAGATGAAAAGTGAACTGGCAGCTAAAGGCTATGTGATCCATACCGAAGAAGAGTGGAATCAACAACAGGTTGCTCAGGAAGAAGCGAATAAGAGCGCGGCAGAAGCACCTAAGGAAGCAGCCCCTACTGAGACGGGTCAGGTTGAATACCATGCCATGCTATCCATATCCTCAGGGATGACCAGCATCCACGTCGGCCAAGCCCTCGAACAAATGAAAATCATAGAAAAAGCCAGTGACTTCTCCAATCAAGTAGAAGCCCGCGGCCTATCAAACAAATTAAAACCAGGCGTATTCGAAGTCAAAAGCGGCATGACCATAGACGAACTCATCGCCATCATATTTGGCGCGTGACAGAGGGACGGTTCTCTTGTCTCTTTTATTTTCACAGGTTCTTTTGGAGACAGGAGAACCGTCCCCTCGTTTCAAGAAATGGTAAAAAGCACTCATTCTACACCCTCCATATTGCGGTGTGATTGGGTGCTTTTTTTATAGGGAGTTAACTGGGATCCTTTATTCGTTCTGGAAGGCTTTGAATGGATTGTACGACCACATCGAGTTTTGCTTCGATTCGATATAGCAAATAGAGTGTAACGACAATCGGAAATCCCACATCACTAATGAAAGGAATTAATTCTTCCACTAGACACACCTCATTTCAACTAGATCGTTTTTTAAATGGAATACACTTTTTTAAAAAAGGGGCTGCCTTCCTAAGAAAGCAGCCTCCCTTTCTATGCGTACACCTCGGAATCGAAATTATACGATTTCATAATCACTAACATTATGTTCAACTAATCGCGCAGCTTTGACGCTGATTAACGTTCCGTTACTGCCTCCAAAAACTCCGGCTGCAATAATTTGTTCCATCACCGCTTTCGTAGCGATTGGATCAACCGGTTCCTTTGGATTATCCACGGTTAACTTGGTTACTTTTCCTACACTGTTCGTAAAATGCAATTCAATGGTTTTTGCCATCTTATTCACCCTCTCTCTCTTATTAATGTTCTACGCTTACCCGATCAATTCAAATCGATCATTTCTTTCTACACCACTAAGCGGATGATTAGAAAGTGAAGCTAACGCTTGTGCCACTTGGTGCAGTTGGTCCGCTGTTGCGGTTTCGATCACATTTGCATACGTCTTTGATTTAAAAATCGGTTCTCCCTTTTCATTAAGCCCTGTTTCATAGCTTACGCGTAACTTTGAATCGGTCATGATTGCTGTTGCCATGTTCTCACCCCCTTTCACTCTTGTTATATAAAGAAAGAGGGAAAAAGGACAGGGTGATTTTAATTTGGAGACGAGGGGACGGTTCTCTTGTTTTCAGACTTTTTGGTGACAGAAGAACCGTCCCTCTGTCACTTAAAAAATCGTTCACCTTAAAATGACATAAATCTGCATGATTTTAACCAATATATGGAATAAATTTTGAATAGTGGGCTACTGTCCCCCATTTTTGGAGTGATAATGTAAAAAGTTGTCGTTAGTTTAAATTTTCAGAAAACAATTTCAAATCCAATCCGCGTGCTATACTTTATTTAGAACAAGACGTGTTAAAAAATCTAAATGAAAATGAGTTGATAACTATGTTAGTAGAAAACTTAATTATCGATTACAAGACAAAGAAAAATTGTAGCCCCTCCATGCCAATGACCTACTTGATTTTATTCAATCTAATATATATCTGGTGAATTATCTATACTTGAGTACAAACAATTATTTTGCGAACTTGATAAACTAGATGCAGAAAAGCCACATTTTTTTATCATGAATATAAACCTTGGAAATTTCAGCAAAGTTGAGCGTCCCAGTTAACCCTAAAAAAGGAGAATGACTTCTCCTTTTCTTTTTTTAGGGATATTGGGTAAAAAGAATATGTACAAAAAAGTTCATACCAATCTAGTTAACGACCTATATCTCCTTTGAAGAAAAAGGCAAAAATAACTTGACTCCTCTTTTATTAAAGGGAAATAATTTCATATCGGCAACCAGATGACTGATGTATCCACCCAGACACGTATAATAAACACCGTCAATTCCGATGGATGATTCTAAATGAAAAGCAATAAACCCAAAAAACACAATGCCCAATATCGAATGGGTATAACTGCGATGCGATACGAGAGAGGCAACGATTAGGTAGATTCCGAGAAGGAGTAACCAATTTTCTTGCAAGGAGAATCCTCCTGCTAGGACACCCACTCCTGAAATCATTAACATATGTTTCTGTTTAATAAAAGCGGAAAGGATCATCATGCCAAGCCCAATTCCAATCCCCAGCCCATCTCTCCACATTTCTTCCCTCATAAAAACTATAAATGATCAATAGAATGCCAATCAATTGAGCCGCTGCTTGAATCACCTTATGGGATAAGGTAATTTTATTTCTCAGCTTTCCATCAATATCGAGATCAGGCATTAAACCAGAAACAGCACCTAATCCGACTAACAAAAGTGTCACAGAAGGTTCGTTCTCAAAACGATTCGCTATCATAAACCCTGTTGCAGCCCCAATTGCTGTATGTGCTGTACCATTCACTATTCCACTTCACCCCTTACCAAATTAAAACACTCTCTCCATTCTACAACAAAAGTGGAAACAAGGGTACCATTTGTTCTTCTGTCACCATGTGTCAACCATATTATTGAGCATATTTGTTTTGAATTTACAGAATAGTGATAAAATATTAATAAATTAATCAGAAAGGTCGTTTTGCATATTATGGGTTCGATGAAAATTTATAGTGTTCTTTTTGGATTGATGATCATTTGGGGATTTAACGTTTCGATTCTGAAGCTTGTTGTTGAAAATATCGCTCCCATCACGGTGACTTCATTTCGCATTTTTATTGCTGCCGTAACTGTTTTTCTGATTCTTGGATATAAGCGCCGTGTTCGTTTGCCACATAAAAAAGAGTGGGGATACATATTAACGGGATCTTGTTTGAGTGTGATCTTTCATCATTATTTATTAGCGGATGGTTTAACCAAAACATCTGCGACAAATGCCGGTTTAATACTAGGAATGGGGCCACTACTAACGGCTCTATTATCGCTTGTTTTTTTCAAAAAGCGACCGACCCTTACTTGCGGCGTTGGGATTTATTCTAGGTGGGATTGGCGTTAGTGTCATTGTCTTGTTTGGCTCCGGACGTCTTCAATCTATTAATCTAGGCGATTTAGAAATTTTTCTGTGCATTCTATCGCAAGCAGGCAGTTTTATCCTGATCAATAAAGCCACAAAAACGATGGATTCGATTCTGTTAACGGGATATATGCTCCTGATTGGTTCTTTTGTTCTTTTTGTCATCCGCATAGGGATTGAACCCGATGGCATCAAACACTTTCAACTGCAAAACCTATCCTTTTGGATCGCTTTTATTCTCTCAGGCGTTCTCGCGACAGGTGTTGGGCAGACCGTCTACAACTACATCATCGGCCAGGTTGGGGCTGCAGAAGCGTCTATCTTTCTGAACTTGAGCACTTTTTTCTCTGTTGTTGGTGCCTCCCTTTTAATAAAAGAGACCCTTGTTCCTGCACACTTTATCGGATTGCTGTTGATCATATCTGCTGTGCTCCTAGGTTCCGGAACGTTAGAGGCCTTGATTTTACAAAAGCGAAATAAAAAATCCAGTTAAACAAAATCATTTAATTTCCAGCATTCAAAGGTTTCATGTTCCATTCACGTTTGGCAACGAGATTAAACAGTTATTCATTATAAAGAAAACTCACTGATTGGCGAGCCTGCAAGGCGAAGACAGAAGCGTAGTTGCACTTATACTGTTTTCCTAGAAATTGCTGCTACGTCGAACTACTCCAGCGTTGCAATTTTATCCTTTCTTAACAATGCAAAAAAATCATCCACTCCGTATCTTCATTCGAAGATTACGGTGGATGATTAGCTTTTATTCTTTTTGGTTTTAAACATGTAGCAACTCGCTTTCTTTGGCTTTTTCTATTTCTCGTTCCCTGTGAACTTCTTTTACTGCTTCTTCCCACCAGCGATTAGGCTCAGGAATCGTTTCCTCCATCGGATTCAATTTTCAAACAAAACTCTTTCTTTTACCAACACTTCCTCATCCATCATTCCGCAGCAGATTTCATAGATTTCATTGAAATGAGCGAATGACATCATAACCACCTTCTCTCTAAATTTGAGGAGCGTCTACCTCTTTTATCTTCCTCTTATCATTATTATATGATATTTTGACGCTTAAATTATTTAAATTGTGTCAATATTGCGAATATTAAAAGAGACGAAGGGACGGTTCTCTTGTCTCCAAACGACAGTTTGGAGACAGAAGAACCGTCCCCCTGTCACCTTATTTTGAATGCCAGTTCCATGCGCTGGAGATGATTTTTTCTAGTGGGTATTGTGCTTTCCAGCCTAGTTCTTGGAAGATTTTTTCTGAGGAGGCGACGAGTCGTGCTGGGTCTCCTTCTCGGCGATCAGCCATGATGGCATTTGCTTTTTTTCCTGTTACTTTTTCACAGGTTTCTATGACTTCTTTAACCGAATAGCCTAAGCCGTTTCCTAGATTATAGGTGGCTGTTTCTTTTTTACCCATAACAAGGCATCCAAAGCTAAAATATGGGCTTTGGCTAAATCTGTCACATGAATATAATCACGGATACAGGTTCCATCCTCAGTCGGATAATCACTGCCAAATACAGAAATGCTTTCCCGCATTCCTAATAGATGCTGCAGAATAATGGGAATCAAATGGGTTTCTGGATCATGATCTTCACCGATTTCTCCACGTTTCATACGCGCCTGCTGCATTGAAATAGCGCAACACGACATAGTGAAGGCCATAGGCTCTGGCATAATCCTCTAGCACTTGTTCCACCATTAGCTTAGAACGACCGTATGGATTAATCGGATGGGTCGTTGTTTCCTCTGTAATCATGTCCACATCGGGAATTCCATAGGTTGCTGCAGTTGATGAAAAGATAAAATTCTTCACATCGTATTTCTTCATCGCCTTCAACAAGGTCAATGTCGCTGCCACATTATTTTCATAATACTTCATTGGATCGGCAACGGATTCGCCTACCAAACTGTTTGCTGCAAAATGCATGACCGCTTCGATTGAGTATGTAGAAAATACATGATCTAAATCTTCTTGATTTCCTAAATCTCCTTCAACCAATATAGCCCTCCCATCAACGGCCCATCTATGACCTGTTGACAGATTATCAAGCACCACAACTTCTTTTTCTTTCACTAATTCTTTTACCAAATGACTGCCGATATATCCGGCACCACCAACAACTAATATCATCATGACAACTCCTTTAGATCATTATAATACGAATGAAGGTCCCTTTGCATTTCGATCTGCAAAGGTTGACTCATCTAAATTCGAATTCTACCGAGGTTTCAGAGTTGGATCGTGCTTGTTGTCGTTTGCACACAAAAAATTTAATTGAAATGATACCCCATCCTGACTAAAATAGAATTAGGTTATGCGATATTTTGATTCGTAAACCTTTGAAAGGGAGATGTCATTATGCTATCTAACATCGGAATACCTGGCTTAATCTTAATTCTTACGTTAGCCCTTATTATCTTTGGTCCAAAAAAACTACCTGAACTCGGCCGTGCAGTAGGACAAACATTAGGTGAATTCAAAAAATCTGCTCGTGAACTTACAAGTGATGTTGTCGAAGAAATAGATGACGTTAAAAAGGAAGTCACTAAATAAGATTCATAGAATTCTTACCTTTTTTAAAAAAAAGAGCAACTACCTAATGATGAAAGCCCCCCTCACGTGAGCAGGGCTTTTTCTTTCTGTCTTCTTAAGGAAAAAAATAATCCTCCATTTTTTCCATATTTCGGAACAAACGAAGGGTTATCCTTCCTAAATTCTTTTTCGTTTTATACATAAATCAATTCGCCTTCTTTTACTTTTTGAGCCTCCTTCTCTGTCTCTTTCCACCAGCGATTTGAATCCGGAATGCAATCCTTCATAAGTTTTGAGTGGTCAATGGGGAGTTTGACCTTAACCAACAATGTAACTTCGTCTTCCTCTTCACAACAAATTTCATAAATTTCATCAAATTGAGCAATTGACATAACGACACCTTCTTTTTGATTATTGAGGGATTCTTTCCAATTTTCCTCCCTCTTGATTTCATTGTATGATGATAATGTGAATAACATTATCAATATTTTTATCTTTATTATAAATAATTGTTTTTCTATGCATGTCCCAAAAAATAAATGTTGTTATCAAAGCCATTTCCTAAGGTTTTCCTCATCCATTTTAATCCGATTGACTATATGATTCATTTATCTTTGCGTGCAAATTACACCTATGATTTAAATGACAATAGTTTTATTAAAATAAGAAACAAGCCTTAAATGCCCCTTATACGTGCATTTCATCACAATTATTAGGAACTTTACCGCTTTCAAACAGAACCGGACAAAGAAGCCGATTATCTACTATATATGTAGATAACAGGCTTCTTTTATTACGGTATGCTGATAAAAGTACTTGTTGGTTATTCAAAGTAAGCACTTTTTCAGTGTTCTCGAACTGTCCCTTCGTTTTCCTGAAATTTAGGAGTCGTTGCTCATCCTTATCTTTCTCTTTTTGTTTATCCAACTTCGTCTGTTTTCTCTGGTCGATTCCATTTACCGTGATACTGAGTAAATCCCTAGATAAAACCGCTGCACCCGTTACAAGAATTCCTTGAACCACTGATTCGATTGGAAACCATAATGGAGGAGGCATGCAATGACTGCAAAAATAAGTTTAATCCACGAATGGGTCCAGAAAGGAATATGCGGGGTCTGTCTCAAGAAAATACCGATAATATATAATACAGGAACTAAAATGAACGCATCTGGTCTAATATATTCCGTAATATCCATATCCATTGTCTCTCTCCTATACCCTATCTAGGTTCATACACATTCTATTCCCTTAATTTATTCAAATTTTCTCCTCTTGGTTACCCTTATTTATTTTGCAAAAGGAGACAAGGGGACGGTTCTTGTGTTTCCAAATAACAGAAAAAAGTTACAGGAGAACCGTCCCTTTGTTTCTTTATGAGAGATTCTGTATGGAAATTTTAGGTGAATATTGGTATGATGGAAACGTTAGAGGTTTATTACACCTATATGTATTTAACATCTACTGCGGCCATGATAAGGAAGCATTGTGAAATATGTAACAAAAAACCAATTGATCCGGCAGATCTTTTATTTAAGACTCGGAACTTTGTATTGGAGGTTGTATTCATGAATTTAAATCAAGTTCTTGAAAGGCATCAAGTTTTACAACAATACGAGAATTGGTATGTACTAGATGATACGTTTTCTTGGAATCTTGACACTTTAAATCAAACCATTTTTAGACACTTAGACGTGCGCTATCAAGTTCCCGTTGTTTTTTGTTCGATTCGTGAAGCCAATAAAATTATTAATGCATTAGGTGATGAGGAGGAAGAATATTTACATTTTGTATCAGCAGTCTATTGGAGGGAATCGGGCATTATCTTTATTTTTGACTATGATGAATATATCCCCTTAATTAAGACGCTTTTTCATGAATTTCGTCATGTCATGCAGGACCTCAACCCTAAGTTTAGACATCATTTCCATTCTGATCGAAAATTACCTTATAAAAAACGTATTACTGAAATGGATGCTTTTCAATTTGCTGAAAAAAAGACCCTTGAGTATCTGCAGTTACAACTCCATCTTGATCTACTACATTCCCCTCTCTTATTACTAAACATTTGGACGGAGTCTATTACCCGATATCCTTTACAAAAATATCTTAGTACGGTCTGGAAAAGTCTATTGAGATCACTTCTCCCTAATCTGTGATGTTGGCACCCTATTTTAGATAAGAACAAATGTATCAATCAAACATTTGATTGATCGCTCTGTTCCCCTATTTATTTTCAATTTAATAGACAAAAAAGACGAAAGGCCTGAATAGCCATTCGTCTTTCTATTTATCCATTGTTTATTTCCCTTTTTTCACTTCATGTAACAGATCAGGGAAATTTGTAAACATTCCGGTAACACCCCAGTCGATCAGTTGTTTCATTCTTTCTTTGTCATTGACTGTGTATGGATGAATTTCAAGGCCGCTGCTTACAATCTTTTGAATATATTCCTCATTTAAAAAGGTTGGTTTGGCCCAACTCCCATGGCATACTTTTTCACTTCAGCCAGTTCAGCATCCGTAACCATAGCAACCGATCGATAAGAAATCAATTGCACCAGTTGTACAGAAGAATCTAGCTCATGCATGATTTTCAAACTGTCCGGACTAAAGGATTGAACAAGAAGCGTCTTTTTATTAATCTTATACTGATTTACAAGACGTAATAGTTCTTTTTCCATTCCTGGATAAATGTTAGGTGATTTGGTTTCAATATAATAGTTTGCATTTTTACCAAACTTTTGAAAAACTTCTTCAAGGGATGGTACTTTTAACCCTACATATTCAGGTTTCGCATATTGCGGATAGGTCTCATTAAACCAGCCTCCTGCATCAAGCTGTTTGATTTGTTCCAGTGTGTAATCTTTTACATGGCCTGTCCCGTCTGTTGTCCGGTCCAATTTCTCATCGTGCATCGCAATCAATTGACCATCCTTTGTCATTTGCAAATCGATTTCAATATAATCCCCGTGCATTTTGTCTCCCATATCATAAGATAGTAGAGTGTGCTCCGGAGCATAACCAGACGCACCACGGTGTGCAACATTGACAATATCCTTATGTTTTTCCTTAGCCATCAAAGCACCTCCACCTGCCGTTACCCCCACAGCTATAACAACAGCACTTAGTGTCGTTAACCATTTCCCTCTCATCAATCCATCTCCCATCTCTTAGGAAACAGGGGGACGGTTCTTCTGTCACAACAAGGGCCTCAAACGGTGACAGAAGAACCGTCCCTGTGTCTCCAGATATTAACATTTACAAATAATCAAAATCAACTTGTAAAAATTCAAATGAGATGTTATATTAATTAAGCGATGAGCTAATTTGCATAAGTCAATGGGCATGCCTTAGGGCTAAACGCACGAATGTGGTCGTCCGGTCCATTGCCGCAAACGCCAAAAGACATCTGTCTCTGACAGGTGTCTTTTTCTATGCAGAAAAAAAGTGGTTCTCTCATTCCCTAAATAGCTGGTTCTTTTTTTCATCTAGCTAAATAAACTAGACTGAGTCTGTTATGAATAGGAGGAGAAATTGCATGAACATTTTGCGGCTTGGCCATGCTATGTATGTGTTAAAAAGTAAGGCTGAAAAAAAGTATCTGATCGATCCCTTCTTTGAATTAAATCCCGGTTTTCCACAAGAATTAAACCATGCTGATTTCTACCAATCCATCAATTGTGTCTTTTTAACCCATGGACATCTGGATCATACGAGCGGTCTTTCCCGATTAGTGAGACACAAGCCCGATATTATGATTGTTGCCCAATATGAACTGGCGTTGATTCTTCTTCACCAAGGGATTAAAAATGTCTTTCCGATCAATATGGGAGGTTCTGTTTCCTTTGACGATGTAACGGTCACGATGGTACAAGCAAAACACACCTCTTCCTATAGGGAAACGGAAGGCGGCGCTCCGATCTATGCCGGTGAGTCCGCTGGGTATATTTTTGATTTTAAAGATGATTATACCCTCTATCATTCTGGTGATACGGCTCTGATGACGGATATGAAACTCATTCAAGATGTCTATCAGCCTGAGATCGCGATCCTCTCTTCATGCGGTCACTTCACAATGGGACCAAAAGAAGCGGCCTATGCCGTCAAACATTTACTGAATGTTAAATATGTCATCCCAAGTCATTCCTTTCCTTCAAAAGAAACAGCCTCCTCACCTGAATCATTAGCACAATTATTACACGCCTTCCCTGTTGTTGAATATATGATCGATAAAGACAACGAGTTAAAGGAACAATTGGCAGATTATAAAAAAACAGAAGTCATTCCTCTTGGTTATGGGGAGGAAAAGGAATTCGATAAACCCCGTGGTCAAAATTCTCCGTAGATCATTTACCTGAATATATTTTATTTAGACAAAAATGGAGGCTCTTGATAGAAAGAGACCTCCATTTTGTGTTTTTCATTATGATAATCCTTCATTTTTATAAAGAAGCTGCTAATCAAATACACCTTGGTGTATTTGCGCCCAATTTCATGCTTGTTATCATTATATATCATGAAGGATATGTGTAAACAAAAACAAGAGCGGCTCTTGTTTTTTCAAAACACAAGAACCACCCCCTTTGTAACTACATCGTCATATCTTTGTTTGATGCTTTCAGTTGTTTCACATTTAATTGTGTAAAGATATTGATAACAAATAAAAGTGTCCCTACTACCAGCAATAATGAGCCAATGATCATTGCAATGGTGAACGCTCCATTTCCTGTAACGAGCATAATGAACAGTGCTCCCTGCATAACTGGAAGGCCGATATTATGTAACCAAAAATGCGTTTTGGCTAACTTTGTTTCTGCCGCATTTGGAAAAATAGAATAGATGATACCAAATATCGCCATTGAAACCCAACCTAATAAATTTAAATGCGCATGTACAGAGGCAAATCTAAAATCATGAATAATTCCCATAACAAGACCAAGACAAACGGCGATTATGAAATACACCGCTGCGATTTTCAAAAAACGAATACCCATACTTTTCACCCCCTTTCCCATTTCATAATTAGGAAATTTTAACTATTTAATTATAACAAAAACAACATAGGAATAGTGTAAATGTTTTATTAAACAGAATTACAAGGGGACGGTTCTTTTGTCACCAAGGTCTTAAAAAGGTGACAGAAGAACCGTCCCTGTGTCTCTATTTTAGTTAACCTTAAATAAAAATAGGTTGACACAAATACACTTTTTCAATTATCTTTATATTATTAAAAAATTAGTTGGGGGATGGCATGATGAATAGTAAGTTTAAAACGATTGATTTAACACTTTCTAGTATGTTCGTAGTATTAATCGCCATTGGAGCGAATATCACCAGTATGATTCCAGGATTGGTAGTGGGAGGGGTACCGATTACTCTACAAACCTTTTTTGCTATTTTAGCAGGACTTATTCTTGGGGGCCGGTTAGGGGTTTTGACAACAAGTGCCTATACGTTTATTGGTCTGGTCGGAATTCCTGTTTTTGCTCAGTTTAGCGCTGGACTAGGAATTTTATTCAAACCTACTTTTGGATTTATTCTTTCTTACATTCTAGTTGCATTCGTCGCAGGAAAAATGGTTGCAAAGAAAAACAATGTTTCATCTTTTATTATAGCGGCACTGGTTGGGACGGTCATCAATTATGTCATTGGTACGAATTGGATGTATTTTGCTTATAAAATTTGGGCAGAGGCACCTGAAGGATTTACATATGGGATGGCATGGCTATGGATGCTCGCACCGCTGCCAAAAGATATCATTCTAGCCATTTTCGCAGGAACGTTTGCATACCGCTTAAAAGCAACCGTACTCTCAAAAGGCCGATTTAAGCATTTGAAATTAGGTGCCTAGGGTGACAGGGGGACGGTTCTCCTGTCTCCTTATGCTTTAAAGATGAGATTGTGAGAAACACCTAATATTCTTGCTGCCTGGCGTAGTGATAAACCATTGATGCATCTTACTTTTCGCAGCACTTCATTTCTTTTTTCCCTCGGCAAACTTTTTACTTGTGCAATCTCTATCGAACCAAGCAACTCTTTGATTTCAAGCCTTGCCTCATCGTCTGATAATCTTTTTTCACCAACCGTATCCTCCAAATACTGATCATTATTTTTTCTATCGTTGAATTCTTTAAAAAGTTGTTTTGCATTCGTTATATCTGTAGAAAGCTTTTTTAAAATAAAATCAACATCCACTAGATTTCTAGGTTGAGGACTTTTACCATAGTAGCCAAGACAACTGCTCCATCTCCACTCATCAGACCGTTCGACGATCCCAGCTTTTACTGGATTTTGATGAATGTATCTTATCACTCTGAACAAACTGATATTGGTTTCAACATTTTCGCTTCTGAACCGGTCCTGAAAAAGATGCCCTGTTGTGTTGTACTTCAAATTGTAGTACCAGACATAGCTCACGCCTATGCGTTTCATCGTAATGGATAGATCTTCAATGCCCTCCTCCAAAAGGAGATGAACATGATTATTCATTAAACACCAAGCATACACTTTCATTCCTGACACCTTTTTGTACTTCGCCATCATTTCCAGAAACCTTATGCAATCCAGATCATCATGAAAAATTTCCTGCCTATTTGCGCCCCTTAACATGACATGATAGATTCCACTTATACTTTTTACTCTCGGACCACGAGGCATCTTTAGCGCCCCCTTTCATTGAAGAAAGCGAGCGACTTTCTATTAAAATGAGTTTGGGCCCGTTGCCTAGTTGTTGCGACTACTAACATTACGCTCACTTGCTTGAAATAGCCCTCAAATGCGATCAAACAATTACTTTTCATATAGAAAAACTCCTTACTTGAACATGTAGTTTGGGAAGATAAAAGAAAAAAATGGAGGATGAAACTGACATTGTAGAAAAAGAAGAATTTTAGAATGGGAGGATATTCGATAAGAAATCAAGAGGTTTAGTGGTACAAAAATAGTATTCTACAAATAGTTCTATAGTCCTTTAAAAATTTCTCATAAAACGAAATTTAGTTGAAAAATACCCCTACGGAGAGAGTGGGTTCTCCATAGGGTTATTCATAGTTGGTGACAAAAGAACCGTCCCTTTGTCTCTTTTATAGGAGGGTGATTTATGCTAAATTTGAAATGAGTAATAGATACATATAATATAGAAGATAAAGGCAAACTATTCGAAAGGATAGGACGCAAAGCTTAGGGTCTAAGGTTATGGAATAGTTCAGGATTCAGATAGCTATAATCGCCTGGTTACCAAGTTTTTTGATCCCTTTTCACAAAAATTCTTCGGCTATTCTAAACGTTTAGAATGGCCTTTTCTATTTTAATCCCAACAACAGAGGAGGAAAAGGATGCAATTTATCCAAATATCCCAGTATAATCACGAAACCATGCAGTTAGCTCAACCGATTTATGATCGAATGAGAAGAATATTGCTAACGGCAGGACGTACCATCCATCCAACCATTTTGAAAAGATTAGAAGATATGGGGATCTCAACCCTCATGGTGGAGGATGCGGAATCAAAGGGGATCACACTAGACGAAATGCTTGATATGCCTACTTGGATGGATACAATTGAAGTGACCCAAAAGGCGTTTGATTTAGCCGGTAAGAATCAACCTTTAAATATCATCGAACTCCAACGAGCCGTAAACAAAATCATGATGGAAGTTTCTCATAGAAAAACGATCTGTTTAGTTCCTTCGACAGCCGTCACACAGGACTTAAAAGTGTTTGCCCATTCCGTGAATGTCACTTTACTTGTCGTACAAATTTCCAAGGAACTAAACTATCCTCAATCTAAGATTCGTGATCTTGCCATCGGTGCTCTCTTACATGATATTGGAAAAGCAGTAAGTAATGATCCGCTGAAACATCCAACATCCGGATTTGAAATCATAAAGAAAAATAGAGAATTAAGTCTATTATCTGCCCATATCGCTTACCAGCATCATGAGGCCATAAATGGAAAAGGCTATCCAAGAGGTCTTTCAGGAGAAGAGATTCTTGAGTTGCCCCAAGTTTGTGCCGTTGCCAATCTATATGAGAATTTAATTTCAAATGAGGGATATCTGCCCCATGAAGCATTGGAAATCATCATGACAAAAAATGAGACGGAATTTCCGATTAAAATCATCAAAGCGTTTATGAATAGTATTCCTTCCTACATTCCAGGAACCAAGGTGCTGCTCAGCAACAATCAAAAAGCGATCGTCATCGGGATCAAAACACACCTCCATCGCCCCGTTGTACGCTACCTTGATACCCAAGAAGAAATCGACCTAGCCAAGCAACCCTCGCTAATGATTAATGAGATATTAAGGTGACAGGGGGACGGTTCTCTTGTCACCAATTGTGGAAAGAAAGATAGAGACAAGAGGGCCTGGTTGGCTCTCTTATCACTAACCCTAAGGAGGCCACTCTCTACAGGGTTATTTTTCATTTTTACTCACTTCCTAAAAGGAACTCTTCATGACGCGTTATTTTCCCAATATTGACATATTTCAAGGTCATAACAACAAAGGAATGCATCCATATCGTGATATAATAATAGAGTAGATTCATAGCTCCTGATCACCACACCTAAACTCTTCATTCACCAAACGATTTTATAAAATCATGATTTCTTCTACTTCAAGGAGGGGAATGGTTATGTCAGAATTTTGGATAGGCATTGTTATGATCGTATTGGCCCTCATTTCACTGTTTGGTTTTATCGCTTATTTTAGAAAAACGGGACCGAAATGGACTTTTCTTTCCCTCTCCTTGGTTAGTTTTCTTGCTGGGATTAGTCTTCTTGTGATTTCAGACATGGGTCCAGTTGAAAAGACCGATACCACCTTATCCGAAAAAAATAACCATAATAGCATTGAAACACCTGCGGCAAGTGAAAAACCAGATTCAAATGACCCCAATAAAGGAAGAACAGTCGAAAATAAACCCAAGAAAGAAGAACCAACCATTGAAGAAAAAAACGAGCAGCCAGTAATTCCAGCACAGCCGACTCCAACAAAACCTGAACCTGAAGCACCAGAACCATCTGCAACACCCAGCACTCCTATTCAAAAGGCTCCCGAGAACATATCCATACCCGACAATGGCAGTTTCAACTACACTGTCATAAAGGGTGATACTCTTTGGGCCATTTCAACTCGCGCGAATGTAACGGTTACCAAAATTAAAAATTGGAATCACCTAAACTCTGATCTGATCTATGTTGGACAAGTGTTAGTTCTCTATGGTAAAAATAATGAACCGGCCATCATCGAAAATCCTACAACACCAACAAATCCAGCAACACCAGATACGCCCGTAAACACCGCTCCATCTAAAATGATCACTCAAGGAAATCTGCAACAAAAAGAAATTGCTTTTACCTTTGATGCAGGCAGTGATATCGCAGGCATTCAAATCCTAGAAATCTTGAAAAAGCACAATGTCAAAGCTACTTTCTTTTTAACAGGAAAATGGGTGGAGAAATTTCCCGATTATGCGAAACAAATTGCGAATGCAGGACATGAAATCGGAAACCACACCTATTCACATCCAGATGCTATAAAAATAAGCAGTACAAGCCTTACTCAAGAAATCAATCAAGCTGACCAAATCATTCAAACCGTAACTGGAAGATCTCCTAAGCCTTATTTTAGATTTCCATATGGTTCCTATAACCAAACTGTGTTAAATACAGTTGGTGGAGCAGGTTATCCGTACAGTATCCAATGGTCACTTGATACCATTGACTGGCAGCAACCATCTGCAGATGTCATTGTATCCAGAATAGAGTCCGCGGCCAGTAACGGCGACATCATCCTCATGCATATCGGAGGCATCCACACACCTGAAGCCGTTGATCGCGTCATTCCCCTACTACAGAAAAAAGGGTACCAACTCGTAACATTGAGTCAAATTCGGTGACAAGGGGGCGGTTCTTCTGTCACCAAAAGAATAACCCTACGAAGCGTGATCTCCGTAGGGTTATTGTCTTGCAGGTTGGTGACAAGAGAACCGTCACCCAATCTCCACCAATGTTCTTTCTCTTTGGTGGAAGGTGGCTAGGTGTGAGACTCCTAGTTTTTTTAGTAGTGCTTTGTTTTCGGGTGTGTATTTGCCAAGGTCGTCTGGATAGTGTGAGTCAGAGGAGAGGGTAATGGGTACTCCTTTTTCTACTATGGTTGTTAGAAAGTCAATGGATGGGCACATTTCTTTGACTGGATAGCGATAATACAAACCTGCATTCACTTCTGTTGCCGTGTTTGTTTCGAGTAATGCTTGAGATATGCGCTCATACCATTTTTGATTAAACGCTTCATCTTTAACTTTATAATTAAATACTTTCAAATTATCTAGATGAGCCACAAAATCAAATAACTGAGAGCGAATCATCTTTTCAACACTTTCATAAAAGCGTGAATACAACTCCTCCAAATCAACGGTTTCAAATTGGGACGCTGTTTCTGGATTATCAAATCCCCAGCCGTCTACATAATGAACAGATCCAATGACATAATCCCACGGTTTTTCAGCTAAGATGGCTTCCAACTCCTGCTCTTGACCGACAAAGTAATCCGCTTCAATCCCTAATTTCAATCGTACCCCTTCATCTTCCCAACGCTTTTTCGCCTTCAGAATGACTTCGATGAATTCATCCATTTTTTCCGTCCGAACATTTTTCAACCAGTACGATTGCAATTCCCCAATGGGATCTTTCGGATCGAGGTTCAATCCTTTTTCAAAATAAGCCTTTGTTTCCTCAAACCGATAGAGATGGTCAACGATTCCGACCTCTTTCAAACCGAGTTGCTTTGCCTTTTTCAAATAGAGATCCAACCACTCTTCACTGTAGCAGCCGGCCGTTAATCGTTTTTGAAGCTGGTTCACTTGAAACTCTATTTTGCTCCGGGACCCTTTTTCCAACTCTTCATTCGAATAAAAATGTTCAATCGCTTCTGCTGTTCGCTTAAGCCAGTTAAATGAATATGGACCTTCTTCTAGATGTACATGATAATCAATTAACACTCAACTACACTCCTTTTTTGCAATCGTCCATTTTGAATACCCTTCTTTCCACTCTTTCGGACAGGCCGCGTCACAAATCACTTCATCAAATTGACTTGCTCGGCCAAATGAAAAGAAAGAAGGAATTCCGATTTTTGATGAGTCGGCAAGTAGGATATTCTTCTTACTCATTGCCATCATTTTGGCGGAAACGAGCGACTCATCTAGATCATAATCATAGATAGTCTCTTGAATCATTCCGCCACAAGAAATAAACGCTTTATCAAAATGCATATGACTTAACCACTCTAGTGTCATCGCACCTGATACCGACGCTTGTGCAGGATTTGTCACACCACCTAGTAGAATCACTTTTCCCGTCATGCGCTTCTCTTCAATCGCTTGATTAAAACGCTCCGCAGCGACAATTGAATTCGTTACAATGGTTAAGTTTTGCCTGTTTTCGATAAAATCAGCGAGATGAACCGTTGTCGTGCCAACATCGATTCCAATCGTATCGCCATCTTCAATCCGTGAGACCGCTTCTAAGGCAATTCGTTCTTTCTCTGATCGATGGATATCAAGCTTCCGAAGAAAGGCTTGTTCTTTTTCTAATTTGGTGAAAAGTACTGCTCCGCCATGTACTCGAGTTACCTGTTCTAATTCTTCCAGCTCTGTTAAATCTCTGCGAATCGTCTCTGGGGTAACCGCAAACTTCTTGGCCATTTTCGCAACCGTTACACGTTTCTCTTCATTCACCCACTGAATAATGGATCGCTGACGTTCTTCCTTTAAATGGTTCATGATAGAGCAATAATATCCTCGGGTTCTACATATAATGGATATTCCTTCCCCTTTTCAAATTCAGTCGCACGATGATGAAGCTGCTCCAGCAAAAATGATTGATCATCCTCATGAAAAACGGTACGGATGACATTTCCATTCATAATCGAATCACCTGCTACAGCACGTAATTCGTAAGATGCGCCTAGAGGCTGTAAATGAATGGACTCTGGGCGTATCGCATATTTCTCTGCCTGAACCGGAGCCTTTTTTCCAAGTAATGTTCCTAATTGGCTATTGGAAAACACATTATATCGACCGATAAAATTGGCCACAAATTCCGTTTTAGGCTGTGTATAAATCTCAGATGGACTTCCCTCCTGAGCAATTTTTCCATTATCCATGACGAAAATACGATCGGAAACCGACATCGCTTCTTCTTGATCATGTGTAACCAGAATCATCGTCATGTTCAGTTTGCGCTGGATCGATCTTAGTTCAACTTGAAGATGCTTACGAATCTGGGCATCAAGCGCACTTAATGGTTCATCGAGTAACAGCACTTTTGGACGAACAACAAGCGAACGAGCGAGAGCCACCCGCTGCTGCTGACCGCCTGACAACTCGTGAGGAAACGCATTTTTCTTTGGTTGCAGACCCACAAGATTTAACATTTTTTCAACAAGTTCAGACACTTCATTTGCTGATTTTTTTAACATTTTCAACCCAAACGCGACATTTTCATAGACCGTCATATTCGGAAATAAAGCATAGGATTGAAACACCATTCCGACTTGGCGATTCTTTGGTGGAACGTTCTTCATATTTTTTCCATCAATGATGACTTCGCCGCCGGTTGCATCTGTCAGTCCTGATAAGATACGAAGGATGGTACTTTTCCCACAGCCGCTCGGTCCTAGCAATGTCACAAATTCCCCGTCACGAATATTCATATCAATCCCTGTAAGAACATTCGTATCCTGGTATTGTTTATAAACTCCCTTTAACCTTACATCACTCATGCCTTTTCCATTCCCTTCGCTTTTTTCATTAATGTCGCCGTCACGAATGTTAAAATCCCCATTAACACGATATAGACGAATACAATCGCACTCGCAAGATGTCCACTTGTACTTAATTTGGACATTAAATAGATTTGCACGGTTTCAAATCGGGAACCGACAACGAGATTGATGAGTACAAATTCCCCAAATAGAATCGAGAAAGACAATAACGCTGATACAAAAAGCCCTGGATAGACCGATGGAAGCAGCACTTTACGGAAAGCCTCCATTTTTGAAGCACCCAGTAACTCCGCGGCATCCATTAATTGACGCCCCTGAATATTTCGCAGACTGTTTCTCGTTCCTTGGTACATATAGGGAAGGACACTAATGACATAGACTCCGAGCACGGCGAGAATCATCGGCAGGCTCGTTCCGGAATAAAAACGAATCAACCCAACCGCTAAGATGACACCAGGAAAGGCATAGACCATGACCACACTGGCCTGAAACCATTTTTCTAAAGATGGATAGTATAGAACGATCACAAAAATAGCTGGTACGATAAACAGGATGGAAATCAGCACAGCACCACCTGAAAGAAGAACAGACCTGCCAAAGGATTGTAAAAATTCCACATCCTGAAATAACGTGCTCATCCATTCGAACGTTAAGCCTTCTGGTAAAATTGTTTTATTCCAATCGGTTGAAAAAGCATACAAGGCCGTTGCAAGAATCGGCAAAGCTAAGTAGACATTAATAAGAATGAGGATCGTGATATTTAATTTCTTCATCGTTGCGACAAGCCCTTTCTCGTTTTCTTCGTTAGCCATTCACTCACTAACATCCCGATCACCATGATCACACCCAGTAAGACCGCAATCGCACTCGCTAGTTCTGGTTGGGCAAAAATATCCCCTGTTAGCAGGGTCCCGATGCGAATAGACGCTAAATTATAACTGCTTCCCGTTAGCGCGTAGGCAGAAGCATAAGCTCCCATAGCATTCGCGAACAGAATCGTAAAGGTACCCGCAATCCCAGGAAAAAGAATGGGCAGACCGATTTTTTTCCAAAACATAAAGGTAGAAGCCCCTAATAATGCCGCGGCATCCTTCCATTGTTGTTGAATTCCGAAGTAAATCGGATATAACAGCATAATGGCAAGGGGAAGCTGAAAATAGATATAAATAAGAAGAAGTCCTGACCAACTATAAAGTGAAAAAGATAAATCCCAGCCAAAGGATTCCATGGCTAATGTAAAAAGGCCGCTATTCCCTAGTAGGATGATAAAAGCAAACGCCAACGGCACACCTGAAAAATTAGAGGTTAAATTGGATAGGATCAATAACCGTTCCCGAACAGGTTCTGGAAAATAGGTCATGGCATAGACACCTAACAAGGAAACCGTTAGGGCAATAATGGCTGAAACAACCGACAATGCGATACTATTTTTAAATCCTTGTAAAATATAATCATTCGTTAACGCTTCTTGGTAATGCTCGAATGTGAAGCTTCCACTACTTGAAAAACTGCTGATCAGTATATAAATAAGTGGTACGAGAAAAAAGAACGCCATTAACAAGGCAAATGGGGTTAGGATGAGAAGCACCCTTTTATTTCCATTCATAACGATGTAATCTCCCTTAAACGATGTTTTCATTTATTGCTCTTAAAATAGAAGATTTTCTTTTTAGAGGTTAATAGGGTTGAGATAAGAACAATAGACTGATTGTCCTTATCTCAAAAAAGTCATTTCTTAAAATAGCCGTTCTAAATATTGATACCTGGGATCGTTAGAGGGACCATCGCTTCAGATGGATCGATACCAAGTAAATGACAGGCAAGCGGGGCTACTTGCAGCTGTGAAATCAGTTGTTCTTGAACGACCGGTTTTACTTTCTTTGACACAATAAATAACGGAACATGGCGGTCTTCTATTGTATTCCCACCATGATTCCCATCGCTCGTCATGCCATGGTCAGCGGTCACGATGATGTCATAGCCAAGGTCCATCCATTCTGGAAGGGTTAAGAGCTAAAAGCGCATCTGTCTGCTAATACACGATTTCGATATTGCGGCAGAATCGGCTGTGAATTTATGGCCATCATCATCTACGTTCATCGGATGAATGTAGAGAAAATCTGGTTTCTTTTCTGAAACAAGCCAATTGGCCTCTGAAAATAAATGACTATCAGGGTAATGATCTTCAAAATAAAACAATCCATTTTCAATCGGTGCATCTTTATCCAATTGAATTCGATCCATAGCATGACGAAACGGTGCATGATTATATAATTCACTGACCCAATAGTAAGCCGCTGCAGCCGTTGTCTTCCCACTGCGTCTCACCAAATGAAATAAGCTTTCTTGTGTCGATAATCGAACCACTGCATTCCCAACAATCCCATGGACATAGGGAGGCGTTCCAGTCAAAATCGTTTCATAAAGAGGTCTTGATAAGGAAGGGACCTCCGATTTCACTTCATAACGTGCGGCGATTCCATGCTCAACAAGATGCTGCATAAATCCCATATGCGTACAAGCTGTATCAAAGCGAAGGCATCCACAACAATCATAATTAAGCGATTATTTGACATGAATTAACACCTGTTCTTGCCACATTTGTGGAATTTTTTTCGTTGTTTCTTCCCATGCTTTTTGATCACCTACTGGTTTTGCATTTGTATATAAATTATCTGGTAAAAGAAGGGATTCAACTTCTTCTAGATAGCTTTACATCTTCACGAATGGGGCGTGCATAGCCTTTTGCTAAATTTTCTTGTCCTTCATCAGATAGAATGTATTCACGAGCAAGCATGGCCGCATGTGGATTTTTTGCGTATTTGTTAATGACCGTTGCATAACCAGATGTTACAGAAGCTTCTTTTGGAATGGTTACTTCAAAACGATCTTCATTAATTTGTTGACGATAGCCTAACGCATTAAAGTCCCAAAGCAAGGCAACATCTACTTCCCCTTTTTCAAGGTTGGCAACACTTGGATCCACAGAAGATAAACGACCTTGTTTCGCTAGTTCTGCATAGAAATCAATCCCTGGTTGAAGATTTTTTTCATCTCCACCGAAAGCATAGGCCGCTGCTAAAATCGCAAATTGTGCTTGGTTGGCTGTTAAAGCATCCCCAACAAATACTGTGTAGTCGCCATTTTTAATATCTTCCCAAGAGGTTGGAGCCTTTTTTACATTGTTCTTGTCCGTAATAAATGACATTGTACCTGTGTAGCCAACAACCCAGTCTCCATTATCATCTTTCGCCCAATCTGGAATCTCATCCCAATAAGAAGTTTTATAGGAAAGTGTTAAGTCTTGTTCTTCTGCAATCGGTCCAAAGGCAATCCCCACGTCACCAATGTCAGCTGTCGCATCTTCTTTTTCTGCTGCAAATTTCGCTAACTCTTCAGCACTGGACATATCGGTATCAGAATGTTTTAATCCATATTCTGTATTTAATTCTTTCCAAGTTTCCACCCAGTTTGCCCAAGTATCTGGCATCCCAACTGAATTAACTTGGCCCTCTGCTTTTGCTTTTTCCTCTACTTGTTCTAAAGTTAATTGGTTATAATCCACCTCTTCAGAACCTTTTCCATTTGTAGAATCATTTGAAGAACATGCTGCTAACATTGAAATCGCCATTGCTCCAACGATCCCCTTTTTCCAATTACGAGACCAAGACATCTTTATTTCCCCCTAAGAATTGTTTTTGTTTTAATTTTTGTTTTGCTTTTGTTTTACATGAATAATATATAAAACAGATATTAAACAAATATTGTTTTCACACTAACTCTATGTAAATTTAGCTTTACACAAAATTAACATCCAACATTGGGTGACAGGGGGCTTGTCCGAATGCGAGGCCACTTAGACCAGACAAAAAGAAAAAAGTGCCCTGCACCATCCAATGTTCGAATGATGCAGAGCACTTTTGTTTTATAGATGGTGACAGGAGAACCGTCCCCTCGTCACCACATTAAGCAATTGTTTTTCTTTTTTCTTGTACGTTTGGCTTTTTAAAGATACCAAATGGTTTTCCTACTGGTAATACTACTTGTCCGAAGTGTGCGTTTAGAACCGCTGCTGCTGAACCATAGAATGAAAGTAGAGCCACAAGTAATTCAGAGATGGCCGCAAACATATGTGAAAATTCATACATAATATGGAATGAACTTAAAGACAGTCCGATAAATAAGAAATCGATGAATACGAAAATAAAGAATAGTACTTTATGCGTTTCCATTGCTCCAACGGTCATAAACAAGGTAAAGATTAAATAACCGATGAAGGCAACACCTAGTTGTTTAGAATCCGCATTGGCAAGCAGATCGTTTCACCAAATGCCCCCATTTGAATCAACCAAGTTGTGCCGACACCGAACCAAAATAGTCCGTATCCCGTAAAGGCTGTTGTTCCAAATACATTATTATGTTTAGAGTCTAAAATCCCAGCAATTATTTGTGCAATTCCCCCTAGAAAGAAAGCCCATGGCAGGATTAAAGATGTACCTTCTGTTAAACCTAATTTTTGTGATGATGCGACAAGCGTAACCATTGCTAAACCAAACAGACCTAGTGCAGATGGATCAGCTGTCATGATTTTTACTGATGTATGATTTTGATTATTCATATGATAACTAAATTCCTCCTTAGAGTTTTCCCTCCTAAGGGTACAGAAAAATTTCAACTTTGTCTAGGTAAAATTCGACTTTATCCAGATAAAATTCGACAATTTTTTTAAGGAATTTTAGAAAATTAAAGCAAGTGGACACTTTCGATCAAGTACGCGTTACGAAAATGGTGACAAAAGAACCGTCCCCTTGTTTTCCCATAAAAAATAAAAAACCCTACGAAGCGTGACCACCGTAGAGTTATTCACCAATGGAAACACAAGAACCGTCCCTTTGTACCCTTTCCTGGAGGTCATCGTGTTGGAAGCATGTTTGATATAGATAGATATATTGATCCAATTCTTGGCTAAGACTTATTGTATTTTCATTCCCCAGCCCTCCACAAGTGCCCTCATCGATTAATGTGTCTCTTAGCATTTTAATATGGGTTACTAGAGCTGCTTTCAAGAGTAAACGATCACTAAATGAAAATTGATCCACCATGCTCCCCCCTATGTTCAAAGTGTATATAATAAATATTTTAAAGCGTTTGGGAAGTTATTGCAATAACTTTAGTTTGAATTTTCTAAATAGAATTAAATTTTGTGAAAATAGTAATGGTAATTGTTATATATAGAACCTATTACCTATTTTTGTTCTCTCAGGAGTACAATTCTCTCCTAATAAAAAAGGAGTTTCCATCTTAATAGTAGACGCATTTTATTGATGGTTAAGAATTGCTAATGGATGAGTCTTCTCTACTAGTTCTTGTTTTATAAGAAAACAAGGCTATTATGTCAATAAAGTATTTTGACCATGAATGAAATGTTAGAAGAATAATAGCAGGAGACAAGAGAACCATCCCCTCGTTTCTACATACATCGACATAATTCGGGACCTTTTACTCCTGAGAAACGACTCATCTCCCATGCTATTTGTCGAAATACAGTAATATAGAATCAGTGTCATTTATTCCTTTAAGACCATGTTTTCTCATTCATAGTTTAGTACGATGAATAAGGATAATTTTTCAAAAATTCCCAAACAAATCTAGGGATTCATACATATAATAATAGATTAGAGGCTCATGAATGGAACAGATTACTATGACACGTAAAGAAAGACTGCTTATGGAAAGAGAACAAAACGCTAAAGATCGGAAGAAAAACGTACGAAGATATGCGTTTGTAGGAACGGTAGCTACTAGCATCATACTTAGCGCCAATTCAGAAAGTGTATTTGCCTGCAGCGATGATTATGTTGTTCAAAAAGGAGATACTCTGTATTCTTTAGCGAAAAAATACAATGTAAGCGCGGAGCAAATTCAAGGAGTGAACAATCTATCGTCAGAGATGATTAAGGTAGGTCAAACGTTAGAAGTTCCGGCTTTAGTGAAAACGCATACGGAACCTGAACAGCAAAATAATATTGAAAACACGGAAAACATCACCCACTCAGTACAGCGTGGAGACACATTATACTCGTTAGCAAAAGAGTACGGTGTTACACTTGAACAAATCCAGCAAGAAAACAGGCTATCGTCAGATAAGATCAAAGTAGCCCAAGTATTGAAAATTACATCTCCACAAGTGGTTAAAGCGACAGCGCAAGCACCTGAACTAAATAACGAAAAAGTCAACTTTGCTACTTATACCGTATCAGCAGGTGAATCGTTATGGAGCATTGCGAGACAATTTAATCTGTCGATTTCCGAGCTTAAGACCTATAACCGTATGACGAGTGATATGGTATTAATTGGACAAAAACTGATTATTAACCCTAGTAACCTCATGAAAACAACCGCCACTGTTGTTGGAGCAGCAGATAACTTCTCGGTCGAGTTTACTATAAACGGAGAGCCAACTACTATAAAAGTTCCCTATGGCACTGCACAAAACTTTGGAAACCTATCAGGTAAGAAGGTTGAATTAGTCTATTATAATCACACTCATAATCCAAGACTTGTTTCCTTTAAAAACGCTTAAGGAGACAAGAAATCATCAACATACAGTAAACAAAAGAAGCTTTTTATTCTACATATAGTAGATAATAGGTTTCTTTTGTTCTTTAACTGGACTTTTTCAGTGCCTTCGAACCGTCCCTCTGTCACGCTTGACATATGTGCCTTTTAGCCTAAAATTGTAAGCATACATTCTTCTGTTTGATTATTATAAGGGGGGTTTGACTATAAAATATGAGAGTTAATAAAAGATCGCTCATTGAAGGATTGTCCTATGCGTTGGATGTGGCTGAAAAGTCCTATTTTTCTCACGCAAAACATGTAGGCTATGCATCCTTTATGATCGCAAAGGAATTAAATTTTCCACTCGAAGAGCAAAAAGATATTTATTATGCGGCCATACTGCACGACATCGGTACTGGTAAAGCTTACTCTATTGAGGATCACTGTTTATTTGGTAGAGACATCATCAGTAAACTTCCATTAAAACAGACCCTTGCCGACTATGTCCTTTATCATCACGAGGTTTTAAATGGAACCGGTCCTTTTAAATTAAAGGGGGACGAGATTCCATTACCTGCGCAAATGATCTGTTTAGCCGATCTTTTTGATCATACATTTGGAAATTTTAAAAAAATGAATTTAACGGTATATCGTGACATAAACAATTGGCTGAAGGAGATTCACGATCTATTTGATCAGGAAATATTAAGTGCTTTTCATCGTTTAATTGAAAAAGAGTATTTCCTTTTAGAATATTTCAACTCTGAATTTAGCACGATTTTAACGAAAAGAATTGACATAGAAGAGAACTATTTGGACGTTGAAGGCATAAAAGAGTTTGCCTATGCATTCGCTGACATCATCGATAGGAGGAGTCCCTTCACCTACGAGCATTCCACTGGCGTTGCCAATTTAGTCAATCTAGTAACAAAAGGGCTGGGTTATGCGGATGAAGTCCAAGATAAAATGTATATTGCCGCCTTATTACATGATGTTGGCAAATTAGCCATAGCAAATTCCATTATTGATAGTCACGGAAAGCTAACCGACGAGGAACGCTATGAAATCAATAAACACACCTACTATACGAGATGGATATTGGAACAAATCGACGGCTTTGAGGAGATTACGGAGTTTGCCTCCAATCACCATGAAAAGATAAATGGAAGTGGTTACCCGCTGCATTTATCTGGAAATCAAATCGGTGAACTCGATCGAGTCCTGGCTATTTGTGATATCTACCAGGCCTTGACAGAGGAAAGACCCTACCGGAATAGAATGCCCCTGGAAAAGGTTTGGTTCATCATCGATGAAATGGTCGATCGAAATGAGCTGGATAGGGATTTAGTGGAGAAAATAAAGACGATTCTGGGCAGTACCTTGATGGGTCATAGGGACAGGTACCTTGACCCAAAAAATCATAGATTCATAGGAGTCACTACGGGGTAAATCATTTTGACAGGCAACCTAATCTGTACCCCAAAGTTTTGTTGTGTCTACCAATCAGGTGGCCGTTCAGGACTTCCCCCATTTCCATAAAAACAAAGTCGTACAGAAATAAAGGACCAGAGGCTTTCGTTCTGGATCCTTTCTCATTTCTGAATGTATTTTGTCTACCTTTTAGATCGCCCTGCGGTGTGATTACCCACCAAGGTGACACGAGAACCGTCCCCCTGTCACCGTTGTTCTATTCCTACCTTCTGATTTGGATCGATACAAGGCTTTATCTGCTGCTGATATGATCTCTTTTGAATCTTGTCCATGTTCTGGATAGATAGCGATCCCTAATGAAACCGTAATAACCTCTCCTGTAGGACTCGCCGTTCTTTCTAATTTCATTCGCAGCCGCTCAGCAATAGCCGTTGCTGTTTCAGCATCACCGTAAGGAATAATGATGGCAAACTCTTCTCCCCCGTATCGGAAACAGCAATCACCTTCTCGGGAAAGTACTTGCATCGTTCTTGCTAGGTATATCAATACATCGTCACCTTTCAAATGCCCAAATGTATCATTGACCTTTTTAAAAAAATCAATATCCAGCATAATTAATGCAAAGGGAGTACCATTTTGAATGTGTTCATTGATGACAAGATTAAAGGTCCTCCGATTCGCTACTCCTGTAAGGGCATCCGTTTGAATCTCAATATCTAATTGATTAATATATTTTTTTATTTTTTGGAATGCGAATTCGATACTTTGATAAAGCTGATTCACTTCATAAAGGTTTGATTTTATCTTTGGAAATTCTGTATTAAAATTCCCCCTAGGAGTGAAGAGTTTTTCTGTGTATTGGGCTAATAAATATAAAGGTTTAGAAATAGAACGACTATTCATGATCTCTAAAGGAGTACCGATTATCAGAATCATAATGCCTAAATAAATCACCGTTATTTTTATTTTTGCGACAGAATCTGTAACTTCTTCCGTTCTTTGTTGCACGACCTCTTCTTGCCCCTTAACTAAAGCATGTATTTTTCCTTCAAAAACATTTGAAAGGGTCTTGGCAGAAGTAGTGAGTATACTATTATAACCAGCCTCGTTCCCTTCTTTCTTAAAAGAAATAGCCTTATTGACTAATTCCTCATAGCGAAATTGAAATGCTGCCAATTGTCGAATGTCTTCTTGGTCTTCTGCTATTTTATAGGTTTTCAACATTTGACCAATCATCGTGTCTACTTTTTGTGCTTTTTCTTCGTATTGAGAAAGATATATAGGGTCACCCGTTAATAAATAACTTTTAACAGACCCAGATTGTTCAAAATAAGCATTTTCCAAACGATTGGCCATCAACATATTTTCTATGTTCTCATCAATGAGTTTTTTATAAGTTTCTTCTGTAGAACTTATGAGACTAATAGCAACAATGCATTCCAATGATAATAAAATAGTAGCCAAGATAAATCCACCGAGTAGTTTTTTACCAATTGTTATTTTCATAAGTAAAACCCCATTTCACACGAGAAAAGCATCAATTTTTTTACTTCTATATATATGCATCTATATACCTATTTTAATTATACTCAAAAAGAAGTAAGAAAGTTACCTTTTTAAGAAAAATTATAAAAATTCTCGTAATTATGAATCGCATGGACACAGGGACAGGTACCTTGACCCACCAAATCATAGATTCATAGGGGAATCTATGGGGTAAATCATTTTGACAAGCAACCTGATCTGTACCCCATATGCTTAAAAACAAAGGCACGAAAAAAAGATCGAGAGGCTTTTAGCTCTGGATCCTTTTTGAATTTCGAATATATACTGATTCCTTTTTGGATCACGATGTAGTGTGATCAGCCCCGAGGAGACACAAGAACCGTCCCTTTGTCTCCTATTCAACTTCGTCGATCTCTTGGTAGTTATCCTCATTGAACTCTTCTGTTTCTTCGTAACCACTGTAGTTGTCATCATAGCTTTCATCTGTACGAACATCTTCATCATAATAGTAGTCATCCGAACCGTAATCGTTGTGATCGCTTTCCTCGGTTCCGGTGTCTGCCTCATAATCATCAGACCCGTCATCCCAATAGTCATACCAGCTCTCTTCATACGGGATCTCATAATACTCACTATATTCATCGTTATAGGTTCCATCCTCAAAATACCCATAGTCGCCCATATAATCCTGGTAGTAGTATGTTCCATCTTGATAATAGAATAGTGACATAATATTATCTTGGGACAGTGGGGAATCTACCCATTGATTCACAGTGTCTATGATTTGGTAAATTGGTATGCTGAAGCCGATATTCACTTCTGTCGTATGACGGGCAGAATTAATGGCCAAAACCTTCCCAGTGCTTTTACTCACTAAAGGGCCGCCACTACTTCCTGGCGAAATTGCAGCCGAAGTTTGATAGATTCCATCGTATTGGAAAGGCTGAATCACAAACGTTCGGTCCACACCGCTAATGTTCCCTAATGTCGCTGTATTTTCAAATCCTTGTGGACTTCCTAACGCAATCACTTCATCCCCAATTTCTGCAGGTGTGGTTTCTAGAGACAATGGTTCTCGATTAGCTAAGTCCGGTACTCGAATAAGGGCCATATCTGTTGTATTACTATAACCAATCAATGTTCCTTGTAGCTCGTTCCCCTCAATCGTTTTGATGATGGGATTTAGACTGCCTTCTACCACATGAGCATTGGTTAGTACATCACCATTTTGGTTTATTAAAAACCCAGATCCTTGTCCCGACTCTGTAAAAATAGTAAAAACCTTTGGTTGAGATAGATTAATGATTTCTGACACATCTTTAGGAGGTTCAACTAACTTCTCCTTTACTACAGGCTCAGGGGTCCTTTTACTTTCCGTTACTACTTTTGCTTGTTCAACGGTTTTTTCCTTTGATGCAACCTCTTCCTTAGGGGCCTGCGGCTGCATGAGTAGAATCACGATGAAAATACCTATCGCAGCAACTAGTACTGTCATTAAACCGACCATGAACATTAATAGTTTACTTGTTGACTTTTTCATATGATGTCCACAACCAGAACAATACCTTGATCGTTCTGTCATTTCCGTTCCACACTTTGGACAATACATGAAATAATCCCTCCCTTATATCATACTTTTGAACTATCATTATCATATGATAAAATACCATATCTTTCAAAGGGGACAGTAGGGGACAGTGCGTTGACCCAGCAAATAAAGATTCACAGAAGACTCTTTGGTGGTTTATCCTTTTGACAAGCCACCTAGGCTCCACTCTCATGTCCTTAACAACAAATGTTAGAACAAAAAGATCCAGAGGCTTTTGGCTCTGGATCCTTGGTAAGTTTTGAATGTATACGGTCGCCTTTCAGATCGCCATGTAAGTGTAATTAGCTGCCATGGAGACAGGAGAACCGTCCCTGTGTCTCCTTATCCGTGGTACCAACCTGTTTTAACGTTCACGGTGACCATTAGGACTTCTTTTCCGTCTCTTATAGTATAGACTGAGTAGAAACCTTCATTTTTGTCGTTTACAAAACTTTTTTTATAGATCATATTTTCCCGCGAATCGATATATCCATTTTCAATAACCGACTTTTCGAACTGTTCTTTTATACCTGGGGCCCATTCGTATGGGGAAGCAGCTTTGGCTTCTGCAGCCTTCTCTTCAGCTTCTTCTTGCGCTTTTGCGATTTCAGCTTTTTTAATCGATTCATTGTTTGATTCTTTTAATTTCGTCGCCTCGGCTAAAATGGGTGCAAACTGGGTTAGATCCGCTTTAAGTAATTCATCCAGCTTTTCATTTGATTTTGAAAAATCGCCGTATTGGTTTAAGTTTTTTGCATCGGTTAACAGTGTATGATACTTTTTTTCATATTCTTGAAACAGGAGTAGTGTTTCCTTTTTATCTTCCGACTTGGAAGAGATGACTTTGGAACCTTCTGGCACCTTTATAGCGTTATCAAGTGCTTGTATGGCCTCCTTTATTTTATTTTGTTGAACTAAATCCTCTGCTTCTAAAATCAATTGAACTTGATTGGAATAAGCTTCTGCCTTACCATCCTCTTCTTTCGCTTCTTGTGCCGCTTCGAAAAGTCCTTTAGCTTTGCTAAAATCATCTTCCGCAATCGCGTCCAATCCATTTTGTATGGACTCCTGATATACCGCGTCAGTCTTCGAACTGCATCCTCCTAGAAGTAGCAATAATCCGATTAACACGACTCTTGTTAAATTCAAATGATGCGTTTTCATAGACTACCAATCCTCCTTTTGAAATATTTCATCGTAAAGCGGACTTGAAAACCACAACCGAAAATCAATTAAAAGATCCTTTTGTACATTACTAATATTTACTGACTATATGAAAATTTTACCATATAAAGAGAAACAAAGGGACGGTTCCTTTTTAATAAAACTTGACCTTCGTCAATTACTATTTCGAACAGCTCAATTAAAATGAAAATAGATTATATAACAAACACAGGGAGGAAAACAAAATGTCAAAAGCCGTATTTCAATTAGAACCACTAACTTGTCCATCATGTATTAAAAAAATCGAAACCACTTTGAATAAAACAGCTGGTGTAGATAAAGTAACGGTTCTATTTAACTTTAGCAAGGTTAAAACAGAATTTGACGACTCTCAGATTCAAGCAAGTCAATTAGAAGAAATCATTAAAAATTTGGGTTACCAAGTATTATCGGCTAAGGTTTCTTGATTTTATCTATATTCTGAATTCAAAAGTTTAAATAAAAAGGACTTATAACCACGCTTACTAAGATGCGTAATGAAATGGTTATGGGTCTTTTTTTGTTTATGGTAGATATTATTTGAAAATATCGAATAGAAAAGCGAGCAAACTTGATTATGGTCAATTCTATTAAAAAGAAAGTGCTTTATCATTTGAGTATAAAGAAATTAGTTAAAGCCAACGGAAAGGAGGACTAGATATGACTAAATTGTTATTTCAAATAACTCCGCTTGCCTGTCCAAGTTATGGTAAAAAAATAGAAGATTATTTACATGATCAGAAAGGTATTGTATCTGTCAATGTCTTCCATAGATTAGGTAAGGTTCGAGTTGTATTTGATGAAACGAAAGCAAATGCTGAGCAATTAGCAGAGGTAATCGAAAAACTTGGTTATACCGTTCATTTTAAAAAGATTGTATAAACAGGAGGGAAAGTTATGTTGGCGATCATTCATAAAAATAAAAATTATATCACAGCTATTTCACTTTTTTTAATCGTCTTTGGTTTTTTATCCGGTTTCATGGGGAATGGCGATATTAAGAACATTGCTCTCGTTACGGCAACCATTATCGCGGGAATTCCGATTGCGATTAAGGCTTATCAGTCACTCCGAATGAAAGCTTTTAGTATTGAGTTATTGGTAACCATTGCGGTGATTGGTGCTCTTTACATTCAAGAGTTTACGGAATCCTCGGTTGTTACATTCTTATTCTTGTTCGGGGATTATTTAGAAGCACGTACGTTGGAAAAAACACGTTCCTCTTTAAAAAGTTTAGTGGATATGGCTCCACAAGAAGCCATTGTGATCCGTGATGGAAATACGCTAAATGTTCCAGTCGAAGAAGTAGTGGAAGGCGATCGTGTCATTATACGCTCAGGTGGAAAAGTTCCCGTTGATGGGAGTATCGTATCTGGCCAAGCATCCTTAAATGAAGCAGCGGTAACCGGTGAATCCGTACCTGCATCAAAAAAAGTCCATGATAAAGTCTATAGTGGAACCATTGTGGATAATGGTTATATCGAAATTTTGGCAGAAAAAGTCGGAGATGATACCACTTTTGCTAAAATCATTGAATTAGTAGAAGAAGCACAAGAATCAAAATCAAAAACAGAAAAATTCCTTAATAAATTTTCTAATATTTATACACCTGCAGTTGTGGTGTTTTCCATCATCGTATTTCTTTTAACGAAGGATCTGCATATGGCCATTACATTCTTAGTCATTGCTTGTCCAGGAGCCTTGATTATTGGTGCTCCCGTATCAAGTGTTGCCGGAATTGGAAATGGAGCTAAGAATGGGGTGCTTGTTAAAGGCGGAGAAGTAATGGATAGATTCTCCAAAGTGGACACTCTTGTATTCGATAAAACAGGTACGTTAACAAAAGGGAAACCAGAAGTAACGGATATTAAGACATTTAATCATCATGATGAAAATGAGTTGCTAAGATTAGTTGCCCAAGCTGAAACGATTTCAGAACATCATTTAGGTCAAACCATTGTCAAAGAAGCAAAATTAAGACAAATAAACTTTATGAGCGAACCTACAGATGGAGAAATCATAAAAGGAAATGGGATCATTGCAAAGGTTGAAGGTCAAACGATCGTCGGAGGAAATCGTAAATTAATGAACCTTGAAAGGATTCACTATTCCAGAAGAAGTTATGGATTATGCAGTCAGCCGCGAAAAGGCTGGAAACACGGCTATTTTCGCAGCCGTAAATGGCGAGATTGCTGGTATCTTCTCCATCGCTGATCAAATCCGTGAAGATGCGCCAAGAGCGTTAGCGGAAATGAGAAGAAATGGAATTAAGAAAATCGTGATGTTGACAGGTGATAATCAATACACCGCCGAAATCGTTGCCAAGACATTAGGTTTAGATGAGTATCATGCTGAATTATTACCAGAAAATAAAGTAGAATTCGTGAAGAAATTAAAAGGTGAAGGCCACGTCGTTGCGATGGCTGGGGATGGGATTAATGATGCACCTGCTATTGCTACAGCTGATATTGGGCTGGCAATGGGCGAGGGCGGTACAGATGTCTCAATGGAAACAGCAGATGTCGTCTTAATGGCAGATAAGCTTATGCAATTCTCACATGCCTACTCTCTATCGAAAGCAACGATTCGCAATATGAAGCAAAATACGTTCTTTGCCGTATCCATCGTGCTTGTCCTATTAGTTGGGGTACTAAATGGATCTGTTCATTTAGCATCGGGCATGTTTATCCATGAGGCTAGCGTATTACTCGTTATTTTAAATGGAATGAGGTTAATCCGATTTCGTGGGAAAAGCATAAAAACAGCAGCCGAACGCTAAGTAGAGCAAGCATAATTCACAGACTTAGCTTATGCAATACCTATATAATTGAATAAATACTCATATAGCACAAGAATAGATGCTAATCAACAAAGGAGCGGAAAAGATGGAATCAAAAGAACATCATGCGCATCATCATACCCATGCTCATCAAAATCATCATCATACTCTAGGAACAGATGAAGTCTGTGTATCAATCGTTCCTATTTTTAATCATTTAGAACATGAACAAATGGTTGAAATCAAGGAAATGGTTCAATCTGTTTCGTACAAAAAAGGGGAAATTATTTATCGAGCAGGAGACCCGTCAGATTCACTTTATATTGTTAATAATGGGAAAATAAGAATTTATAGATTGGCTGAATCTGGAAAAGAACAGATGGTACGTATTTTAATTCCAGGATATTTTACTGGAGAGCTTGCTTTGTTTCAAGAAACACTTCATGAAGCGTATGCTGAAGCCATAGAAGACACTCACGTGTGTTTGATTAAACGATCAGAATTACAAAAACTACTTTTAAAATACCCATCCATTTCCCTAAAAATACTAACTGAACTCTCAAATCGATTAGACCAATCGGAAAAACAAACGACTCGTTTTGCGACTGAGAAGGTAGAAACAAGGATTGCGCTATTTTTAGTTGAATGTATGGATCAACATCTATCAAACGAGATTGTATTGCCGATGAGCAAAAAAGATTTAGCTTCTTATTTAGGAACGACTCCTGAAACCATTAGTCGGAAGTTATCACATCTTGAAGAACTAGGCTACATTAAACAAAGGTCAAATAAAAAAATGGAAATTATCGATTTAGACGGACTACTCCTCGTTTGATTGAATTCCAAGTCATCATTTTGAGTCAATCGAAAAGGAAAAGAGCAAAGACTAAGCTACTTAATAACGATCTACATATGACCTGATCTTTTCTTATTTTAATATACATCGTTGAACCATAAGGAGTTTTGCAATAACAAACATACAAATTTGAAAGAATAAATACTATTGAAATTTGCACAAGTCGGTTTTCATTTAGAGGGAGTAACCTATCATCCAACCTTTTTATATGAATCACTATGGAGTATGGTTATCTTTGTTATTCTGATTGTATTGCGAAGGTATAATCCAAAAAGGGGACAAGTTTTCTTAACATATGCCATTGGCTATTCAATAGGCAGATTCTTTATTGAAGGAATGCGTACAGATAGCCTGTATCTATTTGGTGAAATTCGTACTGCACAGATGGTTTCTATTCTGTTTATCGTAACTTCAATCATTATTATGATATACCGCCATAGGGGACAGGTACCTGACCCACCAAATAATAATAGGTTCGGGGTCCGACCTCCATGATTAAGCGTTTGCCATCATCAAGTGCATTCATTTAAATAACCTTTAAAAACAAGGAAGTTTAATCACTCATTTCAAGATTAAACTTCCCTCTTTTTTTCTTTCTCAACTTTAATTCCGACAAGTCCTTTAATAAGCGAATAGGCATATCTGTGTCGAACCAGTGGACCGAACCCTAACAGATTGGAAAATGGAGACAAGAGAACCGTCCCCCCGTTTCTCTCCCTCTGTTTCAATATGTAGGTTTTTGTTGATTCTTGTAAATTTTTGTAGATCTTTGTTGATTTTTTTTTTATATCCTTTATCATTATATTATACTGATTAAAAAGTCCTGGTTTTTTTCTATTACATAAAGTTTGGTGAGCAATCTGATATTTAGCCGTACTAAAGATCTTAGTCTTTTTCTAAATTTGTTTAACTTCATATTTGTTTAGTATTGATTAATGTAAATATAAAAATATATATAACAAAGTAAAAAGGCAAACTATTCGAAAGGGTAGGACGCAAAGCCTAGGGTCTAAGGTTAGAAATCTAACTATGATCGCCTGGTTACCAATTTATAAGTGAATTGTATCTAACTATTGGCTATTTTATTTTAAGTAAAATAGCCAATTTTTTTTGCATTAATAATTAGGGGGCCGTTATTTTGACAGTAGCAGCATTTGAAAAAAGTAAAGTTATAACAGAGTTATTGAATGGTACACATGTAGCTTTACAAACAATTATACCTCTTAATTATCAACTAAATAAACCTACACTATTGGGTAAATCATTAAAACTGCAATTTGGAATCTTAATTGGGATTACCGGTGACATTAAGGCAAGGTTGTTATTCATGGGGGTCCCCTCAGCTAAAAGAAGTTGTGAATGATTAAGGTTCATGAAAGTTATTTAAAGAATAAAGTTGAATGACAATTCGAGATAAGGAACCTCAAACTTGATTGAAAGAATCATAGAAACATAATTTATAAAAATGGAGGATTAGACAACATGATGAAATTAACGATTAAACAAAAACTTATTGGGTCTTTTTTAATTGTAGCGATTATTTTTGGTATATCTTCTGCTTCTTCATACTATGGAATGAAAAAAACAAATGAATCTTATGAGTATCTTCTGAGAACGGTTTCTAAATTAGAGTCGATTACACAATCCATTCAAACCGAAATCGTATTAGAGATTAGTAATTATCGAGCATACATGTTATACGGTGACGAAAAATATAAAGCACAGTTTATTGAATCTAAAACTAAGATTAACAATCTAATCAAAAAAGGAAAAGATTTAGCTACCATTCAAGAATCAAAAGATCGATTAGATACCATTCAAACGACTAATGACCAAATTCAACAAATAGCATTACCCATTATGGATTTAGTAACAACGGATAGGCAACAGGCACTTGATAGAGGCTTAAAAGAGATTGTTCCACCCATGTCAAGTATAAGCAATGATATCGATTCTTTATTTAAATGGTTAGTAGAAATAGACAATCAGACGGAAAAAAAAATCCAAGAAGATGCAAGGTCAAGCTTAAGACAAGTGTTATTGTTTAGTATTTTTGCTACCATCCTTGCCATTATTTTCGGTGTATCCCTAGCCATCATGATTACAAAACCAATCCGTTTGGTTATGAATCAAATGAAATTAATTGCCGATGGGGACTTATCAAATAAACCATTAAAGGTGAAATCAAAAGATGAAGTCGGTCAACTAATGGTTTCGACAAATGAAATGGCTAGTAGTATGCAAAATTTATTAAAACAGATCAATATCGTTTCAGAAACCGTAAGTAGTCAAAGTGAAGAGTTAACACAATCGGCTACTGAAGTGACGGCTGGAACCGAACAAGTTGCCACGACGATGCAAGAATTAGCAGCAGGTTCAGAAAATCAAGCGAATGGTTCTAGTGATTTATCTTCTGCAATGGGGATATTTGCAACAAAAGTACAAGAAGCGAATGAACGTGGAGAATATATCCAGGAAACCTCTGATCAAGTTTTGGAAATGACAAATGTAGGCAGCCAATTAATGAATGGTTCTACTCAGCAAATGACAACCATTGATCAAATTGTAAAAGATTCAGTTCAAAATGTAAAAAAATTAAATACTCGTTCTCAAGAAATATCCAAATTAGTATTTGTTATTAAGGATATCGCTGATCAAACGAATTTATTAGCATTAAATGCAGCTATTGAAGCCGCAAGAGCGGGGGAACATGGTAGAGGATTTTCAGTGGTTGCAGAAGAAGTGAGAAAACTGGCTGAACAAACAGCTATTTCCGTTACAGAAATTACAGGCATTGTCGAAAATATTCAACAGGGATTTGGTCAAGTAACTGAATCGTTAGAAGATGGATATAAAGAAGTAGAAAAAGGAACCGAACAAATAGAAACAACTGGTAAAACCTTTAATGATATAAGTACAAAGGTAACAGAAATGGCCAATAATATTAAAAACATTTCTAGTAACCTATCAGAAATTGCCGCTGCTAGCCAAGAAATGAACACTTCTATTGAAGAAATTGCTGCAACAGCTGAAGAGTCTGCAGCAGGAATTGAACAAACTTCTGCATCCGTACAACAAGCAAATAGTGCAATGGAAGAAGTCGCAGGAAGTTCAGAACAATTAGCGAAATTAGCGGAAGAGTTAAATGGGTTAGTAAATCAGTTTAAACTTTAAAATTTGTTGGGACTAGTGGGACTAGGGGACAGGTACCTCGACCCACCAAATAATAATAGATAAATAGGAAACTCCATCGGGTTAATCCTTTTATTCAAAAAATGAGAGGAGCAAGCTCAACTCCACGCTATATCCAATAAATAAAGACATGAAGAAAAAGGATCTAGAGGCTCTGGATCCTTTTTGAATTCCGAACGTTTTGTCTGTTTTTTAGATCACCATGCACTGTGACCATCCGCAATCAGATATACTGTAACGCACCTATGTACCGAACCTTCATTGCATATTATAAGGGAGACAAAAGAACCGTCCCCCCGTTTCCCCGAGGTTTTTCGGCAGTGTCGAAATAACTTGTATATATACTTTCTTGACTGTATAAATTTCTCCAAGCTTCTGATCGGTTCCAAAATATGCCTTCCAAGAATAGATTCTACTTGATCTATTTCTTGTTTCTCTATAATGGAGATGACGTTTTGATGATCGGTAATCAGCTCATTAAAATCATGTTCTTTCTGGGAGAGCATCATCATTCGATGATAATGGGCAGCTAATTGAGTAATGGCATCCCACATCATCATTCTCTTGCTGCCTTGAAAGATGATGTAATGGAAATTTTCATCCAATTTTTTAAACTCCCACAATGTTCCTTTTTGGACGAACAACATCTCTTGAAGATCGAGGTTCCTTTTTAACTGAACTAGACTTTCCCCTGGAAAGGATGTACAGGCTAACTTTAAAGTTTCTTTTTCTAAAATGAATCGTATAGAGGCAGCTTCTTCGATTAATTGTGGCTTGATTTTTGAAACATAGGTCCCTACTTGCGGGATTATTTCTACTAAGTGCTCTAGTTGTAATATCCCTAAAGCCTCTTTGATCGGTGTAGTCGAAACGCCTAGTGCTTTAGCAAGTTCTACGGCCGATAGGGCTTGGCCTGGCTTTAATTGCAACGACAAAATCCCTTCTTTAATTGCCCTATATGAATACATCTTATTATTTTCATTAGTCAACCTTTTTGATAACGAAAACATTGTGCCCCACTCCCTAATGCTGAACAATATAAATGAAGTTTACGAGTGAATCGATCTTTTTTAACAAAACCCTTCATTTTCAATACCTCATACAAATAAGTATAAAAAGGAGATAACTAAGTTCTTAGCGATCTCCTTTTTCAAACCTCTTTCACATTCTTGTTTTTAGCCAAAATTGGAGGAAAAAGAAGCAGCTCGTTAAGGCATTTCACTTATAATCTAGTATCCCATCTTCCACAGAATACGGTATCGGTATTCCTCCCATTTAACGTAAGATCGACACATGGACCGAACGTCTTCGTTATCACCAATAGCCGCTCCTTCTTTCCCGCTTACATAAACATATCTAGAATCAATACAACGGTAAGTCCAACTAACGAGTTTGTTAAAAGAAGCAGACCCCATGTTTTAAAGGTATCTTTAATCGAGATACCAAAGTATTCTTTGAATAACCAGTTGGTAACCCTTACAAAAGTAGGAGGGGTTGTCATAGTAAATACAGACTCACCCGTAGTACTACAACCACCTGTTCAAACTGGTAAAACATACTAGTATACTCACTTAAACTTAGCGGATATGTTCCAAACGAAATGTTATTAGGATTCTCCTAATTTATCAAAGTTATTTATTTTAACTCTACACTGCTTCTAGTGAAGCAATGAATAATGTTCCCTTGTGAATAATGGATGAATTATCTCTTAATCGAGAAATTCTTTTGCTGTACATACTGTTCGATATCAACTGCATTTAGGAGATTCACATCGCCTTCAATTGTATGCTTGAGAGCAAAGCACGCTGTCGCAAAATCAATCGCATATTGCGGTTCAAACTGATTGATTAATGAATAAATGACTCCAGCTGAAAAAGCATCCCCTGTACCAACCCGGTCCACAATGTCCACTTCAATTTCTGCTGATTCGTAAAAACCCTTTCCATCTGACAGCATCGTTTTTAAACGGTTCCGATTGACGGAAAGATGGTTTCTAAAAGTCATCGCAAGATATTGAATATCAAACCGTTTGTGTAATTCATTCATAATGTCTTTATAATCATTGGCACAACGATGTTCAAATTCAGGTAAACAATCTTTCATATCATTTCCTTCTTCATCCAGTAGTTGAAGGGGTTCAACACCTATACACACATCGACATCCTTGATCAGTTCGGTCATTTTTTTCCTGGCATCTTCAAACGACCATAACGAACTTCGATAATTGAGGTCACAACTTGTTGTTAATCCTAATCGTTTCGCAATTGTTAGCGCTTTCTTTGTTGTGTTAAAAATTTCTTCGCTCAGAGCTGGTGTAATCCCGCTAATGTGAAACCAATCCGCACCGGCAAAGATTTTTTCAAAATCATACTCATCCCTGTTTGAGGTAGCAAAAGCAGAACCGTGGCGATCATAGATGACTTTTGAAGATCTTATGGAGTATCCCTTTTCTAAAAAATAGATTCCTAGACGATCTCCACCGTAAACCATATGATCGGTTGAGACTCCATACTGATTTAAAAATTGGTTCGCGCTGTTTCCAAGTGAATTATTTGGCAATTTACTGACGAAAGAGCTGTTTAATCCTAATTGGGATAACGAGATGGCTACATTTGCTTCGCCGCCACCATAATTCGCATCAAAAGATTGAGATTGTTCGATCTTTTGATAATTTGGTGTAGATAAGCGCAACATAATCTCTCCCATTGTCACAACCTTTTTCATGATGACTCCTCCTTATTTGAAGAATAGTTACCTTTAAATTGACTAGATCTATTTGGGGCCCTTCTATCCTTCTAATCCCTTTGTTTGATTGCGCTTTCATTTATCAACATATAAATACAATTTACTACCCATTCAAATCGTCTATCCAAAACTTTTAAAAAATGACAATTTACTTATTCCTATTATAATGGGATATGCACTTTCTTGATTGTTCCATAATACGAAACTTAATTTTGTATTTCGGAATATATTTTCATTATATAAATCGACTATGTGTTTGTCAATCATCCCTATACAAGTTATTTTTATTTTATTTAGAGTTCTTGATTATTGTATGAACACTCAAATGAACCGCTTTCAAAGAAAGTAAGAAATCAAAGGTTAAACGCCATTTTCGATTAGAATGCCCCTTCTTTTTTCATACTACTAGAAAAGGAGCCCATCAGATGAACACCGACTAGATCCTTTTCCTCTTTTCCTTGAGTGTTACAAAATAAAATTAGCGAACACATAGATGATCATGAGACTAATCAAAATACTCATATTTGATATGGTACCAATTAAACGAGTGGTTTTATATTTAAATTCATTTGCGTATGGGATAACGGCAAGGCCAACCGGTAGTAAAAATCCGATAAATATGGTGTATTTAAACATTTGATTCACTGGAAGAAAGAGATAACAGGTTAAACCAAAAAGTAAACCGAAACCATAACGGATCAGTAAATATTTTATGAGTGGTCTACTATATTGCTTTTCAAATGAAAAATTCAAATAAAGGCCTAATAAGAATAACGATAACGGCATATTTGCTTTAGAAATGATCGAAGCAAGATCAATGATTCCAGACGGCAAATGGATATCACTGAAATTAAGAATCGTCATAATTAAATAACTCATAAACGGAAGCGATCTCGCGAATTTTTTCATAATTGTGATCGGTGTAAGGGTCAGCCCCTCCTCAGAATAATAACTACCGATGATATAAATGACTCCAAACACAATAAAAGAACAACCTACGTCAAACATACCAAAATAGAGCAGTCCTTCTGCACCCCAAATCGCTTCGACAAGTGGAAAGGCAAATAAACCGACATTATAGCCAGAAGCTGTCATCATGAATGTTCCTTTAAGTTCCCTTTTCTCCTTTTTAAAGACAAAAAAGGCAAGAGCAATCACAATCAATGAATAGGTAATAACCATGACAGGGAGCATAAGTAAAGTAGGTTCAATTTTGACCGAGTCCAATGAAACAATGATTAAAGCAGGAAGGGTAATATTAAAAATAAGTCTTGAAAAAGCTTCCCCATCTTTTTCTTTTAAGAGATTGATTCTTTTGCATAGGTAACCAATGCCAATTAAAATTAATACATATAAAAATTCCTGCTGCATATAGGATAATCCCCTCTAAGTAAGTTCCATGAAGTTGAAGGATACAACGTGATGGTACCTTTCTTCAACACTGCTTAGTTTATAAATACGAATAGGGTAATAAAAGGAAAAATAAACAAAACACCTCTCTTATGATCAAAGGTGCCTTGTTTATTTTATCCAAGGTATTAGAACATAAACAACACGACAAAATAAATTGCCATTGCAATCAATCCCATCGGTAGACCGAATCGTGCCCATTCTTTACTGGTAATATTCAATTTTCCAGCTGCTATAATATTGGGAATATTACCCGGAATCAGCATCCCACCACTAATCAAAAGACCTAGTAAAATCGCTTGAATCATGCTCTGATCCATCGTAGGACTAATCTCAGCAGCGGCTAATGTGGCATTATCCAAAACAGCCGAAATCATATTAATCCAGTACAATAGCATAGGACTGAGGCCGAGAACATATTTTTCAATTAACGGCTCAAATCCATGGCCAAGGAATGTTAATCCCATCACAAATAAGTAGATTTTTGCTGAACGAATCAGAATTTCTTTATAGCTTTCTGACTTTTCATTCGAATCTAATCCATGTGAACTTTCATGTGGCTTAACAAAAACCATTGTCAACAAGCCGAAAATAATAACGGCTGGGATTACTTCTAGTGCGATTAAATCCCATAAGTAGAAGAAATCCTCATTTAATTTACTAATCGTAATGGTAGAGAGCGGTTCTCCAATTGGTGTTAACGCTGCCCCAAGACCTATCGAGAAACAAGCTAAAATGGTAAAGCGAATTTCAGATTGACGATCGAGCGGAAGTACATTAACGATAATAACAAGTACGATCGCGGCAATAATCGCTGTAATAACGCTTGAAGCTAGTCCTAAAATAATTACCGTTAACGCAAGAAAAATCCGTGGTGACAATATGCTGCTCATCCATAAGATGGCCTTTTCTAGCTGAACTTGTCCCCACTTACAGATTAAACCAGCAATTAAAACCGCAAGCGTAATATTGATCGGATCCACGAGGGCCTTTTCGATTAAATGAAGATTCATCATGCCACTAATTGAAGCAGCGGCAATCCCCATAATAAATAAGAAAACCTCTAAATTATGCTCAACCCTCTTTACTGAAAATGGTAAAAATAAAACCAAAATTAAAATAATAAATAATCCAATCATTTATGTCAGATCCTTTTATTAAAAATATGAAACTAGTATTACTCGCACGAGCAATTTTGTACCTATCAGTTCAACCGTATTCATCAGATACATATACTATAAAAACCCTTCCCATTTACTCGAAAGGGTTTACATTCAGTCTATCAAATCAACTTACTGATCCAAACTACTATAAGCCTAACAATTTAGGGATTATCATGGATATTTCCGGTATATAAGTAACTAAAAGGAGAGCTACAATAATCGCCCCATAGAATGGTAACAGTGGTTTTATAACATCCTCTAAGTCTAATTTAGCCACACTCACTCCAGCAAATAATGCACTTCCTACAGGTGGCGTGATATTACCGACACATAAATTCATAACCAGCATAATTCCGAAATGGACTGGATCCATTCCAAAACCTGTTACAATTGGCAAGAAAATTGGTGTAAAGATTAAGACTGCAGGTGTAATATCCATAAATGTCCCAATAATAAGCAGGAATAAGTTCATAATTAAAAGAATAATAATCGGATTATCAGAAATTCCTAACAGTAATTCACTGATAACTTGTGGGATTCCAGTAAAGGACATAACCCATGACATAACGCCTGAAGCTGCCACAAGGAGCATAATCATACAAGTAAGTACGACCGATTCCATAATGATGCCAGGAAGATCTTTAATCTTAACTGCCTTATAAGCAAAAGATAAAATAATTGTATACAATACAGCAACTGCCGCTGCTTCTGTTGCTGTAAAAATACCAGCGAGAATACCACCAATAACAATGACAATGAGCATTAAGCTTGGGATCGCATCTAGAAATGTTTTGAATGCAATTTTAAAGGGTACTCTTTCAGGTACTGGATATTTGTTTCGTTTAGCGATAATAAAAGCAACGACCATACAAAGTAATCCCCATAAAATCCCTGGTAAATACCCTGCGATAAAGAGAGCAGCAATCGATGTTCCACCACTGGCAAGAGAATAAATAATTAATGTCTGACTTGGAGGAATGAGTAATCCAGTCGGTGCAGAAGCAATATTAGCAGCTGCTGAAAATCTCGGATCATAGCCTTCCTTTTTCTCCATAGGACCCATAACGCCGCCAATCGCTACCGCTGCAGCAACAGATGAACCTGAGATGGATCCGAATAACATATTACCAACAACATTTGTATGTGCTAACGATCCCGGCATTCTGCCGACAAGAACTTTAGCAAAATTAACAAGCCGTTCTGCTATTCCACCGTTAGTCATCAATATCCCTGCTAGAATAAAGAAAGGTACAGCTAACAATGAAAAGTTATCGATTCCTGTAACAAGCTTTTGAGCAGCTGTAAAGATCGACATATCAAAAGGTAACACGGTAAGGATCGTAGCAATAGATGCGATCGCGATACTTATAGAGATAGGCACACTTAAAAGCAACAATACTGCAAAAACAATTAATAAAACAAGACCTGCCGTCACTGCCATATCTAACACTCCTTTACTTTCTTTCACACATGATGAGCAAAATTATTTTGTTTCTTGTGGTGCCTGCTTATCTTTTTTAAAGAGCTCCGCTAAATTCATAGCAGAATAAAACAGAAACAGAACTCCACCAACAACGAGACTTAAGTATAAATACTGCATTGGCATCTGTAATGAAGGTGACACTTGACCTACTGCGTTTTGAAATGCAGTCATACCACCCATAATTAAAATCACAATTGAGAATACTAGTACACATGCTTCTACAAGCAGCTTTGCAAGTAACTGGAATTTTCCAGGTATTTTTTTAACGATAAAAATGATAGCAAGATGCTCTTTCTTTCCATATACATATGCTCCACCTACCATGGTTAACCAAATAAGGCCATACCGTAGGAACTCCTCAGTGACGGTACTCGGTGAATCCAATACAAATCGTGTAAATACTTGCCATATGGCCATAAGGCACATGATGGATAATAAGGAGCCAGTTAGAATTCCCGTTATTCTATCAACCATATTTTTCATAGAAATTCCTCTCACTTTCTTCGAATATCTTGAGAGGTCTCTCGTTCTGCATAAAACTTGTACAGATGAGAGACCCCTTTCAAGTTATTACTTATTTTACGTAGCTTTGGAAATCTTCAAAGTATTTAGCGTTTTCTTCTGATTTTGCTTTGTATGCTTCATGAAGAGGAGTTGCTGCCTCAATAAATGATTGTTTTGTCAATCTTGTTGAATTCTACACCCATTTCTTTTGCTTCTGCAACGGCTGCTTCAGTTGCTGTAGCCCAACGCTCTTTATGCGTTTCAGATGATTCTTTTGCTGCATCGATAACTGCTTGTTGTTGTTCTTCAGAAAGTTTTTCCCATGCCTTTGTGCTGATAATTAATACGTCTGGAACATATTGATGCTCTGTGTAAGACCAAACTTTTGCCACTTCACCGTGCTTATTCGCAGTTAGAGCCATTTCATTGTTCTCTGCTCCGTCAATGATTCCTTGTTGAAGAGCTGTATAAACTTCCCCAAATGACATTGGTGTTGGTGAGCCTCCCATTGCTTTGATCATAGAAATAGAGGTTGGACTTTCTTGCACACGAATCTTCATGCCTTTCATATCAGCAGGCGTTTCTACTTTTTTGTCAATCGTGTAAATACTACGGCTACCGCCACTATACCAACCGATTGCAAACCATCCTTGATCTTTTGTTTTTGTGAAAATGTCTTGAACAGCTTCACTGTTATCCATTACATTATAGAAATGCTCTGTGCTTTGGAATGTGTATGGAAGTGAAAAAATAGAGTAACTTTCCTCAAAACCTTCTAATGCACTTGCACTTACTTTTGCCATTTCAAGAGTACCAGATTTTACAAGTTCAATTACATCTCGCTCCTGACCTAATAGTCCATTTGGAGAAAGTTCAATTTTTACACTGTCTTTTGATTTTTCACCTGCTAGTTCAGTAAACTCTCGTAAAGAAGGGGTAACAGGGTGTTCCTCTGGATGGTTAGAAGCAAGTCGGAAAGAAACTTTTGCCTCCCCAGATTCACTCTTCTCGGCGCTGTCATTGCCACAAGCTGCTAATAGTGATAAAGATAATACTCCGACTGCTGCCGCTGATAAAAATCTTTTCATTTTCATGTAAAATTCCTCCTATTTATTGGTTTTATTGTTTTATTTCTCCTTTATAAGAGTCGGTGTAGATAACCGTATCGGCTGTTTCTATACGAATGAACTTATATAAGGAATTAGCAAACTCTCAGTTTTCTACGCATTCTGTTTATCCTAAAAAGCCTGGACATCTTCAAAAACAACGCAGTTCATCATTGTCCCCATTTATACAACCCTACTACATTAATAAAGCGCTTTCTAAAAGAACAATCTCTTTAATCTTCTTGAAATAAAAACCTTATCACTCCTTCGGGCTACTAAACCGGTTTATGAATTTATAATACACACTATTGGAACCGTTTACAATATAAAATTTTAAAAAAATAACGAGTTTAATATATTTCGTTCACATTTTTAGATATATTTTACAATATTTCGAAAGGAACTTCCATCTCTCTGGGATCTTACTGCCTGTTAAACCACGATAAAACCAAATAGACTTGCTTATTTCTTATCCTTAAAGGCTCATTCACTAAAACGGTTTAGTTTTTAATATTGTAATACATTTACAATGGTTTTATACTAAAGATAAACTACCCTATAAAGGAAACTTCCATCCGTAGAGGTCTTACTGTCCGTTAAGACGGGGGAAATGACCAAATTAATTCTTTTATAGACTAATTTTCATACTCTGATACTATTAAGTTCATTATGGTTCTTGTAATTATGGAGGTTTTTTTATGAAACAAATAAAAGCGGTTACAATTGATGATGTGGCAAAAGCAGCAGGTGTATCCAAAAGCACAGTTTCACAGTTTTTAAATAAGAGATATGAATATATGAGCCAAAAAACAAGGGAGAAAATTGAAGGAGTGATTGAAGAATTGAATTTTCAGCCCAATCACTTTGCTAGTAATTTAAAAAAAAGAAAAACGATGATGGTAGGAATTATCGTAGCCAATATTCGTCATGTGTTCTCTATGGAAATCATTAGAATCATAGAGCAAAAGTTGCAGGATCAAGGTATTCAGGTCATTATTTGCAACGCCGACGATGATCCAGAAAAAGAAATGAATTATATAAATCTACTTGCAACAAGAAATGTTGACGGCTTAATTATTTTTCCAACAGGTGCCAATTATTCAGAATACAGCCGTTTATTAAATGACAGGATCCCTGTCGTATTTATTGACCGAAAAATTACAGGCATCCTTGCCGACACTGTTCTCCTCGATAATGAAGGCGCTTCCTTTTTAGCTGTTTCAACACTCATTAAACGGGGCTGTGACCGAATTGCGATGATTACTCTGCCAATTAATCATGATGTCTCTCCACGTATTGAGAGGATTGAGGGCTATAAAAAAGCACTTTCTTTTTTTCACGCTGAATTTCACGAGGAATTGCTATGCTCAAATACCATTCCCCTTTTAAAAGAGAATTTGTCGCGAATGTTTGAATCTGACTTAAAACCAAACGGAATTATTGCCGGTAACGACCTTGTTCTAATAGAAGTTCTCAGATTTTTAAAAGAGAAAAAGATATCGATTCCAGACGATGTGGCAGTTATCGCAATTGATGATGTTTCTTATGCTGATATTTATCACCCTGCATTAACCACCATAGCTCAGCCTACGAAAGAAATGGGATTAAAAGCAGCCGAAATCATTCTTGGTTATATCAATGAAAACTTACCAAGAGTGCCCGTCGTTTACAGATTTCCCCCTGAACTAAAACAGCGTGAGTCTTGTTAATTTGCGGGACTAGGGGCGGGACTAGGGGACAGGTCCCTGACCCACCAAAACAAGTAACACGGAAAGGCCCCCCATTATTAGTACGTTCTAACAATGGGGGGCCTTTCAAACCTCTTAATCGATCTCTTAAAAAAACAAAAGCACGAAGAAAAAGTTGACAGGAGAACCGTCCCCCTGTCAACTTGACAAAATAAATTTCTCGATTGCCTTTGCTGCCCCATCTTCATTATTTGTAGATGTAATGTAGTCCGCGATCTTTTTTAATTCATCAACAGCATTTCCCATTGCTACACCGATTCCTGCATACTGTACCATATCCATATCATTGGGATGATCGCCAATGGCCATAATCTCCTCTTGCGCGATTTGTAATGAAGCTGCCAGTCTTTGAACGGCTTGTCCTTTGCTGGCTCTTTTATTTAAGATTTCGCAGTAAAAAGGTTCGCTCTTGAAAATCGTGTATTCCTCATAAAATGCAGATGGAATTTTAGCAATGGCTTCATCTAAAATAGCGGGCTCATCAATGAGCATGATTTTCGTAAATGTATCCTTCTCGTGAATCTCTTCCAACGTTCGGAACCGAATGGGCATCGTGGTAAAATAAGAATCTCGTCCGGTATAACGGCTCATATCTCGATTGGAAGTATAAATAGCATCCAAATCCAGTGCATGGAAGTGAGCCCCAATTTCCATCGCTAGTTTGGCGATTCTTTGGTAATCCTCTCCCGTAAGCCCAACATGATGGAACGCTTCCTTTGTAAGAGTATTCTGAATAAGAGCGCCGTTATACGTTATTAAATATTCTTCTTCTAAGTCTAATCCCAACTCGTTCACATATCTTTGTGCACCTAAAAAAGGACGTCCCGTACATAATGCAACTCGTATTCCTTGTTTTCGCACACGATGAATGACTTCCTTTGTAAACGGGGTAAGTTCGTGTTTCGGATTAATAAGCGTACCATCAATGTCGATGGCAATTAACTTAATCGTCATCATTCTCTCCTTTGTATGATATTTTGCAGCTGATTTGTCCTTCATCAAACCTTGCCAATCTTGTAAAAAAAGGGCGATTCTTCGTCCCTTTTTTACTCAGATTAAACGTATTCCTAATTCGGTTTCATCTGTAATGAGATTGGTAATCTGGTAATCAATTTCTTCCTATCTATTTTCCATAATGTTTAAGGTTAAATTGTTCATTTTCTTCACGGGTCAATGCCCAAACGACTTTCTCGTTCGGATTCACATAAATGGTCTTTGCAAAAATTTCTCGATTACGAATGGAATAGAAATTGTAAGAATTACGATTTGTATAATTCACCATTTCCTTTGTATACTCTAAACCAAACGCGAGACTTTCAATTGAAAATTGTGGTATTTTTCCGATATAATTGATTCCTGAAAAATGAAGATGTCCACTATGAATACTGATCACGTCACTTTTTGCAAGTAGATCAAAAAGTCTTTCAGAAGCTTGTGTTGTTTTCTCACTCCTCCAAACTAAAGGGTGATGCATAAATAAAAGTGAACCTGCCTCCGAATTCTCTTTTAATGTTTCCTCTAACCAGTCTAATTGTTCATCAGATAAATAACCACTATGCATGAAATCCACAGACGTATCTAAGAAAATGAGACGATATCCGTTCATCTCTTCTACATAATCCAAAGATGTGGATTTATTTTCAATATCATAAAAACCTTTATAGAAGCATTTTTTATCATCATGATTTCCTAAACAGTAATAAACTGGAAAACCAACAGGTACATTGCCTTCTACCAATGATTTTAAATTTTTATAGTCTTCCGCACAGCCATCATGTACGAGGTCACCAGTAATCACAATAAAATCCACTTCTGTAAAATCAATTTTTTGCAATTCAGCAACTAAGTTCGTTGCTGGATTGGTCACACCGCTAAAAACAGTCTCTAACGGATCATCCTTATAATCACTTCTAAAATGTGTATCCGATAATTGAATAAATGATAATTGCTTCATGAAAGGTTTCCTCCTATTATAAAGCTGCTATTTTGTTATTTTCTTCGTTTAGGTTTATTCCGCTTGCTGCCTTCTTTTTTGCAATAATATTTGTTGGATAACCAATATTTCTTTCCGTTTCTTTATGAAAGAAATGAATTTCATCCATCATCATATTGACGAATACTTCTTCACCACTTTTAAACGTATTCTTTGTTTCAAGGGCAATGATATCTTTGCCTTCAAGATCTAGATAAACCGCAAAATTACTTCCTTGGTTTTCTGAATGTTTTACTTTAGCTCGTATGCTGCCTTCACTAGGCACTTTCGTTAAGGTAATGTGTTCAGGACGAATCCCTAATACTAATTGACCGGAAGCACTTTCTTCAATAAATCTTCTCCAATCATCGCTTAGTTGGATCGATTCCTTCCCTATTTTCAGCACTCCGTTTGCATATTGTACATTTTCTAAAATATTCGCTGGAGGATTTCCGATGAATTTTGCTGTGAAAATATTGGCTGGACGATGGTACACATTTTCTGGAGTATCAAGCATTTGTAAGACCCCTTTATTTAATAAGGCAATTCGAGTCCCAAACGTCATCGCTTCAATTTGATCATGTGTAACATAAACCATTGTTTGTTTATATTGATGATGAATATCCATAAGTGCTGTTCGTGCTGAGATTCTCAATTGTGCATCTAAGTTGGAAAGTGGTTCATCGAGTAAGAAATAATCACTATTTTTCACTGTTGCTCTTGCCAAAGCGACCCTTTGTCTTTGACCGCCAGATAGTTCAGATGGTTTTCTGTCATAGTACTGCTTTAACTGAAGGAATTCAGCCGCTGCATCCAGTCTCTCTTCAATTTCATTTTTAGGAAACTTCTTAACTCTAAGTGCATACGTTATATTTTCTTTAACTGTCATATGAGGATAGAGTGCATAATTTTGGAAAACCATTCCTACATTTCGTTTACCCGGCGGAATATCATTTACCCGTTCATCTCTCATATAGAGATTGCCTTCCGTCACTTCTTCGAGGCCAGCAATCATTCTTAAAATGGTGGATTTACCACAACCTGAAGGACCTAACAAAACTAACCGTTCACCGGAGTGTATTTCGAAATTTAACTGCTCTATAATCACATTATCTCCATAAGATTTTCTAACGTCTTCGAACCGAATATTTGCCATTATGTTCCCTCCTATTTAATTCCTGAAGAAGTAAATGTACCGATAATGTATTTTTGGAAAATTAGATAAAGTAATAGTGGGATTGACATGGTAATAACAGATACAGCCATGGCCACGCCAAAATTTGTGCCGCCTTCAGAACTAATGAACATCTGCAGAGCTAATGGCAAAGTATAACTTTCCGTTGATTTTAAAATCAATGATGGCCATACAAATTCATTCCAAGAATTGACGAAAAACCAAATGCCCACTGCTGTTACTTGCGGTCTTATAAGTGGTAAAACAATATCTTTCATAATTCTAAAGTTACCAATGTTCTCTAATTTAGCTGATTCAATAAATGAATAGGGGATTGATCTCATAACTTGAGTTAGCAGGAATATCCCCGCTGCATCAGCTACTTGAGGAAGAATTACGCCTATGATATTATCTGTTAACCCTACTCTGGAGAGCATTAAATAGTTTGGAACCATCGTTACAGTAAAGGGAATAAAGATGGTTGTAATTAAAAGAAAGTACAGTGATTTCTTCCCATTAAAACGAAAGTAAACAAATGCATAGGCTGCTAAAAACGAGGTGACTAATTTTAAAATCGTTACGGTTGTTGCGATCGTAAAGTTATTCATGATGATTTTGATCATCGGCAATTGGGTAAATAATTGGCTATAATTTTCAAAGGTTGGGGATGTTGGGAATATAGCCAGAACATTGTCATATATGTCTTGCAGTGTTCTAAAGGAAGTTCCCAGTGCGAATATAATGGGTAAAATCCAAATGATCACCACTACAATGAATGCCCAAGTCCAAATAACGGAAGGTAATCTACTCTCAATTTTCATAGTGGACCCCTCTTTCTACAAACCAAAACTGCAATATTAGTAATAGAACAAACAATAATAGTGTTAAAATGGAAAATGCTGCAGAAGTCCCCGTGCTAAAGACATTAAACGCTTGGTGATACGACTGATAAATTAAGTTAGAACTTCCTGAGTCAGGCCCACCCTGGGTGACTACTTTTACTGGCGTATATACATATTGCAGGCCGGTTACAACCGTCATAATGAGAATATAAATACCCGTTGAGCTGCTCATCGGTATGACGATATCTTTTAGAATTCTCCAACTTGGGATATTGTCCAGTTTTGCCGCTTCTATTACTTCAGATGAGATGCCCGAAATCGCAGCATATAACATGATGAAATTATAGCCAAATACCTTCCATGTCACGATTAAGCTGATTCCAACGATTACCAGCCCCTGTGTTTGAGTCCAATTGGGTATGGTTAAACCAATATAATGAGCTACTATAGCTACCGGCCCCGATACAGGATTTAAAATAAATGTGGCTAAGATTGAGCCAACCACTAGAGAGATGAATGACGGTAGGAAAAAGCCCGTTTTAAACAAATTCTTAAATTTCCGAATGACCAAATGAAGGACAAATGCAAATATATAAGGAACAACTAAGTTGAGTATTAATAAAATAACAATATACAAAAAGGTGTTCTTTAAAACTTTATAGGTATTGGCATCTGTTAAAATGGCTATATAATTTTCTAAACCAACAAAATTCTTTTTAGGTGCGAGCATATTCCAGTCAAAAAAGCTTAAATACAATGTATAGATCATAGGCCAAAAGACAAATAAACCGAGGAAAACAATCGCAGGTAATAATAGCAGTGTTGCTCTCCATGGCATCTTTTTGAAATGGATTAACATTTGTTTCCTCCCATGCTGAACAAGTTATAGAAGGAAAATAGATCCGCAAAAGCTTCACCTATTTCCCCTCCATCTTTCCGTTTTTTACTTTATTAAAGCATTAATTTCATCTTGCGTTTTCTTAAGTTCACTTTTTACATCTCCGCCATTTAAAATACGATCTCTCATATCAATTAACATTTGTTCTGCTTGAAGACCAGAATTTCCAGGGAATGGCGCCCAAGGAACAAGTTTTTCTATAGTCGCATAGGCAGCTGCCATCATTGAATCTTCTTTAATTAAAGTGGCCAATTCGCTATTATCAGTTGCATCGATCGTTTCAGGAAGATAGCCTGTACCAAATGTCCAAGCAGAAACACTATCTGGCTCATATAAAAACTTCATAAATTCCCATGCTGCTTTTTGTTGTTCTTCATCTTGAGCTGTAATGGTAAGCATCGATCCGCCTGCAGGTACTTTTATTTCTTTGCCAGCAAAAGCAGGATGTGGAATGGCAGTTGATTTAAACTTTCCATTCTCTGTTACGTTCGTTCTTTGTGCAATGGTCATATGCGCCATTCCTACATCTCCAGAAACAAAGGCTTGCTGACCTTGATCTGCACCAATGTGTAAGGCACTGCCATTTTTAATTAAACCTTGGTAAAATTCATACGTCTTGATTCCTTCAGGACTATTAAATGCTGCCTTACCATCAGCGATAACATTACCGCCATTACTTTCAAGCATCGCTTGAACATTCCAGTTATCCGGATTTTCAACGATATACAGTCCGTGTTTACCAGTAGCTGCTTTAATTTTCTTAGACGCTTCTGCAACGGCTTCCCATGAAGTTAATTCATCTGGATTTACGCCTGCTGCATTTAACATATCCATGTTTAAGTAAAGAACTGGAACACTGAGTGAATAAGGTAATCCTACTTGAGATCCATCATTGTTCACAGCTAAATTCAAAATATTGCCTAAGAACTTTTCTTCTAAGTATTTACTATCATCAGGAAAGTGCTTCTCAATAACAGATTTTGGCTCTACATAACTGAAATTATTAGAAAAGTACTCTCTATAAGACCATCCAATTTGAACTAAAGCTGGAGCCTTCCCAGCTGCAGCTGCTGATTGTAAATTTTGCATTAAACCTTTGTACATCCCTGCGTTATATACGCCTTTCACAACAATTTTATCTTGTGATGCATTAAACTTCTTAATCAATTCTGTAACTGTTTTTCCACCCTGTGTTTCTGCATTTGGATACCAATATTCAATTTCAATTGGTCCAGCACCTTTGGATTGATTTGGATTAGATGGTTTAGATGGATTACATGCAGCCAACACAGTTGTTAAAACAAGTAATCCTACAATGAATTTAAAATATTTTTTTAACATATTTAAGCTCCTTCTTAACAATTTTAATGAAATAAATATTTTCAATAAATAAATCAAGTGAATTCAATAAAAATTATTTGAATTTTCAGTCTCAAGGTCCTGAGTCTTACTTTTAAAAAAGCGATCATCATCCAGGTTTGAAACGTGCCATACAAAATGGTTTATAAAGAATGCTAGCATACTAATTAATTGCCTTCTTTATACATCACCTCTTTCAATAGAATAGGTTGTAAAACCATGTAGACTCTAATGCTCAATGTCGCGAAATGCTTAAATGTCGATTTCTGATGCATCTTTCCCCGTAATAAGCAAATAGAATAAACTGTTTGGAGCGACTATATGGGTGGATTGCTTTCCGATTTTACTAGTATCAGCAACCACGATCATTTCCCCAACAGCCTGAATCATCCCTTGTTTCACTAATTTCCCCCAATATCATCCTTTTTATGATTTGATGAGTACTAAAAGCTCCAAAAGTTTTCTGTACTTATCCGCAAAAAAAGAGGCCATAAATAAATGCATGAACAAATCAGTAAAATGGATACTGAATGAATTCAAACACTCATTTATGGCCTCTCTTAGTCAAGCCTTTTGTCTATTCACTTTATACGATTGATTATAGACAGCGATTATTAATCGAAAATGAAGAAATATGTCGAAGTATGTTAAAAAACATTAAGATATTATTAAAATTGTAAAACTAAGTAAAGACCAGAAGTGTTTAGACCTTCGAAATGATTTCAGGATGTTCATGGATAAGCTTCCATATCTTTCGATTCGAGGTTACCACTCCCGTCGCTCCGTTTTCCAACGACTGTTGGATGTGAACGGGGTCGTTGAGAAAGCCGCCCGTTACGATCGGTACGGGTGAAATGCTCGCAATTTCCCTCGTGATATCAGGCAATCGGCTAGGCATGATTTCAATGGCATCTGCTTTAATCTCCGTTATCGTTTCCTTTAAGTTATCTAGTACTTCGGTATCAATGAGAAAGATTCGTTGCATGACATATAATTGATTGGCTTTGGCTTTTTTGATATCACCTGATTTATTGGTGACAATCCCAAAGGGCTTCACTACTTTACTTATAAAATCAATTCCATAAAAATCCGTCTTTAATCCGCCGATTTTTTCTACATCTAAGATCACAGGCAGCCCATTGTTATGGAAAAGTTGGACATAATCCTTAATAGACAGGATGTTTCCCGTCAATAACATCACAGCACTTATATGCTCTTTATATTGAATGGCCTTATCAATCGATTTCGGATCTTTCACAGATGCAATTAACTTATACTTTTCTAATCGATCATAAAAATACTCTTTTGATATATCCAACATTTTGCCCCCTACAATTTCACTACTTACATTTTCTAATTTTAGCAAATGTAAAGGAAAGAATAAAACCGTCCCATTCGCCTTTAGTAGTGATTTTTTGGTAAAATTTGAATATAAATGGTGTTGTCCACCTTCTAGATCGAGCTGCATATAACCATCCACAAATTGGCTTACGGTAACGCACCAGCAGGCCCGAACCTTACTGAATTTAAAAAAGTTGACAGAAGAACCGTCCCCCTGTCAACTTCCCCGCGTCCCGCTATCTTTTAATGGAGAAATTCTTTTGCTGTACATATTGTTCAATATCTGCTGCTTTTAGGAGATTCACATCGCCTTCAATCGTATGTTTGAGAGCAAAGCACGCTGTCGCAAAATCAATCGCATATTGTGGGTCAAACTGATTGATTAATGAATAAATGACTCCAGCTGAAAAAGCATCCCCTGTACCCACTCGATCGACAATATCCACTTCGATTTCTGTTGATTCATAAAAACTATTTCCATCTGACAAGCATTGCTTTTAAGCGGTTACGATTGACTGAAAGATGGTTTCTATAAAGTCATGGCAAGATATTTAATATCAAACCGTTTGTGTAATTCCTTCATAATGTCTTTATAATCATCGACACCTGGATGTTCAGGTAAGCGATCTTTCATATCCGTTCCATCCTCATCCAGTAGTTGAAGGGGTTCAACACCTATACACACATCGACATCCTTGATCAGTTCGGTCATTTTTTTCCTGGCATCTTCAAACGACCATAACGAACTTCGATAATTGAGGTCACAACTTGTTGTTAACCCTAATCGCTTCGCAACCGATAACGCTTTCTTTGTGATGCTGAAAATTTCTTCGCTCAATGCCGGGGTAATCCCGCTAATGTGAAACCAATCCGCACCGGCAAAGATTTTTTCAAAATCGTACTCGTCCCTGTTTGAAGTGGCAAAAGAAGAACCATGGCGGTCATAGACGATTTTTGAAGGTCGTATGGAGTATCCCTTTTCTAAAAAGTAGATTCCCAGATCGATCTCCACCGTAAACCATATGATCGGTTGAGACTCCATACTGATTTAAAAATTGGTTCGCGCTGTTTCCAAGTGAATTATTTGGCAATTTACTGACGAAAGAGCTGTTTAATCCTAATTGGGATAACGAGATCGCTACATTTGCTTCGCCGCCCCCATAATTTGCATCAAAAGATTGAGTTTGTTCGATCTTTTGATAATTTGGAGTGGACAAGCGCAACATGATCTCTCCCATTGTCACAACCTTTTTCATGATGAATTCCTCCCTATTTGAAAACTAGTTTCCTTTACATGAACTCGTTATATTTGGGAAAATGATAGACGTTTATTCCCTACAATTAATGCGCTTTCATTTTTCAATGTAAACCTAATTTACTTCCAACTCGTATCGTTTATCCGAAATGAACAAACAAAATGATCGCTTTATCATGATGGCGGAATATTGGTTTTCTTATTTGTTCCACAATGTGGAACTTTATTTCATATTTCAAAATGTATTTTCATTATATAAACCGATCTTGTATTTGTCAATCGCCCTAAAGCAAATTGTTTTTATTTTAATAATCGTTCATGAACACTCAAATGAACCGCTTGCAAAGAAAGGAAGCAATCAGAAGGTTACAAACCCTTTTCAATTAACATATTCCTTCCTCTTTCATACCTCTGAAAAGATTTGCTAATGGCAATTGGGCTATTTTTAAAGTAAAATGGTAGTATTTAAGATGTATTTTCCAGTCCGGAATATATAGTAAAGTATTGGAAACGTATGGGTTATGAAAGGATTTGACACAGAAGATGGCCGAAAAAGATAGAGTTCAGTCGGTTGATCGAGCACTCTGTTTGCTCGAAATCGTCGCTGATCATGATGGAATTAGTTTGACTGAATTAAGTAAGCTTGCCGAATTAAATAAAGCAACCGTTCATAGATTATTGGCTACGTTAATCTACAATGGCTATGTGGAGCAAAATCCCAAAACTGGTCATTATGGACTCACCTTTAAACTGTTTCAATTAGGAAACAAGAAAATCCAAAAAATTGATTCTTTAAATGTGTCTAGAAGTATTATCAGTGATCTATCAAATAAATTGGAAGAAACGGTTCATTTGGTTGTCGAGGATAATAAAGAAGTTGTGTATATTGATAAATTTGAGCCTACCAACAATGCGTCGTTCCGTATGCATTCGCGTGTAGGGCAAAGGGCACCCATGTATTGTACCGCAGTGGGAAAGGCGTTACTTGCGCACTACACAGATGAAATCATCCGAGAGGTCTGGGATCAGAGTGATATTAAAGCATTAACTCCGCATACGATTACGGACTTTTCCCTGTTCATGGAAGAAATCGCAAAAATTCGTGCTCAAGGCTACGCGATTGATGATGAAGAAAATGAAATGGGGATTTACTGTATTTCATCCGTATTTTATAACCATAGAAGCGAAATACAAGGCGCCATCAGTCTTTCCACCCCGAAAATCCGTATTGTCAACAATACACCTGACAACTATATTGATCAAGTATTACAATGTTGTGACAAAATATCGAGACTATTAGGATACCGCTAAGCTGTGGAGACAGGGGGACGGTTCTTGCGTAACCATTACGCAAGAACCGTCCCTTTGTCTCCCCCTCCTAATGAACAAAATGAATGCGCTTCCGTGGATGAATCAATCGCTGTCGGAAAAATGATGCAACAAAAGCAAGAAGAAAAGGGATCCAGAGATTTTTCGCTCTGAATCCTGGTTAAATTTCGAAAGTATTTTGTCTATCTCTTAAATTGCACTGCAAACTTAACTTCAAAACCAATTAGTGGGTCAACGGACCTGTCCCCGTGACCCATGAATAATTATAGAAAAGTTATAAAGACTATTGGTAAGAGGTGAATTGGATGGACTTTCCGACTATACATACGAACTTTTGGGATGCTCTGATTGCTGTCCCAGTCATTATGATCATTACACAGATCCTTAAAAAGGCTTTTAACATACAGAAAAAGTTTGTTCCGTTAGTAGCCACCATTTTAGGTTATGTCATTTCTATTTTCATTAGCCATCGCGGTGATCTTATCGCCGGAATCATCATGGGGTACTTTTATGGCTATGCAGCAATTGGAAGTTATGTCACATTAAAGATTTCAATAAAAGCTTTTAAACAGAAATCCACCTAAAAAACAGCAAAGACAACCATTTTAACAGAAAGATTCTATTAAATTCTCACCACCCAAACTGGAGGCCACGATGATTTATATTTATCACGATTTTGGCGGGACTCATTCCACTGCATTAGCCGCCGCTTTTCATTTAAAGTTATTACCTCCACCGACACGTAAGTTTACGAAACAGGAAATCTTATCTGTTCCTTATTTCAATAAACTGACAAAACAGGATGTAGGTAACCTTCTCTTCCATGGAAAAGATGATGAAGGGAATGCTGTATATACGGTCGCTAGAAGAAGGTTCAAGCAAATTGTACCTGTTATAAGAGATTTTTATTTGATATTGGAGGAAAAATACCATTTTGATGAAAAAATTATCCTATCCAATACATCTCCTACCGTCCCACTTGCCATGACATTAGGCGGTATGTTTTCTAGAGGATTAGGGATCGATGCAATAGGTGTTCCATTACTCGTCAAAGGCGCCCAACAATCAAGCGAATCGATCTTTCAGCTCGTTGAAAAAACAAAACAAACAGCAAAAGAAAAGAGTCAGGACCTTGTAGTGATCCTGGATAATAAAGAATTTCAAGCATGATGAAGTGGGTCATGGGGACAGGTCCCTTGACCCAGGCGACCCTTTGAGGTTAATCCTTTTATTCAAGCAACCCGAACTGCGCCTCCGTCTAGGACTCCACATCCCCCGAAAAAGGAGACAAGAGAACCGTCCCTCCTGTCTCCACTATTTATATAATTCCTTATAAGCAATCACTTTTAAGGCTAATATTTCTTCTTCGGTTAATTTTTCCTGAACCTTCTGTAAAATCTCATCTTTGGTAATCGTTCCTTCTTGAACTTGAGTTTGAATGTCCATCAGTTCAGGGATACCGACTTTCTTAATAATGACCCTGGTTGCCTCTTCCTTTGTTGTAAAGGGCAATTGATCTAATTGATCCTGCTTTACCGTTTCTGCTTCTTTCAAAAAGAGTTTCAACTCTGGATCATTTTCAATATATTGTTTAACTTGTTCTACTTGTCCACTTTGCTCAAGTTCATTTGAAACAGTATCCATCAATTTCTCAGATGCCAAATTGGTACCAAAATAATACGCCCCATAACCTAAACCACCTAACAAAAGGATGAATATAAATAAAAAACGAACAAACTTCTTCACCTTTTCACTCCTCGTTTATAGAATGATTTGATTATACTATAGCCAGGTCATTTATGTTATGACTGGGTCATAGGGGCATGTACCATCAACTAATGATAATGGGCGCCTCTATGTGTTTAATCCTTCTATTCAAAAAAAAGACGCAATCTAAGCTGCATCTCTGTTTGGCCCCCCACCCTCTCCCGAAAAAGGAGACAAGAGAACCGTCCCTCTGTCACCAAATGTTAATAATTTCATACTGTCCTTTTCATACCTTTCATCCATATAAAAGATATGAAAGGGTGGTGCAGGAGAATGCAGTTAAAGTCAGGGACAATTCAACAATTTGAACAATATTCTCAGTTTCAATCACTTACGGAGTTTAATCATCATTTTGAACAATGGCTTCTTGAACATAAGGGGGCGTTTTCGAAGGGCGAACTTATGGGGTTAAAACGGCTTGTGCGTTTTGCAGCAAAAATTCCCGGTGTTTGCAATGCAAAAATTGGCACTGTGTTGAAGGCCATTCATGAGGAATATCAAGATCTTGGCATTTCCCGCTCTACTTTCAAAAGAATGCTAGGAAAAGCCAAGACTCTCGGGATCATCACGATCTATGAAACAGAAAGAAAAAATGGTTCCCAATCCAGCAATTTATACATATTTAATCGTTTTCCTCAAAATGAACCACCCAAAGAGGGAAAATTGAACTACCATAATAAAACTATTAATCTTTCTAAAACTAAAAATCAAGAGAACACTAAACGTAACGAAGAAGCGATTGAACTGGACCATACCTATACGAGTGATCATGTTCCACAACCGTTTGTTCAGTTAGTCAGAACCTTTATTCCTACCGCTAAGCGGATTGAGGAGTATTGGAGAATGACTGTAATTGCAGCCTATCGAAACAATCGGGAGAAAGACACTGATACCATCCTATCCGTTGCCATGCACTCCATCAAACAGCTTGTTCGGAAAATCAAAACGCAAAGAATAGCAAAGCCGATTGCCTATTACTACGGGATTCTGGACAAAAAATTCACAGAACTCTATTTCGAGGAATTGCATGAAATGTGGGACATGGGGATCTCTGGGTCATAGGGACAGGTGGGTCAACGGACCTGTCCCCGCGACCCGATTGTAAGCCCTTTCAATTAGGACAACATCTAACATTCTAGGATGATAAATGGCCATTATGATTGTTCATTGCGTATCCTTCTTGATTCAGCAGCTTTCTTTCTCAGCATTTCCTTTAATGTACTGGGTTTTCCTGAATCGCCAGCTTCACGTCTTTTCTCGAGTTTGTATCTTCCACATTGCATTTTTAAACATTCACCTTGTGCATTAGGGTCTGTTTTTTGGAACATTTCTAAGCAGTAACATCTTTCAGTCGTTTCCATCGTTTCTCCACCCATTTCTTTTAAAATTAGATCATCTGTATCCATATTCTAATGTTTTAATTCCGGGTTCTTATGTCCTAGTATGAAGTATTTTAAATACAAAATAAGTCGGATATTGTTATGTTCATTATAACATTTTCGTGAGCGGAGTCTGACCCCAATATTCAATATTCAAAAAAACGATAGAAGTGCATCTACTATCGTGATATTTTGAATGTGTCTTAAAGTCGATTTTACATTATACTATATTAGTATGGATCTCCCATGACTAAAATCACGAGTTTTCTCAGCAACTTAATAAACAATATTTATTTACCGTATTCACTTTTTTAAAAGAAAGATGATTAGATTGAAATCAAACAATAAAATGTATGCGTTTTCATAAGGGGTATGAGCAGAATTTCTATTGGTATTTATAAGGAATCTTGGGGAACATACAATATCGGCATTTTTATATAATTCATCCAATCGGTCTATTTCAATAGCCATGGTAAACAGGATGTCTGAATTCAATGTAGGGCTGGCAATGGCCTACGGAACATGGGTGCTGTTCCTTACAGTAGTAGGAACCATCCTCTTTAAAAAAATGGCAAGCGTTAGTAGAATAAGTGAGGTGCAAAATGAAAATCGAATTTTATACAGATACAGTAAAGAAAAGCAATGAAGATATATACGGAATCACAAGGACTGGAGCATTTGTAATAGATGGTGCATCAGCCCTTACAAACAAAAACTACACACCCTCTGGAAACGATGTAAACTGGATGGTTAATTGGTGGAAGGACTATCTTGAAGAGCACCTTGACCATACACTCTATTCTATTCAAGAGATTTTAGAGGAAGGAATAGACCGTTTTAATAAGGAGTACGGGAAATTTGTAGATCTTTCAACACTTAAGCCCCATGAGCAACTGTCAGCAGGAATTGCCATCGTCAGAACAAATGGAGAGTTTCTTGAAGCCTATGTGTTGGGGGATGTTGAGATTACCATTGAGGACAAAGATAGAGAGTTTATGGTTATTACAGACAGCTCAATTGAGAATCTTGATAATGAGGTCAAACGGATTATGGGCAGGAACAAAAAAAGAAAGGACCAGCTTGTCTTCAAGGATTTTACTCAAGAGGAACTTGATCTTCTCATATTAAACAGATCTAAAATGAACAAGCCCGGAGGCTATTTTATATTGAGTCACAGCAAAGAAGCTGTTGACATGGGTATATACAAAACAATACCCGTTGAATCGATTGAAAGATGCCTTCTTGCCACAGATGGACTGGTGCCCTTAAGTTATAGGTATTCAAAAAAGAGCCTTCTTGATCGGATTAGGGAAAAAGGTGCCAAGATGCTTATTAAAGAACTGAGAAATCTGGAGGCGGCAGACCGAGACAAAAGAAACATAGGCAGACTGAAAACCCACGATGATGCAACACTTATTTATCTGGATTTCGGTTTGCAATAATGAAGGGTGGGTCATGGAGACAGGTACCTTGACCAACCTTGAGGACAAAGAAGGATGATGCTGTACGGGCATCATCCTTCTTTGCCGTATTGATTATCCTTGGGCGTTATCTAATTTTCTCGCCATAAATTGCAGCAAGCCTTCTCTTAAGTCTTCGTGTTGAAGGGCAAATTCGATCGTGGTTTCGATGAAGCCTAGTTTTTCTCCTACATCGTATCGTTCGCCTTCAAATTCATAAGCGAAGACGCGTTGAATTTCGTTTAGTTTTTGAATCGCATCGGTTAATTGAATTTCTCCACCCGCACCTACTTCTTGCTTATCTAAGAACATAAAGATTTCAGGTGTGAAGATGTACCGGCCAATGATGGCCAGATTGGACGGGGCCGTTCCTTGTTTTGGTTTTTCAACAAAGTTACGCACTTGGTAGCTTCGTCCATAACTTTCGATCGGATCAATGACCCCATAACGGTGCGTTTCCGTTTCCGGAACTTGCTTCACCCCAATGACAGAAGAAAGGGTCTTTTCATATAGGTCCATTAATTGTCTCAAGCAAGGGGTTTGTGCTTGAACAATATCATCTCCGAGTAAGACAGCAAACGGCTCATTCCCAATGAAGTTACGCGCACACCAAACGGCATGGCCGAGACCTTTTGGTTCTTTTTGACGGATATAATGGATATCGACCATATTGGATATGTTACGAACTTCCTCTAACAACTCAAATTTTTCTTTGCTTCTCAGGTTTTGTTCGAGTTCAACCGAATGGTCAAAATGATCCTCAATCGACCGTTTTCCTTTACCGGTAACGATGATGATGTCTTCGATTCCGGACTCAATCGCTTCTTCCACTATGTACTGAATCGTTGGCTTGTCTACAATCGGCAGCATTTCTTTCGGCATGGCTTTTGTCGCAGGCAAGAATCTTGTCCCTAATCCTGCTGCAGGGATAATCGCTTTTCGAACTTTTTTCACTATTGATCGCTCCTTGTGTTGGGTGTTTTTTTTATTTTAGCACTTTTTTGCTTGGGTGTGGGTAGGGCGCTCTCGCTTGGTTAGGTGTTTGGCTTTGGATTGGGTGGTGCCAGGCTCCTTGGGTTGGGTGCTAGGCACCGGGTTTTGTTCTTCGTATTTTTAATCATTTCCCGACAGTATACTCCCACCGCAAGGAATGTGGAGGGCATAGCCCAATGAGTAGGTGGGAGATGAATGTCGGTTGGCTTTAGCCAAAGTTGTTAAAAAAACGAACAAATGTACTATAATAGACTTGTAAGTTGTTCTTTGAAAACTGAAGATAGAGGGTTTTAGCAGGAAATTCGTCTGCTAGGTAAAACCTTCAACGTTCTAATCGTCTCCACACGTTCCGAAGTTGCGAAAACCAAGCTAAAGTAGGGCGTGTAGCGGGTCCAACGTACAAGTTTGAAACATCGCAGGAGGCTAATAAGCCGTCTGTACTGCTAACCGTCGGTGCGACGGAGATAGCCTGCTAAAAAACTGGTGGATACACTGGTGTTCGCAGGAATCTCCATCTTCAAATTTTCGTTAGAAAAGTAAGATTAAGGTGGAGTAGTTCAACTGAGAGGTAATCATACATTTCTGCAAATTTTTGTTCATTCCAAAGCTTGATGTATTGCGAGAGCCTGTCTGCCGGTTGTGGCCCCTTATTACAGGCCGCCAGTATTCCTACTGAGATTAACAACATACATAGTACTATGATTGTGGTTTTTTTCATTAAGCAATCGCCTCCCCTTCGATTATTTTACCATTAGAATGGGATTTTGACTAAAATTGGAAGGTGGTGTTTTTGGGGGGTGGGGGCATTTTTCGATGTGCGTGGGGGAATGGATTCGGACTTGGGGCTGGGTTTTCTTGATCGGCTTGTCTGAATCCTTCCCTTACGTTGGGAGCCAGGCACCCCGTGCTTTCCGCCTAGTTCGGCGGTATGCATAGGTTTTGAAGTTTGCGCAGCTACATACATGAGCAGCTCCGCCCTTTTACCCTCAAAAAATTCCACTTCCTATTAGAAGTGGATGATCGTCGATTTTATTTCGTTTTGATTGGGAATTAGGAACCCATACTTCCTCTGATTCTCCTTGCGTACCTATAGAGCAAATATGAAACCATTCTTGTTTAGAGTTTGGATCTTGGAGGGAGATTCTCGTTGATTGGGTTCCGTTGTATGCGAAGGTTGAAATTGACCTTTGCTTATTTATTTTGCAAAAATGCTGCGTAATTCGACTTCCATATCTTGAATGATGTCTTTTGTTGAGATGTCGCTTTGCGTTTCTCCCTTTTCATACATCTTTTTTAAGAGATTTTCAAACATTTGAATTTTAATATATTCCTTCTCGCTCATCCTACTCACCTTTCTGCAAAATCCTACATAAGTGGCCATCATAGACGTTCGTTATATCGTCTATACTGTTAAATTCTACTAGTAATCTAGCAATTATGCAAGATCTATCAAAATATTGCAATTTCTCCCAAAATCAGTATTTTATATTGTTAAAATATGATAGAATGACATTATTATGTGATTTTCGGGAGTGATTGTCAAAATGAAAAAAAAGGTAGCCACGGTCGCCACAGCTGCTATTATGTCGTCCACCCTTTCGACGACAGTATTCGCCGATACCAATACATATACCGTTCAACCTGGAGACACTCTTTTTAAGATTGCATCCAAACATAAAACGTCCATCAGCGATTTAAAAACAAAAAACAAGTTATCGTCAGACGCCATTTATGTGAATCAGACGCTCAAAGTTTCTGCTATTTCATCTACACCACAAAGTTCAACTTCCACGCCGGCACCTGCAGCACAAGTCTCAACCAAAGCCACAACCTATACGGTTGTCTCTGGTGATACGCTCATTAAGATCGCCAACCAACACGGAATCTCCCTCGCTGAATTAAAGTTGCGGAATAGCATTGAAGGTTCTATGATTTACCCTGGACAGGTGGTATACGTATCAAAGCCTTCCAGTACTGAAACAGCCCAAATGAAAGCAGCACCACCAGCACCTTCTCTAACAGAGAATGCAAATCCATCCCAATATGTGATTAAAAGCGGCGATACGTTAAGTACAATTGCCGGTACAGTTGGATTAAGTGTGCAGGAATTAAAGTCTTATAATAACCTAGCTTCCGATTTAATCTTTGCGGGTCAAACCTTAAGCCTTAGTCCAAAGTCAGGCAGCGTCAGCGTAAGTCAGCCTGTTAGCGGGGGAACTCAGAGTGGTCAGATTGTACAGACATCCGCTCCTGTTGTTTCTCAAACCATCGCATCGGTCATTAACGAAGCCAGGAAATTAGTCGGCACTCCGTACGTTTGGGGTGGAACGACCACAGCTGGATTTGATTGCAGCGGGTTTATTAATTATGTATTTAATAAAGCTGGGCAATCTATGAGCCGCACGTCTGCGGAAGGCTACTATGATCGTTCCTTTTATGTGAATTCTCCGCAAGTTGGTGATCTTGTATTCTTTGAAAATACATATAAAGCAGGGATTTCCCACGTTGGTGTATATCTTGGAAATAACCAGTTCATTCATGCTGGTTCAGATGGCGTTCAAATCTCTAGTGTGAGTAGCGGCTATTGGAAAGATCATTTTGAGAGCTTTAAACGGTTTTATTAAACCATACATAAAAGCAAGACACTTTTGGAGGTGTCTTGCTTTTTTATTCGAGTGGGTTTCTTCATTTTTATATAAGGGGTTAGGCACGCTCGTTTTGTTATTACTTATGCCGAAACAACCACCACGAACATTTGATGACCATGGCGGCTGTTTGATTAAAAGGACAGAAACCCTTTTCCAAACTGTTTCAGCATGGCTATTTTTCTCATATCTTTATACATGTCTCGATCCCATTGTTTTGCTTTTAATGGTGTGTAGAAGGTTCGAGTTTCTTTTCCATTTAAATCTACTGGGGATTCCGAGATGTATTCTCCTTTTGCCAGTCCTTTTTTAATTTGTGTGATGTTGTTGACGTGAAGGCCTGTTGTAACAGTGCGTTTTTCAATACTTCCGTCATTCAGCACGAATACGCTCTTCGTTTTATCTGTTTTCTTGATTGCTTGTTTAGGGACTGTGATGGCGTTCTCGATTTCTTTTGTCACGATTTTCACGTCCATATGTGTTCCGTGCGCCCATTCTGCCATGGGCTCATCCAATACGACCGTGAAGGGGTAGAGGCTCTCTTTTTTCACTTCAGGCTCTTCTATTGGGGTTTTCGACACTAGTTCGATCGTACCCTTATAGGTTTTTGTTTTATTTTTCAACGAAATTGCGACTTCCATTCCTGGTTGTATGACGGCTTGTTCGGCTTCCGTCAGCATGCCCTGCACCTTATTTTCCGCCGAAGCAATCGTGATTACGGGATTGGAAAGATCCTGCTTAACCTCTTTGACCATTCCGCTTAAATCACTCACTTCTTCCAGCTGGGGCAGCTTTTCATCCACGGCCTCAATGCGTTCGTCGTATTTCTCAATTTCACTTTCTAATTTGTTGATTTTTGACTCCGTTTCATAAATGTCCACTGAAACAGAATTGGCTAATAGATCGTTCTGTGTATTAGTGGTTTCTTCCTCGTCATAGTCATAAAAACTAGATGAGGTTAAATCTTGTTGGAGATCGTTTAGGCTATCCAGTTGCGTTTGTAGTCCGTCCAATTGCTTTTCTAAACTATCACGCTCTGACTCTAGTTGCGAAATCGCTTCTTGATAGGTATCGGTAGAATAAAAGAATAGCGAGGTTCCAGGTGCGACCTCTTCCCCTTTTTTGACGGCAAATCCTTCGAAACTTCCTTTACTGCTATCATAGTAAACGGGTTGTTCCTCCAGAGGAATCGTAACCCCTTCTGTTCTTTTCGTTTCTTTGACAGTTTGTTCCTTCGCACTTGTCCATTGATCGATGTAGATGCTTCTGACCACAGGACTATCATCTTTTAATAGGAGATAGAAGTTTGTGGCGACAAATAGAAGGATGACAAGGAGCATCAGTGCTCTCGGTTTCAGTATCTTTTTCAACTTGGCCACCTCCTATAGCAATTTATCAAGATCCATCGCAGTCAAAAATACCGTCATGATCATGATGATCAGATTGAATCCAATGACAATGAGGGCCGTTTGTCTTGAGGTTTTTTCCGAAAGAACTCTTACGTATTTATATTGCAGGACCACGGTCCAGATTTTAAAGATGGAGAGTTGTGCTAAAAACTGCAAAATGATGTCATTTGATGTGAAATACTGACCGATAATTCCGAGTGAAAAAGGATTCGAGATAGATGGTAAACCTATGAAAATCGTAAATGGGATGAGAATCACGGCCTCGATTAATAGAATCACAACAACCATATACTGTACAACAATGTATTTCTTCCACTCAATGTCCGAGAAGGTCCAGAAAAATAAGGAAGGAATGGTCATGGTGAGTAGGACTGCGCTGATCGACCACGTTACTTGTCCAGCTGCGAATAAGCTTTTGACACCTTCAAATGCGCTGCCCGAAAGGCTATTCAATTCTTTTGATACGAATTCATTTCCAATGCCGAAAAAAGCTGTGATGGTGGATACAATAAGAGCGATGAATAAGAGTGCTATTCCTGTTTTCCAAAAGCCGGCGACCCCTTCGGCTTTGCTTAATTGTTGTGAAGTCAAATTTGGTTCCTTCAGCCCCCGTAGAAGCCGTACATCATACATGTATTCATCCCCCATTTATGTTCTCTGGCTCGAATGGCCTTGGTTCGTTACCGTTTTTGCCCCTTCGCCCCGTTTTCGAGCACGAATGGATTCAATTGTTCATCTACTCACTTATTTTATCTTAAAAAGAGCAATGGTACCATTGAAACAAATCGTATATTTAGGAATATTTTAGGAGATTGTTGTTGGATTGATGAATGAAAACGATTTATTTGTATGATAAGGACTGAATTGCACCAAAAATCATCAAAATTGTACATCCTTCCAAAATGATCAAAATGTCTTTTGAAAGTGCCTGACACCCAAATCCGTGGAAGGAATTTACTATCGTCCTCGAATCGATGTATAATAAAAGAATATGTTTTTTCGGGAGGGATGATGTTGAGTCTGATTCCAGAGAGTTATTTAGAACCATTGCAGTGGTTCTCTGAACAATTGCAAAGTACGCTTGTTCCGGATTCAGAGGCGGACGCGCAGTTTGTACAAAAGGGGCTTATCCTCTATCGTCAAGGAGCCGTGTCACAGCTGAAGCTTGAAAAGGACGGAATTTCAGCTGTTGTTCAAGATGTGATCAGAGTGAAGGTACGATTGGATTTAAATTTGCTGTATTTAAGTGAATGTACTTGTCCAGCTGAAGGTCTTTGTCGCCATCAAATGGCTGTGTTCTTTCAAGTTCTTTCCTATCATTCCAGCGTCTCTACTTGGGTAGAGGATTGGCGTAAGCCGCTTCATGAACAGAAAGCCGCAAAGAGTTTAGGGGTTGGTCGGGCCAAGGATTTGCTCCAGACAACGGGACAATTAAAGCCGGATTACAAAGCCTGGTCGAACGCTTTTCATGAGAGCTTTGACTCCATTATGAAAGGCAACGGGGATCCACGGCATTATGTCATCAGTGATCTTTTTAACCTCTATATCCGGCGTTTGAAGGCGGGCGCACCGTTTGAACAAGAATGGAAAAATCTCTATCTTCTGATCGGGTATCACGTTTCGTTTCATAATCTGATTATGTTAAGTGTCGAGCTGGGTCATGATGAAGACACGGTGAATCGCTATTATCGTCATTTATTCCAGGATGTACTGGAGGATATGGAGGATTTGGCTGCAAGACTCGCCGTCCAGTCGCTGCCCTTTGCCTTTGATTCCTTTATCGAACCCTTGAAGGAAGATTCACTCCTCTTGCTGGAGTCCGATTCTTTCATTGAATTTGAGCGGATTCACCTTTTTCGCGTGTTGTGGACCGGACTGTTTAAGCGGAAGAGTTGGCGTGAAGAGATCCTGCAGAAGCTTAAAGCAGCACCGCATAAGAACCTTTCCATCCAAGTGGGCATCACCCATATCCATTTCCTCCTTCGCGAGGATGAGGAAGCACTTTCCCTCCTTCGTCCATACGATGAAAATATCACGCCTTATTTCTTCTATTGGCTGGAGCAATTGTCCTTTCAAAAGGATTGGAAACGCATGGAAGCGTATGTCGTGGAATTTGTTTCCCGCATTAAAGGGTATTTGAACTGGCAGCATGACTTTTACACATGCCGGGAGTTTATGAAACTCACTTCACGGACGATTGCACCCTTTTGCAACGATAGCAATCGTTTGGACTTGTATGAAAAAGCCCTATCGCAAATGCTTCCCTTTAGTTTTCATGATTATGAACTCTTTCTGTTTGATCAAAAAGAATATGAAAAATGGCTGGAGCTGCAAACGTATGTCGGCTTCGAATTTGCATCGATTTCAAGCGATCGGATTAAAACGCTTCAGACTGAACAACCGCACGTCCTGCTGCCGCTCTATCATCAAGCGATTCAAGCCGATATCGCCTTAAAAAATCGAGATCATTACAAGCAGGCCGTCAGGAAGTTGAAGAAGCTGCGTACGCTTTATAAAAAAATGAAGCGTCTCGATGACTGGAATGCCTTTATGGAACTACTATTAACTCGTACAAAGCGGCTGCGTGCTTTTCAGGAAGAATGTAAAAGGGGAAAACTGATCGATGCTTAAAACAAAATATATCCGAATAAAAGTGACTGATTTAGACCAAGGCCGTTATTTCATTTCTGCGGAGAACGAAGAGGGTCAGTTCTTCTATCCTTCCACGTGGCAGTATCTTCTTTTTAACCATCATGAAGAAAGCTTCTTTGGCACGATGGTCGATGTTGAAACGGTCGAAGGAATCGAAGGGATCGTAGTAAATGGTTGGCAGTTAGCGACTCTCTTCTCTCGTGAGCAATACAATCGGATGATTGAGTGGGATTGGGATGATACGGCTGAGCTTTGTCTGGCCGCTGCCCCCGCTGTTTTAGATTCGATTATCGAAAAAGAATGGATGCCAGACTTTACCTCTTGGGAGCATGATGAGTTCCGCTGGGCCTTGCCAGACCGATTACTGAGTGAATTTGCGCCTTCCTTTTGGGAACAGGATGAAGTGAATACATTTATGCAGAAGTGGTTTAATACTTCCCTTGACGGCTATCTGAATCAAAACCAGGAGCTGAAGGCCGCTTTTGGTGAAAAATTGAACACGCTTCGTAACGGCGCCATTCCGCCCCATCAGCTTGCGGCCTTTTTCAATGAGGAAACCTTCGGTGAGTGGATGGGCATTAAAGAAAACCGTGTTCCCTTTACGCTTGGGATCAAGCTTGAGGAACCCGCAGACATGGCTGACCTTTGGATGCTGGAGCTGTTCTTGCGCGATAAAAAAAACCCGGATCTGGTCGTGGATTATGGGGATACATCGAATTATCCTTCTAAATGGAAACCGTATTTGGATGCAGTCGAACAAGAACCACTGCGCTGGATCGGAATTTTCCCTTGGCTAAAAGGGGATACACGGGTTAACAGATCGACTGACAGAAAACGAAGCCTGGTTATTTTTAACGGAAGCGAGCGAAACGCTATTAGCGCTTGGTGTCGATATTCTACTGCCGTCTTGGTGGCAGGCGATGAAAAGTGCCAGCTTAAGAGTGAAAGCCAAGGTGAAGGGCAATTCAAGCAGTCACCGTCCGTCCTTTGTTGGCTTACAGGCGATGCTGGACTATGATTGGCGTTTCTCCATGAACGGGGTGGATTTGTCGGAGGAGGAATTCAGTCAGCTTGTTGAGGAAAAACGGCGTCTTGTCTTTATTCGTGGTCGTTGGATTAAGTTGGACCCTGCCTTTATCCATCAAATTCAGGATTTAATGAAGAAAGCCGATGAAGAAGGCTTGTCGGTTCGTGATGTGATTGAGCAGGAGCTTTTTGCGGCAGAAGAGGTGGAAAGTGATGATCTCGATAACCCGAAAGCTTTTGCGAAAATTGAAATTGAGTTGAACCGCAATTGGAAGCAAATGGTGAAAGGTCTTCGTGACCTGAAAGAGCTTCCCCTTGAAGCGGTGCCTGACACCTTAAAGGGTGAGCTCCGTCCTTATCAGCTCCTTGGCATGAGTTGGCTCTTGTTCCTGCGCCGCTACGGTTTTGGCGGCTGTCTGGCCGATGATATGGGACTCGGAAAAACGGTGCAGCTGATTTCTTATCTTTTAAAAGTAAAAGAAAATGGACAGGAAGGACCTTCTTTGATCATTTGTCCGACCTCTGTTCTTGGCAACTGGCAAAAAGAATTAGAACGCTTTGCACCCGATCTGAAGATTCATCTTCATTATGGTTCGAATCGTTTGAAAGCGGAGGCTTTTACAGAAGCAGCAACGGGTGCCGATGTCGTGTTAACGTCCTATGGATTGACACATCTCGATTTAGCGGAATTTGAGTCCTTAACCTGGAGTTCTATTTCAATTGATGAGGCGCAAAATATAAAAAATCCCACAACGAAACAATCACGGGCCGTTCGCAAGCTAAAGGGTCGTCATCATATTGCCCTGACTGGAACACCGATGGAAAATCGCTTGAGTGAATTATGGTCGATTTTTGATTTTACTAACCATGGCTATTTAGGCAGCCAAGGTCAGTTCCAAAAGCGGTTTGTGCTGCCGATTGAACGCGACAACGAAAAGGATCGAATTCATCAGCTTCAAGCGTTGATTCGTCCATTTTTACTGCGGAGAACAAAAAAGGATGAGGAGGTTGCCTTGAATTTACCGGATAAGTTGGAGCAAAAGGAATATTGCCCACTGACAGCGGAACAGGCTTCCCTCTATGAACAACTGGTTCGCGATACCTTGGCTGATATCGACAAATTATCGGCCTTTGAGCGCAAGGGGCTTATTTTACAAATGCTGAGCCGCTTGAAACAGCTCTGTAACCACCCTGCGCTTTATTTAAAAGAAGAGCAGCCCACAGACTTGGTGGATCGCTCGACGAAGCTTGAGAAGCTGCAAGAACTGGTTGGCTCGATCGTCGACCAAGGCGAAAGCTGCCTGATTTTCACGCAATATATTGGCATGGGTAAGATGATTCAGCGAATGGTTATGGAAGAGTTTGGGTTGGAGGTACCGTTCTTGAATGGAAGTGTGCCAAAGCAACAGCGTGACGCGATGATCGCAAAGTTCCAAGAACGGAAATTCCCGATCTTCCTACTCTCGTTAAAAGCAGGCGGCACCGGGCTCAACTTAACGGCTGCCAATCATGTGATTCATTATGACCGTTGGTGGAATCCCGCTGTGGAAAACCAAGCAACAGACCGGGCCTACCGAATTGGACAGAAACGCTTTGTCCATGTGCATAAGTTTATCTGTACCGGGACGCTCGAGGAAAAAATTGATCTCATGCTCGATAAAAAGCAGGCGTTGAATGATGAAGTCATCCAAAGCGACAACTGGATCACCGAACTATCCACAGAAGAACTGCGCGATCTCGTCCATCTGCGTTCCTAGCACTGTCCTTTTGCGGTGTCAGGCACCATAAAAAGACACTTGTCCACAGGAAAAGGACTTTTCACTGAAAGGGATGGGCCTGAGTCTATCCAATTGTCCACAGTTACTACGTCACTTGTGGACATCTCACATTCTGAGTGTCAGGCACTGCAAAAAGACAACTGTCCATAGGTGGTGCCTGACACCAAAAGTGAACTTATCCACGGATGTTACACACATTTGTGGATAAGTTTATTTAAATTGTGGGTATCTTTTATTTGTTTGTGGATAAATCCTTTCTTCTTTGTGGAAAAGTATAAATGAATGTTGTGTTTCTTTTTTCTATTCAGGATATTGAAGAATGCTTCATCGTATCGGGCTTTCCACTTTCTAGAACCGTTATTACACAGAATATTATTATTATATTAAAAAAATAATGTTATAATGGTTTTATATTTTTTACAAAGAAAGTTTCCATTCATATTAGGGGTGGAGCAAATAAGAGAAAAGGATTTGGGAACATGATTGGTTTATTTATTATTTTAATCTTGGTATTATTCTTACCCTTTTCAGTGAAGAAGGTAGAGCACAATTTAGAGATTTTCCTCTTTATTATGGGAGTTGCCGCAGCGACGGTCAGTGGCATGATGAATCTCCATTTAATCCAAAAAGCGCTCATCGATCCGATTAATATTACACTGGCTGTGTTCATTGCCGGAATCATTACGAAATGGGCGCAGAACCCATTGGAAAAGGCCATACTTGGAGCAAGCAAAGCCTTAACACCGCGAGTCTTCCTTGCTTTAATGGTCATTGTTCTAGGGTTTGTCTCTAGTATCATCACAGCGATTATTGCTGCAATTATTCTTGTATTGATTGTCAATGTCCTTCCACTTGAACGTAAATCGGAAGTTCGCTTTACGGTTATTGCCTGTTTCTCCATCGGTCTAGGGGCCGCCCTTACACCCATTGGTGAACCTCTTTCAACCATTGTGGTAAGTAAAATGGGTACAGACTTCGGCTATTTAATGCGCTTAATTGGTCCTGAAGTCATTCCGATCGTCATTGTGTTAGGTCTGATTTCTATGTTTTTTGTTCAGTCAAAGGAAAGCTCGGATACGCTAGGGTCTAAACAACCAGCAGAAACGTATAAAGAGATTCTTATCCGCGCTGCTAAAATTTACTTATTTGTTATGGCCTTAACATTTCTGGGACATGGATTTGAACCGCTCATTACGGAATATGTCATCGGTCTTAGTCCTGAACTCCTCTATTGGATCAATATGATTTCAGCTGTATTGGATAATGCCACCCTTGCTGCTGCAGAAGTGAGCCCTGCTATGGACGGAGAAACCATTCGTGCAATCCTGCTTGGTCTTCTTATCGCAGGTGGTATGCTGATTCCAGGGAATATCCCCAATATTATCGCCGCTGGAAAATTAAACATTACGAGTAAAGAATGGGCCGTATTCGGTCTGCCAGTCGGTTTAGTGATCATGGCTGTCTTCTTTGTTATCTTGTTTGTACTCTAATATGGGATATAGGGACAGGTACCTTGACCCACTACGGTGTCCGTTGGTTTAGTCATCACGGCTGTTTTCTTTGTTATTGTTTGTACTTTTAAAAAAAGTTGCCTAGCGGGATGCTGGGCAACTTTTTTTGTGGGTGATGAGGACAGGTCTGTCTTTTTTTGGTCATTTGGTGACAGAAGAACCGTCCCTTGTCTGCCCTTGTCTCTGTGGGGTAGAGGGACAGGTATGAACTGACCCCCTATCCCTCGATTAACTTATAACACTTAAAAATAAATTGAGTGAATCTTCCACTTCAGTTGCCACTAATTGAATAAAATCATTATAATCCTTTGCTGTGTGAGCTTTATCAAGTGCATTATAATATTCTAGTCGATTCGCCACTTTAATAATAACAGGTGGAAACCCTTCTTTCATTAGCTCTAAATTAAGTAATAGGCGTGCTGTACGCCCATTTCCATCGATGAATGGATGAATACCAACAAAAATTACATGTAGCATTGCCGCGCGTACAACTGGATGAAGGGATATTGCTTCTGTTTGATACCATGTCATCATTTGCTCCATTTGTTCTTGAATTAAATAAGGAGCTGGTGGTACATGTGAGGCACCAGATATAAAGACCTGCTGATCGCGATAGACACCAGCATACGCATCATCAATCCCTTTTAGTACTAGTCGGTGTAAATTCTTAATCTGCCATTCAGATAATGGTTCTTCTTTATGGACAATTTCCTCTACATAAGCAATCGCCTCTCGATGGTTAATGACCTCTAAATGCTCACGCAGTGTTTTTCCTCCAACTGTAATTCCTTCCAATACCACTTTCGTTTCATTGATGGTAAGTGTATTCCCTTCAATTGCATTGGAGTGATAGGTCCACTCTAGTAATAACTTTTCGCGTAAACTCTTTAATGTATATTTCGGTAATGGGCGTTTGCTGTCTAAGAGTTCTTTTTTCTGATCAATTTGTTCAAACATACAGTCTCACCCTCACAGGAATCGAATTTGGAGGGACACGGGGACAGGTCCGTTGACCCACCTAATAAAGGTTCGGTACCAGGCGTGTCCCTAATAATCTTGTTTCACAAAATGTTCCACACAAGATTTATCCCATCTTAACGGGCAGTAAGACCCCCACTGACGAAAGTCTTCTTTATAAAATATAAGAAGAGGAGAGTTAACATAATTCATGAGTGACTCCCCTCTTTTTCATATAGTTTAGAATATAATTTCTAGGCACGAAGATCATCCCAATCAACGAGATCATCACTTTTAATATTCATTTCAGCTTGTTTTAGTATCTTCTTTTCTTGTTCAGTTAATGGTGAATTATCAGCTTCAACAATGATCTCTTTTCCATGGTCCTTTTCAAGAACACCCCGGATAAGATCATAAACAAGTCTAGTGTCATTATCATTCACAAGGTCTACAAGTAAATGAAGGTCTTCTTTACGAATACTCATTATAACACCCCTTGATGAGATTAATTTCCTTTATTATACACTATAAAGTATTCATTGATAAGCGTGTACAAGATGGACATAGGAGGGACAAGGACTGACCCCTCGTCCCCTCCTGTGAATGAATTTCATGATTCTAATCCCTTGTCTCCCAAGTGTTTCAAGACACAAAAAAGATCCAGAGCGAATTAGCTCTGGATCTTTGATAAAATCTGTTTGGGTCAACGGACCTTTGTCTCGTTCTGTCTTTTTTCGTTGATTTGGTGACAGAAGAACCGTCCCTCTGTTTCCTACTGTACACTCTTCGCTGCTGTAACAGCAGCTTTTCCCTTTGCACTCGCTGCGCTTGGAGCTTTAAGGAAGAAGGAAAGTACAATATTCAGCACGGCTAGGGCTAAACTGATATAAAATACCAGGGAAGATCCGGATGCTGCTGCTTCTGAAAATTCCATTCCAGTTGCAACACTGCTGCCTTGTTTCGCTGAGAAAAGGGATACCAATACGGCAATCCCAACCGCACCAGCTACTTGTTGGATCGTTTGTGTGATGGCAATTCCATCTGGATAGTACTGTTTTGGAAGAGAGTTAAGCGTGTTTGTTTGTACAGATGCAAGCACCGCCCCAATTCCTAACATCATTACAATATGAGTCAGCACAATCAACCATACAGCTGTACCAGTTCCAAATTGTGAAAATAATACATAACCAATTGCTACTAGAAGCGTTCCAGGTGTAATAATGGCTTTCGGACCATGTCGGTCGAATAATTTCCCAATGGTTGGTGCTAATATACAGTTCAGTAAGCTACCCGGTAGAAGGATCAGACCCGTTGTAAAGGCAGCCATTAATAAGGCCATTTGCATATACATGGGTAAAATCACAAGCATAGACAACATATTAAAGAACGTAATGAAACTCATAATAACCCCAAGCGTGAAAAGTGGCGTTTTGAATGCTTTTAGATTCATCATCGGATTCTCCATTTTCGTTTGACGAATCGCAAAAATGATAAGGGCAACTACGCCGATCACAATGGCCCCAAGAACCAGTGGACTGCCCCATCCGAATTCTCCAGAAACACTAAATCCATACACAACACCACCAAATCCGATGGTTGACAGAATAACCGATGTAGCATCAATTGAAACGTTGCGTACTTCATTCACATTCGGTAAGAACTTGATTCCGAAAATCAAAGAGAACAATAAGAAAGGTACAGTTAACCAGAAAATCCACTGCCATGATAAGGTATCTAGAATAAGTCCTGCTAAAGTTGGACCTAATGCGGGACCTGCTAACATAACCAATCCCATTAGTCCCATAGCTCCACCCCGTTTATTAGGAGGAAAAATGGTGAAAATAACGTTTTGTGTAAGTGGTAAACTAATCGCTAACCCTGCTGCTTGAATAATACGTCCCGTGAGCAATACACCAAAGGCGGGTGCTGATGCTGCTAAAATGGTACCGACAAGACTTAATAGAATAGATGTTAGAAACATTTGTCTTGTTGTGAACTTTTGCATCAAAATACCTGTTACTGGTATTAAAATTCCTAATGTTAAGAAATAACCTGTTGCTAACCATTGGATCGTTGTGGCACCCACATTAAATACTTGGCTTAATTGTCCTAAGGTCACATTTAATGCTGTTTCGCTAAAAAGTCCTACAAAGCCTGCCACTAGTAGTGCGGCCATAATTGGACCCGTTTTGTACTGTTTTGTCATGTAATTTAAAACTCCTTTAATCAATTTGGTCATACTCATATTGTTATGTTAGAAGAACTACTTGTTCCCTTATTAGACCGACCAGTCTGTTCAATATAGCAAAAAAAAGATAAGAAATTCAAGTTTTATTTTTGTAAACCGGGACATAGGGACAGGTCCCTTGACCCAATGAAAGCGTTTCAAACGCACCCACCAAGCGGATCATGTCAAAAATAAAATTTTTCCACAAAATCGTTGAATAAACACCTAAAGGCAAACGGAAAAATAGACTATTCACAGTAGATCGAAATCTCTATCAGTTGCTTATTTGAATGCGAACTATTATAATAATTATATATATAGTTCACTTTAAGGACGGAGATCAAAAATGGAGGATTTAAAGGCAAATGGAGTGAAGAAAGCCAAACAGGTAGAGCCGATCAAGAGTAAAAAAGACTTAAAGAAGCTCTTTACCTATTTGAAAGAGACTAATCTACGAAATTATACCATTGTCGTTCTTGGCATGAACGTTTTATTGCGAGCAGGAGATCTACTCGAACTAAAATGGCGTGATGTTCTAGAAAGTGATATGACTTTTAAACGCCACATCCTGATGACAGAAGAGAAAACAACGAAACAAAGGAAAATACGCTTCAATTCTGATACCATTGAGGCCTTGACCCTGTATAAGGACTCTTTAAACCCTTTTAACATAGATGATTATATTTTCACATCACGCAAAGTAAACAAGAATGGGGAAAAGAAACTCGATGTGAAAGCGCTGCACAAGATTATCAGCGATACCTGTAAAGAATTGAATATAGACGGGCATTTCGGCACGCACACGTTAAGGAAAACAGGCGCCTATCACATTTATAACGATTATATCGCCCATAATCCAGCCATCCTAACAAAGCTGCAAAAAATATTAAATCATACCTCCCCGGCAGCAACCTTGCGTTACATCGGGATTGACATCCAAGAAATAGACGATATTTTCGATCATTATCAAATTTGCCCGTAAAATTTGCGTCCGGATTTTTCTCGAGCTTGCTCGAGAAATTACACTTAAAAATCCGAGACATCCGCCGGAGGCTTAACTTCATTCAGCTGGGGTTTGGACCCCCACTGAATCGAAGTACCATTTGCATTCATCCCTTAACTTTAGAAGTGAAGGACTTATGCTGAATGAAGTTAAACTGTTTTAACCATCTTTAGGAGGTGATCGCCATGAATCTAGTCGAATATTGCGGCAACATGGAGTTCTCTATTCTGCAATTCGTCTTTTCTACGACTGCTGAAGTGAAGGAAAAAATTTCACAGAAAACGTTGTACTACAAAGAACAAATTATCCGCTACATCAGCCTGCAAATTGATCGCTTTTTCAAAAAATTCACCCTCAAGAAAGCTTTGCTGCAAGCATATAGAAATGATGCTTTTAATACCATTATGTTTAAGCTGAAACACACCCTAAAAGAACGCATCATTTTCCGTTGTGTATAAGGATTGCCGGCAGGGACAAGGTACCTGTGAACTGTACCCCTTGTCTCCCTCTGACCCACACAAAAAAAGGCCGACGGGGTTTGTAATCCGTCGGCTTTCACTTTGAGGGGGCAAATCTCGAGGGCGGTTATTGAATCTCTCTATTGGGGATAAATGAAGAAATCGAGGGATTAGACAAAAAAGGATTTTGGTTGGTGTGGCTCTGGTTGTGGTAATTGTTGGAGGGCATCTTCTAATTGATTAATACGGCTATGTAAATGAGCGACTTTTTCATTTAATCTGCCCTGCATTCTAATTAGACTTTCAAGAAGAAGTTCTAGGCTTTGGTCATTGTCCTTTGTTGTGGTCATGGGGGTTCTCCTTAATTTGGGATAGGCACAAGAGGACTCTCTTCCTTGTCCGTATGGTGAACCACTTCTTCATTGCGCTTAGTTTCAAGGAATCGAACGCTTTCTGCGATCACTTCGGTTACATAAATTCGCTTTCCTTCCTGATTTTCATAGTTGCGCGTGTGAATTCGACCGGTTACCCCGATCAATGAACCTTTACGACAATATTGAACCGTATTCTCGGCAACCTTTTTCCACAGCGTACATTGGACAAAATCAGCATTTACTTCACCTTGTTGATTTCGAAATGAACGATTCACGGCAAGCGTTATACTTGTGACAGAAGTCCCTTCCATTGTAAGTCGCAGTTCTGGATCCCGCGTTAATCGCCCTACAAGAATGACTTGGTTGATCATGCTTCTCTCTCCTTTCCTAGTTACGCCCCTATCATACTGCTTTATCCGTTCTAAGTAAAACAGGCAAAAATAACTTTTACAGGGATAAAAACAATGAAAATTAAGTTTCCTCCAAAAGGTTTTTTATTTTCATTCCCTATTTTCAAAATAAAAACGAGTTATGAACTCCCAGTGAATTTTTTTAAACGAAATGTAAAACCGTTTTGCACTGTCAATATGTTATAATTTTACAGAGGAAATCATTTTGATTGGAGGAGATGGATGAAAACATTTAAGCTAATCTCGTTACAAATCACTGATGATCATGGGCTCATTGAGATTGCACTGGAGGATGGCTTGATCATTAACAAAGAGGATGAGCATCGGACTTGGTTATTGGAGGCCTCTGTTTCAGCCTCGTATGAAGATTATTTCCGTTCACTGCTGGAGGATGAAAAATTCCTAAATTTACAACTCGTGATTTCACGTATAGGGAACGATCCCGCTTTCTATTATTCAAAACTATTCCACATAAAAAAATTAGATAGTGAACATATTAGTGTACTTTTTAAAGGACACTTGAGCCGTTCACGTAACAACTATGCCGTACAAGTATTGGCCAATCTTATTGAAAAAGGATTAACCGGGCAAGAACTCCTAAACCAGTTCAAAAAACAAATGAAGTTAAAGCCCACTCTGCCTTCGGTTAAAAAGTGATCCTTCATCCCATCCTACGCTTTATTTGCACTCTTCTCCCTTTTCAAAACTTATCTTAAAATAAAGCCCTTACTAAAAATGCACAAGAGGTTTCATTCACTCTTGTGCATTGCTTTCTATCAACTTTTTTAACAAAACTGCCTAGTAACTATTGGCCTTTATGGTCCTTACCGTTCATGTCAACCTTGTCTTCGATAACGTCTTTTCTCGGCGTGTTGTGATCCACTGCCGGATTGCCATTATTGTTAGTATTAATATCATTATTATTATCTCCTATACCCTTGTTGTTATTTATATCTCCATTGGTATCAACATTTCCATTATGGTCATTAATGTCTCTATTGGTATCAACATTGTTTCCGTTGTTGTCTATGACACCATTATTATTTTCTGGTGGGGGATTTTGATTTTTATTGTTGTTACAGCCTGCTAGTACCATAAACGATAGTAGTGAGATCCCCATTAATGATAATAACTTTTTCTTCATTGTTATTTTGCCCCTTTCATCCTAACAAAATTTTGGATGACCGTTGATTGGTCTTTTGTTAGGGTACCCAAACACCGGGAAAACTTGTATTGATTTATTAGAAAAAATTAGAAACGAAAAAAGAGCCTGACCTTGAAGTCAGAGCTCGTTGTGTGTTTATTTCAGGGACGTACTACGCCCTTTATTTGTTCCCTTCACCAAGGGCAAACATGATGTCTGTCTCGCAGACTAATTCTCCATCCACCGTTGCGATCGCTTTTCCTTTACCAAAGGTCGCACGTACCCGCGTCAATTCAACCTCAAGCTTCAATTGGTCGCCAGGTCTTACTTGACGCTTGAAACGACAATTATCAATCCCCGCAAAAAAGGCAAGTCGACCGCGATTTTCCTCCTTGATCAACATGGCTACCGCTCCTACTTGCGCAAGTGCCTCGATAATTAATACACCAGGCATAACCGGATAATCCGGGAAGTGACCATTGAAAAACTCTTCATTTGCACTCACATTCTTAATGCCAACAGCTTTTTTTCCTTCTTCCAATTCCAGTATCCTATCCACAAGTAAAAAAGGATAACGATGGGGAATGATTTCTTTAATTTGATCAATATTTAGTTCCATTTCTTGACCTCCATTTTTTTAAAAAATAAGTACATCAGAAAGGGGTCTATCCTTTATACTTTTCTACTTTCATGCAACGATATACCCCTTATTCTTTCTCTATTAAATCCAACACATGTGTCCAGGTTGCTGGTTGAAAAATGTCGATTGCTTTTCCGTTTCCCAGAACCCCGTAGCCAATCGCCGCGCCGATGGTCGTACTCATTACGAAGAGCACAATCACAAGAATCATCCGCAGCCAAATTGGGATTAAGCGCAACCGAACCCGTTTCATGGGGTTGGGTTGCTTTTCTTTCTCCTCATTGCCTTTTTGATGCGTATGTATCGCTTCCCTACTATTTTCACTTGTAGCAGCCATAACCTTCTTCCCCTTTAGCGAATTCCATTGATTAGGCCCATCATTTGATCGGCTAGATTAATCGAACGGGATTGAAATTGGTACGAACGTTGAACCGTGATTAGCTCTGTCATTTCTTTAGATAAATCCACGTTGGATTGTTCGAGTACACCTTGTGTGATTGAAATTTCTTGTCGCCGCACTCCGTCTAAATTCTCGAATACGTCCCCTTCGCCGACATTCAATGTATCGAAATTAGCAGGCAGCCCAAGGAGATTTCCCCCTTTATTCTCTAGAAATTGGGGTTTCTTCACAAAGGTCACACCCAGATTAATGGTTTGCGATTCGCCATTAACCATCTCAACCACCAAGCTCCCATTTTCTGTGACACTGTACCCTTTAGCTTGTCCGTTTATATTAATCGGATTATTATTCTCATCTAAGAAGGGATTTCCGTCACTTGTCACAAGCATGGTTTGATCGGGAGAAACCGGTGATAGATAGAGTGCTCCATCACGTGTATATTGAACCTCGGAATTCCCGTCCTTTTGGACAAGAACACGATAAAGTTGTGCTTCTTTTGTAAAAGCGGTATCGAGCGGACGACCCGTTGTGATCAAATTTCCTTGTGTCGATAACCGCTTGAATTTGCCCCAATTTCGCACCGTTTCCTTGACGAATGCCATTAGGGGTTAACCTGCCTATTTCATTCTCTGCAGAAGGCTGGTTATTAAATTGCTGCACAAGCAAGTCTGTGAATGTTGCTGTTTTTCGTTTATATCCTGTTGTGCCTACATTAGCCATATTGGAGCTAATGACGTCCAAATTCTTTTGCAATTGACCCAATGTATTGGTTGCTGTGATCATCGTGCGGTTCATCTTATTCCTCCTGTTTTCGGAGTATGGTTATTACCCAATTTTACCCACTTCATTTACTGTTTTTTGCAAACTTGTATCATACGCCTGCAATATTTTCTGATTGGCCTCGAAGGTACGGTAGGCCGTCATCATGGCTGTCATCGTTTGGGCAGCATCCACATTGGATTGCTCCAGATACCCCTGCTGCGTCTTAAACTGTACCCCGTTCACATTATAAGCATCAGCAAGTTCCCCGTCCTCTGCACGAAACAGACCGTCGCCTTCTTTGACCATACGCAGCGGATTATCGGAATAACTTACACCCAATCTCGCGGTTTCCCCATTGCTGTCCGTTATGTAGCCCTCTTCATTGATAGAAAATTGCTCACTGTTAAGCTGAATCCGATTGCCTTGTTGATTCAATATATACTGACCGCTTGCTGTCGTTAAATAACCTGCCCCATCAAGGGTGAAATTGCCATTCCTTGTATAGCGTGTTTCTCCATTGGCATTTTCAACTGCAAAAAAGACCGCGCTCTGTAATCCCGTTTCTGGATTCCTTGGAAGATTCACATCCAATAACGCCACATCGGTACTTAAACCGGTTTCCTTTATGTCGCCTTGACGGTATTTCGGCTGTGCTTCTTGCAGATAGACACCGGTGTTCAAGCTGCCAATGGTTTTCGTTGTGGTGCCGATTCCGTTTTCATCAAACCGCTGCAGCAGCATCTCTGGGAATGCCCGAAGGGATGACTGATCCGCTTTATAACCAGGCGTCTGTGCGTTCGCCATATTATTGGCCAACATTTCCGTCTTACGCTGCTGCGTTAACATTCCAGAAGCCGCTGTATAAAAACCTCTTAACATGAAAATTCACCTCTTACTTAAATGGATTGGGGAAGCCTTGTAAAACGATCTATATAGACAAAATGAATGTTAAATTGACATACCTATCTCTATTATAAGAAAAAATAACAAAATAAGCAGTAAGTTTTTGAGAAAGTGATCATAAATTGGTAGATTAAGGGTATAACTCAGTGGATATTAGTGGGGTTTTCTATCATGAGAACAGTTTTCTCTTTTTTATAGAATAAAGTAGGGTCTTTCCGTATAACTTGGATCAAGGTCTATTTTATATCATCCACTTTTCGGATTATATCGTCGACTTTTTGAATATATCATCAACTTTTTACTTTTTATCGTCAACTATATATCCTCAACTTTCCGCTTTTTAGCTTAAGCTCCTAAAAAACAAAAAGCCTGATGTGAAGAGTACATACTCTTCACATCAGACTTTCAACCTAACTTAGTCTTCTTCTAGCGATTCGATCAATATTATCCAGCATCACACCGGTTCCGATGGCTACACAATCCATTGGATTTTCAGCAATCAACACAGGTACTTTCAATTCTTCAGCTAGCAGCATATCGATTCCGTGGAGAAGAGCACCACCGCCTGTTAGGATCACACCACGGTCAATGATGTCCGCTGAAAGCTCAGGTGGCGTGCGTTCTAACACGCTTTTTGCTGCCTGAACGATCACAGAGACAGATTCACGAAGGGCTTGGCCAATTTCTTCTGACGTCACCGTAATCGTACGTGGAAGTCCTGAAACCATGTCACGGCCTCTGATGTCCATTTCTTCTTTCTTGGATTCAGGAGATACTGTTCCAATATTAATTTTAATATTTTCAGCTGTGCGTTCTCCAATTAACAATTTATATTGCTTCTTAATGTAATTCAGAATTTCAGTGTCGAACTTATCTCCAGCCATTTTAATAGAAGTGGATGTCACGATATCTCCCATGGATAACACGGCTACATCCGTTGTTCCTCCACCGATATCCACAACCATATTTCCGCTTGGTTGGAAAATATCCATGCCGGCACCAATCGCGGCAACCTTTGGTTCTTCTTCTAAATAAATCTTCTTCCCACCGCTTTTTTCAGCCGCTTCTTTAATTGCCTTTTGCTCAACGCTTGTAATATTGGTTGGACAGCAAATTAAAATACGTGGTTTGGAAAGAAAGCCCTTCACATTGAGCTTGTTAATAAAATACTTTAACATCGCTTCAGTCACATCAAAGTCAGCGATTACGCCGTCTTTTAAAGGACGAATGGCAACAATATTCCCAGGCGTACGTCCTACCATGCGACGTGCTTCTTCTCCAACCGCTAATACGCGATTTGTGTTTCGATCAATCGCTACGACTGATGGTTCATTTAATACAATTCCACGGCCTTTTACGTGAATTAATACGTTAGCCGTTCCTAAGTCAATTCCTATATCCCTTGCGAACATTCTAGGCTTTCCTCCTTGTACTTTGGCCGGTTGCTTCTATTTATGATCGTCAATATGCATGACTTCTGTAGACGCAGGTAATTTCTATTTATGCATTTGAATCGATTGTTGATATCCTCAACCAAGGTTCTTTTTTATATCTGGATTCTCTGATGCTATATGCACGACTTCTTATCCTTTATTTTGCACAACTTATACAAAAATCATGAAAGACGCCGGACCTTTACTCTGCTATTTGTCTCTCGAATCAATTTCTTATCCCAATTGTTTATTCTACCATATTCAAGAGGTACAAGGTACTCTTGTTTGAAAAATCTTGTTGATTTTTGTCAAATGATATACTTTTTATTAAATTTAGATGTAAACACCAAAAAACCGGTTATTTCACCGGTTCTTCTTCATACTCTTCTTTTTGGTATTTAAGTTTTGTTGCTTCTCCTCCACGGAGATGGCGGATGGATTTATGATAATCTAATATTTCTTTGACCTCAATCGCTAGTTCAGGGTTTAATTCGGGTAGTCTCTCCGTCAAATCCTTATGGACTGTACTTTTGGATACGCCAAACTCCTTCGCAATGACGCGAACTGTTTTCCTCGTCTCCACGATATACTTTCCAATCTTGATGGTTCGCTCTTTGATGTAATCGTGCACACTCTCGCCCTCCCTAAATTGGATGTGAGAAGCGCGAAATGAGACTCGTTTTTTAAAGGTTCGTGTTGATTTTATTTCCGCATGTTGCTCATTCTGCTTCATCGGACAGAAAGCACGAGCAGTAGCTTCCTGAACTTAGTTGAATAAACAGGTCCAGATCTATAGCGACGTTTGATCCAAACGACTCCTCACCTCAGGACACTTTCTCTTTTTATTAAGGTTTGTTACAGTCTATTAGCTTGGGTGCGTGTTTATGCATGATTTACACAAACTCCACGCTTAATCTGTAGAAATTTTTAACATAAAGGAAGGATTGGATCGTATTTTTATTAAAATCAGCCTTGGTATGTCAGGTTTGCGTTCCATTAACGTTGGCGATACAAAAAATACTTTTTTTAAAAATCAACGCTCTTGGGAAACCCCCTACAAGCACACTTTTACGAACCATTCCTCATTAGAAAGGGTTCTGGGAATATTTGTCGAAATATAATCTTAACTAGACACCATTCAAAATCGTTTTTCGAGAGGAGGGATTGGGTGGTTAAAACTAAAGCCGCACTCATCGGTTCTGCCGTGATTCTATGTATATGTCGATCTTTATTTTACCCGTATCCTAATAACGAATTGTTAGAAGCACGTTCTACCTTTATGTCCTTTCCAATCCGCAATCAAGATGGATATGTCGCACTTGGGATCATGGGGTCCGTATTATTCATCATTGCCATGGTCTTATTGGTTATTGGCCTAAAGAAGCATCATTTGCTTGCGATCGTAATGGTTGCGATCACATACTCACTATTACCGAATATGATCAATACGGTCTATCAGGAAACGTTAGCAAGCGGAATTATGGCCATTTCCTATGATGGCGATGGTACGTGCAGATTTGAATATGTGAGGGATGACTTATTAAATGGGGAATGCAGCTTCACGCTGCAAAATCGAAGCAATGAAGAGGTATCCTTTGAGTTGGAATTCTTAGATTCCTATTTTACGGATGATGAAGTGCGAATGGAGTCACTCATGAATGTAGCCGGCCCTTATCGAATGACAATAGAAGCAAATCGTAAAAAGTCGATTCAGCTGAAGGAATTACTCGATTTAACAGATGTTCCAAACCATATTGACGGAGGCTCATCGAATGCTATTCATTTTAAATTAATTGATGGGGATACTATGCGTTCTTTATAAGAAAGGGAGGATTCCTGAAGAATGTTTCATTACCCTTTTCTGTGAATGAAAAAAGGGATGTCCGTCACCCTGTTAGGCTCCTGACATCCCTTTTTATGATTATGCGTCTTTATTTTGCATATTGTTTGTTTGCTCGTCTTGCTTTTGATCCGTACCTTTTTTATCGCCAGTCTTATCGGATGGTGATTTTTCTTCAGTAGAACCCTTTTTGTCCTTCGTTGGAGTCTCTTCCTTAGCAGGCGTTTCTTCCTTAGCTGGAGCTTCTTCCATTGTCGGAGTCTCTTTATTCTCAGTTGAATCCATTTGATCCTTTACAGACTCTTCTTCGCTCACTCCGCTATCACCTGTCGTGTCTTCTTCAGTCGCTTCTGTTGGATTTTCCTCCGTTACACCTATTTCTTGCAGGGTGCTTAACGGTTTGTTTAGGAAGCTTTCAGGATTAACCGGCATCCCATCTTTACGAATTTCAAAGTGAACGTGTACGCCCGCTTCTTCATTAATCAAGCTCGTTCCTGCTGTTGCAAGAGCTTGTCCTTGTTTAACACTGTCGCCTACTTTTACCTTCATGTCTTTGATTGATTGATATTGAGTGACAATCCCATCTTCATGATCAATCTCAATGACATTTCCAAGCAGTGCATCCTCTTGAATCCTTGTGACCGTCCCACTTAATGCGGCAATCACATCAAAGGCTTCACTCTCTTTAACCGCAATATCAATTCCTGTATTTGGATGATATTGATTTTGGTAAACCACTAGAGCCGCTTCTTGATCCTCAGCCTTTGCACTGTCATCATAGAATTTTGTTTGAATCACTGATTTGGCCCGATCCTGTTCCATGAGTGGAAGAACAACGTTTTCCATTGAACGGTTTACTTCAACAGATTCCCCGAATTCATTCCCTGGAAGATCACTAGCATTTTCGTAATTAAACTTCTCTGAATCGATTGCATCATTTGTACTGCTGTTTTGGAACCAAAGAACTCCAGTTAGAATAAGGGCTGCACTTGCAATGTAAATAGCTGGATAAGCCCAACGTTTTTTTAAGAACCTTTTTACACCTTGAGAAGATTGCTTCTTTTCTTCCTCTCTCATTTTCCATCACCTCAGCAATCAGTTTGATCAAATCCTTCAGAATATATACCTTTTTGAAAAGAAATTTTTTAGACTTATTTTTCGACAAAGCGTTTCGAATTATTCAGCCTTCCAAAAAGTATATTCTACCAAATCCCTCCTATTTCTTTGCCCAATCTATCGTGCAGATTTCTGAGATCCTGTACAATAGAGAAAACGAGCAAAAGGAGCTACGAATTGGTGATGTTAAAATGGTTATTTCGCTTTCTTCCTATTATGTATATGATGGCGATTTGGGTGATGTCTAGTATGTCCTCGGATGCCATCGTCGAACTCCCTGATTCCAAGTTGGATGGTGCAATCAAAGAATCTCTCCATTTAGTAGAGTTTGGAATTCTTTATCTCCTTCTGGCACTTGCCCTGTTAACAATGAGAGAGTTGAATGGAACCCTCAATCTGATTCTTATTTTCATTTCCTGCTTTTATGGGCTTCTAGATGAAATTCATCAATCCTTTGTCCCCTACCGCTCTGCGACTTTGATCGACCTGGTTAAGGACGTAATCGGCGTTCTGGTTGCTTCATGGATTCTATACGGGGCCTACAAGGGTAAAAGATTTTCAAAGATCGGTATGCTCTTAAGGAAAATAGCAAATAGAAGGGCGGTTTAGAGTTTTTCCCTCTTTAAACAAGGCTTGTTTCAGAAGGTTTGTTTGTTTTTGTTCCACTCCTCTGATTCGGATTCGTTTTACTTTTCTAGCTGCATTCCAGTCTGAATGAGATCTTCTTTCAGACTCCTTTCTCTCTTTTTTCCACGGTTTCTGTCCGAATAAGACTTTCTTTCAGACTCCTTCCCCTCTTTTTACACCCTTCTTGTCCGAATAAGACCTTCTTTCAGACTCCTTTCTCTCTTTTTCCACCCTTCTTGTCCGAATAAGACCTTCTTTCAGACTCCTTCCTCTCTTTTTCCACCCTTCCTGTCCGAATAAGACCTTCTTTCGGACTCCTTTCTCTCTTTTTCCACCCTTCCTGTCCGAATGAGGCCTTCTTTCAGACTCCTTTCTCTCTTTTTCCACCCTTCCTGTCCGAATGAGGCCTTCTTTCAGACTCCTTTCTCTCTTTTTCCACCCTTCTTGTCCGAATGAGACCTTCTTTCAGACTCCTTTCTCTCTTTTTACACCCTTCCTGTCCGAATAAGATCTTCTTTCAGACTCCTTTCTCTCTTTTTCCACTCTTCTTGTCCGAATAAGACCTTCTTTCAGACTCCATCTCAACTCTTCTCGCTCAACCTGTCCGAATGAAACCATCGTTCGGACTCGAGACTGCTTTTTTAGTTGAACTTGTCCAAATAAGACTCGTATTTGTAAGAAAACATTGCAAAAAAAACAGTCCCGCCACAAACGTGGTTCGGGACTGCCCTACTTCATTTCTTCGCTGTAATCGTGGTAAGGAAGGAATCAGAGGAAGCTATTTCTATACCTTGGTAATAGTATTGAACAATGTCTTTATACTGTTTCCCTTCTTCTGCCATTCCATTCGCACCATATTGACTCATGCCGACTCCATGTCCGTATCCTTCTGTGTTGATCACGATCTTGTCACCGACCCGCTCCCATGTGAAATCGGTGGACATCAGACCCAACTTTTCACGAATCTCTTTTCCACTGATCTCTTTGCCGTTGATCTCCACTTTTGCGACGCGTTTCCCTGCCGTAAAGGCGGTCACCTCGCCGATATTTCCGTTACCCGGTACCTTTACACCCAGTTTGGATTCAAATTCGGCAATCGGAATCACCTTTTTCCCACTAAACTTTGGTGAATTTTTATCCCAAGGACTTTCCACACTTTTTAAATAAGGAAGTGAATTCATCCAGATGGCCTCTGAGTTTTCTGTAAAGCCATTGCTGGTTGAAAAAAACGTAGCATCAATCGGGTTTCCTTGATAGGTAAGAATTTGTCCGCTCGTTTCTTGCACAGCTTCTTCAATCTTCTTCATCTTCCTGTTGTAATCAGGACCCCACGTTTCCTTTAATTCCTCTTTACTTTTGTACACTTGAAAAAATTCCGTATCCGCTACAATCGCATCTTCCGGAAGCTTCACTTTCTCGTCGCTCATCATTTGTTTGACAATATAGGTTCTGGCCGTTAACGCCTGCGCCTTTAAGGCTTCTTTCGCAAACTCAGCTGGCATTTCGGATGCCACTACCCCTTTGACATATTCTTCGAGCGGAAGCTTCTCCACTGTCTGCTTGGATGTCCGGTAGACCGATACCTCAATCGAGGATGCGGGATTCGTTGCGTTTACGTCTTTCACATTTTCTCCCAACTTTCCACTTGCTTGTTCTTCACCAAATGGAAGGACGAGAAGGGTTGGAACCATGAGTGTCATCATAAAAAGTAAAGCAGCTAGTAGAACGATGGGTTTGAAATTCTTCATACTTTGCCTCCATATGGAATGAATAATTCTAGCTTGGTTTTGGAAGGTGCTCCTCTATTCATTCATATGGAAAAGGACAAGCCTTTATGACAAAATTTCCGTCCCCCTGTATAGTTTCGGTGACGATGGGAAAAATATTAGGAAGGATCTAATTAATAGGTGGTAAAATGGCAATGACTGGAATAGTTTATAACGTAGCATACGCTTATTTTTTAGATCCGAAGGGCAGACAATCACTCACAACCTCCAAGACCTTCATATTACAGTGACTTTTCTGCCCGCTAGCACGAAACCCTTAAGTACCCAAAACCGTTTAAGGGCAAAATAAAAAACCGCATTTGGATAAACATACGGTTTTTTTACGAGTATTCTCTTGTTTTAAGCATTCAGATCCGAAATATACGTTGGCTCGCTTGAGAGAACTTCTACCTCTTCTTCTTGAACTCTTTCAATATCAGCACCAAGAGCGCTTAATTTATGATGGAAATCAACATATCCGCGGTCCAAATGTTTCAACTCTGTAACGCTTGTGATTCCATCTGCTACAAGACCGGACACAACCAATGCTGCAGCCGCACGAAGATCCGTTGCCGCTACTTCTGCACCTTGTAAATTGGATGGTCCATTCATCACAACAGAACGTCCTTCAATTTTAATATCGGCATTCATACGACGAAATTCTTCCACATGCATAAAACGGTTTTCAAAAACCGTTTCTGTAATCATAGAAGTTCCTTTTGCATGAAGCAATAAAGCCATCATTTGTGACTGCATATCGGTTGGGAATCCAGGATGTGGCATCGTTTTAATGTCAACCGCTCTTAGATGATCTGTACCAATAACACGAACACCATGCTCTTCTTCTAAAATCGTAATGCCCATTTCTTCCATTTTAGCAATAAGAGAGGTTAAATGTTCTGGAATCGCTCCTTGAACGAGCACGTTCCCACCTGTAATCGCGGCAGCAACCATGAAGGTTCCAGCTTCAATTCGATCCGGGATGATCGTATGATCTGCTCCAAATAGAATATCTACGCCTTCAATTTTAATCGTACCCGTACCAGCGCCTTTAACTTTTGCTCCCATTTTATTCAGGAAGTTCGCTAAATCCACAATTTCCGGTTCTTTTGCCACATTTTCGATTACAGTTGTTCCTTTAGCTAGAACAGCGGCCATCATAATGTTTTCTGTCGCGCCTACACTTGGAAAATCCAAATAAATCTTAGCTCCATGTAAGCGGCCATTTTCAGCTTCTGCTTCAATAAAGCCATTTCCTACTTTTACTTTCGCACCCATGGCTTCAAAGCCTTTTAAGTGCTGATCAATTGGGCGAGATCCAATCGCACAACCGCCTGGCAGGGCAACTCTAGCACGGCCATTTCTTGCTAATAGAGATCCCATAACTAAAACAGAAGCACGCATTTTTCGTACATACTCAAATGGTGCCTCAACAAGCAATTCTCCAGATGCATCCACTGTCACACAATTATCCTTAAATGCCACATCGGCATTCAGAAAACGCAAGACCTCATTGATTGTATATACATCGGAGAGTGTTGGCACATTCCGAATTACACTTTTTCCATCGCTTGCTAACAGTGATGCGGCGATAACAGGCAGAACAGCGTTTTTTGCTCCCTCTACTTTAACAGAGCCGCTTAACCTTTTTCCGCCGCGGACGATGATTTTTTCCAAAATATTCCCCTCCGCGTCCATTTTCTTTATATTAATATTCAACAGTAATGATTGGTGTGCCAACTACAAAGGTAGTCTTGGCGCCCAATCCTTGTTTTCTTACTCCAAGTTGTAAATTCATCTCATCTGTCATGGTTTGAATCCCTTCTCCAAACAGCGGTGAATAAGCTGTTGTAGAGATAAATGAATCTTCTTCTAGTGACTCAATTTCTTCTGCTTGAAATGTCTTCAATAATTCATTGACATGTCTCGACACAGACTTATCCATCTTATCACCGAAGATGCCATAGACACAAGAGAAAATTGTGGAATTTCCGTGAAAAATATCATTTATTCTTTCCGTGATAGAACCTTCAATATAATCTCTTGTTTCCTCATCCCACCCAATACCAGTTACCTCATACACGATGTATGTTTGCACCTGATGATCTGTGACAGTTGAGAGAATTTGAATGCTTTCCTTAACATCCTTTTTCGGTGTAAAACTGAGCTTTCGCTTCCCACTTGCGATCATCCTCGAGAGTTGTCCAATCCCAATCACGGAATTGATTCTTTAGTTGATCTACTGTCTTCTTTGCCTCTTGCCCAGTTTGAACAGTTTCCAATCGTTCTCTTGCGTGTAAGGACCATTTATCAATACTCAAATTTTCTTTTTCCAAAATAGAAGCTATCGTAAATAAATCATACTTGTCCTTTGCCTGTCCCTCATTGAATACGATCAAACCAACCATAGATAAAATGAATAATATAGATAAGATCTTTCTCATGATTTATCACATCTCCCCTTAGTACCATTGTTGCCAACAGTAGGGAGATCATACTCGTGAAGTATCGTCACTTTCTGACAGTAAGTCTGTCTGTTACGTATCCATTATGTATCCGTGACAAAAACGCATATCTAATAGAATCTTACGGGAATCTGTAGGATAAAGGAACGGTATGAAGTCCTATATTTACAATTTTTTTAACGCATCAGTTGTGGTAATACTTGGGCCCAGGATAGATAATCCAGGAAGAAGTTACTAACCATTGACCCCAGTACAATCGCTAACAAGATATACAGCAACCTTGCTTGAAAGACTGCATGGGCACGCAGGAACTTTTCAAAATGAATGGCTTGAAGCGCATACCAAGCTAAAGCAATGAAAGCCACATGCGAAATAATACTTAACAGCGCTTGTTGCCCTAATCCAGTTAGAATGATGTCCCCCTCCTTTACCCTTTTTCGTTTTTTATTGTAGCACCTAAATGAAAAACTTTCCTTACTATAGACGAATAGAATACAAAAAGGTTTCAATTATTACATTTTTATTTCAACTAATGATTGAAATTTCTGAAAAATAAATCCTTGATGCTATTAGACAGCACCTATTTCAAGCTTTTCTCACCGTACTGAGAAGGATATCCAAGGATAACCCTAGAAAAAGAAGGAACACCTCCGTCCCTTCTTTCTCCTCTATCTCTATATTGTATATAACCCCTTAAGAATCCTCTAACATTACTGCAGAAAGTCTCCAAATTCATAAAAATGTGTTTGTAAAAAGTCAAAGGCAAGGTTTGGAAATAATCCGAATAGGATGGTTGCTCCTACACAGATTCCAATGACAATTCCAGCACTCACTGGAACCTGAACCCGTTCTTGACTTGAGGCTTCGCGGAAGAACATTTGAACCATCACTCCAAAATAATACACATAGGCAATGACGGTTGTCAGGATCATCACAGCCACGAGCACATAGTAAGGCTGCTCCACTGCAAAGGCGCCGGTAATAATATTCAACTTTCCAATAAAGCCCGCCGTCCCAGGAATCCCAGCTAATGATAAAAGCATGACAGAAAAGGCCACGGCTAAAAAGGGGGCTCGTCTATAAAGACCAGCAAACTGACTTACATCTTCAGAGTCCGATTTTTCCGTCAGGATTTGAATCATCGCAAAAGCACCCAAATTCATAAAAAGATAGGCTACTAAATAAAACCACATGCTATCAAACATAAAATTCGAAAACGAAGAGAATGCCACTAAAAGATAGCCTGCGTGAGCGATACTGGAATAAGCAAAGAGCCTTTTCATATTGCGCTGTCTTAAGGCCACGACATTCCCGATCACCATCGTCGCTCCCGCAATAAAGGCGATAGAATCCTGCATCATCTCCAGAATGGAGGCAGAATTATAACCATTTGAAGCGGCATTCGCAAAGATTGATAGAAAAATGCGGATCAACAGGACAAAGCCGGCTGTTTTCGAAACGACGCTTAAAAAGGCGGTAACCGGTGTTGGCGCACCTTGATAAACATCCGGTGCCCACATATGAAACGGTGCTGCCGTAATTTTAAACGATAAACCTACAAAGATCATCAGAAAGGCAATCACCAATAAATACACGTATTGTGAATCGCTCATCGACCAGGAGAACATCACGCATTCCAGCGATATTCGTCGTACCGGTTAAGCCATACACATAGCTCATCCCAAATAGAACGATACCGGTTGAAATACTTCCGTTGATCACATATTTCATGGCGGATTCATTGGACTGAAGATTTTTCTTGCGCATCCCTGCTAGTATATAAGAAGATAGGGACAACAGCTCCAGCCCGACAAACAAAGTAATTAAATCTCCACTTGAGGTCACCATCATGGCGCCGAGAAGAGCCGTTAAAAAGAGATAGAAAAACTCACCCCTATATTCGGTCATCCCTTCGCTTGGTTGATAACTGATACTAAGCAGCATCACCAGCGCGGCACCCACAAGGAGAATCATTTTAAACGCTTTGGCAAAGGCGTCCAGTCTAAACGTATCATATAAAATAGAAGCCACATCATGGTCTAGTAAGCCAATCAATGAAACAAGCGCTGCTAAAATCCCCGCAAACCCAATCCAACCGAGAATGCGTCGATTGATGGTTTTTGGCATGAATAAATCACACAAAGTAAGAACCGTAGCAATGCCAAGGATGATGAATTCCGGCATCATGATTCCCCATTCAAATGATAACAATGTTTCAAGATCCATCCTTCATCACCCTCCAATCCTAAGCATGATCGTATCCAATGCGGTCTTTAGTGGTTCGCTCAAAATGGCTGGGTACACACCAATCAGCACAATCAGTCCGGTTAAGACAATCGCCGGCACATATTCCACATGGTGCAAATCTCGGGCTCCGGTCCAGTCCCGTCTGGCGCTTCCGTACGTGATCTCCAATACCTTCACGAGCGTATACACGGCCGTTAAGATCATCCCAAGCACGCCAACCGCAGCGAGCACAGGCCATTTCTTTAAATAGACCAAGGAAAGCCATAAATTCACTAATAAATCCAGACATCCCCGGTAATCCAAGTGCAGCCATCCCGCCCGCCAGTAAAAATCCAGCAGTAATTGGCATGGCTTTTGCCATGGCGCCCAGCCTTGGAATTTCCGTCGTTTTCGTTCGTTCATACATCACACCCACAAGGAAGAACAGAAGCGCTGAAATGAGTCCATGTGAGACCACTTGGAAAATCGCTCCTTGGATCCCAGCTTCATTTAAGGCTCCTAAACCGATTAACACAACCCCCATATGCGAAATGGATGCATAGGCCAAGTACCATTTTAAAATCCTTCTGAATCAAGGCTAGAAACGCCCCGTACAATAAATTGATCACCCCAAGTATGGCGAGTAAGGGGGCAATTTCCTGAAAGGGCTCCGGAAAGATGCCAATCCCAAAACGAATCAACCCGTAGGCACCAATTTTTAATAATAGTCCTGAGTGAATCATGACAATCGACGGTGGTGCTTGAACGTGCACCCGGACCATCCATGTGTGCAAAGGAAAGATCGGCAGCTTGATCCCGAAGGCAATCAGCAAAGCTGTAAGCAACCCATATCGAAGCGGCTCTGAAATCCCTGCCACAAACTGGGGATTCTCCGATGTCATGATCGCTTGCAGTGCTTCGATGTTCGTCGTCCCTGTTCGTGCAAATAAGACAATGATCACAAGCAACAGAATAGCCGATCCTAATCCGTTATAAATTAACAGACTGTATGCGGCTTTCTCCTTTTCTGCGTAACCCCATTTGCCAATTAAGAAGAAGGTTGGAATGAGGGTAAGCTCAAAGAAAAGAAAGAATAGAATTAAGTTCTCAGCTGCAAACACCCCAAGCATTCCGATTTCAAGCAGTAGGAATAGGATAAAATAACCTTTCCACTCATGTTTGATGGTAATGGAGGCGATCGCAGCAAGTGTCGAAATGATGGCCGCTAACACAAGCAGCACGAGCGACAAGCCGTCCAAGCCTAATTCATAGTTGATGGAAAATAAATCCCCGTACTGAATACTATTTTTGAAAGCAATCCAATTTAAATGCTCATCATATTGATTCAAATCTCCCCCGGAGCGATATTGAAAAAAGACCATTAACGAGAGAATGAGCGCTGGCAATGTCGCCACAAATCCGACGAATTTCAGCCAATACTCCTGCGTTTTAGGGATCAAGCATAATAGTAAAATTCCGCATAGAGGGGAGAATACGAGAAAGGATAACAAACTCATTTAATAAACCCCCCTGTTAAAGCATAGATGACCATAAGCAGTGCTAAGCCCACAACAGCAACGACGCCGTAACGTTGAGTCTGCCCATTTTGCCATTTAGCTCCTAGTTTGGCTAGTGATGTAATCGAGAATGTAACACCTTTAACGATGCCTTCCACAAGGAACCACTCGATAAACTGCAGGAACAAACTCCATGCTCTCGTAGCATACACCACCGTATATTCATACAGTTCATCAATAAAGTATTTGTTTTGCAATATACCGGTCACGACTGGCATTTTACCTGATAGCCAATTTCTAGAAAGCGACCTTTTTCCATACATAAGCCAGGCCAGAAAAATACCAAGTAAAGAAACGACTGTCGCCAACACCATGATCCAACCCGGCCCCTCCATATGACCCTCTCCAAGCGCTGGATTCCCTTCCAGCAGCCAATCGCTCAAAAAGGTTCCAAACCAAGGCGTATTGAAATAACCTGACACCATCGCAAGCAGTGCGAGCACCATCATTGGAATCGTCATAATCAACGGAGACTCATGAACATCCTGATCGCTGCCTTTTGCCTCACCCGAAAAAATAAGAAAGAAGAGGCGGAACATATAGAACGCCGTCATGAAAGCAGTGATCACCGCTAATGTAAATAGTACCGGATGTCCAGCCTCCCACGTCGCGATGAGAATTTCATCCTTACTGAAAAAGCCCGAAAGAAGGGGAACACCACTAATCGCTAAGGTTCCAATTAAAAATAAGGGACCTGTTAGACGAAGCTTTTTCCAAAGGCCCCCCATTCTTTCCAACTCCTGCGTATGGACTGCGTGAATCACGCTTCCAGCGGCCAAGAATAACAAAGCTTTAAAAAAGGCATGTGTTGTTAAATGGAAAATACCTGCTACATACCCTGCTGAACCTAATGCAAGCATCATATAGCCGAGCTGGCTAATCGTTGAATAAGCTAACACTTTTTTAATATCTTTTTGAACAAGCGCAATGCTTGCGGCAAAAATCGCCGTTAAGGCTCCAACCACCGCAATCGTCATAAGCGCTGCCTCACTTGCCAAGAAAAGCGGAAATAGGGTTGCTACAAGGTACACACCTGCTGCCACCATCGTTGCGGCGTGAATTAAAGCCGAAACAGGCGTTGGCCCCTCCATGGCATCTGGAAGCCAGCTGTGGAGCGGGAACTGACCTGATTTCCCTACCGCACCGATAAAGATTAGAATGGCGGTTAACGTAATCATTCCACTCGAAAGGACCCCTTCATCGACCGCTTGAAAAATGGCGTCATACTCAAAGCTGCCTACTTGCCAGAATAATAGAATCATGCCGACCAATAACCCAATATCACCAATTCGAGTCATAATGAATGCTTTTTTTGCTGCCTCTTTGGCTTCTTCTTTGTAAAAGTAAAAACCAATTAACAAAAACGAACCCAATCCAACTAATTCCCAAAACATATAGGTTTGCAGCAAATTAGGTGAAAGGACAAGGCCGAGCATAGAAAACGTAAATAACCCTAAATAGGCGTAATAAACAGAAATACGGTCGTCACCTTTCATATAGCCTGCAGAATAAATATGTACGAGAAAGCTGACGAGCGATACTATGACTAACATTAATGCATTTAATTGATTAACCTCAAATCCCACCGTTACCTGTATGCTCCCTATTTCAAGCCAACTCACCTCTGACTTATAAGTCGGTGCTGTAAAACGATCAAACAACACCAACAAGGTATAGATAAAAGAAGCCAGAGCTAGCAAACTCGCAATATAGGAACTTGCCTCCTTCAACCGCTTCCCAAAAAGAAGAAGAATCAGAAACGATAATAGCGGGAAAAGCGGTATCATCCATGCGCTCTCCATCCCTATCAAATCCCCTTTTGAAAACAAAGGGACGGTTCTCTTGTTTCCCGGAAACAGGAGAACCGTCTCCCTGTTTCTAGTCTTTTAACGTATTCATTTCGTCGATATGCACCGTTTTACGGTTACGGTACAGAGCCATCAGTATGGCTAAGCCAATGGCAGCCTCCGCAGCCGCGATGGCCATGACGAACAGAGCAAATATTTGACCATCAATGGATAGCTGCGATTCCCAATTTACTAAATGCGACAAGGTTAATGTTCACAGCATTTAACATCAATTCCATACAGATTAAGACAATCACTGTGTTGCGTTTGGTTAAAGCCCCATAAAGTCCAATACAGAATAGGATGAGTGCCAAGGCAAGATAGGCTGAAATGGGGATCATGGTTGTCTAACCTCCTTTTCATCATCCTTTTTGGCCAGAACAATCGCCCCGATTAAGGCTACTAATAGGACCACAGAGGTCAACTCAAACGGAATGATATATTTTGAGTAAAGAGCAATCCCAATCTGCTCGGTATTATTTTGATGAAGACTTTGTGCCATTTGCGGGAATTCCAGATTGTAAATGCCTAAATAAACGACCGCCGCAAACCCGACGACACCAAGCAATAGGAACCACCTTTTCCCTTTTCCTCCTTGATTCTCTTCGCTGCTTCTTTCTGGATGTGTCAACATAATGCCAAAGAGCATAATAATCGTGATGGCACCCGAATAGATCAGGATTTGCACAACCGCAAGAAACTCAGCAGAAAGTAGAATATAAATCCCCGCAATGCTAATAAATGTAGCGACTAAGGACAGCACCATATGAACCACATTCGTCAAATTTAATAACAGCACACCACCAGTAACAGCGATAATCGCCAGTAATAAAAAGGCAAGAAATTCTCCTGTGATCATGCTTTATTCACCTGCCGAACATTCTCATCATTTTCATCCAACCATTCGAGATTTTTAAAAAGATCATCACGACTATATGTGGCCAATTCAAAGTTATTCGTCATCACAATTGCTTCCGTTGGACACACCTCTGTACACAAATCACATAAAATACAAATTTCAAAATTGATATCATACGTATCAATGATTTTCCCCTTTTTCGTAGGGTCCGGATGTTTCTTTCCCGTTAAATCAATACAATCGGTCGGACAAATATTCGCACATTGATTACAAACAATACACTTCTCCGGATAAAACTTCTGAATCCCACGAAAACGATCCGGCAGCGGCAGCGGCTCATTCGGATAATCATACGTCACCTTCTCACGCGTCAAATTCCTAAGCGTATACCTAAGACCCTTCAACAACCCAATCATGTCATCACCTCTCCTTTGGAAACAGAGGGACGGTTCTCTTGTCTCCAAATCTTTTTATCTTGTGGAAACAGAGGGACGGTTCTTCTGTCTCCTCTGCTTAAACACACTCCCAATGCGGAGTCTGACCCCTCTTAAAAAAGGTTCACCAATTCTTTAATAATGGCCGTTAAGAAAATATTCGCTAACGCCACAGGCAGCAAAACCTTCCAGCCAAACTCCATTAATTGGTCTGCACGGACACGCGGAAATGTCGAACGCATCCAAAGGAACATGAATACCACCACACTAAACTTCAAGGCAAACCATACCGCACCCGGGATAAAGCCTAGAAACGGCAATGGCATCCAACCGCCTAAGAATAACACCGTAATTAAAGCGGACATCGCAAACATATAGACATATTCTGTTAGCATGAAAAAGGCAAAGCGGAATCCTGAATATTCCACATAGTAGCCTGCAACTAATTCATTTTCAGATTCTGGAAGGTCAAAGGGAATCCGATTGAGCTCGGCAGTCGCTGCGATAAAGAAGACGATAAACGCTACTGGCTGAAGCACAATAAACCAAACCTTTTCCTGCGCCGCAACAATGTCGTTCAAATTCAAGCTTCCTGTTAATAAAATAATTCCTAATACCGACATCACCAATGGAATTTCATAGGAAATCATTTGCGCTGCACCCCGCATCGCTCCAAGCAGGGCATATTTATTATTGGATGCCCATCCCGCTGTTACAATTCCGATGGTGGTCACGCCGGAAATGGCAATATAGTAAAGCAAGCCAACTCCGATATCCGCGAATTGAAACTTGTCTGTAAAAGGAATGACCGCAATCACCATAAAGGATGGTGCGAAGGCAATAAGGGGTGCTAATTTATATAACGGTCGATCAGCAAGCTTTGGAATCGTGTCCTCTTTGATTAAAAGTTTTAGCACATCCGCTACTGTTTGTAACAGCCCCCATGAACCCCCAACCTGATTCGGCCCTTTACGAAGTTGAATAAACCCCATTACCTTCCGTTCCGCTAAAATCACATAGGTGACAAACCCTAATACGAAAAAAAGCAAAAGAACAGCTAATAAAAAGAAGTAAGAAAAGTTCATAAGACTCGGGCTCTCATACAAAAGCTCTTGCATTATCCATCTACCTCCCCAAGGACGATATCAATCGCCCCTAATATGGCGATTAAATTGGATATATTTTCACCCACTAATAGTTTAGGGAGAATTTGCAGGTTATAGAACGATGGGCGTCTAAATTTCAGTCGATACGGTTCCTTTTTACCATCACTCGCAATATAGCAGCCGATCTCACCCCTCGGTGATTCAATTCGCACAAACGCTTCTCCCTTTGGTGCCTTAATAATCTTGGGTACCTTCGCTAAAATATCACCGCTAGATGGAATCTGTTCCACCGCTTGCTCGAGAATGTTCAACGATTCAATGATTTCAGCAAATCGCACTTGGTAGCGTGCCCATGCGTCGCCACCCTTTTGAACAGGTACGTCAAATTGGAATCGGTCATAAATGGAATAGGGTTCATTTTTACGCAAATCCCACTTTACCCCTGTGCAGCGAAGGTTTGCCCCGCTTAACGAGTACTGAAGAGCATCCTCTTTCTGATAGGTTCCGACTCCCTTTACCCGACTCAAGAAAATTTCATTTCCGGTGACAAGTTGATGATAGCCTTCAAGCTGTTCACGCATATAGGGAACAAATTCTTTTACCTTTTCAATCCAGCCTTCTGGAGCATCCCACTTCACGCCGCCAATACGCATATAGTTAAACGTTAAACGGCCCCCCGAAATCTCATTTAAAAGATTGATAATCATTTCACGATCACGAAACGCATAGAGAAACGGACTGGTTGCCCCCAGATCCAATAGAAAGGTGCCCCACCAGACAAGGTGACTGGCTACACGGCCCAGCTCCATCGTAATGACACGTAAATAGTCAGCCCGCTCGGGAATTTCTGTCCCCATCATCGTTTCTACGGCGTGGCAAAGGACATAATTATTTGTCATAGCTGCCAAGTAATCCATCCGGTCCGTATACGGAATAATTTGTGTGTATTGCAGATTCTCGGCAATTTTTTCAGTCCCACGATGTAAATATCCGATGACCGGCTTTGCTTCTCGAATGATTTCACCATCAATTTTCAACACAATTCGGAAAACCCCGTGTGTACTTGGATGTTGAGGACCAACATTTAAGAGCATTTCTTCTGTCCTTAACATCGACTACACCTCCACATCATAGGGCTCGTAATCTTTTCTAAGTGGATATCCAATCCAATCTTCCCCCAGCATAATTCGATGCAGGTTCGGATGCCCTTTAAATTTTATGCCCAATAAATCATAGGCTTCACACTCCGGCCAATTCGCTCCCTCCCACAAGGGAACAAGTGAATCAATCAACGGGTTTTCGCGGTCCAGCTTCACCTTAAAAGCAAGAGCTTGATGCTTCTTATATGAATAAAGATGAATATACACTTCCATATGCGTCTCAAAATCGGACCCATGCAATTCTGATAAATAATCAAAAGCCAGTTGCTCATTGTATTTCAGAAATTCAGCCACTTTGTAATAGGCATCTTTCTTCACCACAATCGTTGGCACGTCTTTTGAGAGTGGATTTATATAATATTCTTCCAGAACGCCCTTTCCCAGATGTTCTTCGATGACTTTAATATAAAGATCTAAAAAGTGCTGATTAGCAGATGGTGCCTGTTCTTCGACAACTGCTGGTGACTCTTTTGTTTCGGTTGATTCAGGGGATTTGGCTTTTGCAGCGGTCCGCGCTTTTGCAGCTGCTTTTGCCTTCGCGGCGGCGGCTGCTTTTTGCTTCGCTAAAGCGTTATCCGGTTCACCTGTTGCCCCTTGATCCTGCTGTGCCTTTGCTTCTTTTTTCGCTAAGGCAGCTGCTCTTGCTTTCGCGGCGGCTTCTGCTTTTTGCTTCGCTAAAGCGTTATCCGGTTCACTTGCTGCCCCTTGATCCTGCTGTGCCTTTGCTTCTTTTTTCACTAAGGCAGCTGCTTTCGCTTTCGCGGCGGCTTCCTTCTTTAATTGTGCCAGGTCCTTATCTCCGTTCATCGGTTACAACACCCTCTTCCCGGTTTTGGCCTCATAGCGGATTTTTTCACGCAATTTATTGACACCATAAATGAGCGCAGCCGGATTCGGTGGGCACCCTGGTATGTATACATCAACAGGGACAATTTGGTCGACCCCTTTTACAACTGAATAGGATTTCACATAGGGCCCACCCGCTGTTGCACAAGACCCCATCGCAATTACCCATTTAGGCTCTGGCATTTGATCATACAATCGGCGTACAATTGGTGCCATTTTCTTTGTTACTGTCCCGGAAACGATCATGACATCCGAATGTCTTGGAGACGTTCGAAAAATTGTGCCAAACCGGTCAAAGTCATAATGAGCCCCGCCAACCCCCATCATTTCAATCGCACAGCAAGCAAGCCCAAAGGTCATTGGCCATAATGAGTTGCTTCGTGCCCATGCCTTAATTTGCTCAAGAGTGGCCATAAAGACATTACGCTTGAGTTCAGCCATTTCCTCTTCGGAGATATTTTCTAATTTTAATTCCATTTCAGCACCTTCTTTTTCCAAGCATATATAAGCCCAATGACGAGCATGAGAACAAAAATAAGCATCTCAATTAGTGCAAATATTCCGAGTTTTTCATAAGCAACCGCCCAAGGATATAAAAACACCGTTTCCACATCGAAAATGACGAACATTAATGCAAAAATATAGTATCGAATCGTAAATTGCACTCTTGAATCGTTGAAAGGTTCAATCCCACTTTCATAGGTGGTATACTTGCTTTCTTGGGGCTTATTGGGCCGCAAAAGTTTCCCTATAAATAGCGCCACAATCGGAAGCAGTACCCCTAAGCATAGAAATATAAACACAATCATGTAATTGTTCTGATATAAATTGAGTAAGTCCATGCTAGTCCCCCATTGTCAGAAAATTTTATATAGATTAAATTTTTCATCTCAATTATTATAGCACTGTTACTTTTTTATGTCGACAGAACATTCTGTATAATTCAACTATCTTTTTTTGCCACTAGATATTGTTGGTCATACACTCACTTTGAGCCTTTATAAAAGAATCCCATCTTTACAGAAAAGCGAATCAAAACATTATTCATCGTATGCAAAAAAGGAATTTTCAGACCAATATGTTTGTTTAAACTCTTTAATCGCGATGGAAGTCCACTTCTTTAAAAGGAAGTTTATCGAGCGAGCGAAGGTATTATCTGGGCACAAATACGCCGAGGTGCATTTGATTTTAGTAAAGTTATTTTCATCATAGATGTGGTTTTTTCGATAAAAAAGGGTATATTTCCTTCTTTTATTAAAAATGAATGTAGAGTATTGGATATTTCCCGGGAAAACAGTCGAAATTGGGAGGGGTATCCGCGACTATGAGGGGGGTATCCGTATTTTTTAGTACCTATCCATACTTTTCATTATTCTTCCATCCACAACAAAAAAACACCTCTCTTCGTTAAGATAACAAAGAGAGGTGTTTCAAATTATAATCCTGATTTTCCTTTTGACACAGTGATTCGGTTAACCGCCCGTTGAAGCGCAAGTTCAGCACGTTTGAAATCAACGTTACCTTGTTTTTGTTCTTGAAGACGTGCTTCTGCACGCTCCTTCGCTTTCAAAGCACGATTCACATCAATATGTTCAGCTGTTTCAGCAGCTTGTGCTAAAATCGTTACTGCTTCTGGACGAACTTCTAATAATCCACTAGTTACCGCCACAAGATCAGTATTTCCACCTTTTTTTAGACGAACAATTCCAATTTGTAACGGGGCGACCATTGGAATATGGCCAGGTAATATTCCTAATTCACCGCTTTGAGCCTTTGTGCTAACCATTTCCACATCTGACTCATACACCGGGCCATCGGGAGTAACAACATTGACTTTAATCGTCTTCATTTTTTACCCTCCTGGTCCGAAATTATACCTCTACACCCATTTGTTTTGCTTTTTCGATTACTTCTTCAATGCGACCAACAAGACGGAATGCATCTTCTGGAAGATGGTCATATTTACCTTCAAGGATTGCTTTGAATCCTTTAACGGTTTCTTTTACTTGTACATATGATCCTGGCTGACCTGTAAACTGTTCAGCCACGTGGAAGTTTTGTGATAAGAAGTTTTGAATACGACGTGCACGTGCCACAGTAAGCTTATCATCATCAGAAAGCTCATCCATACCAAGCATCGCAATAATATCTTGAAGTTCTCTGTATTTTTGTAATGTTGTCTGAACATGACGAGCCACTTCATAATGCTCTTCTCCAACAATTTCTGGTGACAACGCACGAGATGTTGAAGCCAATGGATCCACCGCAGGGTAAATACCCATTTCAGATAATTTACGTTCAAGATTTGTTGTTGCATCTAAGTGAGCGAATGTTGTCGCTGGAGCCGGATCCGTATAGTCATCGGCAGGTACATAGATCGCTTGAATCGATGTAACAGAACCTTTATTAGTAGATGTAATTCGTTCTTGTAATCTACCCATTTCAGTTGCAAGAGTTGGTTGGTAACCAACGGCAGATGGCATACGGCCAAGTAAGGCAGAAACCTCAGAACCAGCTTGCGTGAAACGGAAGATGTTATCGATAAAGAGCAACACGTCTTGTCCTTGCTCATCACGGAAATATTCAGCCATTGTCAAACCAGATAAGGCAACACGCATACGTGCACCTGGTGGCTCATTCATTTGTCCGAAAACCATAGCCGTTTTCTTAATAACACCTGAATCGGTCATTTCATAGAATAAGTCATTTCCTTCACGAGTACGTTCACCAACACCAGCGAATACGGAAATACCACCATGCTCCTGGGCGATGTTATTGATCAATTCTTGGATTAGGACCGTTTTACCAACTCCCGCACCACCGAAAAGACCGATTTTTCCCCCTTTAATATATGGAGCAAGAAGGTCTACTACTTTAATACCTGTTTCAAGAATCTCTACTTCTGTGGATAACTCTTCAAATTTAGGTGCTTCTCTGTGAATCGGATCTCGACGAGCTTCTTTAGGTATCTCTTTATCATTAAGATCAATTGCTTCTCCTAATACGTTAAATACTCGACCAAGAGTTATATCGCCTACAGGAACAGAAATTGCTGCACCTGTATCGATTACTTCAGTACCACGAGTAAGACCATCAGTTGAAGACATGGCAATCGTACGAACGGCATCATCGCCTAGGTGAAGAGCCACTTCAAGTGTTAACTTGATGTCAACATTATCGTGCTGACTTGAGATTTGCAATGCGTTATTGATCTGTGGAAGATGACCACTTTCAAACTTAACGTCAACAACCGGACCCATAACTTGAATAACGCGTCCCTTGTTCATCTTTTTCCCTCCTACCGTTCTATTAAAACTAGGGAAATAGAGCTTATGAATATCTCTATACCCCTTCATATTCTTCTATTCGAGAGCGGCGGCTCCGCCTACGATCTCTGTAATTTCTTGTGTAATGGCTGCTTGTCGTGCTCGGTTATAGCTCAAACTCAATGTATTAATAATATCGTTTGCGTTATCCGTTGCACTCTTCATTGCGGTCATTCGTGCAGCATGCTCACTTGCTTTGCTATCTAAAACAGCTCCGTAAATCAAGCTTTCTGCATATTGAGGTAACAATACTTCCAATATTTCTTCAGACGATGGATCAAACTCATAGTCTGTCACTTTCGCAGAAGATCCTATTTCTGTAAAAGGAAGTAGTTTTTTCTCTGTTACATCGTATTTGATCGCATTGACGTAATGACTGTAATAAAGATAGATTTCATCGAACGTTCCATCCGCATACATACTAACGGCTTTATTCGTAAAATCCTTTATATCAGAAAAAGATGGCTGATCGTGAAGACCAACAATATCTAGAACAACATTCATTCCTCTTTTAGTAAAAAAGTCTCGTCCCACACGACCAAGAGCAATGATCGCAAAGTCATCATTTGATTGATGACGACTTTGAAGTGTTTGGTTCACTTGGCGCAATACATTACTATTATAAGAACCAGCGAGTCCACGATCTGCCGTAATGACAATATAGCCGGTTTTCTTTACTGGACGGGTTTTTAACATAGGATGATCCGAACCCTTGCTACCAAGTGCAACAGAGGTTGTGACCTCCTGGATCTTTTCCATATAAGGAACAAATTGTCTAGCATTTATTTCGGCACGGCCCTTTTTCGAAGCAGATACCATTTGCATTGCCTTTGTAATTTTACCCATATTTTTGGTTGCGTTAATTCTATGTTTTATGTCGCGTAAAGATGCCACAGGTTTTCACCACCCTTGCCCAATCTTTAAAGTGCATGTTTATTCTAACGATTCGTTTTTATTCTGAAACGGCAAAAGTCTTTTTAAATGCATTAATTGCGCTTGAAAAGTCCTCATCAGAAGGGAGTTCTTTTGTTGTTGCAATATGATCTAATAATGCTTTTTGGTTAAGTTCTAACCACGCTAAGTAATCCGCTTCAAAACGTTTAATGTCTTTAACTGGAATATCATCTAAGAAACCACGAGTTAAGGCATAAAGAATCGCTACTTGTTTTTCTACTTTAAGTGGTTTATTTAAATCTTGCTTTAACACTTCGACTGTACGAGCACCACGATCTAATTTTGCTTTCGTTGACTTATCAAGATCTGAACCAAATTGTGCAAATGATTCAAGTTCACGATAAGAAGCAAGGTCAAGACGAAGTGTTCCGGCTACCTTCTTCATCGCTTTAATCTGTGCAGATCCACCAACACGAGATACAGATAAACCTGGATTGATCGCTGGACGTACACCAGAGAAGAACAAGTCAGATTGTAAGAAGATTTGTCCATCAGTAATAGAAATAACGTTTGTTGGAATATAAGCAGAAACGTCCCCTGCTTGTGTTTCAATGAATGGAAGCGCTGTAATCGATCCAGCACCTTTCGCATCACTTAATTTTGCTGCGCGTTCAAGTAAACGAGAGTGTAAATAGAATACATCCCCTGGATATGCTTCACGACCTGGAGGACGACGAAGTAATAGGGACAGTTCACGATAAGCGGAAGCTTGTTTTGTTAAATCATCATATACGATTAGAACATGCTTTCCGTTGTACATGAATTCTTCTGCCATTGCAACACCCGCATATGGAGATAAGTATAGCATTGGAGCTGGTTGTGAGGCAGATGCCGTGACAACGATTGAGTAATCTAAAGCGCCATGCTTACGCAATGTTTCTACCGTTCCACGTACGGTTGATTCTTTTTGACCAATCGCCACATAGATACAGATCATATTTTGACCTTTTTGATTTAAGATGGTATCAATGGCAACAGATGTTTTACCTGTTTGACGGTCACCGATAATTAACTCACGTTGACCGCGTCCAATTGGTACAAGCGCGTCAATGGCTTTAATACCTGTTTGTAATGGTTCATGAACAGATTTACGATCCATAACTCCTGGAGCTAAATATTCAATTGGACGAGTTTTTGTTGTGTTGATTGGACCTAAACCATCAACAGGTTGTCCCAGTGGGTTCACAACACGACCAATTAGTTCTTCCCCAACTGGAACTTCCATAATACGTCCTGTGCGGCGAACTTCATCACCTTCACGGATGTCTGTGTATGGTCCTAAGATAACGATCCCGACGTTATTTTCTTCTAGACTTTGAGCTAGACCCATAACGCCATTTGAAAATTCAAGAAGTTCTCCGGCCATGGCATTATCAAGACCATGAGCACGAGCGATACCATCACCGATTTCGATAACTGTACCGACATCACTCACTTGAATTTCCGATTGATAATTTTCAATCTGCTTTTTGATCAGCGCACTGATTTCTTCAGCTTTGATGCTCATGAATTTCACCCCTATCTACGAACTTAGCTTAATAATTGATGTTCCAAACGCTCGAGCTTGCCTTTTAGGCTACCATCATAAATGCGGTTTCCAATTTGGACTTTGATCCCGCCGAGCAAGTTAGAATCGACTATATTTTCAATACGAAGAGATTTCTTACCGACCTTAGCGGCAAATGTTGAAGAAAGTGCTTCATACTCTATTTCTGTTAACGCGCGAGTCGAGATCACTTTCGCCTCGGCTATTCCTCTTTCATCATTCGCTAATTGGATGAATTGATCAGCCATTTGAATGATATGGTCTTCACGATGACGATCAAGGAGGACTAAAAGAGTATTTAGTACATATGGATTAACAGATGAAAAGACATTTTTAATCAGCTGTCTTTTTTCATTTATTAATAGTTTTTTTGATTTTAATACAAGATTTAAGTTGGTATTCTGGCTTACGACTTCTCTCACTACACGAAGCTCATCTTCCAATTGATCAAGAAGGTTTTTTTCTTTCGCAAGTTGGAAAAGAGCTAATGCGTAGCGATTTCCTACTGCTGAGTCTTTCATCGCTCTTCCCCTATCTTGTGAATATAATCATTAATAAGTTTTTCTTGGTCTTTCTCGTTTAATTCTTTTTCAATTACTTTAGAAGCAATTAATACAGATAATGAAGCAACTTGTTCTCGTATTGCCGTTACTGCTTTTTCTTTTTGCTGCTCGATCTCAACCTTAGCACTTTCCTTTAAGCGTACTGCTTCAGTCCGTGCTGCCACAACGATTTCTTCACGTTGAATATCTGCTTGTTTTTTCGCATTTTCAATTAATACTTGTGATTCTGTACGAGCTTCTTTTAATAGAGCACGCTGTGTTTCTAATAGTTCAGCTGCCTCGGCGCGACTTTTCTCTGCGCTTTCAATTTCATTGGCAACAAATTCTTCACGTTGTTTCATGATACCCATTAAAGGACCCCATGCAAACTTTTTAACCACTGCTAACAAAATAATAAACATGATTAATTGAAATAAAACATCTCCGCTATTAAAGCCCGCGCTAGATCCTAACACAAAATGACTAGTTAACACGTCAGGTTCACTCCCTTCAAGAGTTATTCACTTGAGAAAACAACACCATATATTTATTCTTTATATAAGATTCTGATTAAAATAAACAAAGGAAAGGCGAAGGTTCTTATGGATATCTTCGCCATTTGAATCTATCTTACAATTATTTACCTACTACCATAAATGCAATAACAACCGCCATGATCGGAATCGCCTCAACGAATGCTACCCCAAGGATCATTGTAGATTGAAGCATACTTTTTGCTTCTGGTTGACGAGCAATCCCCTCAACTGTACGTGATACGATTAAACCGTTACCTAAACCTGCACCTAATGCTGCTAATCCGACTGCTATTGCTGCTGCTAATGGACCCATTATGAAATTCCTCCTTGATATTTAAAAAAATTATTTTTTGTTCAAATGATGAACAGCTATATATTAATGGTCATGACTAACTTTATGTGAAAGGTAGACCATCGCTAACAATGTGAAGATATACGCTTGGATAGCACCAATAAACATTGAGAATCCTTGCCATACAATTGTAGGCACTATCGCTGCAATTGTTCCGATTAAACCTGTCGCTAAACCACCGGCAAGTAACGTAAGCAATACTTCCCCAGCGTAAATATTACCGTAGAGTCGAAGACCCAACGTTAAGGTATTAGAAAATTCCTCAACCACTTTAATGACAGCCATAAAGGCATATGGTTTGGTAAATCCTTTTCCATATTCTTTTAACCCTTTTTGCTTAATTCCATAGTAATGGGAAAGTCCAATTACCATGACAGCTAAACTCAATGTTACTGCAGGATCAGCTGTTGGCGATTTCCACCAAACTTCTCCATTATATGAAATTGAGAATGGAAGACCTAGCATATTGGAAATAAACACATACAAAATTAATGTGATACCGAGCACATGAAAATGTCCTCCCTCTTTCCAATCCATGCTACCTTTAATGATCCCCTTAACAAAATCCATGATCCATTCGATAAAGTTTTGCATCCCGGTTGGTTTCATTGCGAGTTTCCTTGTGGATACTACAGCGAAAATGAACACAATCAAACTTGCAACTGTGATCATGAGTATGTTTGATAAGTTGAAAGTCAATCCGAGAAACTCCCTCATAGGAGCACCATGTTCCATCCTTACTCACCTCTTTTCATCATTGTCTATGTAATTGTTTTAACTGTAAAAAAGAATCTATCATAATGACAATATAAGATGTCACTAATCCTATTACCACACTAATAAAATGGAAATACTGAGGATATTTCATCGCAATCATAACCCCAAATAGGGCTACGGCTACTCGTGTGAAAAATCCGAGTGAATATACTTTTCCACCACTATCGATCGCTTTTGAGAATTTATCCATTTTTTTAACTAAAATCCACATATTAAGAAGACTCAGGCTTGTACCCAATATGAGACCTAAAAATATACTTTGATAGGAGGTAAATCCCCAGCCAAGCACATATATAGCTAGTAAATAGAAGATGGACTTACGCAATCTTACGTAAAACATTTTGTATTCTGGCATCGCTGATTATTCTCCTAGTGTTTATTTGTTGACACGATGGTGTAAATCCAATACCATAGCCAACGAACCATTTAAAAGAATAATGTTATCGTATTATTCTATAGATGCTAGCCAGTTTGAAAATTTCCAGACTAACGAACGATAGGGATTTTAACATACTTTTATTATACCTTTAATAAAAGTATTTCGCTAAATTCAATTTAGAATTACTTGTGATAAAATTATGTATTTTAAACACCATCTTTTTTATTATAATCAAAAATCGTCAAAACTTTCAATAGCTTATAATAAAAACAATTAATTCTTAATAAAGAATTCGCGGAACTAATAGAATAGCGGAATTGATCATTACAAATCTTCTGAAACATACGAAGAAATCTTATATTCAGTTTTGAAAACCCTGTCATAATACTTTGTTAGGATACAATAGACCATTGTTTCTGTCAATGAGTATATTGTGAAATATGTAGCATTGCTCTTATTTTTTTACAATTTTCGCACCCTACAAAATTTTCCATTTATTCAAATTTCTTCATCATTCGCTTATGAACTATTTTCAATTTGCAGAAGTGACTCAATCCAATCCTCCTGTCCTGCCTTTCTAGCAAAGACTTTTGCCACATATACTCCGTCCACTGGCAATCTTTCTTTAGGGATCGTCTCTTGAAATTGACCTTTTCCAATATTCCTCTTCCAATCTAGAAATTGAATAAACCGGTAAGTATCTGCGTCAAAAAGGGCGATTCCAAACTCCTCCGCACCACCTGGCAGGTAGACTTCATAACGATACGTCTTAGCATCATCGCCTGCACCGAAGTCAAAGCCCATCACACGTGGATAATCAGGCTCCTCTAACACAAATAGATAGGGAATCTGGATCTCTTCCTTCCCACTTAAAATGGTCAAAAAACCATCTTGTACTTTTTGAGTCAACACCTTGGGATCTGCGGACATGGATAGACTTACTTCCTTTTTTTCTCCTGGTTCTACTAGAAACGGCATTGGCAGTTTCCACTTTACTCCATCTGTATACTTAGGATACTGAAAGGTGATTTTCTTAGGATCCTTTGATGTATTTTCAATCGTGATCGATGACTGATGCTCGTGACGATGATCGGACAATTGAAACCGTCCAAATCGAAGGGATGATGGGTATGCTAGAATCGGTGCGTCAATCGCGTTCTTTAATTGAATTCGTCCGGCACCCTGTTCATAGGTTTTGTACACTTCACCTGTCGGTTGTTGAAGTGGCTTGGCATAATTCATAAGAGCCGCTTTAATTTGTTCCGGCCCCCAATCAGGGTGAGCTTGTTTGATGATGGCACACGCACCTGCAACATGCGGGGCAGCCATACTGGTTCCTTGCATGGACAGATATCCACCTGGAATGGTACTCGTAATGCCAACACCCGGTGCAAGGAGGTCGGGTTTAATTTCCCAAGTTGAAGTAACAGGTCCCCTTGAACTAAAATCAGCCAGTGCATCCTTTTCTTCCATTACTACCGTCTTCATAAGTGGTGATTCTTTCTTTATCTTTCTTTTTAATCTTTCTCCTTCTTTTTTCGTCACACTCATGACCGGGATCGTGCTTGTCTCCTCCAGGTTTCCAACAAAAGATCCTTGGGTATTGTTGTATATAATCACGGCCGCGGCACCTGCCTGCTTTGCATTCTTCACTTTTTCTGAAAAAGTGAGTTCCCCCCGCTTAATCAAAACAATCTTCCCCTTCACATCTTGGAGTTGTTCTTTTTTTCCTAACCCACCATCCACTAGTACATACGAGTGATCCAATTTCCATTCAACCGAACCATATAAAGGAGTTAACCTCACTTGCTCATGACCAAATTGAATATAGGGAATCTTCATGGTTGGGGTAGAGGCACCCACAGAAATGGCTTTTGAAGCCGTTCCAGGAGAACCGACCGTCCACATATTAGGACCGGAATTTCCTGATGAAGTGACGGCTATTATTCCATGTTCCACTGCATTATTAATCGCCACACTTAACGGTAAATCCGGGCCATTGACGTTATTTCCGAGGGATAAATTTAATATATCTACCCGATCCTCAATCGCTTGATCAATGGCCGCAATCACTTGCTCGGTTGATCCCATTCCACCTGGACCTAACGCCCGGTAAGCCAGTATTGTGGCCTCCGGTGCTACTCCTTTCATGCGGCCATTTGCGGCAATGATTCCTGCCACATGGGTCCCGTGCAGTGTTCCCTGTCCATTGATCTGATTGGTTTCCATCGGATCGCCATCTCCATCAATTACATCTAGACCGCCGCTATAGTTTTTTCGGAGATCCTCATGGCTATAATCGATGCCTGTATCAATGACACCAATCCTGACTCCACGACCTGTTAATCGTCTATTCTCTGCATCAAATATCCCTTTTATTTCTTCTCCACCAATTATTTGCATATTGTCACTTGGCTGATATGAATGAGAGGCTTTGTATTGATTGACGATACTCATGCTTACATACGGCGTTTCCTTTATCAGTTTATCAAGAATACGGGCTGGTCCCTTGACCGAAAAACCATTTAAAGCATATTTATAAACTTTCCTCAGTTGGATATTGCTGTATTTATTGATTAAATGATGAATTTCTTCCTGTGACATTTCCTTTTCTAATGTGAGAATGGCAATTTGCTCCGTATTCGGGTCAAATTTTGGAAGTGGCGGTATATCAGTGGAAATGGAATGAGCAAAAACAGCTTGTGTGGAAAAAAGGAATAGGAGAAGAAAAAGGTTGATTTTTTTCATTTGGATGAACCCCCTTTTAGTTAGGTTTTTCTAATTGAGGGGTTTGTATGCATTTTATGAACCGATGAAATGCAAATAAAGCTGACTATAGAATAGTCAGCTCATTTCTATTGATATTCATCCGGACGTTGGTCGGTTTGTTTGAAATAAAAACGGATCGCTTCACAAATTCGACGAGAGGCTTCTCCATCTCCATATGGATTGGCTGCTTTCGCCATTTTATTATATTCAGTAGAATTCGTGAGAAGCTCTTTTGCCATGGAATAGATGGTTTCTTCCTCTGTTCCGGCTAATTTCAATGTACCTGCTTCGATTCCTTCTGGTCTTTCCGTTGTGTCTCTTAACACTAAAACAGGAACCCCTAGTGATGGAGCTTCTTCTTGAACGCCGCCAGAATCGGTTAAAATTAAAAAGCTGCGGGCAGCGAAGTTATGAAAATCAATCACATCAAGTGGCTCGATTAAATGAATGCGAGAATCACTTCCAAGAATTTCATCAGCCACTTCTCGTACAGCCGGATTCATATGAACAGGATAAACGACTTGAACATCTTCATGCTCCTCAACCAATCGTTTGATGGCGCGGAACATATTTCGCATGGGTTCCCCTAAGTTTTCACGACGATGAGCGGTTAACAGGATTAATCGATCCTCACCCAACTTTTCGAGAACATCATGGCTGTATTCTTCTTTAACGGTTGTTTTTAAGGCATCAATGGCCGTATTTCCTGTAATAAAGATTTGTTCCTTTTGTTTATTTTCCTGGATTAGATTGTTGGCAGACTTAGAGGTTGGCGAAAAGTGCAAATCGGCCATCACACCGGTAAGCTGACGATTCATTTCTTCTGGGAATGGAGAATATTTATTCCAGGTTCTTAGTCCTGCCTCCACATGACCGATCACAATTTGATTATAGTAGGCAGCAAGGCTGGCAACAAAGGTCGTCGTTGTATCTCCATGAACCAGCACGATATCGGGCTTTACTTCTTTCATGACTTTATCTAGTCCTTCAAGTCCACGTGTTGTGACATCAATCAACGTCTGCCGTTCCTTCATAATATTTAAATCATGATCCGGAGTTACTTTAAAGATACTTAATACTTGATCAAGCATTTGTCGATGCTGAGCCGTAACGGTAACAATCGATTCAAAATATTCAGGGTGCTTGTTCAATTCAAGCACTAGAGGAGCCATTTTGATGGCTTCAGGTCTCGTTCCAAAAATTGTCATTACTTTTATAGGCCGATTCACTTTTGTAACACCTTCTCTTCCCATTTTCTCAATCTGTCCAGCTCCAATGGCTAGGAACTCGAGGTCTTAAGCTGTGTCGACTTGCACAGGATGTGCTGATATCGACGTTCCCCATACAAGCCACTTCTGCCGCACAGGATGTGCAAATGCCGGCGTTGCAACAGGACGTTGCGCTTTAGCCGGCCGCTTTTCTTTTTGTCCAGCTCCGACGCCTAGCCGCTCGAGGTCATAAGCCAAGCCGATGCCGAGGTTAAAAAACAAACCTCATCATCGACTCGTCTTATGCTAGAGGCCCGCAGGATGCGGGTCATGCAGACGAAGACATGCGGACGTGGCGATCTTAGTCTGCGTTCCTTTCCTGAACAAGGCGTCTCCGCTTTTCTTCCTACTTCGTACCAAATAAACGGTCGCCGGCATCGCCAAGACCTGGAACAATATAGCCGTGTTCATTTAATTTCTCGTCTAGTGCTGCGATATAAATGTCTACATCTGGATGTGCTTCTTTTAGCGCTTCGACACCCTCTGGAGCCGCAATTAAGCACATGAACTTAATGTGTCTTGCACCGCGTTTTTTTAATGAGTGGATGGCTTCAATGGCCGATCCTCCCGTTGCCAGCATAGGGTCAACAACGATGAATTCCCGCTCTTCTACATCACTTGGAAACTTCACATAGTATTCAACCGGCTTCAAGGTCTTGGGATCACGGTATAAACCGATATGTCCTACTTTTGCAGCTGGAATTAATTTAAGGACACCGTCCACCATCCCAATTCCTGCACGTAGAATGGGAATAAGACCAATTTTCTTCCCTGTTAATACCTTTGATTTTGTCGTACAGACAGGTGTTTCAATTTCAGTTTCCTCTAACGCCATATCACGCGTAATTTCAAAGGCCATGAGAGTAGCTACTTCGTCAACCAACTCTCTAAATTCCTTTGTTCCTGTTTCCTTTTTACGAATGTATGTAAGCTTATGCTGAATGAGTGGATGATCAAATACAAATACTTTTGCCACAATAATCGCTCCTTTTTGTTAAATAAAAGATATGGATAATCTTCATTGTGTTCGTCTACACTTCGATTCATTTTACAGAAAAAAGATCTTAAGAGCAACTTGTATATAGATAGACAAAACATTCTTATTTTACATTCCAGAACTTACCTCGAATCAGAAAAAAGGAGTCGATGGATTGGCCGACCATTAAGTCAGCACTGCCTCTCGAACTCCCCCCTCTCTTAATGACAAGTCTGATTCGAACTTGTCTTCTCGTACACAGCTCTTTCGCCGCCGATTAATTTTGGCCGTACTTTCGCCATTGTCACATGGGCATTTCCAATGGAATTCCCCGTTGTACGAATCGGAACCGCCACATGTTTTAGGTGCATCCCAATAAACGTATCTCCTATATCGATCCCCGCATCGGCTTTAATAAACTCAACCACCACGGGGTCTGACATATGTTCAAACGCATAAGTTGCCATGGAACCGCCTGCCTTACGAACCGGTACAACGGAAACACATTCAAGAAGCTGTTTTTCCGCCGTTTCTCTTTCCACAACAATGGCACGATTTAAATGCTCGCAGCATTGAAAGGCCAGTTGTACACCCGTTTCAGCCTGCACCTTTTTCAATACAGAAAACAGCATTTCGGCTACTTCCACCGTCCCAGAGGTTCCAATTCGTCCTCCAGCTACTTCACTTGTGCTGCATCCGATTACAAGGATTTTCTTTTCTCCTAATTCTACTTGCTGTCTAAATTCAGCCAGAAGTTGCTCTGCTTCTTTTTTCCATACATTATAAAGATTCTCAGTCATCTCAAGATCACTTCTCTCTTATAAATTATAGATGTTTATCTTCATAGTCGGTAATTTTACCAACACGACCTGCGTGGCGGCCACCTTCATATTCCCCTACCAGCCATGCTTTTGCGATTTCACGTGCGAGCCCAGGCCCGATGACCCTCTCACCCATAGCAAGAATATTGCTGTCGTTATGTTGTCGTGTGGCCTTTGCCGTGAAAACATCATGCACAAGAGCACAACGAATTCCTTTTACTTTATTGGCCGCAATACTCATCCCAACACCTGTCCCACAAATCAAGATGCCTCGATCAAATTCACCACTCGCTACCTTTTCAGCTACAGGTAACGCATAATCAGGGTAGTCCACGGATTGTCCGCATTCACAACCAAAATCTTGATACTCAATCCCTAATTCGTCCAATAGACTTTTCATTTCCTCACGAATATTCACTCCGCCATGATCGGATGCAATTGCTACTTTCATAAAAAAATCCTCCTGATTCTGATAAAAATTCACTGATTCGATCTTTATTTTGACACATTCACTTTAAAAATCAATACGGATCCTAAAAAGCAATCCTTAAAACCTGTTATCTATGTTTCTACTAGGATTATAATTTGAATTTTGTAATCGTACTTTTTAATTCCTCTGCTTGTTTTTTTAGATCTAAAGTTAAACTTCGAACACATTCCATCATTTCCGTTTGATGACTAATCGCGACCTTCACCTGCTGGGTCCCAGCGGCTGTTTCTTCTGAGATCGACGCTACTTCTCCCGCCTGTATGGATACTACTTTAATTCCCTCGATTTGACGACTCACCAAGTTCGTAATTTCAGAGGTTGAATGGGCCATTTCACTTACCCGTTTTGACATTTCCTCTAATGCTGCTGTCGTTTCAGTCCCTTTATGTACCCCGCTCCTCGCCATTTCTTCTTGTAGGGTAATTTGTTGAACAACGTTTTTAACGCCTTGTTGAATATTTTGAATGAGTGCAGATATTCCTTGAACCGCTTTGGCGCTTTCATCCGCCAATAAACGGACTTCCTCCGCCACCACAGCAAAACCTTTGCCATGTTCGCCTGCCCGCGCTGCTTCAATGGATGCATTCAAAGCCAACAAATTCGTTTGTCCGGCAATCTCTCCTACAAGTTGAATCACCTGTTCCACTTGGCTTGCATTTTCCTCCAACTCTTTAACCGTTCGGAGCGACTCCTGATTGTTACTTGCCAATGTTTCAATACCCGATATAAGGGATTGAATCACGTGTTGTGCTTGATCCAAATCTCTGACCATCTCGATGGATATCGCCTCAGAGGATTTTGCTTTATTCTCAACTTCCTGTGCCACCACAATGACTTCTTCCATTGATTCTGCCGTTGTTTGCACAGATGAAGCGGAGTTTTCTGCACCAGAGGCAATTTCACTGATTGTATGTTCAATGGTATTGACTTGTTCCGCTGCCGAACAGGACTCAGAAGAAATAGATTCCACTTTCTTATTCGTCTCTTTAAAATTATCTTCGATATGTTGAACCATTTCTCTTAAATTACCCAGCATTTGATTAAAAGCCATTCCAAGTGAACGAATTTCGTTATCCACTTTGGCTAATTCAATATTTTTGCTCATATCGCCTTGTGCTGCTTGTAACGCAACCGCTTCCAATTGTTGAAGTGGTTTTACGATCAACCGTGCTGCAAAAAAGGCTAGAATTCCTGACCATATAACCCCAAGCAATAAAGTGACAATCGTAAAAGTCACTTCTCCCACTCCAAGGAAGTCCTTCACCAGCGGATAAATCGCGTAAATAAAGAAGGCACTCGTTGTATAAGTAATCATCGCTAAGGCCGTCGTAAAGAAAACAAGTTGTTTTCTTATTCCCCATTTATACTGTTTTTTCTTCTGCACTAGATTATCCCCCTGTCCGTTCGTACATTATGTATTTTCCCCAAGAATTCCAGCTACTTTTTCAACCGCCTCCTGAATTTCAAGAAAAGCACTTCGATACTCTTCAATGGAACCACCGAATGGATCCGCAATATCCCCGTTACCATCCAATTTTGCGAATTCCCTTAACGTATACGTTTTGGATCCAGCACTTGGAAAACGATGAATGACTGCCTCTTTATGCCCATTTGTCATGGTGAAAATATAAGTGGACCACGCCACCAACGTATCGGTTAGCATGGAAGATTGATGATGATGAGGAATACTTTGTTCGTCCATTACCTTTTGTGCATTAATAGAGGAAGCGTTTCCATCGATGGCATAAACCCCTGCCGATCGAACCTCTACACCCGGCAGATTCATCTTTCTTAATAACGCTTCTGCCATCGGACTTCTGCATGTATTTCCCGTACAAACAAATAAAATATGGTTCATAATGAGAAAACCCCCTTTTCTATCTATTATTATATTCCAAATTTAACTAATTCTAAAGGATATTAATTGATAACTTGGTACTATTATCCCAAACGTCTATTTTTTTGGATAAAAAAACACCCGAACCGGGTGTTTAGAGAGGTAATAATAATTTAATCCCGAAGAACAGTAAAATGGCTCCTCCTAAGACTTCACTGTATTTCCCCAGCCAGCCTTGAACCCTTCGTCCAATCATCAGCCCTATCCAGGAAAGAATCGTCGCACCTGCTCCAAAGCATATGAGAACAACAAAGGTTTTCGCCCCAAATATCCCTAATGTTAATCCAACTGAGAAGCTGTCAAGGCTCACACTTAGAGCAAACAATAATAAACCCATTCCAACCGGCGTCATCAAGCTCCCTTCTTCTTTCCCAAAGCTTGACCAGATCATTTGCAAACCTAAAATGAGCATTAAAGCCCCACCAATATAAGTCGCGATTGCACCAAATTGTTCCGATAAAAACCTCCCGGTCATCATACCAAGAAGAGGCATGACAATATGAAAAACGCCCACTGTTATGCCAATTTTGAAAATCTGCTTTAATCGGAGTTTGTACATTCCCATTCCTAAACTGATCGAAAAGGCATCCATTCCAAGCGCAAAGGCCATAATAATGATCGTGATTATTTCCCCTATGATTGCCGGCATTCCCATTCCCCCTCGGACTAGCTCATGTTCAGCTTATGCCCGCCCAAGGGGTTTTAGAAGTATTCATTTTTCCCTAAATCATTTATCGGATCACACGTTGTCCGGCCGCCTTTAACAGTCGATTCATGATGGCACTTCCGACCCCTTCGTTTGGAAACACCTCACTATAGATGATGTCCACTCCGTACTGATTAAAGCTTCTTAACGCCTCATAGATCGAATGGGCGACCGTTTCGAGGCGGGCCCTTTCTCCACAGGTGAAAATAAAGTCAGCATCGTAGTAGTCTTCATTTTCCTTCGTTGTGAGTACGCCCACCCTTTGACCTTCCCGTTTCCTTTCTTGAATTAATTCTTGAATGCGCTCCTTCTCTCCATCTACAAGAACCAAAGGGGCATCTGGGGCATAATGCCGATATTTCATACCGGGCGATTTCGGCGCTTCCCTTGTATCGGTTAAAGCAGGATCTGAAGAGATTTCTCCAACAACCTCCTGCAACTGTTCTTTGGTCACTCCACCTGGGCGCAGGATGACAGGAATGTCAGATGTGCAATCAAGAACCGTTGATTCTACGCCAACTCCTGTTAACCCACCGTCCACAATCCCGGCAATCTTTCCTTCTAAATCTTCCTTCACATGCAGGGCGCTTGTCGGGCTTGGCTTTCCGGAAAGATTGGCACTTGGGGCTGCAATCGGCAGGCCTGCTTTTTTAATGATCGCGATGGCAACAGGATGGTCCGGCATACGAACAGCCACCGTTTGCAGACCCGCTGTAGCCTTCCCTGAAAGAGATCCCGCTTTATAGTTAAAAATGAGCGTCAGTGGACCCGGCCAAAAATGATTCATTAAGATACTGGCTTTATCAGGAATTTCCTCGACAAACTCTTCAAGCTGACTCTTTTCGGCAATGTGAATAATTAAGGGATTATCACTCGGCCTTCCCTTTGCGGCAAAAATTCTTTCCACCGCTCTATCACATTTTGCATTTCCACCAAGTCCATAAACCGTTTCGGTTGGAAAAGCAACCACTTCATTCTTCTTTAATAGATCTGCGGCCTGTTCAATTTGTGGATAACTTTCAAGACTATCCACATCTTTATCCACCGTCCAAAAATATGTGTTCATTCCTTTTCACCTTCAAAAATTCAATTATTATGTTGATAAATGGCTAATTTCCTTTGAAAGTATAAAAGAATATCATGCATAACTCAAGTCTTATCCACAATTTGTGGATAAAAACATCCATTTTGTGCATAACTTTGTGGATACACTTGGAAATTAGGCAGATAATTTTAAAAATAGAGAGTTATCCACAGTTAAGATGTGTAAAACATGTTCGGATTGAAACAAGACATCTGGGAGCTGTTCCTTGTCCACCATGTGAAATCCCATTTGTTCGATTAGTTTCACAGCACCCACTTTATTCGTTGCCAGGAAAAGATCCTTTATTCCTTTTTCTTTGGCAAGCAGGATAATTTGCTCAAACAACAGATGAAAATCCTGTTCTGTTGCTTGTGAAGTCATGACTAGTGAACGTATTAGACCTACCTGTCCCAATGGCTCAATTCCAATGGTAGCCATGATTTCCCCTACTTCATTTTCAATCAGTAAAAAGCAATCCAAGGTTTCCTCTACACCGTTCGTTCCAACCTTAGCTTGCCCTAAAAAGGAGAGCAGCTTTGATAAATCCTCTACTTCTGCACGTCGAATCACCATGTCCATACTTTTCCTCCTTATTTTCATCTATAACTCTATGATTATGAAAATATCGGAAAAGTAGACCTCTCATGCGCAATAAGCAAAAAGGGAAGCAGAGGCCTTCAGGTTTGACCGCTGCTTCCCTTTCTTGTTTTATCAGTCCGGGACATCAACCAAAAATCTTATCCCAAATTTCTTTAATGAAGAATTTTACTTCCACTGGTTCTTCATCTGATTGAGTATAGACTGGGGAAGTTTCCGTTTTTGGATCTACTGCTTCTGTTTCAATGCCGTTTTTTGCCGCTTCTACCTGATCCTTTTGTTCTTGTTCCTCTGCCTTCTCACCTTCCTCAAAGCCCTCACTTACCGCTACACCGTTTGAGAAATCTAAGAAACATAGCGGTGGAAATAGAACACACCACCAATTAGCCCCAGTTCCTTCCCCCAGCGTGATCAAAATCGCTTCATATTGACCCGCAGGATAAAGAAACTGTCCATATAACTTTGTGGGAAAGTCTACTTTTCCAAACTCTACTTGAACCTCTTGCTTGGAATTCTGTTTATTAACCGTCGTTTCAGCAATCTTTTGAATTTCTGGAAGCTTTGCGGATAGTACCTTTCTTGCCTCTTCCTTCGAAGTTAAGTCAGCTACCCATAAAGTAATGGATTTATTGACCTCATCCCTTACCAATCTTTTTAATGCTTGGTCACTCTTACTATCACTATTGGCTAAAATACGTAAACGAATGGCATCATTCGGTATGATTAAAGCATCATTTGCAGTGACCTCGTTTTTAGGAATATAAAGACTTAAAATGGTACCGATGGATAATAATAAAATATATATGATTGCTAGATTTTTTCTTGTCATCTTTGACACCGTCCCTTCACTAACCCATTGTGGTCAAGATCCTGAAATATTAAACACAAATAATTCAGAATTTTTAAAACACAAGAGAGTGAAGAACAGGATCATCCACCGCAAAAAGACACTTTACTTAATTCTGTCTTTTTGCGGTGCCTGACACCCAATTAAATGACAGCCTACTAGATTTGGGCGAAGACGATTCGGTCTTTTCCGTTAATGTCATAGACGGTTTCTATTTTAGCGCTCGGGAATGCCTCTTGTAAGAGCATGGCAACCGCCTGGCTTTGTCCTGCACCGACCTCAAAGCCGACAAGTGCCTTTTCTTTTAGCACAAGAGGAAGCTCGGTCTTAAATCTTCTGTAAAGATCAAGGCCATCTTCACCGGCAAAAAGAGCATGATGCGGTTCATGTTCTGTGACGACAATAGACATTTCTTCCTTGTCACTCACCGGAATATACGGCGGATTGGAAATGACGACATCAAATTTTTGACCCTTTTCCAGAAAAGGCTTCAGCAAATCTCCTTTTTCAAAGGCAACCTCTGCCGAGAGCCGTTTGGCATTTTCTTTCGCTACGCCCAGAGCATCCTCCGATATATCGCTTGCACTTACCTTTAATTCTGGCATTTCCAATTTCAAGGTGATCGCAATGGCTCCGCTGCCCGTCCCAATATCGACCACATCGATCCTCTGATCTCTTCCAAATATACGTTTCACGCGCTCAATGGTCCCTAATACCAATTCTTCTGTTTCAGGACGTGGAATCAGTACATGTTCATTGACGACAAAGGATCTGCCATAGAAATCCTCAGAACCAATGATATACTGCACCGGAGTCCCTTCCCCATGAAGATGGACCGCTTCTTTAAAGGAGTCCATGATAGCAGCGTCTAGTTCTTCACGTAAATTGGCTAAAAGGTTTGTACGATCGGTATGCAAGAAAAAACGCAGCAATAATTCACTTGCGTTCTCATCTCGTTCTTTTTCTTTTAAAAAAGAAGAAGCCCAATTAAGAGCTTCGTATACTTTAACCATAAACTTAATCCTCTATGCTTTCCAATTTGCTGGATTGTTCTTCAAGAATAAGCGCATCGATGATTTCTGCAAGCTTTCCTTGGAGGATTTGGTCAAGCTTTTGGATCGTTAAACCAATGCGATGATCTGTTACACGGTTTTGCGGGAAATTATAAGTCCGGATACGCTCTGAACGGTCACCAGTACCCACTGCAGATTTTCGTTGTTCGTCAATCTCGGCTTGCGCCTCGCGTTGGAACTTATCATATACACGCGCACGAAGTACCTTCATCGCTTTTTCTTTATTTTTAATTTGGGATTTCTCATCTTGACAAGAAACAACTGTACCTGTTGGTAAGTGCGTAAGACGAACCGCTGACATGGTCGTGTTCACACTTTGGCCTCCTGGTCCGCTTGAAGTAAAGGTATCTACTCGGATGTCCTTATCGTGAATTTGAATTTCTACTTCCTCTGTTTCTGGAAGACAAGCCACTGTAGCTGTAGACGTATGAATTCGTCCGCCTGATTCCGTTTCAGGTACACGCTGCACACGATGGGCACCGTTCTCATATTTCAACTTAGAATAGGCACCTTGTCCAGTAATCATAAAGATGATTTCCTTGTAGCCACCAACACCGGTTGTGCTCGCATCGATAACTTCTGTTCTCCACCCTTGAGATTCCGCATACTTACTGTACATGCGATACAAATCACCAGCAAAAAGTGCAGCTTCATCTCCACCAGCAGCACCACGAACTTCCATAATAACGTTTTTATCATCATTTGGATCTTTCGGAATGAGTAGGATTCTAAGGCGAGCTGTCAGTTCTTCCATTTGGTCTTCTAGCTCGGATAATTCCTCTTTTACCATATCCCGCATTTCATGTTCAAGCTTGTCATTTAACATTTCTTTTGCATCTTTTATCTGTTCCTGTACCAACTTATATTCACGATACGCCATAACCGTATCTTGTATATCAGATTGTTCTTTTGAATAATCACGTAGCTTATTGAAGTCATTGACAATGGCCGGATCACTTAATAGTTCATTCAACCGATCATAGCGATCTTCAACAGCTTGAAGACGATCAAACATTGAAAACACCTCTTTTTCTCAATCTATAATGTGGCATCCTATCGGATTTCGCACGATTGTTTTCATTATAGTATAGGCAATATCCTCCGTCAAAACCAACCCAGGGATATCCTATAAGCACTCATATTATAAAAATTTTTTCACTCTATTCTGCCACAGTACGATAAAAAGCAGGCGAGAATGAGTATCTGCCTGCTTTTACATTGCATTTATCGTAATTATTTAATACCGTATTTTTTATTGAATCGGTCAACACGTCCGCCAGCTTCAGCGAATTTTTGACGACCTGTGTAGAATGGGTGACATTCTGAACATGTCTCAATGCTAATCGTTTCTTTCACTGAGCCAGTTTCAAACTCATTACCGCAAGCACATTTTACAGTCGCTTTTTTATAATTTGGATGAATTCCTGCTTTCATTCTTTTCAGCTCCTTCCGCCCTGAATCTCTCGAAACAGAGTTATCTGTTACAACGAGTCACACGTTTGATTTCTCAAACACACTCATCATATTATAGCAAGGTCTATTTCTAATTGCAACTTCATTTTTTTCTTTTTTATGACCGTTTCGCTTTCATTTCGTCGCTTAGTTGGGCGAAGAAGTCTTCGTTTGTTTTGGTTTGTTTTAATTTACGAAGGAATTTCTCGGCGAAGTCTGGTGAGTCAGACATTGATTTGCGGATCGCCCAAAGCATATCAAGCTGATCTTTTTGAATAAGAAGTTCTTCTTTTCTTGTTCCTGACCGACGAATATCGATGGCCGGGAAGATTCTTCTTTCTGCTAAAGCACGATCAAGATGAAGCTCCATGTTTCCAGTTCCTTTAAATTCCTCGTAAATGACATCATCCATCCGTGAACCTGTATCAATCAGAGCCGTTGCTAAAATCGTTAAGCTTCCGCCCTCTTCAATATTACGAGCAGCTCCAAAGAAACGTTTTGGACGGTGGAAGGCCGCAGGATCAATCCCCCCTGATAATGTACGACCACTTGGCGGAATAACTAAATTATACGCACGGGCCAGTCTTGTAATACTATCCATTAAAATAACCACATCGCGTTTGTGCTCGACAAGACGCATCGCACGTTCTAACACAAGTTCAGCTACTTTAATATGGTTCTCGGGCACTTCATCAAAGGTTGAACTCACCACATCGCCTGCAACGGAACGTTCAATATCCGTTACCTCTTCTGGACGTTCATCGATCAAGAGAACAATTAATTCTGCTTCAGGATGATTCGTTGTCACGCTGTTGGCAATCTCTTTGATTAACATGGTTTTCCCCGCTTTTGGAGGAGCCACAATGAGACCACGTTGGCCAAAACCTACTGGGGCAACGACATCCATGATTCGAGTGGAAATGTTCTTGTTTGTTGTTTCTAATTTCATTTGTCGATCCGGATATAATGGAGTTAAACCAGGGAAATGAACACGTTCTTTAGCAGATTCCGGATCATCTCCATTAACCGCTTCCACTTGGAGCAATCCGAAATAACGTTCATTTTCTTTTGGAGGTCGCACTTTACCTGATACTTTATCCCCGTTTCTTAAATCAAAACGGCGAATTTGTGAGGCTGAAATATAAATATCCTGTGAGCTTGGCGAGTAATTGATCGGTCTTAAAAAGCCAAACCCCTCTGATTGAATAATTTCGAGTACGCCTTCCATAAAAAAGTACCCTTCTTGTTCCGCACGTGCTTTTAGGATGGCGAAAATTAACTCTTTTTTTGTTAATTTACTATAATACGTTACTTTATATTCTCGAGCTAACTCATATAACTCTTTTAACTTCATATTTTCTAAACTTGATATTGATAATCCCATGATTACACCACTCTTTTGAATTTTCAATCATTCCCTCGAACGAGCAGAACATACAGCCAAAACATTCAAATAAAACGTTTGAGGAAAAAGGAAAGATTAATTTAGTTTGAGGCATCTTGAAACAGAAGAATGTCTTTTAGTTGAGTATTATGATCTTACGAAGACAAAAACAATTTCTATTGTACCCCTTAAGGGTTAGATGAATCAATACGTTTTTTAGGAAAGGAAATGAGAGTCTTTATATAAGAAAACCGCAACAGCTAGTGAATAGCTGTTGCTGTTTTCTTTTTGATGATTATGGTTTCATGACTAAGTGAGGTTTCTTTGCCAAACTGTGTCGACCTTCGATAAAGCGGACCGTGCCTGATTTTGCACGCATAACGATGGAGTGAGTTGTAGCATATCCATTAGGGCCACCCTTAAACTGAACTCCGCGAAGAAGTTCGCCATCTGTAATTCCTGTTGCAGCAAAAATAGCGTCATCGCCTTTTACTAAATCTTCCATAAGAAGAACCGTATTCGGCTCAACACCCATTTGTTTGCAACGTTCCACTTCTTCCTCATTTTGTGGAAGCAGCTTACCTTGTAATTCTCCGCCTAGGCATTTCAAAGCAACAGCAGCGAGTACGCCCTCTGGTGCACCGCCAGATCCTAATAATAGATCGACTCCCGTATGATCGAAGGCCGTGTTGATGGCTCCAGCGACATCTCCCGCTTCAATAAGCTTAATTCGAGCGCCGGCTTCGCGAATTTGACGAATGATGTCTTGGTGACGTTCACGATTTAAAATCGTTACGACGACATCTTCTATATTTTTGCCTTTTGCTTTGGCAACGGCTTTTATATTGTCGATAACCGGTGCATCGATATCAATCACACCAACTGCCTCAGGTCCAACAGCGATCTTATCCATATACATATCCGGGGCATGAAGAAGATTTCCACGGTCTGCAACCGCCAAAACAGCAAGGGCATTCCATCCGCCCGCTGCCACGATCTCTGTTCCTTCAACAGGATCAACAGCTACGTCTACTAATGGACCCACACCTGTCCCTAGTTCTTCACCGATATAAAGCATCGGAGCCTCATCCATTTCACCTTCACCGATCACAACTGTTCCTTGCATAGGTACTGTATCAAATACTTCACGCATAGCGGTTGTTGCTGCGTCATCAGCCTCGTCTTTTTTTCCGCGTCCCATCCAACGAGCCGACTCTTGTGCAGCCCCTTCTGTGACACGGACTAATTCCATTGTTAAACTTCTTTCCATTCTTCTTCCTCCGATCTTTTTCGTCTACCCTAGGTAACAAAATTATGCGTTATTCATCTGTTCCTTCTCTTCTTCAGACAAACTTTCACGCCACACCGTTGCTCCCAAGCCATTTAATTTCTCAACAATATGGCTGTAGCCTCTTTCAATATGTTCTAATCCCGTTACTTCTGTAACTCCTTCAGCCATTAACCCGGCAATGACAAGAGCAGCACCCGCTCTTAAATCACTTGCCTTCACTTTTGCACCTTGCAAATTAATAGGTCCATGAATCACAGCGGAGCGACCCTCCACTTTAATGGTGGCATTCATTCTTCTAAGCTCATCAATATGTTTAAATCTGGCACCGTAAATCGTATCGGTTACCATGCTTGTTCCTTCTGCCTTTGTTAAAAGAGACGTAAGGGGTTGCTGCAAATCTGTTGGGAAGCCCGGATAGACAAGCGTTTTGATATCAATTGATTTCATTTTTTCCGCAGGTCTAACAAACATTTGATCATCATGAACTTCGATTCCAACACCCATTTCACGAAGCTTGGCAATCAATGATTCTAAATGCTGCGGAATGACATTATCAATGAGGATTCCATCTCCAGCAGCTGCTGCCAAAATAATATACGTTCCTGCTTCAATGCGATCAGGAATAATGGTATGTTGACAACCATGAAGGGTTTCTACTCCATCAATACGGATCACATCCGTACCCGCACCTTTGATTTTGGCTCCCATATTTGTGAGTAATGTGGCTACATCAATAATTTCTGGTTCCTTTGCAGCATTTTCAATCACCGTACGGCCTTTCGCACGAACAGCAGCCAGCATAATATTAATGGTCGCACCAACGCTGACTACGTCCAGGTAAATCCGTGCACCACGTAATTCATCGGCACGCAAATAAATAGCTCCCTGTTCATTGGTCACACTTGCCCCAAGAGCTTCAAAACCTTTTATATGTTGATCAATGGGTCTTGGTCCAAGATGACATCCACCTGGCAGCCCAATCACAGCCTTTTTAAATCGACCCAGCATGGCACCCATTAGATAATAGGAAGCACGCAGCATTTTGACTTTTCCATTCGGCAAGGGCATGGAAATCATGGAAGAAGGATCGACCGTCATGATATTATCCGTGAAGTCCACTTTCCCTCCTACTTCTTCTAGTAGTCCTTTTAGAATCTGGACATCGGAAATATCAGGCAGACCTTCTATCGTCACAGGGGAATCCGCTAATATGGTGGCCGGAATTAAGGCAACGGCACTATTTTTTGCACCACTAATCCGAACGGTCCCTTTTAGCGGATAACCACCTGCTATCATTAATTTTTCCATTATGAACTCCCTTCCAAGACATTTCCCACATGAACACTACGCAGTAAAAACCATACATATTGATTTCATGGAAAAAATCTTACCTCGAAAATTGGAAATTTTCCTTTTTGCAAAGCCAATTAGCATTTATTATTACAGTACTGATCTTTTTAAAAAATACTCGTCCACCTTGTTTGGATAGCTGTTCTTGATTTGTCCAACCATCTTTCTCTAAGCGCTCAGTTATTCCATTCATTCATTGTACACAAAAAATAACCCTGGTGTATAGAATCGGATAATATTTTCCCTCATGATCTTGTTTTCTAAAGCAACTTGGAAAAGGTAGGGTTATTATGGGCAATGGGGAAAGAGAATAACGCAGACGTAAGAGACGCATTCTCGTAGTACAGGCTTGAAGCTTGTAATCTGCAATCCTCTTGTATAAGCCGAATGTTTTTAATCGTCTAGCTGTAACGGCTTATACAAAAGGTTTTTAAACAAAGTTAAATCCGTTTTTCTACACTAATGTTTTCCAGTCAGCAAGAAAAGCTTCAATTCCTTTATCTGTTAAAGGATGATTAAATAATTGCTTAATGACTTTATATGGAATCGTCGCAATATGTGCGCCTCGTAAAGCGGCATCTGTTACATGCTGAGGATGTCTGATTGATGCAGCAATAATCTCCGTATCGATTCCATGAATAACAAAAATTTCAGCAATGGTTGAGATCAGGTCCAAACCATTATGACCAATATCATCTAATCTTCCAACAAAAGGTGACACATATGTAGCGCCCGCTCTTGCGGCCATCAACGCTTGATTCGCACTAAAAATAAGCGTTACGTTCGTTTTAATACCTTCTTTTGAAAGAACCGAAACAGCCTTCATTCCATCCGGAGTCATCGGGATCTTAACCGTAATATTCGGTGCAATCGCAGCTAATTCTTTTCCTTCTTTGATCATGGTCTCTGCATCAAGGGCGATTACTTCCGCACTAACGGAACCTGGAACAAGCTCTGTAATCTCACGAAGACGATCATGAAAAGAAATATTTTTTTCCTTTGCTACTAAAGAAGGATTGGTTGTAACACCTGCGATGATTCCTAATTCATAGGCTTCTTTAATTTCTTCCATATTTGCAGTATCGATAAAAAACTTCATACGTATACCCCTCTCGTGTGAAAAAATTTTAGATGGTCATTTCCTTATCATTAGTTTAACTCATTATCGATCATTCATTCCAACTTGGAGCCTTGTAAGCATCCTTCTTGTATCATAAATACAGTGAAACCGCCCCAAAAAAGGCGGTTTCACTTCAATCAAGCAAAGCAGGCCATTTGATCCTTTTAGCCGCTTTAGAGTGGCCTATGTCTTCTTAGGAGCTTTTACATCTTTACTCATTATACTAGACTCTTTATAAGACCTTACGATCAAAGTCTTGATTTTGATTAAGCTTTACCAGCCGAACCGAATTCACGGATTTTGGCTATCACGTTTTCCTTAATTACATCACGGGCAGGTTCCAAAAATTTTCGTGGGTCAAACATATTTGGGTTTTCAGCCAACACTTCACGAACACGTTTTGTTGCAACGATTTGAAATTCTGTGTTCACGTTAATTTTAGCTGTACCTAAAGAAATGGCTTTCTGAATATCCTTCAATGGAATTCCAGTTCCACCATGAAGCACAAGCGGTACATCTGTCCCAATTGAGATCTCTTCCATTTCCTTAAAGCCTAAGTTTGGTTCCCCTTTGTATGGGCCATGTACCGAACCAAGTGCTGGAGCTAAACAATCAATCCCTGTTTGTTTAACTAACTCTTTGCATTCATTGGCATCCGCGTAGATGACACCATTTCCTTGTACATCGTCCTCTTGCCCGCCAACACTACCGAGTTCAGCCTCAACGGAAATTCCTTTTGCATGTGCATATTCAACCACTTGTTTGGTCAATGTCATGTTTTCCTCAAATGGATGATGGGATGCATCAATCATCACCGACGTAAATCCAGCGTCCATTGCTTCTTTACATTGATCAAAACTAGAACCATGGTCCAAGTGAATCGCAACCGGAACGGTCACTTTATAATCTTCTAATAACCCTTCAGTCATTTTTACAACGGTTTTAAATCCACCCATATAGCGTCCCGCACCTGCCGAAACGCCTAAAATAACAGGCGACTTTTCTTCTTGTGCTGCTAGAAGAATGGCCTGTGTAAACTCAAGATTATTAATATTAAATTGTCCAACTGCATAGCCTTCTGATTTTGCCTTTTTCAGCATATCAGTCATTGAAACTAAAGGCATCGTTCATCCCCCTAAAAATAGACCGTTCATACATTCGACCATTGTTTATTCGGTACAGTCTCAAGTTACCTATGTACTCTTCATGTTAATGTCGAACCATGAATGGTTGTAAGAATTTCATTTGTATCATATCAAAACATGGAAGGAAATGCTATGACTCCAACATTTATTTTTGTAAACTTGTCCTTCGCTTTTCCTTACCCGTCTTTTTAAGGGATGAACAATGGGCGCTACTCATTATACGGAGCTGGATGTTTTTATGTGTTTTTCCACTGCCTTGCGAATGTCATCGATATCAAATGGTTTCGCAAAATGGGTGATCGCGCCTAAATCCATCGCTTCTTGAATCATATCCAATTCTCCATAAGCTGTCATGATGATGACTTTAATGTCCGGTTGTACGGCCTTCATTCTTTTTAAAATTTCAATCCCATCCATACCAGGAATCTTCATATCAAGCAGAACCAGGTCTGGAATATTTTCATTCAATACCTCTAGTGCTTGTAGTCCATTTGCTGCCTGATAGGTATCATAGCCTTCCTTCTGTAGTACTTCATTTAGTAGGATTCGAATGCCAAATTGATCATCTACGATTAACACTTTCCCTTTCATACGTGCACCCCTTTTTTGTATTAAAATTTCAAAATAATGTTTTTTTATGAGTAACTTGATTTGTCCGGTTAAAAGGCATCTAAATTTATATATCTTTAAAATAATTCTAGGCCGATTCTAAATATTCCTTCTATTTTTTAAAATTACTTCTTTCGTCTACAATAGGATCATGTCTATTACTTAAATATGCTGGAGGAGATTTCTATGTTAAAAATGTTTTCGACACAGTTGAACGGATTGTTTAACAGGATACAGGAAAACCAATTGGAATCGATCGAGGATGGCGCTCGCCTTTTGTCCCAAGGAGCTATCGCTGAAGGGACGATTTATGTGTATGGGACAAATGAAATGGCTGCGGTTTCTCATGAAGCTACCCTGGGGTCAGAACCCCTTAGCTTCTGTTCAACCATGCATCATGATGAATCATTAGATACCTTAGAAAATAGAGACCGAGTCTTACTCATTACGCGATATTCGTCTGACCCCGAAGCTCTCCAGTTAGCTAAAAAGCTTGTCTGAAAAGAGGATTCCCTTTGTGGCCGTTTCTACTCATATAGAAGAAAACCAAGAGACCCTCGTAGAGTTAGCGGATGTCCATATTGATTTGCAGTTAAAAAAGGGACTGCTTCCGGATGATGCAGGAAACCGCATCGGATACCCCTCTTCCATGGCCGCTCTCTATGTGTATTATGGCTTAAAATTTACCATTGAAGAAATATTGGCTGAGTACTAAACAAAAATGTCTTTAATAAAGCTTACTATTAAAAAAAGGCCTTGTTTCTCACAATGGAAACAAGGCTTTTTATCATCAAACATTCACCAAGGAATGATTATTGTTCTTTATGGTTTAAGGATGCTCCGATAAACTCACGGAATAGTGGTTGCGGGCGGTTTGGTCTTGAGATAAATTCTGGATGGAATTGTGATGCCACAAACCATGGATGATCCTTTAATTCAACAACTTCTACAAGTCGTCCATCTGGGCTTGTACCCGAGAAAACAAAGCCGGCTTGCTTCCATCATTTGACGATAGTGGTTGTTAAATTCATAACGGTGACGATGACGTTCATACACGACTTCATCTTGATAAGCTTCAAACGCCTTTGTTCCTTCCGTTAACTTACAAGGATATAAACCTAAACGCAACGTACCGCCAAGGTCTTCAATATCCAATTGTTCTGGAAGCAAATCAATAATTGGGTGCGCGGTATCCGGATTGATTTCAGAAGAATGCGCTCCGTTTAAAGACAGGACATTTCGTGCAAATTCAATAGATGCTAGCTGCATACCCAGACAGATTCCAAAGAATGGTTTCTTTTGTTCACGAGCATATTGAATAGCTGCGATTTTCCCTTCAATCCCACGGTCACCAAAGCCACCTGGCACAAGAACACCATCGACTTCATCTAATAGTTCAGCAACATTCTCAACATTGACTTCTTCTGAATTAATCCATTTAATATCAATATCTGCATCATGTGCATAACCAGCATGCTTTAATGCTTCAACGACAGAAAGGTAGGCATCTTGTAGTTCAACATATTTTCCAACAAGGCCAATCGTCGTCTTCTTAGAAAGATTACGTACCTTTTCAAGAAGTGCTGTCCATTCTGTCATATCTGCTTCAGGGCAATTTAGTCCAAGATGCTCACAAACGATTGAATCCATTCCTTGTGCTTGTAGTGCTGGTGGAATCGCTAATAAATGATCAGCATCTTGACATTCGATTACAGCTTTTTTATCAATATCACAGAAAAGAGCGATCTTATCTTTCATATCTTGTGTAATCGGCATTTCCGTACGAACCACAATAATATTCGGCTGAATCCCAAGACTACGCAATTCTTTTACGCTATGTTGCGTTGGCTTCGTCTTCATTTCACCTGCTGCTTTAATGTATGGAACAAGTGTACAGTGAATATACATAACATTATTATGGCCAATATCACTTCTCACTTGACGAATCGCCTCTAAAAATGGAAGTGATTCAATATCCCCAACCGTTCCGCCAATTTCAGTAATCACTACATCTGCATTGGTTTCACGGCCTGAACGGAATAAACGCTCTTTAATTTCATTGGTGATATGAGGAATAACCTGTACCGTTCCTCCTAAATAATCACCGCGTCTTTCTTTTTTCAACACAGCAGAATACACTTTTCCAGTTGTAACGTTGCTGTATTTATTAAGATTAATGTCAATAAAACGTTCATAGTGCCCTAAATCCAAGTCCGTTTCTGCACCATCATCGGTTACAAAAACTTCCCCATGTTGATAGGGGCTCATGGTCCCTGGGTCCACATTAATGTATGGGTCAAATTTCTGAATCGTTACGCTCACACCACGGTTTTTTAATAATCTTCCTAAAGAGGCCGCTGTAATTCCTTTTCCAAGTGACGATACGACGCCGCCTGTTACAAAAATATATTTTGTCATAATTAAAATTCCCCCTCTATAACAGTTTGTACAAATTTCCGCCTATTTAAAAAAATAAAGGCATATGAAGTAAAGATTATTTTTTTAAGAAAATAATCTTTATCTCCATATGAAAAAGTAAATAAAAAATAAAAGCGCCCCACTTACTTTTATAAAGTAAGGGAGCGCGAAACTATCATTTAACCGTTCCTCTTTACGAGGAGCCCAAAAAGTATTCTACAAGTAGAATATCGAAAAGTCAAGTTGATATTCTATTCCTCTTTGTCCTCTTCATCAACAAGTTCAAGGTCATCATCATCTTCTAAATCTTCATCTTCTTCTTCGATATCCAATTCAACCTCTAACTCATCATCGATCAGATCATCGTCATCCTCTAAATCCTCATCGATATCATCTAACAAATCGATATCCTCTAGGTCGTCATCATCATCGTCGTCATCTAAATCATCATCTTCTAAGAGATCAAGATCATCGATGAGTTCTTCAGGATCATCAAAATCAAGTTCCTCTTCGACCACTTTCTTCGCTTTCTTCTTCTTCTTCGCTTTAGCAGGATTTACGATTTCTTCTACTACTTGATCAACCGGATACCAAACTCTCAGTCCCCATGTATTGTTCCCAACAGCTAAAAATCGTCCATCAATATTTAATTCTGTATAAAACTGAGCAATTTTCTCTTTTACTTGTTGTTCAGTTAGACCCGCTAAGGTTGAAACCTCATCTAAGATTTCTTGAAAAGCAACAGCTTGTTTCTTTTCAACTAATAATTCGTACGCCATCTCTATTAAAGACATTTCATTGATCTCTTCTTTTGAATATTGGTGCAATCCCAAAATTCACACGTCCTTTCTATAACACTTCCCTCTTTTAAGGGATGTCTAATCTATGTATCGCTATATAAAGAGTTGGAAAGTGCCTGTCTATCTCAAAATACATATTCTTCATTATAAACAAATTGTTAGTGATTATGCTAGCTCTTGAACTAAATTTCCATCATATATTTTACCCGACTCTTTTTCCACTAGCTTTTCTCCTTGGTTGAACGCTTCCTTTCATCAACGCCATATCTGTCATATCTGGAAAATTCCATTTTGGCATGTATAAAAAAATAAATAGATAATAGAATAAATGCGATCGATCCAAGCTGTCGTTGATATAAATGATATGAAACGGTCAATGCCCCCACCCAAACGATCCCCTTTAAAAACCGTTTCATGATCTTCACTTCCTAAAGTAATAATAAATTTGTACAATGAGACTCTAACTTTCAAGCGATTGTTTGCATATGGAGAGATAACAACCCCTTTTCAAGTCTATCTTCTACATCAGATGATCGAAGAAATATTTTCCTCTTAAAATCAGCCTTTTTTCTACCATCATTCTATTATGATTATACTACCAATCATGTCAATTCTTAGTTAAAAATTTAATCAAATGCACCCCGGCGTATTTGTCCCTTTAATTCCCCCAATAATCGTCTCTGTTTGCAGGTCAATATACTCTTCAAGCGTAAATAACTTTCTTAATTCCCAACGACGAAATGCCCACATTTGTCCTAGAACATAAATATTATGGGCAGCCAATTTTATTTGGTTTTTGTTTAAGAACAGTTCTCTATTTTCGACACAGCCCTCCATCATTTGCCTAAAAAGATCTACCATTTCCAATTCTTTTTCCAACACATAAGGCAGGGCATCTTTTGTTAAAGATTTAACTTCCTGGTACATAACGAGAACTTCATTTTGCATTTCATCCATCAAATAAAAGAAGTTGGCGATCCCTTTTCGAAGGCCTTCAATCGTCCCTTGTTCGGTATCCAGGACCTTTTGGAGCCGGTCCCTTACTTGATCATAAATACGATCACACACGAGATAGAGGACATCTTCTTTCTCACGGATATACTCATATAATGTCCCAATACTAAAACCAGCGGCCCTGGCAATTTCCCTTGTTGTTGTCCGATGAAATCCCTTTTCTATAAACAATTCCACTGCGCCATTAATCATCTGATCGCGGCGCTTCTGAATGAGACGTTCATCTTTAACCGAAGCATGCACCTCACGTTTTTTCATCGTTTCCCAACCGCCCATCTGTCTCTAATTTTGCTCATTCCTAGAGTGGTTAAAATTGTAAGCGCTTCCCCAATTCCATTTTACTATAATTTTCAGTTAAAAAGAAACAATTTACTAAACATTCAATTATTTTACACAAAACGAATGCCCTTTAGATTGGATTTCGCTTAAAATACAGGGATGATCGAAGTACATGGACCGATCATCCCTGTATTTTAAGCTTCAAACCCTTTAAACTAGATTTCACATGCCGAAAATGGACTTCTCCAATAACTCTGCGACATCAAGGGTTTGCACCTTTCCATCTACTTCCTTTGCCTTCGTTCCATCGGAAAGCATGGTTAAACAATAAGGACAGCCCGAGCTGATTACCGAAGGCCCCACGGCTAACGCTTGCTCTGTCCGTACTACATTTATACGTTCTCCCGTTTCTTCCTCCATCCACATTAAGCCACCACCGGCTCCACAACACATAGCATTTTCGCGATTGCGCTCCATTTCGACAAGGGTTACCCCAGGGATTGATTTTAAAATCTCTCTTGGTGAATCATACACATCATTATAGCGGCCTAAATAACAAGAATCATGAAAGGTGATCCGTTCATTTACCGCATACCTTGGCTTTAACCTCCCTTCTTGAACAAGAGAAGCCAGCAATTCCGTATGGTGATAGACTTCAGCCTTCAAGCCGAAATCAGGATACTCATTTTTAAACGTATGGTAGGCATGTGGATCAATTGTAACGATTTTTTCAACACCATACTTCTCGAACTCACTGATGTTTTTGGCTGCGAGTTCCTGGAATAAAAACTCGTTTCCTAACCGTCTTGCCGTATCACCCGAATTCTTTTCCTGATTGCCAAGAATCGCAAATGTAACGCCAGCTTCATTTAATAATTTGGCAAGTGCTGAGGAAATTTTTTGACTGCGGTTATCGAAGGAACCCATGGACCCCACCCAGAAAAGATACTCGAAACTCTCACCTGCTTTGGCGAGTTCCTTCACCGTTGGCACTCGAGCGTCACTCCTCAAGAAGCGCCAGTTTTCTTTTTCCTTACGGCTCATCCCCCATGGATTCCCTTGACGCTCGATATTGGTCATCACACGCTGTGCATCAGCATCCATTTTTCCTTCTGTTAATACGAGATAACGACGCAGATCAATAATTTTATCCACATGTTCATTCATGACAGGACATTGATCTTCACAGTTTCGACAGGTTGTGCATGCCCAAATTTCCTCTTCTGTTATGACATCCCCAATTAATTGAGGGTGATACGAGAGTCTTACCTGCGCCTCTTCTGCTCCAAGATCTGCGGATGCTACAGCCAGCCTATTTCCTATTGTATGAGCAAACGCAAAAGTCGGCACCCATGGCTGCTTAGAGGTGACCGCTGCCCCATGGTTGGTGAGATGATCCCGTAATTTCACAATTAAATCCATCGGCGAGAGCACTTTGCCCGTTCCTGTTGCAGGACACATACTACTGCAGCGCCCGCACTCTACACAGGCATATAGGTCAACCAATTGATGCTGCGTAAAGTCTTCAATCTTTCCAACCCCAAAGGTTTCCTGGCTTTCATCTTCAAAATCTAATCTTGCCAGCTTTCCTTCTTTTTCTAATCGATGCAAATAAACATTCACCGGTGCAGCGATTAAATGAGCATGTTTGGATTGCGGGACGTACACAAGAAAGGTAAGAAGGATGAATAAATGGATCCACCAGGCCACATAAAAGGCCACCATGGCGGCACGTTCCCCCATCCAGGAGAAAGCAAGGGATACAAACGATGCGACCGGTTCTGTCCAAGCAGCTTCATGACCATGCCAAATCATATTCATTCCATTTCCAAGCAACACAGTAATCATTAATCCACCTATAAAAATAAGAACGAGCCCTGATTTAAAGTTCCTTTTCAACCGCACAAGCTTCTCAATATAACGGCGATAAAAAGCGAAAAACACCGCTGCTAAAATAACAAGCGTGATGATTTCTTGAATGAAGGTAAACCCCGGATATAGCGCTCCAAACGGTAGATGAGCACCCGGTTTAATTCCCTTTATCATAAAATCAATGGCACCAAATTGAACGAGTATAAATCCATAGAAAAATAAAACGTGTATGATTCCACTTTTTTTATCCTTTAACAATTTCTTTTGACCAAAAACATACACCCAAATGTTTCGAAGCCTTTCTTTCATACTATGTTCAAACTCCGCCTTTTTTCCGAACTTGATATACGCTATTCTCGTCCTGATCAAATAAATAAACAAACTACCTGCATAAAGGGTGACAACAAGAAAAGCGATCAAATTGAGCCAAAGCCATCCATTCATTTCGGGTTCAGCCCCCTTTTTTTGGTCATTACGATTATTGTTTGAAAACTGGGTTTTCCGATTTTACTATCTATCCTCATATATATTGGGCAACTAACGAATTTATCCCCCCTTCACCTAAAACATAGAAATCAAATGGATTGTGCATACTATTAAAAATCTTTGTAAAGAGGCATGGGGGGCAGCAATCATTGAAAATACTATTAAGCATTATGATCATCCTCTTATTACTTATCTGCTGGTTATATATTGATTTTGTCCTGGGCAGAAAAAGACATCTACGTCAATTTGAACATCAACCCTACCCCATTCGCGAAAGTAATATTCAGCTTTTTTCTTCAGGTCCCGAGTTATTTTCTGACCTGTTTTCAGAGTTAAAGAAGGCGAAAGCCCATATTCATATTCAATTCTACATCGTAAAAGATGATGAATTTAGTTTAGAGTTTCTTAACATTTTGGAAGAAAAGGCGAGCGAAGGAATTGAAGTGCGCCTTTTGCTCGATTGGAGGGGAAGTTCAAAGGGAAAGAAGTTGATTACCAGTCAGCTTGACTGCACAGGTGTTCTCTATGCTTTTTGCCATGTTCCTAAGCCCCCTTTTCTCTTTTATACCTTGCAAGTGCGAAATCATCGAAAGATTACGGTCGTTGATGGCAAAATAGGCTATATGGGTGGGTTTAATATTGGGAAGGAATACATCAATTTGGATCCTATCCTAACTCCATGGCGTGACTATCATTTGAAAATTCTCGGTGAAGGGGTTCACGATTTACAGCAGATCTTTTTAAAGGATTGGGAAAAAACTGAACATCGCTCTCTTCAAACGAAAAGTAGTTATTTTCCACCATTAGAAATCGGAGCCTATCGCCACCGGTTCTTTGCAACGGAAGGCTCCCATCTTGAAGATACCTTTTCTTCCTTAGTCCGTAACGCTGAACATTCAATCCTGATTGGTACGCCCTATTTCATTCCGGGAAAAAAGGTCTTTTCTGAATTAATTGCCGCTTTAGAAAGAGGAGTTAAGCTGGAAATCTTAGTCCCTTTCACAGCGGATCACCCCCTTGTGAAAGAGGCTTCGTATAAATACTTGCGGAAGCTGATTGGCTTAGGCGCGACCGTCTATCAGTATAAAAAGGGATTTTATCATGCTAAAATCATGGTCATCGATGAAACACTTTGTGATATCGGCACCGCCAACTTTGATAAACGAAGCTTTTATTTAAATTATGAAATCAATTGTTTCACGTACGATAAACGCTTCATTGAACAAGCTCGAGAGTTAATGAAAAAGGATCAACATGATGGACAAACACTAACATTGGAAGAGCTTAATCATATCAATCCATGGAGGTCCTTCAAGGAATGCGTTGCTGGAGCATTATCGTTTTTTTTGTAGGTCGATGCTCTGTTTGAGCGAGTGGTTGTCGATTGTTGTCGAAAAAACGATATACGGCTTAAAGTTGACGATATAACCTGAAAAGTTAACGATATATGGTGAAAAGTCGTTGATATAGCTGAAAAGTCGACGATATATCTAATAAATGGATATAACTAGGAAGCATGATTGGTTACGGATTTTTAGTAAAGGAGCCCATTTTATGAAGATTCGTTTTGGCTATGTGTCCACGTCCTTGAATTTGTGGAATTCATCGCCTTCAAGTACGGTTACATTTACACGTTATAAACAATTAAGTCTTCTTGAGCGGAAAGAAAAGCTTTTAGAGGTTACAGCTTCCAATTTAAAGAATGCTGGGAGAATGCTCCACTACAACATAGGGCAGCAAATTGAATTGTACCGATTTTCAAGCGCCCTTGTTCCGCTTGCGACCCATCCGGAAGTTCGCTGGGATTTTCTCACGCCATTCCGTGATCAGTGGAGAGAACTCGGAAACCTGATTAAACAGCATCAATTGCGGGTTAGTTTCCATCCCAATCAATTTACATTGTTTACCTCCCCCCGTGAGGAAGTGACAAAAAATGCAGTCATTGATATGGAATACCACTATCAAATGCTCGAAGCCATGGGAGTTGAAAAAGAAAGTCTGATTAATATTCACATCGGCGGCGCTTATGGAGATAAAGAAAATACGCTAAAACGATTTCGAGAGAATTTGAAAAGCCTTCCTCCTGAGATCAAAGGAATTACAACTCTTGAAAATGACGATAAAACCTATACAGCAGATGAAACCCTTAAAATGTGTCAGCTTGAAGGAGTTCCCCTTCTGTTTGATTATCATCACCATATGGCCAACACCGGAGAAGCTTCTTTAGAGGAACTGCTCCCGGACATTTTTAAAACGTGGGAAACGAGAAAACTGATACCCAAAATACATGTCTCATCACCGAAGTCAGCATCCGCTTTTCGTTCCCATTCGGATACGGTCGATCCTGAATTTATCCGCCCTTTACTTGAAGCCTTGCGTTCATTGGGTCAAGATGTCGACTTCATGATTGAAGCCAAAAAGAAGGATCAAGCGCTACTGAAATTAGTAGAAGACTTAAGCAAAATTCGAGGCATAAAAAGAGTCAGCGGAGCTGCTATTGAATGGTAGACACGCTTAATAATACCTAAAATAACGGTGCCTGACACCTCAAAAAGACAATTGTCTTTTTGGGGTGTCAGGCACTGAAAAGATACAAAAAAGAGGCTTCCTCAAATGCGAAGCCTCTTTTTTATTTATTACATTTTTTCTGGAGCTGATACACCAATCAAGGCTAAAGCATTTTTCATTGTAATTTGTACAGCCTTTATAAGAGCCAGGCGAGCTTTTGTTTTCTCCACTTGCTCCATATTAAGAACTTTTTCAGCATTATAAAAACTATGGAAGGTTGATGCTAATTCAAAAATATAATTCGTGATTCGGTGCGGCGTTCTTCTTTGAGCCGCTTCTCCAACTGCTTCAGGGAATTCGCCGATCTTTTTCAAAACATCGATCTCTTTTTCAGATGTGATCAAAGAGAAATCTTGATTCTGATGCGATGGTCAGATTTTGCTCCTCTGCCTGGCGCATAATACTGCAAATTCTTGCATAGGCATATTGCGCATAAAATACTGGATTTTCATTGGATTGAGAAACCGCCAGATCCAGGTCAAAGTCCATATGTGTGTCCGCACTTCTCATCGCAAAGAAGTAACGTGTGGCATCAAGCCCTACTTCCTCAACAAGATCTCTCATCGTAACTGCTTTACCCGTCCGTTTGCTCATCTTCATTTTCTCGCCATTTTTATACAAATGAACGAGTTGAATAATTTCCACTTCAAGTGTATCAGCATCGTTGCCTAACGCTTGAATCGCTGCTTTCATACGTGGAATGTAGCCATGATGATCCGCACCCCAAATATTGATCAACTTCTCAAAGCCACGGGCCAATTTATCGCGGTGGTACGCAATATCCGGTGTTAAATACGTATAAGATCCATCTTGTTTAATGAGCACGCGGTCTTTATCATCACCGAAATCCGTCGAACGGAACCATGTTGCTCCGTCTTGTTCATAAATATAGCCGTTATCACGCAAGTCTTTTAGGGCTTCATCAATTTTTCCATTTTGGTAAAGAGATGTTTCTGAATACCAAACATCAAATGGTACACGGAAATCCTCTAAATCCTTTTTCAACTTCGCCATTTCATATTTCATCCCATATTCACGGAATTGATCAAAACGCTCTTTTTCATCCATTTCAACAAATTTATCCCCGAATTCGTCCGCTAATGCTTTCCCGATGCCGATGATATCCTCACCATGATAGCCGTTTTCCGGCATTGGTTTGTCCATGCCAAGTGCTTGGAAATAACGAGCCTCAACAGAATAAGCAAGATTGTTGATTTGATTTCCAGCATCGTTAATATAGTATTCTCTAGAAACATCATAACCTGCTTTGGCTAAAATATTACAAAGGGAATCCCCTACTGCTGCACCGCGGGCATGTCCTAAATGTAGATCTCCCGTTGGATTGGCAGAAACAAACTCTACTTGAACTTTTTGCTGGTTGCCCACTGTTGTTTCTCCATATTGGTCTCCAGACTCTAACACAACGGGAATTAAGTCAGTCAAATAGCTGTTATTCATGTAAAAATTAATAAAGCCCGGTCCAGCAATTTCAATTTTTTCAATGGATGCTTTTGTGTTGTCAAAATGTGCAACCAATTCTTCAGCAATCATTTTCGGAGCCTTTTTCGCGATTCTTGTTAACTGCATCGCCATATTTGTAGAGTAATCTCCGTTTGCCTTATCCTTTGGCATCTCTAAAATGACCTCTGGAATTTGTTCTTCTGTTGCAAGGTTTGCTTTTATAACAGCGTCTTTAATTTCCTGCTTTAATTTACTCTTTACTTGCTCAACTATGTTCATTTTTATCCTCCTTGAAAATGATATTTACCTGATATGTACCTGCAAGTGAACCATCCATTCTTAAATCATACAATAGATCGATCTCACCTTCTTTTACATTTTCATCAAATTTGTGGCTGATTTGCTTTGTAGAAGTTTTCATTTCTAATATCCCATATGGACTCTCATAGCTGCCAATTAAGGTTTTATTTTTTTGAAAAGGAAGTCGCATTTTAATGGCACCGTTTCGTAAAATTGACCCTTCCTGACTGGACATCTTCACAACGGTGTTAATCACCATATCCCCCTCCATCATTTCATCGTATCGAAGAAAGAAGGAGTTAATCTTTTTATAATAGTGGCCAAATGTGATGAGCTCATACGTCTCTTCCTCTTGACCATTCCGTATCACGGTTTTTACTGTTATTTTAACAGGCATTTGCTCCGCCAGAACCAATGTCAACGGCCATACACCCCATTTCTTTTCATATAACCTTATTAGTATAAGATTTTTACAGATTGGTTTCAAGTTGAGAAAGCCAGTATGTCACTCTATTTATAGCATACAGCTTAAAGTACGGTAATGAAAAACAGAGACAGTAATTGTCCCTGTTTTTTATGGTTTATTTTACGAATCCGAGCAGCATTTCCCGAAGTAGCTTGCTAGCGGTATTCACCGTTTGTTCAGAGTGATCATAAACAGGCGCTACTTCAACGAGATCCGCTCCCACTACTTTCACTTCAGAACGAGCAATTTCATGAATAGATGCTAAAAGCTCTTTTGATGTAATGCCTCCACAATCAACGGTTCCTGTCCCTGGTGCATGTGCTGGGTCCAGAACATCGATGTCGATCGTCACATAAACAGGTCGTCCTGCTAGTTTAGGCAGCACTTCCTGAAGTGGCTTATGCACATCAAATTTAAAAATTTGCAGACCCACTTCTTTTGCCCAAACAAATTCCTCTTTCAACCCAGAACGGATACCGAAAGAAAAAATATTCTCTGGCCCAATTAATCCAGATGCTTTTCTAATCGGCGTTGAATGGGATAATGGTTCGCCTTCATAGTCTTCTCGTAAATCCGTATGGGCGTCCATATGGATAATGGCAAGGTCTGGATACTTCTTATACATCGCTTTTATAACAGGCCATGTGACAAGATGTTCTCCACCCATACCTAATGGAAATTTATCGTCCGCAAGTACCTGGTCTACAAATTCTTCAATAAGCTCAAGGCTCTTCTCTGCATTTCCAAACGGAAGCGGAATGTCTCCAGCATCAAAATAGTTAAGTTCATCTAATTCTCGGTCCAAGTATGGGCTGTACTCCTCAATCCCAATGGACACTTCACGAATACGTGCTGGACCAAAGCGAGATCCTGGACGATAACTGACTGTCCAATCCATTGGCATTCCATAGATAACCACTTGGCTTTCCTTATAAACTGGATGACTTTTAATAAAAACATTTCCTGAATAAGCTTCATCAAAACGCATGTTTATTCCCCCTTTTGTTTGCTCGGCATCTATTTTTCCATTTACCTATATATTACCCTATCCTATTAAATGAAATCACGAAAAAAGTATAGTGGATTCTAATCAAAATGGAAAGAAAAATTTACCGTTTTAGCCATTAAATGTTTAAAAACAATTTCCTTTTTCCATACTGAACATATATGTTTAATTTCAGATAGGAGTGATTCTAATGGAGATTGTGACGGATCAGGGATTTCGTAAAACCATGAAATATTTTCGTGCCTTAATGATTATTAGCCTGATCGCTGCTAGTATCGCGAGTCTTTTTTTCATTGGAATTTTCACATATGCCAAAATATTAGGCCCACCCGCATTAGCTGTGCCCCAATCCACCCTTTACTACGGTGAAGACGGTTCGGTAATTGGAGAAAGCCATAATGGACAAAAGCGATACTGGGTAAATCTTAACCAAATTAGCCCTTATTTAATTGATGCGACCATTTCCATTGAAGATCAACATTTTCATGAGCATAACGGCTTTGATTTTAAACGAATAGGCGGAGCTGTACTTGCTGATATCAAAGCAATGGCCAAAGTTCAAGGTGCTAGTACGATCACCCAGCAATATGCTCGTAATCTCTATCTTGAGCATGACAAAACCTGGAGTCGGAAATTGCACGAAGCCTTTTATACCATTCGTCTCGAAATGAGTTATACCAAAGAGGAAATTCTTGAAGGTTATTTAAATACCATTTATTACGGCTATGGCGCATACGGTGTCCAAGCGGCCAGCCAATTTTACTTTGGAAAAAATGCCTCTGAACTTAACCTTGCCGAGGCCTCTATGTTAGCGGGTATTCCAAAGGGACCTGGGATCTACTCACCGCTCATCTCTCTTGAAAGGGCAGAGCAGCGCAGGCAGGTCATTTTAACAGCTATGAAGGAAAACAACGTGATTAATGAGACACAAGCGACCCATTCCGCACAGCAATCTGTCAAGATTATAGGCGAACACCCACACACATCGTTAGTGACCGCGCCCTATTTTCAAGACGCTGTCAGGCAGGCTCTGAAAACAGAATTACAACTGGATGAAAGAACACTTGCCCTTGGAGGACTCAAGGTTTATACCACCCTTGATCTAAAGCAGCAGAAAATTGCGGAGGATACCATTGCTTCACGAATGGCAGAGGAATCGGATATTCAGGTTGGCTTTATTGCCATGGACCCGAGAAATGGATATGTGAAGGCCCTTGTCGGGGGACGCGACTACACAAAGAGTCCCTTTAACCGCGCCATCCAAGCCATCCGCCAACCGGGTTCCACGATCAAACCCCTATTGTATTATGCGGCACTTGAACAAGGCTTCACACCTGCAACGCAGATGCAAAGTGAGCTGACAACCTTCCGTTTTGAAGACAATCAGCCGGAATACACACCGCATAATTTCAATAATCAATATGCAAACGATCAAATTACGATGGCTCAGGCTCTTGCCCTGTCAGACAATGTCTATGCTGTGAAAACCCATCTATTTCTTGGCGAAAAAACCTTGGTAGACACGGCCAAACGATTTGGCATCACGACCGATATGGCGCCTGTTCCTTCTCTTGCACTCGGAACTTCGGGTGTTCGGGTCATCGAAATGGCCAATGCCTATAGTCTACTAGCCAATGGCGGAAAAAAGGTTCACCCCGTTTTCATTAAACGAGTTGAAAACCATGAAGGAGAAGTCATTTACGAACAAAAGGAAGAACCTGAAGCCATATTACAACCCAATTTAGCTTTTGTCATGACCCATATGATGACAGGAATGTTTGATAAAAAATTAAATGGCTATGCCAGCGTAACCGGTAGTACGATTATCAACAAAATGACTCGGACCTATGCTGGAAAATCGGGCTCAACCAATGCCGATAGCTGGATGATCGGTTATTCTCCACAACTGGTTTCAGCCGTTTGGACTGGTTATGATAGTGGACAAACCCTTGAACTTACAAGTGATAAAACCTCTGCTAAAAATATTTGGATTCAGTTTATGGAAGAAGCACTCGACGGAACAACAGCGAAGTCTTTTAAACCACCAAAAGATACGGTCGGCGTCTACGTCAATCCGGATAATGGAAAGCTCGCCACAAAGGATTGTCCTGTAAAACGCTTTACTTATTTTGCCGTCGGTACGGAACCAACTGAATATTGTACAGACCATTTATTTGACGAAGAACAAGAACCTTCCCACGAAGGAAAGCAACACCCTAAAGAAAAGCAACATGTTCCGTGGTTTAAGAAAGTATTGCCTTGGTCCTGAATGGATAAAAAAAACAAGCTTAACTACTCTTAAGCTTGTTTTTTCATGTTTCTTCTATACCTTCAAATCGTCTTTCAATTGTTGTGAGGATCGTTCCCACATACCTTCATCATGTTTCATTAAAAATTCCTGGAGAACCACTTTTGATGGTTCATCCATATGTTCCACGATGATATGACGCTTGATGGATTTATCCATCCGGTTTACATGCTCGGGCAATGATTTATACCCTCGCTTTATTTCCCGATCCACCGTCATTTCACATGCGGTTACGCCCGCATAATGGGGGCCATTTTCATCACGATCAATGGTGACCCATACAAGCCAAAATGGTTTTCCATTTGGAACTTCCTCTTTTGTGTTTAAAAATTTAATTCCTTTTTCAACACTGCTTCTTGCGTGCATGGCCCCCACATCGATAAAAGCTTCGCCTTCCTCCACATCAATAAAAACAGGTGAAACGTTATCAAGGCTCAATGTTCCTAATCCAAAGCTTTTATGCCCCTTCATTGGATCGACATTTTTGATAATATTAAATTCCGCTTTCTTTTTCTTTTGCTCTTCTGCCATTTATGAATTCTCCCTTCATTGTCATTCAAAAAGTACTTCTGTTAGAAAAACCAACCGTAGAAAAAGTCATTGAGTCCGGTTATCAACCACGGCAATACCGTACTGAAAATAGGCTGAATCGTATACCGGTCAAGAGGTGTAATCACTAGGATCAGAAAAATGAGCATCCCATATTGTTCATATTGCGTCATTTTTGCCCTTAGATCCCTTGGTACAAGGTCCTCTACAATACGATAGCCATCAAGCGGTGGCAACGGAATCAAATTGAAAATAAATAATACTGCATTCAACTGAATAAAAATATCAAAAAACTCCGGTACAAAAGAAGGTACGCTCGCAGCAAATCCAGATGCCACCAAGGCATACCAAATGATAAAAGCCAGGCTGGCCATAATTAAATTACTCAAAGGACCCGCAAAGGATACCGTTATACCAGCAAGGCGTGGATTTTTAAAGAAAAAACGATTGACAGGTACAGGTCGTGCCCAGCCAAATCCGGCAATAAAGATTAAGATCGTCCCAATCGGATCCAAATGTTTCATGGGGTTCAAGGTTAATCTTCCTTGCTTTTTAGCTGTTTCATCCCCAAACTTCCAAGCAGCAAAGGCATGCGCAAATTCATGTACGCTAAAAGCAATAATCAAGGTCAAAGCCACATACGGGATCTTTTCCAACGGATAAGCTAGAAATTGCGAAAATGATGGTTCCAACCGCACAACCCCTTTTTCTTCTCTTTTCTAAAAGTATACATGATTACCGTGCCAAAGTGAAAAACGAAAGCCTAACAAGTCAATAAAATACGTTTCCACTTCGTACACTTGCATATTGAAATGAACTATGGAAAACTGATCCTATTAGGTGTTAAGATGAAAAACACCTAATACAACATTATACATAAATCGGAGGAACCACAAATGCCATATGTTACGGTAAAAATGCTTGAAGGCAGAACAGAGGAACAAAAAAGAGCACTTGTTGAGAAAGTAACAGCCGCTGTTGTTGAAACAACTGGTGCTCCTAAAGAAGCAGTCACAATCTTTATTGAAGAAATGTCCGGAAATCACTATGCTACAGCCGGTAAAAGATTCAGCGATCAATAATGAAAAAAAAGAAAGTTACACCCCATTTATTGAGGGATAACTTTCTTTTTTAATGTTTCAATATATTGATAGGCTCGGTCCGACTTCTTCAATCGTATAGCGCTGTTTGCTTTTTAAGGTAAAAATCTTTTCTTGTACTTCCTCTTTCGGCAGGTTATCAAAATACAGCACAGTGGAGACGAGTTCAAGGAATCTCGCATTCTGACTGTTCATATCTGTTAAACATTCCTTCAAATTAGGAATCTCCACATGATCATTTTCTACTTAAAAATTCCGACCCATTTTCCGTTACGGTATAACGATATTGATAATAGCCGCCTTTTTTCTCCTTCACTTCATTTAAAAATCCCATATCACAAAGCTCTTCCACCCGTAAGGTCAACTCTTCCGAATACGGACCATAAAAATGAAATTGAAACTTTTCTCCGAACGGGAACGCTAATTTCTTTGCAATAAAAATCATTTTTTGAAGTTTCTTTCTTCCGATGACTTCACCAGATGCCGCAATGGCCTCCATCAATTTAGCATGATCTTTCAACAAAATTTTTCATCTCCAATACCCCTAAATCCAAAAATAGAACTTACTAAGCAGGGTTGACATATTCATATTCAATCCCGTTGACATCGCATTTAAATGAAAGCCGTTCATCGATATAGCCTTTAATCCAACGAGATAATTTTCGTCTAATGTGCTTCGGATATTGATCATCCCATGAAACGAAAGTTAAATGTTCTCCTCCAATTTTAGAAGGTTTTTCTGTTTCAATAAGACGATTCAGTTCGCAATTAATATAACTTTTAATGGTTGAATCGTGTTTTTGTTTATGGCGATTATATTTTTTATTCCCTAAGTTGTTTTGAAGAATGCGTTCCGCTTTTTCAAAATCGCCTTTGTCTTTAAGGGTTCGAACCATCGCATAATAAGGGTTTCTTTTTTGATTAACCGTATTTAAACGTTCGGTTTCTTCGCTCAATAATTTGTTTAGACCTTCTCCATAAGAGTTTCCACTTGAAGAGACCAACATCGTCTTATACCCTTTGTCTACACCTATTTCATTTTCTTCTAACCAATTTTTTCGTTGTTTTGTTTTTACAGTATGAGACAGAGTAAACGAACATTGGTCAAAAGTAATACGTATATTTTTATGATACATGTTTTGGTCTAGACATTTTAGACGAATTCTTTTCTTTTTTTGATGTGTTGAAATTTCAATATATGTATTCCCATCTTCTTGTAGATAATTGTACATATCAGCATCTAATTGAAAAGTAAGAGAATGAGAATAAGGCGTTTTGCCTCTATAACGTCTGGCATAACGATGAATAAGATTATGAATATAGTTTTCTCTTATTGTAAGTTTTTCAATTTTTTTAGGTTTTACCATCCTTTTTCTCGTTAAGATTAAACCAAATAAGGAAGGAGCAGAACATACATAGTAAATATAGCTTCTTTCATCGTCTGTTAAATTTCGATTTTCTTTGGCTGCTTCTTTCATTTTATTGCAAGCATTGGACCAAAGAGATTTTAAAGAACCAATCACTTCTTCTAAAGTGATTTTCCAAAAACGAGCTGGTAATTTAAACTGTTACCTCTTCAATCCCCAACAAACTACGAATTTGTTTTTTGATATTCTTTTTCGAACGATCGTCACTGATTAAATCAAACGGATAATAGAGCTTATGATCCGTTCTTCGTTTCCCTGAAATGGCATCGACAATCTCGGATTCTCTCGATAATTCACGAATATCGCCATTGCTCATTAATAATTGAATCGGCAACCGTTCTTCTTCCTCACCTGGGCGATAAAAATCATAAGGCAGATCGGAAGAGGAATCCACCACTAGATAATATTCCGGATCCAGTCCAGCCTTTTTAAAGAGCAACGAAAGCTCTGAGAGTTTTTTGTATTCCTTCGCTGGATCAAATTCAGCATATTTAAACAAATTTCGATTCATAAATCGCTTGCAAAGATCACGAAGAATCATGTCCTCTTCGTCCTGCCATATTTGAAAATAGAACAAAATAACCGATTCATCCAATTTTAAATAATCCTCCAGCGTGACCCTGCTTTCAAACATAGAGTAGAAGTGAATCGGATTTGATTTAAATACATAATGTTGCTCATACAGCTCTTTTGCCCGATGAAGTATTTTCGTCAAAATGACCTCTGCACTACGAGTGACAGGGTGAAAGTATACTTGCCAGTACATTTGGTAACGACTCATAATATAATCTTCCACCGCATGCATCCCACTTTTCTTAATCACCACTTGATCTCCGTGAGGACGCATGACCCGCAATATGCGTTCCATATCAAAATGGCCATAGCTGACCCCTGTAAAATAGGCATCTCTTTGCAGATAATCCATGCGATCGGCATCAATTTGACTCGAAATCAAACTGACCACGATGTTATTTTGATAGGTTTTTGCAATCACTTCTGCTACTTTTTTGGGAAAATCAATCCCCACTTTTTGTAAAACGGCATTAACCTCTGTATCTCCTAAAATAATAGCCTGGCTAAAATATTCATGATCCAATTGAAATACTTTTTCAAAGGAATGGGAAAACGGTCCATGTCCCAAATCATGGAGCAGGGCAGCACAAAGGGAAAGCAAACGTTCACGATGATCCCAATCCGGACGTCCCTCGAATACATCATCCACGATTCGCCGTACAATTTCATATACGCCGAGTGAGTGGTTAAAGCGACTATGCTCCGCACCGTGAAAAGTCAGAAAGGTTGTTCCAAGCTGCTTAATTCTTCTTAACCGCTGAAATTCTTTTGTCCCGATAAGATCCCAAATGACCCGATCTCGCACATGAATATAGCGATGCACAGGATCCTTAAAGACTTTCTCCTCCATCAGCTTTTCTTCTGAATAAACCATCTTCTCCCCTTCTCCCTCTAACAATTTACTATTCCTCTATTATATCGTGTTTCTTTCGGCTACACACTACCTCTATTCACAAAGACCCCTATGTATTCGCTAAAATTCCGAAGCTTTGACCGCAAGAAAAAACCCCTCAAACACGTTCAGGGGGCGATTTTACTTCTTCAGTTTCTTATTAATTTTCTCTTCTAACTCTGCTTCTGTCAGGCCTGCTACAGGTCGATTATTCACAAATGCAAAGGTTTTCTTTCTCCCAGGTCCACAATAAGACTGACAACCTATTTCAATCGTCGCCTCAGGATCAATCTTTTTCAACATGGGTATTAATGTTTTTAAATTCACGCCCTGACAATCGTCACAGACACGGAATTCGTTTGCCATTTCCCTCCAACCCCTTCTATTTTAATCATACAATCGCTAAAGCTATTTAAAAAAAGCGCAAGATACTTGTGTGCTTTCTTATTTACTAAGAAGCGAAATACAAGTCCGCTTTTAAGTTGAATACATCCTATTTCCCAAATCCATTATATTCATATAAGTTTCTTTTTCACTATGTGGTATTGTACAGCTTCTTTACCTCTATTGCAAGTTTCAAAAAAGCTACCCAAGTGTGGTCATCTATTGGCAAACTAGTGTTTTTTTCACAAAATCTACTATCCTTTTAATCACCTTGTATAAGTTTTGCTGATACTGGACATCATGAAACTAACGATTTGAAAATAGATGAAAAAACAAGGGAGCTGAAGAAAATGAAAGTTCGTCAAGATGCCTGGACAGATGAAAATGATTTGTTATTAGCTGAAACCGTACTTAGACATGTAAGAGAAGGAAGCACACAGTTAAATGCTTTCGAAGAAGTAGGTGATAAGCTGAATCGAACATCTGCTGCTTGTGGCTTTCGCTGGAATGCTGTTGTTCGCCATAATTATGAAAAAGCTCTTCAACTAGCAAAAAAACAGCGAAAACAGCGTCAAAGAATCCTTGGAACTGACCAAGGTGGGAAGAAAAAACTATTGTATTCCCCGCCAGAGCCTAGTGTAGAGGAAATTGAAACCATTACAATCGGTTCGGACTCTATTATCCCAGAAATCAATGAGATCTATACGGTAGAAATGGCGGAAGAACAGACAATGAACTTGTCAACCATTACCGCTACCGCTTCTCCACCCGTTCCTAAAAAGGAAGTGCGTAGTTCTGGCTCTGGAATCACTCTAAACACAGTAATCTCTTACTTACAAAACTTGAATAGTTCTAATCTGCAAGTTGATATTTTAAAAAGTGAGAATGAAAGATTAAAAAGAGAATTAGCTGAGGAAAGAAGAATGAATAAAGAACTTGAATCCAAGCTTGGTCAGATGGAGCAAAATACGATTACCATCCAGGAAGATTACGAGACGTTGATGAAAATTATGAACCGTGCACGCAAATTAGCGCTGTTTGAAGAAGAAGAACGCCCGGCTACCACCTTTAAGATGGATCGGAATGGAAATCTGGAAAAAGTTGCAGAATAAATGTCAATCTATTATTTAGTATGATGAGGGACTACTTTCTTTAGGTTCACTAAGAGTTGTCCTTCATCTCCATCCTTTATGAAGCCGTAGGGACCCTATCGGCTTTTTAATCTGACATGAGCGGATGTTTAACTAACTCTCATTTCCTTCTCCCAGCACATTCCGATTTCGCTCTATAACGCGTTCATGGTAGTTTTGAAACATGGGAACTTCCTCAAGAGTGAGGGACCCATTATAAAGACGACCGGACTTAGATTGTAAAGCCTTTAAAAACTTGAGCATCACATCTTGAATGGTTAAGTCGATCTCAAGCAGTTCCGCTAACGATGACATCACATCCGGAATAATGACAGGATAGTCATATTTTGTTTTCTCGTCTTTTTTACTGTGTTTATAAAATTCCTTAATTGTCTCTGCGCGCTCACTGCCACTGCCATTCACACAAAGATAAATTTGTACAGCTACCCCTTTTCGGATCCTTCGCTGTGAAATACCCGCAAATTTCTTCCCTTTTATACTAAGGTCATAGCTTCCAGGACAATAAGAACCAACAATTTCTCTTGCCTCAATTTCCTGACAGTATTCAGCAAACATATCCTTCACTAATTCCCACATCGCATCATACCCACGGTTTATATCAATCCCTTTATCCTTTTCAGGAAAAATAAGGGATAGATTGAGCACCCCTTCATCAAGTACCACTGCTAATCCGCCAGAATTTCGCACAATAACGTCATAGCCCTTTTCCTCCAAATACTGTATGCCATCTTCAAGAAAAGGCAGCTTTGTATCCTGAATCCCGAGCACAATCGTATTTCGATGCACCCAAGCTCTCGCTGTTGCTGGCACCATCCCAGCCCCAACAGAAGCACAAAGCGTATCATCCATCCCAAATGATTGAAGAGCACTTGTATAAAGAGCGGACAATGATTGATCAATCACCCTCCATTGTTCTTGAACTAATAAATCATGAGTCTCTGTCATCTGCTTTTTCTCCTTAAACTTATACATTATTCTCCATTATAACATGCCTACACATGAGGAAATAAATGCTTCTTAAACAATCCCTTTATTCCACCTATCCGATCCTAACGACAAAAAAGAGTCAGCCTACAAAAGACCAACTCTATTTTTGCCAACGTAAATATTCTTATTTGCTAAGAGCTTGTGCTGCTGTAATAAGAGCTAATTTGTATACATCCTCTTCATTACATCCACGAGAAAGATCATTTACTGGGCGGTTTAGTCCTTGTAAAATAGGACCAACAGCTTCAAAATTCCCTAAACGTTGAGCAATTTTATAGCCGATGTTACCTGCTTCAAGACTAGGGAAAACAAATACATTGGCATCCCCTTGAATGTCTGAATCTGGTGCTTTACTTTTTGCCACAGATGGAACAAAAGCAGCGTCAAATTGGAATTCTCCATCTAACGTTAATTCTGGCTCACGTTCTTTCGCAACCTTAACAGCTGCCGCTACTTTTTCTGTTTCAGGTGATTTTGCCGAGCCCTTTGTAGAGAAACTCAACATCGCAACGCGAGGATCAATGCCAAACATTTTAGCTGTTTTCGCACTTTCAATCGCGATCTCTGCTAAATCATTGCTATCAGGAGCAATATTGATGGCACAATCTGCAAAGACGTACTTCTCATCTTCACGAACCATGATGAACACACCAGAAGTCTTGCTCACACCTTGTTTTGTTTTAATGATTTGTAAGGCAGGGCGAACCGTATCAGCCGTAGAATGTGCGGCACCGCTCACAAGTCCATCCGCTTTATTGGTATGAACAAGCATCGTTCCAAAGTAATTTTCATCCAGAAGAATTTTCCGTGCATCTTCTTCGGTTGCTTTTCCTTTTCGGCGCTCAACAAAGGAAGCAACAAGTTCATCCATGGCCGCATAGTTTGCTGGATCATAGATTTCAGCAGCTTCCAAAGAAACGTTTAACTCCTTTGCTTTCGCTTCAATGCTTTCTATATTTCCCACTAAAATCGGCGTTAACACTCCATCTGCTGCTAAACGTCCAGCAGCGGCTAACACTCTTTCATCTAAACCTTCTGGAAAAACAATTTTCATATTTTGTCCACTTAATTGCTCTTTGATTCCTGAAAATAAGTCACTCATTATAATACCCCCTAAAATAATTACCAATTATAGAATACTCCTCCAACGGGAAAATTCAAGAAAATCAACCCTATATTCCCTTTAATCTCAAAATGTTTAATTATTCTAAAATATAGGAATAATCTTAAAGTCATATCTAATCCTTCCCTCTATACTATTTGCACCTTTTAAAAAAATATCCTAATGGATCGCAACGACTTAACAAGGTTTCATTCATGAGTATATGGTAAAACTATGATATAGTAGGTTGTGAAAAGGAATGTACTAATAAGGAGTGAAAAAGATGAGTCAAGCAGCAAAAACGCTCGATGGTTGGTATTGCCTACATGACTTCCGTACCATTGATTGGACAACTTGGAAGATGGTACCTGAGGATGAAAGAGCATCTGCTATCCACGAATTTCAGAGTCTTTTGAACAAATGGAATCATACGGAAAGTGAAAAAAAAGGCAGTCATGCCCTATACACAGTGGTTGGCCAAAAGGCTGATTTCATGATGATGATCTTAAGACCCACCATGGAAGAATTAAATGAGATCGAAACGGAATTCAATAAAACAAAGCTTGCTGAGTTCACTGTTCCAGCTTATTCTTATGTGTCGGTGGTTGAATTAAGTAATTACTTATCTGCTGATGAGGATCCTTACCAAAACCCAGCGATTGTGGCGCGCTTGAATCCCCTCTTACCAAAGGCAAAACATGTTTGCTTCTATCCAATGGACAAGCGCCGCCAAGGCAATGACAATTGGTATATGCTACCGATGGAAGAACGCACGCAATTAATGAGAAGCCATGGGATGATTGGCCGCGGGTATGCAGGCCTAGTCAAACAAATCATTACAGGTTCTGTAGGGTTTGATGATTACGAGTGGGGCGTCACCCTTTTCGCAGATGATGTCCTTCAATTTAAAAAATTGATTTATGAAATGCGCTTTGATGAAGTAAGTGCTAGGTACGGTGAATTTGGTTCCTTCTTTGTCGGAAACATTCTTCAGGAAGAAAAGATTGATTCATTCTTTCATGTAAATTAATCCATGATTGAAAAGCCTCTGGTATAAGCCCGAGGCTTTTTTCGATCTTCCCTAAAAGGAATCTCCCTTGTTTTTTCATTGATTAGGTATATTCAAGTTGTTTTAACCATATCAATTTGTTAGTGAGTTTTCTTCATAGTAACCTCTTTTACATTATCAAACTCGCAGATGGTTAAACATTCAACCATGTACTTACAGCCTACATCATATGTGGTCTATGCATACGCTAAAAGGGTGAGAACATTTAGGAGGGGAAGCAAAATGAGTCAATCATATTACAATCAATTTGATCCATTTATTACGTACCCAACAACTGGGTATAGACAGTCTTACTATGGGTTGCAACCAGGTACCTATCCGCAAGGTCAGACTTTTCCGCAAGGTGGAACACCGACTGGCACTTGGATTCCTACATCAACAGGATCTCAAGCGCCAGGAGCCCAAATACCGGGTATGCTGCCTGTTGAACAATCCTACATTGAAAATATTCTCCGCTTAAACAAAGGAAAGCTGGCTACCGTTTATGCCACTTTCGAAAACAATTCGCAATGGAATGCCAAAGTTTTCACGGGTATTATTGAAGCTGCCGGGAGAGATCATCTCATTTTAAGTGATCCACAAACTGGTAAACGAGTTTTACTTCCAATGGTTTATCTGGACTACGTTACATTTGATGAAGAAATTGAATATGAATATCCATTTGGAGCGGCACCTGGTCTTGCCACCTTCCCTCCTCGGTAATGGGGTTAGTTGGTAAAGGGCAATCTTAATGACAAAGGAGTCTGACATACATTCTGTCAGACTCCTTTGTTTTTTTGAGCATTGGAACTTATAAGTATTTAACAGCAGCGATAATGACTAAGACCCAAGCTGCTAGAAAGGCTATACCTCCAAGTGGCGTAATCGCACCGAGTATACCTATTTTTGTCACACTTAAAACATATAAACTTCCTGAGAATAAAACAACCCCACTAAACATCAACCATCCCGACCAGGATAACAGCTGGTTACCCGGTAATTTTCCAAGCAGGATCCCTATAATCAACAACCCAACCGCATGAAGCATCTGGTACGTAACCCCTTTTCCCCATATCTCTATGTACTTGGGTTCCATTCTGCCCTCTAATATGTGAGCACCAAACGCTCCTAATGATACAGATAGAAACGCATTAAGCGCCCCTAAGATAATAAAAAGCTTCATTCTCTTCTCCCACCCCTTCTCTATAATTCCACTGCTATACTAATTAAAAATCAAATAAAGACTCTCCATTTGCACCATCTTCAGTTTTTAGTCGACTTTGCTGTTGTGGAAACGGTTGATTCTGTATAGATTCCATTAATAGCGGTGTTGAAACCAACAATTCTCCTCGAGCCGTAGATTCATTTGTACGGCTTGAAACAGGTGATTCGTCTAAAATAAGCTCACAAATGGCTTTAATGGCATATGCCCGCTCACGAATTTTGGCTTCAGAACTCATTCTCTTTGCCTCTGACAGCTCATCCTCCATTTTATCAAGCAGCCTACTCACAGAAATATCCATAATAACCTCCAACGCTTTCTATTCATCTAAAAAAAATTACACTATTATTTTACCTGACCAATCCTTCTAAATACAGTTTGAACCACTCTATGAAGAGAATATTGTCGACGATTAAAAATAAAAATTCCTTTTTAGACAATAGCTGACAAAAAGCAACTTGTTTCACGTGAAACATTTTGGAAAAATCGACAGAATTAGCCAAAAGGGTCAGGATCATTAGACAGCCATTTAATCTTGTTGGTCCATTGCCTGTCGTTCATAACGTCTCTTTGTAGCCGTTATTCTTCAGCTTTACATAACAGCGAAGTAAGAAAAGAGGGATGAATCTTGGATTCATCCCTCTTTTTGTACTGAAAATTCATGTCTCCCATTAGCCAAGAATTCGATTGTATAACGCCCTCGCAGCACTTAAATCCTTCGTGCCATGCACAAGTGCTCTGCCGTCCTTGAATAGGACCATCCGCTCTTTATCGGTTTCAATCGATAGGAGATAGGGATTGCCTTTTACATGATATCCAATGGTGGTTAGCTGTTTGGACAGCTCCTCTAACGGAATATCAAGCACTTTAGCGGGTCGAACTTGAACCGTATCCCGACCACAAAGGACCGTTGATTTCATCAAATTCTCCATTTCCAAAAATGGATACGTTCGGTGAGTCCCACAGGATAGACAGGATTCATCCTTTGCCTTCGTCATTTTCATACTTGAATATTGATTGCGCCATAAATCAAACGAGACAAACGAGGTTCTGACTGCTTCCCAATCCTCGACAAGAATTTTGAGTGCCTCCGCTGTTTGGTGGGCTACTACCATCCCGACAGCAGGTGAAATAATCCCTACCGTATCACAAGTCATTCCTTGTATCGGCATGGCCTTTAATAGGCAACTTAAACAGGGCGTTTTCCCCGGGATAATCGTAAAGCTCATGCCATAGCTTCCCACACATGCCCCGTAAATCCAAGGGATATTCAACTTTTGTGAGATGTCGTTGATGGCTAGTCTCGTTTCAAAATTATCGGTTGAATCAATGATTAAGTCTTTTCCTCGGGCCAACTCAGCAAGCTTTTCAGGATTTGCATCACCAATGACGGCCTCAATTTGAACGTCTGAATTAATTTCCCGCAGACGTTTTTCAGCCGCTGCTGCTTTGGGAAGCTTTAGTTCTACATCTCTTTCCGTATAGAGCTGTTGGCGCTGAAGGTTACTGCTTTCCACGTAGTCTCGGTCCACAATGGTTAACTTGCCCACACCTGCCCTTGTCAGCATTTCTGCATTCCCAGAGCCTAGTGCGCCTGCACCGATAATCAGTACATGCTTTGAACGAATCTGAACTTGCCCCTCTTTGCCAATTGGGGAAAATAATATCTGGCGTGAATAACGATCAGACATTTAACCACCACTAACCGGAGGGATGAATGCGATGATGTCACCCTCACGAATGATTTCACTGTCTAGAGCAAATTCCTCGTTAATGGCTACCATAGCCGTGTCTAGCTTTTGCATATTGTAGGTTTGCGCTATTTGTTGTTTTACTTCCGCAACGGTTTTCCCATTTGCGTCCAATTCAATACTTTCATCCCCAACAGCATCACGTAAATGGGCAAAAAATAGAATCTTATTCATGGAGGTCACTCCCCTCTGGTTTACCTGTTGGATAAGCAACGGTCTCTTTCTGATTTCCAATCCATTCTTGGCCATCTTCCCAATGTTCTTTCTTCCAGATCGGCACAATTTCTTTAATTCGTTCAATCGCGTATCGATTCGCTTCATAAGAATCTGCACGATGGGGGGTCGAAACAGCAATCACCACCGCAATATCGGTAATATCCAACTTCCCAACTCTATGCGTAATCGCACACTTAGAACCTTTCCACCGCTCTTCTATTTCCCGCCCAATTTGTTCCAGCTTTTTGACAGCCATTGATTCGTAAGCTTCATAAATAAGATAGAGTGTTTTTTTACCATGTGTCAACTCTCTTACCGTACCGATAAAAGTTGTAATGGCGCCTGCTTCACGTTGTACGACTTTATCAATAACAGATTGAGTGTTAATCGGTTCTTTCGAAATCTCAAAATTCATCGTCTATGTCCTCCGCTTGTTCCTCTAGCAATTCGAAATATTTTTAGCTAAAAAATATCGACTCCGGATGATCTACTACTTTGTAGCCACCGATTTCATGAACGCTTTGTTTAAAGTCTTCACTTTGAATAACCTTCATGAGCATATTCCCTTGCTCACTTGTGAAGAATTCCTTCGTCATCAATAAATCATAACTTTCATCTGCAATAGGGACAAAATCAAGCCCCATCGTTTTTGCAGCCGTATAAATTCCTAATCCAACTGCTTGTTCATCACTCTTCACTTCCGCTGCAACACTTAAATGAGAGAACATTTCCCGTTCATATCCCACTATATTCTCAGCGGAGAGTCCCTCTTCTTTTAACAGCAAATCAAACAATATCCTCGTTCCTGCCCCTTTTTGCCGGTTAACAAATTGAGCCTTTCTATCCGCAATATCTTTTACGGATTGAATATGTAAAGGATTTCCTTCAGGAACAATCCACCCTTGCTTCCGTTGTAAAAATGGATAAAGAACCACTTCTTCTCCTGCTAAAAACCGTTTAATATACGGAATGTTATAGCTGTTTGTTTCTGGATCCAGAAGGTGAATGCCCGCTAGGTGTGCCTCGCCTTTCTTAATGGCCATAAGTCCTGCCATACTCCCTACATGAGATGAAATAATCTTGGCATGGATATCCTTTTCCTTTAACTTGGAGGATAGCAAATCAATTGTCAAATCATGGCTGCCATTAAAAACGATGGAATGCTTAATTTCTTCCTTGGGTTTTAACAATTCGATTTCTACCGATTCCCCTTGTTCAAAACCAAGTGAATGAGATGGAATCAAGAGCATCCCATCGGCTTTCACAAGAGACATCGTCACACCTGCTGCCCTTGATAATGGATTGGCAATGTATTCACCATTGACAAATCCAATGCTCATGCGAATAAAGTCTTCCGCTCCCATGGTCCCAACAATTCTTCTCCCAAGTTTTACCTTTAGAGTTTCTCGTTTTGGGACCGGAATTTGCAAGTAATGACAGATTAAGGGCTGAACAAACCACTCCAGATCTAAATAAGCAGAAACCGGATAGCCTGGGACACCAATGACGATCGTACCCTTGATTTTTCCTAGTATCACGGGTTTTCCTGGTCTGGTTGCGATCCCATGCGTGAATACTTCCCCAAGTCTCTCGATGATATGAACAGAGTAATCCTCCGAGCCTGCAGAAGAACCAGCATTGAGAATCACTAGATCCGAATGCTCTACTGCTTCAAGCAGGGCTACCCTAATCTCGTCAGGTCTGTCTTTTACAATGGAATGAAGATGGGGTTCCCCGCCCCATTCCCGAACGTAATTAGCCATCACCGTTCCGTTAAACTCGACCAATTTCCCTGGTGGAGTTATGCCATCGGGAAATACAAGTTCATCGCCTGTTGGAATAATGCATACAATCGGTTTCTTCATAACGGGGACTTCAATTCTTTGCGATGCAAGTAAGACACCCATATCAACAGGCCGAATCTTATGTCCTTGCGAGAAGAGCATTTCCTCTTGAACAATATCTTCCCCAATTGGACGGATATGTTGCCATGGGGAGGCTGGTTCAATAATTTCAATCGTATTCTCATCAAGTTCATCCACATGTTCAATCATAATCACTGCGTTATAAGGTGCTGGAATTTCATTTCCTGTATTCACATAGACAAAACCCTCGCCCAGCTTTAACTGAACTGGATTTTGTTCATGTGCAGCAAAGGTTGCCTCCGCTTTTACAGCGATCCCATCCATTGCTGATGCATGATAGTGGGGGCTCGACATTTTTGCAAATATTGGAAGTGCCGTCACGCGACCAAGCGATTCTGTACTTGGGATCTTTTCTATTTTTCGTTTGGGGGAAAAGTTGTTCAATACATGCGCTAAAGCTTCCTGCCTTGGCGTGTCTTGCAAATATATTTTTCGTTTGTATTTCGTTTTATCCATCTTTATCACCCTATTATTTAAATAGTTTCACCATCACCAAATCACCTTTTAGAACCCCTTCACTTCGAGCGGGAATTTCAATCATTCCTTCGCTTTTTACAAGGGTCGAAATTAAACTTGATTTTCCAATGATTGGCTCAGCAAACCACTGATTGTCCTTATAGATGAGGCGTGCGCGAATATAATCAGTACGTCCAGGCGTTGAGGGAAGATTCTTCGTGAGAATTGCCTTCGCTAAATTCTTCTCGACCGTCTGCCATCCTTGCAGCTTTTGTAAAATGGCTTTCCCAAACAAATGAAAAATCACCATTGCCGAAGCAGGATGTCCCGGAAGACCAATAATTGGTTTGGTATCTGCTAATGATAAAATCGTTGGCTTTCCAGGTTTAATGGACACCCCATGAACAAATACACCCGGTTTGCCAAGAGAATCAATAACCTCAACTGAATAATCCTTTGTTCCAACCGAGCTTCCCCCTGAAAGGATCAGGCAATCCGTTTTGTCTAACATTTCTTTTGCTCGTTGTTCAAGTTCCTCACGACTGTCTTTGACAATTCCACCGTCGAGAAAGTCACAATTCCATTCGGATACAAGCGAGCCAATCGTAATAGCATTCATATCACGGACTTGTCCCACCACAAGTTCTTTCGTATCAATGGGTACGATTTCATCACCTGTAGAGAGGTAGCCAATAACGGGTCTCTTGTAGACGCCTATTTCTGTGATTCCTTGTGAAGCTAAAGCGCCTAACTCCTGTGAACGTAATTTCGTTCCTGCCTTTAATAAAAGCTCGCCTTCTTTTAAATCTTCTCCAATCGAAATCACATTTTCCCCGGGAGCCACCTGCCGATATAGATTAAGCAGACCACTCAAGTCTTCACAATGCTCAATCATGATTACGGCATCGCTTTCATCTGGAAGCATTCCACCTGTCGGAACGTAAATAGCCTCTGCATCGCCAAGAGCCTTTTCTGGAGTTTCGCCCATCTTCACTTCACCTGTAACGGTTAAAAATCCAGGCATACTTTCAGAAGAGCCAAAGGTATCCTTTGCTTTGACAGCATAGCCATCAACAGTCGAACGCCGAAAATTCGGAACGTTTTCTGTCACAAAAATGTCTTCAGCCAAAACTCGGTTTAGAGATTCAAAAATAGACTTTGATTCTTTATCTTGTAACGGTTTTATGAAATCCTCAATAAGAGAAAAGGTTTCTTCTACTGATTTTACTTGGAAAAATTTCATCGTTCATCCCCACCACCTATATCTTTGAACATGTTGAAAGCTTTATGATATTCATCAGGGCTATTCATATTAAAAAAGGTAAGCTCCTCGTTTTCAATTTCTAACGATTGTAATAATTCCTTTTTTACTATTTTAACATGAATATGTTGTAAGAAGTGCCTAATACGCAGTTGATTTTCTTGTAGTAATTGTGTAACAGCTTCGTTCACGTCTTTTCGATAGGCTGCAAATAGAGGGTGGAGCTGTCCAGAAATCTCTGGCACAGCTCCTTGGTATTCTCCCAAAAGGGATAATAGATACTTTCCTAAGTCTACTGAGATGAAAGGCATATCACAAGCAACGATCAGATTCCGTTCCGTTTTCGCAGCAGCTAAACCTGCCTCTATTCCAGCAAGCGGTCCCATGTTCTTCCGTTTATCTTCAACCATTGGCAGGTGTAAGAAAGCGTAGTCTTCAAATGTATTCGTGACAATGATGATATCATCCACTATATTTTCTAGTTTTTCAACAATCCCCTCAATCACTGTTTTTCCATTTAATTGAAGTAATGCTTTATTCGTACCCATTCTACTTGATTTTCCACCTGCTAGAATGATTGCGGTTGTGTTCATTGCCTTCACCTCTTAGTTAACGTTTGAAGCGATTGAATATCTTTCATCTAATGGTGTTAAAATAGAAAAATAATTTTTACATATAGTTTTATCCTAAGCCGAATACCCTTTCGATACAATAACAAAAGTTACACATTAACAAAATAAAAGTACGAAAAATTATTTCTAAGGCTGGAATCCTTATCCAGCGCCACTCTGTAACGATTCTTTTCTAATCTAATGGAGACCAGGGCACCCGCTTTGGTCTTCACTATTTTTGTTAAACCTCTCTAATCTAGATATAACTGATTATAAAAAGTCTTTAATTTCGCTTTTCGAGGGCTTTTTTAGTAAGATAGAAATATCTTTTTGATAGATTTTGATTGGAAGAAAGCTTGAAAGGGGGATTGAAAAGTGGAGCCTGTGATTGCAGAAACCGTACAACAGCAACTTGAACGATATGCGAATCAAAGTGTTTATGTTCACCTTGAAACAACAAATGGAGCATATGCTGCACATAATGATGAGAGTTTTTTCTCTTCTGGCGCCTATATCCGTAATGCACTTGTCCAATATGAAAGAGGGAAAATTACAGGAAAAGGACCTTTTAGAGTTGGATTAAAAATGCCGATTGGCTGGATTTATGCGGAAGGGATTACCCATTTTGAAGTGGATTCTACAGGGCGATTACTATTGGCTGGACATGATTATCAAGGAAGACTTGCTGTCTGTCTAGAATTGAGTCTGACTCCGTTTGAGTAAAACCGCTCAGAAGGGTATGATCATGGATTATGAAGACGCCTCGCCCCTATGACGAAGGCTGGAAGTTTGAAGGGAGATAGTTGTGAATGGAAATAGAAAAAGAGAGGCATCTTCTCGTTATTTTTCCCCATCCTGACGATGAAGCATTTGGTGTGTCTGGAACCATTTCTGCCCATGTTGAAAATGGAACCTCCGTTACATATGCATGCTTAACATTAGGTGAAATGGGACGCAATATGGGTGACCCGCCTTTTGCTAATCGCGAGTCCTTGCCTCTAATTCGTAAAAAGGAATTACAAAACGCCGCAAAGACAATGGGCATTCAAGACCTTAGAATGCTTGGATATCGAGATAAAACCATTGAATTTGAAGATGAGGAAAAGCTCATTCAAGATATTACTTCTATTATAAATGAAGTAAACCCATCGTTAGTTATCAGTTTTTATCCAGGCTATGCTGTCCATCCTGATCATGATGCATGTGGAGCAGTCGTTATCAAAGCAATTGAACGTATGCTTGAGAACGAACGTCCGAAACTCCATTGTGTCGCCTTTGCCAATCGTTGCGAGGAAGAAATTGGCCAAGCCGATATCGTCTATGACATCACACCTTTTGCACACAAGAAAATTGCAGCCATCGAAGCGCATGAATCACAAGCACAACTGATGATGGCCGATTTTGCGGAAAAATATAAACAAGGGGATCCAGATGTTTTAGCTAGAATTAATAATGAACGTTTTTGGACCTATACTTTTTAGCACCCTATCCGTCCAACAAAAAAACACGGTTTATGACAAAACCGTGTTTTTTGTTGATCTATTTTGAAGCTATGAATGTCTATTAAAAGCTAATTCGTAAATGTTGTTTCAGCTGAGTTAATTCCTGTTTAATAGGTGCAATCGTAATCGATGATAAAAAAGTTACCATACTTTCAATCGCCATTTTATCATGTTGCTTTTCTACCGAGGTTTCGAGATGGTCCAGGACTTCAAAGCTTTTCATGATTTTACTATTTCGTACAGGCATCGTCTCAAGCTTTACTCTAATCGTATTTAATAATGTCCCAACTACTTCTGTTTCGCGTTCTTTTCTTCCCATCGTGGACCCGTCTCCCTTCTAAGTCAAAACCATGTTATGGATAAGTCCTCTAAAAAAAGCACCCATCCAAATAAAAATGTTACCTTGATTCCCATTATACCTAAGAAGCCCAAAAATAATCCATTGATAAGAGTGTTTCATCAGAAAGTTTTTTACATGATCCTATAAAAAGACTATTTTATTCCTTTTATTGAATCGATCCTTACACACACAACTAATATCTTATTTTAAATATTTACTTCCCTCTCGTACACTTAATGCTGAAGGGAATGGGTTTCAATGAAGTCCTTAACCGATGCAGGATTCGTTTTTGAATACTCTCTTAAGACCCAACCAATCACTTTTTGGATAAAGAATTCCTTACTATCCGCATTTTGTTCAATATAGCGATATAATAGTTCCTCATTTGTTTGATGCTTATATTTTAATTGGAAAAGAATAGCTGATCTTCTTAACCATAGTTGATCACCATATGCCCAACCATCAATCGTTTCTGTTATGACTTCAGGATGACCCTTCGCAATGATCCCTACTGGCTTAGAGGCAAGCATATCTACCGTATCCCACCACGACTTTGTGGTGATCAGGTATTCTATTAGTGATAAATTCTCTTTACTTAACTTCTTAAGTGATTTCTCGATATAATCGAGTGCGGCATACTGATACTCCCTTTCCGCTCGCTCCCAAAGCTTGATCACAAACTCCTGATTGAATTCTTCTCTTAAAATTCCAGTCTGCAGATAAAACTGCTTTAAAATCTTATTTCTTTCAGGTTTCTTAATTCCTAGAAAGGGAAAAAGGTTCTTCATATATTTTCTCATAGGTTCTGCCTGAAGTTCATTCCGATTATGTTCAAAATGAAATTGCAACAATTCTACCAGCTTTTCCATTAATTCCACTCATCTCATTTCTTATGCGTTTATGACAGGATGTGACGGTACTTAGCGAAAAATCTTTACTTCGTTCGCTTCCTTGATCTCCTTGCTCCTAGACTACCTCCGAATTAGCTTCAAGGCAACAAAAAAAGAGCACCCATTATGGATACTCTTCATCTTGCCTGGCGACGTCCTACTCTCACAGGGGGAGAACCCCCAACTACCATCGGCGCTGAGAAGCTTAACTTCCGTGTTCGGTATGGGAACGGGTGTGACCTTCTCGCTATCGTCACCAGACTTGTATAACATTCTTTCAAAACTAAATAGAAGGTGAAATAAGAAGTAAATATCAGCGTTCATTATTTTGGTTAAGTCCTCGACCGATTAGTATTTGTCAGCTCCACGTGTCACCACGCTTCCACCCCAAACCTATCAACCTGATCATCTTTCAGGGGTCTTACTAGCTTGCGCTATGGGAAATCTCATCTCGAGGGGGGCTTCATGCTTAGATGCTTTCAGCACTTATCCCTTCCGCACATAGCTACCCAGCGATGCTCTTGGCAGAACAACTGGTACACCAGCGGTGCGTCCATCCCGGTCCTCTCGTACTAAGGACAGCTCCTCTCAAATTTCCTGCGCCCACGACGGATAGGGACCGAACTGTCTCACGACGTTCTGAACCCAGCTCGCGTACCGCTTTAATGGGCGAACAGCCCAACCCTTGGGACCGACTACAGCCCCAGGATGCGATGAGCCGACATCGAGGTGCCAAACCTCCCCGTCGATGTGGACTCTTGGGGGAGATAAGCCTGTTATCCCCAGGGTAGCTTTTATCCGTTGAGCGATGGCCCTTCCATGCGGAACCACCGGATCACTAAGCCCGACTTTCGTCCCTGCTCGACTTGTAGGTCTCGCAGTCAAGCTCCCTTATGCCTTTACACTCTGCGAATGATTTCCAACCATTCTGAGGGAACCTTTGGGCGCCTCCGTTACTCTTTAGGAGGCGACCGCCCCAGTCAAACTGCCCACCTGACACTGTCTCCCGCCCCGATAAGGGGCGTGGGTTAGAATGTCAATACAGCCAGGGTAGTATCCCACCAATGCCTCCACGTAAGCTGGCGCTCACGCTTCCTAGGCTCCTACCTATCCTGTACAAGCTGTACCAAAATTCAATATCAGGCTACAGTAAAGCTCCATGGGGTCTTTCCGTCCTGTCGCGGGTAACCTGCATCTTCACAGGTACTATAATTTCACCGAGTCTCTCGTTGAGACAGTGCCCAGATCGTTACGCCTTTCGTGCGGGTCGGAACTTACCCGACAAGGAATTTCGCTACCTTAGGACCGTTATAGTTACGGCCGCCGTTTACTGGGGCTTCAATTCAAAGCTTCGCGTTGCCGCTAACCTCTCCTCTTAACCTTCCAGCACCGGGCAGGCGTCAGCCCCTATACTTCGCCTTGCGGCTTCGCAGAGACCTGTGTTTTTGCTAAACAGTCGCCTGGGCCTATTCACTGCGGCTCTTCAGGGCTATTCACCCTAAAGAGCACCCCTTCTCCCGAAGTTACGGGGTCATTTTGCCGAGTTCCTTAACGAGAGTTCTCTCGCTCACCTTAGGATTCTCTCCTCGCCTACCTGTGTCGGTTTGCGGTACGGGCACCATCTTTCTCACTAGAGGCTTTTCTAGACAGTGTGGAATCAGGAACTTCGGTACTTATATTTCCCTCGCCATCACAGCTCCGCCTATTGCCAGTGGGATTTGCCTCACTGACGGCCTAACTGCTTGGACGCGCATATCCAACAGCGCGCTTACCCTATCCTCCTGTGTCCCCCCATCGCTCAAACAAAAGAGTGGTGGTACAGGAATATCAACCTGTTATCCATCGCCTACGCTTTTCAGCCTCGGCTTAGGCCCCGACTAACCCTGAGCGGACGAGCCTTCCTCAGGAAACCTTGGGCATTCGGTGGATGGGATTCTCACCCATCTTTCGCTACTCATACCGGCATTCTCACTTCTAAGCGCTCCACTAGTCCTTACAGTCTAGCTTCAACGCCCTTAGAACGCTCTCCTACCACGGACATCATAAGATGTCCATCCACAGCTTCGGTGATACGTTTAGCCCCGGTACATTTTCGGCGCGGAGTCACTCGACCAGTGAGCTATTACGCACTCTTTAAATGGTGGCTGCTTCTGAGCCAACATCCTGGTTGTCTAAGCAACTCCACATCCTTTTCCACTTAACGTATACTTTGGGACCTTAGCTGGTGGTCTGGGCTGTTTCCCTTTTGACTACGGATCTTATCACTCGCAGTCTGACTCCCATGGATAAATCTTTGGCATTCGGAGTTTGTCTGAATTCGGTAACCCGATGGGGGCCCCTAGTCCAAACAGTGCTCTACCTCCAAGATTCTTTCTACATGAGGCTAGCCCTAAAGCTATTTCGGAGAGAACCAGCTATCTCCAAGTTCGATTGGAATTTCTCCGCTACCCACACCTCATCCCCGCACTTTTCAACGTGCGTGGGTTCGGGCCTCCATCCAGTGTTACCTGGACTTCACCCTGGACATGGGTAGATCACCTGGTTTCGGGTCTACAACCACATACTCAATTCGCCCTATTCAGACTCGCTTTCGCTGCGGCTCCGTCTTTTCAACTTAACCTTGCATGTAATCGTAACTCGCCGGTTCATTCTACAAAAGGCACGCCATTACCCATTAACGGGCTTTGACTACTTGTAGGCACACGGTTTCAGGAACTATTTCACTCCCCTTCCGGGGTGCTTTTCACCTTTCCCTCACGGTACTGGTTCACTATCGGTCACTAGGGAGTATTTAGCCTTGGGAGATGGTCCTCCCTGCTTCCGACGGGATTTCTCGTGTCCCGCCGTACTCAGGATCCACTCAGGAGGGAACGAAGTTTCAACTACAGGGTTTTTACCTTCTACGACTGACCTTTCCAGGTCGATTCATTTACCCCGTTCCTTTGTAACTCCATATTGAGTGTCCTACAACCCCAAGAGGCAAGCCTCTTGGTTTGGGCTATTCCCGTTTCGCTCGCCGCTACTCAGGGAATCGATTTTTCTTTCTCTTCCTCCGGGTACTTAGATGTTTCAGTTCCCCGGGTGTGCCTTCCATACCCTATGTATTCAGGTAAGGATCCTATCCTATTAAAGATAGGGGGTTTCCCCATTCGGAAATCTCCGGATCAAAGCTTACTTACAGCTCCCCGAAGCATATCGGTGTTAGTCCCGTCCTTCATCGGCTCCTAGTGCCAAGGCATTCACCGTGCGCCCTTTCTAACTTAACCAAGTCGTAAAAATATAAGCTTCGAATCTCTTCGTCAGCTCGGTCACTACGCTCCTCACGTACCAACTACGTACGCTCCGGTGCTCGTTCGGTCGCTTCCTCGACCTTCTCGCTTCTATTTTCACTCCGGTTTGTGCTCTCTACACACCTTCGAATTAATTAAAAAACTAATTCAAAAGATAAAATATAGAGATCTATCTTAATGGTGATATTTATCTTCTTATTTCATTTCTATTTAGTTTTCAAAGAACGTGTTTTTCAAGAGAATCTAATTCTCTCAAAACTAAACAAAGATCTAAGCGTCAACTGTTCTAGAATCTCATACGAGATTTTCCGTTAATATCCTTAGAAAGGAGGTGATCCAGCCGCACCTTCCGATACGGCTACCTTGTTACGACTTCACCCCAATCATCTGTCCCACCTTAGGCGGCTGGCTCCTTACGGTTACCCCACCGACTTTGGGTGTTACAAACTTTCGTGGTGTGACGGGCGGTGTGTACAAGACCCGGGAACGTATTCACCGTGGCATGCTGATCCACGATTACTAGCGATTCCAGCTTCATGTAGGCGAGTTGCAGCCTACAATCCGAACTGAGAATGGTTTTATGGGATTGGCTCGACCTCGCGGTTTTGCAGCCCTTTGTACCATCCATTGTAGCACGTGTGTAGCCCAGGTCATAAGGGGCATGATGATTTGACGTCATCCCCACCTTCCTCCGGTTTGTCACCGGCAGTCACCTTAGAGTGCCCAACTGAATGCTGGCAACTAAGATCAAGGGTTGCGCTCGTTGCGGGACTTAACCCAACATCTCACGACACGAGCTGACGACAACCATGCACCACCTGTCACTCTGTCCCCCGAAGGGGAACGTCCTATCTCTAGGAGTGTCAGAGGATGTCAAGACCTGGTAAGGTTCTTCGCGTTGCTTCGAATTAAACCACATGCTCCACCGCTTGTGCGGGTCCCCGTCAATTCCTTTGAGTTTCAGCCTTGCGGCCGTACTCCCCAGGCGGAGTGCTTAATGCGTTAGCTGCAGCACTAAAGGGCGGAAACCCTCTAACACTTAGCACTCATCGTTTACAGCGTGGACTACCAGGGTATCTAATCCTGTTTGCTCCCCACGCTTTCGCGCCTCAGCGTCAGTTACAGACCAAAGAGTCGCCTTCGCCACTGGTGTTCCTCCACATCTCTACGCATTTCACCGCTACACGTGGAATTCCACTCTTCTCTTCTGTACTCAAGTCCCCCAGTTTCCAATGACCCTCCACGGTTGAGCCGTGGGCTTTCACATCAGACTTAAAGGACCGCCTGCGCGCGCTTTACGCCCAATAATTCCGGACAACGCTTGCCACCTACGTATTACCGCGGCTGCTGGCACGTAGTTAGCCGTGGCTTTCTGGTTAGGTACCGTCAAGGTACGAGCAGTTACTCTCGTACTTGTTCTTCCCTAACAACAGAGTTTTACGATCCGAAAACCTTCATCACTCACGCGGCGTTGCTCCGTCAGACTTTCGTCCATTGCGGAAGATTCCCTACTGCTGCCTCCCGTAGGAGTCTGGGCCGTGTCTCAGTCCCAGTGTGGCCGATCACCCTCTCAGGTCGGCTACGCATCGTTGCCTTGGTGAGCCGTTACCTCACCAACTAGCTAATGCGCCGCGGGCCCATCTATAAGTGACAGCGTAAACCGTCTTTCAGCATACCTACATGAGTAGATATGAATTATCCGGTATTAGCTCCGGTTTCCCGAAGTTATCCCAGTCTTATAGGCAGGTTGCCCACGTGTTACTCACCCGTCCGCCGCTAATTTACGGGAGCAAGCTCTCGTAAATTCGCTCGACTTGCATGTATTAGGCACGCCGCCAGCGTTCGTCCTGAGCCAGGATCAAACTCTCCAATAAAGTAGTGTTTGACTTGCTCATTTGCACAAAAATGTGCTGATGTCTTTTAAAAAGACTTAAAAATAAAACGTTGACGTTTAGATTTTGTTTAGTTTTCAAAGAACTATATTTCTCATTTCGTCGTTGTCTCAGCAGCGACAATTAATAATATATCACTTTCAACTTCGAAGGTCAACTACTTTTTTAAAAAACATTTAAATTTTATAAAGTTAGTGTTCCGTTCAAAAATCTAAAGCAAGATTCACAATATATCATCCTCATTTACATAAGTCAACAGTTCTTAGCTTTTTTCTGGTTACCTAAGAAAAGAAAGCACTCCTTTCAGCGAATGCCTTCTTCAATTGAATCATTCATTTGAATCCAAAACATCTTTTCTATTTTAAAGGATAAATCTAGTTGTTTTCCTCAGAAATTCGTTGAATCTCATTTACGATCTTTTCTCTATGTTGATCAATAATGGAAAAGTCCATTGCATCCGTATAGATTGCTTCTAACGCATCATGCCATGACTTTGCTTTAGCTAGAAAAGCTGTGGCCTCACTCATCTTTTCCTTGTACCTTGAGCTAACTTCTTGGATCTGATCTGCGAACAGTTCATCTGTTCCCTCAGCAATAAGGAGTCCATACATATCAATGATTTCATCTCCATCACGACTTGGGAAATATTCATGAGGTGCCGTACTATCAAAAATAGCCATACCCAGTTCACGAATAATCACCATATCTAAACTGTGAGGATCAAAACCGCAGTGATAGATTTCTAGATCAAATCCGTGTGTCTCACCTGCAGCCGCTATTTGTTTTAGCATCGTTGATTTTCCTGAACCGGGTCTTCCTTTAATAAAATAACGTTTATTAATGTCTGCAGTTAGACTTGGAACAAAATCAACTGCCCCTTTAGGTGTAGCTGCACCTAGAAAACGATGACGAATCTTCGATTGTTTATTTAATGAAATTTGTCCGTAAAACGTTCCAATTAATCGATTGGTTAACTCATCAGCCTTATCAAAATCCATGCTCTCAATGTAAATTTTCTCCCATTCGTCATGAGCTTTTAGCGCTTCTCCAAATGTATCATATGCTTTTTGCGTAGAGTTGCTAATGGACGTCGATAATTCTCTAATCGTATTTTTTTGCTTTGCAATAACTTGCGAATTCCATGCTTCACCAAGGTTAACATACTCTTCAACGGCTCCAGGTGCTTTTGGTTCAATAACATGGGGGGCTGTTCCATCGACAATTCCCACTTTTAAGGTTGGAAAGATGACGCCGTCAATAGAATCAGGATCAGATGAACAATGTAAGTACTCGGTATTATATCCTTTTTCAGAGTAAAGAGTTCCGATTTCTTTCATTAAAGTGGATTTTCCTGTTCCTGGTCCGCCTTTCAAAATAAATATTCGATCCAGGTCCGCTATGTTGGAGTCAAAAAGGCTATAAAATCCACGTGCGGTATTTCCGCCAGCAAAGTAACGAATGATTTTACCTGTCATAATAAACACCCTCTCTTATCTTCAGATCCGAGATTCCTGCTTTAACACTTTTTATCTTATGCAGATCATTAGTGATGGGTGAATGCCTACAAACTGCATAAACATTCTGTCAGGTATTATTTTCCACAAAAAAATGACCCTTTCATAATAAGGATCATTACTTAATCTTTATCTTTTACAATAGGTACGAAATGTCCCTTCGTCACGCTTTGAAGATCCGTTGGGCTGATTTCAATTTGCAAGCCAATTCTGCCTCCACTGACAATCATACTCTTTAGATTTTCAGCACTTGCATCCAGATAAGTCGGGTACATTTTTTTCATTCCAATGGGTGAGCAGCCTCCGCGAATGTATCCCGTTAACTTTTGGATATCCTTGACCGCTATCATTTCAACTTTTTTCTCACAGGCTGCTTTAGCGGCCTTTTTAAGATCTAACTCTTCTTCAACTGGAATTACGAACACATGGATACCATTACTTTTCCCTTGGGTGACTAATGTTTTATAGACTTCTTTCGGTTCTCTATTTATTTTTCCAGCGACCGACACGCCATCAATTTTTCCGTCCTCCTGATCATACATCATCATTTGGTAGTTCATTTTCTTTGCATCCAGTATACGCATTGCATTTGTTTTTTCATGTGCCAAAGTGCCGTTTCACCTCTCCAGTGATCCCTTTATCCTAAAAAAAGTCGACCGTTAATCATTAGATTTCTCCATAATATCTTTATGAATCCAAATGGCAGCTTGGGTCCCTTCACCCATTGCAATGGTTACTTGCTCAGAGTGGGCAACCACGTCACCTGCGGCCCATAACTTATGTACATTCGTCATCTTCGTTCGTGGATCTATTACTAGATGTTTGTTTTCAAGCATCTCCACACCTAACTGTTTGACCAAGTGTGACCTCACTTCATTTCCACCAAAGGCTAGAAACGCATGGTTCCCCCGAATGGTTTCTCCGCTTTCAAGCAAAAAGCCCTCCAACTGCGACTCATTCGCCAATACTTGCTTAATAGGCATTTCTATATACTGTATTTGAAGTTCACGCAACATTTGCAGGTCCTTTTGGTCAACGACTTTTTGTTCGTGATTAATATAAATAAGTTCCTTTGTCCAATAAGATAGCGCCTTTGCCATTTCTACTCCCGTTTTCCCTGATCCAATCACAATCGTCCGCTTTCCCTTTACCTCATATCCGTCACAATCAGGACATACATAGACACTAACCCCTAAACAAGGTCCTAAGTCAGGAAAGCTGGGAATCCGATCCATCACACCGGTTGCCAGCAACAATCGTTCACTTGTAAAAGTCTCGCCGTTTGTTACGCTAACTTGAAAGCTTTTATTCTCTTTGGCAATTGATTCTACTTTCCCAGTCAGAAAATGTATACCCAATTGCTCTGCTTGCCTTCTGCCAAGCTCACGAAGCTGTTGCCCGCTCACTCCATCCGGGTAGCCTAAAATATTATGGTAGCTTCTGCATAAAGTAGATCGTCCGTCACCTGAATCGATCACAAGCACTTTATGCATATACCTTCCTAACTGAATGGATGCTTGCAACCCCGCAATGCCCCCGCCTATGATGATACAGTCAAAATTCATGTGCTTTACCTCCCTAACTTCTGTCCTAATAGTTTGTCCAAAAGAAGGGATCTATTTCAATGAACTTTTTGTCTTAACTAAAGTCATTCAAAACGCACAGAAAAAACCAGATATGATCATCATAATTCCTTGTTATTTAGCCGGCTTGACCTTAGCGATGATTTGATTAATCATTTCAGATAACACGATTCCAACCGCGATTGCACCTGAAATCAAGAAAGCTTTTGCCGCTAACGGTAACGCTAGACTATAGTCATTTACAACAAAGTGCCGCATCGCGTCGTACGCAAGGCCACCAGGAACTAATGGAATAATACCCGTAACATTAAAAATGATGATGGGTGTCTTATATCTTCTAGCAAAAAGCTGCCCAATCACACCAATAAGGATGGCTGCAGTGCCCGATGCCGCAACGGAATCTACTCCCATTTCGACAAGATAATAGTAAAAAATCCAACCAAGCATCCCGGAAAGTCCACATCTTAACACCGTTTCTTTCGGTACATTAAATAGCAGTCCAAAGCCCGCTGTGGCAATGAAACTCGTAATTAGCTGTTCAATCATCTTATAACCCCTCTTTGGATTCTTAATAGAAAGCAATCATGACAAATTGATTTTAACCGAAGGAATTTTTAATGAAATAAAAAAACAAAGGCGATTCCCGATCCAATGGCAAGAGAGGTTAAAAAGGATTCTGCACTTTTTGAGAGAGCTGATGCAAAATGACCGTCCATCAAATCACGCACAGCATTGGTGATTAAGACACCTGGGACAAGTGGCATAACGGATCCGATAATGATTTTATCCATCCCAGTACCCCATCCCGACAAGATCGCTAGGTAAGCAATAACCCCAATCGTAAAAGATGCCATAAACTCAGAAACAAATTTCAACTTTATCATCTTATGTACATAGATAAAGACAGCGTAACCAGCACCACCAGCTAGGAGCGCAGGCAAAAAGTCACCCCAACTACCCTTGAACATAATTAAAAAGCAAGCACTGACTAAAGAGGCTGCAACAATTTGAAGCCATACCGGATAGGAAAGATCCGCTTTCGCGATGGCCTTCAACTCTTTAAGAGCTTCCTCAATTGTCAGATCTCCACTCGTAATTTTTCGGGAAATATTATTCACGATCGCAACCTTTTGTAAGTCTGTCGATCGTACTAAAATTCGAACTAATTTGGTCGGATTCGCTTCACTAAGGGAGAAAAAAATCCCAGTAGGAGTTACAAAGCTTTGAGAATCATGAATTCCAAAAGAAGAGGCGATCCTCCTCATCGTATCCTCTGCACGACGGGTTTCGGCTCCACTTTTCAGCATAATCTTTCCAGCGAGTAAACACAGCTCAATAATTTTTCCATTAAGATCATTCTCTTGATTCACGTTATCTCCTCATTTATGGTCCGTCTTGTACTAAAAAATGATTACTCACAAAAAAGCACTACTGTCGAAAAGCTTCTACATCTTGGTTTATAATTTTTAAAATCAACATATATTAACATATTAAAAGTTACTTCTTCAATTGGTAATATGTAAAAATTACACTAAAAAAGTCCTGTCCATAGAAGACAAGACTTTTTTATCATAAATATGTCACAAATGCACATCATACTTATTTATTATTTTTTCAAAACATCGTGGTCAACGTAGCGTTCACCCTTTAATTCACTAAGGAGATTAATAGCAACGCGAGCGCCATCACCAGCTGTAACAATCGTATGTACACTCACACCTGCTACTGCCCCAGCAGCCCAAATTCCTTTTTTAGTTGTTTCACCATCTTCATTTACAGCAATCGCTGTTTTAAATCTAGGCTCTCTATGATCCTTCGTGTCAATACCGATTGCTTCAGCAAGATTCGTTAAAGCACCTGTTGCAATAATGATATTTGCTGCGTCATATGAAGCTCCACTTTCAGTTTCAATAACAAAACTTCCAGCCTCACCTGTAATGTTCGTAACTGTGTCTTCTTTTAATTCAGCACCAAATTTAGTTGCTTGTTTTTTACCAATGGCAGTCAATTCCGGTCCTTCAATTGCTTCAACACCATAATGATTTTCAAGCCAAGCTCTTGCTGTCATACTTTTATTTGAATCAAGTAAAAGAGTTTTCTTTCCCGCCTTTGCAGTAAATAAAGCTGCACTAGCGCCAGCTGCACCCGCACCAATAATTGCGATTTCGTACATATACATTCACCCTTTCAAAATAATGAATAATCATACCCTTTAAACATAATTCTTTTTAAGCAAAATGTAAAATTCTATGCGTTATAAACTAATTTTTGGGAATTCAACAAGATATTGTTAACTAATTTACAATAGATCGTATTAGAATGGAATAGAATGGACTGATTAAATCATAATTTTATCTGAAAGGCGGGAAAATAGTGAAAACGATCCTGAAGAATTATAAAGGAACCCTACTTTTATTACTCGCAATTGTCATTGGGGGTATAGCTGGAATTGTATTTGGGCCAAAGGCTGCTATTGTTAAGCCATTTGGAGATTTATTTCTCAACTTAATGTTCATGATCATCGTTCCATTGGTCTTCTTTAGTATTTCCTCAGCCATTGCAAATATGAATGGTATGATGCGTCTCGGAAAAATAATGGGAAGTATCTTTCTTGTCTTTATTCTAACTGCAACGGTTTCCGCCATCATTGGCTTTGCTGGAACAACCATTATTAACCCTCTAGAAGGAACAGATACATCCATGATTAAGCAACTAATGGACTCTGCTGATGTTGAGCAACCTCCTCAGGATGTAACCTTTCTAAGTCAGTTAGTGAATACATTTACTGTTAGTGATTTCCAACTTCTGTTTTCAAAAAGCAACATGCTTCAACTTATTGTGTTTTCACTCTTATTCGGGCTAGCAACGGCGATGGTGGGAGAACGAGCAAAGCCAGTGGCTAACCTTTTAACATCAGGATCTTCTGTCATAATGAAAATGGTTTCCATCATTATGTATTACGCCCCCATTGGACTTGGTTGTTACTTTGCCGCGATCATCGGTGAGCTTGGGCCGCAAATATTAGAAGGCTACCTTAGGGCATTTGTTCTCTATATCATTATTACTGTTCTTTATTATTTTGGCTTCTTTACCCTTTATGCTTTTATTGCAGGGGGAAAAGCCGGCATCAAAGTATTTTGGAAAAATGCCATAACCCCTTCTATAACAGCAATTGCCACCTGTTCAAGTGCAGCTTGTATACCCGTTAACCTTGACGCAGTTAAGAAAATGGGGGTGCCAAGCGATATCGCAGAAACCATTATTCCACTTGGCGCCAACACACATAAAGATGGTTCTGTGTTTGGTGGAGTATTAAAAATTGTATTCCTTTTCAGCTTGTTCGGTAGAGATATGGCTAGCTTATCGAGTATTGCTAGTATTATCGCGGTCTCATTCCTTGTTGGAGCTGTCATGGGAGCTATTCCAGGTGGTGGTATGATTGGGGAAATGTTAATTCTGAGTGTATTTGGACTCCCGCCTGAGGTTCTGCCGATCATTGCCGTTATTAGCACGATTATTGATGCACCTGCTACTCTGCTCAATTCAACGGGGAATACAGTATGCGCCATGCTCGTTACCCGCCTAGTCGAAGGAAAGAATTGGCTCAAAGAAGCTAGTAGCCACCTTCCGAAATTCAACCATTAAACAAAACCGCTTAATCGCGCACCGTAAAAGGCCATGTGTCCTTTTACGGTGCCTGACACTGACTTTTAGCATAAACAATGTATATAATAGTACTATAATTTTAAAAGGGGCTGAAGAATGAATGAAGGATGAAATGATTAAAAGGTTTACTACATATGTAAAGGTCGATACACAATCAAATGCAGAAAGTGAACACTGCCCTTCTACACCAGGACAAATGACACTTGCCCATATGTTAGTGGAAGAATTAAAAACGATAGGCTTGCAAGAGGTAACCATCGACGAAAATGGGTATGTTATGGCTACCCTTCCTTCTAATACAGAAAGGGAAGTTCCAACCATTGGATTTTTGGCTCACGTTGATACAGCTACTGATTTTACTGGAAAAAATGTAAATCCCCAAATCGTAGAAAATTACGATGGTCAAGAGATTGTGCTAAACGAAGCATTACAAGTGACCTTGTCTCCAAAAGGCTTTCCTGAATTAGCCAACTATAAAGGCCATACGCTCATTACAACAGATGGGACCACCCTTCTCGGTGCTGATAACAAAGCAGGCATTGCCGAAATTATGACGGCAATGGATTATTTAGTTAAACATCCGGAACTAAAGCACGGAAAGATCCGCGTAGCGTTTACACCTGATGAGGAAATTGGCCGAGGACCACATAAATTTAATGTTGCTGCATTTAACGCAGACTACGCCTACACAATAGATGGAGGCCCACTTGGTGAACTTGAATACGAAAGCTTTAATGCCGCTGCGGCAAAAATCACCTTTAAAGGCACAAACGTTCACCCAGGGACAGCGAAAGGGAAAATGGTCAACTCTACAAAGATCGCGATGGAATTTAATAGAAGACTACCAGTCGAAGAAGCACCAGAGCATACAGAAGGGTACGAAGGGTTCTATCATCTTCTATCCTTCCATGGCGATGTTGAAGAAACACAACTTAGCTATATCATTCGGGATTTTGACCGGGAACAATTCGAGATCACGCAAAGAAAAAGTCGTTCAGCTTGTTCAAGACCTTCGTAAGGAATACGGAGAAAACAGCATTCTCCTTGATATGAAAGATCAATATTATAATATGAGAGAAAAGATCGAGCCGGTAAAAGAAATTGTCGATATCGCTTATGAGGCCATGAAGAAATTGGATATTGAGCCTATAGTTTCACCTATTCGCGGGGGAACGGATGGTTCTCAGCTTTCATATATGGGACTCCCAACTCCGAATATCTTTACAGGTGGGGAAAACTTTCACGGCAAATATGAATATGTTTCAGTCGATAATATGATTAAAGCCACAAACGTCATTATTGAAATCGCACAATTAACGGTGACAGGTCTTAAAGCGGACTAACCCTTACCTACCTTTTTTTCTAGGATCACCTAGTCTGAATCTTAAAGCCCTTCACCTAATGAAACAAAGAAAGAGGACTCTCCATTCATGGAGGGCCCTCTTTTTTTAAGTCGATCTGTTTTGCTAGTTGGAAGAACCTTGCTCTTCTCTTAAGTATTTATAATAAAGTAGCTTTTCCACATGCGTTAGCAAGTAATTTGCAATAATTCCAATGGCTATTCCGGATAATATGCCAACAAATGATAGAACGGGTAAGTAAAGAAGAACGGTCCATGTTTGTGCAATCCAACTAGCAATCAATAGCTGCCCCACATTATGCATAACCGCACCCGCTACACTGACACCAATCAAACTAATTCGTTTAGGTCCTAATTGTTTGACTGCTAACATTCCCAAAAAGCTTAATAATGCACCCGAAGCACTATACATAAAGGAGGACAGACTTCCACCTAACAACGCTGCAAGTATAAGACGTATGGCTACAACTTTTCCAGCATCCCTTACCGAAAGCGTGTAAAGCGCCATACACGTAATAATATTGGCCAGCCCTATTTTCGCACCCGGTGCAATCGCAAACGGAAAGGGAATTGCCCGTTCAAGTATGCTAATAATAACAGCCTGAGCCGCTAATAAGGCAATATAAACAAGTCGCTGGTTTTTGGTCATACTTTATTACTCCCATCATTTGTTTCTAGGAGCTAATAATGGCTTCATCATCTGCATTTCCAGCAACAGTTTCAATCTCAATGATAAACTGATGCGGCAGACAAACCGCTGTTTCACCTGGTCTCGCTAGAAATCCAAATTGTACACAAACCTGGTCTTTACAATCAGCACCCTTAATACGTATACGTTCATCCTTTACTTCCACCGTATTATATTCTCCATCTGAATTATAGATATCAAATACATCGGTTCCCTTATTTCCAGTAAGTGTAACCCGTTTGACTTCTTGGTTATTAACAGAAATCACCGCGACCTTAATGGGATCATCATCCTGAAGAGCATTCGTCTTTTCGGCCTGCTGATGGCTAAAAATAGCAATAGGAAGAAAAGAAAGAAGCACAAGTACAAGAGTAATAATGATATCCCATCGTTTAATCATATTGGAAAAAGCAATCATTTCTTTTCCTCCTTGCAAGAAAAGCGCAAACGCCTTGTCAAAGTTCGATAAGAACCTTATTAAAAAAGAGAATAAAGCGCGAGATAGAATCCCACGCTTCATAATCACTTCATTTATTCATTCGAACATATCTTACTTGTCTTTATACATGGATTTTCTTTTACCATACCACCATTTGCCTAATTTATTCTTTAAGCCAGGAATGACATAGTAATCGAATCCAAGGAATCTACCTGAACCGTTCATTAATGCAAGGGAAGCTGGTAATGCCCAGAATTTATCCCAACCAAGCATAGCAGATAGAGTGAACGTTGCTAGCATACCCACGCTCATTAAATTAAATAACCAAGAAAATAAACCTAGGATAATCGCTAAACCTATCACTAATTCTGCCCATGGAACCATTTGTTGCATCAAGACTGCTACTTCTGGTGTTGGCATCATCAATTTCATAATGGCCTCAAACCAGCCTGGCATTGCATCTAAAATCGGAGGAGCAATCGCTGTAGCTTCTGCTCCGCCACCTGCAGCTGCACTTGCACCAGATGTTGCTGTTTGTAACCATTCAAAAGGCATTTTAACGGATTCACTAACCAACCATGAATCGTCACCAAGTCCTGAGCTTAAATCACGAGCTGCCCATTTTGTCTCACCAAAAATTTTCGCACATGCTTCATCAATCCAGAACCAGCCGACCAACAATCGTAAAGGGAAACTCCAAATAACATTTCCATAACGAGTCGTCGCATCGCGGAAAATATTTCGTTTATCTTTTGTATGGAATAATTCATGCTTAATATATTGGACAATATAATAGCCGCTTCCGATCGTCATTAAATAAAAGATATTAACCATATGTTTGACTAAATTCGCAAACCAACCGCTCAAATGCATACCGCCAACATGGGCAACGCCATATCTAGCACCAATTGAAACCATGGTACCATGATACTTTCCTACAAATGGTGTCTTTTCTCCACCACTAATTTCAGTAATAATATTTTTTGCTGCTGTAGAACCTGTTTGTTCAGCTGCCTCAACAATTTGTGGTGTTGGCTTACCAGATTCATCTTCAAAAAGGGCTAAATCCCCTACAACATAAGTGTTTTGCAATCCATCCGCTTCCATGTATTCATTCACTTTCAATCGACCTGCACGTCCCGTTGACATGCCATAATCTTTTGTATCTGAATTGGCCTTAACACCAGCTGTCCAGATTAATGTATGCGTAGGAAGTTCTTCTCCTGATTTCAACAGAATGGACTCCGCTTTTACTTCAACGATCGGAGCACTTTTCAGTAATTTAACGCCCTTTTTCACCAAATACGCTTCTGCTTTATTCGCATCACCACGATCAAGCGTATTTAAAATAGTAGGGGCTGCTTCAATTACGTATAAAGTGAACTCTTCTTCATCCAGCTTATAATCTTTCGCTAAGCGCGTTTTCCATTCGATTAGTTCGCCTACCATTTCGATTCCAGTAAAACCTGATCCACAAACTGCAAACGTTAACATTGCTCGGCGCTTTGCATCATCATGAACGGTAGAAGCACGAAGAACCACATCTTCAATATGATTACGTAATTTTACAGCATCTTCCCATGACCATAATGTAAACCCATACTCACCTACACCTGGTGTACCAAAGTCATTTGGTTCTCCACCCATACCTAGAATTAAATAATCATATGGAAACGAGCCATTTTCTGTTGTAACAACTTTCTTATCATGATCAACGTTTGTTACATTATCTGTAACCAACTTAACCTTGGTTCGATTAAATAAAGTACGTAAGTCAAATTGAATGTCACTAGGTTCTACACGATGTGCGGCAACTTCATGTAATTCCGTCATCATTGTATGATAAGAGTGTCGATCAATTAAAGTAATAGAAACGGATTGATCTTTTTTATACTTTTTAGCGAGTTTCTTTGCTGCATGTACCCCAGCATATCCTGCACCGATAATAACGATATTCTTATCTGTCAAATCCCTCATTCCTTTCTAATTGCGATCTTTATCATGTTGTTATTGCTCTTATTACTACGCTACTGAAATAGTTTCTCATTTATCAAAATGAGTAAATGTGAATAAATGCACAACCATATATCTATAGTACCTATTTTCATTCAAACTGTCTATGAAATTCATTGATTTTTTACAATTAAGTTAATATTCACAAAGTATTAACAAACTTCTAAAAAGTTATTTTAACATAGTAAAATCTATCAATATAGGGAAATAACCATACTCCCTTTAATTATCAAGGTACTACCAACAAAGTTCCCTATAGAAAAGGTTGTAGACACGGTCAAATTAAAAATGTTAATATGATTTTGAAATCAATCATGTGAGTGCTTTCACTTTTAAACGAAACAACTTTTTATTACACCAAAATATGATCACTAATTTTTAACGTCTTACGGATCAGTTAAAGACTTTAGGGGGCTGCTCTAAAGTCTTTTCTTTTATTACTTCATAAGCAGAGGAGCTTAAAAAATGAAAAGAATTTGGGGATTATTTGTACTGATCATGATCATAGGTATTGTTGCTGGTTGTGGCAGCGCCTCCACTACCGAAGATAAAGAAACGGCGAAAAAGCCCGAATTAACGACTACACCTTACAAGAAAACAGAATTTCTGATGGGAACCGTCGTTACAGTGAAAATTTATGACAAAGGAAAAGAAGCCGTTCTAGAGCCCGCTTTTGAACGTATTCAAACATTAGCAAATCAGATTACTGTGAATGAGGCAGGTTCCGAAATTGATGCTATTAATGCTAATGCAGGCATCAAACCCGTTAAAGTATCAAAGGACATCTATGAACTTATGGATGCAGGAAATGACTATAGCATCCAGTCAAACGGCTCATTTGATATTTCGATCGGACCACTAACAGACCTTTGGAGAATTGGTTTTCCAGATGCTCGAAAGCCAGCACAATCTGAAATTGATGCTGTATTGCCTTTAATTGATTACAAGCAAATTGAGTTAAATGAAAAAGAGCAAACCGTCTTTTTAAAGAAAAAAGGGATGCTATTGGATTTAGGCGCGATAGCAAAAGGATTTATTACAGACCAAGTGGCTGAGGTTCTTAAAGAAAATGGTGTGACAACGGCGATCATCGACTTAGGCGGTAATATCTATGTCATGGGAAAGAATCCTTCTGGAAAGGATTGGACAGTTGGAATTCAAGATCCATTCGCGCCGCGCGGGGAAACCATTGGAGTCATTTCAGAATCAAATAAATCTGTTGTTACTTCTGGAATTTATGAACGTGTTCTTGAAGTAGAGGGTAAAAGTTATCATCACCTTTTAAATCCAGTAGATGGATACCCGTTTGATAATGATCTTGCAGGGGTAACGATTATTTCCGAGAAATCAGTGGATGGAGATGGGCTTTCCACTTCTGTCTTTTCGAAAGGAATTGATGGCGGACTTGAGTTTATTGAACAATTTGAAGGAACTGAAGCCATCTTTATCAGTACAGACAAAAAAGTGTACATCACCTCCGGTTTAAGTGATAACTTCAAGTTAACAAACAGTGCATTTGAAATGGGAGAATCACTAACTTTAAAGGAGGAATAATTATGTCCCTAAGTACATTTTTAAAACTCGTCGAAATTCAAACGAAATTGGCGAGTTTATTTCCATTTTTGGTAGGACTACTATTTGTCATCTACCGATATGATACATTTAATCTTATAAACACATTCATTTTCTTCTGTTCCATGCTTATTTTTGACCTAACCACAACAGCCATTAATAATTATATGGACTATAAAAAGGCAACAACAGATGAATATCGAAAAAGAGAGAATATTATTGGTCAGGAAAATATTTCTTTACGATTAGTCCGTTCCACCATTATTAGTATGCTTATTATTGCGGCAGCATTAGGGGTATGGCTTGTTTTCCGAACAGATCTATTAGTCCTTTTCTTAGGCATTATTTGCTTTTTTATTGGTGTATTTTATACGTATGGTCCAATTCCCTTATCACGCTTACCACTTGGTGAGATCTTTTCTGGCTTGACGATGGGCTTTGGAATATTATTCCTCACCGTTTATATCAATGCCTTTGACCAAGGAATTGCTGAATTAATGATTGAAGGTAGAAACTTAATTGTTCATATTGATCTTATTTTAATATCGGAAATTATCTGGGTTTCCTTGCCCTGCATATTTACCATAGCCAATATTATGCTATCCAATAATTTATGCGATCTTGAAGATGATATTAAAAATAACCGGTTTACCTTACCTTATTATTTAGGAAAAAAACATTCTATTTGGCTGTACAATGCCCTTTACATCGCTTCCTTTATTGCTATATTAACAGCTGTACTATTTCATGTCTTACCTATGATTATGTTGCTTTGTTTGGTCATTATCATTCCTGTTTATAAGCATATGAATCTATTTAGTAAAAGACAAATTAAGTCTGAAACATTTGTTCTATCCTTGAAAAATTTAGTTTTAGTAAATGGATCGATTGTCGCCATGATGTTCGTATCGCTCATGGTTTAACTTCATTCAGTAGAAGTCCCCGACTTCTACTGAATGAAGTTAAAGCCTCCGGCGGATGCCACAGATTTTCAAAGGAAGTTTATCGAGCGAGCTCGATAAACTCTGGGCGCAAATACGCCGAGGCGCATTTGATAGGAGGGTACTTGCATGCAGACACCTATTATTGAAGTGGAAAATCTCACATTTCAATATGATAAACGATTGGAATCAGAAACGTTATCAAACGTGTCCTTTACAATTGAAAAAGGTGAATGGGTATCCATTGTTGGGAAAAACGGTTCTGGTAAGTCCACCCTTGCTCAATTATTGGTTGGCTTATTAGTACCCAAGAGTGGACGTATTATGATCGCCGGAAAAGAATTGAATGATGAATCTAAATGGGAAATAAGAAAGAAAATGGGGATGGTCTTTCAAAACCCTGATAATCAATTTATTGGTACATCCGTTCAAGATGATGTTGCCTTTAGTTTAGAAAATCTGAATATGTCCCATGATGACATGCAATCCAGAATTAATGAAGCACTTGAAATGGTTGGATTATCACACTATCGATTTCATGATCCGTCCCGTCTATCAGGGGGACAGAAGCAACGTGTAGCCATTGCAGGCGTGCTAGCCCTACAACCCGATATCTTAATTTTGGATGAAGCCTTTGTAATGCTGGACCCGAGAAGTCGCCGTGAATTACTGGATTCTCTTAGACTGCTCAAACAGAGCACAGAACTTACCCTTATTTCGATTACGCATGATATGAATGAGGCGGCAGCAGCAGACCGCATCCTAGTGATACAATCTGGTCGCATCGTAAATAGTGGTTCTCCTCGAAAGGTCTTTAATGAAGAACCTGAATTAGAACCCCCATTTGCAGAAAAATTGCGACGCACATTAATGAAGCGCAACCGTGAAGTTCCCAAAGCCTATATGACAGAAGAAGAAATGGTGCAGTGGTTATGGAAGTAATTTTTGAAAATGTATCAGCTGATTATCAATTGGCTTTTATTCGCAGTCCATTGGTGTTGCAATCGATTGACTTAACAATTGCCTCAGGATCCTTTACGGCTGTCGTTGGATATACTGGTTCTGGCAAGTCCAGTCTACTAAAAGCTATGAACGGTCTCCTTCTTCCAAAGGAAGGCCAGATTAAAGTCGGTCATCATATGATTAAATCCGATCATAAAAATAAAGACGCCCTAAAAAAGGTTCACAAAACGGTGGGAATGGTCTTTCAATTCCCTGAATCACAATTATTCGCAGAAACCGTTGAAAAGGATATTTGTTTTGGGCCTTTAAATTTCGGCGTTCCTATAGAAAAGGCAAAAGACATTGCACACACGGTATTGGAACAAGTAGGTTTACAGCCAGACATCCTAACCAAATCACCTTTTTCATTATCTGGCGGCCAAAAAAGACGTGTAGCGATCGCAGGAATCTTAGCTATGGAGCCCGATATACTTGTATTAGACGAACCCGGGGCAGGACTTGATCCAGAAGGCAAACAAGAAATATTATCCTTAATCTCCTCCTTTCATCGGGATAAAGGGTTAACAACGGTTCTAGTCACTCATGATATGGATGATGTTGTTACATATGCAGACAAGGTAGTCGTTATGGATAAAGGGCGTGTTGTGTTTCATGATCGTGTAGAGAACGTCTTTGCAGACAATGAACAATTACAAAAGTGGCATCTAGATGTACCGGAAGCACGTCGATTTCAATTACACTTCGAAAGACAAACCGGAATGAAACTGTCCAAGATTTGTTTAACGGTTGACGAACTAGCTGATGCTTTAATTGAGATGGGGCTTGCATGAACAATCTGATTTTAGGACGCTATTTCCCTGGTGACTCCTGGATTCACCATCTTGACCCCAGATCAAAGCTCATGGCATGCACCTACTTTATCATTGTCCTATTTTTGGCCAACAATTGGCAAACCTATGCATTGCTCTGGTTCTTTACTTTCTTGGTGATGTATTTATCAGGTGTCCGTTTTCGTACTTATCTTAAGGGTGTACAACCATTAATCTGGTTGATTTTATTTACGGTCTTACTACAAATATTATTTACTTCAGGCGGAACCGTCTATTTTGAATGGGGACCGATTACAATCACAGAGTTCGGTTTAACCAATGGTATTTTTATTTTCTGCCGGTTTGTTATGATTATTTTTGTATCAACTGTCTTAACCTTATCAACCAAGCCTATCGATCTAACAGACGGAATCCATTATTTATTACGCCCCTTACGTGCTTTAAAAATCCCTGTTGAGGAATTCTCCTTAATGCTTTCCATCTCTTTACGTTTTGTTCCAACTTTGCTTGATGAAACACAAAAGGTCATGGACGCACAAAGAGCTAGAGGCACAGCGTTTGGTGAGGGATCTTTATTTCAACAGATGAAAAAACTAGTTCCCATTCTTCTTCCCCTGTTTGTGAGCTCCTTAAATCGAGCAGAAGAATTAGCCAATGTAATGGAAGTACGGGGCTACCAATCCGGCAAAGCAAGAAGCTCCTTCAGACAATTGAGATGGGAAAACAAGGATACCATTTGTTTACTTCTGATGGTGGCACTAACCATTGGATTGGTCCTTCTTAGAGCCCCAGGCGGGCTGCACTAAGTCGATTACCTGCTCTTATCTAGCAACAAAAGACCCGTTTAAAGTACTAAACGGGTCTTTTGTATAAACATTCAGTTTTTTAAATGATTGAGTTGAGAAAAAAAGTCCATTAAAAACTGATAAAAAAGATTCTGTGTTGGAAGTAATTGGCGTTCTACCGGAATAATGACTCCTACCGTACGATCTACACTAGGGTTTACAATCGGGATCATGACTGTTTTCCGAGGTAAACAATCAAATATCGTGATTTCAGGGATAATGGTAATTCCGAGACCAGCAGACACCAGCCCTTTAATGGCATCAATATCCTCACCTTCAAAGGCCACATGGGGCTTAAATTCTAGTTCCTTACATGCATCTACAATTATTTCTCGTAAAATAAATCCTTCTGGAAATAATATAAAAGGCTCATCTTGTAATTGGCTCAATTTTAGTGCTTTTACATGTGCTAACCGATGATCACTCGGTAACAAGGCAACTAGACTTTCAGTAAATAACACACTTCCCTTTACCTTTTTTTCCTTCATAGGGACTGGCCCTAAGAGAGCCATATCAATATCCCCTTTGGCAACTAAATCAATTAAATGATAATAAGCTCCCTGTTTCAGTTCGAATTTAACACTTGGATAACGCTCACGAAATGCCGAAATAGCGGTTGGCAAGGTATAAGTCGCTAAACTACTCGGAAAGCCAATTCGGATGGTTCCTTGCTCTGGATCTAAATACTCTGCAATCTCCCGCTTCGCATTATCGAGAACGGTCACGGCTTGTTCTACGTATTCAAGGAAGATTTTGCCGATTCGAGTTAACTTTACATTTCGTCCTTCTCGAAGAAACAAATCAACCCCTAGTTCGGATTCTAAATTGAAGATTTGCCGACTCACGGCCGATTGAGCAACATGCAGGTGGATGGCAGCTTCCGTTACATGTTCTCTTTTAGCCACTTCTATAAAGTAGTATATTTGCCTTAATTCCATCCGTGTCACCTCACAGCATTCATCTAATTTCGACATGATTCTTATCTATATTATATATTGTTTTGATTATTATTAAATAATAAAATAATGATAAAGAAATAAGTAGTGGGAAAAACGTTTAAATATTCATATGATAAGTATCTGCATAATTATAAAAGTATTTACATGAAGGGAATGATTTTGTAATGACATCTACAAATCCAACTATGACAAAAGGTGAACAATATGTTCATGAAGTATTTGAACAAGTCAAAAAGAGAAATCCAAATGAGCCTGAATTTCATCAAGCAGTAAATGAAATCTTTGAATCACTAATCCCCGTTTTCGATAAACACCCTCACTATATGGAGGAAGGGATATTAGAACGAATCGTCGAACCAGAAAGAGTGTTAACTTTCAGAGTTCCTTGGGTTGATGATCAAGGTAAAGTACAAGTAAACCGCGGTTTCCGTGTTGAATTCAGCTCAGCAATCGGACCTTATAAAGGCGGCTTACGTTTCCATCCATCTGTAAATGCTAGTATTATTAAATTCTTGGGCTTTGAACAAATCTTCAAAAACTCTTTAACTGGACAGCCGATTGGTGGCGGTAAAGGCGGATCTGACTTCGATCCAAAAGGGAAGTCAGATAGAGAAGTTATGCGCTTTACACAAAGCTTTATGACTGAACTTTGTAAATATATTGGACCGGATACAGACGTTCCTGCCGGTGATATCGGTGTTGGCGCAAGAGAAATTGGGTATATGTTCGGACAATACAAAAGAATTCAGAACGCTTTCCATGCAGGTGTTTTAACAGGTAAATCGGTTGGGTTTGGCGGCAGCTTAGCACGTACGGAAGCTACTGGTTACGGTACTGTTTACTTCGTTCAAGAAATGTTAAAAGATCAAGGCGATTCTTTTGAAGGAAAAACAGTTGTCGTTTCTGGCTCTGGTAACGTTGCTATTTATGCAATTCAAAAAGCAACAGAACTTGGCGCAAAAGTAGTAGCCTGCAGCGATTCAAACGGTTATATTTATGATAAAAATGGTATTAACCTTGAAACTGTTCAACGCCTTAAAGAAGTTGAAAGAAAACGTATCAGCGAATATGTAAATGAACATCCAGATGCTGAATACTTCGAAGGCTGTGAAAACATTTGGTCGATTCCTTGCGATATCGCATTACCATGTGCCACACAAAACGAAATCAGTGAATCAGCAGCAAAAACTCTAGTAACAAATGGCGTTAAAGCAGTAGGTGAGGGTGCTAACATGCCTTCTACATTAGAAGCGATCAACGTATTCCTTGAAAACGGCGTTCTTTTCGGACCTGCAAAAGCAGCTAATGCTGGCGGTGTAGCAGTTTCTGCATTAGAAATGGCTCAAAATAGCGCAAGAATTTCTTGGACATTTGAAGAAGTAGATGCTAAATTACATGAAATCATGGTAAACATCTACAAAAACTCAAAGCAAGCTTCTGAAGAATACGGCCATCCTGGCAACCTTGTAGTTGGAGCGAACATTGCCGGATTCTTAAAAGTTGCGGATGCTATGATTGCTCAAGGGATTGTTTAATTCACTTATCCTTCAAAAAGCAATCGTGTTGTTATAATTAAAAAGGGAACAGCTTCTTCATAACGAAGAACGTTGTTCCCTTTTTTAACCCCTTTTATAACGCTCTGAATCGATAGACAGGCCCACCACGCATGATTAAAGGTGTTGGACTACACCAAATAACTTATTTATTCATACTCGCAAGAAAGCCATCCAGGAGGTCCTCTAAATCGATTTCCTCCGGAGTTTCTTCTTTTTCATCCGCTATTTCTACATTTTGTTGCTTTGCACTTTCCCAATCAAACCCACTTAAGTCATCCTCAAAACGATCACCAATAGATTCATTTGCCTCTTCACTTATTTCATCGTGAACTTCCTCCACTCCATAAAATGGATCATGGCGGTCAATAGGTACAGCCTCCTCTTGAAGATAGAGGGCTTCATCAATGTTTAATGAGTTACTATTTAGTGATGCTAACAAAGTAGTAGAACGAACTGGGTCAATGATTAATTGATAAAGTATGCCACCTAACAATGCCTCTGAATGCTCGTGCTTCAACCAATCCCGTTGTGCCTTACTCAATTTTTTAGGAAGTGGAATGGATATCATCTCCCGTTCGTTTGCATGAGAATGACTCACACCTTCTAGAACAAATTCCGCTATTTTACTCGAGAAATTCCTTCTTTCCACATCCTTTAATCGTTGTAGTTGTTTCAAAATATGGTCTGGTGTATCAGACGGAATACGAAAGGAAATCGTTTGTCCTCTCGTAACTTCATTTGAGGAACCCTTTTTCATAGCATCACCTTATTTAGAATCTACTGGCTTTTTCACTTCTCCTACTTTTTGTTGTTTCTCACTTTTTCTAACAAAGTCGGTAATAAGCTTGTAATACGCATTAGCCATCATCCAAATGCTTTCTTTTTCATCTTCAAAGAAATCGATATTAAATCCATCTAAGCTGTTATTTAATGTTTTAAGATAATCTTTTAAAACATTTGCCCCGCCGCCGACGAAGAAGCAAATTTCTGTCTGAGAATTCTTTAACCATGCATTGCGCAGTAATCGATATTGTTTCTTAGCTAATTCAAGCAAGATACGATCCGTAATATCGTGAACACTTGTCCGACTTCCCTTGACCATAATATGATTACGGTCATGTTTCTTCGTTAAAATCTCCACAACATCTCTTCGACTATCCAGAACAACACCATGTTTTCTGCTAATTTCTTCTCTAATCGCTTCTAATGATTCTGATACCCCAAGATTAAATCCTTGTGCTTTATCATCATCTACATTTCGATTTTTAATAACAGCAATATCTGTTGATAAGCCGCCAATATCTTGAATAATGATACTCTTATCAATTAGATCTTTGTTAATAACGTTTAATTTAGTATCCATGACAAGATTAATATAGGCTGCAAATCCCTCTGGATATACCTTTACCTCATTAAATTTAATATTAACTTTAAGTCCTTGATATTTAGGTGTAATGAGAAACTCCACTTGGTGAACAGATCCCAATAATTTAGAACGGTAGCCTGCGTCTCTGCCTTCCTTTACTTCACGCAGTGGTAAACCCGTTCCAAGCGTATAGTTTGCATCAATCACATTCCCTGATCTTTTGAAGATGTTAGCATTTTCTCCTCTCACAGCATCAAGTGCTAGTGTCGTGAAGAGCATAACCAAAGTTTGATCCTCATCCGCTTTGTTGCTTCCTGGATCTAACTCAGTTGAATTATCAGCCTTTGTTGCCAAATAACCGACACGATAAATAGCATTGTTTTCTTTCAGAGAAGGGGAGTGAACCTTTAAATGTAGACCCTCTAAAGGATTTTTAGTATCTAGTTCCTCTATTCCTATAACAGGTCGATCTTCAACATCTCTCGCTATAATATTAGGAATATTAAGCTCATAATCTAGTTCTCCAAAAATTGCTTTAATTGAATCATTTCCTACATCCACAGATGCAATTCTAGAATTACCTATATTCATATTCAGAACTTCCTTTCCTTTTCCACATTGGATATTCATTATACTATTTTATGTTGCCATTAGTATGTAAATTTAAGGTTACTAGAAAATGGTATTTAATTCAATATAAGTACAAAAAGAAATCTTAATGAAATTTTGTAAACACTTTTGTAAACATCGACTTGTTGTATACGTTTTTTGTAAACAATAAATATACTTTTGTATACACGTTGGTATATAAGGATGTACACGACTTTGTAAACAAGTAAACATTATTGTATGCGTTTGTATACATTCTGTAAACTTGTATACACTTTTTGTACACAATAATAAAATATTGTAAACTTGTAAACAAATTTGTATACAACGGTCTGAATCTGCTTTTTACCTATAATAATAGGAGGAGGCGTCGACTGAGCTGGATTCCCCTGCCCTAAATTAATAACGTCATGACCTTGTTCAAACGCTTTATTCCCCTTTTGAACAAGTGTTAAAAAGGGGAACAGGTAAGCTTTTTTGATCGATCTGAATACTCTATGAAATCCACCTTTTAAAGTTAAAATAATTGCCATTTTACCCCAGGTTTTATAATCTTTAGATAAACTTGTCTAGTGGAGCTGAAACATATGAAAATTGCCTGTGTTCAAATGAATATCCATTTTGCCCAACCAGAAACAAACTTTTATACCGTTGAAAAGTATATTGAAGAAGCAGCATCATTCCACGCAGATACAATTGTTTTCCCAGAAATGTGGAATACTGGCTATGCACTCACTCAGCTTGGTAGCCTAGCTGATGAAAATGGACAAAAAACGAAACAATTACTAACAAAATTTGCAAAAGAATATCATGTAAACATCATAGGTGGCTCTGTTGCAACAAAAAGAGCGGATAAATTTTTTAACACGATGTATGTGGTCAATCGAACTGGAAAAATCGTTGCAGAATATGACAAAGCTCATTTATTTAAACTAATGGATGAACATCTATTTATGAATGCCGGGCAAGCGACAAATACATTTGCATTAGATGACATAACCTGTGGCGGTGTCATTTGCTATGATCTTCGTTTCCCTGAATGGATTCGTACCCATGTCTTAAAAGGTGCGAAAATCCTCTTTATACCAGCACAATGGCCTACAAAACGAATCGACCATTGGCAGCTATTATTGCAGGCTCGAGCGATTGAAAACCAATGTTTTATCGTCGCAGTTAACCGTGTCGGTTCAGACCCAGGAAACGACTTTAATGGGCATTCAATGGTTATTGCACCATGGGGAGAACTACTTATTAGCGGACAAACGGATGAAGGCATTTATTATGCGGAGATAGATATACAAGAAGTGGACACGGTTCGAAAAACCATCCCATTTTTCAAGATAGAAGAACCGATTTATATTCTTAATCCTTTTTTAGACTCCTTCTTTTTGGAACTAACTGGACTTTCCATAAAAAAAAGCTTACCGATTGAACATTGTTCGGTAAGCTTTTTCGTAATAAGATCTTATTAAATGTTTTGAGTTACTGATTCTTTTTGCTTGAACACGACTTGATCGATTGCAAACATCTTACTGCCATTAATAGCGATAAATACTGCCATAGCTAAAAATGCTAAATCTAATTCATACCCAGCCATTTGTCCATTTCCTAAAAATCCAACAGCTAATTTCACCTTTAGTGTAGCACCAATCATTAATACAGCAAGTATAGCCGATACAACTCTGCTGCCCAAACCGATAATTAATAAAATTCCACCTACTAATTCAATCGAAGCCACAGCATAAGCCAATGCTCCTGGTAAACCAATACTTGCAAACCAGCCTACAATATTTTCAATCCCACCTTGGAATTTCACTAAACCATGAATAAAGAACGTAATCCCCAATACTACTCGTAATACTAATGCACCAATTTCATAATTTTTCATTTTATTATTCCTCTCCTATTTCCCTTTATTTATTTTTAATTTTAATCATACATTATTAAATACTTGATTTATTTATATTATTTTAATGTAAAACCTATCGTTTATCGATCAACCAAATTGCCAAACACTATGGCTAAGATTTCCATAACGATAACTGCGATGAAGTAACTTTGCCTGCTTCACATCATCCCCTGCACCCATTGCATAAAACAGCGGAATAAAATGTTCTTTTCCATATGCTGGCACTGCTACTTCAGCATTTGGCGCTAATGAATAATAATCGAAAAGGGATTCTGTATCCCAATGATTCAAATGATTTTCAATCCACTGATCAAAATCGACTGCCCATTGATCAATCTCTTTCCCGTCTTTGTGCCATCCTACGGCACGAAGATTATGCACAGTTCCGCCGCTACCAATGATCAAAACATCTTTTTCTCTTAATGCTGATAAGGACTTTCCAATTTCATACTGCTGTTGTGGCGTTAAATGTTGATTGACTGACATGGCAATGACAGGTATATCTGCATTTGGATAAAGCATCCTAAGAACAACCCAGGCACCATGATCTAAGCCACGTTTTGTATCAACTTCAAAAGGAATCCCTTGTTTGCTAAACAATGCTTTAATTTCCTCTGTAATTTCCAAATGTCCTTTTGCAGGATACTGAATACGATACAAGTCTTCAGGAAAGCCGCCGAAATCATAAATTGTCTCATATTCATCTACATTGCTGACTCTTTGCACTGTAGACTCCCAATGCGCCGAAAACAGAACAACAGCTTTAGGCTTTGGTAATGTCTGCCCTAATTGATTTATGAACTGTGTATACTCGTTATTTTCAATAGCAAGTAGTGGTGCTCCATGTGCGATAAAAAGTGAAGGCATCATATTATTTTCCTCCTTTTAGTTTTTGATATGATCAACAATCCATTGTTTAAGATCTTGCTGGTTTTGTAAAGAAACACTGTGTCCTTCCTGGTAGGAATGGAAGCTTACATCTGCATTTTTCTGTTTAAAATACTCCTGTGCAAAGACTCCCCATTCATATGGTAAAACCTGATCCATTTCACCATGTGAGATAAATACAGAAAGTTCATCAACAGGTTTCAAGTCATAATCTTCCGTTACAATCTTAGGCAGATATCCACTTAGTGCCACAATCCCTTTGATCTTATTCCCCAAAATGAGGGCAAGTGACATGGAAAGTATCGCTCCCTGACTAAAGCCAAGTAAATATAAGTTATTTTGGTCTAATGAATACTGTTTAGTAGCATACTCAATAAAGTTAGTTAGACTACTCACTGCTTGATCAAATACTTCCCGATGCGGTTTCCCATATCCCTCGATCGTAAAAAAGGCAAAGCCAGGAGGTTGTGAAATAGGACCTCTAATACTGAAAATATAAAAATCCTCTTCTAATCCCTGAACCAGTGGAAACATATTTTGCTCATTGCTTCCCATTCCATGTATTAAAAACAAGGCTGGATAAGTTTTATCGGGATCCACTCGTTTAGGTTTCCGAAGATCATAAATCATGGGCGTATCCATATATATCATCCCTTTAACATTATTTTCATCTATGTTGTTTTTCAATATGAACATTTGTTGTTTATAAGATAACAAAATAACAAGTGGATTGTCAATGATTTTTTTGGTAATATAGAAATAAGTTTCATATTAAGAAACATTTGAGGTGATTAAATTGGATATTGGATCAAAAATTCGCAGCATACGTAATAGAAAAAAAATCACCATTGCACAAATGTGTGAGGGAACTGGGCTTTCAAAGGGATTCGTCAGTAATCTAGAAAACAACCATACTTCTCCTTCCATTAGTACCTTGCAAACCATCGCAAGTTTTCTTGAAGTGCCATTACCTTATTTATTGCTTGAAAAGCAGCAACATATGCGTGTCGTCAAAAAAAATGAACGAACGCTTTCTACCCATAATAAATTGAAGGTTGAGCATATTGCCTCCAAAGATGGGCTGCGTATGATGATGGTTGAATTTCCGCCTGGGGCCTCAATGGGTGAACCAAATGCCCATGATGGAAAGGAAAGCCATCTAGTATTAGAAGGAAAAGTGCTTGCACAACAAGGAGAGGATTCTGTCATTGCAGAAGAAGGCGATTCCTTTAGTTGGAATGCTTGTGTCCCACACTTCGTAAAAAATATCGGTGATGAAAAAGCAGTCATTCTTATTTCCAGCTATACAGAATCTGAATTAGAGGATCTATTTTAAGTGAAGTAGCCAAAAAAGGCTTACCTTATGTCAGAAAGTGTCCCTTTGGGGAAAACACTTCAGACCTTTGGTAAGCCTTTTTTGCACTCTTAAGAAAGTATAAAATTGCAGCGCTGGAGCAGATCGACGTAGGGGCAATTTTTAGGAAAACAGTATAAGTGCAACTATGCCTCTGTGCTTCTGCCTCACAGAACCTAAGCAGCTTATTCTAACTCTCATTTACCACTGACGGGTATTTCCACCTGGTTCTTTTTTCGGAAAAGCCTTCGCACAGGATGAAGGGAAATCCATATAATAACTAGTAGCAAAGACGGTTATCTTCAGTTCCATCCATCCAAAACACTCTTCGTTTCTCTATTCTCTTTCTATGTATTGCAATAAAAATGGGTTTGGATGATTCATTTTCTGTCCATACTTCTATTATCACTTACTATTCACTGGCTTTATCAACAAATGGAAAAACAACTTGAAAGGTCGTTGATCATGTTAACTTACAAAGATCTAGGTACAGGAACACCAATTGTCCTTCTTCATGGTCTAGGCAGTACAAAGGAGGCCTGGGTATCTCAACATGAGCTAGCCAATAAACATAGACTCATTATCCCTGATTTAAGAGGCCATGGGGAAACAGCCATTAATGAAAACTTTACCATTAAGAACTTTGCTTTAGATATTATTCAACTTTTAGAGCACCTGAACATTCCATCAGCCTTTATATGTGGGTTTTCCTTTGGTGGAATCGTAGCTCAGGAATTATACAAACAGCGCCCTGATCTTGTTAGGGGATTAATCCTATCCAACACCACCAGCTATATTCCGCCTTTTATAGCGAACAGTATGATGAATCTGTCACAACAAGACCTAGTTGAACATATTCTCTCAACTGGACTCTATGATGAATCCTACAAGGAAGAAGCTAGAAAAACCTTTCATATTCGCGACACCTATATGGAATCCGTGCGAGCTTCCATTGGCGTTAATTACTTCACGATTCTTCCTACCATCAGCAAACCCGTTTTACTAATAGGAAGCACCCACGATAAGGTCACTCCATCGCTCAATCAATACCTTATGAAGACCTTTATACGAAAGGCGCAGATCGCCATTTTAAAGGATACTGGTCATTTAAGTAATATTGAAAAAAAGGACCTATTTAATCAACATATCGAGGATTTTATAACAACAAGTGCATAAGGACTTTCATTTACATTAAAAAGAGTACCCCCAAAAGTAAAAACTTTCAGGGGCACTCTATCTTAAACAGAAGAATCACTTTTCATGAAGCCTTCTGATCCTATTAGTTGGAACGTTCTTCTAACCAATCACATACAGTTGGATACGTAATCTTATTAGCCTTTGATCCAAAAGTAATAGATGTATGTCCAACAGGCAGATTTAAATATTGTTTATCCTTACTTGAAATAACATCCATCAAAGCTTCAACCTGATGCGGTTGTGCAATAATATCTGACGCACCCGATAAATTAAGGACATTTGCCTTAATGTTCTTTAGATCGACTTTGTTGCCGCGAACAACAAGTTCACCTTTGATGAGCTTGTTTTTTTGGTAGAAATCTCGAATCCATTGGCGATAGGCTTCACCAGGGAACGGAATTCCATCGTTCAACCATTTTTGCAGTAACTTCCAACTCTTTAAGAAATTGTCATTGTCTGCACGATCTACCAAACTCACATATGGTCCATAAATGTTCGACATCGGTTTAATCATTTTATTCCCCATATCAATCATTTCCGGTGGAATAAGACCCAAAGTATCGACAACTTTATCGATATTAAAATACTTCTCATCCAGCATCTCGCCATACAAGCCTGTATCTTCAAAATCAAATGGACTTGTCATAAAAACGATATTTTTGATAGGTAGCTCAGGATGAAGTGCTGCAAAAATAGATGTCATGGTTCCGCCCATACAATAGCCAAGCATGGATACTTCATCTGCTTTTGATTTACGTAATATTTTTTGAACTGCACGTGGAATGTAGTCCATAATATAATCATCTAATTTCATATTTTTATCTTCAAAACCTGGTGTACCCCAGTCAAGAAGATATACATCAAAACCACGGTTAACCATATATTCAACGAAACTGCTGCCTTTAGTCAGATCCAAAATATATGGCTTATTAATAAGAGCATACACTAATAAGATTGGAGTCTTATGCTTGATTGGTTGTTCAGAAATATAACGATATAATTTTGTTTTATTCTTAGTCCAAATAACTTCCTTTGGTGTTGGAGCAACTTCTGGCTCAGGGTCAGATGTTAACACCTTTGTTGCTTTATTTACACGAGACAACATTTGTTGATATTCTTTTGGTAACATTTCACCAACCTGCTCTTTCCAGTCGATTTGTTCTGAGATGCTAATGATCCCTCACTCCTTAGATAAATAAAATTTACTCTGTATAACGTATTCAAACCCATAGGTAAAGATTACACTTACATGTAAAGTCCACCGTTAATATTTAATTGTTGACCAGTAATATAGTCTCCATCTTTACATAGGTACACAACACCACGTGCAATTTCTTCTGGTGTTCCTAATCGTTTTTGTGGAACTCTAGCCACAACACTTTCAAGAACTTTTTCTGGCATTGCAGCAACCATTTCTGTTCCAATAAATCCTGGGCAAATTACGTTTACTGTTGCATTGCCTTTAGCAAGTTCAAGTGCAAGTGCTTTTGTAAAACCAATCAATCCTGCTTTTGCAGCTGCATAGTTTGTTTGTCCAAAGCCACCAGCTTGTCCAATAATAGAAGAAATATTAACAATACGGCCTGCTTCTGATGCAGTAATATAAGGTAGCGCAGGTGATGTTGTGTTGAAAACACTATTCAAGTTAACATCAATAACTTTTCTCCAATCTTCTTCACTCATTTTCTTAAACGTAGTGTCTCTTGTAATTCCAGCATTGTTAACGAGAATATCTAATTGACCGAAACGTTCAACAGTAGCTTGTACAAGTCTTGCTGCGTCTTCGCTGCTTGAAACATCAGCTTGTACAGCATATGCTTCCACGCCAAGCTCATTAATTTCTGCTACCATTTTATCTGCAGCTTCACTATTGCTATTATAGTTGATTACAATTTTTACACCGTTTTTAGCTAATTCTAATGCGATTGATGAACCAATTCCTCTGCTTCCACCTGTTACGATTGCTACTTTGTCTTTTAATTCTGCCATTATGATCTACACTCCATTTTCTGTTTAATTTGATTGTTAAAAATATTATTCTTATACTATTATATTATAAAAATTTTATACTTTATTAGTTAGTAGGTCCTGATTTTGCAGCACTGCCATTTACGTTAGCATCCTTTGACGTTTTCGCTGCTTTTGCTGCACTTCCATTAACCACTGTTTCTTTAACGGTTTCTTTAGGTGCTGATTGTAACAAAGTAAGAATTTGATTTACTTTATGATCAAGATCCTTAATATCTTTCTTTACATTTGTTAGTTCATTTTGCAGGTCAGCTTGATTTTCTCCACCAGCCTGATTTGCTTGTTTTTCCTTGAACGCTTCTAACAATTCTTCTAAATCATCTACTTTTGAATCGACATTAATGATTAATGATGATAGAGCAGCGATGTCATTACGAGTAGGAATATTTACTTGCTCTAGATAGCGTTCTGTTGTTTCATCTAACATCTTTTTAAAAAGAAGATTCATTTCTAAAATTTGTCCCATCCCTTGGGAAGGAAAGTCTTCTTTTACCTTTTCATCTAATAGATTACTAGTTTGATCATAATAATCTTTCCACATTTCAAACATATTAAAATCTCTTGTCATTTTTTCTCCTCCATATTATCGCTTTCTCACTATTACATAATACCAATATTATAACAATTTGAAAAGAATAAAGATTTATAATTATCTTAAAATTTATAATTAATGTTTTAATGGTTTGACAAAATATTCATATAGGTGTAAATTGCATATAAGGACATTAACCAAGGAGTGAAACACATTATGACAACCAATAAGAATGAGTCCGAAAAAAACTCGCAGCCTACAGAAGAGAAAGTGATGACAACCATGCCAAAAAACTTAATGGTACCTGTCCTTCTGTTAAGTCTTCGCAATTGGAATTTACATGGTTATAAGTTAATTCAAGAATTAACTCGATTTGGCTTCTCATCTGTTGACCAAGGAAATGTATATCGAACACTAAGGCAATTAGAAAAAGACGATATGGTCAAGTCTGAATGGGATACAACAACAGGAGGACCTGCAAAACGAATTTATTCAATCACAGATGCCGGAGAAGCTTACTTACAAACTTGTTCGGACGCACTGGAACAGTACCAATCCATTATCAGCCGCTTTTTCACCTTATATATGGATATGTTCCTTCCTTCAATCAAACAACCAGACGAATCAGATGAGTAATTCACATTAAATAACCATAGTGACCCTGCAGTTTTTGCTGCAATCATAATAAAAAAAATATTTGGAGGTTTTTTACAAATGGCACAAGCTACAGCAACTAAAAATCAAGATGCAGTAAATTTAGGAGATTCATTATTTAACACTTGGACAAATAGTCTAGACATGGTCTACAGTTCACGCAAAGAAGCAGAACAACTATTACTTCAAACTTTCGAAAGCCAAAAAGAAACATTAGAAAAAGTAACTGATGACTTCAGCCGTATGGAAGCTGAACAAAAGAAATTAATTGCTGAGCTTCGTGAAACTGTTAAAGAAAACATCCAAAAAGTATTTGGTGCTTCTGCAAGCACAGCTTACGAACAATGGAATACACAACTTGACGAAGTGAGCAATCGCATTCAAGAAATTGCTGTAGTTCCTTATAAAGAAAGCATCAACATTCTGAATCAATCTCAAGAACAATTACAACAAGCAGTTCAAAAAAATATTGACCAACAAAACAAACTTCGTGAAGATATGAACGTTCAAGTAAAGGCAGCTCAAAAATTGTTCAATGACATTTATGAGTCAAATTCACAGTTTGCTTTAGGTTTGTTTAAATAAGAACAGCAGCTTTTAGCTGTTCTTTTTTTTTGACTCTGCGAATAAGATAAATTAGCAATTGGAAAATTTTAGCCTTTCATACTTATCGATCCAGCAGCTATTATTACTCATTCGTATGTTAAGGTACTCTAAAAAAAGAGGTGGCCAATTTGAAGTTACAGGATAAGATCGCTTTAATTACTGGTGGAGCACAAGGAATTGGGAAAGAAACAGCCAAAAGATTTCTTCAAGAAGGCGCTACAGTCGTGATTTGTGATTATGACGAATCAGCTGGCCTTGCTACGTTAGAAGAATTCGGCAATGAAAAAGTCGACTTTTATAAAGTTGACGTATCTAATCTTGCTCAAATAGAAGCTATGGTTCAATCAACAGTAGACAAGCATGGTAGAATTGATATCTTGATTAACAACGCTGGTATTACCCTTGATGGATTCTTAACAAAGATGAAAGAATCTGATTGGGAAAAGGTCATATCTGTCAATTTATCAGGTGTTTTTAACTGTGCAAAAACGGTAGCCCCAATCATGTTGAACCAGGGATCCGGCGTAATTTTGAATGCATCTTCAGTGGTTGCCTTATACGGAAATATTGGTCAAACGAATTATGCTGCAACAAAGGCTGGAGTAATTGGACTAACCAAAAGTTGGTCAAAAGAATTTGGACCTAAAGGGATAAGAGTGAATGCCATAGCACCAGGCTTCATTGAAACCGGTATGACTGCTGCTGTCCCTGAAAAGGTTCTCGATTACATGAAAGATAAGACCCCTCTTAAAAAGCTTGGAAAACCAGAAGATATTGCTGCAGCCTATCTATTTTTGGCCTCAGATGATGCAAGTTATATAAACGGAGCCATTCTAAGTGTTGATGGCGGCTTAGTTATCTAAAGTTAAGAGACTATAAAACTAGGGCACCCTTATATTTAAGATGAGTCTATATAAGTCCAACTTAATTTTCCGACATGAATGGTTGGCCGACCTACTTTCACTTCGCTGTTATTTCCTACGTAAATAAAGGCTCGGTCAAGCAGGCCGACCAAACGTTTCTTATGTTGGTTTAATAGATGCGACATATATATTTCCTAGTCACGTCCTGTTTTCGTAAGACTTTAGACTGAACGATCGCTCATTAATCAGTAAATTCCACCGAGATCTACAAAGATACTGTAAGGCTACCAACTTACTTAAGGCAATAAAACGAGACTTCTATATTCGGAGTCTCGTTTTATTGCCTTTAAGTTGATTGAATAGCGGTAGATTATACGTTCTCTACGATTGTTGCAACACCTTGTCCGCCACCAATACATAACGTTGCTAAACCATGACGAGCATCTGTTTTCTTCATTTCATGAATTAAAGATACTAGGATTCGCGCTCCACTAGCACCGATTGGGTGACCTAGTGCAATGGCACCACCATTTACATTTAATTTTTCTTTATCAAAATGAAGTTCACGATCTACAGCGATTGCTTGGGCAGCAAATGCTTCATTTGCTTCAACTAAATCGATTGCCTCTATTGATAATGAAGCTCTTTCAAGGGCCTTTTTCACAGCTGGAACAGGACCGATTCCCATGATGCTTGGGTCAACACCAGCACTTGCATTTGCTTTAATCGTTACTAATGGTTGAACCCCTAATTCTTCCGCTTTTTTACGGCTCATCACAACAAATGCTGCAGCTCCATCATTGATTCCTGAAGCATTACCAGCTGTTACAGATCCGTCTTTTTTAAAGGCAGGACGAAGTTTTCCTAAGCCTTCTGCAGTTGTTCCAAAACGTGGGAATTCATCTTGACTGAATACAGTAACTTGTCCTTTACGCCCAGGAATTTCTACAGGAATGATTTCATCAGCAAAGCGATTAGATTCGATTGCTGCTTGTGCTTTTTGTTGGCTCCATGCAGAAAATTCATCTTGTTCTTCACGAGAAATTTCATATTTTGCAGCCAAATTTTCAGCAGTAGTTCCCATATGGAAATCATTCATTGCACACCATAAACCATCATTGATCATAGTATCAACGACTTTTTGATCTCCCATTTTAAAGCCATTACGAGCATTATTTAGTACATATGCTGCACGGCTCATATTTTCCATTCCACCTGCTACAACTACTTCTGCATCTCCAGCCAGAATTGCTTGCGTTGCATAATGAACTGCTTGTAAACCTGAACCACATACTTTATTGATTGTGATAGCAGATGCTTCCTGTGGAATACCTGCTGCAAGTGCTGCTTGTCTTGCTGGGTTTTGTCCAAGTCCTGCTTGTAGTACATTCCCCATGATTACGTCGTCTACTTCGCTAGGATTCACGCCAGCCTTTTCAAGAGCTCCTTTTATAACAATTGCTCCTAGTTCTGTTGCTTTAACGTTTTGTAAACCTCCAAGAAAACTTCCAATCGGTGTTCTAACTGCACTTACGATTACTACTTCATTTGTTGTCAATTCTATCTCCTCCAAATAATTATTTATGTAATTTATATTTCTTTTTTGCTAACACTTGAAATAATACTACAAAATCACCCGCTTTTGTTACAAACTATTCGACAAATTCTGAAGATTTTGCTTAAGTTTCAAAAGCCACTTTTTATTTTTTGTTCCATATTTTGTTAATCCAGCAGGATCCTAAACGGTTTTAATATTTAAATAGTATTCTAATATTGTAAGAAATACGCTTAGAAACAACGGGATTTTCACCATGTTACGACAAAAAGCATTTCTTTTGATCAAACATACATTCTTGTCGAAATTCACATCAAATTTTAGCCAATTTCGGCGGAAAATGTTGAAAAGTTTTTAAATAAGGAGGGTTACTTTCATGGATGTTTTCCAATTATGTAAGGTTTGAAGGTTTGATAGAAGCAAAAAGGATACACACAACGTTATGAGTTGTGTGTATCCCTATTATTGTAAGTATTTTTCTAAGGCAAGGTGATTTTTAACTAATATTTGCTTTTTCCCGTTTAAAGAGATGATGCCTAAATCTTCAAACTTACTAAATTTGCGGCTAATGGTCTCTCGAGTAACCCCCACGTAGCTGGCAATTTCTTCTCGTGTGATCGGTAAATGAATGAGCGTACCATTATTTAATTTTGTCCCAAACTTTTGACAGAACTCCAAAATCATATGTGCAATTCTTACTTCAGGATCCTTCGTTGCCAGATTCTGTGCTAAATCCTCCGTATGTGCTAACCGTTTTGTTACTGCTTTTAGCAGTTTCAATGAGATTTCTGGATTTTCTAACAGGATTAGCTCCATATCAGCTTTCTTTAATTGGCAAATTTCTGTATCCTCAATGGCAAATACACTGAAATTATTCACTTCATCCTCATTAAAGAGATTCAATTCCCCAAAGAAGTCACCACTTGTTAAAATATATAAAATTTGTTCTTTTCCATCTACAGTGAATTTCGATAATTTTACTTTTCCTCTATTCATGATGAAAAGGGTATCTGATTTTGCCCCTTCTTGTATCACTATTTGTCCCTTTTGGTAGTGGATATGATTCGTCAACCTTGCTATTTTTAACATTTCCTCATCCGATAAAGCAGTGAAAAGAGGGACCTTTTTAGTGCAGGGTTCCTTTTTATGATTACATGTATATTCTTTCATATCCTAACACCTCTTTTATAAATGAAATCTATCCTTTTCCATTTAATCACTCTATGAATATAGCACATCTCCAAGACATACATTGTGTTCTAAATCACCATAGGCAACTTGGTAATATCGTTTATATATGTAAGTTCACATATTGATAAAATGCAAAAAGTGCTGAAAATTGATCATTTTTCAGCACTTTTTCCTTCTATTATTCTTCTACTTCAGCAAACTTATCTTTTTCTTCGCCACAAACAGGGCATAACCAATCTTCTGGCACATCTTCAAAGGCTGTTCCTGGTTCTACATCTTCATCAGGATCTCCTTTAGCTGGATCATAGATATAACCACACGGTATGCAAATATACTTTTTCATCACGATTCTCCTCCACGATTATTAAGCAGTCATTTTTTGTCTTTCTTTGATTTCATTCATTAAATCAGCAATTGTCATCTTGCTAACTTCCATTCCTGCCAATGAAACTTGATTTTCAATGGCTGTTTTATAGGCGAGTGAAGCTACAACACCTTCTAGTGTGATGACACCCACCATTTTTTGATCTTTTATAAAAACTCTTGTATATTTTTCATCAGAATCTTCTTCCACAAGCGTTGTATCACATTGCTTTTCATCTACGACACCCATAGAAAATAGCGTAAAATCAAAAGCATTAAATACAGTTGAAGGAATGGTTTTTTGATAGGAAGCAGATGGGACTACCATATTCTTTCCAGCCACTTTTCCTTGATCCATTGCCGGTGTCCATAATCCTGCTACTTCTCCATTCCATTCAACCACATCGCCAGCAGCATATATATGCTCCACATTCGTTTCCATCTTATCATTCACAAGGATTCCATGATTTGTAGCGATGGCTGTATCTTTTACGAGATCAATGTTTGGAATCACACCAATGGAATAAAGAACACTATCACAAAGAATGGTTTCATTTCCGATGATGATGCCTTCCACTTCTTTTTCTCCCATAATCTTATCGACGGAAGTATTTACATACACTTTTACTCCTGCTGCTTCGATCTTTTCCTTTAAGAGGGATGAGGTCCTTTCATCTAGCTGTCTTGACATTAATCTAGGAGCCACTTCAACAATGGAAACCTTTTTACCTGCCTTATGCATCGACCAAGCTGTTTCTAATCCTTGAACCCCTCCGCCAATATTGACAACATGTTCTTTATCCTCGACAAATGCCTTGAAATCCTCCGCTTCATGCATTTCCCTAATCGTAAAGACACCTTTTATGTCAGAACCATCGATGGATAGCTTTCTATTTTTTGCACCTGTGCAGATAAGTAGCTTGTCATAATGAATGGTTTCACTATTTTCAGTCATGATGAACATATCGTCTGTATTTATTTTTACAATTCTTGTATTTAAATGTGTTTCAATATTTTGAGCATCATACCATTTTTCTTTTTTAATCAGAACCTTTTCACTTTTTAAATCCGAATATAATTCTTTCGATAATTTGATTCTGTTATAGGGTAATGATTTTTCTGCCCCAAAGACATGTATATGGGCTTCTTTATCTTGATCACGAATGGCCTTTGCCGCATAGACTGCCGCAACACCCGTTCCAATTATGCAGTAGTTCTTATTCATTTCTTCACCCGCTTTTTACTTGATTAACAATGTTTCATGTGAAACATTTTGTCATTGAACGTTGTTAAATGGCACTTCTTAGTAAATCGGCCACAAAGGAGGCTGAGTGCTCAATCTTCTTCATTTGCTCTCCTTTTGGTGAGAAACGAACGCGTACAGGGAATTCCACATGAGTCATACCTGTTGTTTTAATGACATTTGATGTGCTTTGTACATTCATATTGGTTTGATTTAGGTAATCTTGGATAACCTCAATGGCTTCTCCGCTCCAACCATATGAGCCGAAGGCCGCCCCAATTTTGCCTTCCAAGTTCATTTCCTTCATATCTTTTAGAACCTCTTCCAAATTCCCAATCATATCTGCGTATTTCGTTGAACTTCCGATAAAGACAGCATCTGCGTCCTTAATACTTTCAAGGATCTCATGTTTTATCGCTCTTATCCGCATTAAAAATAGTGGTTTGAATCTGATTTTCTTCAAAAACTTCTTTTAAATGATCGGCAACCTTTTTTGTACTATTTTTTATCGTTGTATAGACAATCGTGACCTTTTTATCTTGAACGGTATCAGAACTCATTGTTGCGTATAATTCAATATACTTTTCAATATCCTCCCGTAAAATAAAACCATGGGAAGGAGCGATCATTTGAACATCCATTCCTTCTAATGCATCAATCAAGGCTCTCACATATCTTCTATGTGGATGGATAATGGCATTGTAGTAACCAACAAAATCCTCTGTTATATCAAATCCAGCCTCATCCGCAAAAATCTCATTCACCGCAACATGGGTACTGAAGATATCACAAGGAAATAGAATCTTATCCTCCACACAGTAAGTAATCATGGTTTCTGCCGTATGAAGATAAGGTGTTTCTTTAAACAATAAGGTTTTTCCGCCAATGTCCAATGTATCTCCATCTTTCACAACTAGGAAGTTTCGGTCGTGAAGCTTATACATTTCTTTTAGCTCATTAACAGCTAATTCTGTACACACAATGGTTGCATTTGGTGCTCTTCCAGCTAAAGCAGCCATCCCGCCTGAATGATCGGGCTCTGTATGGTTAATGACAATATATTGGATAAGCTTTGGATCGATCAATTCACTTAAATACTCAACAAACTCTCTGCCGAATTCCATATCAACCGTATCAATGACCGTTGGTTTCTCTGTTTTTAGTAAGTAAGCATTGTAAGTTGTTCCTTTTGCTAAAATTAAGCGATGAAAAGGAACTTCTCGATTATCTACTTTTCCAACCCAGCTAATATTTTCTGTTAAAGGTACTGTATTCATCATCTATATAATCCTCCTAAATGGAAATAAAAGTTGTTATCAATTAAATTGATCTTACAACAAGAAGAAATTTCACATCAGGATTCAAATCACAAATTAAAAATTTAAATAAAAAAGAAGAAGAACCTCACCGTTGATGGATGATTTTCTTCCTCTTAATTAAAAGTTAAAGCTGAGGTAGATGTTATTTTTTAAAAAACCAATTACTTTCAGGTCTTTCATGAGGGGTTAGATTCATAATAAAGTACCCAATGATAAGGACTAATATGACAAGCGAAAAAAGAAATGTACTTACGGGATCAGAGTGTTCAACAATAATTAATCGAATCATTGCCGTGATACCAATATAGATAAAATACCTTAAAGGAAAGTGATATTGTTCCTCGAAGTATTTAACGATCATCGCAATAAACTCAAAATATAAAAAGAAGTTCAGTATCCCTTCAAGAAAAACTGTATAATCATTACTTCCAGTTTGAATCAATAGCTGACAAAAAATAATTAACTCTTTAATTAATAAAAAACAAAGAATAACAGCTAGAGCAACAAGTGAAAAATTCAAGATTACTTGGAGAATCCTTGGTATCGAGTGTAAAAAAAGGGGAGAGTCTTTCTTTATTTTATCCAAAAACAAAACCACCTTATCGTTCATCCTTATTGTTTTATTGATATGTAATAACTCGATCTAAACTTAGTATGTGCCTAATTAAGTTAAGTATAACAGACGTGGACTGACGCTTAGTTGCCTTTTGCTCTTCGTTTTGTCCAAAAAAGAATCAAGCTTTCATAACGAAAAGCTTGATTCTTTACTTTCATATAGGATTGCCTATAAAGAAGATTTCCATCGTATTAAGAATGAAATAAACTATTAAAAAACAAACGAACGACGTCCGCTCCACCAATAAATGTTCCTAGTGAGCTGCCTAAATTGGCCATCACCACAACGAGTAAAATACGAGTCACCTTATTATTCCAAAAGCCTTTCACACTCGTCACATCATTCGCAAGATTTTCAAAGTCTCTTACATTTGGTTTAACAATATAGGCTTGAACAATCCCAGTAAACCATCCAGCTGCAGTGATCGGGTCTAAAGCCGTAATCGGTGCGGCAATAAAAGCCGTTAGAATGGTTAGAGGATGTCCAAAGGCTAGAGCAGTTCCTAATGCAGATAAGCCCCCATGCCATAGCAGCCAGCTAATCGTTTGCTGGGCCCCTGCAGTAGGATTCGTATAAAAGGTATAAGCAATCATCGCAATAATCACAATGGGAATCGCCCAACCAATTATTTTAGGTGCCTTTGACTTTTGCGGAAGTCGGGTAATGAAAGATAAATCATGTTCCTTCTTGATCTCTTCCTTAATACCTGGAATATGTGCAGCACCTAATACGGCAACTACTTTGTTTCCCGGAGCCTCTTTAATTTTTTGCGCTAAATACTGATCCCGCTCATCAATGAGAGGCGTCTTTAACTTTGGGAAATGTTCTGTAAACTCACTAAGCATCGAATTAAGCATATCTTGTGATTTCATTTTTTCAAGTTCTTCTTCGGAAATCTGATCGTTACTGAAAATACTATAAATAATTTGTGTGAGCAGCTGCATTTTTCCCCACAAGCCTATATTATGCCAAATACGAGAAAAGGTTATTTGAATATTACGATCCGCTAACACTAGGTTTGCATTAACTTCCTTTGCTGATTCAATCCCTTGAATCATTTCTTGTCCAGCATTAATTCCCAATTGATTGGCCATCCGTTTTTGAAAGGAGGATAAAGCAAGATTGATCAAAAGGACAGTAGCCTTTTTCTCTTTTACGACCTTAAATATATCCATATCTCTCCACTTGTCACCATCTGTAATCGATTGATATCTTTGTTCATCCAACTCGATACAAACAGAATCAGGCTTTTCAAACTCAATGACTTCTTTTACTTGTTCAGCACTATGCTTTGAAACGTGAGCCGTACCAATGAGAATAAATTCTTTACCATCTAGGTTTATTCTCGTCACATTTTGATTTTCTTCAGACATGGACTACCATCCTTTTTATCACATATACTTTTTATTTTAGCTTGGTTATTTAATCCTCACTACTGTTTCTACATTATATAATAATAAGCGTTCATTAAGTAATTTTGATAGCTGAAAAATAAAAAGAAACCACTAAGATTCATGTGATCCTGGTGGTTTCTATATAAATGAAGGGTTCTATTCACTACTTTTTAGCTTCTGATACTTTTAATTGCTTCCCTTTAATGGTCGTATTCTTCATCGCCTTCAATACAATCGGGCCTTTTCCATTTAGAATTTCGACATAAGAAACAGCATCTAAAATGGAAATGATTCCAATATCGTCCGCATTTACACCACTTATTTTAGCAATCGTCCCGACAAAGTCTACTGCCCTTATCTTTTTCTTCTTACCGCCATTAAAATACAACTTCATAATCTGTGTATTTAATTGTTCACCTTTAGATTTCTTTTTCTGTGGCTTTGCCCCCATTTTAGCATGGAAATCAGCTTTCTTTCGGGCAACTTCCTCTTTTGAAGGAAAATCTGCACTTGGAATCTTGAAGCCAATATATTCTTCAATTTCACTTAAAAATCGATCTTCAAATGGTGTCACAAAGGTAATGGCTTTTCCTATTTGACCCGCACGACCTGTCCTGCCTGTTCGATGAACATAGCTTTCTTTCTCTAATGGAAGATCATAATTAATGACGTGGGTAATGTTCTCGATATCAATACCTCTAGCCGCCACATCTGTCGCAATTAAATATCGGAAGTCGCCTCTTCGAAAATCGGACATCACTTCAAGTCGATCCTCTTGAATCATGCCACCATGAATTTTATCAACATTATAATTTAGATCCGTTAATCGATCACAAATCATGTCCACTCGGTCCTTTGTTCGACAAAAGATAATGCAACTATCTGGATTTTCCATTACCGTTACATCTGAAAGGAGGGAGAATTTATCGTCCTCAGATACTTCATATAACGTATGATCGATTTTATTTGTTGTTAGCTCCGTGGCATTAATCTCAATATCAATTGGATTCTTCATATAGTTAAGCGACAGACTTTTCACTTGATCTGGAAGGGTTGCTGAAAAAAGACAAGTCATTCGTTGGTTCGGTAATTTTCTGATAATCGCTTCTACTTGCTCAATAAATCCCATATTAAGCATCTCATCTGCTTCATCAATGACAAGGAAGTTTAGTTTGTCTAGCACCAACGTACCTCGCTCAATGTGATCCATCACACGCCCAGGAGTTCCTGCAACAATATGTGTTTTTTGCTTTAATTCATTTTTTTGAAGAGCAAATGGCTGCTTTCCATATACCGCAGCTGCCTTAATTCGTTTAAATCGGCCTATATTTGTGATATCCTCTTTTACTTGAACCGCAAGTTCTCTCGTGGGTGTCAATATCAACGCTTGAGGTTTATTTTCCTGCCAATCAATCTTTTCACAAATAGGAATTCCGTAAGACGCAGTCTTGCCACTTCCTGTTTGTGATTTCACAACAAGATCGATTCCTTCCAATACAAGAGGGATCACTTTTGTCTGGACTTCTGTAGGGTGTTCATATCCTAAACCGCTCAGTGCCTTCTTTATTTCATCACTTAAATCATAATCATTAAAACTACCTTTATTCATATCTTAACCTCTTCTTTTTAAAATATCTTTCTAATTGGATCTCTACAGTAGCTTCCCGAGGAATATGAGACCATCCTACTTCTAAGGATATTTTCAATATTTACTTTAGATTATTTTAATCCTTATACACTATACCATACATCATTCCCCTATTATTGAGCCTTTATTTAGTGGATTTAGGATTGTCGGTGAAGTGGCTCTGGGAAGGAGCATACTGAAATATTTATCCATATAAATAGATTTTTTAAAATACTTACAGCCCTACATATTTTCAAAACGATGGATCATCCTAAATATATGACACAAAATTGGTGGAGTATCGTTGTTGACAAAAAAAAGTAACTCCTTTATAATAATAAGTATCCAATTAGAATTATTTTAGCTTACTGAATTTTTTATATCCTCAATAACTATTATAATTCAAAAACAATATTAGGAGGAAATGAAATTATGTCACTTATCGGAAAAGAAATACTACCTTTCAAAGCACAAGCATTCAAAAATGGTGAGTTCGTTGAAGTTACAGATGCAGATTTAAAAGGAAAATGGAGTGTAGTTGTATTCTATCCAGCAGACTTTACTTTCGTTTGTCCAACTGAACTTGAAGATATGCAAAATCAATATGAAACTTTAAAATCACTAGGAGCTGAAGTATATTCAGTTTCAACGGATACTCATTTCGTTCATAAAGCATGGCATGATTCTTCCGAAGCAATCGGTAAAATCACTTACACAATGATCGGTGATCCTTCACACCAAATTAGCCGCAACTTTGATGTTCTAATTGAAGAAGACGGTGTTGCTGACCGCGGTACTTTCATCATTGATCCAGACGGTATTGTACAAGCTCTTGAAATTAACGCTGGCGGAATTGGCCGTGATGCAAGCACTGTTGTTAATAAAATCAAAGCTGCACAATATGTTCGTAACAATCCAGGTGAAGTTTGCCCAGCTAAATGGCAAGAAGGCGGCGAAACTCTTAAACCAAGCCTTGATCTTGTAGGTAAAATCTAATCCATATTTAGTTGAAACAGATCAACACGGGTAGTGAGACTTCCCACCTAAATGTACGATGAACTCTTTAGGTGGTAGTCTTACTGCCCTTTATTTTTTGATAAATTTAATGGAGCGTGATCAAGTATGCTTGATGCAAATATTAAAGCGCAATTAGCACAATACCTTGAACTTTTGGAAAGCGATATACTAATCAAAGTGAGTACCGGCTCAGATCAAGTCTCCCAAGATACCCAGGCACTAGTGGATGAAATAGCCTCTATGTCCCCTAAAATCAAGGTGGAAAGCACAGAATTACAAAGAACACCTAGTTTTAGTATCAATCGTATCGGTGAAGACACGGGAGTCACTTTTGCAGGAATTCCATTAGGACATGAATTTACCTCATTAGTATTAGCTCTTCTACAAGTTAGCGGAAGACCTCCTAAAGTTGCTGAGAATTTAATTGATCAAGTGAAGAACATCCGAGGTGAATATCACTTCGAGACATACGTTAGCTTAACTTGCCATAACTGTCCGGATGTTGTTCAGGCACTCAACTTAATGAGCATTCTTAATCCTGGGATTACCCATACCATGATCGAGGGTGGGGCTTATAAAGAGGAAGTGGAAAGCAAAAACATTATGGCTGTACCAACCGTTTTCCTTAATGGAGAATCCTTTGGTGGCGGTCGTATGACATTGGAAGAAATTCTTGCAAAAATGGGAAATGCTCCAGATGCCCAAGAACTCTCTAATAAAGAGCCGTTTGATGTGCTTGTTGTTGGTGGTGGCCCATCTGGTGCTAGCGCAGCCATCTATGCAGCCCGAAAAGGAATTCGTACTGGGATTGTCGCTGATCGCTTTGGCGGTCAAATTATGGATACTTTAGGCATTGAGAACTTTATCGGTACAAAGTATACAGAAGGACCTAAGCTAGCCGCAAGCCTTGAGGAACATGTCAATGAGTACGATATTGATGTGATGAATTTACAGCGTGCAAAACGCATAGAGAAGAAAGATCTTATTGAGGTTGAACTTGAAAACGGAGCTGTTTTAAAGGGTAAAACGGTTATTCTTTCAACAGGTGCACGTTGGCGCAATGTTGATGTACCTGGCGAAGCAGAGTTCAAAAACAAAGGTGTAGCCTACTGTCCGCATTGTGATGGTCCATTATTCGCTGGAAAAGATGTAGCTGTTATTGGCGGCGGAAATTCTGGTATTGAAGCAGCAATTGATCTTGCAGGTATTGTTAACCATGTAACTGTTCTTGAATTTCTGCCAGAACTGAAAGCAGACTCTGTTCTACAAGAACGCCTTTACAGTTTACCGAATGTAACGGTCATTAAAAATGCTCAAACAAAAGAAATTACTGGTACAGATAAGGTAAATGGGATCTCCTATATGGATCGTAACACAGAAGAAACCCATCATATTGAATTACAGGGTGTGTTTGTTCAGATCGGTCTTGTGCCAAATACCGATTGGTTAGGTGAGACAGTTGAACGTGTTCGTGGTGAAATCGTTGTAGATAATCGCGGAGCTACGAGCCTACCTGGAGTGTTTGCAGCAGGAGACTGTACCAACAGCCCCTATAAACAAATTATTATTTCAATGGGATCTGGCGCAACAGCTGCCTTAAGTGCCTTCGATTATCTGATCCGAAATTAATGTACGAATTTAGGCGAACAATAGAACCTTATGATAAAGCAGTTCTTTAACCAACGCTGATTTTTCATAAAAAACTGTCCTTTTAACACTATATCCACGTTAATATAAATTTATATAGTAAAAAAATAGTCGCTTACGATCGGATCGATCATAAGCGACTTTCTATCTTTATGGAGTGATTTTATCTACTAAACAACTCTTTACTTTCATCATTCAAGTTCTTAATTATAGGCTGATTCCTGTTCAGTTAGATCAAGCGCCTTTACTGCAGAAGTTTGAATTTCTTGAAAAAGCTCTGGGTTTTCTACTAGAGATAACCCATATGAAGGAACCATTTCCTTTATTTTAGGTTCCCACTCTTTTATGTGTTGCGGAAAACACTTTTCTATTACCTCAAGCATAACGTGAACAGCTGTAGAAGCACCTGGAGAAGCACCCAGCAATGCAGCGATTGAACCATCCGCAGCACTAACAACTTCCGTACCAAATTGAAGGGTTCCTTTACCTCCTGCCTCGGTATCCTTGATCACTTGCACACGTTGACCTGCTACTACTAAATCCCAATCCTCTAATTTAGCCGTCGGGATGAACTCTCGTAACTCTTCCAACCGTTGTTCTTTCGATAACATAACCTGCCCAATCAGATATTTTGTCAGTGACATTTCTTTTATACCTGCCGCCAACATCGTTAAGACATTATTTGGTTTTACGGAAGTCACCAAATCAAACATTGAGCCTGTTTTTAGGAACTTTGGTGAGAATCCGGCAAAGGGTCCAAATAATAACGACTTTTGATTATTGATAAATCTTGTGTCAAGATGTGGAACAGACATGGGAGGAGCTCCAACCTTAGCCTTACCATATACCTTTGCATGATGCTTCGCTATAACTTCCGGATTATTACAGACCATAAAGATCCCGCTTACTGGGAATCCACCAATATGTTTTCCCTCTGGAATACCCGATTTTTGCAGTAGATGGAGGCTTCCACCCCCGCCTCCAATAAAGACAAATTTAGCCTTATGGTTTTCGATCAGACCGCTCTTCACATTACGCACTTTTAATTCCCATGATCCATCACTGGCACGTTTAATATGATCTACACTATGTCTGTATTTGACTTGAACATCTTTATTCTCTAAGTGGTCAAACAAAATGCGTGTTAACACTCCAAAATTGACATCTGTACCAGAAGCCATTTTTGTTGCCGCTATAGGTTCATTCAATGCACGGTCTTGCATGATAAGAGGAATCCATTGCTTTAGTTTTTCCGGATCCTTGGAAAACTCCATCCCCTGGAATAAGGGATTATTCGACAGTGCCTCAAAGCGCCTCTCTAAAAACTTTATATCTTGTTCCCCTATAACCATACTCATATGAGGCAATTGTCTTATAAAGTCTGACGGATTATGTATCAGCCCGTTATTTACAAGATAGGTCCAAAACTGCATGGAAAGCTGAAACTGTTCATTAATGTTTATCGCTTTGCTGATATCTACAGATCCATCCGGCTTTTCGGATGTATAATTAAGCTCACACAATGCCGCATGCCCTGTTCCGGCATTATTCCATTCGTTAGAGCTTTCCTCCCCTGCGTTTTCGAGCTTCTCAAATACGGTAATTTCCCAATCCGGTACTAATTGCTTCAGCAGTGTCCCTAAAGTCGCACTCATGATTCCAGCACCGATTAAGATGACGTCCCTATTCTTTTCATTATTATTCATATATACCATCCCTATACTCAAAATTTACAGAAAGGATGTAGGCGCTCCTACTTAGGTATCCCGCAAACGAAGGGTCACCTTCGTCACACACCTTTTCTGTTTCAATTATAATTATTTTTGGATTAAAATTTTTACCACTTTCAGACTATTATAATTTATTTAAAAATTAATAGAAAGCTAATTAACTTGAAAAGATGCTACTACAAGACCTAGAACACTTAAAAGATACAGCTTAGCCCATACTGCTGCAAGGTTAGAGGCTTTATTTTTAATAAAACTTGTATCCATCAGCTAACATATAAATAATCAAAAACCACAAAGAATATTCACCTCTTTGTGGTTTTTTAGCACGCTATGCCTTTTTAAATATTACGCAGCTTCATTTTAGTTTCACAATAACAAAGTGATTTTAACTTTTCTATTTTGAAATTTGCTACTGCTAGTATTTCTGGCCATGCCTTTATACTTTCTTTAATCTGATTCCGATAGTGTTGATCTAAATTGTCCCAGGAAACAAGCATTGGATCTATCTTTTTATTCTCATCGTAATCCAATCCGTATTTCCATCCTTCTTCCTTTTTCTCAAGAGAAATCTTCTTATGTTCATATTCCGCCAGCATTTCTAATTCCATATTTGAGAATTCTATATTGCCTGATTGTTCATGAACGGAAGTTAACTCATAGCCAATTCTATTAAGAGCTGCCGGAATATGCTTGACCTGATTATGGATATAACCTTTTAACTCATCACTGATATGATCCCAGGTTTCCCCATCTGCTCGTTTTGCTTTACGATTACTTTCACATAATAATGCTCGATTATGATAAAGAGCAGCGGCAATACTTTCTATTTTCTCGCTATAAAAGGAATCATACATTAAATGACGGTAAAATTGTTCTTCATCTACATGAAGCCTTAGTTGTTCCTTAGAAGGTAAAAGAGCTTGCTCCCATTTGCTTGCACTGGTTAGTCTACTCATCTCAAGGATGGCCTCCATTGACCGTGATTCATGCTTATATCGCGGTACTTTAAGTAATGCTCTTAATACACCATTATCGATCTGCACTTCACCACTACCATCTAACAAATCTGGTGTTTTTCTTTCTAATAGAGAACGTAATAACATAGCTCTTCGGACAATAAATAGTTGATCCCAGTATTCATCTGTCTGATTAGGTCCTAAAATATTTACATACCCTCTCAAACGACTAATGAAATCCGGTCCCTTAGCGTCTTTAAATTCATTTATAAACTGTTTATATTCGGTCTCATCTTCTATAGTCTCACCACAAAATTGCTTGTATGTGCTACTTGTTCCTCCAGCAAATACAAAAATCGCTTTTCCGATTGGATGAAGGGAATCTCCTACTCTAAATACCCCATCCTGCATGGGAGCTAGAAAGTATTTTAACCAGCCAAGTTTCCCTTGGAAGGCCGAATCAAACTCATCAAAAAATACAAGTGGTATTTTGCCCATTAAGGAAATATCCCTTACCTTATGCAAGGCATTCGTTAAATCTGTTAACGTCTGAAATTGAGATAAATTAAAGTCCAACTTCTCAATTAGTTTAGGTGCAATACTTGAAGCAACCTCTGTCACACCAAATGACTTACCTGATCCGGGAGTACCAAAAACAGCTATAGAAAGAGGTCTCATGACACTTTTAGTCGAAACATACTCAGTGATCAGATTTTTAATGCTTCTGTAAGCCTCAATCTCCGTCCGATCGACCGTTTTTAACTTTCCAAATTGGGCAATTGGGATATATTTAAGTGCACTTCTTTCTCCGTACTTAACGATATTGTAGGAAATATCCGCTAAATTAATAGAGGTTTTGTCTTTTATGATGTACCAGCAGCTTTGGCAATCTGGAGTAGTCGAACGTATATTGACATCCTGAACAATTTCTCTATAAATAAAATCATTTGCTCCTTCCATAAATATAGTGGGACTAGGAAATTCACATTCCTGAACGCTCTCACCAAAGCCATTTATAAAATATTTTTGTGCTGCTACAATCCCGCTCCGTATTCCTTCCCTAATTGATTTACTAAGTTCCTCATTATTTTTTATTCCGAATGCAACATCACGGGCAATTCCTGCCGTAAAACAAGATGAAAGGCCAAACATTTTCCCCTGACTTTCCTCCTTAATAAAGTCACCTTCAAATGCATAAGGAAGAAAGAATAATTGTGATTTAACCTCTGTATTCCTATGATAGTAAATGGCGCCTTCTAATCCAAAATGAATGATTAAGTGACGACAATTTGCCAGGTAAGCGATATTCGGATTATTGTTGATCTGCCATACAAAATCAATCGCTGTTCTTTCCCATGAAAGACTTTTACTAATATTCACTCCCTGTGCTCGAAAATCATCTGCATCAATCACGATAATGGTAGTTGTCCATATAGTACTTCTCTATTTGGTTCCATAGCTTACTTGAATTAGTAGGATTATTTACTTTATAGATTACAACGGGGGCATGGTCCTGCGATTTTAAAGCCAATGGCCAGAACACTTCATCTGAATTAAAACCATTGTCTTCATCGTGAATGACCACCATATCCGCCTTTTCATCATCATTTATAATGGGAAGTAATTGGGGTTTCCCTGAAACTGGCCCTGAATAGCCCTGAAACTCTTTTACTCTGTACACCCTGTTAGGATCATCTTCTTTTCCGGTTACAGAAAATAGCTCCAGTTCGGATGATGATTGCAATAGTCCCTCCGGTAATTCACATGTGGTGTCTGCTATTTTTGGAGAAACGATATGATCTTCACAAGCTGATCTTACAAGTTTAGCTAACAGTAACGCTCCTCCATCTTTTGTAACACTGTGAACATACGGTGAATTTTCCCACTTAAATGTCTTACTCGTGCTATTGGTCGTTCTCCAGGTTAGAACATTCGTACAAACATCGCCAGATACAGCTATTTTTAATTTAGTTTTCATATATATAACCCCTTGTGTACACATTTTCAATGGTGAAATTTGCATACATGTATTATGTATAGATTAAAGTCAAAATATTTATCTCACCGTATTAAATGAATCTTTATATCTTTTATAGTAAAAAATGAAATATTAGAATAAAACCTTTTATAGTTCCTTTTCGAAAAGACGAAGGAGAGGAGCCTATTTACAACTTAAACGGATGACTTTTATTATATTGCAATTATTTTAACGTATATTTAGTGGAAAAAGAAATTTTAGTGCTCACCCTACTTAAGGAAAAAGTAGATACATTTATGTTGAGTCAGCATATATAAATTCGGCCAGAATTGAATAAAAACAAAAACAGGAGAACCGCTCAGTCACTCAACTGTTTAGCTCTCCTGTTTCTTTATATATATTCAATTACAAATGTAAGCCCTATCATTTTCTCGTTTGAGTTGGATTTCCTAAGCGGAATTTCCCACCTAAAGAGGTAACACCTTATTAGAGACATTTATGAACGAAATTCACAAGTCTACTTTTTTCTAAATGTTGACGATCATGAATCCTATTATGCTGTAGCTTAAAGAGCCTTTTCCACTTTTATTGATGATTTGACCTCTACTGCTTTAATAACATGTCCCTTAGGCACCGTAGCTACTATAGCTACTAAAGCTAATAAGGCAAAAGCGATATTTGCAAACAATCCTGCGCCTGCAGCTACTTCTAAACTTCCAAACCCGCCAACGATACTATAAACAGCAATAGATATCGCTAAACCAAATGAACCACCAAGTGTACTAGTCATTTTATAAATACCAGCTGCTTCTCCAGCCTTCGCTGCTGGAACATTGTCTATTGCAGTATCTGTAGATGGTGTTGCATAAAGACCAAGTCCAATTCCATACACTGTAAAACCAACAATAACAACAATCGTATATGCTAAATTAGGCAAGAAAGTTAAAGTCATTAACAAGATTCCAATGATTACTAAAATACAAGCTACAACCATTGGCTTTCTTGGGCCGCTCTTTTGTAAAAATTTCTCCCCAACACGAATCATTGCTAATACACAAATTAGATAGCCTAGTGATAACATTCCGGATTGGAAAGAACTATATCCTCTTGCCACTTGAACATACGTATTTGCTACAATGAGTGCTCCAGCTACTGCATTTAATAAAAAGTTTGATATAGCACATCCAGCAAAATATTTATTTTTGAATAAGGAAATATCGACAAATCCATTCGACTTTGCATTCATCATTTTTATAAATATCGCACCACCTACGACCGCAACAGCCGCTAACGTTAACGATTTAGCACTTCCCCAACCGTAGTCAGCTCCATGTGTAATAAAAAGTTCTAATGCAAGCATTACAAAGATAAAGACAACTAAGCCAAGATAATCAAATTTTGATGCAGAGCCTTCTTTTGCTTTACTCTCTGGTACATCTTTAATCAAAAACATAGATAACAAAGTAATAATGATAGAAAAGACGAAGATATAACGCCATCCCAAAGTTGTAGCAATTAAACCACCGGCAAATGATGTAATACCACCACCGCCCCAAGATCCGAAAGACCAGAAACTTAAGGCTCTTTGACGATCAGGACCGTCAAAATAGCTCTTTACTAAAGCAATCGTTGCAGGCATGATACATGCTGCTGAGAAACCTTGAATGATACGACCAATAATTAAAAGAACAGTTCCGTGTGCCAAGAGTACGCAAGTTGAACCTATTATATTTAATATAAGTCCCAACATCGTAATTTTCTTACGCCCAATGCGATCTGATATTCCTCCTGCTGCAACAACAAACATTCCTGAGAATAGACCTGTTAAACTAATTGCAGTATTCAGAGTACTTAATGAAATTCCCATATCCTCTTGGACTGCCGGTATAATATTCAATAGTGTCTGTGAGAAAAGCCAATAAGTTAGAACCCCAAATACAATCCCTGTTAACATTTTATTATTACCCTTGTATTGTGTCTCCATGTTAAACCTCCTCTTTTTGGTTAAAGATACATTGAGCAAAATATATCTCTCCAGATGACGAACTTATGAATTTCAGACACAACAAAAAGGACAGAGAAAGGGCAGGGGAATACACATTGTGTTTCCTCTGCCCTTTCTCTGTCCTTTTACCTGAGAGTTTAGCTCAAATTGAGCATTTCTCCGTTGGTGACGTATCTATTCATACGTTCTCTCCAGAGGCGTGTCCAGTTGCAGTTTCTTCTACCTGAGAGTTTCGCTCCAAGGGCCTTTATTGGAGTTTGCTCCTTCGGTGGCTATAATAAACGCTCTCCTGCAACTATCATCCACTATATATTTTATATTTTTAGAATAGTCTTTAATATAGTGGATGTCAACAAAAATACGCAAGCGCTTACACAAAAATTTGTGTCAAACAACAAAAAAAGACATATTTCTCCCTAATTAGCCACATTATTTGGTTAAAAAAACAAAAAACGACTCTATTTCTTTGAAATAATCCTTCGACATGGTTCATTCCGTACTTCCATTATGTTCACACAAAATGATTGTTTGAGACATTTAAAAAGCCACGAAATGCCTTCATACAAGCATTTCGCGGCTTTCCTTTTCAAAGTCATTTGTGCAGTTTTTATTCAACTAATGTTTTATCAGCATCTTCTTCCAAAAATTCTCTAAAATGATCTCCCCAATCACAAATGGAAGTTACAACGGGTTCTAAGCGTAAACCAATTTCACTTAGTTGATACTCCACTTTAGGAGGTACAACCGGGTATACCACTCTAGTAATGATCGTATCTTCTTCTAACTCCCTTAATTGTCTAATTAACATACGTTGATTGACACTGGGAAGATATTTTTGTATTTCACTTAACCTTAATGGAGATTGTTGGAGTAAACACCAGATAACGGCTATTTTCCAACGTCCCCCTATAACGGATAAAGCTAAATCTTTGCTAGTGAAAAAATTTTTTTCTTTATAATGAATGACCATATATTACCGCTACTTTCTATTGATATTTTGACCATAGTGACAAAAATGTCAGTATTGTTCGATGAATTATAATATGTAATTATGGAAAAGTAAATGAGAAAACAAGGAAAGAAGGGATTCAATTGAAAAGTAAAGCTGCTGTTGCATTTAAACTAGGAGAACCTCCTTCAAATTGAAGAAATCGATGTAGATCACGAACGACCATCTATTCCCCCACTTTCTATTGTTAGTTTGTTTATAGTGACAAAAATGTCAGTATTGTTCAATAGATTGTAATATGTAATTATGGAAGAGTAAATGAGAAAACAAAAAAAGAAAGTAGGGATTCATTTGAAAAGTAAAGCTGCTGTTGCATTTAAACCAGGAGAACCACTTCAAATTGTTGAGATAGATGTAGAAGAACCAAAAGCAAAAGAGGTATTAGTAAAAATACTGTATACATCCGTCTGTCATACCGATGCTTTTACCTTATCAGGTGATGATCCGGAAGGCGTATTTCCTGCTGTACTAGGTCATGAAGGTGCTGGTGTTGTCGTTTCTGTAGGAGATGAAGTGACTTCAGTAAAACCGGGGGACCATGTGATTCCACTATACACGGCTGAATGTGGAGAATGTAAATTCTGTCGTTCTGGTAAGACGAACCTTTGTAGTGCCGTACGCGAAACTCAAGGTAAAGGTTTAATGCCTGATGGAACCACTCGTTTCTCTTATAATGGAGAGCCTATTTATCATTACATGGGAACAAGTACCTTTAGTGAATATACCGTCGTTCCTGAAATCTCTTTAGCAAAAATTGACGAGCGCGCGCCACTTGATAAAGTTTGTTTATTTGGATGCGGTGTTACGACAGGGATTGGCGCTGTACACAATACAGCAAAAGTAGAAGAAGGAGCTGTAGCAGCGGTATTTGGTCTTGGAGCGATTGGATTAGCGGTTATTCAAGGATTGGTTCAAGCAAAAGCAAGCCGAATTATTGCGGTAGATTTAAATGAGGATAAGTTTGAATTAGCTAAAAAAATGGGCGCAACTGATTTTGTCAATCCTTCTAAATTTGATAAACCAGTCCAAGAAGTCATCGTTGAAATGACGGATGGCGGAGTCGATTATAGCTTCGAATGTATTGGAAATGTTGAAGTCATGAGGTCTGCTCTTGAATGTTGTCATAAAGGTTGGGGCGAAAGTACAATTATCGGTGTAGCAGGCGCAGGTAAAGAGATTCATACTCGTCCATTCCAATTAGTAACAGGTAGAGTATGGCGTGGATCTGCCTTTGGTGGAGTTAAAGGTAGAACCCAACTGCCAGGAATGGTTGAAGAGTTTATGAATGGTGAAATTGATCTAGATCCGTATATCACACACCACTTAGACTTTAAAGACATCAACGAGGCATTTGATTTACTTCATAAGGGTGAGTCGATTCGTACGATTTTAACATATGGAGAGTGAGAAAGTGAGTCTTAAACTGATTGAAAAACATCGCTCTTTCGGTGGAGAACAATGTAAGTACAGCCATTATTCAGAAGCCTTACAATGTGAGATGACATTTAGTATCTACTTGCCATCAAATAAAGAAATGAAAAAAATCCCTCTTATTTGGTGGCTGTCTGGTTTAACTTGTACAGATGATAATTTTAGTCAAAAAAGCGGATTTCAACGATTGGCTGAAAAATATCAAGTGGCAGTCATGATTCCAGACACTTCGCCACGTGGAGAACAGGTTGCGGATGATGAAGGATGGGACCTCGGACAAGGTGCAGGTTTTTATGTAAATGCCTCGCAAAAGCCGTGGGCAAAGCATTATAATATGTATACGTATATCGTAGATGAATTATCAGCCATTGCGTCACGTTGGTCCCTCATTTTTCAGGCGAAGAAAGTATAATGGGCCACTCAATGGGAGGTCATGGTGCTTTAGTCATTGGCATGAAAAATGCGGAGAGATTCAAAGCGATTTCAGCTTTTTCTCCTATTTCAAGTCCGAGTCAAGTCCCATGGGGAATCAAAGCTTTCTCAACTTATTTAGGCGAAGATAAGGCTTCTTGGAAAGAATGGGATGCTTCAGAGCTGGTTAAAGAAGCAGGTGTGCCGCCTATTCTTATCACCCAAGGAACTGAAGATCAATTTTATCCAAAACAATTAGATGAAACTTATTTCTTAAAGAATGCTCAGGCAAATAATCAAGAAGTAAATTACAGGAAAGTGGAAGGTTATGATCATAGCTATTTCTTTATCGCTACTTTCTTAGAGGACCATTTCGCTTTTCATATGAAGTACTTAAGATAATTTATTTTGATTAAAAATAAAGAATGGAAAATAAAAATATCCACATTTGGTACTAATGTGGATATTTTTATGAATCATTTTGATATGTTTTACAGTTTTACTAGCTGAAAAAACAAGAAATAGTTTACAAAATGAGTGAGTTGGGAGGGGTCGTTTCCTATGGATTTTAAAAAAACATTAACGAATAACCGTGTTAAACCATACTTATTAAAAGCCCGTTATGGGATTGAAAAAGAAAGTCAACGAGTGGATTTATCAGGAAATTTAGCTAAAACAGATCATCCTAAAAGTATTGCGATAAGAGATGATCACCCGTATATTCAACGAGATTATTCAGAAACACAAATGGAATTAATCACACCTGTTACGGAGACATTAGATGATTTGTTTCATTACTTAGCAGCGATCCATGATGTTGCTTATCGTTCTATGAGTGAGGATGAAATGCTTTGGCCATTAAGTATGCCGCCACAGCTACCAGAAAAAGAAGAAGACATAGTGATTGCAAAATTGAATAGTGTCGAAAATGTTCTCTATCGTCAATCTATATCGAATTCTTATGGGCGTCGCAAACAAATGATTAGTGGTGTTCATTTCAACTTTGAATTCGGCGATGAGTTAATCCAAGCGTTATTTAACGAACAATCGGAGATTAAAGATTATCGACAGTTTAAAACAGAGATGTATTTAAAAGTCACAAGAAACTACCTGCACGATCGATGGTTAGTCACTTATTTTTATGGAGCTTCTCCTCGTAGTGAAAAGAATTTTTTCGAAGAAGATTCTTTGATTGGGGCCGTAAGAAGCATTAGAAGCAGTAAATATGGTTATACTAATTCTGACGATGTACAAGTATCGTATAGCAGTATACAGAACTATCTATCCGATCTTTCTTTGATGGTTGAAAGAGGGGTTCTATCAGAAGAAAAAGAATTTTATTCACCTGTCCGTTTAAGAGGCGGGAGTCATGTTGCTGATTTAGAGGATCACGGTATTAATTATATTGAATTGCGCAATATAGATTTAAATCCTTTTGAAACGTATGGGGTTGGCTATGAACAAGCAGAATTCCTCCATCTTTTCTTACTTTATTTACTATGGAAAGATGAAGGCAATAGTTCTGATGAATGGGTGAAAATGGGTGATTTTTACAGCGATATAGTGGCTCTTGAGCATCCATTAGAGCATACACAATTTGAAATAGAAGCTAAAAATATGATTGATGAGATGGAACATTTAGCGGAAATCTTAGATTTGACGATTTCCGAGACGTTATTTGTAAACTTGAGAGAAATGCTAATGGACCCAAGTAAGACTTTAGCTGGAAGACTTTATAAAGAAAGTGAGAAAAAGTAGTCAAGGTGAAGTCGCTGCATTGATTGCTAAAGAAAATTATAAAAAGTCATGGGATAAGCCCTATCAATTAACAGGATTTACAGACATGGAGTTATCCACTCAGATTTTAATGTTTGATGCGATTCAGCAAGGAATCCAAATTGAAATCTTGGATCGGCAAGATCAATTTTTGAAACTGAAATTAAAAGATCATGTTGAATATGTGAAAAATGGGAATATGACAAGTAAAGATAGCTATATATCCACTTTAATTATGGAAAATAAAACCGTAACAAAGAAAATTCTTCACCAACATGGATTCCGTGTGCCGAAGGGTGAGGAATTTCAAGACTTAGAACAAGCTTTACGTTCCTATGATTTATTTTCCACCCAAGCGTTTGTTGTGAAGCCAAAAACAACAAATTATGGATTAGGAATATCGATCTTCAAAGAAGGCGCAAATTATGAAGATTATCAAAAAGCCATCACACTCGCATTTAAAGAAGACTCTTCTGTATTAATAGAAGAATTTATCAATGGAACAGAATATCGATTTTTTGTATTAAATGATCAAGTTCATGCTGTTTTATTACGAGTTCCTGCGAATGTTAAAGGTGACGGTAAACATACCATTGAAGAGTTAGTCATTCAAAAGAATCGTGACCCGTTAAGAGGAAGAGATCACCGGACACCTTTAGAAATTATACAATTAGGTGAATTGGAGAACCTTATGCTTAAAGGTCAAGGATATCGAATGGATTCAATTCCAGAGAATGATGAAATCATCTATCTCCGTGAAAATTCCAATATTAGTACAGGTGGAGACTCAATTGATGTGACAGATCAAATTCCTGATGATTATAAAAAAATAGCAGTAGATGCGGTATCTGCACTTGGAGTTAAAATTTGTGGAATCGATTTGATTATTGAAAATACCAGAAGTTCCTGCAGCTAATAAAAATGCCTATGGAATTATTGAAGCGAACTTTAATCCATCCATGTATATGCATATCTATCCATATAAAGGGGAGTCTCGTCGTTTAACTATGCATATCATACATTATTTATTCCCGGAACTATTACAAAGTCAGGAACCAAAGTCTAGTCAAATTAGAGGTACCACAAGCAAAATGCAGATTTACAACATTAAGCTATTGAATGACAATAAAGTTATTTTATGTTCAAACCTCAAATATGTATAACCCCATCCTGAGTAATGATGGGGTTAAAACATATTGTTCAAATATTGTTGAAATACTGTGTATAATAATGACATTAGAGAAAGGAGATGGAATGATGATTGCTACTTATGAAGAAACTGTAGTTCGTTTTGATAAAATTGATTCCGCAAAAGCGCAGGAATTGATAAAAGGGGAAGGCGAAGCCGTTATCTATATTGGCAAGGCTGTATGTCCTTATTGTCAAAAGTTCGTTAAAAAACTAAAAAAAGTTGCTGAAGAAACGGATACTCATATCTATTATGTCAATAGTGTGGATGAATCTGATATGGAAGGTATTACGGCCTTCCGTAATGAATACGACATTCCAACGGTTCCTGGTTTCATCTTTACGAATGGTGACACAGTAAATGTGAAATGCGATTCATCCATGCCAGAAGAAGAAATCAAAGCTTTTATGAATAAATAACTCAATTACAAAGCGACAAGTAACCGTATATCTTGACTTTTTTAAATCAGATATGCGGTTATCTTAACAATAATATAGGCCTGCTTCGGATGGTTCACTCAAATTTCAGGGCGTCACAGTAATCTAACCCCCAACAAGACTGACGAAACTTTCTCGACAGCCTGAAAGATTTAAATCTTGTTTTTAATAATAACTTCCGTCACAGCAAGAGAAGCTCTATATTTAGTGCTTTCAATTCTTAACTAGATATTGCTTGCACCTAACACACTACCGGATGTAACAATCCCGTTTTATATACTCGTATCAGTGATCGGTTTTTCTTCCTCCTTTTCACGTAAAAGCTGTACTATACTGCCAAACCTTCTTTCTTCATAATTTCATCCATTCCTTGTAACGCTTCCTGCTCGTCCTCACCGTTCGCGATAATTTTGATTTCTGCTTTTTGAACAACACCTAAAGACATAACTCCCATAATCGATTTTAAGTTTGCCTTTTTTTCTTTATACTGAATCTGAATATCGGATTTAAATTGACCTGCCACCCTTACTAAAATGGCTGCTGGGCGTGCATGAATTCCTGTTTCATCATTTACTTTATATTGTTTTTCTACCATTCTAATCATTCTCCATTACTTAAAGTTTTTATTTTACTTTCCAGTCTTATTAAATACATCAGTCGTTTTATTGAGGATTTGAGGCTGTACTCTTATCCTTCTGCTTTCTAGATAAAATCTATGATTTCAAAAGGTTAGCTAAATTTCCAAGTTCAACCTAGTTAAAACCATTTCCAATGAAGGCATACCACTTTGTGCGCCCCTTTTTTCAACTGATAAAGAAGCACCTGCATTGGCAAATCTTACTGCTTCGTCAATAGTTTTCCCTTCTGTTAGGGCAACTGCAAAACCCCCATTAAAAGTGTCACCGGCACCTGTTGTATCAACAGGATTCGTCTTAAATCCTTTAATGAATATATGCTTTTTTCCGTCATAAAAACGGGCGCCCTTTTCACCTAATGTGACAATTAATTTATTTGGATAACGTTCTAATGATTGTTCAATATTTTCACCAAAAATACTTATACATTCAGATTCATTTGGTGTAATATATGTCGCTAAATCAATAAATTCATTTTTAAAATTATTGACTGGTGCAGGGTTCAATACAACAGGAATGTTATGATCCTTGCATAATTTTAATGCCGCATGAACTGTGTTTGAAGGTATCTCTAATTGAATGACGACCATTTTACTTTTAATAATCTCATTTTTAACAAGTTCTATTTCAGTGGGGGTCAATCGATTATTCGCACCAGGGACGACAATAATTCTATTATCAGCATTGGAAACAATGATTGAAGCGACACCCGTTGTTTCATCAGGATATAAAAACACATGATTTGTATTTACGTTTTCTTGTTTTAAGGAAGTCAAGGCTATCTTGCCGTATTCATCAGTACCGCATGCCCCAATAATTTGCGCTTTCTTCCCTAATCTCGCAATAGATACGACTTGATTTGCCCCTTTTCCGCCAAAAAAGGTTGAAAATGAGTTCCCTAACGTAGTTTCTCCATTTTCCGGTACATAATTTGTCTCAACAACTAGATCGACATTGATGCTTCCAATGACAGTAATCACCTTATCGCCTCCACCAAACGGCTCTACCATTATAAATCTGGTTAGAATAAATCGTTTAATTTACTTTTCAATTGATTGATAGCATTTCCACGATGGGACATTTTTAAGTTGTTCTAATACTTTTTCATCAAACTTGTTTCCTTTGATATCAGAGATTCTAGTATTTTTTAAGTGCTTCAATCATTAATTTCCAAAAACCTTCTACGTCAAGTTTTAATCCAAACTTGGCATTAACCTTTCTACCTGTAGTCCCAAGTAAATCAACTATGGTTGTTCCCGCAGTAAACTCTCCTTTTGTTTCCACTGTAATATTTACATCTTTCATCTCAAACAATTCCGGTGCAACACAATATGCTACAGTTAATACATCGTGTACTGGCGGCGCATCAAAATCGAACGTTTCTTTATACGCTGATGCAAAAAACACTAATAATTCACCAACTATTTTAGCAACCTTGTTATCAATTTTATTCACTTGATCGACCACTTCTTTTGTTGCTAAGGCTTGGTGGGTAATATCTAATCCCATGACAACTAGCGGGATCCCACTATCAAAAACCTTTTTGGCTGCTTCTGGGTCAGCCCAAATATTAAATTCAGCAGTTGGTGTCCAGTTACCGAAGGTTCCACCGCCCATAAGGACAATCTCTTGAATGTTGTCCTTTATTTCCGGTGCTTTTGATAAAGCTAACGCAATATTAGTTAATGGTCCTGTTGGAAGAATGGTAACAGGCTCTTTTGACTCTTTAACAACTCTTATGATCGTATCCGAGCCATATTCCCCGCTCCAGCTCCTGGAAGGTTGAGGCATCTCCGGACCATCTAGACCTGAGTCTCCATGAATACTAGGTGCAGTTTCTCGTACTCGTATTAATGGCTCGCTAGCCCCTTTAGAAACCACAACATCGTTTAATGAAACTAAATCACAAATTTTCAAAGCATTCATTGTCGTTTTTTCAATTTCTGCATTTCCAGAAACCGTTGTAATCGCTAAAATGTCCAATTCCGGTTGTGCAGCAGCTAAAATAATCGCAATGGCATCATCATGTCCTGGATCACAATCCATAATAATTTTTTTAGTAGTCATCCCATCTCACCTCTAAAAAATAATTAAATTACTAATTTCATCATTGTTCCTGGATTTCTTTTCTTTTTTCTAAAAGGCTATGATACTCATTCTGGTTGCAAACTTCGCCTTCGGTACATATAGCCATATACACCAAAGGCTTCGTTTATATCAACACGATTGTTTAACACACATTTCATTGTTTAAAAATAAAAAAAACTAATTAAAGCGTTTACATTTTTACTGTAAATAATATATTAATAGTGAATTCATTCACATACTTTTCGAGTCTCCTACATATTAAAAGAACAAACCAACAATTGTTGCTGTTAGTAGTGAAGCCATTGTAGCGCCTATTAAAAGTTTTATTGAATACTTGGCAACAATCTTTCCTTGTTTCATATCGATAGCTTTAATAGAGCCTGAAACAATTCCCAGCGTACCGAAATTTGCGAAACTAATTAAATAAGTGGAAATCATAGCATTTGCTTTAGGTGACAAGGTCTCAGCTACTTTTGCTAGCTCTCCCATAGCGACAAATTCATTTGTGATCAGTTTAGTGGCCATAATACTTCCAACTTTAACCATTTCATCATAAGGAATACCGATTAAGAAAGCAATTGGTGAAAAAACCCAACCCAAAATTTCTGTAAAAGTAAAATTAAATAAATAATCAAATGAGTTATTTAACAAAGTGACTAAGGAAATAAAACCGATTAACATAGCACAAACAATGATCGCTAATTTAAATCCATCCAAAATATAAGTACCGAGCATTTGGAAAAATGGTTCACGTTCTTCGCTTGTGGCACCTACTTCACTTGCGGCACTTACTTCACGTTCTGCACTTTCCATACTATTATCGATATCCGAAACATCTTCATTGATTGTTTTTGGATTGTAAGGGTTTACAACACATGAAATAATTAAGGCAGAAAAGATATTTAGAAATACAGCCACTACTACATACTGACCCGGAACCATTGTCATATAAGATGCCAACATAGCAGCACTAACAGCTGACATTGCTGAGGCACAAATAGTATAAAGTTGTTGCGCTTTCAATTTAGGAATTTGATCTTTAATCGTAATAAACACTTCAGGCTGTCCTAAAATAGCTGTTGAAGGTGCAAAATAACTCTCAAGATCTCCCATTCCTGTTATCTTATTGATCACTTTTCCTGTCCATTTAATAATAAATGGCAAGACCTTGATATAGTTTAAAATTCCAACTAAGGCTGATATAAAAACAATCGGCAATAAAACATTGAAGAAGAAGACAAAACCACCAGAATCCAGTGTTATGCCGCCAAATACAAAACTGACGCCTCCCACTGCTTGTTGCATCAACCAACTAAAAAAAGTAGAAATACCACTTAGTACTTTAATACCACCCGCAGTGTTTAAACAAATAAATGAAATAACGAGTTGTAAAAGAATCATCGTACCAATTTGTTTATATCGAATATTTTTTCTATCAAAACTTATTAAATAACCTAAACCAAAGATGAATGCTAAGCCAATTATTCCTCTAATGATATCCACGGTCTTTCCTCTTCCCTATCTTTGACTTAATAATTTAGTAGCAATTTAAATTGCAAAAATTTACTAATTCCCTTCTCCAAAATAATCTCTTTTTGAAGAAGGAAACTAATAATATAATCATTGTTATTTCATGATGATTTTCATTCACTTAGTTGATTGAAAACCCATTTATTCTCATTCGCAAAACTTTTCTAATAATATACGTGCACCGTCAATGTCTAATTTACGTGGCGAATTTCCGGCAAATCTTTCAGATACAACATCTTGAGCATTAATCAATAATTCCTCTTTGCTAATATCTAAATGACTAAACGGACTCATTCCTAAAATATCATCTCTAAAATTCCGGAATGCCTTTGCTGTAATTTGGCCAATTTCTAAATCAGTGATGTTTTCAGGAAAGGTTGTCCCTAAAATGAAACCGATTTCTTTTGTTTTTTTAGACTCAACCGGAGAAATATACTCTAATACTCCTGGTAAAGCATATGCACAAGCCATCCCATGAGGAATATGATATTTAGAACCTACTATATGAGCAACCGAGTGTCCTAAATGGGTACCGGCATTATTTAGCATCCATCCACCAAGTGCAGCAGCAACCATCATTCGCTCTCTAGCTTCTCTATCATTTCCATCATTTACAGCGCTAGGTAAATACTTCACAATTAAATACATAACCTTTTCACAGATAGCGTCTGTAATAGGACTTGATAGATTAGAAGTATAGGCTTCTGCTGCGTGAGCAAATGCATCTAAGCCAGTCGCAATTGTCATATTTTTAGGTAATGTCATGACTAACTCTGGATTTAAAATCGCATATTCACTAACGGCTTGATCCGCTAGCACGGCTAATTTAGACTGTGTTTGTTGGTCCGTAACGATGAGGGCATTGGACATTTCACTGCCTGTACCGGAAGTAGTTGGAACAGCAATCAAATCAGGACATGGTTTAATGGCTTTATCTGGATTAACATAGTCAGCAATTTTCCCACCATTTATTCTGACAATATTAATTCCTCTCCCTACATCAATGGAACTGCCTCCACCAATAGCAATAATACAATCACATTGGTTCAAACTAAAAATGTCAGCGCCTTCATCTACCACTTCTGTTGGTGGATCGGATACGACTTTATCATAAACTACATACTCAAGATCATGCTTTTGCATTTGTTCTAATAAACTTTGAATAATAGATGAAGAACTTAAAAATGAATCTATCACTATGAATGGTTTTTGATAATTCTTTTCTTCTATAATTGATAAGATCGTTTGAGGTAAATTATCCGTTACAGCTACTTTTACGTTTTGAATTAATTTATAATTCATTCAAATTACCTCCTCTAATGATTTGTTTTTCTTTTAAAAATTTCTCTTCAAAAAGTTTACTTAAATATTGAATAGCGGGCCCTGTCGTTAATGCCGTTAAGATGGTTATAATTCCAAATTTACCGCCTAATAAAAAGCCTATAACAATGAGACATATATCCATGGTTACTTTTGATCTTCTCATGCTCCATTTGGTTTTATCTCGAAGGGTTAACATTAAGCCAGTGAATGGATCCACACCTATATTACTGGCAACAAATAAGCTTATACCAATATAATAAAATGTACACCCAATCAAACCGCCTAGTATCCTGTGGAAATATATATCATTATCAAACAAAAATTGATAAAGTTGACTACCAAAAGTGACTAAAAGACCATAAGGAATCAAATATAATAATGTACCAATATTTACGTATCGTCTGCCAAAGAATAACAATATTAAAATTAGGCCTATGTTTATATAGTTAGAAACTACTCCTAATTCTGCCTGATTATAATTCAGGGTATTTCTTATGCCATCATAAACCATACCCACCGGATCGTTGCCAAACATTGTATTATTATTAAAGGCTACACCGATACAAACTAAAGCAATTCCTATGATAGATATAAACAGTTTTTTTGGTGTGATTCTAGGAAAATCAGATTTATTAAACTTCCACTTCACGAGCTGCTCTATCTGCTCTTTCACAGAATTCTCTTACCTTATCAATATCCTTTTCCATATGTCCGCCTTCATATTTAATGCTTGTTTTCGTTAAAGAATCTACACCATATGGTCTAATTTGTTTGATTGCTTCTTCTACATTATCCGGTCCTAATCCCCCAGCAATAATAACTGGAATATTCACACTGCGTACAATTTCAGCATCAATGGACCAATCATGTGTTTCTCCACTCGCTCCAATTCCAGTATCTGCAGCTAAGCCCGAATCAGTTAATAAGTAGTCACAAAACTCTGCGTATTCTTTAGCTCGATCTACAGCTTCTGGTCCATCAATTAAGACGGCTTGCATGAGGCCCGTATTTGGACATACTTCTTTTAATTGCTTTGCAAATTCAGGAGTAGCCGTATATTCCATACCTGCAATATGAAGAATATCAGGTTGAACTTTTTGAGCTATGTCCAAGATTTCACCTACGTCTTTATTTAGCATAATCGCAACAGACTTGACACCTCTTCTTTTTGCTTCTGCGAAAATTCTATTAACTTCATCTATTTCTACACGATGAGCTGGGACGCCTCCGTCTTGCATAGGTACTAAACCGATATGATTTGCACCCGCTTCCATTGTTTTTACACTTTCTTCATATGTTATTAAAGAATAAATTTGTTTAATCATTATTTTTTCCTCACTTTGCTAAGTATTGTAGTGCTCTTTTCACAACGTTTGTTACTGAAATATTAGGTGATACAGAATGTGCGCTTTCAATTGTAATGCTAGCAGCTGCTTGCGTAAATTGTCCGACTTCTACTAAAGGGAGATTTTCCCCATAGTTGAAACGCGCCCATGTAATCGTTGCCATACTACAATCACCTGCGCCATTACAACTAACGACATTTGTTTTTAAAATAGGAACTAAAACCATTTCGTTTTGATTAGCACATAGGATTCCTTTGGAACCAAGTGACAAACAAACATTTTTAACACCTTTGCTAAGTAAAATACTAGCTGCCTCTTTAGCAGAGTTTTCATCTGTAATTTTGATACCGGTTAAATATTCGGCTTCAAGTTCATTAGGTTTAAATGTATCAATTTCATTTAACGCATTTTCAAATCGATTGACTTTTGCCACTGAAACTGGATCAACAAAAATAGGAGCTTTACAATTATTTCCTAGCCATTCAATGGACTCTTTTGGAATATTGCCGTCAATAACACAAATAGAAGCATTATTTATAAAGTCTATACGTTCACTCAGAAACTCTGGTGTTACATGATTGATAATTCCCATATCGTTGATTCCTGCAACCATATCCCCATCATTATTGGTGACATATAGATACGTGGAACTTCTTTCACCAGGTATTTCCTGAGCATATTCTAAGCTAATTGATTTTTTTTGACATTCTTCTCTCAAAATCTTTCCAAAATGATCATCACCGTACGCAGTGATTAAATAGGTTGGGACTTCTAGTTTTACTAGGTTTTGGGCTATATTTTGCCCAACGCCTCCCTCACTTAATTCAATAGAACCTATATTTGAATCTCGTTCTCTATAGTCATCACCAGAAATACCTGCAATATCCATATTTAAGCCGCCAACAACGACTACATATTTTTCTTTTTCCACTTTGCCACCCCCCATTAATTGTAAGCGTTGCATAATTCAAGGAGAATAATGGGTCAACACTTATTTATAATATAAACAATTGTTTGGTTGAATGCGTATACATCATACAAATAAAATGATAATACATCAACACTTATTTATAACCTAAACAATTGTTTGATTGACTACGCTTACATCATACAAAGAAAATAATAACTAGTCAACAATTATTTAAAAAATAAACAAATGTTTATTTATTGATCTAATAATATTTCTGAAATATACTAAAATAAACACTAAAGTGAGAATCGAGGGAGATAATATGATAACAGCACGCGAAAGTGAAATATTAAACTTAATTAAGGAAAACCCACTTATATCACAAAATGAATTAGCTGAGATATTAAACATAACACGTGCTAGTGCTGCATCACATGTCCATAACCTGACAAAAAAGGGCTATATCAGTGGGAGGGGCTATGTCTTAGGGGAGCCAGATTTTGTTTCGGTCATTGGTGGAATTAATATGGATATACTAGGAATTTCTAATGAAAAATTAATTGATAATAACTCCAATCCAGGAAAAATAATTTTCACATTAGGTGGAGCAGGTAGAAATATCGCATTAAATTTAACAAAGTTAGAAGTCTCTAATTATTTAATTTCCGTTTTCGGAAATGACGTAAATGGAGAAAAATTCATTACAGATTCTAAAGAAAAAGGCATAGATATACAACATTGTAAAAAAGTAGATGGCGATCATACTTCGACTTATCTATATGTAGTGGAACCAAATGGTCACAGAAAAATAGGTATAGATAATATGGATATATATAATGAAATTACTCCAGAATTTTTAAACAAAAAAATAGGACTAATCAACAACTCAAAATACTGTGTTATTGATACAAATATTCCTAAGGAAACAATTGAATGGTTATATGATAATTGTAAAATCCCCATTATCGTAAAGACTGTTTCATTAAACAAAAATTATAAATTGGTAAAAGGGATTAACAATATCAACACATTAATCATTACACCTAAAGAATTAAAACAAATAGCTGAAATATTTATAGATGGTGAAACAACGATAGAAAAAGGGATGAACATTCTTTTAGAAAAAGGAGTTAAGAATATTATTGTATTTTCTTCAGACAAGGGACTACTTTTTTTCAAAAATGGAGAAAGATCAATAGAGATCGATAAAGTAATAGATAGGAGCGCTAATACAAATGGGGCGAGTGCTGCACTGACAGCTGCTGTTGTTTGGGGGCTAATGAATCAAATGAATTGGGAAGAAATACTTAAATTTGCATATACTACAGCTGTGAATTGTATGGAGTCAGAGGATTCAGTAAACAATGAATTATCTGTATCTTTAATTGAACGAAAGGTAAATGAAATTATTTTTTAAAATGCCATTTATAAAATGAAGTTAGTCAGATATAAACGGCATCATTCGTGCTACACTCAAAATGTATGTTCAATGAGGCTTTAATTCTTTTAAAAGTATATTCATAACGAACCCCCTTCATTTAGCTTTCCACTAGAAAAGCTAGCATTCTTAAACAGCATGGAGATCCTTAAATAATGAAATATACATGAAAAGAGCGCAACTTGAAATAACTCATATTGCGCTCTTTGTTTTATAGGAAGTCTTTTTCTTACCGCTAACAGAAATGACTACAGTAATGAATGATAAGATGATGAATATTCCGCCTACAAATGGAATTACTTCGACTGTAAGTGTATCTACTATTCCGGCTCCAATAGCAGAACCGACAGCAACACCTAAATGAAGAGCAGAATTATTCAAGCTTTGCTGAATTTCCGATGATTCAGGCGCTATTTCAATCAAATAAGATTGCATTGCCGGTGAAATCGCCCAACTGAGAATCCCCCATACGATAATGATGATAAAAAATGCTGGAGAGAAATCTGTTGTATATGGAAATACAAAGAATAAGGCACTGAAAACTACTAAAGCCATAACCATTGTTTTACTTGAGCCCCATAAATCTGCCATTAAACCGCCAATCCCTCCGCCGCATACAGCAGCAAAACCAAAAATGAAATAGATGACACTAATCCAATTAGCATTAAAATCAGTGGTTGCTTCTAAATAAGGCTTAAAATACGCATACATAATTGAATGACCTGTCATATACAGGAATGTCGTTGTCAGCCCTAATATGATTTTGTGATTTTTAAATGCTGAAAGCTGTTGCCTCAACGGAATTGGAGTTTTTGGTTCTATACGTCCCATTAATACATGAACGCCAATAATGGATAATGCCGTCAATACAGTTATCAGTACGAATGGTGCTCTCCAGCCATAACTATTTCCTATTAAGAGCCCAATCGGTACCCCTAAAACTAATGAAGCACTCACTCCCACAGAGACAATCCCAATGGCCCTACCTTTATACTGTTCTCCTACTAAGCTAGGAGCCATAACTAAACACAATATGATTAATAGCGCTCCGCTTATCGCTAAAATAATTCTTCCAATAAACAAAATAGAAAAAGTAGGTGCAAATACTGTTACGATACAACCCATTAAAAATATGTATAAGCAAACTAATGTCAGCATTTTTCTTTCTATTTTAGCCGTCATGACAAGTAAAATGGGTGATGCAACTGCAAAAGTGAAAGCAAAAACAGTTATCAGCAAACCAGCTTTCCCGATGCTTACATTTAAATCCTCTGCAATTATATCTAAGATGCCGCTAATGATCAGTTCAACCATCCCTATTACAAAGGATATGATCATTAAAAAGTAAATACGCTTATCCATGTTGTCTTCCTTCCTAATTGTATCCTAAACAATATACTATCTTTTGATGAAAGTTTACTCAAGAATAAAACAATAATGTTACAAAAACATAATTACATAAATATACAGGAAATGGAAATAGGAATATATATTCTTGGATTATCTCCTCATCAACATAACAGATACCAACAGGTTGGTGCCACCAAAAATTAGAAACATATTAATAAAAATTCAATTAAAGGCTGAAATATACATATATAAACTGTATATGTATATTTCAGCCTTTTCTATATTACCCAGATGATAATTATTAATAAAAGGATAGAGCTTTACC